>BMQD01000016.1 GCA_014647935.1 Planomonospora parontospora
CCCATCCGAGCCACGATCCACCCATCCACCAGCAGCGTTGCATTGATCGTCTGAATCTAAGGGTTCTTTCTTTAGAAAAGAGAGTTTTCGTCCTGAGCAGCGGTCGGCTCCGACGCTTCCGCGTACGCGGTGCCGGGCGGCGTCGGGCGGCCCGGTGACCGGCTCGGGACGTCGCCGGAATTCGGCACAATGACCGATGTGCGAGTTGAACTGCTCGGGCCGTTCGAGGTCCGGAACCGTGACGGGGCCGTGGTGGAGGTGCCCGGGACCCGGCTGCGCGCGCTGCTCGCCGCACTCGCCCTCGAACCCGGCCGGATCGTCACGCGTGCGAGGCTGGTGGACTGGATCTGGGGGCGGCGGCCGCCCGCGGACGAGGCGAACGCCCTGCAGGCACTGGTGTCCAGGCTGCGCAGGGTGCTGCCGGAGGGCGTGATCGAGGCGGCTGCCAGCGGATACCGGCTGGCCGTGGCTCCCGACGCCGTGGACGTGTGCCGGTTCGAGCACCTGGTGGGCCGGGCCCGCGCCGCCGAGCCCGCCGCGCGGGCGGAACTGCTGCGCTCGGCCCTGGCGTTGTGGCGCGGTACGGCCCTGGCGGACATCGCGCTGCGGGACGGCGACGCGTTCGACGCGGCGGTCGCGCGGCTGGAGGAACTCCGCGTCACCGCGCTCGGGGACCGGGTGGACGCGGACATCCGCCTCGGCCGCGGCTCGGAGCTGGTCGCCGAGCTGACCGATCTGGTCGCCGCGTACCCGCTGCGGGAGGGGTTCGCGGCGGCCCTGATGCGAGCGCTCGCCGAGGCGGGGCGCGGGGCCGAGGCGCTGACCGTGTACCAGCGGACGCGCGAGCGGCTCGCCGAGGAACTGGGCGCCGACCCGTCGGCCGAGCTCTCCGCGCTGCACGTCGCACTGCTCCGGGGCGAGCTGGGCGAGCGGGCGGAGAACCGCAGGACGAACCTGCGCGCCGAGCTGACGAGCTTCGTCGGCAGGGACGACGACGTCTCCGCCCTCGCCGCCCTGGCCGTCGGGCACCGGCTGGTCACCCTGACCGGGCCGGGCGGCTCCGGCAAGACGAGGCTGGCCGCGGAGACCGCGCGGACGATGCTCGCCGAACTGCCGGACGGGGCGTGGCTGGTCGAACTGGCCTCGGTGCGGGCGGGCGGCGAGCTGGCGCAGGCCGCCCTCACCGCGATCGGCCTGCGCGACCAGGGGCTGCTCGGCGGTGCGCGGGGCGGCGAACCGGCGGAGCGGCTCATCGCGGCGCTCCGGGAGCGCGCGGTCCTGCTGGTCCTGGACAACTGCGAGCACGTGATCGAGGCGGCCGCGGCTTTCGCGGACCGGCTGCTGGGGGAGTGCCGGAACCTGCGGATCCTGGCCACGAGCAGGGAACCGCTCGGCATCACCGGAGAGGTGCTGTGGCGGGTCGAGCCGCTCGCGCTGCCCGCGGAGGGCGCGGACCCCGCCGAGGACGGGTCCGCGCCCGCGGTGCGGTTGCTGCGGGACCGCGCGGACCTGGTGCGCAAGGACGTCGGCTCGGACGCGCGCACCCTGTCGGCCATGGCGCGGATCTGCCGGGCGCTCGACGGGATGCCGCTGGCGATCGAACTGGCCGCGGCACGGCTGCGCACCATGTCCGTCGACCAGCTGGCACGCCGGCTCGACGACCGGTTCCGCCTGCTGACCGGCGGCAGCCGTACGGTGCTCCCCCGGCACAAGACGCTGCGCGCGGTCGTGGACTGGAGCTGGGATCTGCTGACCGAGGCCGAACGCGGCGTGCTGCGGCGGCTCTCGGTGTTCTCCGGCGGGGTGAGCCTGGAGGCGGCCGAGCGGGTGTGCGGGGACGGGGCACTCGCCGGGGAGCAGGTGCTCGACGTGCTGACCGCGCTGATCGAGAAGTCGCTGCTGCTCGCCGACGGAGAGGGCGCGCCGCGCTACCGGATGCTCAACACCATCAGGGAGTACGCGGGACACCGGCTCGCCGAGGCGGGGGAGACCGAGCCGGTGCGCCGGGCGCACCTCGCCTACTTCACCGAGCTGGCCGAGACGGCCGATCCGCACCTGCGCACGGCCGGGCAGCTGGAGTGGCTGGCCGTGCTCGAGGCCGAGCAGGACGACATCAACGCGGCCCTGCGCGGGGCGATCGCCGGGGGATGGGCCCAGGAGGCGATGCGGCTGGTCGCGGCCGCGGGCTGGTACTGGTTCCTCAGCGGGCGCCGGGCGGAGGGCACCGAGCTGAGCGTCGCGGCGGCCTCGCTGGACGGTGAGGTGTCCGACGAGGTGCGGGCGATGGCGTACACCATCGTGACGGTGTTCGTGTCCTCCGGGGTCGGCGGCGACCAGTACCAGGCGCGGGATTGGATCCAGAAAGCGCACCGGTTCGCCGAGCGCAGCGGGCACCGCCACCCCCTGCTCGGATTCGTCGTCCCGCTCGAGGCGATGCTGCGCGGGCCCGCGGAGTTCCTGCCCGCGTTCGAGCCGCTCATCGCCGGCGACGATCCATGGGTGAGCGCACAGGCCAGGCTAGCTCGCGGCCGGTTGCGGCTCACGCTCGGCGGCGACGAGACCGACGTGGACCTCGACGCCGAAATCGCCCTCGCCGGGTTCCGCCGGGTGGGCGACCGGTGGGGGATCGCGCTGGCGCTGGCCTTCCTGGGCGACCGGCTCGCCATGCGCGGAGAGTTCGCCCGTGCGTGCGAGCACTACGAGGAGGCGGTCGCGGCGCTGACCGCGCTGGGCGCGACCGAGGACGCGGTCGGCGTGCGGGCGCGGCAGGCGCAGCTGTACTGGCTGCTCGGCGACGAGCGGTCCAGCGCGTCCGCCATGGCGGACGCGCAGCGGTACGCGGACGGGATCGCCTGGCCGGACACGGTCGCCGAGCTGACGATCGCGAAGGCGGACCTGGCGCGCTGGCGCGGCGAGCCGGACGAGGCGCGCCGGCACCTGGCCACGGTGCGGGCGATGCTGGACGACGAGGAACGGATCGGCCTGGTCCGCGCCAAGGCCATGGACATGTACGGCTACCTCGCCGACGATCTCGAGGAGTCCCGCGCGTACCGGGCCGAGGCGTTCCGCGTGGCGGCGGAGCAGGCGTTCCCGCCGATGCTCGCCGAGGTGCTGATCGGGATCGCGGACCTCGCGCTGCGCCAGGGGCGGGCCGAGCAGGCCGTACGGCTGCTCGCGGCGGGCGACGCCGTGCGCGGCACCCCGGATCGCGCGCAGCCGGACGCCTCCAGGATCGCCGCGGAGGCGCGCGGCCGCCTCGGGGAGGCCGCGTTCGCCGAGGCGGTCCGCGCCGGCCGGGGGCAGGACTGGCGTGAGCTGGCCGAGGCCGCGCTCGTCTCGTGAGGACCGGCCTGCGGGGCGGCGCCGCACGGCGTTGGCCGGCGGCGGCCTACCGCCGCTCCCCGGCCGGAGAGGCGCCCAGCAGCTCGGTGAGGCGGGCGGCGTTGCGCTGGGCGTTGTCGCGGCAGCAGTTGTTCATCAGCACGTGGACGGTCCCGGCCTGCCCGGAGAACTCCCGGAGCCGGGCCGCCCAGCGCTCCAGTTCGGCCTCGGAGTAGGCATAGGCGAAGCGCTCCTCGATCTTCTTGCTCGTCCACTTGTCCGAGTGGCCGTGGAAGCGGACCACGGCCAGGTCCGCGGTGGCGGCCAGGACCGGCGGGATCGACGAGGGGTGTCCCTGCGGCATGTCGACGCTGACGTACGGGATGCCGTGCTCGGCCAGGAAGCCGAGCGTCCGCTCGCGCTCGCCCTCCTCCATCCAGGTGCGGTTGCGGAACTCCACGCACGCGCGCATCGGGGCGCAGCGCCGTACGGACTCCAGCACCCGGCGCCGGTTGCCCTCGCCGGCCGGGAACCACGGCGGGAACTGCAGCAGGACGGCGCCGAGCCGGCCTGCCTCGTGCAGCGGCGCGAGCGCGCCGAGGAAGCGCGACCAC
Organism: Planomonospora parontospora; assembly: GCA_014647935.1. GTDB lineage: Bacteria > Actinomycetota > Actinomycetes > Streptosporangiales > Streptosporangiaceae > Planomonospora > Planomonospora parontospora. Next base: position 3,936 of record BMQD01000016.1, read on the forward strand.
ACCTCCTCGGCGATCTCGGGGCCGACGTCGCGCAGGTAGAGGGTGCCGTCCGGGTCGCCGAGCCGCAGGCGGAGGTCCTTGTAGAGCGAGCGCGCCCGGGTGGGGTGCCCGGTCAGCAGGGAGAACGCCTTGACGTTGAAGGTGAACCCCGGCGGCGTGCGGTCCCGCCAGGCCTCCGCGGTCTTGACCGACGGGGGGTGGTAGTAGGTGGCGTCCACCTCCACCAGCGGGAACCGCGCCGCGTAGAAGGCGAGCCGCTCGGCGGGCGTCGACACCCCGTCCGGGTACCAGCCCGAGTCGAGCAGCGACCTGTCGGTCCATGAGGCCGTGCCGACGAGGACGTTCCCGGCCGGCGCGCCGGCCGGGAACGCCGCCCCGGCGCCCGCGCGACGCGGCGGGCCGGGGACAGGGATCGGCAGGGAGGTCTGGGTCTCCATGTCAGGGCACTGCCCGTGCGGCGGGCCGCGTCACCTCCCGGACCCGGCGGGTGCGCGAACGCCGCCGGGGACGGCGAGGCCGGCCGGGACGGGCGCCGGACCGGGAGGCGTTCACCCGCGTCCTCGCCGTCAGAGCAGTTTGTCCGGGGTGACGGGCAGGTCGCGCACGCGTCTGCCGGTCGCGTGCCGGACGGCGTTGGCGATCGCGGCGGCCACGCCGGTGACGCTCACCTCGCCCACGCCGAGCAGGCCCAGCGGCATGGTCGGGTCGGGCACGTCCAGGCAGTGCACGTCGATGGGCGGGACGTCGGCGTGGACCGGGACGTGGTAGTCGGCCAGGCCGGGATTCATGATCCGCCCGTTGCGCGGGTCGACGAGCGTCTCCTCCGACAGCGCCATGCCGATGCCCATCACGATGCCGCCGCGGAGCTGGCTGGCGACCATCTTCGCGTTGACCACCCTGCCGACGTCGAAGACGCCGAGCCAGCGGGAGACCCGGACCTCCCCGGTGTCCGGGTCGACCCGCACCTCGCAGAAGTGCGCTCCGCACGCGGCCTTCACCCAGCGCCGCCGGTCGCGCAGGAGCTTCGACATGAACCGGAGCTGCCCGGTGACCTTCCCGACGCGGGTGTCGGACCCGACGGCGGCCTCGGCGGAGTCCCGGCCCGCCCGGGCCAGGATCGCCGCGTAGGTCTCACCGGGTCCCGCGGGCCCGGCCCAGAGCCCGCCGTCGCGGGCCTCGAGGTCGCCCGGCCGCCGGCCGCGCAGCGGGGAGCCGCCGGAGCGCCGGGCCAGGGCGAGCAGCGAGCCCTTCAGCTTCTCGCACGCGGCCAGCAGGCTCGCCGCCACGCTCGCGGTCTGCGCGGAGCCGCCGGCGCCGGGCCCGCTGGGCAGGTCCGAGTCGCCGTACTCCACCCGCACGGCCTCGAACGGCACGCCGAGGGCGTCGGCGGCGATCTGCGCCTGCGCGGTCGCCCCGCCCATGCCCATCTCGTGGAAGCCGCAGCGCACCACGACGGAGCCGTCGGCCGAGAGCCTGACCGTGACGTTGGCGGGCATCTGCCACGAGGGGTGGTACGCCGAGGCGACGCCCAGGCCGACGAGCCACCCGCCGTCGCGCATCGAGCCCGGCTCCGGCGTCCGGCCGGACCAGCCGAACCGCTCCGCGCCGAGCGCGTAGGCCTCGCGCAGCATCCGGTGCGCGAACCGCTTGCCGTCGACCGGGTTGCGCTCCGGCTCGTTGCGCATCCGCAGCTCGATCGGGTCGAGGCCGAGCGCGCAGGCGAGTTCGTCGACGGCCGACTCCAGCGCGAAGGTCCCGATCGACTCGCCGGGCGCGCGCATGGGCGTGTTCGGCACCGCGTCCAGCTCGACCAGATTCTGCCGGAGCAGGATGTTCTCCGCGGCGTAGAGGTGCCGCGACTGGGAGGTCGCCTGCTCGGGCAGGCCGCCGGTCCGGCCGGTCTGCGTCACGCTGGTGTGGATCAGCGCGGTCAGCGTGCCGTCCGCGCGGGCGCCCAGCGCCACCCGCTGCGCCGACGGGGTGCGCCCGCCGACCGTGCGGTAGACGCCCTCCCGGGTGAGCGCCATCCGCACCGGCCTGCCGGTCACCCGCGCCGCCAGCACCGTCAGCACGGTGCCGGCCCAGACCATGGTCTTGCCGCCGAACGCGCCGCCGACGTACGGCGCGACCACCCGCACGTTCCGCACCGGGACGCCGAACCGCAGGGCCAGGTGGTCGCGGAGCCAGGTGATGTTCTGGGTGCCCTCGTGGACGGTCAGCCGGTCGCCGTCCCACACCGCCGTCGTGGCGTGCGGTTCGATCGCGTTGTGGTGGTACGGCGGCGTGGTGAAGCGCAGGTCGACCGAGACGGGCGCGGCGGCGAGCGCGGCCTCCGCGTCGCCCTTGCGGGCGCCGCCGGACTGCAGCGCACTGCTCTTCTGCGGTACGGCGTTGCCCTCCTCGGCGGCGAAGTCCACGGTGGCGGGCAGTTCCCGGTAGGAGACCCGGACCAGGCCGGCGGCGTGCCGGGCGGCCTCCGGCGTCTCGGCGACGACGACCGCGACGGGCTGGCCGTTCCAGTGCACCTCGTCGGTGTTGAGGTAATTGACGCTCGACCCGGAGGCGAGGCTGCTCAGGTTCAGCACGCTCACCGGGGGCGGCGGCTTCATCGCCGGGGCGTTCTCGTGCGTGATCACGGCCAGCACGCCGGGGACGGCCTCGGCCCCGGCCGCGTCGATGCCGGTGATCCGGCCGCGGGTGACCGCCGCGTGCACCAGCGCGGCGTGCGCCAGGCCGGGGTGGGGGTGCTCGGCCGCGTAGCGGGCCGCGCCGGTCGTCTTGGCCGTCCCGTCGACCCGGTCCAGCGGCCTGCCGACGCTGCGGCCGGTTCCCGTCTCCACCGGGGACGGGGTCCGCGTGGGAGCGGTGGGGGTGGACGTCATGCCGGGCTCCCCTCGGTGAGCAGCCGCCGCAGCGTGGCCGTGACGGCCCGCCGGGCCATCTCGATCTTGAAGGCGTTCCCCGGCAGGCCGGTGGCGGGGGCGAGCTCGGCCTCGGCCGCCCGCCGGAACGACTCCTCCGTGGCGGGCGCCCCGAGCAGGGCGTGTTCGGCCCGCCGGGCCCGCCACGGCGTGGTGGCGACGCCGCCGAGAGCCAGCCCGACCCCGGTCACCGTACCGTCGCGGACCTCCAGCGCGGCGGCGACGGAGACCAGCGCGAACGCGTACGACGCCCGGTCGCGGACCTTGCGGTAGCGCGAGTTCGCCGCCGTCGGCGAGGGCGGCAGCTCGACCGCGGTGACGAGCTCGTCGGGGGACAGGTCGGTCTCGACGTGCGGGGTCTCGCCGGGCGGCCGGTGGAAGGAGGCCATGGGGACGCGCCGGACGCCGCGCACGCTCTCCACCTCGACCACGGCGTCGAGCGCGGCCAGCGCGACGCACATGTCCGAGGGGTGGGCCGCGATGCAGGCGCCGCTCACGCCGAGGACGGCGTGGCCGCGGTTGAACCCGCCGATCGCGCCGCACCCGCTGCCCGGCTCCCGCTTGTTGCAGGCGGCCGTGCGGTCGTAGAAGTAGGGGCAACGGGTGCGCTGGAGCAGGTTCCCGCCGACGGTCGCCATGTTCCGCAGCTGCGCCGAGGCCCCGGCGAGGACCGCCTGGGACAGCACCGGATAGCGGGCCCGGATCAGCGGATGCGCGGCCAGGCGGCTGTTGCGCACCAGGGCGCCGATCCGCACGCCGCCGTCCGGCCGCTCCCCGATCTCGGCCAGGGGCAGGGAGGTGATGTCGACGACCGTGTCCGGCTGCTCGATCCCGGCGCGCATCAGGTCGACGAGGTTCGTCCCGCCGCCGAGGAACTTCGCACCGGGATCGTCGGCGACCGCGCGGAGCGCCGTCGCGACGTCGGGGGCGCTCACGTACGAGAACGGTCTCATCGCTCCGCCTCCGCCGCGGCGAACTCCCGGATGGCGTCGACGATGCCGTTGTAGGCGCCGCACCGGCACAGGTTGCCGCTCATCCGCTCCCTGATCTCGTCGTCGGTGAGCTCGGCGCCGTCCGCGCAGAGGTGCTCGGTGACGGCGCTGGGCATCCCGGCGCCGTGCTCGGCCAGCATCCCGATCGCCGAGCAGATCTGGCCGGAGGTGCAGTAGCCGCACTGGAGGCCGTCGTTGCGGACGAAGGCGGCCTGGAGCGGGTGCCCGGGCCCGTCGCCGGCGATCCCCTCGATCGTGGTGATCTCCCGGCCGGCGTACTGCACGGCCAGGGCCAGGCAGGAGTTGATCCGCTCACCGTCGGCCAGGACCGTGCAGGCGCCGCAGGCCCCCTGGTCGCAGCCCTTCTTCGTGCCGGTCAGGCCGAGGCGCTCGCGCAGCGCGTCGAGCAGGCTGACCTGTGGCGGGAGATCGAGCGACGCGTCGGCGCCGTTCACCCGCAACCGCACCTCGACCACGTGCACTCTCCGTTCGTGAGCCGGTCCGCGGAGCCGCCGCGCGTCCCCGCGGGGGGACGGGCGGGGAGACGCCCGCCGGGACGGCGGGCCCGTCCGCTGCGGCCGACGCTAACAGAACGACGTACTCTTAACAAGAGAACGGTGTCCTCTTACCTCCGTCGTATGCTTGCGGGGACATGACACAGCCGGCGTTCGTCCGGGCCAGGCGGCCGGAGCACAAGCAGCAGCGGCGCGAGGCGATCCTCGCCGCCGCCCGCGAGCTCGCCCTCCGCTCCGGCGTGCGCGACGTCAGCCTGGGCGGGGTCGCGGCGGCCGTGGGCCTGGCCAAGTCCAACGTGGTGCGCTACTTCGGCACCCGCGAGGAGATCTACCTCGAGCTGGCCGCCGAATGCTGGCTGGACTGGTCGGAGGCGGTCACCGTGCGGCTGCGGGACGCCGCCGGGCCGGAGGCCGTGGTCGACGCGCTGGCCGAGACGCTCGCCGAGCGGCCGCTCCTGTGCGATCTGCTCGGTAACATCTCGACCAGCCTGGAGCACAACGTCTCCGTCCCGGCGGCCCGCGTCTTCAAACGGACCGTGCTGGGCGTCGTCGCCGGGCTCGGCGAGCAGGTCGCGCGGGCGCACCCCGTCCTCACCGCGGGCGAGGGGCTCGAAGTGGTCGGGGCGGCCGCCGGATTCGCCGGAACGCTCTACCCGGTGGCCAACCCCGCACCCGTGCTGGTCGAGCTCTACGCGCAGGACCCGGACATCGCCGCGGCCTGCCCGCCGTTCCTGCCGACGCTGAAGAGGCTGATCGCCGCGCTCGTCGCGGGGCTGCCGGTGATCCGCTGACCCCGGTGCGGGGGCGGCCGCCGGTGATCCGCTGATCCCGGTGCGGGGGCGGCCGCCGGTGGTCCGCCGGCCGCGGTGCGGGAGTGGCCACGGGGACGGCGGAGATCCGCCGGCCCCGGAGCGGCGCCGTGTCGTCATCGTTACCCGTGTTTCCGCGGCCGGTGACTAGACGTCCAGGGGGCGGGTAGCAGGAGCGGGCACCAGTCCCGATCGCACATGTGGGAGACGTCATGGACGCACCGCACACTCACGCCACCGACCGCTCGCAGCTGCAGCTCGCCGCACGGGTCGTCGGGATCGTGTTCCTCCTCGTCGGCGTGCTGGGCTTCATCCCCGGCATCACCAGCAACGTCGACCAGCTCGAGTTCGCCGGGCACCACTCCGACGCGATGCTCCTGGGCATCTTCGAAGTGTCGATCCTGCACAACATCGTCCACCTGCTGTTCGGTGTGGCGGGCCTCGCGCTCTCCCGGACCTGGTCCGGGGCGCGCAACTTCCTGATCGGCGGCGGCGCCGTCTACCTGCTGCTGTGGCTGTACGGCCTGCTGATCCCGCACGACAGCTCGGCCAACTTCGTCCCGCTCAACACCGCGGACAACTGGCTCCACTTCTTCCTCGGCCTCGGCATGATCGGCCTGGGCGTCGCGCTCAGCCGCCGCCGCGCCACCTCCCGGGTCTGATCACCCGGAAAGATTCGCCGGGGACCCACCGGGGATCCGGCGGAGACGGCGAGGAGAACGGCCGCCCACCGCACGGTGGGCGGCCGTTCCCGCGTCCGCACCGGGCCTGTCCTGGGACGGAACCCGGCCCTCCGGACGCCGCCGAGGTCCTCCGCCCGAGCGGAGGGCAGGAGGGACTCGCATCCGGTACCCGGGTACAGGCTCACCGCCGGGGCACGGCGACGACCGGGAGGCCGACCTGGCGGACGGGGTCAGGGCGCCTGGAATCCGGCCCCGGTCAGCACGTCCCTGCCCTGCGGGGAGAGGACCAGGTCGACGAACCGCTGGGCCGCCGGTCCGGCGGGGGCCCCGGTCAGGGCGGCGATCGGGTAGTCGTTGACCGCCTGCTCGGCTTCGGGGAAGTCGATGCCCTCCACCTTGCCGCCGGAGGCCGGCACGTCGGTGGCGTAGACCAGGGCGGCGTCGACCTCACCGAGTGCGACCTTGGTGAGGGTGGCCTTGACGTCCCGCTCCAGGGTGACCGGGGTGACCTCGAGTCCGGCCGCGTCCAGCGCCTTGACCGCCGCGGCGCCGCAGGGCACCTGGACCGCGCACAGCGCCACCTTCACCCTCGCGTCCGCCAGGTCCTTCAGCTCGTCGACGCCCGCGGGGTTGCCGCCCGGGACGGCGATCCGCAGCCTGTTGCGCACGAACACCGTCGGGGAGGCGGCCAGGGAGGCGTCGGTGACGGTCTTCATGGTGGCCGGACTGGCCGCGGCGAACACGTCCGCCGGCGCGCCCTGGGTGATCTGCTGGGCCAGAGTGGCGCTGGAGCCGAAGTTGAAGGTCACCTTCACCCCGGGGTGGGCGGCCTCGAAGGCCTTGCCGAGCTCGGTGAAGGTGCCGGTCAGCGAGGCGGCGGCGAACACCGTCACCTCCGCCGCGGCCCCGTCGGTCGCCGGGGCGGAGCCGGACGCGGTGGAGGTGGCGGCCGGTTCGCCGGAGCCGCAGCCGGTCAGGACGGCGAGCGCGACGGGCAGGGCGATGGCCCGGCGGGGAAGGCGCCGAAGCAGCACAGGGGACTCCTCGTCAGGTTCCGGCCGCGCGGCCGCCGACCGGCCCGCGCCACCCGCCGGCGCACGGTGCCGGCGCTGACTCCGAGCAACGCGGCCTCCGAGCAGCGCGGCGGCCTCGCCGGTCCGGAAGGTCGTCACGAACCGTCAGGCTACCTCTCGCGCATTCGGTGCCTTACGCCGGTCTCCTCCCGCGTCAGCGGCGTCAGCGGCGCCATCCACGGCTCCGCCATGGGCGACGCACCCTACGGCCGGGTGCCGATCCCGGTCGCCAGCTCCCCGGTCCGGGCCGGCCCGCCGGTCTTCGGCGACAGCGGCGGCGTGTCCATGCCCGACGCGGTGCGCAGTCCCTCCAGCACCGCGCGCAGCGCGTCCACCGAGGAGTGCCGGGGAGTCCAGCCCAGCTCGGTGCGGGCGCGGGTGACATCCATGATCGGTACGGTGAACAGCATGTCGAGCAGGTCCGGCGAGGCGGGCACCAGGCGCAGGTGCCAGGCGGCGGAGGCGGCGCCGCGCAGCATCCAGCCGGGGACGGGCACCCGCCGGGCGCCGAGCACCTCGGCCAGCACCGCGGAGTCGATCACCGGGTCGGCGGCGATGTTGAAGGCCCCCGACACCTCCTTGACGACCGCCAGGCGGTAGGCCTCGCCCATGTCCTCGGCGTGCAGCGCCTGGAACCTGAGCTCGGGCAGGTCGGGGACGAAGGGGATGAGGCCGGGCCGTACCAGCCGGTGGGGGAGGAACGGACCGGCGAACAGCCGCCGCTGCTCGGTCGCCGCCTCCCGCTTGAAGACGAAACCGGGGCGGAGCCGTACCACCCGGATCTCCGGGTGCTCGCGCTCGAACGCGTCGAGCGTCCGTTCGAGGTAGGCCTTCTCCCGTCCGTAGGCGGCGCCGGGCCAGCCGTGGGTGGGCCAGTCCTCGGTGACGGGGCGGTCCTTCGGGCCGGGGGAGTAGGCGCCCACCGAGGAGGCGTGGACCAGCACGGGGACCTTCGCCCGGGCCACCGCCTCGAAGACGCGGATGCTGCCCAGCGCGTTGTTGCGCCAGGTGGTCACCGGGCGGCGCGTCGGCTGGAACAGCCAGGCCAGGTGGACGACCGCGTCCGCGCCCGCGAGGTGCGGCGCGAGATCACCGGTGGAGACGTCCACCGTCCGCCACTCGGTCTTCTCCGGGTGCCAGTCGGGCAGGCGGCGGGCCAGCCCGAGGATGGATGTGACGCTGCTGTCGGCGGCCAGGGCGGACACCACGCTCGTGCCCACGTTCCCGGTCGCGCCGATGACGATTACCCGCATATCCCCCAGATGCCCGGAGGAGGATGGTCAAACCGGGAACCGCGCCGGCCCCGCCCCGCGGGCGGCGGCCCGGACGTCAGGGGAGCCGCGCCGTGGCCGGGCTCTCCGGCCGGGCCTCGGCGAGTGCGTCGCCGAGGGTGGGGTACACGTCGAACGCGGCGTCGAGGCCGGTCAGCCGCATCAGGCGGCGGGTCGAGGGCTTCGGGCAGCACAGGGCGCAGGTGCCGCCGCACCGGTGGGCCCTGCTGGAGGCCTGGACGAGGAGGCGCAGGCCGCACGAATCGATGAAGTTCATGGACGACAGGTCGAAGAGCAGCCGGGGACTCGCGGACGCGAGCGCTTCGTCGATCTTCTCGCGGAGGCGGGGCTCCGCGGTCTTGTCGACCTCGCCCACGATCCGGATGACGGTGAAGGCCCGGCGGTGCTCCCCGCTGATCTGCAATGGCATACGGACGCCTCCAGAGCAGCGACATGCCCATCGCGGTCCCGGCGGCTCCCGGACCGCTCATGCGCCTGGTCCTCCCAGTGTCGCCCCTGCGGGGCGAAAGGCACAAGGAGGCGTGCTGCCCTCTTCCGTTTGACCTCCCCAGCACGGGTATGGAGAGGGTCCGTGCAGCTCATCCCGTGGAGGAGGCGGTATATGACGACGTTCGGATACTTCCTGTCAAGCGAGGAGCACGACCCCAGGGAGCTGGTGCGGCAGGCCAGGCTCGCCGAGCAGGCGGGGTTCGAGAGCCTGTGGATCTCCGACCACTTCCACCCCTGGCTGGACGAGCAGGGGCAGAGCCCGTTCGTCTGGTCGGTGATCGGCGCGATCGCCGAGGCGACCTCGCTGCCGATCACCACCGCGGTCACCTGCCCCCTGGTCCGCATCCATCCGGCGATCATCGCCCAGGCGGCCGCCACCAGCGCCGTGCTGACCGGCGGCCGGTTCCGGCTCGGCGTCGGGACCGGGGAGGCGCTCAACGAGCACATCATCGACTCGCGGTGGCCCCCCGCCGAGGAGCGGCTGGAGATGCTCGAGGAAGCGGTCGAGATCATGCGTGAGCTGTGGAGCGGCAGACTGGTGACGCACCGCGGCACCCACTACGACGTGGACACCGCCCGCCTGTACACGCTGCCCGACTCGCCGCCGCCGATCTACATGTCCGGGTTCGGGGAGAAGTCGGTGGAGCTGGCCGGGCGCATCGCCGACGGCTACATCTGCACCGGCCCGTCGGCCGAGTTCGTGCAGCGGTTCCACGACTCCGGCGGCCAGGGCAAGCCCGTCCAGGGCGGGCTGAAGGTCTGCTACGCCGCCGACGAGGCCACGGCGCGCAAGACCGTGCACCGGCTCTGGCCGACCCAGGGCATCCAGGGCGAGGCCGCCCAGCTGCTGCCGCTTCCCCGGCACTTCGAGCAGCTCGCGCAGATGGTCACCGAGGAGGAGGCGAGCAAGGGCTCGCCGTGCGGCCCGGACCCCGAGGTCCACCTCAAGGCGATCCGGGAGTACGTCGACGCGGGCTTCGACGAGGTGTACGTCAGCCAGATCGGCGACGAGCAGGAGGCGTTCTTCGACTTCTACGCCAAGGAGGTCCTGCCCCGGCTGCGCTGACCGCCCACCCCGGGCGGCGCACGGGCCGTCCGGGCGGGGGACCGCCAGGGGCGGTCCCCGTCGAATCCGGATAGGAGGCAGACCATGAAGGCCGTCACCTGGCACGGCAAGCGCGACATACGGGTCAAGGAGGTCGCCGACCCGATCATCAAGGAGCCGACCGACGCGATCATCAAGGTCACCACCACCGCCATCTGCGGCTCCGACCTGCACCTGTACGAGCTCATGGGCCCGTTCATCAGCGACGGGGACATCCTCGGCCACGAGGCCATGGGCATCGTGGAGGAGGTCGGCTCCGAGGTCTCCCACATCGAGCCCGGGGACCGGGTCGTCGTCCCGTTCAACATCTCCTGCGGCCGCTGCCACATGTGCGGGCTGAAACTCTTCGCCCAGTGCGAGACCACCCAGGTCCGCGACCACGGCATGGGCGCCGCGCTGTTCGGCTACACCCGGCTGTACGGCGAGGTCCCCGGCGGCCAGGCGGAGTACCTGCGGGTCCCGCAGGCCCACTTCGGGCCCATCAAGGTGCCCGACGGCCCGCCGGACGAGCGGTTCGTCTACCTGTCGGACGTGCTGCCCACCGCCTGGCAGGCCGTGCAGTACGCCGACATCCCCGACGTCGGCAGCGTCGCGGTCTTCGGCCTCGGCCCCATCGGCCAGATGAGCGCCCGGATCGCCAAGCACCTGGGCCACCGGGTGATCGGGATCGACGGCGTGCCCGAACGGCTCGAGATGGCCCGCAGGCACGGCATCGAGATCATCGACTCCTCGGCGGTCCGCGACGTCCCCGAGGCGGTCCGCGAGCTCACCGGCGGCCGGGGGACCGACTCGGTGATCGACGCGGTCGGCATGGAGGCCCACGGCTCGCCCGTCGCGAAGCTCACCCAGACCATCACCGGCCTGCTGCCCGACGCGCTCGCCGCACCGCTGATGACCAACGCGGGCGTGGACCGCCTGGCCGCCCTGCACCAGTGCATCGACGCCGTACGGCGCGGCGGCACGATCTCGGTCAGCGGCGTCTACGGCGGCATGGCCGACCCGATGCCGATGCTGAGGATGTTCGACAAGGGCGTCACCATGCGCATGGGCCAGGCCCACGTCCGGAGGTGGACCAACGATCTGATGCCCCTGGTCGTCGACGAGTCCGATCCCCTGGGGGTCATGGACCTGGCCACCCACCGGCTCCCGCTGGACCAGGCGTCGCACGGCTACGAGATCTTCCAGAAGAAGCGCGACGGGGCGATCAAGGTGCTGCTCAACCCGTGACCCCGTCGTCTCCCCGACCCCCCGCAACTCCATGGAATCCCCCCGGAAGACCCTCCGGGACCACATCGCAGAAAGGCGGAACGTGGACGCCATCGTGCTCCTGAAGGAAGACCACAAGACGGTCGAGAAGCTGTTCAAGCAGTTCGAGAAGGCCGGTGACGAGGCCTACGACGAGAAGCGGAAGCTCGTCGACCGGATCATCGAAGAGCTCACCACCCACGCCTACATCGAGGAGGAGATCTTCTACCCGGTCGCCCGCGCGGAGGTTCCGGAGACCTCCGACCACATCCTGGAGAGCGTCGAGGAGCACCACGTGGTGGTCTGGATGCTCTCCGAGCTGAAGGGCATGGACCCGAGGGACGAGCGGTTCGACGCGAAGGTCACCGTCCTCATGGAGAACGTCCGCCACCACGTCGAGGAGGAGGAGGACGAGTGGTTCCCCGAGGTGCGCAAGGCGATGGGCCGCAAGAGACTCCAGGAACTGGGCGAGGAGATGGAGAAGGGCAGGGCCAAGGCCCCGAGTGAGCCGCTGGCCGTCTCCAGCGCGCAGCAGTAGGGCGACCGCGGTCTCCGCCGGGCCCGGCCGGGCGGGCGAAGATCCGCCCGGCCGGGTCAGGCGACCCGGCCGGTGGCGGGCCCGGCCGTCGCCCGCCCGGCGGCGGGCAGGGTGACGGTGAAGCGGCTGCCGGGATCGGCCGGGGCGTAGAAGGCGTCGCCGCCGTGCGCGCGGGCCAGCTCGCGGGTGATCCACAGGCCCAGGCCGACCGAGCCGGGAGTGGCGCCGGCGCCGCTGAAGCGGGAGAACAGCAGGGAGCGCCTCTCCTCGGGGATGCCCGGGCCGTGGTCGCGGACGTGTACGGCGAGCAACTCGCCGTCCCCGCGCCCGGCGGGGGCGGCGCTGACCACGATCGGCGGGGCGCCGTAGCGCACGGCGTTGGCGGTGAGGTTGACCAGCATCTGCTCCAGCCGCTGCGGGTCGGCCCGCACCGTGAGGCCGGCGGGGACCTCGACGCGCACCGGCGCGCTGAGGTAGCCGACCGCCTTCTCGGCGGCGGCGCGCAGATCCAGCGGGCGCAGGTCCAGCCGGAGGTCGCCGTGGCTGTCGAGCCGGTCGGCGTCCAGCAGGTCGGCGGCCAGCCGCCGGATCCGGTCCACCTGGCGGATGGCGACCCTGGCGATCGCGTCCCGGCGCTCCTCGGGCAGCTCGGGGCCGTCCTCGTTCAGGGTCTCCACCGCGAACTGCACGGAGGTCAGCGGGGAGCGCACGTCATGGGCCAGGGCGGCGGTCAGCGCGGCCCGCCAGCGCTCCATGCGGCGGATGGTCTCGCGGTCGCGGCGCTGGTGCTCGACCTGGCGGGCGATCAGCACGCCCACCCCCACCAGCGTGGGCACGAACACCACGACGCTGGAGACCGCCACCGGATCGCGGCCCGAGACGACCAGCGGGGCCAGGTAGGCCAGTGTCGCCGGCGGGGTCAGCGCCAGCACGGCCGCGGTGGGGAAGTGCAGCCCCACCCACGCGAACAGCATCATGTAGAACGGCGCCGTGCCCGCCGCGGTCCCGCCGAACGCCCAGGTGGAGACGGACAGCACGACCAGGGCGGGCAGGCTCAGCGCCAGGGGGGCGCGCGGGTCGAGGCGGTCCCAGGGGAACCACCAGGCCGCCGCGGCCAGGAGCAGGTCGGCCCCGGCGATCACCGCCAGCAGGCCGCGCCGGCCGGTCGGAGTCGCCGCGATCCCCAGGACGGCCAGCACCCCCGCCAGGGCGAACAACGCCGCCGCCTGCCGGGCGGCGTATTTCCCACCATCCCCCAGCACGGACCACTTTGTGGTCATTCGTCCCCCTGTGATGAAACACATCCGGCTTCCACCATAACTATCGGTCGTACATCTCTCACTTACGGTGTTCGGCGCTTGAGGGACGCCGGGCGTGCCGAAGGCGATGATGGTGACACCGTCCGTGCGGACGGACGGCACCCGCGGCTTCCGCCGCCGGGCTCGTGCCGCGGCGGGACGGATCCACCGGTGACGGGCCTTCCCCGGCGCGCCGGCCGCGGGTGGCCCGACGACGAAAAGGAAGACAGAAGACCCTGATGCGAGCTACTTTCATCTACGGTGCCGGTGACGTGCGCGTGGAAGACGCTCCCGACCCGGTGCTGCAGGCGCCCACCGACGCCCTGGTGCGGGTGGTGCGCGCCTGCGTCTGCGGCAGCGACCTGCATCCGTACCACGACCTGCCCGCCTCGGAGCAGGGCCGCCCGATCGGGCACGAGTTCGTCAGCGTCGTCGAGGAGACCGGCCCGGAGGTGTCCACGCTCCGGCGCGGCGACTTCGTCATCGCGCCGTTCGCCTACTCCGACAACACGTGCGAGTTCTGCCGCGAAGGCTTGCACACCTCGGAGCGGGCGTCCTTGACCGTCATGCGCAGCGCGTGGGTCACGGTGAGGGCGTCGTCGGCGCAGATCTGCAGCAGCAGGTCACCGCGGTTCCATCGCCGCTCCAGCTTGTCGATCGGGAAGGCGGGCAGGGGAGCGACCGCCTCGGGCCGCAGGTGGCCGGCCCCGGCCGCGGTGAATAGCCCCGGACCGAACCCGAAGGTGACGGTCAGCCGGGCGGGGGACGCGGCAAGTTCCGGCTCGGTGCCGGCGAGCGCGCCGCCAGGGCGCCCGCCGCCGCCGCGGCGCCGCCTGCGAGCAGTCCCCGCCGGGTGAGACGGGGGCCGGTGGTCACTGGTCGTCCTCGCCGGTGTGCGCGTCCTTACCGTGATCCTCGCCGTCATCCTTGCCGGGCTCTTCGCCGTGGCCCGTGCCGCCGCCGGTGTGCGTGCCTGGCTGGTAGTCCTCCTCGCCGCCGGCGAAGTCCTTGCCGACGGCGGTGAACTCCAGGGCCGAGCCGTCGGAGAGGGCGAGGGTGAAGGCGATCTGCGCGCCGGGCTCCACCTTCTCGGTGACGCCCATCAGCATGATGCGGTCACCGCCGGGCTGCAGGCGGTGCGTGCCGTGGGCGGGGACGGTGAAGCCGCCCTCCTTGGGACGCATGACCATCTTGCCGCCCGGCTCGACGACCTCGTGCAGCTCGATCTCGGGGGAGAGCGGGGAGGCTGGGGACGGTGTGAGGAGACCGCGAGGACGCCTCATGCGTTCGGACCGGCGCCGCCCCACGGGTCACGGCGAGTCTGCGCGCCCCGGCCATCGGCCGGAGCTCGTTTCGATCATCCCCGGAGGCCTGGGCACCTCAGCTCCGGGACGCGGGCAGCTCCGGGCGTTCATCGGTCCAGCCGATCGCCTGGAACGAGGTGGAGTGGCCGATCTCCATCCGCCGCCCGTTCGCGAGCTCGATCGTGTTCGTCCACGTCCACACCTCAGCGAGGGGTAGGCCGGTGCCGGGATCGACCACGAAACGGATCTCGGTGAACAGACCCGGCTCCGCTTCTATCCGATAGCTGAGTGCCTGCCCGCGCCGGCCCAGCGGGTCCGTCATCTCTCCCTCGGCCCGTATGCCGGGCAGCGACGCCAGGATCCGGTAGGCGGACGCCCGCGCCTCGGGCGAGGCGGGCAGGCGGCTGATGATGTCCACGCAGTCTTGCCGGAGGATCTGTGCCCTGAGCTGCTCCACGTCCGTCCCGGGGCCGAGGTCCGCCGTCAGCAGGTGCCGGGTGATGCGCTCTTCCAGGTAGCTGCGGAGCTTGTCGGGTTCGCCCGGGATCGCGCGTACCTCCTTCCAGGTGATCAGTTCCCCCGTCAGGTCACCGGCCTTGCCTTCCCACTTGCCGTGAAGCCGTTCGACGACTCGCTCGCCTGCCGCCGCCTCCAGCGGCCCGAAGGGGATGGAGAACATTCCCTTCGTCTCCATGTCCTTGGGGTATCGCCAGCGGGTGGGGGCGCCCGCGGCCCGCCAGGCCGCCTCGTCCTGCGGGGTCGCGGGCTTGACGCCGAGATCCTGGCGGATGCGCCAGCTTTCCAGATCCGGTCGTTGCGTCATCCACATCTCGAAGGACCCGCTGGTCTCGAGCACATAGCTGCGGGTGGGGTCGATCTTCGTCGACCGGCTGACGGTGACGGTACGCCAGTAGTCGCCGTCCGCACGGGCCTTCTCCACGGAGACGGCGGCGGCGAGCAGGATCTGCCGTGCCGTTGGCCGGGCTGCCGCGGACACCGACGTGGTGGGCTGAGGCACACCGGAGGTCGTGTCGCCCGGCAGCATCGCGGGGGTGATGACCGCTACCGCAGCGGTGGCCGCGGCCAGGCCGAGCAGAGCGCGGCCCGCAGAGGGCAGGGGCCGCCGCGCCGGAACGCGCTCCAGCCGGACGATCTCCGCCAGCAGCGCGTCCGCCCCCGCGGTGGACGCCCGGCCGGCCAGGTCCTCATCCAGCACCCGCGCCCGGTCCTTGAAGATCTGGTCGTGGTTCACCCTGACTCCTTCTCGATGAGCGGCCGCGATGCGAAACCGGCGGCCGATGGGCGGGTCTTGTCCAGGGCCTTGGCGAAGCGCTTGCGGGCCCGGTGCAGGCGGATGCGGGCGGCGTTGCGGGAGCAGTCCAGCACTGTGGCGATCTCGCCGGGGTCCAGCCCCTCCCACAGGGCCAGGGCCAGCAGTTCACGATCGCCGTCGGCGAGCATGCCCATGGCCTCGTTCACACCGTGTGGTTCGCTGTGGCGGGAGGGGGCGGCGTAAAAGTGTTCGATCTCGTCGGTGAGTTCGGTGTGCCGGGTGAGCCTGCGCCGTTCGCTGCGGCGGTGGTTGGCCAGGACCCGGCGGGCCACGCCGTACAGCCACAACTTGCCGGCCTCACCGTCGGGGAGCTCGGTTATCCGCCGCCAGGCGATCACGTAGGTCTCGGCCACGACGTCGGCGGCGTCCTCGGGAGAGGAGCACCGCCGCACGGCGTACCCGAGGATCTGCTCGTAGGTTCGCCGGTACACCGCCTCGAACCGGGACCGGTCGTCTTGTTCACTCACGTGTCATCCTCGTCAGACCTTCTGAACGCTGCGGGCTTCCAATCCCTACGTGTCCGCGGGCGACGGCAGAATTTCAGGTGGCGTGAACGACTGGGGCGATCGGTCCGTCCCCGATCCGGTGCGGCTTCTCCCGTGGAGAGCCGCACCGGATGCCGCGCCGCTGGAGGACTCACATGACCGTCTCCGGCGGCGTGGCTCCTGCCGGTCGGACGGTCGCGTTCAGTGGCCCGGGGGCCGCACCGAAGCCGTCTGCGACGACGCGCGCACCCTAGAGCACGTAACCGGCGATCATGTGGCTGAGGCGGATGATGTCGGAGTTGCCCTTGAACTCGAAACGGACCTTGCCCAGGCCGCTGAACCAGAGTTCCAGTTCGGCGTCGAGGTCGAAGGTTCCGGCGGTCTCGACCGACCATGCCTGGATCTTGCCGTAGGGCAGGGAGGAGAAGTCGCGCTTCTTACCGGTGATCCCCTGGACGTTGACCGCGATGACGCGCTTGTCGGTGAAGACGATGAAGTCCCGGACGGTTCTGTAGGAGGCGATGATCTGCTCGCCGTGGAGCATGAGGGGGGCCACGGTCGGACCGACCTCTTCCGGGTGGCACTGGTTCAGCTTGAAGAGAGAGCCGCTCTTGAAGTCAATCATTCCTGGGAGGCTACCCACGGGAATGGGTCGGCCTGCGGCACTTCTCGCAGGTCGCGCGGGCGCATCCCTTCACCCGGCGAGCTTCGGGCCTCTCCGGCGCCCCGGGTCCGCTGAGCGTGTCAGACGGCCCGGCCGCGGGGGCCGGTCCGCGTCGCGCGGCGCGGATCGGCCCTCCGCCGCTGCTCCGGCGGAGGAGGCCGGCCGTACGGGCGCCGGGGGATCAGCGGTGGCAGAGCAGGCAGTGCAGGGCGCGCTCCAGCGCGGCGGTGTCGCCGGCGGGGGCGGGCCAGGGCAGCCGGATGAGGGTGGGATCCTCGATGCCGGAGCGGACGGTGGCGCCGAACCTGTCCAGCTCCCAGAGCCACACGTCGCCGGCGGGCTCGGAGAGCAGGGCGCCGAGCGCGGCCGAGAGCCGGTCCCGGTGGGCGTCGTTGACGTGGCGGACCATGCGCTCGGCCTCGGCCGTCAGCGGGTCGGGGGCGGCGTCGAGATACTCCTCCGCGTCCAGGACGCCCGACTCCGGCCCGGTCAGGTAGATCACCTGACCGACGTCCACCCGGAGCAGGCGCGGGCCGTCCCGGCGCTCCAGCACCTCGAACAGGGCCTCGTCGGGGCAGCGGTCGGCGATCGCGATCGCGGTCTCGCGCAACTCCCGCTCCGGTACGGCCTGCGCCCAGCCCTGCACCTTCAGCAGGCCCCGCGAGAGCTCCACCCCGCCGAGCGAGCGGCTCGCGGTCAGGTCCACGGTCACCACCGGTTCGTCCCGCATCCCGTGGAGCGGGTCGCCCGGCAGGACGAGCAGCACCGGCCGTCCGGCCCGGTCCACCCCGCCCCGGGCGGACCACGCGGGCTCGGCCGTCCCCGCGAGGGACACATGGGTGGGGACGGCGGCCGCGGCGAGGGTGCGGACCCGCTCGGGAACGGGCGGCGCGGTGACGGGCTGCTGCATGGACCGGCTCTCCTTGAGATCTTGCGATCGTTTCGTCTAAGGTAAGGCTAACCTCAGTAAGGCATACCTAAGCACAATGGAGTGACTGTGCGCTACACCGGACCCAAGGTGCGACTCTCGAGGCGCGCCGGCGTCCCTCTCACCCGCAAGGCCGTTCGCTACTTCGAGGAGCGCCCCTACCCGCCGGGTGAGCACGGCCGCAAGACCAACCGCCGGCAGACCGGCGACTACGGCCTGCGGCTGATGGAGAAGCAGAAGCTGCGCTGGTACTACGACGTCTCCGAGCGGCAGATGCGCCGCTACTGGGACATGGCGCTGCGCAGCCCCGGCCGCTCCGGCGCCGAGCTGGTGGTGCTGCTGGAGAGTCGCCTGGCCTCCCTGGTCCTGCGCGCGGGCCTCGCCCCGTCCATCTACGCCGCCCGGCAGTACGTCACGCACGGTCACATCACCGTGGACGGCCGCAAGGTGGACATCCCCAGCTACCTGGTCAAGCCGGGGCAGGTCATCGCGGTGCGGGAGCGCTCCCGGGCCATGCAGCCGTTCGTCGCCGCGGCCGAGGGCGTCTACGCCGACGAGCGGACCGCGCCCTATCTGGCGGTCGACCACGCCGACCTGCGCTTCACCGTGGTCTCCCGGCCGGTGCGCGAGCAGATCGCCGTGCCGGTGGACGAGCAGATGG
The DNA here is from genome assembly GCA_014647935.1 of Planomonospora parontospora. GTDB lineage: Bacteria > Actinomycetota > Actinomycetes > Streptosporangiales > Streptosporangiaceae > Planomonospora > Planomonospora parontospora. The sequence continues at coordinate 22,271 of BMQD01000016.1, forward strand.
TCGTGGAGTTCTACTCCCGCTGAGGCGGGACGAGATCTTCCCCTCCGCCCCCGGTGGCCGGCGGCGTCCCCGTCCCGGGCCCGGTCACCGGCGGGGGGGCCGCCTGCGGGAGGCCCGCCTCCCGGCGGCCGGGGCGGCCGGCCTGCCGGAACCGGCCGGAGCCGCCGGATCAGCGGGGCCGGCCGGAGCCGCCGGACCGGCGGGGCCGGCCGGAGCCGCGGCGCCGTCGGGGAGGCGCACGGCGGCCGGAGCGGGCGGGACGCGGTCGCGCAGCTCCCGCACCTCGGCCCGGAGCGCGGCCAGCTCCGCCATCACCGCGGCGCCCAGTTCCGCGGTCGCCTGCGCCGACTCCTCCGCGTGCTCCTCCTCCATCGCGCTGACCACCACCGCGATGAACAGATTGAGCACCACGAAGGTGCACACCAGCATGAACAGCACGAAGAACACCCACGCCCCCGGGTACTCGGCCATCACCTCGCGGGTGATGTCCGACCACGCGTCCCCGGTCATCATCTGGAACAGCGTGAACAGCGAGGTGGGCAGGTCGCCGAAGTACTCCGGCGCGGTGGCGCCGTACAGCTTCGTGCCCATCACGGCCGCGACGTAGAGCACCAGGCCGAGCAGGAGCACGATCGAGGTCATCCCGGGCACGGCGGTGAGCAGGGCGGTGACCACCCGGCGCAGGCTGGGCACCACCGAGATGAGCCGGAGCGCGCGCAGGATCCGCAGTGCCCGCAGCACCGAGAGCCCGCCCGCGGTGGGCAGCAGCGAGACGGTCACGATCGAGGCGTCGAACAGGTTCCACGGGTCGCGGAAGAAGCGCGGGCCGTACGCGTAGATCTTCGCGGCCAGCTCCGCGGTGAAGAAGTAGAGCGCGAGGTGGTCGACGACCGACAGCGCCGTGCCGTACCGCCCGACGACCGCGGCCGAGGTCTCCAGGCCCAGGGTCGCCGCGTTGACCACGATGACCGCGATGACGGCCTGCTGGAAGCGCGAGGTCTCCAGGGCGGCGCGAACGCGCTCGCGCACGGGCACGAGGGCTCCCGGGGTCGGAGGTCGGAGGACAGCCCAAGATCATAACGGATGCCCGGGACCCGGCTCCGGCCCGTTCCCGCACCCGGGCTGGCACCGGAGCCCGAGGGGGCCGGCGCCGGCACCGCGGCTCAGGAGGGGGTCACGGGCGGGACCGGTCCGCCGGCCGGGTGCAGTAGCCGCCGATCCCCGACTCCAGCAGGCCGAAGGCCCGCTCGGCCCGCTCGCGCAGTCCCGGGGCGATGGATCCGACGTCCTCCCCGGCGAGCATGCGCCGTACGCCGTAGCCGACCACGGTGCGCAGCGCGGCGCCGATCTGCGCGGCCACGACGGCGGGAGCGAGGTCGTCGGGGCCGGAGCCGAGCTCCTCGGCGATCGCCTCGGCCATCCTCCGCTCCCGGGCCTCGTCCATCTCCCGGACGCGGGCGGCGAGCGACGGGGTGGCCTCGATCATCCGGACGAAGCCGTCGCCCGCCTCGTGGAAGCCGTAGCGGTAGTGGCCGGTCTCCAGGGCGTTCAGGAAGTCACGACGCACCGCCGCCAGCACGCTCTCTCCGGGTCTCCGTTCCCGGACGATCCGGGCGAGCAGGTCCTCCACCTCCGGGGCCCGGTCCAGGAGCAGGTCCTCCTTGGTCGCGAAGTAGTTGAAGACCGTGTTGACCGAGACGTCGGCGGCCCTGGCGACCTCGGCCACCGTCACGTCGTCGAATCCCCGGGCGAGGAACAGTCCCGTGGCGATGTCGGAGATGCGCTCCCGGGTCTCCCTCTTCTTGCGCTCACGCAGGCCCTCGCTCATGACGGCCATTCTAGTGCGGGACAAATTTTGCAGTCACATAAAAATTGGTGTTACTGTAAAAATGGAGGCGATGAAATGATCATGACATCCGGTCTGGGCAAGACCTTCCCGAACGGCGCCGAAGCCGTCCGGGGCGTGGACCTCGCCGTGGAGGCGGGCGAGATCGTGGCCCTCCTCGGGCCCAACGGTGCCGGCAAGACGACCACCATGCGCATGCTGACCACCCTGCTCCGCCCCACCGTGGGCACCGCCACGGTCGCCGGGCACGACCTGCTCGCCGACCCCCGCGGCGTGCGCCGGCGGATCGGCTACGTGTCCCAGGGCGGCGGGATCGGCCCTGCCGACCTGGTGGGGGAGGAGCTCGAACTGCACGCCCTGCTGTACGGCATGCGCCCCGCCGAGGCGCGCGAGCGGGTCGCGGAGACATTGGAGCGGTTCGGCCTCGCGCACCTGGCGGGCCTGCCGGGCGGCGCGCTCTCCGGCGGCCAGCGCCGCCGGTTCGACCTGGCGTTCGGCCTGGTCCACGGGCCGTCACTGCTCTTCCTCGACGAGCCCACCACCGGCCTGGACCCGCAGAGCCGGGCCGATCTCTGGAACCACCTGCGACGCCTGCGCCAGGAGCGGGGGCTCACGGTCCTGCTGACCACCCACTATCTCGACGAGGCCGACGCGCTGGCCGACCGGCTGGTCGTCATCGATCACGGCGCGGTCATCGCGGAGGGCACCCCGGCCGAGGTCAAGGGCGGCGCGGCCACCCTCGACGAGGCCTTCCTGGCCCTCACCGGCCGCTCCCTGCGGGACGGCGGGGGCGATGGAGAGGACGGGGAGGACGGAGGAGGAGCCGACCGCGGTGGAGGCGGCGGCGGGGCGGACGACACGGGCGCGTCAGGGGCCGCCCGCGAGACTGCGGGAAGGCGGGGAGCGGAATGAACGGCGTGGTCCGCCAGAGCTGGCTCGTCCTCCGGCACACCACCCGCGTCGCCCTCAGGCAGAAGACGGGGCTCGTCTTCGGCGCGCTGCAGCCGCTGCTCTACCTGGTGCTGTTCGGTCCGTTGTTCGCCACGGTCGGCACCTGGGAGGTGCTGGTCCCCGGCCTGCTCGCCCAGCTCGGCCTGTTCAGCGCGGGACTGGCCGGGTTCGGCATCGTCTTCGACGCCCGCTCCGGCGTGCTGGAGCGGCTCCGGGTGACGCCGGCCCACCGGGTCGCCCTGCTTCTGGGCAGGGTCCTGGGCAGCTCGCTGACCCTGCTGCTCCAGTCGGCCGCGCTGGTCGCGGTCGGCTACGCCCTCGGCCTGCGCGCGCCGCTCCCGGGCGTGCTGGCCGGGCTCGTCCTCATGGCGCTCCTCGGAGTCGGCCTGGCGGCGCTCTCCAACGCGATCGCGCTCACCATGAACCCGGACCTGTTCGCCCCGGTCATGAGCACCGTGGTCGTCCCGCTCACCCTGCTGTCCGGGGCCTTCCTGCCCATGTCCATGGCCCCGGCCTGGCTGGACGCGCTGTCGCGGGCCACGCCGTTCCGCTACGTGGTGGAGGCCGTCCGCGACCTGTTTGCCGGCCGCTACCTGACGCCGGCCGTGGCCGCCGGGGTCGCGGTCACCGCCGTCCTCACGGTCGCCTGCACGGTGATCGGCACCAGGGTCTTCGACCGGGCGAACGCCTGAGGCCCGTCCCCTACCCGGATCGGCGGCCGGCGTCGCGTGATCGCCGCCCATCCGGGTAGGGGGCCCGGCATGCCGGGACGAGGGACACGACGGAACGCGGCGACGGCTCCGGGCGGGGCCGCGGCCTCCCTGCGCCCCTCGCTGCTGTCGGCCGCCCTCATCGGCATCGGCGTCATGGCCGCCGTCGACGAGGTGGTCTTCCACCAGCTCCTGGCCTGGCACCACTTCTACGACCGGGCCACCCCCCAGGTGGGGCTGCTCTCGGACGGCCTGCTGCACGCCGCCGAACTGGTGGCCGTCGTCGGCGGGTTCTTCTGGCTGTCCGACCTGCGCCGCCGCGCGCTGCTGGTCGCCCCGGCGGCCTGGGGCGGCTTCCTGATGGGCGCCGGAGGCTTCCAGCTCTTCGACGGCCTGGTCGACCACAAGGTCCTGCGCGTGCACCAGATCCGCTACGGCGTCGACCTGGGCCCCTACGACCTGGTGTGGAACCTGGCCGCCGTCCTGCTGCTGGCCTGCGGCGCCGCGCTGGCCCTGCGCGCCCGGCGCCGGCGCACCGAGGACACCCGCACCCCGCCCGGTGACCGGCGCCCCTGATGCGGCCCGTCCTCCCGGCCACCGTCCGGCAGGATGCCCTCCCGGTCTCCGCCCGTACGGACGTCCACCCCGCTCCGCCGCACCACGGCCCCCATCCGGACCCCGCTCACCTGGACCCCTCCCACCTGGACCCCTCCCACCTGGACCCCGGCGCGTGGCAGGCGTCCCTGCCGGTGCTGCTGGCGATCGCCGCATGCGCCGCGGTCTACCTGGTCGCCGCCCGGCGGGCGGCGACCAGGCCCCGGGGCTGGAGCCGGCTGCGCAGCGCCTCCTGGCTGGCCGGCTGCACCGTGCTGGCCGTGGCGGTCTCCCCGCTCCCGCACGCCCTGGCTCCGGCGGGCGCCACCGGCCACATGGTCCAGCACCTGCTGCTGGGCATGTTCGCCCCTCTGGCCCTGGTCATGGCGGCGCCGGTCACGCTGCTGCTGCGCACCGCGCCGACGCCCTGCCGCCGCCGCGTCGCCCGCCTGCTGCACTCGCCGGTCCTGCACGCGGCCGGCCACCCGGCCGGAGCCGCCGTGCTCAACGCCGGCGGCCTGCTGCTGGTGATGCTCACCCCGCTGTACGCGGCGACCCTGACCAGCCCCCTGCTCCACCACGCGGTCCACCTGCACTATCTGGCGGCAGGCTACCTGTTCGCCTGGGCCGTCGCCGGTCCCGACCCGGCCCCCCGCAGACCCGGGACGGCCGTCCGGGTCACCGCCCTGATCCTGACGTCGGCGGTCCACGCCTGGCTGGCGAAGCACCTCTACGCCCACGCCCCCGCCCTGCCTCCGGGCGCCGGGGACGCCGCGGACGTCCGGCGGGCCGCCCAGGTCATGTACTACGGCGGCGACATCGCCGAGCTCCTGCTGGCCACCGCCCTGTTCGCCGCCCGGTACCGGCGGCGCTAGGAGCGGCTCGGGGTGCCGTGGCGGGATCGCCACCCGGCCTCACCCGGATCCGACTCCCGAACGGCTCCTGGCCGCGGGCAGGGTCACGGTGAACCGGGCTCCCGGATCGGCAGGGCTGTAGGTGACATCGCCGCCGTGGGCGCGGGCCAGCTCCCTGGTGATCCACAACCCCAGACCGACCGAGTCGGGGACCGTGTTGGTGTGGCTGAACCGGGAGAACAGCACACCCCGCACGACCTCCGGCACGCCGGAGCCGTGATCGCGCACCCGGATGGCGACCATGCCGTCGGTGGCCGGCCCGGCGCTGATGACGACGGGAGGCCTGCCGTAGCGGGCGGCATTGGTGACCAGGTTGACGAGGATCTGCCCCAGCCGCTTGGGGTCGGCGTCCACGGCCACCTCCTCGCCCACTTCGAGGGAGACCGGGCAGGTCAGGTACTCCAGCGCCTGGTGGGCGACAGCGCGGACCGCCACCGGCCGGCGGTCCAGGCGCAGCTCACCGTGGGCGTCGACGCGCTCGGCGTCCAGCAGGTCGCCGGCCAGGCGGCGGATGCGCTCGGTCTGGCGCAGGGCCGCCGTGATGATCTGGGTGCGCTGCTCGCCGGGCAGGTCACCGTCCTCCTCCAGGGTCTGCAGGGCGAACTGCACCGTCGTCAGCGGCGAGCGCACGTCGTGCGCCAGGGTGGCGATCAGGGCCGCGCGCCAGCGGTCGGCTTGCTGGACCTCGTCGTGGGCGCGGCGGACGGCCGCCAGGTCACGGTGGTGGCGGTCGGTCTGGCGGGCCAGCAGCACACCGGTGAGCACCATGCCGGGCAGGAACACCATCGCGCCGGCCGCGGGGAGGACCCCGCGGCCGGCGGCCAGGACCGGCACCAGGTAGGTCGCCACCGCCACCCCGGCCAGGCCGAGGACGACCGCGACGCGGTAGTGCAGGCCGGCCCAGACGAACAGCAGCAGGAAGAACGGGGCGGTGCCCAGCGCCAGAGGGGTGAACGCCCAGGTGACGATCCCCAGCAGGACCATCTCGGCCACGCCCGAGAACAGCGGCGCCCAGGGCGGCCACCTGCCCCACGGCAGCACCCATCCGGCCGAGGCCAGGGCCAGCTGGACCGCGGCGATGATGCCGATGAGCGCCTGCCGGCCGGCCGGGGCCCCCGCGAAGATGAGGACGACCAGCAGCGCACCACCGAGCAGCAGCATCGCGAGCTGCCGGGCCGCGACCTCGGGACCTTCGCCGAGCAGCGACCGGTTCCGGCTCATGCCCCGCCCTCCTCCTACCATAAAACCAGACGAGAAAGTCATATTAGGACGAATACCCCTTGAAGACCGCTTGTCGCATTAATCCTCCCCGAATGTCGTTCGCGTTCCGGGGAGCGGGGAACCGTCGGCGGAATCCGTCTCGGTCGGCGATGCGGCGGGGCATCCCGGTCCCTGACCCGATCCGGTGATCACCGGTGGAGTGGAGGAGGCGGCCGGTCGTTCCCCCCCGGGCTGATTTCACGGCACACCCAGGGGTTAGCCTGAAGGCGGCTGCTCCGTCCCCCCGGTGACGGTCACTCGACGCGTCCGGGGGCGGTCGCCCGGCATGTCCGGCGAACAACGGAGGATCCATGAACGGCCACCCGATGAACGGTTACCCGCAGATCGCCGACCACGGCATGATCGGGGACCTGCAGACCGCCGCGCTCGTCTCCGGAACGGGCACCATCGACTGGTGGTGCACACCCCGCTTCGACTCGCCGAGCATCTTCGCCTCCCTCCTCGACAGCGAGCGCGGCGGGCACTGCCGGCTCGCCGTCGACGCGGACCGCGTCGCCGGAGCGACCGTCCGGCAGCTCTACCTGCCCGACACCGCCATCCTGGTCACCCGCTTCATGGCGCCCGGCGGCGTCGGCGAGGTCGCCGACTTCATGGAACCGAACCCCTCCGCCACCGCCTCCGACCGGCACCGGCTGGTGCGGGTCGCCCGAGTGGTCCGCGGCAGCCTGCCCTTCACACTCGTCTGCCGCCCCCGCTTCGACTACGGGCGGGCACCGCACACCCTCACCCTCCTCGACGACGGATCCGCCCTCTTCCACGGCCCCCGTACGGACCTCCACGTGCAGGCCACCGCCCCCCTCACCCTGCGCCCGGACGGCGACGACGTCGTCGCCGACTTCACCCTGCAGGCCGGCGAGACGGCCGCCGTCGTCCTGACCGCCGACAGCAGCGGCTACCACCCCGTGGCCCCCCTGACCGCCGGCGAGGTCCGCGACAGCATCGAAGCCTGCCGCGCCTTCTGGCTCGACTGGCTGCGCGCCTCCCGATACCGCGGCCGCTGGCACGAGATGGTCAACCGTTCGGCGATCACCCTCAAGCTGCTCACCTACGCGCCCACCGGCGCGCCGATCGCCGCCGCCACCATGGGCCTGCCGGAGCAGATCGGCGGTGAACGCAACTGGGACTACCGTTACACCTGGATCCGCGACGCCTCCCTGTCGGTCCGCGCCCTGATCGACCTCGGCTTCGTAGAGGAGGCCCAGGCCTTCCGTACCTGGCTGCGTGAGCGACTCGAGGCCGGCGGCACCGCCTCGGGCGAGCCGCTGCAGATCATGTACCGGATCGACGGCGATCCCCATCTGACCGAGGAGGTCCTCGACCACCTGGAGGGCTACCAGAAGTCCGGGCCGGTCCGGGCCGGCAACGCGGCCGCCGACCAGCTCCAGCTCGACATCTACGGCGAGGCCGCCGATGCCCTGGCCCAGGCCCAGGAGATCGGGGGCATCCGCGGCTGGCGGTCCTTCAGCGGCCTGCTGGACTGGCTGGCCGACACCTGGGACCGCCCCGACGAAGGCATCTGGGAGACCCGCGGCGGACGCCAGGAGTTCACCTACAGCCGCCTCATGACCTGGGTCGCCTTCGACCGCGGCATCCGCATGGCCACCGCCTACTCCCGCCCCGCCGACCTCGTCCGCTGGACGGGCGTCCGCGACACCGTCTTCAACCAGATCATCGACCGCGGCTGGAACCCGCGACGGAAGGCCTTCGTCCAGCACTACGCCACCGACGTGCTGGACGCCTCGTTGCTGCTCATGCCCCGCGTCGGGTTCATCTCCCCCCGCGACCCCGCCTGGCTGAGCACCCTCGACGCCATGGACGGGGAACTGGTCAGCGACAGCCTCGTCTACCGCTACGACCCCGCCGCCTCTCCGGACGGGCTGCGCGGCTCCGAGGGGACCTTCAACCTGTGCAGCTTCCTGTACGTCGAGGCCCTCGCCCGCGCCGGACGGCTGCACCAGGCCCGCTACGCCTTCGACAAGATGCTCACCTACGCCAACCACGTCGGCCTGTTCGCCGAGGAGATCGGCCCGTCGGGCGAGCAGCTCGGCAACTTCCCGCAGGCGTTCACCCATCTGGCGCTCATCGCCGCGGCCATCGCCCTCGACGAGCAGCTCGACCAGGCCGAAACGGGCGGACGATAGGCCGTCGTACCCGGCGTCGCCGGCCGCCGGATCGACGTCTGCCTCCGTCCGTCCGCGCCCTGCGGCGCGGACGGACGGGGGCGCCGGGCGGCCGGCTCGGAAAGCCGGTTCAGCCCGAACCGGCGGGAAGGCGGGCGGCGGCGGCGAGACCGACCAGGGCGAAGACCGCCAGGGCGACCATGGCCAGAGCGTAGGAGCGGTTCCCCTCGGCCAGCCCGGAGACGAGGATCGTGCCGGCGATCGCCGTACCGAACGATGAGCCGAGGTTGGAGATGCTTCGCGACAACCCGGATATCTCGCCCTGAAGTTCCTCGGGGAAGCTCGACTGCACGACATTGACCGACGGGGTCAGCATCACGCCCACGCCCAGGCCGATCAGCAGCAGCCCCGGTGCGAAGGCGACGACTCTCGACGACGCCCCGACCAGGACGAGCAGTACCGCGATCCCGGTCACGGTCATGACGAAACCCGCTGAGATCAGGGCCTTCTGCGAGTGCTTCCGGGCGAGCCGCTCCGCGGCCAGCGATGTGAGCAGGACACCCGCGGTCGCCGCGGTGAAGATGACGCCCGTTTCGATCGAGTTGTACCCGCGGACCGTCTGGAGGAAGACGGCGACGACGAACGACGTGCCCATGAGGATCAGCCACTGCATGTTCTGGGTGACGAGGCCGAGGTTGGACGTGCGGTCGCGGAACAGCCCCATCGTCAGCAGCGCCTCCTTCCCCGCGCGCTCCCGGGCGCGGATGTGCAGGAAGAACCAGGTCAGAAAGGCGGCTCCGGCGGTGAGGAACGCCGCCATCAGTACGGCGTCGCTGCCGGCCTGCAGGATCCCGAACACCACGAAGAACATGCCGACCGCCGACAGCACGGCTCCGGCGGCGTCGAAGGGGCGTGCCGGATCCGGGGGCACGGGATCGACGATCCGGCGGCTGAGGAACACGATCACCGCGATGACCACCGCCTGGAAGAGGAACGCCGCCCTCCAGCTGATCGCCGTGGCGATGAATCCCCCGATCAACGGGCCCGCCGCCGCCCCGACGCCTCCCATCCCGCTGATCAGGCCGAAGGCCCGGGCACGTGAGGGGAGATCGTCGAACGCCATCGTCGCGAGGATGTAGACGGGCGGGATCAGCAACGCCGTCCCCACCCCCTCGAGCACCGAGTTGCCGAGGACCAGCATCCCGAGGTTGGGGGAGAACGTGCTGACCAGGGCGCCGATCCCGTACAGCGTGAGACCCGCGAGGAAGCACCGCTTGCGGCCCCAGCGGTCGGTCAGCTTGCTGCCGGGGATCATCAGCACCGCCATGATCAGCAGGAACAGCGTGATCGTGCCCTGCACGCCCTTGACCGTCGTGTCCAGGTCCTCGCTGATGTCATTGATCATCACGTTCATGTTCGAACCGGCGAAGCTGCAGATGAACTGGGCGAGGGCGAGTGGCGCCAGGGGTCTCCGCGCGGAGCCGACCGCGCCGCGGGAGGCGGGGGCCTTGGTCATCGTCCACCTCGCCCACCGGCGGCGCGCCGCGCATCCGCTCCGGCTGCGGAGACCGGGTGCACCGCGACGACCGCCGACCGATACCCCATCAGCCCTCCCAGAACGGGAGGAAGGCATGAATTTCGATCTCTCCGCCGCGGATCAACCCGTGAGAGCTCTCGGGGAGCTCGTTCCACGCACCGGTGAGGTCACGGAGGGGCTCGGAGACGACGAAACGGGTTCCCGCCCCCAGCCGCCGCAGACTCTCCAGCTCCGGGTGGAGCTGCCGCACCTGGGAGATGTCGGTGGAGTAGAACAACGACCTGGCGCGGCCCGCACTGGCATGGCGGAACATCCATACCGACTCGCCGTCGGTCGTGGCCACGGTCATCTGGAGGGGATGGGGGACATCGTGACGCCGGGCGGTTTCCTCCACCAGGCCGACGGCACGGGCGACCGCGCGCGGTGGGTCGTCGGTCAGCCCGAAGGTGAGCGCCAGGAAGAACAAGAGCTCGGAGTCGGTCGAGCCCTCGATGGCGGGATACAGCGATGGATCGACCGCCATCGCCAGGTCACGCCTGAGCCGGGGAAATCCCTCCACGACTCCGTTGTGCATCCACAGCCATCGTCCGTACCGGAACGGATGACAGTTGCTGCGCTGCACCGGGGTGCCGGTCGAGGAGCGGATGTGCGCGAACAGCAGAGGGGTGCGGATCTGCCCCGCGATCTCGCGGAGGTTCCGATCGTTCCACGCGGGCTCGATGCTCTTGAACACGGCGGGTTCCTCGCCCTCGCCGTACCATCCGATGCCGAACCCGTCGCCGTTCGTGGTCGTCTCCCCGAGACGGGAATGCAGACTCTGGTCGATGAGCGAGTGGACCGGCCGGAACAGCAGTTCCTCGGCGAGGATGGGGTCTCCGCAGTACGCCATCCATCTGCACATAGCTACCTCACATTGGTCGGCCACGCTGAACGAGATCGCGGACGGGCCGGCTCCCTCCGGCTCCGTTCCCGCAGGTCTCATGGGAGGCATCCGCTCCCGTCCCGGCTTCCGGCGGCGATCGATCCGCGCATGAGCGAGAGGAGCGTCCGGCGACGCAGGCGGTCAGTGATGGAGTGCGGCCTTCAACGCCACCATGACCAGTCCGAGGAGCAGGTTGACCGCACTCGTGACCACCACCATCCGACGTGGGGCGCCGATCTTCACTGCGGCGACGGCCGCCCAGCCGACCTGACCGGCCACGGCGACCGCGAGCGCCAGCCATCCGGTGCCCTGCGCCCCGAGACCCAGCAACGGGCCGACGGCCACCGCGACGGCCGGAGGGACGGCCGCCGTGACGATCGGCCATTCCTCTGCGCCCACCTGGCGGACGCCGGCCATGTTCAAGCCGTGGGAGGTCAGGCGGGCGCCGAACAGGCGGGCGTACACGTGGGTGGCCCAGAACACGATGCCGGTGCCCAGCAGAAGGACGATCATCTCCAGCCGGGGGAACCTGCCGAGTGTTCCGGCGCCGACCACCACGGAGGCGGCGAGCAGCGATCCGTAGACGGCGCCGGTGTAGTCCCGGTGGGCGTCACCGGCCGGCGACCGGTGGCCGTCGCCTGGGTCGGACACCATTTCCATGCTGGCTCCCGTGGCAGCCGGATTGGTCACGGACCGGGGCACGCCGGATCTGCCCGCGTCGTTTCCGGCTAACGGGCGCCGATCCCCTCCATCGCCTCGCGCAGGTGCGTCTCCTCCTCGCGGCTGAGCGACGTCTGGAGGACGTGCCCGCCGTACTCCTTGATCGCGGGGATGACCTTGTCCGGAGTGCTCTGCACGACCAGGACGAACAGCGCCGCCATGCCGGGTTCCAGCTTGGCGGAGAGCTGCCGCATGAAGTCGTCGTTGACGCCGGCGTCGGCCATCGAGCCGCCCGCCGCCCCCGCGGCCGCGCCCAGCGCCATGCCGAACAGCGGCATGAAGAACAGCAGGCCGATCAGACTGCCCCACAACGCACCGCTGGCCGCGCCCAGACCGGTCATGCCGACGCTCTGGTGGAGCTTGATCTTCCCGTCGGGCCGGTGCTCGACGACGGCCACGTCCTCCATCGTGATCAGGTTCTGCCGCTGCAGGTCGATCAGGCGATCACGTACCGCGGTGGCGGTGGCGACGTCGGGATAGGAGATGGCGATGAGGTTGCTCATGGGTTTTCTTCCTTCCGAGCGGTTGTCACGTCGATGAGGGGAACGGGCCGTCCGGACAGGGCGGGCGGCCCGTTCTGGATATGTGAACCCGTCGCCGTTCTTTCCGGGGGAGTCTCCCGGTAAAGAAAGCCGCCGGTCTTTTCCGGGCAACGCCGTCGCCGAGGCGGAGCGGTCCGGGGATGGCCCGGGACGGGCCGTCGCCCGCCTCTCGCAGGGCCGCCCGCCGGCGGCGGCCGTCCGCGACGTGCGGCTCCGATCGATCCCCGCCGCAGGATCGCGGCGGTGGCGGCTTCCCCGGGGCCCTCCTCAACCTCTTGTGGTGGTCCCCTCTCCTCGATCAGGTGATCACCGCGAGCAGGCAAAAAGACTCCATGGGAGAGATCCCCCGTAACCCTTCGGACGGCCCCGGCGCCCTTCCGGACCCTTCCGCGGAATGCAGCCCGGGAAATCAAAGGTTTCCTTTTCGTGCAGATCCCCGGCGATAAACGGTGTCGGACCGGGGACCATCCGGTTCGTCCATTTCAGCGGGTGACGTCACATTCGGCGGGGTGCCATGGGCTGCTTGTTCGCGGTTTTCGCCGGGGTCTTCCCGAGACTCGCCGTGTTCATCATCTGGGTGGCACGCCCCGCTCTGGTCAACGCGGCCTTCGACACGTGGATCTGGCCCCTGCTCGGTGTGGTCTTCCTGCCGTTCGCCACGTTGATGTACGTCATCATGTACATCCCCGGCGTCGGGCTGCAGGGAGGGGACTGGTTCTGGATCGCCGTGGCGGTCCTGCTGGACCTGTTCCACTGGATAGGGGCCGTGACCCAGCGTCGCCAGCTGCCCGGCTACCGCGGCGGCTACGGCGGGGACTGACCGGGCTTCACGGCACCGGCCGGGCCGCTCGGCGGAAGCGGATCTGGCCCCAAGCTGCAGCCGTGTCCGTTTTGCAAGAATTTGTCACCATATGCGAAGCATGCGGAAAGTTGCGGGTACAGAGGGAGGGAAGAGCGGTGACGAACGTGCACCAGAGCCGCTCGAACCGCTGAATCCCCGAACAACGCACGGGCAAAGCCGCCGGACACGCACTAACGCCTACCCGGGCGATCCCGGAAACTCTGCCGTGCGGAGGGAGCCGAACATGGAACATCCGCGTTACGGGCAGACCCAGGAGGCGTCGCGCGATCAGGTGACGCCGTCCCAGGCGCGCCAGGACACCCAGATGGCGCAGGTCCGCCCGGTGACGGCAGAACCCGCGCCCACCAACTGGATCGGCTGGGTGGTCTTCGCCGGCATCACGATGCTGGTCCTGGGGTCCCTCCAGGCCCTGATGGGCCTGGTCGGCATCTTCAACACCGACTTCTATCTCGTCACCGCGGGCGATCTGGCGATCCCCGTCAACTACACGGCCTGGGGCTGGTTCCACCTGGCCATGGGCGTGGTCGTCGCCCTCGCCGGCGCCGCCGTCATGGCGGGCAAGACGTGGGGGCGCGCGGTCGGGATCTTCCTCGCCGGACTCCAGGCACTCGTCAACTTCGCCTGGTTCCCCGCCTATCCGTTCTGGTCGATGATCATCATCGCCGTCGACGTCCTGGTCATCTACGCGCTGGCCGTCCACGGGAGGGAGATGAAGTCGTTCAGCAGACGCGCCACCTCGTAGGCGACCCACGGTCCATCCGGGGGCGCGGGTGGGGGCTCCGGCTCCCATCCGCGCCCCCGGGCCGCGACCACGGCGCCGAGGGCGCGCGAGGGAACGCATTCCCCGGATCGGCCGACTCATCCCCGTGTCGACTTCCTCCTCCGTCGGCCGGGGCGCCGCCGCAGTGATGGCTCCTGCGGTCTCCGTCACCACTAAACGGACAAATGCCCCTAAACTGCATCCAGTTCGTGGTGAGGTGAAGGAGCGCGTGGTGCACAAGGTCGTCCATATCCGGCCGCTCGACGATGTCCTCGGGCACGAGGAGTCGGCTGACTGCCTGTGCGGGCCCGCCGGAGAAGGCGTGTACGCACAGACCGCGGCGGAGGCCGTCGGCATGATCTACCGCCACCATGCGCTGCGGCCCTGCCATGACTGGGAGGCCTCCGCCGAGGGGTGAGCCCAGCGGGCGGATCGGGGATCCGGCACAGAGGGCCGGGCCCGGCGTCCGTCATCGGGAGGGGGGCTTCACGGCGCTGGAAGCCGTGACCTCCTGCAGTTCCTGGCGGGTGACGAACGTGTCGACCAGCGAGAGAACCATGGCCACCACGGGTATGGCCAGCAGTGCTCCCATCGCGCCGAACAGCGACGCCCCCAGGATCACGGCTGCGAAGGACACCCCGGGATGGATGTCCACCGCCCGCGAGCTGATCTTCGGCTCCAGGGTCAGGTTCTCCACCTGCTGGTACAGCACGCCCCAGGCCAGTGCCGCCAGGCCGATCCAGGGCCGGGACGAGACCAGCCCCACCACCACCGGCAGGGCGATGGAGATGTAGGTGCCGATGGTGGGGACGAGCTGGGCGACCAGACCCGTCCAAGCCCCGAGGGCGAGCCAGGACGGCATGCCGAGAGCCAGGAACACCAGGGCCGAGGCGGTGCCGTTGACGGCGGCCAGGATGAGCCGGGAGGAGACGTACCCGCCGGTCTTGATCGTGGACACGTCCCAGACACGGATGAAGACCTGCTGGAATCGGCCGGGCAGCAGTTGCGCGATCCACCGGCGCAGCCTCGGCCCGTCGGCCGAGAAGTAGAACGTCAGCAGCAGCAGGGTGAACATGTTGAACACCGCCCCGGTCACCGTGCCCAGCAGACTCAGCACGCCGCCGAGCGCGCCCTGTGCGTACTCGGCGGCCTGCTGCGGGGTCAGGTTGAGGGAGTCCAGGATGTCGGAGATCTCGTAGCGCGTGCCGAGACGGGCGTTGAGCCAGTCGACGGCGCCGGTGACGACTCCGGGAAGCGCCTTCAGCAGCGCCGCGACCTGCTGCACGAACAGGCTGCCGAACAGGGCGAGGAAGACCACGGCGGCGAGGATGAACAGCGTCATCACCAGCAGCGCTGCCCTGCCGCGGGGGATCCGCCGCGACAGGCGCCGTACGGCGGGCTCCATGGCCAGGGAGAGGAACCACGCCATCACCAGCATGGCGACCAGCGAACCCGCGTCGGCGATCACGAAGCGGAGGAAGAGCACCACGGCGATGACGGCCGCTATGGCGAGCCCTGCACGCCAGACGTCGGCGGACGAGTGCAGCACCTGCACGGCGGGCGTCGCGCCGTGCGGCTCCACCGGCTTCTTCATGTCTCTCCTGAGGTCTCGGTGTTCCGTTGGCTCCTCAGCGTCTCGACGAAGGCCGCGTGGTCCCGCCGCACCTGGTCCGCGTACGCCACGGCGAAGTCCCCCAGTGCTTCGGCGAAGGCGTCGCCCGCTCCCAGGTAGGCCGCGATCGCGGTCGCGTCACCGGAGCGGGCGTGACCGTGCGCCAGCGTCCAGCCGCACAGGCCGGCGTAGCGCCTGAGCCGTCGCGGGTCCATCGCCGGAATGTCGGCCGCCCCCTTCATGTCCCGGAACTGCCGCCAGTAGTGGTCCCGCGGCGGAGCCGCCCGGGACCAGCCGAGGAAGATGTCGCCGCTCGCCTGCATCAACCGCTGACCCTCCACGATGCGCTGCCCGCCGCAGGAGAACTCGCTACCGGGCAGGTGAGCCTCCAGCACCGACGCACCCGCCTCCTTGACCTGCAGGAAGAGCGGTTCGTCGTGTTCACGGCCCTGCATCAGGACGATGAAGCAGCGCGTTCCGACACTGCCCACCCCCACGACCTTCAACGCGACGTCGACCATCCGGAAACGCGACAGCAGATGCCGCCGGTCGCACGACAGCGACGACAGGTAATCGGCGAAACTCTCCTCCACCTGATGGCGGAACGCCGCCCGCTCGTCGTGCTCGCCCATCTCCCGCAGCGGAACGAGCAGCGGAGGCTCGCTTCTGATCCGCAGCCGCCCGCCGGCCCTCTCGGTGAGCCTGGTCAGCACGCGCTGGCTGGTCTGCCTCCTGGCTCCCTCCTGAGCCGAGGCGAACCGTCTGCGGTCCTTTCCGCGCGGGATCCTGTCCTTGATCATCTGCAGCGAGACCTGCGCGTACCACACGTCCAGCACACCCGCGGCGGCGAACCCGGCCATGGCCCGTTGATAGGCGTTCACCGATCGCACGGCGGCCTCGCGGCCCTCGGCGTCCCCGTAGCCGTTGTCACGCGCCGCGAGCACGAAACTGGCCGCCAGCCGCTTCACATCCCACTCCCACGGACCCGGCAGCGTCTCGTCGAAGTCGTTGACGTCGAAGACCTGCCGGCGCTCGGGGGAGGCGAACGTCCCGAAGTTCGCCAGGTGCGCGTCGCCGCACAGCTGCACGGTGAAGCCGGTGACCGGAGTGCAGGCGAGATCGGCGGCCATCAGTTCCGCGCTCCCCCGGAAGAAGGCCAGCGGCGACTCCGCCATCCGTGCGTGCCGTACGGGCAGCAGCCAGGGCAACCGCCTGGCTTCCTGCGCGGAAAGCCGGGCGACGGGATCGGGACGGTTGCGGGGCGGCGTCCATCCGGCGTGCTCCCGGCGCGGAACGACCTTGCGGGCGGCCCTGCCCACCACGGCCCGCTCCGCGAGCACCGTCTTCTCGTTCTCCATCGCGCATCACCGCCGCCCGGCCCGCACCGCCCGGCCTCGTCGAGAGAGCCTCACCGAGCGGAACCGCCTCGTGCCCATCCGTCTCATCCCCAGCATGCGCTCGGCGCAGGTGGGCACCGGACGCCGGGTGGGCATTCCGGCACCGGTGTCAGGCGGGCGGGCCGGTGGGGGCGGCTTCCAGCCAGCCGCGCTCACGCGCCGTCGCCTCCGCGACGCGGGTGAAGGCGGCACCGGCCGGCGGCAGGGCGTCGCGCCGCCAGACCAGTTCCAGGTCGGGGGCGGGCAGGTGGTCGGCGAGCGGGAGCGTCACACCGTCGGCCGTGGGCAGGGCACCGAGCGAACTCGGTACCAGCGCGAAACCCTTGCCGTCGGCGAGGCCGAGGTGGCGCCAGCCGAGCACCTCGCAGTCGTCCACCTCGAACTCCAGCCCGGTGCGTGCCAGGGCGGCCAGGATCGCGCTGCGGTAGTCCGGCGCCACATCGCCGGGGACCAGGCGGAGCCGGCTGCCGTACAGGTCGGACAGGGCCGCCACCGGGCGGCCGGCGAGAGGGTGGGCGGTGCCGACGACCGCGACCAGCGGCTCCCGCCGGACGGTCTGCCGGGTGAGGCCGGGCCGCCGCGGGATCATCCGCCCCAGCACCAGATCGAACCGGCCCGCCCGCAGGCCGGCGTCGAGTTCGCCCGACCATGCCTCGCGCGCCTGGACGGTGACGCCCGGGTACGCCGCCCGCAACGCGGCGAGCAGTTCCGGCGCCGTCTCGTGGGCGGCGCTCATGACCGTCCCCAGGCGCACCGTGCCGGACTGGCCCTGCCCCGTCGCCCGCACCAGCTCGATCATCGAGTCGGCGTCGGCCAGCAGCCTCCGCGCGGACGCGACGAAGGCCTCGCCCGCCTCGGTGAGCCGGGTCGGGCGGCGGTGGAACAGCGGTACTCCGAGCCGGCGTTCCAGGTCGCGGATCTGCCTGCTCAGCGGGGGCTGGGCCATGCGCAGGCGTTCGGCGGCGCGCTGGAAGCCGCCTTCCTCGGCGATCGTGACGACGTACCGCATGAGTCGCAGGTCGACCGGCATACCGCCAGGGTATACCGGGATACCCAAAACGATCTTGTTGAGGTGCCGGTCCGGGCGCGAGGCTGGCTGCGATCGACTACCGAAGGGAAACCGTGCGTATCCACCGACTTCTCTCCCTGGCCGTGGCGGCCGTGATGCTCGCCTCCTCCGGGACCGCATCGGCGGCGACCGAGGCGGCGGGGGTGGCGGTCCGGGCCGACCGGCCCGGCGTCTACGTCCTGGCCGGCGACGACGCCTACCCCGAGGGCATCGCCCGAGACCCCGGGACTCCGTACTTCTACGTCGGCAGCGTGACCGACGGGCGCATCTACCGCGGGGACGTCCGCTCGCCGCAGACCTCGGTGTGGCTGCCCGGCAACGCCGCCGACGGCCGGACCACCGCCGCCGGGATGAAGGTCGACGCCGCAGGCCGCCTCATCGTCGCGGGCGGGGCCACCGGCTTCGTGTGGGTGTACGACACGCGGACCGGCGCCCTGCTGCACCGCTTCGCCACCGCCACGCCGAACTCGATGCTCAACGACGTCGCCGTGGCCGGGAACGGCGACGTCTACGTCACCGACTCGTTCCAGCCGACGATCTACCGCATCGGCGCCACGGAGCTGCGGGGCGGCAGCGGGGCGACCGCACCGCTGCGGCCCTTCCTCGACCTGCGGGGAACGGGCGTCGTGTACACCGAGGGCTTCAACCTCAACGGCATCACCGTCACCCCGGACCAGCGGTACCTCGTCGTCGCCGACTACAACGACGGAGTGCTGCACCGCGTCGATCTGCGGCGGCGCACCGTCAAGCCGATCGACCTGGGCGGCGCCCTGGTGCGCGGTGACGGCCTGCTCCTCCGCGGCCGCACGCTCTACGCGGTCAGCAACGCCGACGGCGACGGCGACACCGTCAATGTGATACGGCTCGATGTCCGCTCCGGCCGGGGCAGGCTGCTGGCACGGGTCACCGATCCGAGGCTGCACGGCCCCTCCACGGCGGCGTTCGACGGCCGCGACCTGCTGGTGGTCAACTTCCAGTACGGAGCCGCCAGCCCGGTACTGCCGTACACGGTGGTGCGGCTGACCCCGGACCGCGGCCGGCCGGGCTGACCGGCCCGATCCCGTCGAAGTGGTGGATCACCTCGTGGTGCCGGGCCCCGCCACGACGTCGTGGGGCTCCGCGCCGTCGAGGTGGCGGCGGACGTTCTCCACGGCGGCCAGGGCGATGCGGACGAGCGTCTCGCGGGTGACGGCTCCGGCGTGCGGGGTGAGCACGACGTTGGGCGCGCCGAGCAGCCGCGAGCCGGGCGGCGGCGGCTCGGGGTCGAACACGTCGATGCCCGCGGCGGCGATCCGGCCGTCCTCCAGGGCGGCGGCGAGCGCGTCCTGGTCGATCAGCGGCCCGCGCGCGGTGTTGACGACGACGGCCGTGGGCTTGAGCAGGGCCAGGCGGCGGGCGTCCAGGAGGTGCCGGGTGCCGTCGTTGAGCGGCGCGTGCAGGGTGACGACGTCGGACGCCCGCAGGAGCTCCTCCAGCCCGGTCCACCGCGCGCCGGTGCGCTCCTCGACGTCGCACGGCGCGCGGCGCGGGGAGCTGTAGAGGACGTTCATGTCGAAGGCGGCGGCCTTGCGGGCCACGTCGCGGCCGATGTGGCCCAGTCCGACGACGCCCAGGGTCTTGCCGGCCAGCTCGGTCAGGTGGGGGCGGAGGCGGGGCAGCGCCCAGTCACCCGCGGCGAGCGCGGTGTGGGCGGGCACGATCCGCTTGGCGCAGGCCAGGATGAGGGCGAAGGCGTGCTCGGCGACGCTGTTGCCCTCCGCCCCGCTGGAGGCGATGGTGCACACCGTGACGGCGTGCCGTTCCGCGGCGGCGAGGTCGACGTGGTCGTGCCCGTGGCCGACGCACTGGACGAGCTCCAGCAGCGGGGCCGCCCGCAGGTGGTCGGCGCCGACCGGGCTCAGCGCGGTGATGATCACCTGGGCCGCGGCGAGGGCGCCCGGGTCCTCCCCGGCGGACTCCACGACGGTGACGTGCGCGCGGTCGGCGAGCAGCCCGGCCAGGGCGGATCCCGCCTCACGGCCTCCGACCTGCGGGGGGATGACGGCCAGGACGTTCTTGCGGGACACGTTCTCCTCCTGTGCGGGCTCCGGCCCGCGGCACGGGACGCGGGCCTCGTGACGCGGACGACGTACGGACTCGGGGCAGGACGATGATCGCGGCAACGGCGTCCGGGCGTCCACCCCGCGCCACCACCGCCGCGTTACCGCGATCGTGTGCTACCGCTACAGCCGCCGCGCGTTACCGCCATCGTCGCCGCCTCGGTCTCGGCCTCGGCCTCGGCCACGGCCACGGCCACGGCCACGTGGCGCGGTGACGTGGTGACGTGGTGACGCGGTGCGGAAATTCCCGGCCGCGAGTCCCGCTGGATCCTCAGGTCCGGTCCCGCCGTGCCGATCTGCTGCTGTGAGGGCATAAGGAGCGATGATGATGAAATTCTGGCGGTCTCGCCGAGCGGCCGCTGACGTCCACCCGCTGGTGCAGTCCCGGGACTCGCTGATGACGGCGCTGGACAAGGCACCGGCCGTGCTGCTGATCGTCGACGAGGCGGGGGAGGTCGTCTACCGCAACCAGGCCGCCGACCGGCTCATGCAGGAGACCGCGGCGACCTACGGGGTGGAGGCGCTGCTCATGCTGGCCGACGTCCTGAAGAAGGACCTCCGCGCGGCCAGGTCCTTCCCGTTCACCAAGATCAACGTGATGGAGTTCAAGGGCCAGACGACCCACGGGTCTTCCACCTACGACCGCGTCCCCGGCGGGTACATCCTGACGTGGGCCGACTCCACCAAGCAGGTCCGCACGGAGGAGGCCCTGAGCCAGCTCAGCCAGGAGCTCTCCACGGCCAGTTCCCACCTCACCGAGGCCGGCGAGGAGCTCGTCCGCACGGCCGGGGAGAGCGCGAGCCGGGCGGAGACCGTCTCGCACAGCTCCACCGAGCTGAGCGAGAGCATCCGGGAGATCTCCCAGGGGGTCAGCAGCGCGGCGTCCAGCACCACGACCGCCGCCGACTCGGCGCGCGACGCGACCCGCCGGATGGAGCAGCTGCAGGAGTCGAGCCGGCAGATCGGCAGCATCACCAAGCTGATCACCGAGATCGCCGAGCAGACCAAGCTGCTGGCCCTGAACGCGACCATCGAATCCGCGCGCGCGGGTGAGATGGGCAAGGGCTTCGCGGTCGTGGCGTCCGAGGTCAAGGACCTGGCCGCCCGCACGGCCGAGGCCACCGCGCAGATCACCGACATGATCGAGGGCATCCAGGCGGAGAGCACCCAGGCCGCCGAGGGGATCTCCGGGATCGCCGGGCTCATCAACACCGTGGCGGAGCAGCAGACGCTGATCGCCACCACGGTGGAGGAGCAGAGCGCGACCAGCACGGAGATGTCCCGCGGGATGGTCGCGGTCGCCGAGTCCGGGCAGTCCGCCGCCCGGGCCGCCGAGACCGTGCTCGCCGCCGCGGCGGCGCTGAAGGAGCAGGCCGCCAGGCTCAGCACCGTCACGAACGGCTGACCGGCCCCGCACCGCACCCGGCCCCCGACCGCCCGCCGGTCGGGGGCCGGGTGCGTCGGGGACCGGCCCGTCCCGTCGCGGCGGGCCGGACGTCTCACGGCCTACGGCCGCACCGCGACGTGCCGGCGGCCGGTCCACCGCCCGGCCGCGACGGACCGGCCGTGCGGGACCGGCCGTGCGGCGGTCCGCCGTCCTACCGCGGCGGGCCGTACGGTTCGATGGGCGGGTCGGAGTAGGGACCGCCCCCGGCCTCCGGATCCATCCGGCGGGCGCCGGCCTCCGTCACGCGCAAGCCGTACAGGCCCTGGGCCGGGTCGATCGCCACCAGGCCGTAGCCGGTGTCGACCTCCTCCTCCGGCAGCCCGAGCTCCTCCATGGCCTGCGCCAGCGTCGCCCCGGCCGCCAGGCGTACCGTCACCATCCGCATGAGACCACCGATCGTCGCGACGTAGGGGCCCGGCTCCGGGCCGATGTCTCCGACGCTACCGAAACGTGGGCCCGGGCGGGTCTCCGGCCCGGAGGCGAAGGCCCGCCCGGGAGCGGACCGGCCCGCGGGGCGGGAAGACCCGGCGGCGCCGCCCGCGACCGGGAGCGGCGCCGGTCCGGCCCAGAGAGCAGGTCAGGCCCCGCCTCTGCGGCCCGGAGGGCACACGTCAGGCCCTGCTCCTGCGGCGCAGTGCGGCGAGTATCCCCCGCGGGTCGACGACGCCGTAGCCGTAGTCGTGGTCGAAGCCCACCGTGCTGCGGTCGTCGGCGGTGCGGCGGAGCAGGGTGCGCAGCTGGGCGGGGGAGAGCCGGGAGGCGGGCCACTGCGTGCGGACGGCGGCCACCAGCCCGGCGGCGACCGGGCAGGCGGCCGAGGTGCCGGAGTCGGGCTGGTCGTCGCCGAACGCCTTCGAGCCGGAGAAGTGGGTGTAGGCGCACAGGTCCGGTTTGCGCCCCTCCAGGCGGCCGGGGCCCTGCGAGGAGTAGCCGACCCGCTCGCCGCCCGTGTCGACGCCGCCGACCGACAGGACGCGGGGATGGGAGTTGGCGCCGACGATCGGCCGGTCGGGGAAGGCGCACCGGCCGTCGCGGCAGTCGCGCCCGCAGTTGCCCGCCGCGAACAGCACGTCGGCGCCGGCCGCGTCCAGACTGGCCACGATCAGGTTGAACGGGTGGGCCGGGTTGTCGGAGTAGTTGCCCGGGCTGCCGACGGGGAAGTCCCAGCGGGGGGAGAACGAGCCCCAGCTGTTGCTGATCACCAGGGCCCGCGACTCCTCCGGCTGGGTCTCGAGGACCGTGCGCAGGTGGGCGAAGGCCGCGACCGCGTCCGAGAGCAGGCCGTCGATGGCCGAGCCGCCCGGCCGCCGGGAGAGCAGCACGGGGAGGTCGAGCAGCGTGGCCTTCGGGGCGGCGATGAGCGTGTCGAAGGCGCACATCGTGCCGTGGTCCACCTCGAACTCACCGGCCTTGCCCGTCACCCCGGCCGGGTTCCAGCTGCGCGCGGCGTCCAGCGTGAACTCCCGGCCGAGGTGGCGGGCGACGTGCGCGGCGTTGATCCCGGTGTCCAGCACGGCGAGCGCGACCCCCGCGCCGTCCAGCCCCTCGCCCGCGAGATCCTCCACGGCCAGCAGCCGCGCCACGTCGTGCCAGTCGCCCACCGGCGCGTCGCCGCCGCAGGTGAGGTTGGACTCGATCACCGGGTCGGCGAAGACGCCGACCACGTCGGGCCGGAGCGCCGGGAGCAGGGCCAGTCGGACCGCGGCCTCGTCGTCGGAGATCTCCCCGCGGACCAGGACCGAGGCGTCCTCGGCGGCGAGCGAGAACCGCAGCGGCTGGTTCAGCGAGAGCGGGTCGCCGCCCGCGGGCGGGACCGGGCGCGGCACCGCCACCGGTGCGAAGGAGGGGTCCAGCAGGACTCCGGGCAGGCCGTCGGCGACGTCGGCCGCGGCCGCGGTCCGGCCGGGGTCGGCCACGGCCGCGACGACGTCCGGAGAGGGGCGGAGCTGGATCAGGACCCGCATTGCACACCACCGAGGGTTGGAGGGATTTCGAGGACGGCGAACCTCCCCACGTTCCTGCATCCCCGCGGTCGCGTCCAGTCCCGCAAACCGCCCGCCACCAGCGTATGCATGCCAATCCCGGTAAATCGCCGCGGTCGGTCCTCCTTCCGCGGGAGGACCGGGATCACTACGTTTGGACGACATGACCGCCGCGGCGCAGAGCACGCCACCCCACCGTCCCGACACCCGCTCCGAGCACTGGCTGGACACCCGGCCGAGGCTGGTCGTGGCCAGCGCCTTCATGCTCTTCCTGGAGCTGGCGCTGATCAGGTGGACCGGGTCGAACATCGTCCACCTGAGCTACTTCACCAACTTCGTGCTGCTCGGCTCGTTCCTCGGCATCGGGCTGGGCTTCCTGCGGGTGGGGCGGACGGACCGGCCGCCGTACTACTCGCCGATCGCGCTGGCCGCCCTGGTGGCCGTCATCCTGCTGTTCCCGGTCACCGTGGACCGGCACACCGAGGGCGTCCTGTACTGGACCAGCCTGAGCGCGGGCGGGCCGCCGCCCTGGCTGATCCTGCCGGTGGTCTTCGTCGCCGCGGCGGTCGTGCTGATGGGCCCGGCCGAGCTGGTCGGCCGCTGCTTCCCGGAGCTGGACCGGCTGGAGGCCTACCGCTACGACCTGGTCGGCAGCCTGACCGGCATCGGCCTGTTCACCGCGCTGTCGTTCCTCGGCGCGCCCCCGGTGGTGTGGGGCGCCATCGCCGCGCTCGCCTACGCCGTCCTGCTCCGGCCGCGCGGGCTCTGGCCGCGGGTCGTGCTGGCCGTGCCGTCGCTGGTGGTCGTCGGGGCGCTGGCGGTCGAGACGCTGACCGCCGGAGCCCTGTGGTCGCCGTACTACAAGGTGACCCACAGCCGCTTCGAGCAGGAGGGCGTGCCGGTGATGGACATCCAGGTCAACGGGATCCCGCACCAGCGGGCCGTCCCGGCTGTGAACCGGCTGGAGTGGGAGCGGCAGTACGCCCTGCCGTACGAGCGGGCGGCCGGCGGGCGGCTGGACGACGTGCTGATCGTGGGCGCGGGCAGCGGCACCGACGTGGCGATCGCGCTGTCCAAGGGGGCGAAGCGGGTGGACGCGGTGGAGATCGATCCCCGGCTCCGCGAGCTGGGCGGGGCCCACCACCCGGACCGGCCCTACGCCGACCCGCGCGTCACCACCCACATCACCGACGGCCGCGCCTTCTTGGAGCAGACGGCGAAGAGGTACGACCTGATCCTGTTCGCCCTGCCCGACTCGCTCACCCTGGTCTCCGGGGCGAGCTCGCTCCGGCTGGAGAGCTACCTGTTCACCCGGGAGGCGATGGAGGCGGCCCGCGAGCACCTCAAGCCCGGCGGCGCCTTCTCGATGTACAACTACTACCGGGAGAGCTGGCTGGTGGACCGGCTCGCCTCGACCGTGCAGGCCGCCTTCGGGCACAAGCCGTGCGTGGACGTGGTGAGCACGGCCGGGCAGCAGGCGGTGATCACCGCGGGGGTCACCGAGCGGGCCCAGTCCTGCGGCGCCGAGTGGGCCGGCGCGACCGCCGCCACCCCGCCGCCCTCGGGGGACGACCGGCCCTTCCTCTACCTCAAGGACCGGACGATCCCGCAGATCTACGTCGTCACCCTGCTGCTGATCCTGATCGTCAGCCTGCTCGCGGTCCGGGTGGTCGCCGGGCCGTACCGCCGGATGCGCCCCTACGCCGACCTGTTCCTGCTCGGCGTGGCGTTCCTGCTGCTGGAGACCAAGAGCGTGACCGGGTTCGCGCTGCTGTTCGGCACCACCTGGGTGGTCAACGCGATCGTGTTCGCCGGGGTGCTGGTCGCGGTGCTGGCCGCGGTGGAGGTGACGCGCCGCTTCCGCACCCCGTCGCTGCCCGCCATGTACGGCGTGCTGCTGGCCGGGCTGGCGCTGGCCTGGCTGGTGCCGGACTCCTGGCTGCTGGGCCTGCCGGTGCCGGCGCGGGCGGTGGTCGCCGTGGTGGTGGCGTTCCTGCCGATCTTCGCGGCCAACGTGGTGTTCGCCAAGCGCTTCGCCGACTCCGCCGACGGCACGACCGCGTTCGGCGCCAACCTGCTGGGCGCGATGGTCGGCGGCTGCCTGGAGTACCTGGCGCTGGTCATCGGCTACCAGGCGCTGCTGGCCGTGGCGGGCCTGCTCTACCTGGGGGCGTTCGCGCTGCTGCCGAGGACCGCCAGGGCCGCCTGAGCGCGCCGGGCCGCCTGCTCTCGCCGGACGGCCCGGATGCGCCGGGCGACCCGGACACGACGGCCGGGCGGCGCCGTGCGTCCGGGCCCGGCCCCCGTGCGGGAGTCCGGGCCCGGGACGTACGGCGCGGCGGCTACAGGCCGCAGAGCTCGTCGAGGGACTGGGCGCTCTTGTTGGCCGTCGGGCTCTTGCTCGCCGTCGGCCTGGCGGGCGCGGTGAGCACCGGGGTGGGGGAGACGCCGGTCGCTCCGGGCGTGGCCGTCCCGCGGCCGGCCAGGGAGTTCCGGCGGGGCTGGGTCGACTGGCGCAGAGCCTTGGCGGACGCGGCGCGGATCTTCTGCCAGTCGGGGGAGCCGGTGTAGAACTCCGGCGGCACGAACTGGAGGCTGGTGATCCTCGCGTCCTTGACCTTGAGGGCCAGGTCGGTCAGGTGCTCCAGCATGTCGCGTGGGATGTTCGTCTGGGCCATCCGCTTGGCCACACCCGCGATCTTGGTGAAGTTCGTCAGGACGACGGCGGGGGTGGCCTGCTGGGCGAACGCGCCGATGACGCAGCGCTGGCGGGCCATCCGGGAGAAGTCGTCGCTGCCGACGCGCGAGCGGCCGTACCAGAGGGCCTCCTCGCCGGAGAGCGTCTGGTAGCCGGCCTTGATCGTGCCGGCGGTGCCGAACGAGCCGCCGTACTTGACGTCCTGCTCCACCTTGATCTTCAGCCCGCCGATGGCGTCGACCAGGTGGGCGAAGCCGTACATGTTGATCAGGGCGTAGTAGTCGATCTTCAGGTTGAGCGTGTAGCCGATGGCGTCCATGAGCGCCCGGGGGCCCTGGTGCTTGCGCCCCATGACCTCCGGATGGTCCTCGGCGTACTGCCAGACCTCGTTGAGCAGGCCGCCGTTGGGCAGCTCGCGCATGAAGCCGTTGGGGAACTGCTTGGCCAGCGGGCTGGTGGGCGGGAAGCGCACGTGCTGCAGGTTGCGGGGCAGGCTGAACATGACGGTGTTGCCGGTCTTGATGTGGATGCTGGCCACGTTCATGCTGTCGGTGCGGATGCCCTCCCGGTTGCCCGCGCCGTCGCCGCCGATGAGCAGGAAGTTGATCCGGTCGCGCCCGTCCCAGGGGTCCTCGGGCTTGAACGTGGGCGCGGCGGGGTCCTGCGGATCGGTCTGGAAGATGGCGTTGACGGTGTCCTTGACGGTCAGCACCGTGTTGGCGGCCAGCGCGAACGGGGCCGTGACCGCCACGCAGAGCGTGCCGATGGCAATGCCGGAGACGATCTGGCCGGTGCCGTTGAGCCTGCTGGGGCCGAGCGTGATGTAGGAGGCGAGCACCAGCAGGAACCAGCCGAGCGCGCCGAGTCCGGCCAGGCTCGCGGCCAGGCCTAGGAAGCCGTCCCGGGTGGCGAGGCCGGTGTTGCCCTCGCCGGAGAGCGTGATCGCGGTGATCAGCCCCAGGAGCAGCAGCACGCCGAAGGCACCTAGCAGGATGTAGCCGGTGCGGCGCCGCCCGGCGCGCAGGTGCGCCGCGCCGGGCAGGATCACCGAGAGCGCGGTCCAGCCGATGAGCGCCCCGGTGGTCAGCGGCCGGGCGAACCGGGGCCGCGGCGCGGGTGCGGGCGGCGGGGTCGTGGGCGGCGGGCCGGGGGGCGCGGGTGCGGAGGGCGGGTCCAGTGTAGTGGCCGTGCCGGGCGTACCGGCCGCGTCCGGCGTGTCGGGTGGGTGCCCGGCGGGCGCGCCGCCGGGGCCTGCCGCCCGGCTCGCACGTCGGCGGGGGCGGCGTTTCCCGCCCTCGCCGGTGAGATCCCCCGAGTCCTGCCCAAGGTGCATCGTCACACCGCTTCCTATGGTTTGGCCCGGTCCACCTGGCATGACAGCCGAGGTCCCCCAATTGCACAGAATTGCCCTGGATTCTAGCCCCCATATCTGGACATGACAGACAGCTGGGCAATTCCGGGTGAAGGGAGGTTTAACCTATGAGGTCGTGGAGGACGGGGCGAGCCAGGTGTTGCACTGGAAGGTCTTGTTCTTCTCGTAGCCCTGGCGGAACCAGCGGTTGTTGTTCGCCGGGGAGCCGTGGTCGCGGGGCCAGCCCGGGTGGTCGCCCACCCGCGAGTAGAAGTAGTAGAGCGTGTTGCGCCGGGCCGGGGTGACCGGGTAGCTGGCCGCCGCCGCGCGCATGAACATCCCGCCGAAGCAGGTGGCCTGGAGCTCGAACCGGCGGCTCAGCGCGAGCTTGCCGCTCCGGCTGCCCGACTCGAGCGTCTGCTGCCACCACGTGTTGGACAGGCCCGACAGCTGCTGGACGTGGTGACCGTACTCGTGGGCCATCATGCTGATGATCGCGCCGTGCCAGTCGGTGATCTGGCCGTAGCCCAGCGCGTTGCCCGACCCCCTGGCCATCGCTGTGGTGGAGGCGTAGATCGTGGTGTTGCGCGGGCAGTAGTACGGCACGATGCTCCCGGTCTGCGGGAAGTCGCCGCAGGCGCCGCGGCCCCGCCGCGACGTGATCGCGTACCCCGGGCGGTGCCAGGTGATGCCCCTGTCCTGCAGGGTCTTCGACCAGACCTTGTCCATGCACCGGGAGGTCTTGAGGATCAGTGACTTGAGCTGGCTGTGGTTGTAGATGCTCCCGGACCCCGCGGGGCAGTTCACCCGGGGCAGGCCCCGGTTCGCGTAGAGCGAGTTGTTCTTCAGGCTCGTGTTGAGGGTGCGGCGGGGCTGCGAGTTCTCCGACGGCTCCGCGGACGGCTGGGACGTGCGGGGCTCCGGTTCGTCGCTCCTGCCGTCGCCGGGCCGCTCGGTGGGCCGCTCCGTGGACCGCTCGGGCGGGGTGAAGGTGGGGATCGCGACCGGCGAGACCGAGACCGAGTCGCGGCTGCTCTTGATCAGCGCTCCGACCAGCACGAGCCCGGTGAAGGTCAGCGCGAGCAGACCGAAGACGACGCCGACCACCATCCCGGCCCCGCCCCCGCTGCGCCGCGGCGGCTGCCAGGCGGGCGGCGGGTGGGCGGGCTGCCGGTGGTGCGGGCCGGGCGGCAGGGGCGGGGGCGGCTGGCCGTACGGCATGCGCCCCTGGCCCGGCGGCGGCCCCTGGGGGTGCCCGTGGCCGGGCGGGGGTCCCTGCGGGTTTCCCGCGGGCGGGTAGGGCGCGTTCGGCGGGGGCGGATAGCCCTGCCCGGCAGGCGGGTAGGGCGCGTGGGGCGGAGGCGGATAGCCCTGTCCTGCGGGCGGGCCCTGCGGAGGAGCCTGGTACGGGTGCCCCTGCGGCGGATGAACCGGCCCGGGCCCCTGCGGCGGGTGGGCGGGCTGCCGGTGGTGCGGGCCGGGCGGCAGGGGCGGGGGCGGCTGGCCGTACGGCATGCGCCCCTGGCCCGGCGGCGGCCCCTGGGGGTGCCCGTGGTCGGGCGGGGGTCCCTGCGGGTGTCCGGCGGGCGGGTAGGGCGCGTTCGGCGGGGGCGGGTAGCCCTGCCCGGCGGGCGGGCCCTGCGGAGGAGCCGGGTACGGCCGACCCTGCGGAGGGTGGCCGGGCGGAGGCGGGGCGGGATGCGGATGCCCCTGAGGCGGCGGTGGCGGCGGAGGGTACTGCCCGCTGGCTGTCACTCTGTCTCCCCGTGTCTCCCCGTGCACCAGGGGTCCGATCGAGCCGGTCGGCCTGATGCCCTGTCGAATTTGGGGCGTAAGCATACTGATTTATCATTCGTCACGGATGTGACCGTATTCGGCTACCGTCCGAAATCATCTGAGGTGATCTCCGCGATGTGCAGGACCGGGCCGGTCGCCGTGTCCTAGCTTCGGAGCCATGAATCTGCAGCAGCTCCGCTACGTGGTCGCGACGGCGGAGCACCGCACCATGACCGATGCGGCCAGGTCGCTGTACATCGCACAACCTGCGCTTTCCCGTGCGATCAGGGATCTGGAACGCGAGCTCGGGATGACGTTGTTCGCCCGCTCCGGGCGCGGCGTGATCGTCACGGCGCAGGGGCGCCGGGTGGTCAAGCTGGCCCGGGAGGCGCTCGACGCCGTCCACGAGATCGAGGCGCTCTCCGCCCAGGGCCGGTCGCCCGAGGCGGAACTGCGCATCGCCTCCCCACCCGGCCTCGAGCCGGGGGTGGCGGGCCGCATCCTCCGCGCCTACAGCGCGGAGCACCCCAAGGTGCGCGTGCACATCGTCCGTTGCGACGGACGGGACGGCGTGGTCAGCGCCATCAGGGACCAGCGGGCCGACCTCGGCCTCACGGACCTGCCCGTCCCCGCCGACCTGATCAGCCACCCGCTGGAGCGGCAGGAGATCGTGCTGATCTCCCCGCCCGGCCTCGACCTGCCCGACCCGGTGCCGGTGCGCATGCTCGACGGCATGCCGCTGGTCCTCCCGGCCCCGGGCGGCATCCGGCGCAGGGAGTTCGACTCCCTGTTCGCCAAGTACGGCGTCGCCCCCGTGGCGGCCTTGGAGACCGACGGACGCGACGACCGGCTGGAGCCGGTCCGGGCGGGCGCGGCCTCCCTGCTCTGGTACCGCGGGACGGCCGAGCAGGCCGTCCGGGCCGGACTCGTGGTCCGGTCGCTCGATCCCTCGCTCCGCCGGGTGATCGCGCTCGTCCACGCGAGGCGGCGTCTGCCCGCCATCGCGCAGGAGTTCCTGACCGTGGCCGAGGGTGGGTCGGCCGCCTAGGAACGCCTGGCACGTCGGTTGTCAGCAGAACCCACAGAGGCGGCGCAGGTGGGAGCGCCGGCCTCTCCGGCACCGGGCGGTAGGCTCGGTCCCGATGACTATCTTGCGTCTGCGCGGCCGTGAGTTCCGGCCCGGCGAGTTCGCGATCATGGCGGTGGTCAACCGCACCCCCGACTCGTTCTTCGACAAAGGCAGGACCTACGGATTCGACGCCGCCCTGGAGGCGGTGGACCGGGCGGTCGCCGGCGGCGCCGACATCGTCGACATCGGCGGGGTCAAGGCGGGCCCCGGCGACGAGGTGGACCCGGCCGAGGAGATCCGCCGGGTGGCCGACCTGGTCGCGGCGGTCCGCGGACGCCATCCCGATCTGATCGTCAGCGTCGACACCTGGCGCGCGGAGGTCGGCGAGGTGGTGGCGCAGGCCGGCGCCGACCTGCTCAACGACACCTGGGGCGGCGTGGACCCCGCTCTCGCCGAGGTCGCCGCCGCGCACGGCATCGGCCTGGTCTGCGCGCACGCCGGGCGCGTCGCCCCGCGCACCCGCCCGCACCGCATCGCCTACGCCGACGTGGTGGCCGACGTGATCGGCTACACCGTGGACCTGGCCGAGCGGGCGGTCGCGGCCGGGGTCGCCCGCGAGTCGATCCTCATCGACCCGGCCCACGACTTCGGCAAGAACACCTACCACTCCCTGGAGGTGGGCCGCCGCCTGGACGAGATGGTCGCCACCGGCTGGCCGGTGCTCGTCGCGGTCTCCAACAAGGACTTCGTCGGCGAGACCCTGGGCGGGCTCCCGGTCGACGAGCGGCACGCCGGGACCATGGCCACCCTGGCGGTCTCCGCCTGGCAGGGCGCCCGGGTCTTCCGCGTCCACGACGCCGCCTCCGCCCGCGCCGCCCTCGCCGCCGTCACCGCGCTGCGACAGGGCTCCTGCCCCGCCTGAGAGCAACGGTCCGCCGGCGGGAGCCGGTCTGAGAGTGGTGGTCGGACGGCGGGAGTCGGCCTGGAAGCGACGGTCCGCCGGCGGGAGCCGGTCTGGGAACGACGGTCGGCCGGCCGGATCCCGTCCGGCGCGGTGGACCCGTACGGACACGTCACCGGAGGACGCGCGTGCGGGTCCGGGCGTGCCGGTAACGGGCCGGTAACCGGTCGCCGGGGGGTGCCGGAACGGAGCGGTGGGCGTCCGGTGGACGCGCCCGTGCAGGGTGGAGCCCTCGGGACCGGCCGCCTCGCCGGCCCGGTCCCGGCGAGCGCCGAGCGGCTGCTCGGCCTCCCGCGATCCACTCGAATGATTCGGAGCATGCACATGAACAGTGAGCGTCCAGCCGTCACCGTCCTGGGTCTGGGCATGATGGGCGCCGCCCTGGCCGGCGCGTTCCTCGCCGGCGGTCACCCGACGACGGTCTGGAACCGCTCCGCGGGCAGGGGCGACGACCTCGTCGCGCAGGGTGCGGTGCGCGCGGCCGCGGTCGGCGACGCGGTCGCGGCCGGGCAGGTGGTCGTCGTCTGCGTCCGCGACTACGACGCGGTACGGGAGGTCCTGGAGCCGGTGCGCGCGGCGCTGGCCGGCCGGGTGGTGGTCAACCTGACCTCCGGGACGTCGCAGGAGGCGCGCGACCTGGCCGGCTGGGCCGCCGGACACGGGATCGGCTACCTCGACGGCGCGATCATGATGACCCCGCAGGGCATCGGCACGTCCGAGGCCGTCATCCTCTACGGCGGGGAGCAGGAGCTCTTCGACGAGAGCAGGCCGGTGCTGGAACGGCTGGGCGGGGGCGCCACCTACCTGGGTCCCGACACCGGCATCCCGGCGCTGTACGACGTGGCCCTGCTGGACATCATGTGGTCGACGCTCAACGGGTTCCTGCACGCCGCGGCGCTGGTCGGCACCGAGAAGATCCCGGCGACCGCGTTCGTGCCGTTCGCCACCGGCTGGCTGGGCGGGGTGGCCTCGTTCCTGCCCCCCATGGCCGAGCAGATCGACGCGGGCGAGTACGCGGCGCACGACGCGACATTGGAGACCCACCTGTCGCCGCTCGGCCACCTGATCCACGAGAGCCGGATCCGGGGCGTCGACGCCGATGCGCCCGGCCGGACCAGGGCCATGGTCGAACGGGCGATCGACGACGGCCACGCCGCCGACGGCTACGCCCGGCTGATCGAGCAGATGCGCGAACGGTAGGACCCGTCGCCGCCGGGACGGCCGCGGGGAGGCCGGCCGGGCCGGACGGTCCCTCCCCCGGGTTCAACGGCTCAGCGGTTCCGGCGGCCGCACGGCCGCCCGCAGCAGCCCGCGCAGGTGGCCGCGCCGGTCGCCGGGCGGGCCGTGCGGCTCCACCGCGCCGGTGAGCCACAGGAAGTCGAGCAGCTGGTCCACCGCCGTGTCGGAGAGCCGGTCCAGCGTGAGCACGGCGGAGTCGGACCCTCCGCCGCCCCAGCAGGGCCTGCGGTCCAGCAGGTCCGCGCGGGCGGCGGCGACGACCAGCACGGGGACCGGATCGGAACCCGCGGCCAGTCCGTCCACGAACTCCAGCAGGGCGTCCGGCCCCCGGTGCAGATCATCGATGACCAGGACCAGCGGAAGGTCCAGCGGGTGGCCGGCGAGGAACTCCTTCCACACCGCCGCCATGCGGGCGGCGTCCTGGGCGCCGTCCACCGCCAGCATCCCCTCGAGGCGGGTGAGCTCCGAGGTCGGCAGCCGGGGGGCGCCGCCCAGGCTCTGGATCGTGACGCCGGTGGCCGGGCACCGGCTCACCAGATAGCGGGCGCTCTGCGTCCGGCTGACGAGCCGGCGCTCGACCTCGATCAGGAAGCGGGTCTTGCCGAGGCCGGGCCCGCCCAGCACCGTCACCAGGTGCGGCCTGCGCCGGTGCCGGACCCGCTCCAGCATCCCCTGGACGACGGCCAGCTCGTACTCGCGGTCCACGATGGGCAGCGAGTGCCCGGTCAGGCACTCCTCCACGGAGGCCGTGCCGTCCCGGGAGGCGCCCGCCGCCCCGGCCGCCTCGACCGGAGCGGGGAGCCCGGCTGCCGCGGCCGGGCGGAGGGCGGGATCGTGGTTGAGGATCGCCCGCTGCAGCGCCCGCAGCTCGTGGCCGGGATCGACGCCCAGATCCTCGACCAGCGCGGTGCGTGTCCGCTCGTACGTCTCCAGGGCGTCCGCCTGGCGCCCGCACCGGTAGAGGGCGAGCATGAGGTGGCCGCATGACCTCTCGCGCAGCGGCTCGCTCCGCACCGCGGCCTCGAGTTCGCGCACCACCTCGTGATGCCGGCCGCAGGCCAGCGCCGCCTCGAAGTAGTCCTCCGTCGCGTCGAGCCGGGCGTTCTCCACCGCCGCCAGCTCCGGCCAGGAGACGCCGGTCTCGGCCAGGTCGGCGAGCGCGGGGCCGCGCCACAGGCCGAGCGCCTCCCGGAGGTCCGCGGCGGCCTGGGCGTACTCGCCCCGGGCGAGCCGGGCACGGCCCTGGGCGACCAGCCGCTCGAACACGTGGAGATCGACCTGCTCGGGATCGACCGTGAGCATGTATCCGGGAGGACGGGTGACCAGCACCGCCCCGCCCGCCGCCCGCCCGTCGCCGGCCAGGGTCCCGCGCAGGCCCGAGACGGCGTTCTGCAGGATCTTGCGCGCCGAGGGCGGAGCCTGTCCCGCAGGCCAGAGCGCGTCCAGCAGTCTGCTCGTCGCCACCGTCCGGTTGGCGTGCAGCAGGAGCAGGGCGAGCGCCGACTTCTGCCTGGCCCCGCCGAGCGCGGCCGCCCGCTCTCCGTTCCGGACCTCCAGCGGGCCCAGCATGCGGAAACGCATCACACCTGTCCGCGATCAGGGGCCGTCATGCCTTGATCGTACCTGTCGGTCCGGATCCGGGGGTTCCGCGATGCGTCCGGATCGTGCGGGTGCCGGCCCGGCGGACGCCCCGGAGCGAGACGCCCCGGGACCGCCGGGGCCGCGTGGGACCCCGTCCACGCCGTCACCGGCGCACCGGTCCGGCGGGCCGACTTCTCCGGCGGCCCCGGGGAACGTACTCCGTACGGGCGCACCCCGTACGGGACGGTTCCGGGGTTCGCTACGGTGGGCGTGTCCACGGGCCCGCCTCCGCCCCGGCGGGAGCCGCCGGCCGCGCACCCGTGCCCGCCGGTCCGGGCAGGGCGTGCCCGCGCCCCGTGACGCCATCCCCGCGGTGAACCCCAGGAGAGGACGATCGTTGCCTGACACGAGGAACGACCCGGTCGTGGTGATCGGGCTCGGCCGGTTCGGCAGTTCGCTGGCGGCGGAGCTGGTGCGGCGGGGCACCGAGGTGCTGGCGATCGACAGCCGGCCGAAGGTGGTGCAGAGCATGTCGGGCAGGCTCACCCACGTCGTCGCCGCCGACTCCACCGACCTGGAGGCGCTGCGCCAGCTCGGCGTGCCCGACTTCTACCGGGCCGTGGTCGCCATCGGCACCGACCTGGAGTCCAGCATCCTGACCACCTCCCTGCTGGTGGAGCTGGAGATCGAGGACATCTGGGCCAAGGCGATCAGCCGTGACCACGGGCGCATCCTGGAACGGGTCGGCGCCCACCACGTGATCCTCCCCGAGCACGACATGGGGGAGCGGGTGGCGCACCTGCTCAACGGGCGGATGCTCGACTACATGGAGGTCGACGCCAACTACGCGCTGGTCAAGACCCGCCCGCCGAGGGACTACACCGGCGTGCCGCTCGGGGAGACCAACCTGCGCCGCAAGTACGGCGTGACGGTGGTCTGCGTCAAGGGCGAGCACGAGGAGTTCACCTACGCCGGCTCCGACACGGTCCTCGGCTACGGCGACGTGATCATCATCGCCGGGAAGATCGAGGACGTGGAGCGGTTCGCCGAGCTTCCCTGAGGCGGCCGGGGGCGGCTCCACCGGGCGGAAGCGGGGCCCGGTGGGGAGCGGGCGCGGGAGAGGCGGCCGGAACGGAAGCGGGCCGCCCGCCTGGGGGGATAGGCGGGCGGCCCGATCACGAGGCGGGGGGACGCCTCGGCGATGGTGGCTCCGGCCCCTCTCGCGGGCTCTCCCGGAGGGAGGGGGTGCACCCATAGTGGACCGCCCGGCCGTTTACCGCAAGATCCTGACTCGGGTGAATCGATTTGTTATGGACGCCTTCCCGGCCGGTCGTGGCTCGCCGGGAGGAAGCGGACCGGCACCGCCTTCCGCCGGTCGGCCGGGAGTGCGTCGAGCACCGCGCCGGGAGGGGGTCAGGGCGGGTCGCCGGGCAGGCCGAGGGCCTGGTGGACCGTGCGGTGCAGGTGCGCGCGGAAACGGCGCACGGCGGGGGCGCCGGGGCCGCGGCGGTCGCCCGCCTGGTCAGGAGAGCGGGAGGCGCACCACCGCGCGCAGGCCCGGGGCGGCGTCCTCCAGGTGCACCGCGCCGCCGTGCGCGTCGACCGTCTCGCGGACGATCGCCAGACCCAGGCCCGCCCCGCCCTCGTCGCGGCTGCGTGCGCTGTCCAGCCGGGTGAACCGGTCGAAGACCCGCTCCCGGTCGGCCTCGGGGATGCCGGGCCCGTCATCGGCCACCGTCAGCACCGCGTCCGCGCCCTCGGTGCGCAGCTCGACCACCACCGGCGAGACGGTGTGCCGCAGCGCGTTGTCGACCAGGTTGACCACCACCCGCCCCAGGTCCAGCGCGTCCCCGGCCACCACGACGGCCGCGCCGTCCTCCCCGCCGCCCCGCACGCCGGTCGGGGCCACCGGGAACGCCGGGGCACCGGCCCGTCCCGCGTCCCCGGGGCCACCGGGGCCGCCGGGCCTGCCGGGAGCACCGACGATCCTCACCGTGACCGCCGCGCCGTACCGCTCGACGGTCTGCGGGACCAGCTCGTCCAGCCTGACCGGCTCGCGGCGCGCGAGCGCGCCGCCCCGCTCGTCCAGGCGCGCCAGCGCGAGCAGGTCCTCCGCCAGCCGGGTCAGGCGCGTGGTGTCCTCCAGCACGCCCTCGGCGGTCTCCCGCCAGTCGTCCGCGCCGCCCGGGTGGCCGAGCGCCACCTCCAGCTGGAGCCGGATGCTGGCCAGCGGGCTGCGCAGCTCGTGCGCGGCGTCGGAGACCAGGGAGCGCTGCCGGGCGTCGGCCCGTTCCAGCCGGTCCAGCATGGCGTTGAGCGTGGTGGCCAGGCTGTAGACCTCGTCGCGCGACTCGGGCACCGGCAGGCGGCGGGACCGGGCGGTGCCGGTGATCTCCTCGGCGCCGCGGCGCAGTGCGGTGATGGGCCGCAGGGTCCGGCCGACGATCACCCAGCTGACCGTGGCCAGCAGCACCAGCAGCAGGGGAGTGCCGACGAGCAGCACCCGCCCGGCGGTGGAGATGCTGGTCTCCACCTCGCTGAAGACCCGCGCCGCGATCACCGTCTGCCCCCGGTCCGCGCTGAGCACCCGCACCCGCAGCAGGTGCGGGATCCCGTACGGCTCGCCGCCCAGGAAACGCGCGCGGCCCTGCGCCAGCGAGGCGGCCCGCTCCCGGGCGTCCAGCAGCGGCACGAGCCGGTCGGTGCCGGTGGTGGCGTGGGTGATCCGCCCGGCGGCGTCGAGCACCTGGATCAGGGTGCCGTCGGGCGAGGTCAGCTCGCCGGGCAGCCGCCCGGCGTCGGCGAGCGAGACCATCTCCCGGGCCCGCTGGTAGAGCGACTCGTCGATCCGGTCCAGCAGCGCCCGGGCCAGCACGCCCATCATCACGTAGGCGGAGACGGCCAGCGCCACCGCCAGCACCGCCGAGGCGACCGCGGTCAGCCGGAAGCGCAGGCTCCTGCGCCGCCACCACCCGGCCGTACGGCGGGCGCCCGAGCCCCGCCTCCGCCCGTCGCCGCGGGCGGCCCCGCGAGGAGATCCGGTGGATCCGGGACCCCCCGGAGAAGCGGGAACGCCGGGAGCACCGGGAACACCGGGGGCTCCGGAGGGCTCAGCCGCCATCGCCGGCCAGCCGGTATCCGGCTCCCCGCACGGTCTGCAGCGCGTTGCGGGAGAACGGCACGTCGATCTTGCGGCGCAGGTAGCCCACGTAGACCTCGACGACGTTCGGATCGGTGTCGAAGGTGTCCCAGACGTGCTCCAGGATCTCGGTCTTCGACACCACCTCGTCGTGCCGCCGGAGCAGGTACTCCAGCAGGGCGAACTCCCGGGGCGTCAGCTCCACCGGCGTCCGCCCCCGGCTGACCTTCCGCCGGGCCGGGTCCAGCGACAGGTCCCCGGCCCGCAGCACGGCGGGCCGCCGCCCGGCGCCGCGCCGCAGCAGGGCCCGGAGCCTGGCCACCAGCACCACGTAGGAGAACGGTTTGGTGAGGTAGTCGTCGGCGCCCAGATCCAGGCCGTCGGCCATGTCGTACTCGCCGTCCTTGGCCGACAACATCAGGATCGGCACCCAGTTCTCCTCGGCCCGCAGCTGTTTGCAGACGTTGTAGCCCGAGAGCCTGGGCAGCATGATGTCCAGCACGACCACGTCGTAGTCGCCCTGCCTGGCCAGGTGCAGGCCGTCCTCGCCGTCGTGCGCGAGGTCGACCGCGAACCCCTCGGCCTGCAGCCCGCGCTGGAGCGCCGCGGCCATCCGCCGCTCGTCCTCCACGACGAGAACCCTCATCCCTGCCTCCTCTTCGTCCGCCCCATCTTCGGCCAGCACCGCTGAGAGGCGGCTGAGAACCCTGTGGAGGCTCTCAGCTCGTCTCAGCTCCCGCACAGGACCGCCCATGCAGGCTGCTGGTGAAGGCACAGACGGACATGAAAGACATACCGTAAGGGAGTGACATGTCAGAGCAGGAACACCGGCGGGCCCGAAGAGGCCGCGCCGTGAGGTGGGGCGTGCCGATCGCCGCGGTCGCGGTGGTCGCGGGAGCCGTCGGCGCGGGCCCGGTCATCGCGGCGGTCCAGGGGGACCCGGCGCTGCCCGAGCGCACCGCCGAGCAGTTGCTCGCCGACGCCGTCCGGGCGAGCGAGTCCGGGCTGAAGCCCATGTCCGGCACCCTCGTGCAGACCTCCTCCTTCGGCCTGCCGGGGCTGCCGCAGGTGACGGGGACGGGCGGCAGCTCGCCCACCGCGCTGCTCGCCGGCTCCCACGAGCTGAAGGTCTGGTACGGCGGCGCCGACAAGGTCCGCCTGGCGCTGCCCGGCCGGATGAGCGAGACCGACCTGATCGTCGGAGGCGGTCAGGCCTGGCTCTGGGAGAGCGACGCGAACAGGGCCACCCGCGTCAAGGCCGACCCCGCGGAGCTCGCCGAGCACGGTGCCGGACACGGTGCCGGACACGGTGCCGGACACGGTGCCGGACACGGTGCCGGACACGGGCCCGGGCGGGGGACGCACGGCCCCGGGCCCACCGGGGCGCTGCCCCAGGGGGGCACGCCGCAGCAGATCGCGCAGGAACTGCTCAAGCGGGCCGACGCCGACACCGCGGTCGGCGTGACCAGCAACGAGAAGGTCGCCGGACGTGACGCCTACCAGCTCACCCTCGCGCCCAAGGACGCCTCGTCCCTGGTGAAGGAGATCAGGCTGGCGCTCGACGGGGAGACCCTGACCCCGCTGCGGGTCCAGGTCTACGCCGAGGGCTCGGCCGAACCGGCCTTCGAGGTGGGCTTCACCACGGTGACCTTCACCCCGCCCGCTCCGGAGAACTTCACCTTCACCCCGCCGCCGGGAGCCGAGGTCGAGGAGAAGTCGCTCTCCGACCTCGCCCCCGGGCTCACGGAGCGGCAGGACAAGGGCGAGGAGATGAAGGGCGAGGCCGAGATCGTCGGCAAGGGCTGGACGGCGGTCGCCGTGCTCCCCTTCTCCCTGCGGGACCTCCAGGAGGGCAAGCCGGAGCAGGCCCCCGGCGGCGAGGCGGCCGAGGCCGCCAGGGATGCGGACGCCGTGGCCGAGGCCCTGCTGAAATCCGCCACCCCGGTCAGCGGGACGTGGGGCAGCGGCAAGGTCATCCGGACCAAGCTGGTCTCCGCATTGCTCACCGACGACGGCCGCCTGCTCGTCGGGGCGGTCACCCCCGAGAAGCTGGTCGAGGTGGCCGGCCGGAAGTGAGCGTGCCCCCGGGGACGCCCGTCGCGGCGTCCCCGCCTCCCGCCCAGGACCGGACGACCGAAGGAGCACCCGTGGTGACCGTCCGCACCGACCAGACCCCCCGCACGGACAGGACCGCCCCGGGGGAGGAGACCGCCCGGACCGCCCGCGGGGAGGGGACCGCCCCGGCCGGCGGGGGCGCCGCACCGTCCCCGCCGGCCGGGAACTCGGCGGACCACGCGATCGTGATCCGGGGACTGACCAAGCGCTTCCGCGGCGGGCAGGTGGCCGTGGACCGCCTCGACCTGGCCGTGCCGCGCGGCTCGGTCTTCGGCTTCCTCGGCCCGAACGGCTCGGGCAAGACCACGACGATCCGCATGCTGCTCGGGCTCGTCGCCCCGACGGCGGGCGACTGGGAACTGCTCGGCACGCCGATGCCCGGCGGGATCGGCGCCGTGCTGCCCCGGGTGGGGGCGCTGGTAGAGGGACCGGCGTTCTACCCCTACCTGTCCGGTGAGGCGAACCTGCGCCGCTACGACGCCGCCGACCCGGCCGCCGACCCGCGCACCGCCGCGAGCCGGATCGGCCTCGCCCTGGAGCGGGTCGGGCTGACCGCGGCGGCCCGCAAGCGCTACCGCGCCTACTCGCTGGGCATGCGCCAGCGGCTCGCCATCGCCGCCGCGCTGCTCGGCCCGAGGGAGCTGCTGATCCTCGACGAGCCGACCAACGGGCTGGACCCGCAGGGCACCCGCGAGGTGCGCTCGCTCGTCGCGGAGGTCGCCTCCGGTGGGACGACCGTCTTCGTCTCCTCTCACCTGCTGGCCGAGATCGAGCAGATGTGCACCCACGTCGGCGTCATGCGCGCCGGCCGGCTGGTGGCCGAGGGCCCGGTCGCCGAGCTCCGGGCGGGGGAGGAGGCCAGGGTCCGGGTGGAGACGCCGGACCCCGCCGCGGCCGCCGCCGTACTGGCCGGGCTCGGGCTGACGGAGGTCCGGACCGGTGCGGCGGAGGCCGGTGCGGCGCTCGGCGCGCTCCCGCCCGAGCGCGTCACCGCCGCCCTGGTGGCAGGCGGTGTCGCGGTACGCGGGCTGGCCGTGCACCGGCCGAGCCTGGAGGACGTGTTCGTGGGACTGACCGGGGAGGGTTTCGATGTCGACGGCTGACGCGGCGGTTGATCCGGCGGTGGGGACGGCGGCCGGGGCGGTGCCGGAGACGGCGGAGGCCGGGCCGGGAGCCGGGACGGGAACCGGGGCGGGAACCGGGGCGGGAACCGGCCCGGCCGCCGGGACGCGGGCCGGGGCTCTCGCCGGGATCACCGAGGGGCCGGCGAGACGGCCGGGCGCGGTGCGGGCCTGGTCGCGGCTGCTCGTCTCGGAGACCGGGCTGATCTTCCGGCGGCCGCGCAACATCGCCATGCTCGCCGTCCTGGCGCTCGTGCCGGTCCTGCTGGGCGCGGCGCTGCGCCTGTTCGGCGGCCCGGACGAGGGCGAGGCCGGCGGCGGAGGAGCGATCTTCGCACAGATCGCCGGGAACGGGCTCTTCCTCACCTTCGCCGCGCTCGCGCTGCTGGTGCAGCTGATGCTGCCCGTGGCCGTCGCGGTGGTCGCCGGGGACGGCATCGCCGGGGAGGCGGGCGGCGGTACGCTGCGCTACCTGCTCACCGCCCCAGCGGGCCGGACCAGGCTGCTGACCGTCAAGTACGCGGGCGCGGTCCTCTTCAGCCTGGCGGCGGTCGCCCTGGTGGCGCTGTCCGCGCTGCTCACCGGGCTGGCGCTGTTCCCCGCGGGACCGATCACGCTGCTGTCGGGCACGACGATCCCCTTCGCCGAGGGGGTGCTCAGGATCGGCGTCGTCGTCCTCTACGCCACGGCGGGGATGGCCGCCCTGGCCGCCGTCTCGCTGGCCCTGTCGACGCTGACGGAGGTGGCCGTCGGCGCCATCGCCGCCACCGTGGTGCTGGTCATCGCCGCCCAGGTCGTCAGCGCCATCCCGCAGCTGTCGGGGCTCCAGCCGTACCTGCTGACGCACTGGTGGAGCGGGTTCGACGGGGTCCTGCGCGACCCGGTGGCGACCGCGGAGATGGGGCAGGGCCTGCTGGTCTTCGCCGCCTACACCGCGATCTTCGGTTCGGTCGCCTGGGCCCGCTTCACCGGCAGGGACGTCACCGCCTGAGGCCTCGGCGAGGTCGGCGCAGCCTGAGGCCCCCGGTGGGGACGGTGGGGACGGCGCGGTCCCGCGGAGCGCTGTGCCCTCCGCGGGACCGCCGCCTCAAGGGCGCTTCGCGTCCGGGCCGGCCGCGGGGGCCGTACGGCTCCCGCGGCGCAGGCCGAGCAGCCCTGCCGCGAGCCCGGCCAGTCCGGCGGCCAGGCCGGCGCCGCCGAGCAGGCGGGCGGTGCCGTCGGAGGAGCCGGCCGGCGCGCCGGCGGCGACGGCGGCCGGGGCGACCGACGGCGTCGCGTGCGCCCCCGGAGAGGCCGGGTGGCCGCCGTGCCCGTCGCTCCCGGCGGCGGCCGGGGTGAGCCTCAGGACCGGGGCGGGGTGCTCGGGCTCGGAGCCGTCGGCCTTCGGCTCGTCGTCCCAGGCCACGACCTCGCCGCTGCTGTAGGTCTGGGTCGCGGGGAAGACCAGCCGGTCGGTGTCGGCGGGCAGTCTGCCCATCGACACCTCGAACTCCTGGAACTGGCCGGGTTCGATCTTCCCGCCCGACCAGGTGACCTTCGTGACGGCCTCGGTCAGCTCGCCGTACTCGGTGGTGACCGGCTTGGGCAGCTCGCCCTCGGTCACCTCGACCTTCCAGCCCGGCACCGGCTTGACCGAGACGAAGGCCAGCGGGTGGTCGGTGGGGAAGGTCACCTCGACCTTGCTGGTCGAGGCGTCGTCGCGCTCGTTCGGCACCCGGAAGGCGACCTTGGTGAAGCCGCC
Organism: Planomonospora parontospora; assembly: GCA_014647935.1. Taxonomy (GTDB): domain Bacteria; phylum Actinomycetota; class Actinomycetes; order Streptosporangiales; family Streptosporangiaceae; genus Planomonospora; species Planomonospora parontospora. The sequence continues at coordinate 64,427 of BMQD01000016.1, forward strand.
CTGCTCGGCGCTGCCTGGGTTGATCGTGACGTGCGCGAGGGCCGGTACGGCCAGGCCGAGCGTGAGGGCGGCGGCACCGGCGGTGACGGCCAGGGCGCGGCGCGCGGCGGAAAACGACATGGGAGATCTCCACTTCGACGAGAACGGGTGAATCGGGGGGATGGGTCAGACGGCGGGAAGTGGAGGACCGCGTCGGCTGACGGTGTGGCGGAGAAGGCCCCGGGCGGGGACGGGCGGCAGCGCCGGGAGCGGGGCGGACGGCGGGACGGGGAGGGGCACGGCTCCGGTGAGCAGCCGGAACGCCGATCCCAGGTGGTGGGCGGCCGCGCGCAGCAGCGCCCACAGGGCGGTCTCGCCGCGGGCCAGCCACCAGCCGGTGATCAGTGTGGCGGTCAGGTGGGCCAGGAGCATGCCCAGGCTCTGGCCCAGCCCCCGGCCGTGGAGGTGCCCGGCGAGGGAGGGCGCGGCGGGGCCGCCGCCCAGGGCGAACAGCTCGTGCAGGACCGCCTGCGCTCCGGTCAGCACCGTGGTGACCGTGCCGGCGGACCGCTCGCGTCCGGCGAGCGACGCGGACAGGACCGCCACCGCCGACGCTCCCGCGACCAGTGCCCACGGCTCCGGGCCCGAACCGCCTGCGGCGACGTGGCCGAGGGCGGCGAGCGTCACGCAGACGGCGGAGAAGGCGGCCGCGCGCGTGAGCCGGAGCGGGAGGAGGGCGAGCATGACGCGAGCCATGCTCTCACGGTGACGGCCCGGGATCGACTCCGGTGCGGAGCTCTGCATCGGGTCCGGCATCGGGCTCGGTGAACCGAAAGCATGTGATCCCTGCAGCTTTGCCGCTTTTGTGGCTATGGTTGCCGCGACCAGAACATGTCGAGGCCGAGGTGGTGGGGGATGCGGCACGTCTTCGGACTGCTCATCGGACTGGTGGTGACGGCGGTCCTCCTGCTCGGCGCGGGATGGGCGGCGGCGGAGATGGGCCTCGCCCTCCAGCCCGCCCAGGGCGTCGCCCCGCCCGCCACCGGCACCGGGCAGAACTGGGCCGCGCTGGCGGCGATGGCCGGGACCGGCCTCCTGATCGGCCTGCTGATCGTCGGCCGGGTCTCCCCGGTGGCCTGCTTCGTCCCGTCGATGGTCCTGCTCGCCTGGACCGTGGTCTACGTCCTGGACACCGGCCGGGGCCTGGGATTCCTGCCCGTCAACCCGACCTTCCACGAGGTGCTGCTCCAGGCGGGCCGTGGCATGCGCATCCTGCTCACCACCGGTGTCTACGCCCTCCTCGGCGTCGCCCTGTTCATCCCCGTCCTGCTGCCCTCCCGCTGGGCCGGACAGGACGGGGACGAGGACGGCGACGAGTACGAGGAGTCGAACGACCGGGCCTACTACTGATGGACGGGGACGCCGCACCGTCCGTTCCGCGCCGTTCCGGCCGGACGTCTCCGCTCGCGTATCGGCCCGCCAGCGTCCTCGTCCTCGTCCTCGCCATCGCCATCGTCACCGGTCCGCCCGGCCGCTGACGTCCTGTCCGGGCCGCGCGTTCAGCCGGCGCGCCCGGCCGCCCAGGCGCTGAGGCCCTCCTCCGTGAGGACGCCGTCGAGCGCGGTGACCGCGGCCCCGTGCAGCGCGCCGTCCCCGCCGAGAGCGGCGGCCACCACGGGCGGCGGATCCGGGCGGCGGAAGCGCATCAGCCCGCCGGCCAGGGCCGTGCCGAACTCCGGAGCGGCCGCGGCGCGCAGCGGCTCGGCGAAGCCGCCGAGCGTGACGATGTCGGGGTCGAAGGCGTTGATCAGCCCGGCGAGGCCGCGGCCGAACGCGCTCGCGGCGCGGCCCACCGCGGACCGGGCCGGCGCGTCCCGCGCCGCCCTGTCCACGGCCGCCTGCGCGTAGCTGCGCGGATCACGGGGCGGCGGCTCCCCGAGGTGGCGGGCGATGGCCCGCCCGTCGACGGTGAGATCCCAGCACCCCGTCGCGCCGCACGGGCAGCGCAGCGCGGGGTCGCCGAACGGCAGGTGGCCGAACTCCCCGCCGGCGCCGGCCGCGCCCGCGACAGGACGGCCGTCCACGACCAGGGTGCCGCCCACGCCGACCTCGATCGTGACGTGCAGCGCGGTGCCGGCCGTCGCGGCGGCGCCGTAACGGGCCTCGGCGGCGCCGGCCAGCGTCGCGTCGTTGCCGACGAGCAGCGGCAGGCGCGGATCGGGCACCAACCCGGTGAGATCCACCGCATCCCAGCCCAGCGCGGCGGACTGCACGACCCCGCCGTGCCGGACCGTCGCGGCGACGGCCACCGACACGGCCCGGACCCGGCCGCCGTGCCGTTCGCAGGCGCGCCGCACCGCTTCCGCGATCACGGTGACCACCCGGCCGGGCTCGCGGCTGGCGTGCGTGCCCGCTTCGGCGACGTGCGGCCTGCCGTCGAGCGCCGCGACCGCGATCCGCCAGTCCTCCTGCCGGATGTCGACCGCGATGACGACCGGGCCGTCCGGATGGGGGTGCAGCACCGTGGTCGGCCGCCCCCGGCCGGAGGCGGCGGCGGGGGTCTCGGCGAGCAGCCCCAGCTCCCGCAGCCGTGCGGTGATCTCGGTGGCCGAGCCGGTGGTCAGCCCGAGCCGCTGCGCCACGCCCGCCCGGGTGACGCCCGGTTCCCGGCGCATCTCCTCCAGTACGGCCAGCGCACCGCGCCAGCGGGCGTCCCGCGCGCGGACGGAGGCAGCGCGGGAGGACGGACGACCTGCGGGGCTTGTCATGGGCACCGCCCTCTCTTTATCCTCGACCGACGAGTTTATTGAAGGAGGACGCCGTGCCACGGCTGGACCGAACGACCGAGGCGATGCTCCTGGACATGGACGGCACTCTCCTCGACTCCGGCGCGTCTGTCGAACGCGTCCGGTCGGCGCGGGCGGGGGAGCACGGGCAGCGGCCGGGAGCCGCCGTGCGGGACGGCCGCGGGAGCGCGCCGGGGGAGCGGCGGGTCGTCCGGCAGGTCGGATTCGCGCAGGCGGCACTCGGGTTCACCGTCAACAGCCTCGGCGCGTGCCTGGTGCTGCTCGCCCGCGATCTCGGCGTGCATCCCGGCGAGCTGGCCTGGTTGTCGTCGTCCTTCGGGGCCGGCCTGCTGGTCGTCGGAGCGGCGGGACCACTGGTGCTGCGCCCGGGACCCCGGCCGGCGCTGCTGACGGCCGCCCTGGTGGCCGCCGCCGGTGCGGCGCTGCTCGCCGTCGCGCCGATGGCGGCGGCCGCCGCCACCGGCGCGCTCCTGCTGGGCCTCGGCGCGGCCGGGCTCGTCCTGGTCACCCCGGCCCTGCTGCACGGCCCGGACGCCGCCGCCCGTCTCGCCCGCGCCAACGCGGCGGCGAGCGTCAGCGCCCTGCTCGGACCGCCCGCCATCGGCGCCCTCGACGCCGTCGGTGCGAACGGCCGGCTCGCCCTCCTGCTGGCCGTCCCGCCGCTGCTGTTCCTCGCGGCCGACTCCCGGGCCCGCCCGCCGGCGGACTCCGGCGCCCGCGACCGGCGACCGCCCGCCGGCCCGCGGAGTTCCCGGCCCGAGGCGGACTCCGGCGGCCGGGCGCACGACCCCTCTCCGTCGCACGGTCCCTTTCGGGCGCACGTCCCCTCTCGGGCGCACGACTCCTCTCCGGTACGCGGCTCCCATCCGGCGCAGGGGGGCGGTGGCTCGGGCCCGCCGGTGGGGCGGCGGGCGGCCGGGGCGTGGGCCGCCATCGTGGCGGCCGTGTCGATGGAGTTCTGCTTCACGATCTGGGCCACGACCCGGCTGCAGGACACCGGGCTGACCGCGGCGGCGGCCGCCGCGACGGCCACCGCGTTCCTGGTGGGGATGGCGGCCGGTCGGCTCGCGGCACCGCGCCTGCTGGGGCGGGGGGTCCCGGTCGTCCCGCTGGGGTGCGGGTTCGCGGCGGCCGGAACCCTGGCCGTCGCCCTGACCGCCTCGCCCGCACCGGTCGCGGCCGGGCTGCTCGCCGCCGGGCTGGGGATCGCGCCGCTCTACCCGGTGACGCTCGCCCGGCTGGTCCAGGTGCCGGGGCTCACCGCGGCGCGGTCGGCGGCGTACGGCGCACTCGCCTCCGGCACCGCGATCCTGGCGGCGCCCGCGGCGCTGGCCGTTCTCGGGGCCGCGCTCGACCTGCGGACGGCGTTCCTGGTCACGGTGCCGCCGCTGGCGGCGGTCCTGGCCGCCGCGTCGTGGCCGCGCGCCCGGCCGGAGTAGGCAGGAGACACGTGCCCGGCCGGAACGGATGCGAGGAGGGGGCCCGCGCCCGGAGCGGGTGAGGAGCGGACGGGCGTGGCGCCGGGACCTTCACGGGGGCGCGGGCGTCCCAGGAGCCGAGCCGGTGTAGAGCCTGGCGACGACCTCCTCCAGGGAATCGCCGTCCGGACCCGTGGCGCGCAGTTCGTCGAGGGTGCCGTCGAATCCGAGCCTGCCGTGGTCGATGAGCATGACGCGGCGGCAGAGCTTCTCGATGTCGCCCAGGTCGTGGGTGGTGAGCAGGACGGTCGTGCCGCGCTCGGCGTTGAGGCGGCGCAGGAAGTCGCGCATGGCGGCCTTGCTCACCACGTCGAGGCCGATCGTCGGTTCGTCCAGGACCAGGACGGCGGGGTCGTGCAGGAGGGCGGCGGTGACGTCGCCGCGCATGCGCTGGCCGAGGCTGAGCTGGCGGACCGGAGTGTCCATGAAGGACCCGAGGTCGAGCAGGCCGGCCAGCTCGTCCAGCCGCCTCCGGAAATCAATCCGATCTACTTTGTAAAGATATCGGATCAGCTGGAAACTGTCCTTCAGCGGCAGGTCCCACCACAGGGTGGTCCGCTGTCCGAAGACCACCCCGATCCTGCGCGCGAGCGCGGTACGGCGGCGCGTCGGGTCGAGCCCGGCCACCCGCAGCCGGCCCGAGGTGGGGGCCAGGACGCCGGTGAGCATCTTGATGGTGGTGGACTTGCCCGCGCCGTTGGGGCCGAGATAGCCGACGAACTCCCCGGCCCCGACCGTGAACGACAGATCCCGCACGGCGTGCACGGTCCGCCGGGCGCTGCCCCGGCCGACGGTGAAGGAACGCCCGGCCCGGTCGACTTCGATCATCTGGTCAACTCCCCGTGGAACGGTAGCGGCGGATGCCGGCCCGCCAGGCCAGCGCGGCGGCCAGGGCGAGCAGCAGGGCGGCGAGCGGCGCGGCGAAGCGCAGCCAGTACGGCAGGCCGAGGGGGTCGGGCCGGTCCAGCACGTACAGGGCCGGCTGCCAGTTGACGAACGCCAGCGGGACGACGAACGTCACCCCCCTGACGAGCTGCTCGCCGTAGACGCTCAGGGGGTACTGGGTCAGCGCGCTGCCGCCGTAGGTGAAGGCGTTGGCCACCTCCGGGGCGTCGGTGAGCAGGAACTGCAGGGCCCCGCCGAGGGTGAAGATCGCGGCGAAGATGACGACTCCGCAGGCGATCATCAGCGGCACCATCCAGGTCCGCTCCCAGGGCAGGCCGAGCCGGGGCAGGGCGATGCCGAGCACCACCGCGGACTGGGCGAGCCGGCCGAAGCGGTGCACGCTGAAGCGGTCGGTCGCCATCTGGACGAACGCGGAGGCCGGCCGGATCAGCATGGTGTCGAAGCTCCCGCTCCGGATGTGGTGGCTGAGCCGGTCGACGTTGCCGAAGAGCGTGTCGGCCAGGGCGAAGGACATGTCCGCGGTGCCGTACAGGAACATGACCTCGGCCAGGCCGAACCCGCCGAGCGAGCCGGTGTGCTGGAAGATGATCCAGATGGCCGCGACGTCCAGGGCGTTGACGGCGAACGAGCCGAGGACCATCATCGCCAGCGACACGGGGTACTGGGCGGAGGCGCGCAGCCAGGTCCACGCGAGCAGCAGGTAGGTCCTAACCACGGGCGGCTCCGTCCCGGGCGCCCGCGGCGCGGTCCGGCTCGGACCGTCCCGGGTCAGCCACCCTGGACCACCACCTTGCGGCGGGCGGCTCGGGTGGCCAGTGCGCCCAGCGCGAGCAGCGCCGCCGCCCACGAGATCTGGAAGGCGAGCGCCTCCAGGACGTCCCGCTTGCCGAGGTAGACGTCGGCGGGGACCTGGACCATGGCCGCCCAGGGCAGGGTGCGGGTCAACTCGCCGAACCAGCCGGGGAACAGGTTCAGGGGCAGGACCATGCCGCTGAGGAAGAGCGTCAGCACCAGCGAGAGCGACTGCACGCCCTGGTCGTCGACGATCCAGAAGCACGACAGCGCCGTCAGGTAGCGCAGGGCGAAGCTGACCAGCACGCCCAGGGTGAAGGAGGCGGCGAAGGCGGCCCAGGCCGCCGGACCGGCCGGCACGACGATGCCGAAGAGGGCGGCGCCGAGAAAGGTGGGCGGCAGGCTGCGCAGCAGGAACAGGTAGGCGGCGCGGCCCAGGTCGTCGGCGAGGCTCCACAGCTGCAGGGAGGCCGGGCGCAGCAGGTCGACGGCGACGTCCCCGCTGCGCACGCGCCCGGCGAGCTGCAGCCCGCCGCCGAAGACCTGCATGGGACCGATGAACGCCTGGCTGAGGAAGCAGAAGGTGACGGCGTCCGTCACGTCGTATCCGGCGAGGCCTGGGCGGGCCTGCCAGAGGGCGATCAGGACGTAGGCGCGGAGGATGCCGAAGACGCTGTTGGTGAAGGCTCCGGCGAGGGCGGCGGCGCGGTAGGCGGAGTGACGGCGGAAGCCGTAGGCGGCGATGCGCGCGTAGAGCAGGAAGACGTCCTCCATGGAGGTTCCGGTGCACCGGGGCGGCCGTGTCATTTTCCCCGCGGCCCGGGCCCGGGGCAACGGGTTTTGCGGTGCGCATCCGCGGCCGGCCGGACTCCGGCTACGGAGAGATATGGGACATCTCGTCACATATCCGTAACCATGGCGATATCTTCGCGGAATGGTAGAAGGAAGTTCTGAAGGGCATCCTCCTGTCAAGGAGGTGCCCGCATGAACGACGAGATCAACGTGGACGTCTGCCCCGGTTACCCCGTCAGCTGGCAGGCCACGGCGCTCAACACGATCCTGCGCGGCACCTTCAAGCCGATCTCCGGGCTGCTGCTGCGGTCGGACGCCAGCGTGGTCGCCGCCTCGCGGATCGTCGCCCTCGCCAAGAAGGTCCCGCTCCGGTTGCCGGGGCATGTGACCGTCGAGGGGGAGTCCTTCGGAGGGTGCGAGGGGGAGTGGGTCCGCGCCGGGCGGGAGCTCGACGAGCGCAGGGTCCTGCTCTACTTCCACGGCGGCGCCTACTTCGTCTGCTCCCCGGCCACCCACCGGCCGATCACCTGGCGCCTGTCGGTCGCCGCCCGCCGCCCGGTGCTGGCCCTCGACTACCGCCAGGGCCCGGTGCACACGCTGGCCGAGTCGCTCGAGGACGCGCTCGCCGCCTACCGGTGCCTGCTGGAACGAGGCTACGACCCGGCCGACGTCCTGTTCGCCGGCGACTCGGCGGGCGGTCACCTCACCCTGGCCGCCCTGCTGGCGCTGCGCGACCGGGGGCTCCCGCTGCCCGCGGCCGCCGTGTGCCTGTCCCCGTGGACCGACCTCACCGACACCCCCCGCCGGGTCAACCGCCTGGCCGACCCGCTGATCCCGGCCGGTCGTGTCGACTGGCTCGCCCGGCGCTGGACCTCCGGCCTCGACCCCCGCGACCCCCTGGTCTCCCCGGTGCTGGGCGACTACGCGGGACTGCCGCCGCTGATGATCGTCACCGGTTCCACCGAGGTCCTCCGCGACGAGGGCCGCCGCGTCGCCGAACGCGCCCGCGAGGCGGGCGTGCCGGTGACCTACGAGGAGTGGCGGCGGATGCCGCACGTCTTCCCCCTCCTGGCCGACATCCTCCCCGAGGCGCGCCAGGCGTTCCTGCACATCGCCCGCTTCCTGAGCGCGGCCCGGGCGCTCTCCGCCGGGGACGTCCCCGCGGCGGACACCTCCGACGGCGGTCCGCTCGCCGCGGACCTGCGTGCCGCGGATCCCGGTGCCGCGGACCTGCTCGCCGCGGACCTCCTCACCCCGGACCCCGCCGCCGGGACCGGCTCGGCCGCGGCCTGACGGGGCGGTCGCCGCCGGGTACGGCCTCGCCGCCCGGCCCGGTCCGCCCGGCCTCGCCATCCGGTCCGGTCCGGCGGTGGCCGGCCGGGAGAACGGGGCCGGGGTCGGGGGGATGGAGCCGAGGGCCGGGGGATGGAGCCGGGGCCGGAGGACCTTTCCCGCAGATCGCGCCGGTGTTTCCAGCACCTCCGACCCCACCGGTTACTTACCTCCAGGGATCATTCGCCTTACCCGCCATAGTGCTTGTGACGGGTCGGGCGCGAGGGCCCGCTCCACCGGGTCACAGTGTGCTTGCCGTAGCGCGCACACGAGAGGCTCATCCGGATGGCACGTGGCGGAACCGGCCCCGGGAACGGGATGCCCCCTGGCGTGCGGCCGCTGACCGTGGGGGACCCGGTCACCATCGGCCGCCATCTCCTGCTCGGCCGGCTCGGCGCCGGCGGCATGGGCGTGGTCTACCTGGCCGAGCACCCGCGCGGCGGCGTGGTCGCGATCAAGACGCCGCACCCGGTGCATCTCGACGATCCCACGCTCCGCGCCCGGTTCGCGGAGGAAGTGGAGTTCTCCCGCCGGGTGGTCCCGTTCTGCACCGCCGCGGTGATCGAGGACGGCACCGACCGGGAACGGCCCTACCTGGTCTCCGAGTACGTCCCCGGTCCCTCGCTCTCCCAGGTGGTCTCCGCCCGCGGCCCGCTCACCCCCGACCTCGCCTACGGCGTCGCCCTGGGCGTGGCCGCCGCGCTGACGGCGGTGCACGAGGCCGGGCTGGTCCACCGCGACCTGAAGCCCGCCAACGTGCTGCTGTCGCACACCGGCCCGCGGGTCATCGACTTCGGGATCGCCAGGGACGTGGACGGCCTCGCCTCCCACACCCAGGCCGGGCAGGTCATGGGGAGCCCGGGCTGGGTGGCTCCGGAACGCCTCACCGGAGGCAGGGCCCTGCCGCCCTCCGACGTCTTCTCCTGGGGATGCCTGGTCGCCTACGCGGCGACCGGCCACCATCCGTTCGGCGCGGGCGAGCCCGACGAACTGACCCGGCGGATCCTGGTGGAACCGCCGCGGCTCGCCGCGGTGCCCGCGCTGCTGCGCCCGGTGGTCGAGGCCGCGCTGGACAAGGAGCCCGCCCGGCGCCCCCCGGCGGCGGACCTGCTCGGCGCGCTGCTCGCGGTGGGCGGGGTGGGAGACCCGTGGGACCTGCGGGTGGCGGTGGCCGAGGTGCTGGCGGAGGTCTGGACGCCGGTCCCGTACCCGCAGGCGGAGGAGCACCCGGATCCGCAGGCGGAGGGCCGCCCGGATCCGCGGCCGGGGCGTCCGGGAACCGGTCCGCCCCACCCGCCGTGGCCCCACCACCCGTGGCCCGACCCGTCGTCGCCCCGCCCGCCGACGGCCCGTCCGCCGCAGGCCCACCCGGTTCCAGGTCCGGCGGCGGACCGGTCCCGGAACCGGCCGCGGGCCCGCGAACGGCCCCCGGTCCCGGCCGGGGGAACCCGCAGGGCCCCCCGCAACGGCCCCCACCTGCCCCAGGCCGGGTTCGCCGCGCTGGCCGCGGCCTCCATGGCGGTGCTCGCCGTCGTCGCCGCGGGCAACGGCGTCCTCGGCGGCGGCGGCGCCCGGCCGCCCGAGCACGTGCCGATGGTGATCCCGGCCGACGGCACGCCCACGGGCGGCGCCTTCCGCCGGACCCGCCCTCCGGCCGGCGGGACCAGGAGCGTGCCGCCGGTCAGCCCGTCCACGATCACGGTCACCACGACGCGGACGATGCCGGTGCCGCAGGTGAGCGGGCACGCGGAGGAGCCGGCGCCGGACGGACCGCGCGATCCCGGAGAACCCTCCGACGAGCCCGGGGGCGGTGACCCCGGGGGACCGCGGCCCTGCGCGGACGGGGAAGGCGGGGCCGCGGCGCGGGGCCCCGGCAGGGACTGCCCGACGGGGACGGCCGCGCCCGAACCCTCCTTCACCCGGATCCCGCAGACCGGGGACGGGGAGAGCCCCTCGCCGTCCCCGAGCGGCTCCGTGACGCCGACCGCCGCCTCCTCCTCCCCGTCCTCCTCCGGCCCCGTGCCGCAGATCGGCGGCTGAGGGGCCGTACAGGCCTCCGGGAGGGGGCGGGGCCATCCGTCAGGGTGAACGGCCCGTTAGGGTGAACGGCGCCAACCGAGTCGGAGGGGGAGCTGTGCCGGGTGCGGTCGAACTGAGCGGTGTCGGGGTCCGGGTGGTCGGGCGGACGCTGCTGGCGGACATCGACTGGCAGGTGGAGTACGGCCAGCACTGGGTCGTCCTCGGACCCAACGGGGCGGGCAAGACGACGATGCTCTCGCTGGCCGCCGCCGTACGGCATCCCAGTGAGGGCGCGGCCACGGTGCTCGGCCAGCGGCTGGGCCGGGTGGACCTGAGGGAGCTGCGCCGCCGCATCGGCCTGGTCGCGGCCAGCCAGCGGCTCGTCGACGAGGAGCTGCTGGAGGAGGAGGGCGCCACCGCGCACACCGTCGTCCTCACCGGCTACACCGGGAGCAGCGCTCCGCTCTGGGACCGCTACGGTCCCGGCGAGGACGAGCGCGCCCGGCGGCTGCTGGCCGACATGGGCTGCAAGGACCTGGGCGACCGGCTGTTCCGCGTCTGCTCGCAGGGCGAGCGGGCCCGCATCCGGGTGGCCAGGGCGCTGATGGCCGATCCGGTGATCCTGCTGCTGGACGAGCCGTTCGCCGGGCTCGACCTGCCCGCCCGCGAGGACCTGATCACCGTGCTGGAGGAGCTGGCGACGGTACGGCCGGCGCTGACCACGATCACCGTGACGCACCACCTGGAGGAGGTGCCGGCGACCACGACGCACGCGCTGCTGATGCGCGACGCCCGGATCCAGGCGGCGGGACCGGTGGGGGAGGTCCTCACCGACGAGGGCCTGTCGGAGTGCTTCGGCCGCCCCCTGCGGATCGACCGCCTGGACGGCCGCTGGTCGGCCCGAGCCGTACGGGGGAGGCACGGGTAGGGCGGGGCGTCCGTCCTTCCCGCGCCGGGACCGGTCCTCGGGCTGCTACCGCACGGTGCCGGCCCCCCGCGGGGGCCGATGTCCCCGCGGGGGCCGGCACCCTGCGACGGCGGGCGCGCCGGGCGGTGCGGGCTCAGTCCTTCTTGCGCTGGCGGATCAGCCCCATGAACCCGGGGCTGGGCTTGAACCGGGCCGTCCAGGTCTCGGCGATCTCCAGCGGTTCGCCGGTCTGCGGGTTGCGGCCGGTCCTGGCGGGTTTGTGGACGATCTCGAAGGAGCCGAAGCCGGGGATCGCCACCTTGTCCTCGCCCGCGACGGCGTGCTGGATGGTGTCCAGGATCGCGTCCAGCGCCGCGGCGGTCTGCCGCCGGGTGAGACCGGCCTCCGCCGCCGCCTTCTCGATCAGCTCGCGCTTGTTCATCTACTTCTTTCCTGCAGTGCCCGGGAGGACCAACACTACGGGGATCGCGCGGTCCGTTTCATCCCTCGGGCGCGGGGAATGCGGCCAGGCGCTCGGCCTCCCGCTGCAGGGCCTCGACGAGGAGGAGCTCCAGCCGGAGGTCCTCGCAGGCGAGGCCGTGCGGAACTCCCGTCTCCATTCCGACCTCCCTGCCTACACCGACGCCCGGCCGGGGGCGGAAGTTCACGGCCGGGCGGGGGTCACGCCCCGACGTGACCGAACCTTTGCCGCTCGTCGCTGTCGGCCATGACCAGCTGCGCCAGATCCACGTGGCGGCCCACCTCCCGCACGTCGGCGCAGTCCGCCACGAGCACGCGTTCCCCGCCGATCAGGCGGGTGACGCGCAGGCACGGTCGATCGTTCACCACGAGCGCCTCGACTTCGATGCCGTGCGGCCCCAGCCATATCCCCATAAGGCCGAGGCTAGGGAGACAAGAGTAAGCACGGGGTAACTGGAGGGGCATATAAGGATGGAATATCTATGTCCGGGTAAACTTCTCCACGAGCGCCCGTATTGTGCATTTCACCGCAATTCCCGTTCAGTGCCCGCCGACCGGGGCGAACGCGGCGGCGTGGTCGCGGACGAAGTCGGCGACGTCGCGCGGGGGGCGGCCGAGCAGGTCGGCGACCGTGCCGGTGGTGAAGTCCCCCCAGCCGGCGGCGTATGCCCGTGCGTACTCCTCGAGCATGTCGGCGATCCATTTCGGAACGCCGTGGCCGAGCAGTGCGCCGCGCTTGGCGTCGTGGCCGACCGGCACGTACGCGACCGGCCTGCCGAGCGCGAGGCTCAGCCGGTCGGCGACCTCGTCGAACGTCACCGAGCGCGGGCCGGTGAGGGTGTACGTCTCGCCGTGGTGGCGGTCCGGGCCGTCGAGGAGCACGCGGGCGGCGCACTCGGCGATGTCGCGCGCGTCGATCATGCCGATCCGCGCCGAGGCCATGTTCAGGGAGAACGTGCCGGTGGCGGAGACGTCGCCCGCCTCGTTCAGCAGGTTCTGCATGAACCAGTGCGGGCGCAGGATCGTCCAGCGCATGCCGCACCGCTCGGTCTCCCGGTCGGACAGCGCGTGCAGCCTGCCGCTGCGGTTCGGCGCGTCGTGCGCCGCGCCGACCACGGACAGGCGCACGATGCGCTCCACCCCGGCCTGGCGGGCGGCCCACACGGCGTTCATGCTGTGCTCCGGAGCGCGCGGGCCGTTCGGGGTGAGCAGCCACACGTCCTGCACGCCCTCGAAGGCGGGCGGCAGCGACCGGGCGTCGCCGAGGTCGCCGACGAAGACCTCGGCGCCCCGCCCGCGCGGGCCGTCGGCTCCGGATGCCTCGCGGACGAGGGCGCGGAGGCCCAACCCGGTTCCCTGCAGCGCGTCCATCAGCGCGCTGGACACGGTCCCGGTGGCTCCGGTGATCAGTACGGTGCGCGGCACGGTCATTCTCCCTTGGTGGTGGTGAGGACACGGATCAGGCCGCGTACCGCGGCGGTCTTCGGGGGTCTTCCCGCCGCCCGGCCGGCGGTGAGGCGCTCCAGGACCCAGAGCGCGGCGGTCCCGGCCGAGAGGGCGGCGCCCAGGACGCACACGCCGGTCCAGCCGCCGCTCACCCATACCGCCGACGTCAGCGCGGAGCCCACCGCGCCGCCGAGGAACATGGAGGTCATGAAGGCGGAGTTGATCCGGTTGCGGGCCTCGGGCCGGAGTGCGTAGAGGACGTTCTGGCTGCTGTTGAGCACCGCCTGGTGCGCCAGGTCGAGCACGATCACGCCGGCGAGCAGCCAGACCGGCGAGTGCGCCCCGGCCGCGATCGCCGCCCAGGACGCGAGCAGCAGGACCGCCCCGGCACCGGTCACGGTCTGGACGTGCCCGCGGTCGGCCAGCCGCCCGGCCACCGTGGCGGTCAGCGCGCCCGCGGCGCCCACCAGGCCGAACAGGCCGATGACCGATTCCGTCCAGCCGTACGGCGGTCCCACCAGCAGGAAGGCCGAGGCCGTCCACAGCACGCTGAAGGCGGCGAGGCTCGACGCGCCGATGCCCGCCCGCCACCGCAGCAGCGGCTCCTGCCGGAACATCGAGACCGTCGAGCGGAGCAGCTCCGGATAGGACAGGCGCCCGCCGTCCCCGCCGAGCCTGGGCAGGAGGACGCGCAGCAGTACGGCCATCAGCGCCATCAGGGCGGCGTGCACCCAGTAGACCGTCCGCCACCCGCCGAGTTCCGACAGCGCTCCGGACGCGGTCCGCGCCAGCAGCAGGCCGAGCATCAGCCCGGTCATCACCGTGCCGACCACCCGGCCGCGCTCCGCCGGGTCCGCCAGCGTCGCCGCGAACGGCACCACCACCTGCGCCCCGACCGAGGTCAGGGCGGTCAGGGCGGTGCCGGCCAGGAGCACCGTCCCGTTGGCGGCGGTGGCCGACACCAGCAGGAACAGCGCGGTCGCCGCGTAGAGCGCCACCGTCAGCCGCCGCCGCTCCATCAGGTCGCCCAGCGGCACCAGCAGGATCAGCCCCAGCGCGTACCCGCCCTGGGCGGCCGTCACCACCAGCGCCGCCGACGAGGGCCCGATCCCCAGCTCCCGGCCGATCAGGTCGAGCAGCGGCTGCGCGAAGTAGTTCCCCGCGACGGCCGATCCGGTCGCGGTGGACATGAGCAGGAGCAGCCCGCGCGGCAGGCCGCCGGGGTGGGATCTCGTCGCGGTCATGCCCCCAGCCTCGGCCATGAACGATCAATGAGTCCAATGCATGTTCATCATCGGCAGCGATCGTGTATCAAGATTGATCCATGGAGCTCCAGCAGATGCGCTACGTCGTCGCCGTCGCGGAGACGGGCAACTTCACCCGCGCCGCCGAACGGTGCCTGGTCGTCCAGTCCGCCCTCAGCCACCAGATCGCCCGCCTGGAACGCGAGCTGGGGGCCAGGCTGTTCGAGCGCACCAGCCGCCGCGTCCGGCTGACCTCCGCCGGGGAGGCGTTCCTGCCCGCGGCCCGCCAGGCCCTCGAGGCCGCCGAACGGGCCCGCGCCGAGGTGGCGGCGGCCGCCGGGGAGATCCGGGGCCGCCTCGCCGTCGGCGCCATCCCCACCGTCACGGCCGTCGACCTGCCGACCGAGCTGAGGCGATTCCACCTGCGGCACCGGCAGGTGCGGATCAGTCTCCGCTCGGGCGCGAGCGAGGAACTGACCGAACGGGTGCGGCAGGGCACCCTGGACGTCGCGTTCCTGGGGCTGCCGGTGGGCGCTCCGCCCAAGGGCGTCCGCGGCCGCGAACTGGCGCGCGGCCATCTCGTCGCCGTGGTGGCGCCCGGTCACCCGCTGGCGGACAGGGAGCAGGTGGAGCTGCGCCACCTGTCGGACGAGCCGTTCGTCGACTTCCCCGCGGGCACCGCCGGGCGGATCCAGTCGGACGAGGCGTTCGCGGCGGCCGGAGTGCGGCGCGAGGTCGCCTTCGAGGTGAGCTCCCCCGACTTCATGGCCCGCCTGATCCGGCAGGGCCTGGGCATCGGGATGCTGCCCGCGGACTTCGTCTCCGAGCTCCCCGACCTGCCCGTCGTCCGGCTCGGCGACGCCCCGGCCCGCATGGAGTACCTCGTCTGGAGCCGCTCGTCCCCGTCCCCCGCCGCCGCGGCGTTCCTGTCCGCCCTCGGCGTCCCGGCGGCCGGGCCCCCGGATCCGCCGGGCCCGTGACTTCAGGAGCCCGGGCCGGAACGGGGAAACCCCGCCTCCCTGGGGGGAAGGAGGCGGGGTCTTCGTCCTGGTCTCGGGAGTCCGAGTCCGAGGGCGGACCGGGAGCGCGGGCCTCGGCTCAGGCGGGTGCCCGGCGGGCCGGGGCGGGCTCCGCATGCCCTGAAGAGCCGCCCCGGCCCGCGCGGACTGCGAAACCCGCGCTCCCGGTCCTTCCTCGGATCAGTGAGCCTCGAACTGCTCCTCCTCCGTGGAGCCCTTCAGGGCCGTGGTGGAGGAGTCCGGCGCGATGGCCGTGCTGACCAGGTCGAAGTATCCGGTGCCGACCTCGCGCTGGTGGCGGGTGGCGGTGTAGCCGCGGGACTCGGCGGAGAACTCGGCCTCCTGGAGCTCGACGTAGGCGGTCATGCCCTCCTCGGCGTAGCCCTGCGCCAGGTTGAACATCGAGTAGTTGAGCGAGTGGAAGCCCGCCAGCGTGATGAACTGGAACTTGTAGCCCATGTGGCCGAGCTCGCGCTGGAACTTGGCGATGGTGGAGTCGTCCAGGTGCTTCTTCCAGTTGAACGACGGTGAGCAGTTGTAGGCCAGCATCTGGTCCGGGTACCGCGCCTTGATCGCCTCGGCGAACTCGCGGGCCACGTCCAGGTCCGGGGTGGAGGTCTCCATCCACAGCAGGTCGGAGTGGGGCGCGTAGGCCAGGCCGCGGGCGATGCAGGCGTCGACGCCGTTGCGGACCCGGTAGAAGCCCTCGGCGGTACGGTCGCCGGTGACGAACTTCTGGTCGCGGGGGTCGACGTCACTGGTCAGCAGCGTCGCGGCCTGGGCGTCGGTCCGCGCGATGATCAGGGACGGCACACCCGCCACGTCGGCCGCGAGACGGGCCGCGTTGAGGGTCTTGATGTGCTGGCCGGTCGGGATGAGGACCTTCCCGCCGAGGTGGCCGCACTTCTTCTCGGAGGCCAGCTGGTCCTCCCAGTGCACGCCGGCGGCACCGGCGGCGATCATGCCCTTCATCAGCTCGAAGGCGTTCAGCACGCCGCCGAAGCCGGCCTCGGCGTCGGCCACGATCGGAGCCAGCCAGTGCGGCGCGCTCTCGTCGCCCTCGGACCAGGTGATCTGGTCGGCGCGGAGCAGCGCGTTGTTGATGCGGCGCACGACGGCCGGCACCGAGTTGGCCGGGTAGAGGCTCTGGTCCGGGTAGGTCTGGGCGCCGAGGTTGGCGTCGGCGGCGACCTGCCAGCCGGACAGGTAGATCGCCTTCAGCCCCGCCTTGACCTGCTGGACGGCCTGGTTGCCGGTCAGCGCGCCGAGGGCGTGGACGTAGTCCTCGCTGTGCAGCAGGTCCCACAGCCGCTCCGCGCCGAGCTTGGCGAGAGTGTGCTCCTCCTGGACCGAGCCCCGCAGCCGCACGACGTCCTCGGCCGTGTAGGTCCGCTCGGTGCCCTTCCAACGGGGGTCGGTCTCCCACTCGCGCCGCAGTTCCTCTGCGGCTCCCTTGAGGCGATCGTTCATTTTTTCACTCCTTGTCGTCCCCTGGGTGCCTTGCCCTGAGTGTGTGCCCCGACGAAACGGGGGAACAAGGTGCTTTTCGCGGAAAGAACGATATTTTTTCCGATTTAACCAATACTCGCCAGTATTCGATAGAGAAGAACATCAGAGTTTTCGCTATGGACTAGACCAATCGTGTGTGTGGTCCAGCTCACCCGGCACCCGTCGAGGGGTGGCGGCCGGGCGGTCGTGGAGGCCCCGGAGACATGCGCCGCGCGGGCCGAAGGTGTGCGGTGCGCGGGCCGGCCGGAGGCCGGTCGGGGAGGGTGGGGGCCTTACCCGCGCGCCGTACGGGGATGCGCGGTTCGCGAGTGGAAGATGGGCGGAATTTTCGCTTAGGATCGGGACATGACACCGCTGGTCGGAGAAGAACCGCTTTCTTTGACACAGGAGCTCGACCTCATCGCCTTCGGTCAGCGCCTGCGCCACCTGCGCAAGCAGCGCGGCCTGACCCTCTCCGACCTGGGCGAACGGGTGGGCCGGGCGCCGAGCCAGCTCTCCCTGCTGGAGAACGGCAAGCGCGAGCCGAAGCTGTCGCTGCTCAAGTCGCTCGCGTCCGCGCTCAACGTGCCGGTGGAGGAACTGCTCCGGCGGCAGGCGCCCAACCGGCGCGCGCAGCTGGAGATGGAGCTGGAGGAGGCCCAGCGCGATCCGCTCTACGCCGGCCTCGGGCTGCCCCGGCTGAAGGTCTCCGCGCGCGTGCCCAACGACGTGCTCGAGCACATCCTCGGCCTCTACGGCGAGCTCCGCTCCCGCCAGGCCAAGGGCACCGCCACCCCGGAGGAGGCCCGCGCCGCCAACGCCGAGCTCCGCCGCAAGCAGCGCGAGCAGGGCAACTACTTCGCGGAGATCGAGAAGGCGGCGGCCGAGGCGCTGGCCGCGGTCGGCTACCGCTCCGGCGCGCTCTCGCAGAGCACCGTCCAGGCGCTGGTCACCCACTTCGGCTACAGCGTGCGGACCGTGCAGGACCTGCCCCGGACGGTCCGTTCGATCACCGACCTGCGCAACCGGCGCATCTACGTCAAGCACGAGCAGCTCGGCATGCACACCCCCCGCACGATCCTGCTGCAGACCATCGGCCACCTGGCCCTCGGCCACCACAAGCCCCGCGACTTCGCCGACTTCCTGCGCCAGCGGACCGAGGCCAACTACTTCGCCGCCGCGGTCCTCGTGCCCGAGGCCGCCGCCGCGCCGTACCTGCGGGAGGCCAAGCAGGACCGGGCGCTCAGCGTCGAGGACCTGCGCGACGTGTTCGCGGTCTCCTACGAGATGGCCGCGCACCGCTTCACCAACCTGGCCACGCACCATTTGGACCTGGTCTGCCACTTCGTCCGCAACGACGTCGGCGGGATCATCTACAAGGCCTACGAGAACGACGGCATCGTCTTCCCCGCCGACGAGCAGGGCGCGATCGAGGGCCAGCGCATGTGCCTGCAGTGGTCGGGCCGGCAGGTCTTCCTCTCGCCCGACCGCTTCTCCGTCTTCTACCAGTACTCCGACTCGCCCACCGGCACCTATTTCTGCGTCGCCCACGTGGACCCGAGCCGGGAGCGCGACTTCGCCATCACGCTCGGCGTGCCGTACCGCGAGTCGCGCTGGTTCCGCGGCCGGGAGACCGTGAACCGGACCAAGTCCGAGTGCCCGAACGGCGACTGCTGCCGCCGCCCGCCGCCCGAGCTGGCCCAGCGCTGGGAGGGCTACGCCTGGCCCTCGGCGCGCGCCAACTCGCACGTCCTGGTGGCGCTCCCGCCCGGGTCCTTCCCCGGCGTGGACGAGGCCGACGTCTACACCTTCCTGGAGCGCCACGCCGCCGACTGATCCCCGGGCCGCGGGACCGGTCCGGCCGGTGATTCACCCCGCAACGGCGACGCATAGGGTGATACCCGTACATTCCGGGGTGACGGGGAGGATGGGCTGTGCTGCCTGAGGTGGAGGCATGGCTGCGCCGCCGTACGTCGTCCTCGGACGACTGGTCCCCGCCGGAGTTGCTGGAGGCCAGGGGGGACGCGACGGTCAGCGTGGTGCTGCCCGCGCGCGACGAGGGGGAGACGGTCGGGGAGATCGTCTCCGCGATCCGGCGCGAGCTGATGGAGGCGGTGCCGCTCGTCGACGAGCTCGTGGTCATCGACTCCCGCTCCACCGACGACACCGCCGCGCGCGCCGCGGCGGCCGGCGCCCGCGTGGTGGCGCAGGACGAGGTCCTGCCCGACCTCAAGCCGCTGGACGGCAAGGGGGAGGCGCTGTGGAAGTCCCTCGCCGTGACCTCCGGCGACCTGCTGGTCTTCGTCGACGCGGACCTGCGGGAGTTCCGCACCTCGTTCGTGACCGGGCTGCTCGGGCCGCTGCTGGCCGATCCCGGCGTGGTCTACGTCAAGGGCTGCTACGACCGGCCGCTGCGGGACGCGCGGGGAGCGGACGCGCCGGGCGGCGGCGGGCGGGTCACCGAGCTGGTCGCGCGGCCGCTGCTCAACCTGCACTGGCCGCTGCTGGCCGGGTTCGTCCAGCCCCTCGCCGGCGAGTACGCCGGGCGGCGCTCGGTCCTGGAGCGGGTCCCGTTCGTCACCGGCTACGGCGTGGAGCTCGGGCTCCTGATCGACCTGCTGGAACTGTCCGGCCTCGACGCCCTGGCCCAGGTCGACCTGGGCCGCAGGGTGCACTCCCACCAGTCCACCGAGGCGCTCGGCGGCATGGCCGCGCAGATCCTGCAGACCTCCTGGTCGCGGCTGGCGCGCCAGGACAAGATGATCCCGCTGCACACGCCGTCCCCGCGCCTGGCCCAGTTCCGCCGCGGACCGGGCGGGCACCACGCGGCCGTGCGGGACGTGGCGGTCGCCGAGCGCCCGCCCATGATCACCGTTCCCGGCTACGGTCCTCGTACTGCGGTCTGAGCGAGGTCTGAACGGGGGCGACCGCTGCGGCCGGGTCCCCGCCGCGGGGTAGGTGAAGGAGTGGCGGGGGCGGCTTGCGCGGATGGGTCTACCCGTCAGTAAGGTAGAGGGTGTTACCGATGGTAACGCTTTCCCGGAGGGGTGGACGATGAGCGAGAACGGCTTCTGCCCGGAACTGAGCGACGACGTGCGCGAGGTGCGCGACTGGGTGCGCGAGTTCGCCCGCACGGTCGTCCGCCCGGCCGGCGCCGAGTGGGACGAGCGCGAGGAGACGCCCTGGCCGATCATCCAGGAGGCGGCCAAGATCGGTCTCTACTCGCTCGACTTCTTCGCCCAGCAGTCCTTCGAGCCCAGCGGCCTCGGCCTGATGGTCGCCTTCGAGGAGCTCTTCTGGGGTGACGCCGGGATCGGCCTGTCCATCGTCGGCACCGGCCTGGCCGCCGCGGCCCTGTCGGCCACCGGGACCCCCGAGCAGATGGGCGAGTGGCTGCCGCAGATGTTCGGCACCCCCGACGACGTCAAGCTCGGCGCGTTCTGCGCCTCCGAGCCCGACGCCGGCTCCGACGTGGGCGCCATCCGCACCCGGGCCGTCCACGACGAGGCCTCCGGCGACTGGATCCTCAACGGCGTCAAGACCTGGGCCACCAACGGCGGCATCGCCGACGTGCACGTCGTCGTCGCCTCCGTCGACCCCTCGCTCGGCACCCGCGGCCAGGCCTCCTTCGTCGTCCCGCCGGGCACCTCCGGCCTGTCGATGGGCCAGAAGTTCAAGAAGCACGGCATCCGGGCCTCCCACACCGCCGAGGTCGTCCTCGACGGCGTACGGGTGCCCGGCTCCTGCCTGCTCGGCGGCAAGGAGAAGCTGGATGCCCGGCTGGCGCGGGTCCGCGAGGGCGGCAGGGCCGGCGAGCAGGCGGCCATGCGGACCTTCGAGACGACCCGGCCCTCGGTGGCCGCCATGGCGGTCGGCATCGCCCGCGCCGGGTTCGAGTACGCCCGGGACTACGCCCGCGAGCGCGAGCAGTTCGGCCGCCGGATCGGGGAGAACCAGGCCGTCGCCTTCCTCCTCGCCGACATGGCCACCCGCGTCGACGTCGCGCGGCTGATGACCTGGCGCGCGGCCTGGATGGCCCGCAACGGCCGGTCGTTCGACCAGGCCGAGGGGTCGATGTGCAAGCTGGTGGCGGGGGAGACGGCGGTGTGGGTGACCGAGCAGGCCATCCAGATCCTCGGCGGGGCCGGCTACACCCGCGACCACCCGGTCGAGCGCTTCCACCGCGACGCGAAGATCTACACCATCTTCGAGGGCACGAGCGAGATCCAGCGCCTGATCATCGGCCGAGCGGTCACCGGCCTGCCCGTTCGCTGAAAATGTCGGGTTCCGTGAACCGGCTCTGACGGGCGTTTCGGATCCCTGGTCCGTCACTGGTCCGTGAGAGCCGGAAGAGCGGTGTCGACGGCCGCGCCGGAGCGGTCTCGCCGAGCACGTCCAGCACGGCCGCTACCTCCGGTGCCGGTGCTCGGCCGCGTGCCCGCCGGAGCCCGGAGTCCGGGAAGGGGTGGGAGCGGCGGTCCTCCGGGACGGTGTCGCCCGTCCCGCTGCGGGGACATCCGGGGCGAGGCCGGGCGCCTCGGCCCAGGCGGGCAGCGCCTCGACCATCCGCATCCAGTGGTCGGGGAGCCCGGTCCGGGCCGCGAGGATGCCGCCGACGATCGCGCAGGTGGTGTCGACGTCGCCGCCTGCGGCGGCGGTGGTCCAGAAGGCCCGGGTGAAGTCGCCGAGGTGGCGGGCGGCGGCCCACAGGGTGAACGGGACGGTGTCGTGGGCGGTGACGTTGCGGCCGTTGCCCAGGACGCGGGCGGCCAGGAGCGGGTCGCCGACGGTCAGCAGCAGCCGCGCCTCGCCGATCCCGCCGGCGACCGCGCTCGGCGGGACGTGTTCGGCGACCAGGTCGAGGAATCGGCCCGGTGACAGGTCGGCGTGCGCGGCGGCGACCGCGGCGGCCACGGCCACCGCGATCGCGCCGGCGACGGCTTCGGGGTGGGCGTGGGTGACGCGGGCCGACAGTTCCGCCTGCCGTACGGCCTGCGGCAGGTCACCGGCGAACCAGGCGCCGAGCGGGGCGACGCGCATGGCGGCCCCGTTGCCCCAGGAGCCGCTGCCGTCGAACAGGTCCGCGGCGAGGGTGCGCCAGTCGCCGCCCTCGCGGACCAGGCGGAGCATGCGGCCGGTGGCGGGGCCGTACCCGCGGTCGAAGTCGTGGTGGGCGGCGAAGGAGGCGGCGAGCGCGTCCTGGTCGATGTGTCCGCGGTCGGTGAGGACTCGGTGGATCGAGCAGGCCATCTCGGTGTCGTCGGTCCACTGCCACGGTCCGGGCGGCGGGGTGCGGGAGTCGAGGAGGGGGCGGTGGGCGGGGACGAAGAACTGGGAGCCGAGCGCGTCGCCGAGGGCCAGGCCGTACAGGGAGGCGGTCGCGCGGGTCAGGGGATCAACGGACATCGCTCCTCATTATGGGGTCCGACGAAGGACGCGTTCCAGGCGACTTTCCGGCAGCTGCAGGACCGGGTCAGCGGCCTGCCGGAGGCCGACGTGACGGCGACCCGCTCACCCGCCGCACGCTGTTCCTGCACACCCCGATCGCGGTCATGCTCGGCGAACCGCAGGAACTGGCCGGCCTCGACTACGAGGACGACCTGTGATCCTCACTCAGCAGCGGGGCCAGCACCCGGAGCAGATCGTCCGGCTCCCGGTAGACGACACCGGTCATGCCCAGCTCGACCGCGGTGTCCACGTTTGCGGCCCGGTCGTCGACGAACAGGCAACGGCGGGCGGCGGCTCCCGCGGCCTGCGCGGCGGCTTCGTAGATCCGCCGGTCCGGCTTGGCCACCCCCACCTGCGCGCTGGTGACCACCGCGTCGAAGGACCGGCCCAGCCCGGCCGTCTCCAGGACGGCGTTGAGCCGGAGCGTCGAGTTGGACACCAGCACGACCGGTACCCGGGCCCGGACCTGCCGGAGCAGGCCGACGACCTCCGCGTCGATCCGGCACCCGGCCTCGACGAATCCCCGGCTCAGCTCCGCGGCGTCCTGCGGGCCGGCCAGCCCGGCGAGCCCGGCGGCGATCGCCTCCGTCCACTGGCCTACCGTGATCCGTCCGAGGGCCGCGGGCACGGCCAGCTCCGGAGCGAAGGCGATCTTCTCCGTGCTGCCCGGGACCAGCCCGCAGGCGCGTTCACGCCGTTCGTGCTCGGTCAGGTCGACGTAGCCGATCACGTCGTAGAAGTCGCACAGCACCGCGTCGAAAGGCATCGGTTCTCCTGTTCATCCGCGCAGCCGCTCCCGCCAGGGATGCGCGCCGTACTCGACTCCCAGCGCCTCGTCCGGCCAGGCCCGCTGCGGTGCGGTCAGCAGCGGCAGCGCTCGCGGTAGGCGCGACCGACGGCCAGCTCGACGGCGTACCCGCCGCTGACCCACCAGGGCGTCCAGGTCCTGGAACAGGGCGACCACCTGACCCGGCGGCGCGGGCTCCCACCGACCCCACGGTGTCTGTTCGGTGTGCGGCATCCTGCCATCCTCCCCGATCACCGCCGGAGCGGTGAAGCGCGATGATCCACGATCTGCTCACCGATCCCGGCGCCGTCCTGGACGGGCCGGCCGTCTGGTCGGCGATGCACGCCTGGCAGCCGATCGGCCGGCTGGTGGCTGCCGAGGTCACCGCGGTGCTCGGGCGGTCCGCGACCGTACGGCTCAGCCACCGGCGGCTCGCCCGCGGTGCCCGCGACATCGAGGTCGCGGAACGGGTCTTCTCCCGACGTTCAGGATGTCCATGATGTCCAGGACGTATATGCGTCACCGCCGCGGCTCACTACCATTCCCGCCATGCCTTTCGATCTTGAGCGGTACGCATTCCTGGCCCTGTTCTTCGCCCTGTTCGCGGGTCTTCCTGCGGTCGGGGCGATCCGTGCCGCCGAGCTCTCCGCTCCGCCCGACCACCACGAGCCCATGAGCCGGCGACTCGTCGTCGTAGGACTGCTCGTGTCGCTCACCGGCGTCTTGTCGATGGGGACCGGCGCCTGGCTGGCGCGTGAGGATTCGCGCTACGGCGCCATCGAAGCCTTCGGAATGCTGCTGATCACCTTCATCGGCGCAGGTCTGCTTGTCGCCGGTCTCGGCTCGCTACCTTCGTGGCTGCTGGAACTTTCCGATCGTTACACGAAACGGCTGCCGCTGCCCTTCCGCCTGGCGGTTCGCGACCTGGTCCGCCGTCGCGGTCGCACGGTGATCGCTATCACGCTGGCGATGATGGCGACGGCCTTCGCCGTCGCGCTGACGGTCATCGCGGTCGGCGAAACGACGCAGAGCAGGGCCCAATACTCCCCCCGGGCCCGACCGGGCAGCTTGCTGGTCCGGCCGAGCGCCTTGTTCACGCAGTCTTTCTCCGCGGCCGATGCGGGCACCGTGCGAGCGGCGATCGAGCGGGAGTTCCCCGGGGTGCCGATCGCCCAGAGCGAGCGTCCTTCGGATGAGTTCCGGCACCTCAGCGCGAGGGCGGAGAACGTCGAGATGCCGGAGGAGGCCGTCTACTGGTATCAGGCCATCGGTGACGAGAAGCTGCTGCGGTACCTCACGGGCGATCAGTCGGCACCGTACGACGAGGACACGGCCGTGGTGATCACGTCAACCGACGTGAAGGTCGACTCGGTCGAACTCTCCTACATGATCCACCAGAACGACACGGCGACGACTACCAAGACCGTCCGGGCGGGCATCGCCAGGACCGCCGACCCGCGCATGGAGACGATCTTCATCCCTTCGAAGATCGTCCAAGACCTCGGCTACCGGCTCCAACCGGCCGAACTGATCATCGACCCCGCCCTCCACCGGGTCACGGTGCAGGAGCAAGAACGCCTCGACGACCGGTTGGACGACGCGGTCGCGGAAACGTACGTCGAGCGAGGATTCGAGGCTTCGACCTGGTGGCTGCCCGTCGTCGCGGCGGCACTCCTCACCGCCCTGGCGTGCGCGCTGACCACCGGCTTCGGCAGCGCCGCAAATGCGCGCCCGGCTCGGTTACTGCGGCGGCCCGGCAACGGGCCGGGCGTGGCCTTCCGGTGGTTCTGCGCCTTCCGTGCGGGCCTGGCCGCCCTGTGCGCAACGGTCCTGGGCGCGGTCGCCGGATGTCCCGCCGGGATGTTGCTGCTGTGGCCCCTGACGGTGCCCACCACGTGGGATGAGCCGGCACGGGTGCCGTTCGAGACTCCCTGGCCGGCGATCGTGGCCGTCGTCGCCGTCCTTCCCCTCCTCGCCGCCGCCATCGGTGCGCTCCTCGCCCGCGAGCAGGCGCATACTGCCGAACGGTGACCCCGCCACCGCGGCAGCGTCTCCCCGCACCCGAGACACCTGGCATGTTCTCAAGGTGCCGCTGTCAGCGGCCACGGGAGCGGTACGGTCCTCGGTTCCGTGGGCGGGCCCGATGTTCCTGCGGTGACAGGCGAGATGCTCCGGGCTGATCTCGTGGTCCGGGGCGAGCCGGAGGGTACGCAGGCGGCTGCTTCGGGCGGGGGGCGTCCGATGAGGTCGACTCGCCGGGCGGATTCGCGATCTGGGTTGCGCGGCTGTCCGAGGATCCGATCGTCTCCGACGCCTGTCCCGTCCGCCACGGGCAGGGGGAAAACCGATGGACGAGACCGCTCGCCCGGTGCAATAGTCCCGCCGTGACCGTGCCCGCAGCCTCCCCCGCCCTGCCTGTACCACTCGCAGGAGGCCTCGTCCTGAGGCAAGCGCAGCCCGCAGACCTCGACCAGATCGGAACGCTCCTGGCCGAACGCGGTGAACCCGCCGACGCCCTCGACCACCGGCTGGTCGCCACAGACCCCGACGCCGGTTGGTCGGCCTGCGCCGTGGTCGTCGACGGCGACCGGGTCGTCTCCACCGCGACGCTCCTCGACGAAGAAGTGCGCATCGCCGACATCCGCCTCCCCTCCGGTCAGGTCGAGCTGGTGGCCACCGACCGCGAATACGAAGGACGCGGACTCGTCCGGGCACTCATGCGATGGGCCCACGACCGCTCCGCCGCCCGCGGTCACGTCATCCAGGCGATGATCGGCATCCCGTACTTCTACCGGCTGTTCGGCTACGAGTACGCCGTCGACATACCGCCCGCACTGACCGTGCACACCCCGCCCCCCGGCGAGGCGACCCCGGGGCTCCGCCCCGCCCGGCCCTCCGACATCCCGGTCATGGCGGCTCTGCAGGAGACGGCCCAGAGCCGGTTCGACGTGGCCATGCCGCACTCACCCGCATGCTGGCGATGGCTGCTGGCCCACGAGGCGAGCACCCTGTGGGTCCTCGAGCACGGCGGCACCGTCGTCGCCACCGGGCGCACCACGCCTCCCGAAGACGATGGGCTGCTCCTGGCAGAGGCCGCCGCCCTCGACGAGGCCGCGGCGCGGGAACTGCTCCGCGGCGTCGCCGCACTGGTGCCCGGCGGGCAGGTACGGGTCGTCCATCGAGCCGGCACCGTGACCGCCGCCGCCTGGCACGACTTCCTCACCCACGAACCACGCCGGCAGGCGGAGCAGTACTACATCCGGATCCCGGACGTCACGGCGCTGCTGGACCGGCTGCGGCCACTGCTCTGGCACCGCCTCACCGCCGCGGGGATGGACCACACCGGCCGAGACATCGTCATCTCCACCTTCGGCGCCCACTACCGGATCCCGGTCCACGCCGACGGCCTCGGCGCGGTCACCGCCGGTGGCGCGATGCAGGGCCCCGCAGCGGTGGGCGGCGCCGGAGTGGCCCCCGACTACCTGCCCGCCCTGCTGTTCGGCCCGCACGGCATCGAAGGCCTGACCCGGATCCGGCCCGACGTCTACACCGCGCAGGAGGAGCTGTTCCGGGCACTCTTCCCGCCGCTCACCGCCGATGTGCTCAGCTACTACCTGCCGTATTAGACGGGGAGGATGTCAGTCGGGATTGATCAGGCCGCGCCGGTAGGCGCGGACCAGGCGGCGGGGCACCAGGACCTCCCGGCCGTCCACGATGATCGGGACCAGGTCGGGAGCCGTCGTCTTCCACCGCGAGCGGCGGTGGCGGGTGTTGCTGCGCGACATCCTGCGTTTGGGGACGGCCACGTCACCAGCTCGCCTTCGTGATGCCGGGCAGCTCGCCGCGGTGGGCCATCTCGCGGAAGCGGATGCGCGACAGGCCGAACTTCGTCAGGTGGCCGCGGGGCCGGCCGTCGACGGAGTCGCGGTTGCGGATGCGGGTGGCTGAGGCGTCGCGGGGCTGGCGGGCCAGCGCCCGCACGGCCCGCTCCCGCTCCTCGGCGGTGCCGGTGCGGACGATCTCCTTGAGCGCGGCGCGGCGCTCGGCGTGGCGGGCCGTGATCGCCTTGCGGCGCTCGTTCGCGGCGATCTTGCTCTTCTTGGCCATCAGACCTTTCCTCCCCGGGCGCGGATGCGGGCCACGACGGCCTCGACGCCGATCTTGTCGACGGTCTTGATCGCCTTGGCGCTGAGCGTGAGCCGTACGAACCGGCCCTCACCGGGCAGCCAGTAGCGGCGGTTTTGGATGTTGGGGCTCCACCGGCGGCGGGTGCGCCGGTGGGAGTGGGAGACGCGGTTGCCGAAGACCGGCGCGGTCCCGGTCAGCTGGCAGTGGGCGGACATCAGGCCCTCCCGTAGCGCCGGTTGAAGCGCTCGACGCGGCCGGCCGTGTCGAGCACGCGGGTGCGGCCGGTGTAGAAGGGGTGGCTGGCCGAGGAGACGTCGACGTCGACGACGGGGTAGGTGTTGCCGTCCTCCCAGGTGATCGTCTTGGTGCTGGTGATCGTCGAGCGGGTGAGGAACGCGAAGTCCGCACCCGGGTCGCGGAAGACGACAGGGCGGTAGTCGGGGTGGATGCCCTTCTTCACGGGGTCATCGCTCCTCTCGGAAGAGCACGTGCTCGCGGATGGTCGGGTCGTACTTGCGCAGGGTGAGCCGGTCGGGGTCGTTGCGCCGGTTCTTGCGGGTGACGTAGGTGTAGCCGGTGCCCGCGGTCGACTTGAGTTTGATCACGGGGCGGAGGTCGTTTCGGGCCATGGGGTTCCTTCCGTGCGGCCGACCCATGTAATGATAATGGAAACGGTTTTCATTCCGCCAATCGATGTCCGGTCGCGGCGCCGGGAGCGTCACCGCGCCCGCAAAAGGAGAGCCCTGTGTCCACCCCTGTCGTCCTCGTGGCGGGCCTGCACGCCACCGCCCGCACCGCCGCCGTCGAGGCGCTGCTGCACGACCACCCCGGCGCCGTCGCGATCCACCACGACCTGCGCGAGGTGACCCGCGGCCGGATCGAGCGCGTGGTCCGCGACCGCTCCGGCGTCCTGGACCTGGCCGAGGTCCGGCTCGCGCACGGCTGCGTCACCTGTGCCGTGCGCGAGGACCTGCTGCCCGAGCTGGTACGGCGCGCTCCGGCCGCCTCCCTGCTGGTGGTGGACCTGTGGGACACGGTCGAGCCCCGGTCGGTGGCCGAGGCCATCGACTGCGAGGAGGCCCGCGGCACGCTGCGCCTGACCTCGGTGCTGACCGCGCTGCACGCCGCGCACATGCCGATCGACATCACCCGCGGGGACCGCCTGGCCGAGACGGGCCAGGCGGCGGCCGCCGGCGACGAGCGCCACCTGGCCGAGGTGCTGGCCCGGCAGATCGAATACGCCACCGGCCTGGTGCTGCACGGCGGCGACGCCGAGGACGACGAACTGTCGCGCGCCGTGCTCGACCACCTCGCGCCCGTCACCCCCGTCTTCGGTGCCGACGCCCTGCCCGAGGTCCGCGGCGGCGCGGTGTGCACCGCCGAGCTGGCCGAGCGCGTCGACCCGGCGACCGCGCGGCTGCCCGTCGACGCCCGCACCGAGGAGATCACCACGGTGGTCTGGCACCGGCTGCGCCCGCTGCACCCCGCGCGCCTGTTCGACGCCGTCGACGAGCTGGCCACCACCTCGGTCCGCTCGCGCGGCCGGTTCTGGCTGGCCACCCGGCACGAGCGCGTGCTGGCCTGGGACGCGGTCGCCGGAGTCGTCTCGGTGGAGGACGCCGGGCCGTGGCTGGCCGCCCTGCCGCAGGCCGCCTGGGACCTGGTCTCCGCGGCCCGCCGTACGGCCGCCGCCCTGGAGTGGAACGAGATCACCGGCGACCGCGTGCAGCACCTGGTCTTCACCGGCCCCGGCCTCGACCCCGGCCGCATCACCGCGCTGCTCGACTCCTGCCTGCTCACGCAGGAGGAGACGCTCGCTGGCTCCGATGCCTGGGCCGGCTACGACGACCCGTTCGCGGGCGTCCTCGATTTGGAGGAGATCGCATGAGGCCCCGCCGTACCCCGAGCACGAAGAGCGATCCGCCGCAGGGGGTGGACCACGTCGACCGCGAGGACGGCGATCCCGCCTTCCCCGACGCCGATGCCGCGGCGGTGTGGCGTCACAGGGACGGCGGGATGCCGTCGCGGGGAGGCGAGGCCGGGACGCAGGGCAGGATCAGCGGCCGCCGCACAGTGCGCGGTCGACCAGTTCGGCGGCGGCCTTCTCCCTGGCCAGCATGCGCTCTCCGTCCGTGGTCCTGCCGCCGACGAACAGCGTGACGCTGCGCCGGCCGTCGGCGGTGACGCCGGTGCGCGCGGTGTATCCATAGTCGTCGCCGCCGTGGTTCCAGTAGAGGCCGCCGCACGTCAGCGGGCGTGACATGATCCCCAAGCCGTAGCGGGCCCCCGGCCAGACCTGCTGGAACGCCGTGGCGGGAACGGTCCGGCGCATTAGCGGTGCTTGCGGTAGTCCTCCACGGAGGCGAAGGCCGGGTAGGCGTCGTAGACGCCGGCGGTGTGCTGGAGCAGCCGACGGACGGTGATCCGGCGGCCGTCATGGCCGTTGCCCCGGACCACGCCGGGCAGCCAGCGCTCCTGATGGATGTGCGCATGCCCGGCCTGACCGGAGTGGAGGCCACCGGACGCATCCTGGACGAGTGGCCGCACCAGGGCTCCGCCCCCGCGTGCTGATGCTGACCACCTTCGACCTCGACGAGTACGTCTACGCCTCCCTGCGCGCGGGCGCGTCCGGCTTCGTGCTGAAGAACACCTCACCCGACCGGCTCGCCGACGCCATCCGCGCGGTCGCGGCGGGAGAGGCCGCCCTCGCCCCGACCGTCACCCGGCGGATCATCGGCGCCGTCACGACCCTTCCTCCCGCCCTGCTCACCGGGGCGCAGGAACCCGCCACGGGCGTGCCCGGGCTCACCGGGGGAGCGGCGGATCCTGCCGTGCAGGCGCCGACGGCGGCCATCGGACCGGCCGAGGCCGTCAAGGTACTCGCGCGGGCGCACAAGATCTTGATCTGGGAATGTATCCGACATCCCCAGCGGCGGCGGCACGCGGTGCGCGATGACGTTTTCGGCCGCGCCTGCCCTGGCCGAACGGCCGAGACGCAAGGCTTCTTGGTCGGCTTGATAGCCGATGCGGGCCCTGTGGCGCGGCCGCGACGCTGATCTTTATGAGAAAGATCTCCACGGCGGCCGTGGCCGCCCTCACGGTGCTCGCCTCGTCCGGTTCCGTGGGCGCCCTGGCCGCCTCCGGACCCCGGCACTCCGGCCCGGCCGGTCCTCTCGCCCGGTTCGAGCAGCAGAAGATCACCTGGAACGACTGCCGGACCGGTCCCGGCGATGAGCTCGGCACCCAACTGCACGCCGCCGGGGCGCGCTGCGCCGAGGTCACGGTCCCACTGGACCACAGCAGCCCGGACGGACGGACCATCACGGTCGCGATCTCCCGGCTGCAGGCCACCGCCCCCGGCCGCCGGCGCGGAGCGCTCCTGATCAACCCCGGCGGCCCCGGTGACCCCGGAAGGATCTACGCACTGCTGCTCAAGGCGGCCTCACCCGCACTGGCGGCCCGCTACGACCTGATCGGGATGGATCCCCGCTTCACCGGGCTCAGCACCCCGCTGAACTGCCACTGGCCCATCGGCGACTACGTGCGCTCGACCGGCCACGACCGGCGTGCCTTCGACCGGATCGCTGCACAGGCCAAAGACCTGGCCGCCCGCTGCGCGGGGCAGCGGGAGATGCTGCCCCATGCCTCGGCCCGTGCCACCGCCCGTGACATGGACGTCATCCGCGCCGCCCTGGGCGAGTCGAAGCTGTCCTATCTCGGCGGGTCGTACGGCACCTACCTGGGTGCGGTCTACATGCAACTGTTCCCCGCCCGCGTCGACCGGTTCGTCCTCGACAGCGCCCTGGACCCCGCGGACGCCGGACCCGGCTACGCCCGCTCGATGGGGCCGTACCTGGCCGCGGCGCTGAAGGAGTGGGCCGGCTGGGCCGCACGCCACCACGACCGCTACCGCCTGGGCTCCACCCCCGCCCGGGTTCTGGCCACCGTGGACCGCATCGACCGGGCCGCAGCCCGTAGCCCGCTGCGGATCGGCCGCCACCAGGTCGACACCCACGTCTTCCCGGCGATCCTGCTGTTCAGCCTGGGCCGGGATAGCGAGCAGGCCTACGCCGCCCTGGCCGCCGACCTCAAGGTCCTCGACGAGGCCGCCCGCGGAGCCGAAATCACCTCGGCCCCCTCCCTGGAGGAAGGACTGGCGTACCTGTCCTCCCCGGAGACCGGCGGGGCCGGCAGCGCACGGATGGCGATCACCTGCGCCGACGGGCCCGCCCGCGATCCCGGCGCCTACTACCGCGACATCCAGGCCCACCGCGCCGACGAACCCCTGTTCGGCCCGCTGACCCGCGCCATGAACCTCCCGTGCGCATTCTGGCCGACCTCCCCCGCCGAGCCCTCCACCCGGATCCGCAACGACGTCCCGGCCCTGATCGTCGGGGCCTCCGGCGACCCCAAGACCCCCCATCCGGGCCAGCGGGCGATGCGCCGGGCCCTGAGCGGCTCCCGCATGGTCACCGTGCGCGGTGCCTTCCGCCACCTGGTCTCCGGGGTGTTCACCTCCACCCCTGACGTCTGCGTCGACGACGCCGTCGGCCGCTATCTGCTCGATGGCGTCCTGCCCGCCGAAGACACCACCTGCCCCGCCCGGTAGCGGTCTGGGCTGAGCCGCGGTGGGCTTTTCATCCAACGGCACCCCGCCCACCGGTGCATACACCATCGCCGAGGTCGTGGCGGGGGTTTGCCGGCGCCTCCACCTCCGGCATCCGCGAAGCCAGACGCCTGCTGGGGGCCCCGTCGGTGGAACTGAGGCTCCGGACCTGAACTCATCCTGCCGGGGCTCACCCCTGCCGGGCGGCCTCGGGTTCGTCATGGGTTTCGTCGTGGGTGATGTGCATGAGCTGTCGCCAGAGCGCCACCACGAAGACGGCGGAGCCGGCGAAGGCGAACCAGAAGGGGGCGGTCACGCCGTAGCGGGCGGCCAGCGCCCCGCCGATGAGCGAACCGGCGACCAGGCCGCCGAAGACGCAGATGGTGTTCACACTGCCCACCCGGCCCTGCAGTCCGGCCGGGACGGCCCGCTGCCGGACGGTGACCGAGGTGGTGCCCCAGATGAACGCGTGCGCGCCGAACACCAGGAAGATCGCCGAGGCTGCCCACGGGGAGGTGGTGAGCGCGAGGCCGAGATGGGTGAGCGTTTCGAGGATCAGCCCGACTCGCATGATCACTCCTAGGCTGAACCGGCGGGTGATCGTCCCGTAGAGGGAGGTGCCGACGATCCCGCCGACCGCGCTGACCGTGGTGAGCAGGCCGAAGCCGATGGGACCGAGGTCGAGCCGTTCCAGGCTGTAGAGGACCAGCACCGACCAGGCGGCGCCGAATGTGATGTTGAAGATCAGGATGGTGAGGACCAGGGTCCGCACGGCGGCGTGCCGGATCGTCCAGCCGAATCCCTCCCCGAGTTCGTGCCGGAGTCCCGCGCCTCCGGTACCCTTCTCCCGCCCGTGCGGCGGCAGCGAGACCCGGGAGATCATGACGAGTCCCGCCGCGACGAGCAGGAACTGCCCGGCGAACGGCCAGGTCGCCCCGGCGGTGAAGAGCAGCGCGCCCAGCGGCGGCCCGGCGAGCTGGTTGAGGGTGAGGAACCCGGTCTG
Source organism: Planomonospora parontospora (assembly GCA_014647935.1). GTDB lineage: Bacteria > Actinomycetota > Actinomycetes > Streptosporangiales > Streptosporangiaceae > Planomonospora > Planomonospora parontospora. Next base: position 97,088 of record BMQD01000016.1, read on the forward strand.
CAGCCGGGCGTTCGCCACCAGGAGGTCGTCGCGGGCGACCAGCATCGGGGTGAGCGTCGAGGTGGTGTTGTCGGCGAACACCTCGGTGACCCCGATCAGCGCCAGCGCGATCAGCGCCCCGGCCACCGTCACGGTCCCGGTGGCGATCATCGCGATCAGCCCGGCCAGGATCACCAGTCGTACGGCGTTGGCCGCCAGCACGATCCGCCGCCGGTCCAGCCGGTCCGACAGCACCCCCGCGTAGAGGCTGAACGCCAGCGGCGGCGCCCAGCCGATCAGCGCTCCCAGCGAGATCAGGAACGGGTCGCGCGTCAGCGACGCGATGAGCAGCGGCGCCGCCGCCATCGCCACGCCGTCCCCGAAGTTGGTCATCCAGCTCGAGCCCAGCAGCCACCGGAACGATGACCCCAGTCGTTCGGGTATGAATCGCCCGATTACCTGCCGCATCACAGTTCCAGGACCTTACGGCCCCCCTCTGCCGGCGGCAACGCGAATACGGGCGCCCATGGCGGACCTCGTCACCGCGCCCGCCGGCTCCCGGCGCTGGTGGGGCGACGCGCATGGCGGTCCCGTTGCCCCAGGAGCCGCTGCCGTCGAACAGGTCCGCGGCGAGGGTGCGCCGGTCGCCGCCCTCGCGGACCACGCGGAGATCCGGCCGGTGGCGGGCCCGTACCCGCGGTCGAAGTCGTGGTGGGCGGCGAAGGAGACGGCGAGCGTGCCGCGATGGCCGTTACGCCGATTGCTGGAACGTCTCCATGACATCGGTGGCGGGCGGGTGAGCCGCATGCCGTACGGAGCGGCGGCGCGGTGCGCCGATCACCGGATGACACCCGCGCGGGCGGCGGCGAAGGCGGCGTCGGCCGCGCGTTCCGCGTCGCGTTCGGTGACCGGCTCACGGGTGACGAACAGCCGGTAGTAGATCGGGGCGACGGCCGTCCTGATCACGTCGGCGACGTCCGTGCCCGCCGGCAGCTCGCCCCGGTCGACGGCTCGCCGCACCACGTCGGCCGCCTGCTCGTGGCGGGCCACGAAGAAGTCGTGCAGGGACCGCGCGGCGCCGCCGCTCTGCACGGCCGCCGTCACGAACGCGGTGGAGACCGGCCCGGCGACGGGGTCGGCGAACCCGCTCTGCACCAGCCGGGCGATCTCCCGCAGGTCCTCCTGGAGGGAACCGGTGTCGGGCACCGGCCACGGTTCCTGCCGCGCGAGTTCCAGGGCGTCCGCGATCAGCCCCTCGGCGCTGCCCCAGCGGCGGTACACGGTCGTCTTGTGGACACCGGAGCGGCTCGCCACGTTCTCCACCGTCAGTCCGCTGTAGCCGTGTTCGGCCAGTTCGGTGAGGGTCGCCTGCCGTACGGCGTCGCGCACACGGGCGCTGCGACCACCGGGACGCTTCTCCAATGTCTACTCCAGTTGCATTAAGCCTTGTGCTGGGTTACCTTAAAGCTACACAAGTTGCGATTGGAGTTCCATTCTGACCACCCAGCTCTCCCTCAAGGGAGTCTCGAAGTCGTACGGCGCGCACCGGGTCCTCGACCGGGTCACCTTCAGCGTCCGCCCCGGTGAGCGCGCGGGGATCGTGGGCGAGAACGGCTCCGGCAAGTCCACGCTGCTCCGGATGATCGCCGGAGTGGAGGCGCCGGACGACGGCGAGGTGACGGTGTCGGCGGCCGGCGGCGTCGGCTACCTGGGCCAGACCCTCGACCTGCCGGGCCACCACACCGTCCAGCAGGCCGTCGACGCCGCCCTGGCCGAGCTGCGCGCACTCGAGCGCGGCATGCAGGAGGCCGCCGAGGCGCAGGACATGGACCGGTACGGCGAGCTGCTCACCGCCTTCGAGGCCAGGGGCGGATACGAGGCCGACGCCCGCGTGGACAAGGCGATGCACGCCCTGGGCCTGGCCCGGATCGAGCGGTCGCGCGTGCTGTCGAGCCTGTCCGGCGGCGAGCAGGCCCGGCTGGGGCTGGCCTGCGTGCTGGCGGCCTCGCCGGAGGTCCTGCTGCTCGACGAGCCGACCAACCACCTCGACGAGGCGGCGATGACCTGGCTGGAGGACCGGCTGCGCGAACACAGGGGCACGGTGGTGGCGGTCTCGCACGACCGGATCTTCCTGGACCGGGTGGCGACGGCGATCCTCGAGGTCGAGGGCGGCGCGATGACCAGGTTCGGCGGCGGCTACACCGGTTTCCTCGCCGAGAAGGCGGCGGCCAGGCTGCGCTGGGAGCAGGCCTACACCGACTGGCGGGAGGAGATCCGGCGGGTCGGGGAGTTCGCCGCGACCACCGCGCACCGCGTCGCCGCGGGCCGGGCCATGAGGGACAACAACAAGATGGCCTACGACCGCAACGCCGGGCGCGTGCAGGACTCGGTGGCCTCGCGGGTACGGCAGGCGGCCGAGCGCCTGCGCCGCCTGCAGGAGGACCCGGTCCCGCGCCCGCCCGAGCCGCTGCGCTTCCGCGGCGCGTTCGCGCCCGCCGGCGCGGCCACGGGCACGCTCGTGCAGGTCGGCCGGGTGCGGATCGCGGCGGGGGACCGGCTGCTGATCCACGGCCCCAACGGCTCCGGCAAGTCGACGCTGCTCGCCGCGATCGCCGCCGAGGCGGGGGAACGGGCCGGATACCTCCCGCAGGAGGTGACGTTCGATCCGGACAGGACGGTCCTGGAGACCTACGGCGGGGAGGCGGCGGCACTGATGGCGACCGGCCTGTTCCGTCCGGAGGCGCTCGAGCTCAAGGTCGGCGCCCTGTCGGTGGGCCAGCGGCGGCGGCTGGCGCTGGCCGTGCTGCTGGCGGGCGGGCACGACCTGCTGCTGCTCGACGAGCCCACCAACCACCTCTCGCTCACCCTGGTCGAGGAGCTCGAACAGGCGCTCGACGGCTACCGCGGAGCGCTCGTGGTGGTCACGCACGACCGGGCGCTGCGGCGCCGTTTCACCGGCACGCAGATCCCGCTCCCGGGAGGTCACGCATGTTGATCAATGGTTCCCCCTACGGCGTCGTCACAGGTCCCGACGGCGCCCTGTGGTTCACGCTCGTCCACCAGGGGCGGATCGGGCGGGTCGTTCCGGGCGAGGAGCCCACGTTCTTCCAGCTCGATCCCGCCGACGGCCGCCCCACGGTGATCACCGCGGGGTGCGACGGCGCGCTGTGGTACACCGAGTACGTCGGCGGACGGATCGGGCGGATCACCGTGGACGGCACGATCACCGCCTTCGACGTGGACTCGCCGTACGGCATCGCCGCCGGTCCTGACGGGAACATGTGGTTCACCCAGCTCCAGGGTGACCGGATCGGCCGCATCACCGCGGCCGGCGAGATCACCCTCCACCCGCTGCCCACCCGAGGCGCGATGCCGTCGGCGATCACGGCAGGGCCTGACGGCGCGCTCTGGTTCACCCTCAACCAGGGCAACGCGATCGGCCGCATCACCGTCGACGGCGAGGTGAGGCGGTACGGGCTGCCCACGCCGGCCGCCGCTCCGGTCGGCATCTGCTCCGGACCGGACGAGGCCCTGTGGTTCGTGGAGATCGGCGCGGGCCAGGTGGGCCGGATCGACACCTCCGGCGCTGTGAGCGAGTTCCCGCTTCCCGACCGCGCCGCCCGGCCGCACGCCATCGTGGCCGGCCCGGACGGTGCCCTGTGGTTCACCGAGTGGGGCATCGGCAGGCTGGGCCGCATCACGACCGGAGGCAGGATCGAGGAGTACCCTCTGGACGGCGCCGAGCCCCACGGGCTCACGGTCGGGCCCGACGGCTTGATCTGGGTGGCGATGGAATCCGGTGCCCTGGTGAGCAGCTGACCACGCCGTAGAGCCTTTCGACGCGCTGAACCCGTGGATCGCGAGTTCGGTGTCCACGGACACGGCCGCGACGGCGCCGACCTCGCCCGGCTGCTCCATGACCGCGTCCGCACCTGGGATCACGATCGGCGCTACGGCCAGGTCGAGCGACGACGCCCCGTTGCCCGCCGCCTCCCGCGTACCCGCCCTGGAAGAGGTGCCCGCCGGACCTTCGTCGTCGTCAGCGATAACAGGGCTCGGTCATGGGTGTGCGGGGACGTGGCGGAGGTCCGCCTCGATCCGGGAGGCCGCTTCGACGAGGGCGGGGAGGACGTCGCGGACCAGGTCGCCGGGGGTGGCGCGACCGGCGTGGGTGGCGACGTTCAGGGCGGCCACGGTGCGGCCGGTGCGGTCGCGGACGGGCACGGCGATGGAGCGGACGCCCTCCTCCAGCTCCTGGTCGGCCAGGGCGTAGCCGTCGCGGGCCGCCTGCCGTACGGCGCCGGCCGGCGCGGCGGGGGAGGCGACCGTGCGGCGGGTCGACGGCCGGGGGGTGATCTGCGCCAGGCGCTCCTCGGGCAGGCCGGCCAGCAGGACGCGGCCCATGGAGGTGGCGTGGGCGGGGAGGCGGGTGCCGACGGTGATGTCGACGCTCATGATGCCGGCCGTGGGCACGCGCGCCACGTAGACGACGTCGTCGCCGGAGAGCACGGCGACCGAGGCCGACGCGCGGACCCGCGCCACCAGGTCCTTCAGGTGGGGCTGGACGACCTGCTGGAAGGTCAGCCCCGACAGGTGGGCGTAGCCGAGCTCCAGCACCCGGGGCAGCAGGACGAACCGGGTGCCTTCGGCCGCGGCGTATCCCTGCTGCTCCAGGGATCGGACCGCGCGCCGTACGGTGGCGCGGGGCAGGCCGGTGGCCCGGGCGGCGTCGGCGAGGGTGAGCCCGCCGGGCGCCGAGCCGAGCGCGACCAGCACGGCCAGGCCGCGGGCCAGCGACCGGAGGTACGCCGTGCCCAGTTCCGCCTTCACGGCCCGTGAGGAGTCCGCAGTCGACGGGGAGTCCGCGGCCCGTGAGGAGTCCGCGGCCCCGGCGGGACGGGGAACGGGCGAATCCTTCCTCAGAGCCGCCTTCCTCAGAGCCGCCTCCATCGCGGCGACCGTCGCGCGCAGCCGGGGCAGGGCGTGCTCGCGCAGGCCCGTGACGTCGTGCCTGCTGGTGTGGCTGACCACGCTGGCCGCGCAGACGGCCCTGCCGTCCGGGTCGCGCACCGGCAGCGCGACCGCGACCAGTCCCGGCTCGACGAGCTGGTCGTCCTCGGCCCAGGGTGCGGCCGGGTCGCGCAGGGCCAGGCCGGCGGCGCAGCGGGCGGCGGGGAGCGTGTCCCCGACCCGGAAGGTGATCGACAGGGCGCGCCGCCGGGGGAACTGGGCGACGAACCGGACGTCGTCGCCGTCCGGCACGGCCAGCGAGACCGACTCGTCCAGCTCGTCGGCGAGCCGCCGGGCGTGCGGACCGAGCGCCCGGGGCAGCCCGCTGCAGGTCAGGTAGGCCGTGCCGAGTTCCGCCAGGGGAGGGGCGAGCAGCAGGTCGCGGCCCTCGGCCCGGAGGTGGCCCAGGTGCAGGAGGGTGACCACGACGCGGTCGACCACCGACCTGGCCAGGCCGGTGGCGCGGACCAGGTCGGTGGCGCGCGTGCGCGGGGGCTCCGCGGACAGCGCGCGCAGCACGGCCAGGCCGCGTTCCAGGGTTCCGGCCGGCTCCATCGGGACTCCTCGTTCAGCGGAGATCAGCGGAAAGGTCCTTTGACAGGAGCGCCTCCGCTACGGATACTCGTCTCCACGCTAGCGAACTGAAGTTCACTGAGCGAACAAATCGCCCGGTGGACGGCGGCGGATCGGACGGAGCGTCGTGCGGACGGACACGGGAAGAGACGGCCCCGAGACAGGCCCCGCAGGGGACCCGGGAACAGACCTCGCAGCAGGCACGGGAACAGACCCGGCAGCGGGCCCGGCGGCCGGCCCGGCAGCGGGCCGGGGGAGCGGCAAGGTGGTGGCCTCGGCCGTCGAGGCGCTGGCCGGGGTGCGCGACGGCGCGTCGTTCGCGGTCGGCGGCTTCGGCCTCAGCGGCATCCCTAACGTGCTGATCAAGGCGCTGTACGACACCGGCGTGACCGGTCTGAGCGTGGTCTCCAACAACTGCGGGGTCGACGGCGGCGGTCTGGGCGTGCTGCTGGCCGCCCGGCGGATCGCCCGGGTGACCGCCTCCTACATCGGCGACAACCAGGAGTTCGCCCGGCAGTACCTGGCGGGCGAGCTGGAGGTCGAGCTGACCCCGCAGGGCAGCCTGGCCGAGCGGCTGCGCGCGGGCGGGTGCGGCATCCCCGCCTTCTACACCCCCGCCGGGGTGGGCACCCCGGTCGCCGACGGCGGGCTTCCGCTCCGCCACGCCGCCGACGGATCGGTCGCGGCGGCCTCACCACCCAAGGAGACCCGCGCGTTCGACGGCCGGACCCACGTCCTGGAGCACGCCATCACCACCGACTTCGCGCTGGTCCGGGCGGCCAGGGGCGACCGGTACGGCAACCTGGTCTTCGCCAAGGCCGCCCGCAACTTCAACCCGCTGGCCGCGATGGCCGGGCGGGTCACCGTCGCCGAGGTCGAGGAGCTGACCGAACTGGACCCCGACGAGGTCCACCTGCCCGGGATCTTCGTGCAGCGGGTGCTCCCGCTCACCCCCGACCAGGCCGCCGACAAGGGCATCGAGAAGCGGACGGTGCGCACCTCGTGAGCTGGACACGCGACGAGATGGCCGCGCGGGCGGCGGCGGAGCTGTGCGACGGCGACCACGTCAACCTCGGCATCGGGCTGCCCACCCGCATCCCGTCGTTCCTGCCGGCCGGTACGGACGTCGTGCTGCACTCGGAGAACGGCGTGCTCGGCGTCGGCCCCTACCCGGCCGAGGACGAGGTCGACCCCGACCTGATCAACGCGGGCAAGGAGACCGTGACCGTACGGCCCGGCGCGTCGTTCTTCGACTCGGCGCTGTCGTTCGGCATGATCCGCGGCGGGCACGTCGACGTGGCGGTGCTGGGCGCGATGCAGGTCTCGGCCCGCGGCGACCTGGCCAACTGGGCGGTCCCCGGCAGGCTGGTCAAGGGCATGGGCGGGGCGATGGACCTGGTGCACGGCGTCCGCCGGGTCGTCGTGGTCATGGAGCACACGGCCAGGGACGGCTCACCCAAGATCGTGCAGGAGTGCTCGCTCCCGCTCACCGGCCGGGCGTGCGTCCACCGGATCATCACCGACCTCGGCGTCCTGGACGTCACCCCCGAAGGGCTGAGACTGGTGGAGACCGCCCCCGGGGTGAGCCCGGACGAGCTGCGCGGCCGTACCGGCGCGGAGGTCATCTCATGAGCACGGGAGCCGTCCACGTCCTCGGCACCGTCCGCACCCCCTCCGGCCGCTTCGGCCTCGGCCAGGTCCTGGCCGCCATCCTCGAAAGGTGACCACTGCATGTCCCTCACCCAGGCCGACATCGACCGGGAGATCGCCGAACGGCGCGCCGCCGCCGTGCCCGGCGACCATCCCGCGCGCGACTACGCCCCCTACCGCAGCACCCTGCTGCGCCACCCGAAGCAGCCGCCGGTCGCGGTGACCGATCCCGAGGCCGCCGAGCTGACCGGGCCGGTCTTCGGCGTCACCGACGTGACCGCCCTGGACAACGACCTGACCCGCCAGCACGCCGGCGAGCCGCTGGGCGAGCGCATCACCGTGCGCGGCCGAGTCACCGACCGCCACGGCCGCCCGGTCCGCGGTCAGCTCGTGGAGATCTGGCAGGCCAACGCCTCCGGCCGCTACCCCCACCAGCGCGACGACCACCCCGCGCCGCTGGACCCGAACTTCACCGGCGTCGGCCGCTGCCTGACCGGCGACGACGGAGAGTACGCCTTCACCACGATCAAGCCGGGCGCCTACCCCTGGCGCAACCACGTCAACGCCTGGCGGCCCGCGCACATCCACTTCTCGCTGTTCGGCACCGCCTTCGCCCAGCGGCTGGTCACCCAGATGTACTTCCCGGGCGACCCGCTCTTCCCCTACGACCCGATCCTGCAGTCGGTCACCGACGACCGGGCCCGCCAGCGGCTGGTCGCCGCCTACGAGCACGGCCTGTCCGTGCCGGAGTGGTCGCTCGGCTACCGCTGGGACATCGTGCTGGACGGCCCCGCCGCCACCTGGACGGAGGAGGGCCGATGACGCCCCCCGCGCCGGCCTCGAACCGTGACCGGTCCGCCGAGGGCCGCGGCACCGGTCCCACCCCCTCGCAGACCGTCGGCCCGTTCTACGGCTACGCGCTGCCCTTCCCCGGCGGCGGCGACCTCGCCCCGGCCGGCGCCCCGGATGCGATCACCGTGCACGGCCGCGTCCGCGACGGCGCGGGCGATGCGGTCCCCGACGCGCTGCTGGAGTTCTGGCAGGCCGACCCCGCCGGGAACCTCGCGGGCGCGCCGGGCAGCCTGCGCCGCGACCCGGTGACCGGCGCGGTCATGGGTAGGAACGGGGTCGACTTCACCGGCTTCGGCCGGGTCGCCACCGACGCCGACGGCCACTGGGCGCTGCGCACGCTCCCGCCCGGCAACGGCCACATCAGCGTCTGCGTGTTCGCCCGCGGCCTGCTGCACCACCTGTTCACCCGCGTCTACCTGGCGCACGACCCCTTCCTGGACACGCTGCCCGCCGACCGCGGGCGCACGCTCCTGGCCGAGCGGGAGCGGGAGGGCGTCTACCGGTTCGATATCCACCTGCAGGGCGAGAAGGAGACGGTCTTCCTTGACTTCGGATGACCCCGGAACCCCGGGCGGCCCCAGGACTCCGCAGGGCTCCGGGCTCTCCGTCCTCGCGGCCGTGCCGGGGGCCGAGACCGCCCCGGTCCGCTCCCGGGCCGAGCCCGGCCGGATGCCGGCCGAGGCCGCTCCGGCCGTCATCGCCGCCCCAGCCGGCAGGGCGCCGCAGGAGGAGGGATGACTGCGCTGCACCACCGGATCGACGGCCCCGAGCAGGGCCAGCCGCTCGTCCTCGGGCCCTCGCTCGGCACCTCGCTGCGGGTCTGGGAACCGCAGCTGGCCGCCCTGGCCCGCCGGTTCCGCGTGGTGAGGTTCGACCTGCCCGGCCACGGCAGGTCCGCTCCGGGCGCCTGCGGCGTGCGGACCATGGAGGACCTCGCCGACCTCGTGCTGGAGGCGGCCGACGCCTGCGGCCTCACAGCCTTCCACTACGCGGGGGTCTCCATCGGCGGCGCGATCGGCGCGACCCTGGCCGTGCGGCATCCAGGGCGGGTGCGGTCCCTGGCGATGCTCTGCTCCTCCGCCCGCTTCGGCGAGCCGGAGGCGTGGCGGGAGCGGGCCGCGGCGGTCCGCACGGAGGGGACCGGGCCGCTGGTGGAGGCCGCCGCCCGGCGGTGGTTCGCCGGTCCCGTACGGCAACCGCTCCTCGACGACCTCGCCGCCGCCGACCCGGCCGGGTACGCCGCCTGCTGCGAGGCCCTGGCCGGCTACGACCTGCGCGGCTCCCTGGCGCGGATCACCATCCCGACGCTGGTCCTGGCCGGGCGCGAGGATGCCGCGACGCCACCCGCGCACGCCCGGCTGCTCGCGGACGGCATCCCCGGCTCCACCCTGGTGGAGGTCCCCGGCGCCGCCCACCTGGCGGGCGTCGACCGGCCGGAGCCCGTCACCGCCGCCCTGCTCGCGCACCTGCCCGCGGAGTCCGGGACGGCCGTCCGGCGCGAGGTGCTCGGCGACGACCACGTGGACCGGGCGATCGCCCGAACCACGGCCTTCACCCGCGACTTCCAGGACCTGATCACCCGCTACGCGTGGGGTGAGATCTGGACCCGTCCGGGCCTGGACCGCCGGACGCGCAGCTGCGTCACGCTGACCGCGCTGGTGGCCCGCGGCCACCTGGACGAGCTGGCCATGCACGTGCGCGCTGCGCTGCGCAACGGCCTGTCGCCCGACGAGATCGGCGAGGTGCTGCTGCAGACCGCGGTCTACTGCGGGGTGCCCGCCGCCAACGCCGCCTTCGCCGTCGCCCAGCGCGTGCTGGACGAGACCGCCCCCGGCACCGCGGAGGAACGGCCGTGAACGGCGTCCGGGCGGGGAACCCCGGCGCCGGACCATGCCGGTCATCGGGCCGAGGACCTCGCCGGTGGCGCAGCCGGTGAGGCGGTGCGGGGCGGCCGAGGCGGCTCCGCCCGGGGAGGGATGCCGGGGCGGGTCAGTGCGGGGCCGCGTCTCCGGCCAGGACGCGGCGGTAGCCGGCGATGCGGTCCTCCGCGCTGTCCAGGCAGCAACTGGCGCACTTCTCGCCGTGGACGGCGGTGTAGTACAGGCAGCACGTCCGGCGCAGGTAGAACAGACCCCGTGCGCCTGCCTCGGAGAGCCGGACCATCTCCCCGAGAGCGGCCAGCTCCGGCGGGCAGGCCGCGAGGAACCTCTCGTGGGCGCGTTGCAGCAGGTCGACGTCGGCTCCGGGCCTCCTGCTCGCGGCACCGAACGCCGCGGCGCATCCGTGGGCGATGCCGCCGTGCAACTGCCGCCGCCCGGCGCGGCTGCGCACTCGCAGCGCCTCGGCGACCGGGAACAGGTGCTCGTCGAGGACCTGGCGCACCAGCAGTGCCAGCCGTTCGCCCGAGGGCATGCGGGAGACGTCGGCCAGGCGCGGCCGGCGCAGGGCGACGGCCGCGAACCCGTGGTGGTCGTCGAGCCGCAGCAGCACGTTGTGCGGCCGGACGTCCAGCACCTGGTCGTACAGCGCCCACGCCAGCAGGGCGGGAGCCGTCACCGTGCCGGCGTAGACGGCCATCACGGTCAGCGCCGTGGCGTGCGCCGACACCTGGCCGCTGGCCGCCCGCTCGGCCTCCAGCACCCGCGTCAGCTCCTCGGCGGCGGGGTCCGCCAGCCGGTCGGCGGCGATCCAGTCCTCGCCCGCGCCGGGATCGGTCTCCAGCCGGTAGCGCTCGCCGTAGCCGGCCAGGGTCGTGAGCACGGTGGCCGGATCGGCGGAGGGATGGGACACGGCGGAGGGCTCCTCGCGTGATGACGGTGCTGTCGGCGAACCATTGTGCGGCATCGGCATCGGCATCGGCATCGGCGCGGTAGGCCTGCGCCGCGGCAGGCCTGCGCCGCGGTCCCATCGGCGCTCGAGGGGTGCATCGGGACGGCCTTTTCATACTGGTTGCACTATCGAACCATGTGGTTGTAATGTCGAACCATGTCGTCTGAGGCGTCAGAGTTCCAGGAGGCCGTGTCCCGGTTCGTCCGGGCGCTCGGGCTCCATCAGCCGGACCGCACCCCGTGCGGGGTCCCCATCCCGACCTCCGAGGCCCACGCGCTGGGCGAGCTGGCCCGCCGGGGCGAGCTGCGGCAGGTCGAGCTGGTGCACCGGCTGCGGCTGGAGAAGAGCACCACCAGCCGCATCGTCACCCAGTTGGCCCGGCGGGGCTGGGTCGAACGGGCCCCCGCGCCCGATGACGGCCGCGGCGTCCTGCTGCGGCTCACACCTGCCGGTCTGCAGGCCGCCCGGCAACTGGCCGCGGCCCGTCAGGCCCGTTTCGGTGCCGCCCTGGACCGCATCCCCGCCGAAGAGCGCCAGGCGGTCCTGCGCGCCCTCATCCTGCTCACGGAGGCCGTCGATGAACCGTGACCGCACGATCGCACTCATGGCCGCCGCCGTGGCCGTCTTCGCCGCCGGGACCGCGGCGATCGCGCTGACCGCTCCGGCCGGACCGGCCGGCGGCACGGCCCGGCAGCAGGAGGTGGCGGCCAGAGGCCGGTCGGTGATGCCCTTCGACCTCGACCGGACCACTCACCGGTTCACCCGGTCCGACGACGGCGGCGTGCAGACCGTCACCGCGGACGACCCCGCCGACGCCGGCCAGATCCGCCTGATCCGCGAGCACCTCACCGAGGAGGCCGCGCGCTTCGGCCGCGGTGACTTCGGCGACCCCGCCTCCATCCACGGCGCGCAGATGCCCGGCCTGCAGGAGCTGGCCGCCGGTCACCGGCGCATCGACGTCGGCTACGCCGAGATCCCCGGCGGAGCCCGGCTGACCTACACCACCGCGGAACCCGCCCTGGTGGCGGCGCTGCACGCCTGGTTCGACGCGCAGGTGAGCGACCACGGCGGCCACGCCGAACACGGCTGACGGCACTCCGGGTGACCCTGACCGGCGATGCCTCTTCTCGGAAATCCCCATCCGGCCCAGAGCCCCTCACGCCAGGAGCAGCCCGTGCGCCTGCACGTCCCGCCCCAGCCCCCGCCCGTCACCGTCGGGCGGCGCACCGTCGTCCCGCTGATCGACGCGGCCGGGCACGTCCTGCCGCCCGAACGCCTCTTCCCCGGCCTGCCGCCCGCCGACCTGGAACGGCTGCTCGCGACGGACGGCATGCGCGCGCCGATGGTCGTCACCGGCTTCGCCGTCCTGGGCGCCGGGACCACGATCCTGGTCGACACCTGCCTCGGCGGAGACAAGCGGGGGAGACGAGGTCCCTTCCCCGGTTTCACCTCCCGCTGGATGACCACCCTCGCCGAGGCCGGCGTCGAACCCGGATCCGTGGACGTCGTGGTCACCACCCACCTCCATCACGACCATGTCGGCTGGCACACCACCGACGACCTGAAACCGGCCTTCCCCCGCGCGCGCCACCTGCTGGCCGAGGCGGAGTACGGGCACTTCGCGGCCGGCCGTACCCGGCACGCCGAACGGATCGGCGAGTGCCTCCTGCCCGTGCGGGAGGCCGGGCTGCTGGACCTGGTCACCGGAGCCCACCGGATCGACGACGGCGTGCGGCTGCTGCCCGCCCCCGGTCACAGCCCCGGCCACCTCGTGGTGGAGGTCACCGACGGCGGCCGGACCGCGGTGATCGCGGGAGACCTGGTCCACCACCCCCTGCAGTTGCTCCGCCCGGACGTCTCCTCGTCCCTCTGCGAGGATCCCGCCCTCGCCGCGGAGAGCCGCCGCCGCGTGCTCGACGACCTCGCCGACCGTTCCGGCCTCTTCTTCGCCACCCACCTGGCCCGCTCCGGGACCGTCCGGAGGGAGGGCTCCGGCTTCGTCCTCGACGACCCGCTCCGATGAGCCGGCCGCCGGACGCGCGTGGGCACCGCCGTCAGGCGGGTGGGCCGGGACGACCGGTCAGCCGTCCGTGCTCCGGCTTCGGCGGAGTCACCGCGGAGTCACCGCAGATCCACCGCAGAGCCGCCGCGATCAGAGCGCTCGTCGCTCCCGGGGCCGGTGGCGCGTCCCCCGCCTGCTGAGGGTCATCAGCTCGGCGAGGGCCTCCTCGGGGAGCGGGGCGGGGAGGAATCCCAGGAACTGGTGCATCGGCAGCGACTCGACCAGGCGCAGCATGCCGGCGTGCTCGGCGGCCTGCGCCCGCTGCTCCTCGGTCATGCCCGCGGTCAGCCGGTCCATGAACGCGGGGCCGACGGCCGGATGCGCGAGCCACTCACCGAGGCTGGAGTCCAGCGTCAGCTCCTTGGCGAGCACCTCACCGGCGAGCTCGACGGTCGCCTCTGCGACGATCACCGAGGCGTTCTCGCCGATCTGGACGGTGTACTCGCCGGGCGCCACCAGCCAGCGGCCTTCGGCGACGTCCCAGTAGGCGAAGGCGCGGGCGTCCAGGTCGAAGGCCGCGGTCGTGGACTCGCCGGGGCCGAGCGCGACCTTGGTGAAGGCGCGCAGTTCCCGGGCCGGGCGGCGGACGGGGCCGGCCTGCGTGGCGACGTAGAGCTGGACGACGTGCTTGCCGTACCGCCCGCCGGTGTTGGCGACGGTGAGGGCGGCGCGTGCGCTGTCGGCTCCGGTGACCTCCACCGCGAGGTCGCCGACCGCGAAGGCGGTGTAGGTGAGCCCGTGGCCGAAGGGGTAGCGCACCGGCCGCTCGACGGTCTCGTGGTAGCGGTAGCCGACCATGACGCCCTCGCCGTAGCGGACGGTGGCCTGCTCGCCGGGGAAGTTCAGGTAGGCGGGGGTGTCCTGCAGGCGCAGCGGGACGGTCTCGGCCAGCCGCCCGGACGGGCCGGTCACGCCGAACAGCAGGTCGGCGACGGCGCCGCCGCCGGCCTGGCCGAGCAGCCAGCCCTCCAGGACGGCGTCGACGTCGTCGTGCCAGCCCTCCAGCGACACGACGCCGCCGTTGGACAGCACCACGACGGTACGGCGGGCCGCCGCGGCGGTGGCGCGGATCAGCTCCACCTGCTCGCCGGGGAGCTCGATGGCGGTCCGGTCGTAGCCCTCGGACTCGTCGGCGTCGGCGAGCCCGGCGAAGACGATCGCCAGGTCGGCGCCCTCGGGATCGGTGGTGACGGTCCGCTCCCCGGCCAGCCTCCTGATCTCCTCCAGCGGGACGTCCACCCGGGTGGGATTGACGCGGGAGCTGCCGCCGCCCTGGAAACGCGGCTCGGTGGCGAACGGGCCGACGACCGCGATCGTCCCGACGCCGGGTCCGATCGGGAGCACGGCGCGGTCGTTCTTCAGCAGCACGGCGCACTCGGCGGCCAGCTCGCGGGCGAGGGCGTGGTGGGCGTCGGCGTCGAAGTCCGCCCGCCCGGCCCGCCACCGCTCGGCCATGGCCCGCACCCGGGCCGCGGAACGGTCGACGACCGCCTCGTCCAGCGAGCCGTCCCGGACGGCCCGCACGATCTCGGCGTCGGCCGCGGGGTTGCCGGGCATCTGCAGGTCGAGTCCGGCCCTCAGGGCGGCCACCCGGTCGTTGACGGCTCCCCAGTCGGAGACCACGACGCCTTCGAAGCCCCACTCCCGGCGCAGCAGCGTGGTCAGCAGCCAGGGGTGCTGACCGGCGTAGACGCCGTTGAGCCTGTTGTAGGCGGCCATCACCGTCGCCGGCCGGGCCTGTTCGACGACGCGCTCGAAGGCGGGCAGGTAGATCTCCCGCAGGGTGCGCTCGTCGACCTCGGCGCTGACCCGCATGCGGTCGGTCTCCTGGTTGTTGGCCGCGAAGTGCTTGACGGAGGCCCCCACCCCCTGAGCCTGCAGGGCCCGCACGTGGGCGGTGGCCAGCACGCCGGACAGCAGCGGGTCCTCGGAGTAGTACTCGAAGTTGCGCCCGCACAGCGGCGAGCGCTTGATGTTCACCCCGGGCCCCAGGACGATCTGGACGCCGTGCGCGCGGGCCTCGGCGGCCACCGCGGCGGCCAGGCGGCCCGCGACGGCGGGATCCCAGCTGGAGCCCACCGCGACGGCGGGCGGGAAGCAGGTGGCGGGCAGGCTCGCGTGGATGCCCAGGTGGTCGGTGCCGCCCGCCTGCCGGCGCACGCCGTGCGGGCCGTCGCCGAGCACGGCCGAGGGCGTGCCGCCCACCGGCTCGGTGCTCCACGCGTCCTTGCCGGACAGCAGGGACGCCTTCTGCTCGAGGTTCACCGGGACCTCCGGCGGGAGGGGGCTTCGGGAGTGCCGCCGGGCCCGGGGGACCGGCGCATAGCGCTCAGGGCGCGTTCGATCTCCTCGCTCGGGTACGGCGTCGTCCTGCTAACGCCGTACAGGTCCCAGTAGAAGTCGTTCATGGCCGCCGCCACGGGTGCGTACCGGCGGATCACCGCGGCCGCGGCCGGCGGAGCACCGGCGGGGTCCGCGCCGTCCGCGCACGCGCGGATGTAGGCGTTGCGCCGTACCGGTACGCCGTCCGGTGGCGTCTCCACCCCGCAGACGCCGGTGACGAGCCAGTTGACCAGCCGCATCAGCGCGTACCCGATGTCGTGGGTCCGGTTGCGCTCCAGGAATCCGGCCTCCTGCTCGGACAGGTCGAACCGGGGGGAGACCGCCAGGCCGAGATCGGCGATGTACAGGCGTTCGCCGTCGGTGAGGATGTTGCCGAAGTGGCCGTCGAAGTGCATCAGCCCCTGGCCGTTCATGAAGGCCACGTCGGTGAGCAGGCACGACTCGACCATGGCGGTCGCCGCCAGCGCGGCGTCCCGGCCGGCGGCGAGCCAGTCGTCGAGGGTGTGCGGGATGAACTCCTGGAACAGCACGATGCTCGCCGAGGCGCCGGCCAGGGCGTGGAGGCGGTCCCGTACCGCCGGTGACCCGTCCCAGTACTTCACGACCGCCTCGACGTCGGCGTGCTCCTCGGTGGGCGGCGGGGCTCCCGGCAGCACCCGCCAGTGGTAGAGCAGCGGAAAGGCCGCACTGCGCCCGGCCAGGACCCAGCCGGTCGTCATGACGCCGGCCGCGAGTTCCCGCCATGCGCCGAAGCCCGGCCCGGCGAACTCGACGACCCCGTACTGGCAGAACGGAGGCACCCCGAACAGGTTCGCGGTGGACATGACGTTGCCCGGCCGGCACTCCAGGTCGGTCAGCGGGATGCGCTTGGCGAAGACCGGCACACCCTGGACGTCCAGCAGCACCGAGGTGCCGCCGACCCCCGAGCCCAGGACCTGCGCCCTCTCCAGCGACTCGGCGAGCCGCCGGTCACTGCGCAACGCCAGCGCGCTCGCCACGTCGCTGTATCTGCCGACACGCGCATTCCGCGACATGTCCGGCCGTGCGGCTCGCGGTTCCAATGGCGGGCACCTTTCTGATCGACTTCGCGTATCGGACGCTACACCCGCCGGGACGGGGCCTTGCCGGGTCCGCTACGCGGCGATGATCTGTCACGCGCTCCCCGCGGCATCGCGGGCCGCCGGCGACCACCTGGAACGGCGCGCGCTCCCCGCCGGACCGCGGAGGCGTTCGACGGGGATCCGCTCGTCGCAGAGCCGGTCGAGCAGCGCCGGCTCGTGACTGATGACGACCATGCCGAGGCCGCGTTCGCGGACGATCCCGATGAGCGCGTGCCAGATCCGCGCCTGGGTGATCGCGTCGAACATGGCGGTCATCTCGTCGGCGACGAGGTACCTGGTGGCGGGATGGAGCGCGCGGGCGATGCAGAAGCGCTGCAGCTCGCCTCCGGACAGCTCGCCCGGCCGGCGGTCGAGCCACTCGCTCCTGATGCCGAGCAGGTCGAGCGTCTCGCGGGGCACCGCATGGGACTCCCGCAGCACCGAGCGCATCCGCCACTTGAGGTTGACCGCCCGCTCGGGATGCTGGTGGATCAGCTGCACCGGCCGGAACCCGCGTCCGGGCAGCGGGGCGCCGTCGACCGTGATCTCGCCGGCCCGGGGCCGGAGGTCTCCCGCCAGGAGCGCGCCGAGCGTCGACTTGCCGCTGCCGCTCGGCCCGGTCACACCCACCACCGTGCCGGCCTCCACGCGGAAGGAGGCGTCGCGGTAGAGCGGTTCCCCGCCCGGATGCCCGTAATCGAGGCCGCTGACTACCAACGCCATTCCACACCTCCGGCGGAGAATCGGTTCTGCGGCAGCGCGCGCCACAGCTCGCGCGCGAAGGGATGGCCGAGCCCGTCGCCCTCCCCGGTGAAGGCGGAGGCGGACTCGACGGTGACGAGGCGCCCGCCGTTCATCACCGCCACCCGCTCGGCCACGGTCACCGCCGAGAGGATGTCGTGGGTGATGAGCAGCACGGCGGCCCCGTCCGCGGCGAGCTCGCGCAGGTGCCGGAGCACCTCCGCGACGGCCTCGGCGTGCAGTCCCGGGGTAGGCTCGTCGGCGATGACCAGCCGTACGGTGTCCCGGACGCCCGTGGCGAAGAGCACCCGCCTGAGCATCCCCCCGGACAGCTCGAACGGGTACAGTCTCGCCGCCTCGTCGGCCAGGCCGTAGCGGGCGAACAGGCGGCGCTGCTCCTGCTCCGCGGTCTTCGGATCGAGGCCGATCCGCACCTGCCCGCCGACGGGCATCAGCGGGTCGAGGTTCGTCACCGACTGCGGGATGTAGGAGATCTCCCGGCCGAGCGTGCGCCTCCGCCTGGCGGCGGTCAGCCGCTCGCCCCGGTACCGGATCTCACCGGTGACGTGCGCGTTGTGCGGCAGGATGCCGAGGATCGCCTGCGCGAGCAGGGTCTTGCCGGATCCGCTCGCGCCGAGGACCGCCAGGATCTCCCCCTCGCGGACCTCGAGGTCCAGGCCGGTGATGCCGGGGACCGTCCGGGTGCGCAGCCCGCCCGCGTACTGGACAAAGCCGACGCCGAGCTCGGAGACCGTCAGGATCGGTGTGTTCATCGGACCCTCATCCGTTCGACGTCGCCGGGTCGAGCACCGCGCGCACCCGGTCGCCGAGTCGCGCGAAGCCGAGCACGAGCAGCAGGAGCGCGAGGCCGGGGAACACCGCCAGCCACCACATCCCGCTGGAGATGTGCGCCATCCCCTCCGACAGGAGGATGCCGATGGCCGGCGTCTGCGGTGGGAATCCGAACCCGAGGAAGGTGAGTGCGGCCTCGTGCAGGATCACGTGCGGGAACATGAGGACGAATCCGACCAGGAGCTGGGGCAGCACGAGCGGCAGGACGTGCCTGCGCGCGATGAACAGCGGTGACCTGCCGAGTCCGCGGGAGACGAGGATGAACTCCGCGTCGCGGATCTGCTTCACATCGGCTCTGACCAGCAGCGCGAGCGACATCCAGTGGGTGAACGCGATGCCCGCGACGAGGCCCGGGATCCCGCCTCCGACGGTGAAGGCGAGCAGGATCATGAAGATCAGGTGCGGGATGCCGATGGACAGGTCGATGAGCCAGGAGACGAAGGCGTCGACCCGCCGGCCGAGGAGCGCGGCGCAGATGCCGAGCACCGCGGAGATCACCGTGCTGATCGCCGCGGTGAGCACGCCGATGCCCAGGGAGAGCGCGAGTCCCTTCACCACTCTCGTGAAGAGGTCCCGGCCGAGGTGGTCGGTTCCGAGCGGGTGCTCCAGGCCCGGTGGCAGCAGCCGCGGCGCGGAGTTCGGCCGCAGCGCGGCGTCGTCCAGCAGGAGGCGGCCCGCCAGGACGCAGGCGACCAGGAGCACCACGACGGAGAGCGAGGCGACGAGGTCCCGGCGGCCGCGCAGGCGCGGGCGGTGACCGGTGGGCGTCTTCATGCCCTCCTCCGGATCCGCGGGTCGATCGCGGCGTTGACGACGTCCGCGATCAGGTTGCCGGTGAAGACGAACACCGCGCTGACCAGCACGATGCCCAGCAGCAGCGGCACGTCGCCGCCGAGCGCGGCCTCGGTCAGGGTGGAGCCGAGACCCGGATAGGAGAAGACCGTCTCGGCGAGCACCGAGCCTCCGAAGAGTTCTGCGAAGTAGGCGAACTGAAGGGTCACCGCCGGGACCACGGAGTTGCGGAACCCGTGGTTTTTGAAGATCTGCGCGCCGGTCTCGCCTCGGGCGCGGGCGAATGCCACGTAGTCGCTGTTCAGGACGTCCGTCATCTTCTCCCGGGTGTGCATGGCGATGTTCGCGACGCCGACGGCGGACAGGGTGATCGCCGGCAGCACGAAGTGGTGGAGCCGCTGGGCGAACGTGACGTCCGCCGCCGGGACGCCCTGCGGTCCCGCGAGCCCCACGGGGAACCAGCCGAGCCACACGGAGAAGACGACGAGGAAGACGATGCCGAGCCAGAAGGCGGGCGTCGCGGACAGGGTGTAGCTGTACCAGGAGACGACCCGGTCGGCGAGCCGTCCGCGATGCATCGCCGCGACGGCCCCGAGCAGGTATCCGAGCACCCCGGACAGCGTCCAGGCGACCGCCATCAGCGCGAGCGAGGCGCCGAAGCGGGCTCCCATGACGTCGGTCACGGGAGCCTTGTACAGCGTCGAGGTGCCGAAGTCGCCCCGAAGCAGGGTGCCGGCCCAGGCGAGGTACTGCTCGACCGGCGAGCGGTCCAGCCCCCACCGCTCGCGCAACTTCGCCAGCTGCTCGTCGGTGAGGTCCACGTCGGCGCCGATGTAGGCCTGGATCGGGTCGATCGGCGAGTTGCGGACGAGGACGAAGGCGAGCACCGACACCCCGGCCAGCAGGCTCGCCAGGCGCAGCACGCGCAGCAGGATCAGTCTCGGCATGACGGGCACCGCCCCGGCCGGCCGGCGGGCGTTCACTTCTCCCAGCGCCACTGGGCGATGGTGTTGAACAGCGCCCACTCGTGCCCGTGGCCGTGGATCGGCTGGTCACCGAGGTGCAGCCCGTCGCGGACGAGGTAGAGGTGGTCGATCCGGACGAGCCAGATGATCGGCGCGTCACCGTCCTCGCCGGCGAAGCCGCTCTCACCGTCCCACTGCGCCCGCTTCCAGTGCTCGTTCGCCTCCTCCTGCGTGGCGGCCGACAGGGCACGGTCGAGGTGGCCGTCGACCGTCGGGTCGGCGTACTGCGGCATGTTGTTGTAGCCGGTGTCGATGGTCTTCGATGAGTACATCGAATACAGCTGGTGCGCGTGGTGGCGCCCGCCGCCCCAGGTCACGGCGTTGGCCTTGCCGTCGAGGTAGATGCCGTCCCAGGTGCCGCCCTTGGCGGTGATCTCGATGCCGAGCGTGCGCGCCTGCTCCGCCACCACCAGCGCCAGATCACTGCGGAGCTTGTCGTCGGAGGGGTACATCAGTGTGAACCCGGCCTTCTTCCCGGCCTTCTCCACGATTCCGTCGCCGTCGGAGTCGCGCCAGCCGGCCTCGGCCAGGACGCGCTCGGCGTCGTCGGCCCGGCCGTCCTCGAAGGCCGCCTCCCGGTTGAACCACGGGAGAGTGTCGACGAGGGTGTGGGCCGGGCGGCCGTGGCCCTGCAGCACGATCTCGGTGATCTCGTCGCGGTCGAGGCCGATGTTCAGCGCCTTGCGGATCGCCGGGTCCGCGGTCACGTCGTTGCCGACCGCTACGTCCTTGCCCTGGATCTTCCCCTTGCCGCCGGCCGGCCGCGTCGGCAGTGACAGTCCGCGGGAATCGATGCTCTCGAAGCGCTGCAGTGTCATGCCGGGGACGCGCTGGTCGGCGAAGGCCGGGGGGACGTACGCGATGTCGACGGTCCCGGCCCGGGCGGCGGCGAGCGCCGCGTCCTCGCCCAGGAACAGGAAGGTGAGCTTGGTGAACCGCGGCCGCTGCCCGTACCAGTGCGGATTCGCAGTGAGGATGAGCTGCTGCCCCTGCTGGTAGTCGGCGACGGTGTACGGACCGGACCCGATCGGGTTCTTCGAGTAGTCCGGGCCGTAGTGGGCGGCGGGCAGGATCGGGATCTCCGAGAGCTGGCTGACGAAGGTCGACCGCGGTTCCTTCAGATGGAACTCGACACGGGACTCGCCGGTGGCGGTGATCCGGTCGACGAACGTCAGGTCGAACCGTGTGCCGTCCTTCTTCAGCATCTCGTAGGTGAAGACGACGTCCCGGGCGGTGACCGGCTCGCCGTTCGACCAGCGGGCGTTGTCGCGGAGCGTGAAGCTCCAGGTCCGCGCGTCGTCGCTCACGGAGTATTCCGAGGCCAGGTCGCCGACGAAGTCGACGTCGGCGTCGATGGTGAGCAGCGAGCTGTGGATCGGCCGGATCTGCGCGGGTCTGGAGCCCCAGCCCTTCAACGGGTCGAACTCGCCGCCGGCGACGTCCCCGACGGCGATGACGAGCTCGGCGCCGCGGCGCTGCGGTCCGCTCGGGGACGACGTGTTCTCACCTCCCCGGCCCCACCGCGTCGCGACGCCGACGGTCACCCCCACGACCACGATGAGCGCCAGTGCGGCGGCGATCCACGCGCGCCTGGCCTTGCCGGTCTGAAGTTCCTCATCTCGGGACAAGGGGAACGACCTCGATTTCTGACGTTGTCACGAAGGGGATCGTCGCCGCAGAACGGGCGACGGCGAACAACAGTACTGATAATCATTATCGTTTCTCAAATCGAGGCTCGGGGATCCGCACCGACGCAGGTTCCGGCGCGGTCGTATCGGCCGGCCGGTCCGCCGTGCCGGGCCCGGTGGGCCGACGACGCTCCGGGCCGCTACCGATGGGCCAGGAGCGGGGCGTGGTGATCGGTGCCGGCCGGGCCGTCGGGATCGGCGTGCACCGTGGCGGCCCGCAGCCGGGGCAGCTCGTGCATCAGAGCGTGCTCGGCCTGCACCGCCATGGCGTGCGCCTCGGCCGGCAGCGCGTCGTGGCGCACCGCGATCTCGACTTCGGCGCGCAGCGTGTGCCCGACCCAGCGCAGCCGTACCGCCCCGACGCGCTGGACGCCGGGCACACCGGTCAGGACGTGCTCGGCCCGGGCGACCAGCGCGGGATCGACGGTGTCCATGAGCCGGTAGTAGATCTGGCGGGCGGCATCGCGCAGCACCACGCAGATCGCCCCCGTGATGACCAGGCCGACGATCGGGTCGGCCGACGGGAAACCGAGCGCGGCGCCGCCGGCGCTCAGGAGCACCGCCAGGGAGGTGAAGCCGTCAGCGTGGGCGTGCAGGCCGTCGGCCACCAGCGCGGCCGAACCGATCCTGCGGCCGACGCGGATGCGGTAGCGGGCCACCAGCTCGTTGCCGGCGAATCCGGCCAGCCCCGCGGCCGCGACCGCCCCCAGAGAAGGAGGCGGCGAAGCCGTCCCAGAAGGACGCGATCGACGTACTGGTTTCGGACATCGGCCGATGATGCCACCCGCCACCGACAGAATCCCGCGCTGCTCCAGAAGTATCCGGCGTTCCGAGGGGCGTCTCGTGGTGCTGCGGGCTTGACGCTCAGCACTGTGGGATGTCTTCGGGAGTACCGGGCCTATGGGTGACTCCGGCCTGACCGCCCCGGGACGGGTCGTCCTCTGGACGTCGCCGGCCATCGTCCTGGCAGCGGTCTCTCGATGATGCGATTAGGTGAAAGTCCTCATATGGGTATGAAGAGGATGAAAGGCGGTGTGCCGTGGAGGTGAACGGCGGAGACCGCGTCGGTGACCGGGAACGGCTGCGGATGCTGTACGCGACCGGTCTGCTGGACGCTCCGGCCCCACCGGCGCTGGATCGGGTGACACGGCTGGTGGTCCGGCTGCTGGAGGTGCCGGCCGCGGCGGTGACGCTGATCACCGAGGACCGGCAGGTCGTGATCAGCGCGGCGGGAGCGGTCGATTCGGGGGCCGTCAGGAGCGTTCCCCTGTCGCAGTCGCTGTGCCGGTACGTCGTGGCCGACGACGCGCCGCTGGTGATCGGCGACACCCGCGGGGAGGAGCGCGCGTGCGAGCTCCTGGAGAGCACCGGAGGGCAGCCGGCAGCCTACGCCGGAGTGCCGCTGAACGCACCCGGCGGGCAGGTGATCGGCGCGCTGTGCGCGATCGATACCCGGACCCGGGCCTGGAGCCGCGAGCAGGTGCGGACGCTGGAGGACCTGGCCGCCCTCATCGAGCCGGAGATCGCCTCACGGCTGGCCCTGGCCGAGAGCCACCGCCGCTTCGACCGGGTCATCTCCCGCATCAGCGACAACGTGTGGAGCGTCGAGGTGACCGCCGACGGCTCGTTCTTCTCGATCTACCAGAGCCGGGCGGCCGCCCCCCTGCTCGGCCATCCGGCACCGGAGGGCGCCGACGTGCCCGAGCTGATCGCCCGTTGGATCCACCCCGACGACCAGGCCGCGTACGCCGCCTTCCTCGATGTCCTGCGCACCGGGGAGCGGGCCGACATCGAGTTCCGCATCCTGGGCCTGGACGACGTCATGCGGTGGATCTGGGCACGCGGTTTCCCTCGCAGGGAGGGGACGCGGTTGTTCGTCGACGGCATCGCCACCGACGTCACCGACCACCACGAGCTGACCGAGCACCGCGAACGCCTCCTGCTCCAGCAGAAGCAGCAGGTCGAGCGCCTGCACCAGATCGACGAGATGAAAAGCCAGTTCCTGCGCACGATCAACCATGAGCTGCGCACGCCGCTGGCCTCGATCCGCTCTTCGATGCAGCTGATGTGCGAAGGCGAGGTGGACGCCCACGATCAGCAGCGGTTCCTGGAGGTGATCGACCGCAACAGCGTACGGCTGGAGCACCTGCTGAACGAGCTTCTGCTGGTGACCAGCCTGCACGCCGGCAGCGCCGCCTTCAACCCGGCCCGCGTCGACCTGGCGGCCCTGGCCCGTGAGGCCGTGCGTACCGTCACCGCCCAGTGCCGGGCAGCCCGGCGTCACGCCGACGACCCGCCGACCGTGGCGGTTCACGCTCCGGCCGCGGTGACGGTCTGGGCCGATGCAGGCCATCTGCGCCACGCCCTGAACCAGCTGCTGGACAACGCCGTCACCTTCACCCCGTCCGGCGGCCGCATCACCGTCACCGTCACCGCCGACCCGGCTCCGGTGATCGAGGTGGCCGACACCGGCGTCGGCATCGGTCCGCACGACCTCGAGCACGTCTTCGACGACTTCTACCGCGGAGCCGACGCCGAGCAGCGGGCCGGCGGCACCGGCATGGGCCTCCCCCTGGTCAAGAAGATCGCCTCCATGCACGGCGGCGAGGTCGCCATCGACAGCCGCCTCGGACACGGCACCCGGGTACGGCTCGTTCTGCCGGCCCTGGCCGCGCACGGCTCCGGGCCGCCGGGCCGCCGCGACGAGGCGCCGCCGCCCGGCTGAGGAGCACCGGTCGCGGAGCCGGGACCGGCCGTCCCGCGGAGCGGGACCCGCAATAGACCATGCCGACATCCGACAGGGCGCCGGAGGTGCGGGACGAATCGCCCGGCGGGACGGCATCCGGCGCCGGTGGTCTCCGTGTCCGGATCCGCCGAACGGGCACCTGCTGCGATTTCGGGGTAGGGCAGAGACCAAAGCCGCTGCACGCATCGGGGGGATCCGTGACAGAGCAGAGACCAGCGGGCTGGTTGAGTGCGATGCCGCCACGCGTGTGGCTGGCGCTTGTTCTTTCGGTACTGGCAGTCGTCTTCATCCTGCAGAATCGGCAGGATACGGCCATCCGGCTGTTCACGATGGTGATCACCGCCCCTTTGTGGATCACGCTGGTGGCGTGCACGGCCATCGGCCTGCTGATCGGTGTGCTGATCGGCCGCGGAGGCAGGAAGAGCCGATGACGTCTCCCGCCAAGGTCACCGTGCATGCCCGCCGGTATCCGCCGGGCACGAGGGGACGGGTGAGCACGGGGGAGAGCCGGTCGGCTCTTTCCCGTGCTCGCCGGGCGAACGCGACGTCCTACAGGAGGCCGTTTCTGCTGAATGACTTCATCTCCCTGCCGTGGACGGCCAGTGCGTAGATGACCAGGACGTCGACGGCGATGACGATCGCCGACCAGAACGGGTAGGCGGGGAACCAGGCGAAGTTGACGAGCGCCTGGAGCCCGGCGAGGAAGATCCCGACCGCGCGCCCCCACGTCTTGCCCGACATGACGGCGACGCCGGCGAGGACGACGACCACCCCCATGATCAGGTGGAACCAGCCCCAGGCCGTGTAGTTGACGGGGATCGCCAGATCGCCTGCGGTGACGAGGTAGAAGTCGGTGTTGAAGACGCCGACCAGGCCCATGAAGGCCTGGAAGCATCCCAGGACCATCATCGTGATGCCGGCGAAGACCACCCAGCCCACCCAGCCGGTGGGCTGGGGCCCGTCAGCCATCGGCCGGTCCTGCGCCATCTGGGCGTCCTGACGTGCCTGGGACGGCGTCACCTGATCGCGCACCGCCTCCTGGGTCTGCCCGTAACGCGGATGTTCCATGTTCGGCTCCCTCCGCACGGCAGGGCTTCCGGGAGCGCCTGCGTAAGCGTTCGCGCATGCCCGGCGGCTGTCGTGCGCTGTTCGGGGATTCAGCGGTTCGAGCGGCTCTGCCGCACGCTCACCCCCGCTCCTTGCCTCCTTCCCCTACCCGTAAAACGCCACATTCTCCGCACACCCCACTAAATATGTATAAATTGGGCGCGACCTCGATCCCTGTCGTACCATGGCCCCGGCTTCCTCGACGGTCTCCACCAGCTCGGCGGCGGGTGCGCGTTTGAGCACGTGGCCGACGGCGCCGGCGCGCAGGGCGCCCCAGACCGGCTGGTCGTTCTCGAACGTGGTGACCACGACGACGCGCGTCGCCGGGGAGCGGCGGGCGAGCTCCCGGGTCGCGGCCAGGCCGTCCATGCGGGGCATGCGGACGTCCATCGGCACGAGGCGTCCGACCTCACTGACATCAACCGGGCGCGCAACAGCCCGTCCTCACGAGCCGAGTACGTGTCCTGTGGTGGCGTCGATGTGGCCGGGGATCCCGGCGGGGCGATCGCCGACCGTCGATGTCCCGGTGGGCTCGAACATGAGGATCGCGGCGCCGCCGGGAGCGTGCGGCTTGTGCTCCGTGCCCCGGGGGACGGTGAACACCGCGCCCCGGGGGAGGCGGACCGTGCGTTCCCCGCCGGCCTCGCGCAGCCGGATGTGCAGTTCCCCGTCGAGCACCAGGAAGAACTCGTCGGTGTCGGCGTGGACGTGCCACATGTGCTCGCCCTGGACCTTGGCGATGCGCACGTCGTAGTCGTTGACGCGCGTGACGATGCGGGGGCTCCACAGGGCGTCGAAGGAGGCCAGTGCCGTGCCGAGGGCGATGGGTTCGTTGCTCATGGGAGAAGCCTGGCCCATCGGCCCCGACCGGGGTGAGTGCTAGGAATAGCACATGGCGCAAGGATTCTCGCACGCCGCCCGCACGGCGGGCGCGCACCGGGTCGTCGTGATCGTGGACGAGAACTCCAACCCCTTCGAACTCGGCTGCGCGACCGAGATCTTCGGCCTGCGCAGGCCCGAGATCGGGCGCGATCTCTACGACTTCCGCCTCTGCTCCCCTGAACCGCGCACCCTGATGAGGGACGGGTTCTTCACGCTCACCGGAGTCGCCGGCCTGGAGGCGTCCGACTCGGCGGACACGCTGATCGTCCCCAACCGTCCCGACGTCGAGGTGCCCCGCCGCCCCGCCGTACTCGACGCCGTCCGGCGGGCACACGCGCGCGGCGCCCGCCTGGTCGGCTTCTGCAGCGGTGCCTTCACCCTGGCCGAGGCCGGGGTGCTCGACGGACGCCGGGCCACCGCCCACTGGCAGTGGGCGCACTCCTTCCAGGCCCGCTTCCCTTCCGTCCGGCTCGAAACCGACGTGTTGTTCGTGGACGACGGCGACGTCCTCACCGCCGCGGGGAGCGCGGCCGCGCTCGATCTCGGCCTGTACATCGTCCGCCGTGACCACGGCGCGGAGATCGCCAGTTCGGTGAGCAGGCGGCTCGTCTTCGCCGCGCACCGCGACGGCGGGCAGCGGCAGTTCGTGGAGCGCCCCGTGCCCGACCCGCCGGACGAGTCCCTGGGGTCCGTCCTGGCCTGGGCGCAGGAGCGGCTGGACGCCCCGCTCACGGTGGCCGATCTCGCGGCGCACGCCGCGGTCAGCCCGGCGACACTGCACCGCCGCTTCCGGGCGCAGCTGGGCACCACGCCGCTGGCGTGGCTCACCGGGGAACGGCTCACCCTGGCCTGCCGGCTGATCGAGCGGGGCGAGCCGCGCTTCGAGATGGTCGCCCGGCGCAGCGGGCTGGGCACCGCCGCCAATCTGCGCGCGCTGATGCGCCGCGAGATCGGGCTCACCCCCCTGGAGTACAGGCGCAGATTCGGACTCTAGCGCTTAGGGGGAGCGGTGCTGCTGCGGACGACGAGCTCCGTGGCGAACTCGAGGCGGTTTCGCTGCAGGGGATCGCCTTCGGCGAGCGTCACCAGCATGGCGGTGGCCGCCGCCGCCATCTCGGTGAGCGGCTGGCGGATCGTGGTCAGCGGCGGGATGGCCCATCGCATCGACGGCATGTCGTCGAAACCGATGACGCTCAGGTCGTCGGGGACGCGGAGGCCCAGCTCGTGCGCCGCGTGGTAGACGCCGATGGCCTGGCCGTCGTTGCAGGTGAAGACGGCGGTGGGCGGATCGGGCAGGCGCAGCAGCCGGCCGGTGTGCGTCAGGCCGTCCTGGATCTGGTAGTCGCCCTGGCAGATGAGGTCCTGGTCGACGGGCACACCGGCCGTGTCCAGCGCGGCGCGGTAGCCGTCGAGCCGTGCGCGGCTGGACAGCGCGTGGGCGGGGCCCGTGATGATCGCGATCCGCCGGTGCCCGAGCTCCAGCAGGTGGCGGGTGGCCGAGAGCCCGCCGTTCCAGTTGCCCGCCCCGACCGAAGGGACCCGCTGGCCGTGGTCGCCGAGCGGGTCCAGCAGGACGAGGGGGATCTCCCGGGTGGTGAGCCTGTCGCGCTGAGCCTCGGTCAGGCTGGAGAAGACCGCGATGACGCCGGTCGGGCGGCGGTTGAGCACGTCCTCGATCCAGTCGTTCCCCGGGGTGTGCCGGCCTTGCAGCTCGGAGACCGCCACGGCCAGGCGGTGCTCGTGCGCGACCTGGCCGACCCCCTTGATGATCTCCGTCGGGTAGTCGCCCGCGAGCTCGTGGAAGACCAGCTCCACGACGGCGGCCGGACTGACGCGCCGCCGTTGCCTGCGGTAACCGTGCTCGCGGATGAGGTCTTCGATCAGGGCGCGGGTCTGCGGCGCCACCGCGGAGCGGCCGTTCACCACCTTCGAGACCGTCGCGGTGGACACTCCCGCGAGCTCGGCCAGCTGGGCCAGGGTCAACGGTGCGGGGCCGGATGCGGCCGGCTCGTCGACAACGGTCATGATGGCAGTCTAGTCGGCGGGGCGCCGGCGGCCCCGGCCTCGCTCCGGCCGCGGCCGGGTGACGCGTCCGGTTCCCGCACCGGCTCGAAGCCGGGCGCGGAGAGGCTGAGAAGGCGCAACGCGGACTCGGAGGGCGAACCCGGTTCGGCGCTGTAGGCGATGATCCGCTGCCCGAGGTCTCCGGGGATGAGAAGGTTCTCGAAATGCAGCTCCATCGGGCCGACGACCGGGTGGTGGAAGTGCTTGACCCCCGAGGTGCACGTGCGCACCGGGTGCCGGGCCCAGCGCGCGGCGAACTCCTCGCTCCGGATGACGAGCCCGCCGACGAGCTCGGCCAGACTGCGGTCGTCCGGATGGCGTCCCGCCGCCAGGCGCAGGGAGGCGACGGCGAGCGTGGCCTCCTCGGACCAGTCCGGGTAGAGCTCGCGGAAGTGCTCGTCGAGGAAGAGCATCCGGGTCAGGTTGGGCCGCGCGGCCGGGCCGCCGGGAGCGGCGGGATCGAGGTGACCGGCGAGCAGCGCGTGGCCGAGCCGGTTCCAGGCCAGGATGTCGTTCCTGCGGTCCAGCACCAGGGCGGGCACCTCGGTCATCGCGTCCAGCAGCCGCCGGGCCGAGCGGGTGGCGTGCTCGGGCCGGGGCGAGGCGGGCCGCGCGGACGCCGGCGGCCGGGCCAGGCGCTTGAGATGGACCGTCTCGTCCTCGGTCAGCCGCAGGGCGCGGGCCAGCGCGTCGAGCACGGAGTCGGAGGCACCCGCCGCCCGCCCCTGCTCCAGGCGTGTGTAGTGGGTCACGCTCACCCCCGCGAGCATCGCGAGTTCCTCGCGGCGCAGCCCTGACACGCGACGGCGCGTGCCGTACGCCTTGAGCCCCAGTTCCTCCGGGCTCAGCCGGGCCCGCCGGTTCTTGAGGAAATCACCCAGTTCGCTCTTCGTGTCCATAGGTTCCATGATGCGCGCCGGGAACCGCGGAGAGGCGGCGGAAGCCTGGTCATGGAATGACCACCCTCGCGGACACCGGCCTGCGCCTGGTCCTGGCCGGCCGCCGGGAGACCGATGAGTCTTCTCTCGTCACGGCAACCGAGAGAAGGGCTTCACCGATCATGCCGACCACTGACACCAGCGACACCGCCGACACCACGGACACCGCCGGGACCACGGACACTGCCGGGACCGCGCGCGCCCCCGGCGCCGGGGCCGCACCGCCGGGTGCGCCCCGGAGACTCACTCCCCGGCTGCTGCTGGTGCTGGTCCTCCTGCTGGCCGCCCAGTTCATGCTGGCGGTGGACTTCTCCATCCTCAACGTGGCACTGCCGGTCATCGGCGAAGGACTGGGATTCCCGCTGGCTCACCTGCAGTGGGTCGCCACCGCCTTCGCACTCTGCGCCGCCGGGTTCACCCTGCTGTTCGGCAGGCTGGCGGATCTCTTCGGCCGTCGCAGGATCTTCCTGGGCGGGCTCGCCGTACTGGGCGCCGCCTCGCTGATCGGAGGCCTGGCGCAGAGCCCGGAAGTACTGATCGTCGCCCGCGTCCTCCAGGGGCTGGCCACTGCGGCGGTCACCCCGGCCGGGCTCTCCCTGCTGACCACGTCCTTCCCGGAAGGCCCGCTGCGGGAGCGGGCGCTCGGCCTCAACGGCGCGCTGATGTCGGCCGGTTTCACCACCGGGGCCGTCCTGGGCGGGGTGCTGACCGACCTGTTCTCCTGGCGGTGGGCGTTCTTCGTCAACGTGCCGGTGGCCGTGCTCGTACTCGTCGCCGCCCCCATCGTGATCAAGGAGTCCAGGCCGGCGAGCAGGCCTCGGCTGGACGTGCCCGGTGCGGTCAGCGTCACCCTCGGTCTGCTCGCCGTCGTCTTCGGCCTCACCCAGGCCGGGGAGCACGGCTGGGGCACGGCCGAGGCCCTCGTCCCGCTGGCCGCGGGCGGACTGCTGCTGGTCGTGTTCCACCTCGTCGAACTCCGGTCGGACGCGCCCCTGGTGCCCCCCGCGGTACTGGGCAGGCGGACGGTCGCCTGGGGGAACGTCGCCGGGCTCATCGCTTTCCTGACCGAGACGTCGCTGGTCTTCCTGCTGACGCTCTACCTGCAGAACGTGCTGGGCTTCTCGCCGCTGGCGGCGGGGCTCTCCTTCGGGGTGCTCGGAGCCGGCACCGTCGTCGGCGGCTCGATCGCGCCGCGGATCATCGGCAGGATCGGCGCCCGCTCGGCGCTCGTCACCGGAGGGCTGGTGCAGGCGGTCTTCACCGTCGCGCTGCTCGGCCTGGGGGACGACCGCTCCTGGATGTGGCTGCTGCTGGCCGCCACCTTCGCCGGCGGCGTCGGCAACATGCTGGTCATCGTCGGATTCATGATCACCGCCACCTCCGGCCTGCCCGACCACGAGCAGGGCCTGGCGACCGGCCTGGCCACCATGACCCAGCAGGTCGGCATCACCATGGGCACCCCGATCATGAGCGCGATCGCCACGTCGGCGATCACCGGTACCTCCGCGTCGGCCGTGCTCGGTGGACTGAAGGCGGCCATCGCGGTGAACGCCGCCCTCGTGCTGCTGGGAGTCCTCACCAGCCTGCTCTTCCTGCGCGAGCGGGCTCTCCGCCGCCGGCGGTGACGGCGCGGACGCACCACCGCGGCGGACGGCACCGACATGGCGCCGCCCGCCGCCTGGATGCCGTCCGGGCCGGAGGCGCCTCCGGCCCGGACGCGGTGGTCATTCCAGGATGAAGGAGGCGCTGTCCCGGAAGGCGGCTGTGCCGTCGTTCCGCTCGACCCAGACCAGGCCGGCGCGGTGGCGCAGGAAGTAGCCGGGGAAGTTGGCCGACTCCAGGGAGACCGTGCCCGATCCTGAGAGGCCGCTGCGGCGGGTGAAGCTCGCGTCCGCCCTGAACAGGCTCGTGCCGTCGTTCTTCTCCACCCATGCCGCGAAGCCGCGGTGGCGCAGGAAGTAGCCGGGGAAGTTGGTCGACTCCAGGGAGACCGTGCCCGATCCCGAGAGGCCGGTGACGAGCCGGAACTGCGAGTCGGCCAGCGGCGTGACGTCCGCTTCCAGGCGTACCCGGTACTCCCAGTGGCGGATCGCACCGCCGGCGGTGCCGTAGGACGTCAACCGCACCGGGGTGGCCCCGTCGGGCACCGGGATCCCGAAGTCGGGAGTGCCGTCGGACCTCCAGTGGACCTTCTGCACCCGGGTGCGGCGGTTGGGGTCGCCGAGCGGATCGCCGGTGATGTCCCGGTAGTTGCGGTCGTGGTAGACGAGGATGTCGCTCTGCCCGTCCTCGGAGACGGTGAAGGAGTTGTGGCCGGGGCCGTACTGGCCGGTCGCCGCGCTGGTGGCGAAGACCGGGGCGGCGCTCTTCGTCCAGGAGGAGGCCTGCAGCGGGTCGGCCGAGGCCGGTGCGGTCAGCATGCCGAGGCAGTAGTTGGCGTCGGTCGCGCTGGCGGAGTAGGTGAGGAAGAGCCGTCCGTTGCGCTGCAGCACCGCGGGGCCCTCGGCCACCTTGTGGCCGCGCGTCTCCCAGGCCAGCGTCGGCACGGTCAGCCTGGTCACGGCGCCGGTGATCGTCCACGGGCTGGCGCCCATGCGGGCGATGTACAGGTTGGAGTTGGTGGCGATGCCGGGCTCCTGCTGAGCCCAGAGCAGGTAGCGCACGCCGTTCGCGATGAAGGTGGTGGCGTCCAGGGCGAAGGTGTCCCAGGGGGTGGCGATCCTGCCCCGCTCGGTCCAGCCGCCGGTCAGGGGGTCGGCGGCGGAGCTCTCCAGGACATACATCCGGATCTTCCAGACGTCGTCGGCGCGGCCGGCGGCGAAGTAGACGTACCACTTGCCGTTGATGAAGTGGATCTCCGGCGCCCAGATGTGCGCCCCCATCTCGCCGCTGGTGTGCCTGCGCCAGATGACCGTCTCGGGGGCGCTCGCCAGGCCCTGGATGCTGGTCGCCCGGCGCAGCACGATGCGGTCGTACTCCGGGACGGTCGCGGTGAAGTAGTAGTAGCCGTCGGTGTGCCGGAAGATGTGCGGGTCGGCGCGCTGCGCGGCCAGCGGGTTGGTGTACTGCACGGCGGGGGAGGCCTGGGCCGCGCCGGCCGGCAGCAGCGCGGCGAGCACGGTGAGCAGCGCGGTCACGGCGATGGCCGCCCTCCGGTACGGGGACGGGGGGTGCGGGGGGCGGGACGTCGCGGGCATCGGCTGGTCCTTTCCATGCGGAGGTCTCCCTCCGGGGGTGAAGGCGCGGGCGGGCCGGTGGATGTGAGCGCTAACAATCACTGACGCCGTGACGCGGCGACGGATTTCTCCGGGACGATTCGTAACCCGGGCCTCACGCGGCTGTCAATGCCCGCGGCGGCGCGGCAGCCGTCTCCAAGTGGGCCGCAAGTCCGGCGGATCACGATGTCC
Source organism: Planomonospora parontospora (assembly GCA_014647935.1). GTDB lineage: Bacteria > Actinomycetota > Actinomycetes > Streptosporangiales > Streptosporangiaceae > Planomonospora > Planomonospora parontospora. The sequence goes on from BMQD01000016.1 coordinate 129,728, forward strand.
GCGGAGTTCCCCGACGGAAGGAGCAGACATGCGGATGATCAGAAGGATGGGGATGCTGGCGGTCGCGCTGGCCGTACCGCTCTTCGTCGTGCTGATGAGCGGTACGGCGGAGGCCATCCGCATCGCCAACCACTGCGAACCGCCCCTTGACGCCGACTGAGCGGCTCGTACGGCGCCGCCGGATCCGGGTGATCCGGCGGTGCCTGCTCCGCGGGGGCTACTGCTGCGAACGCGGCTGGTACGCCGAGGGCGAGCGATGGGCCCGGCGGGCGGATCGAGTGCTCCGCCGGACGGACCCCGCCGGGCGGGCCCCGCTCCTGGTGGAGCTGGCGACGCTCTGGCACGGGCTCACCCGGTACGCGGACGCGTACGGGTGCGCCCGCGAGGCGGCGGAACTGCTGACCGGGCTCCCTCCAGGTCCGGGGCGCGACGGGCCGCTCGCCGACGCACTGGTCCGGATGGGCGACGTCGGCCGCAGGCAGGCCCGGTACGGCGAGGCCGAAGGACACCTGCGCCGCGCGCTGGCCCTGGTGGGCGAGGCCGACCACGCGCGGAGGGCGGCCGTCCGGCTGACTCTCGGGGTGCTGTGCAAGGAGACCGGCCGCCACGACGAGGCCGGCGCCCGGTACCGGGAGGCGCTGCTCCTACTGGAACGGCACGGCGGGGATCCCCTGATGGAGGCCGACGCCCGGCACAACCTGGCGGGGCTCGCGCACGCCCGGGGCGTCCCCGGCGGCGAGGAGCACGCCAGAGCCGCGATCGGGCTCCGGAGCGGAGTGCTCGGCCCCGCCCACCCGCAGGTGGCCGGAGACCTGGCGGTACTCGGCGCGGTGCTCGCGGCCGAGGGCAGGCACGACGAGGCAGAGGAGGCGCTGCTCCGGGCCGAGGCCGTCTTCCGCCGGCGTCTGGGAGCCGACCACTACGAGGTGGCGGTGTGCCTGGTGAACCTGGCGCACCTGGACGCGCTCCGGGGCCGTGCCCGGGAGGCCGGGCGGCGGTACCGGGAGGCCCTGCGCATCAAACGCCTCGCGCTCGGCGACGACCACCCGGAGGTGGCGCGCCTGGCGGCGGCGGTGAGGGACTGGCCGCCGTCCTGAGCGGCGTCGTCAGGGGAGGGCCGGGTGCGGCCGGTGGGAGGCGGTCCTCCTCTCGACGCGGTCCTCCCCTCGCGGCGCCGGTCAGCGCCGGGAGCCCGGCGCGTCCCGCCGGCCGCCGTAGGCGAGTCTCGGCGGTTTCCCGCCGAACAGCTCGCTGACGGTGACGAACCGGTAGCCGCGCGCGGAGAGGCTCTTCAGCACCTTCGGGATCGCCTTCACCGTCGTGGGGTGGATGTCGTGGAACAGGATGACGGCCCCGGGAGCCGCCCCCTTGATCGCCCTGCGTGCCACCGCGGAGCTGTCTCGGTGCCTCCAGTCCTCGGTGTCCACGCTCCACAGGACCACGGGACGCTTCGTCTGCCTGCGGACGGCGGTGTTGTGGGCGCCGTACGGCGGCCGGACGGTCTCCGGCGTGACGCCCGCCGCCCTCTCGACGGCCCGGTCGGTGCGGGCCAGGTCGGCGCGGATCGCGGCGGCCGGCAGCCTGGTGAGGTCGTGGTGGGACCAGGTGTGGTTGCCGATCTCGTGCCCGGCCTCGACCGCCCGCCGTACCACGCCGGGGTTCTCCGCGACGTTCCGACCGACCACGTAGAAGGTGGCGCGGGCGCGGTACGCCGCGAGGTGGCGCAGCAGCGTGCCGGTGTACCGGCCCGGACCGTCGTCGAAGGTGAGCGCCACGCACTTGATCCGGCGGCAGTCGGCGGACGCCTGGGCGGCGGGTTCCTGCGCGGGGGCGGCGGGCGCGGCGGGCTTCTGCGCGGGTACGGCGGGCTTCTGCATCGGGACGGCGGGTACGGCGGGTTCCTGTGCGGGTAGGGCGGGCGCGGGCCGGGGCGGCGTCCCCGGTGCGGGGGAAGCGGTGCCCGGGGACGACGGCCGTGCGGCGGGAACGGGGGGCGCGGTCGGGCCGGCGCCGGCCGTCCCGGCCGCGGCGGAACCGGTCCCCTGGCCGGCGGCGCACACCGCCGTCAGGACGGCCGCGACGAGGAGTCTCGCGGAATCCCACCGCGCTCCCGCCCGCACCGGCCGGCGCCGCCGCGCCGTGCTCTTCGTCGACTCCCCGGTGAACCGCATCCCGCACGCTCCAGCTCTCCGGAACGGCACCGGCGCCCTGGTGGAGCCGGACCGTTCCAACGGGTTCGACAACCGCTGCGCGCATATGGTTCGGAACGAATTCGCCGCCGTGCGGTGCTCTCCGGGCGGTGTTCTCCGGGCGGTGGCGCGCGGGAGTCGGAACGCCGTCCCGCGGAGCGCCCCGGCGTCAGGCGGGGGCCAGGCCGTACTCCTTGGCCAGCAGTTCGAGGGAGCGCAGCCAGGCCTCCCTGCCGGGGGCCGCGGAGACGACGATCAGCTCGTCGGCCCGGGCGTGCTCGGCGAACCGGCCGAGGTACTCGGTCACCTCGGCCGGGGTCCCGACGGCCGAGTACCTGGCCATCTGCAGGATCTGCCGCCCGGCCGGGGAGGCGAGGACCAGGTCGGCCTCCTCCGGCGTGAACGCCCGGTCCCGCCCGAGGAACAGGTTCACCCGCCTGCGCTTGGCCTCCAGGAACTGCTCCTGCGCCTCCTCCGAGGTGCCCGCCGCGATGACGTTCACCCCGGCGATGACGTACGGCTCCCGCAGCTGCGCGGACGGGGTGAACTCGCGCCGGTACACCTCGACGGCCTCCTCCAGGGCGTCCGGGGCGAAGTGGGAGGCGAAGGCGTACGGCAGCCCGAGCGCGGCGGCGAGCTTGGCCCCGAACAGCGAGGAGCCGAGGATGTAGAGCGGCACGTCGGTGCCCTTGCCCGGGGTCGCGTCGACACCGGGGATCCGGGACTCGCCCGTCAGATATCCCTGCAGTTCCAGGACGTCCTGCGGGAATCCGTCGGCCGCCGCCGGGGTGCGGCGCAGGGCCCGCATGGTCTGCTGGTCGCTGCCCGGCGCCCGGCCGAGACCGAGGTCGATGCGGCCGGGGTGCAGGGTCTCGAGGGTGCCGAACTGCTCGGCGATGGTCAGCGGGGAGTGATTGGGCAGCATGACGCCGCCGGCGCCGAGGCGGATCGTCCGCGTGTGCGCGGCCACGTGCGCGATGAGCACGCTGGTCGCCGAGGACGCGATGGACGGCATGTTGTGGTGCTCGGCGTACCAGATCCGCCGGTAACCCCACGCCTCGGCGCGCTGCGCCAGCGTCACGCTGGCGCGGAAGCTGTCCCCGGCGGTCTCCCCCTCACCGATGTGGGCCAGGTCGAGGATGGAGAGCGGGACGGTCATGAAGGGGCGCCTTTCACCGGGCGGGGAGGAGGGGCCGATCCGGTCCCGGAGACCCCCGCCGCCTCGGGACACGGTCTGCAACAGCGGCGGGGGAGCGGTTATTTCCGGAGCGCCGGAAGGCGGTACGGGGCGCCGCCGTGACGGCGGCGCCCCCTGGTCACCTCAGCCGGAAGCGGGTGACCAGCTCGTTCAGCTGCCGGGCGGTCCCGTCCAGCTGCTGCGAGGCCTGCCGGGTCAGCCGGACGGCGGTACGGGTCGTGTCGACCGTGACCGCGACGCCGTCCAGGTTGCGCGCGATCTCCCCGCTTCCGGCCGCCGCCTGGCCGACGTTGCGGCTCATCTCCCGGGTGGTCGAGGTCTGCTGCTCGACCGCGGCGGCGATGGCGGACTGGAAGTCGTTCACCCGCGCGATGGACTGGGAGATCGCCCCGATGACCTCGACCGCCTGCCGGGTGTCGGCCTTGATCGCGGACACCCGCGCGGAGACGTCGTCGGTGGCCTTGGCCGTCTCCTGGGCCAGGTCCTTGACCTCGCCCGCCACGACCGCGAAGCCCTTGCCGGCTTCACCGGCACGCGCGGCCTCGATCGTGGCGTTGAGCGCCAGCAGGTTGGTCTGCTCGGCGATACCGGTGATCACCTTCACCACGTCGGCGATCTGGGCGCTGGAGGCGCCGAGCTTGGCGACCGTCTCGGAGGCGTGCCGGGCCAGCTCCACACTGCCGCCCGCGACCTGGGCGGCCTCGTGGGCGTTGCCGGAGATCTCCGCGATGGAGGCGCCCATCTCCTGGGAACCGGCGGCCACGGTCTCCACGTTGCGGGAGACCTCCTGCGCGGCGCCCACCGCCGCACCCACCTGGTCGGCGGCCTGCTCGGCCGAGCCGGACAGCTCCGCGCCGACCTGCGAGACCTGCGCCGCCGCGTCCGTCACCTCGCCGGCGCTGCCGGCGATGTCCGACAGCAGCAGCCTCAGCTCCGCCACGGCGGTGTTGAGCGCCTGGCCCATCCGGGCGATCTCGTCGGAGCCGTCCTCGTGCACCGTCACGGTGAGGTCCCGGGCGGCGACGGAGCTCAGGGCGTCGGTCAGCCTGCCGACCCGTCCGCTCAGACGCCGCGCCCACAGTACGGCCAGCCCGCCTCCGGCGACCGCCATCAGTAGGCCGGCGACGACGAACGCGACGAGCATCGCCCGGCGTCCGTCGCCGATGTCGGCGGCGGCCGCGTCGTAGTCCGGCCCGTATCCGGCCACCGCGATCGCCCACTGGTACGGCGCGTAGGAGGAGACGTTGACCGTGGTCGCCGCCGCGGGAGCACCGCCGGCGCCGGGCAGCCGGTAGCCGGCCCGCCACACCTGGCCCTCGGCGAGGCCGGGTGCCTTCGCGGTGATCTCCTCGACGTAGCGGCGGCCGTCGGCGTCGGTGGCGGTCAGGTCGGTGGTGCCGGCGGCGGAGCGGGCCGATGAGGCGATCACCCTGCCGCGGTCCGCGGCGGCGCTGCTGTACACCGTCACCGCGCCGTTCGCGCCGACCCTGGTCTGGGAGACGGCGTCGGTGAGCTGCTCGATCGCCTCGGCCTGCGGCACCCCGTAGTACACCGCGCCCGTGACGCGGCCCGAGGAGTCACGGATGGGGTCGTAGGCCGTGACGTACCAGGTGTCGACGGCCTTGGCGACACCGCGGTAGGACTTGCCCGCCTTGATCGCGGCCGCGACGGCGTTGGGCTTGCCGTCGGCGCCGACGGCGGGGATGTAGGTGCCGATGGCCCGCCCGCCCGACGCGTCGGGCACGTTGGTCGCGACGCGCAGCAGCGCGCCTTCGGCGTTCATGCGCTGGAACACCGTGATGGTGCCGCCGACCGTCTCCCGCACGTCGTCGACGAACGGTGTCGGTTCGTCCTGGTCGGTGTTCTGCCCGAGCCAGGTGCCGCCGACGGAGGCCCGCGGCAGCACGACGCGGTGCGTCCGCTTGGTGACCTGGTCGGTGGCCTGCCAGGTCACCGGCCCGCCGGTGAAGCGGATCCCCCGCTCGGCGAGCTCGCCCGCGACGATCGCCATGTTGGCGTTGACGGACTTCTGCACGGACGCCCCGACGGTGGCGACCAGCCGGCTCACGCCGCTGGTCACGTGGTCGAGGTCGGCGGTGGTGAGCTCCGCGATGCTCGCCGAGGCCCGGTCGCTGAACCGGGCGCTCTGCCAGGCCCCGACTCCGACCAGGACCAGGGCGGTGGTCAGCACACCGCCCATACCCAGGATCATCAACCGGTGTCCGAGCCGAAGAGAGAAGCGCATGGATTTCCGCATGAACGTCCTTTCGGCAGAGAAGTGGCCGGAGCTGAGGGACATCCCGTGGAATTCGGCACCGCATCCGGTCCGGCCCGCCGCGCCGCCCCGGTTCGGGCATTGAACTATAACGTGTTCTATTGTTATCTGGGCTCATGCGGTTCACCTATGCCGAGGCCATGACCGACCCGTCGTACCACCTGCCGCTGGCCCGGGCCGCCGAGGCCGCGGGATACGCGAGCGTCAGCGTGGCCGACTCCCTGGTCTACCCGGAGGAGTCCGAGGCCGGCTATCCGTACACCGCGGACGGCGACCGGGCGTTCCTGGAGGACAAGAGCTTCGTCGAGACGTTCGTCCTGATCGCGGCCATGGGGGCGGTGACCTCGACGATCCGGTTCACCCCGTTCGTGCTCAAGCTGCCGGTCCGCCCGCCGGTGCTGGTGGCCAAGCAGGCGGGCTCGATCGCCTTCCTGACCGGCGGCCGGCTGAGTCTCGGCGTCGGGCTCAGCCCGTGGCCCGAGGACTTCGCGGCGATGGGGGTCCCGTGGGCGCGGCGCGGCCGGCGGATGGACGAGGCCATCGAGGTCGTCCGCGGCCTGACGGGCGGCGGCTACTTCGAGTACCACGGCGAGTTCTACGACCTGCCTCCGGTGAAGATGTCCCCGGTCCCCGCCGAGCCGATCCCGATCCTGGTCGGCGGGCACAGCGAGGGGGCGCTGCGCCGGGCCGCCCGCCTCGGCGACGGCTGGATGCACGGCGGGGGCGACGCCGCCGAGCTGGACGCGCTGCTGGCCAGGCTGGCCGCCCTGCGCGCGGAGTACGGCACCGCCGGTCGGCCCTTCGAGATCCACGCGATCTCCGCCGACGCGTACACGGCGGACGGGGTCAGGCGGCTGGCCGACAAGGGTGTCACCGACCTGGTCGTCGGCTTCCGGAACCCGTACGTCAAGGGCCCGGACACCGAGCCGCTGAGCAGGAAGATCGAGCACCTGGAGCGCTTCGCCGAGTCGGTCATCGCGAAGACCGGCCCTTGATGATTTTCAATAACAGGTTACAGTTTTTCGTGTGAGCGACTCCGCCGCCGTCATCTGGGACGCGCCGTACGGTGACCACCCCGCGCGCCGGGCCGCGCGCTCGTCCATGGCGGCCGTCGCCGCCGGGCGCAGGGAGGACTGGCTCGGGCTGTTCGCGCCGGACGCCCTGGTGGAGGACCCCGTCGGGCCCTCGACGCTGGACCCCGGGGGGAAGGGGCACCGCGGCCGCGACGGGATCGGGCGGTTCTGGGACGGGAACATCGGCTCGGTGCTCGGGTTCCGCTTCCGGGTCGCGGACTCCTTCGCCAACGGGCCGTGCTGCGCCAACGTCGTCTCCATCACCATGACGCTGGACGGCGGCGCGGTCATGACGGTCGACTGCGTGATCGTCTACACCGTCGACGAGTCGGGGCTGATCACCTCGCTCCGCGCCCACTGGGAGCCGGAGCGCGCGCTGGCCACCCTGACCGCGCCGTAGTCCCGTACGTGCCGAACCGCCGTCACAGGTCCGTGGCGATGATCCTCTCGATGTTCCGTTCGGCGAGCGCCGTGATGGTGACGAACGGGTTGACGGTGGTGTTGCCGGGGATCAGCGCGCCGTCGACGACGTACAGGCCCGGGTAGGCGGTGAGCCTGCCGTAGTTGTCGGTGGCCCTGTTCAGCACCGCGCCGCCGAGCGGGTGGTAGGTGAGGTGGTCGCCCCAGATCTTGTAGACGCCGAAGAGGTCGGTCCGGTAGATGGTCCCCTCCCTGGAGTTGATCCTGTCGAAGATGGTCCTGGCCATGTCGATGGACGGCCGCTTCCAGGAGGTCTGCCAGTTCAGGTCGACCCTGCCCGCCGCGGCGTTCCAGGAGAACTCGGCGCGGTGCGGGTTCCTGGTGATGGACAGGTAGAACGAGGCGAAGGTCTCGATCCCGGTGGGCAGCGGCGCGACCTCGGCGAACGCGCCGCCGGCGGCCCAGTTGTCGATGCCGGAGCAGGGGATGGCCGACTGCAGGGCGCCGGTCGGGTCCCACAGGTGGTTGGCGCGGCCGCACATGACGTTGCCGTTGTCGCCCCAGCCCCTGCCGATCTCGCCGTTCAGGCCGGGCAGCACGCCGGTGGCCTTCAGCCTGACCAGCAGCTTGCTGGTGCCGACGCTGCCGGCGGCGAAGAACACCCTGTCCGCGGTCACGGTCTTGACGGCCGTGGTGTCTCCGGTGGTGTTCAGCTGGTCGATGACGACGGTGTAGCGGCCGGCCGCGGGAGCGACCGAGGTGACCCGGTGCAGCGGTGAGACGGTCACCCTGCCGGTGGCCCTCGCCCGGGCCAGGTAGGTCTGCTGCAGCGACTTCTTGCCGTGGTTGTTGCCGTAGAGGATCTCGCCCGCCAGCGCCGACCTGGGAACGGTCCCGGCCGCCTCCTGCTCCATGTAGTCCCAGTCGTACACGTCCGGCACGAAGACGAACGGGAAGCCGGAGCGCTGGGCGTGCTTGCGGCCGACCCGGGAGTACTGGTAGCAGGCGGTGGAGTCGAACCAGGCCGGGTCGACGGTGCCGACCCCGAGCCCGGCGTTGGCGCGCGGGTAGTAGACGTCGTACATCTCGTCGGCGTCCACCGACGGCAGGACGGCGCCGAAGTTCTCCCGCTTGGGGGTGACCGCCATGCCGCCGTTGACCAGCGACCCCCCGCCGACTCCGCGGCCCTGGTAGACCGTGATGCCGCCGAACTCCTCGGCGTCCAGGATGCCCGTGTGGCGGGGGATGTCCCGGTCGATCGGGAGGCCGAGGAAGTAGTTGAGCGGGGCCTTGGTCCGGGTGCGCAGCCAGTAGGACCGGTAGTCCGGCTCGCGCGTGTTACAGAAGATCTTGCCGTCGGAGCCCGGGGTGTCCCAGGCCATGCCCATCTCGATCATGTGCACGTCGACGCCCGCCTGGGCGAGACGCAGGGCGGCGACGGAGCCGCCGTATCCGGTGCCGATCACCAGCGCCGGGACGTGGGCCCCGGAGGCGATCGGGGCGGCGGCGCGGGCGGTCTCCGCCCGGGCCGCGGTGGCGCGCCCCGAAAGGGCCGCGATTCCCAGGACGGAGCCGGTTCCGGCGATGAAGCCGCGGCGGGAGATGCCGCTGGAGACGGGGCCGTCCGGGGCGGTGCTGCTCATGTTCGGTTCCTCACCCTCGACGAAACGAGACCGGTCGTGCATGTCGCGCGGCGGGCCGCTCCGCGCGCGGAGGCGGCTCGGGCGCGTTCGCCTATACGTGAGCGCCGGGTCAGGGCGTGTGTCGCTCGGGTGTCGGTCGTTCGGGGCCTAGCCGGGGGCGGGGCGGGGGCGGGGGTGCCGGGGGTGTCCGCCGCTCGGGGGATCCGGGGCGTCTACCGCCGGGGAGACGGTGCGGAGCCGCCGGGCAGCACGCACGCGGTGTCCAGGCCCAGCACATGGTTGAGCCGGCCGAACGCCAGCCAGGCGCCGATGCTCATGCTCAGTTCCACGATCTCGGTCTGGCTGTAGTGCGCGGTCATCCGGGTCCAGAACGCGTCGTCGAGGCCGTGGTGGTCCAGGGCGTACCGTTCGGCGTACTCGGCGGCCAGCCGGGTGCGGTCGTCGAAGGCGCCGGTGGTGCGCCAGGCGGCCACCGCGTCGGCGAACCCTTCCTCGACCTTGCGCCCGTCCCGCTCCGTCCGCCAGTCGAGGCAGAAGGCGCACCCGTTGATCTGCGCGATCCGCAGCCGCGCGGCCTCGAACTCGCGGAGCCCCAGGGTCGTATGGGCGTACACCGACAGCGAGAAGTGCGAGGCGGCGGCTCCGATACCGGGGACCATCTCGCCCCACACGTACGCGATCGGGTCCTTGCCCTCGGGGACGTCGATGTTCACGGCCGTTTCCTTCCGAGCCTGCCGGTCGCGGGACGCAGCGGGACGTCGAGCGCGTCGTAGAGCCCGGGTTCCGCCTCCAGGAGCCAGTCGACCGCGCCCACCAGCCGGCCGACCGCGGTGGCGTTCCCGCCCGCGGACCGGTTCCCGCCCTCGTCGACGGCCTCGACCGTGACCTCGATGCGGGGGCGGCCCTCGATGATCACCCGGTGCGCCCCGGCCCCGTCGGGCGGCGTCGGCCAGTCCGGCGCGCAGGACGGGTGGATGCGGGTGACGTGCTCGACGACGATGAGGGGCTCGCCCCCGACGACGCCCTGCACCTCGAACCGGACCGCGCCCTGGGTGCCGGCCTCGAACGCGCCCATCGACGCGGTGCGCACCGTGGCGTCGAGCGGGCGCCGCTCCACGGTCTCGCGGATCTCGTCGAGCTCGACGCCGAGTCCCCGGGCCATCAGCCGTACCTGCCCGCCCCAGACCATGGCCGGGACCGTCGGCGCGATCATCGGCGGCTCGTAGTCCATCGGCTGGCCCATGCCGACGAGGTACCGGACCGAGTCCGGCTGGTCGTAGGTGGAGTAGTCGAAGATCTCCTGGCAGCGGACCGCGTCCACGACGGTGCCGAGCCCGCTGATCAGCAGGGGCAGCACGTCGTTGCCCCAGCCGGGGTCGACGCCGGAGACGAACAGCGAGCCGCCGCCGTCCGCGATGGCGGACAGCACCGGTTCCCGCAGCTCCGGCGGGGCGTTGCGCTGGTCGTAGAGCGCGTACACCGAGGGGGTGACGACCACGGCCCCGGCCCGGATCGCCCGGGTGATGTCGGCGAGCGCCCCGTCGGGGCGGATGTCGCCGGACGCCGCGTACACCACGGCCCGGGGGCTGGTCGCGAGCACCGCGCCGACGTCGTCGGTCGCCGCGATCCCGAGGTCGTGGCCGAGTCCGCCGAGCTCGCCCGCGTCCCGGCCGACCTTGCCGGGGTCGTGGACGATCACGGCCGTGAGCTCCAGCGCGGGATGGGCCTCGACGGCGCGGATGGCCGCGCGGCCGACGTTGCCGGTTCCCCAGACGATCGTGGACGTCATGGACGGAGCGTAGCAAGCGCTTGGTTCGATGTGTACGGCGCCACGGGGATTCCGGCCGGTCGCTTCAGGACTCTGGCGAACAGGTGAGGGTGGCGGGGCGGGCGCTTCCCCGGACGAAGAAGGACATCGGCGTGCGCACCCGGGGGAACACGAAGCGCTCCAGGTCGGTGATGGTGAATCCGGCCTGCTCGATCAGCCCGGCGGCGTCGCGCCCGGTGTGGCAGCCGCCGGCCAGGCGGGGCCAGACGGTGGCGTCCAGCAGCCGCTGCACCCGGGCCATCCCGGCCGAGCCGGCGCGCACGTGCTCCAGGAAGCGCAGCCGCCCGCCGCCGGCCAGTACCCGGCGCATCTCGGCCAGTCCCGCGTGCGGGTCGGGCAGCGAGCACAGCACCAGCGCCGCCACCGCCGCGTCGAAGGCCCCGTCGGCGGCGGGCAGGTGTTCGGCGAGGCCGTCGGTCACCTCGACCGGAACCGGCGCCACCGCGGCGGCGGCACGGGCCAGGCGGCGCAGCCGCGGTTCCGGCTCGACCGCGAGCACCCCGGTGACGGCCGGAGGATAGTGGGCGAAGTTCAGCCCGTTCCCGGCCCCCACCTCTATGACCCGTCCGGACAGGCCCGCCAGCAGCGCCCGGCGGTGTGCGGCCAGTCCTCTGTCCTCCACGACCCGGCTGAGCCGGGCGTAGCAGCGGGCGAAGAGCGGATGGTGCACTTCTGCGGTGGTCATGCCGTCCTCATTCCCGCTCACCGCCGGTTCACCGGACGCGGTCCCCGGCCGGGACGCCCCGGCGCGCCGCGAGCGCCTCCTGGGAGCCGGTCGCGGCGCCACCGACGCGCACCGACCACTTTCCGGCCCCGGTGGTGTCCTATCCGTCCGAGAAGGAACCGCAGAAGAGAAGGAGGCGACATGCCAGGAACCCCGCCGGCCGGGAAGACCGGTGCCTCGGCCCATGACCGGCGCCCGGCCGGGGATCTGCTGGCGCTGGCGCGCGGAGGAGACGGTGAGGCGTTCCGCGAGCTCGTCGAGCCGTACCGGCGTGAGCTCCAGGTGCACTGCTACCGCATCCTCGGCTCGGTGCAGGACGCCGAGGATCTGCTGCAGGAGACGCTGCTGGCGGCGTGGCGCGGGATCGGCGGCTACGAGGAACGCGCGTCGGTGAGGACGTGGCTCTACCGGATCGCGACCAACCGCTGTCTCAACGCCCTGCGGACCGGCACCCGCCGTCCGCACGAACACGCGGCCCGCCGACCGGAGATCCCGTTGCCCGAGCCGTCGCACCACCGGGCGGAACCGAGCTGGCTGGAGCCGTACCCCGATGTGCTGCTCGACGGGATCGCCGATCGCGTGCCCGGGCCGGAAGCGCGATACGAGATCAGGGAGTCGGTGTCACTGGCGTTCCTGGCGGCGCTGCAGCGGTTGCCGCCGAAGCAGAGAGCCGTACTGGTGCTACGGGACGTGCTGGGATTCCGGGCCGCCGAGGTGGCCGACATTCTCCGTACGACCGAGAACGCGGTGACCGGTGCCCTGAAACGGGCACGACGCGGACTGGACGACGAACTACCGGGTCCTGGACCGGAGAGCGCCCCGCTGCCGGAATCACCGCGGGAGCGCCGCATCGTGGCTGACTTCGTCCGCGCATTCGAGGCCGGAGACGTCGACGCCATCGTGGCCCTGCTGACGGACGACGCGTGGCTGACCATGCCGCCGCTGCCGCTGGAATACCGGGGCCCGGACGCCATCCGGAACTTCCTGGCCACGGTCGCGTTGCGCGACGGCCTGCGATACACGCTGATCGCGACGCGGGCGAACGGCCAACCGGCGTTCGGCTGCTACCTGCGCGATCCGCGGACGCCGATCCTGCACGCGCACGGAGTGCTCGTGCTGACCCTCACCCGCGACCGGATCACCGCGCTGACGCGGTTCCACGACAACTCGTTACTGGAGATCTTCGGACTCCCGCGATCGCTGCGCGCATGATCGGCCGTGCGGAGACCGGAGGTCCGGCGCGCGTATCCGGCGGCGTGCCCGCGGAGCACGCCCAGAAAGCCGTGCCTGGAAAGACACGCGTGGAAACAGACGGCGGACCCGCAGGATTCCGGCGAACGGCGTCCGGCCGCGTGGCCGGAGAAGACCCGAGCAGAAAGAAGAAGCGGTGAGAGGTGACAGCGGACGGATGACGTCCGAGCAGGCATGGGTGCTGGGTATCGCCTCACTGGCGTCGTTCATGATGGCCCTGGACAGCCTGGTCGTGACGACGGCTCTCGGCACGATCCGGCAGGATCTGACGGCGTCACTCGAATCACTCGAATGGACCGTCAACGCGTACAACCTGACGTTCGCGGTGCTGCTGCCGACCGGAGCGGCACTGGGCGACCGGTTCGGCCGCCGCAGGATGTTCGTCGCCGGAATGGCGGTGTTCACCGTCGCGTCGGCGGCCTGCGCGCTGTCCCCGAACATCACCGCTCTGGTCGCGGCCCGGGCGTTGCAGGGCGCCGGTGCCGCGCTGGTACTGCCGCTGTCGCTCACCCTGATCAGTGCGATGTTCCCCCCGCGGCAGCGGGGCCGGGCGATGGGGCTGTACCTGGGCATCACCGGTCTGGCGACGTTCAGCGGCCCGTTCGTCGGCGGTGTCGTCTCCGAAGGCCTGGCCTGGCAGTGGATCTTCTGGCTGAACCTGCCGGTCGGGGTGGTCGCGGCCCTGCTCGCGGCTCGGCGCATCGGCGAGAGTCTCGGCCCGAACGGCCGGCTCGACCTGGTAGGGGCCGCGCTCGTGACCCTGGGTGCTTTCGGCGTCGTCTGGGCACTGGTCCGCGGGAACGCGGCGGGCTGGGGCAGCGCGGAGGTACTGGGCGCGCTGCTGCTCGGTGTCGTGCTGGTGATCGTCTTCGTGCTCTGGGAACGACGTGCGAAGACTCCGATGCTGCCGATGCGGTTCTTCAGGTCGAGGGCGTTCGCCACGGCCAACCCGGCGAACTTCTGCGTGTTCGCCTCGCTGTACGGCACGATGTTCTTCCTCGCGCAGTATTTCCAGACCGTGCACGGTGAAGGACCGCTCGGTGCCGGCCTGCGGCTGATGCCGTGGACCGGGACGCTGATGGTGTGCGCGCCGCTCGCCGGCCGGCTGGCCGACAAGGCCGGCGAGCGGGCGTTCGTGGCCGGAGGACTGCTGCTGCAGACGCTGGGCATGGGCTGGATCGCCGTGGTCGCCGACACCGGCACGGGCTACCTCGAAATCCTGCCCGCGCTGGTGGTCGGCGGTGCCGGACTGACCATGGCCATGCCCGCGGCGCAGAAGGCGGTGGTCGGCGCGGTGCGGCCCGAGGAGATCGGCCAGGCGTCCGGCGTGTTCATGACGCTGCGGATGTTCGGCGGGGTGTTCGGCACCTCCGTCACGGTCGCCGTCTTCGCGGGTGCCGGAGGCTACGCGTCGGCCGAGGAGTTCAGCGACGGGTTCTCGGCGGGAATGGGCACCGTCGCCGCCCTCGCGTTCATCGGCATGCTCGTCGCGCTGGGCATGCCGGGCAGACGGCCGGCGACCGCACCGCCGCAGGCGGTGAGCGCCGTGCCCGGGGTGGACGCGCCCAGCCGCTGACCCGGTCTGTCGTACCCTGGCATCTGTCAAGATCTCGACTTCGGGAGTCGCCGTGATCACGCATATCGGTGTGGCCGTGCTCTACGTCAGTGATCAGCAGGAGTCCGTGGACTTCTACGTCGGAAAGCTCGGTTTCAAGAAGACCGCCGACGCGGAGATGCCGGAAGGAACGCGCTGGATCGAGGTGACCCCGCCGAACGGCCAGACAGCGATGGCCATCCACGACGCCGCGGCATCGGGGAAGCAGCCCGGAGAGGGGGCGTACCTCACCTTCACGTGCGACGACATCCGGGCGACGGTCGGTGAACTCCGGAACGCGGGGGTCACGGTCACCGATCCGATCGAAGCACCGTGGGGCACGTATGCGCATGTGGAAGGCCCGGACGGCCATCGGATCCAGATCCACCAGAAGTAGCCGACGGTCCAGCACCGCCGTGCTGCTGCGGGACCGCCACGACACTGGCCGATTTCGTGGCACCGGCCGACACCGCCGTGCACGACCAGGCCGCCGCGGGCAACGCGGCGTTCGCCTCCCGCATCGCGAGGGGGACGGCGTCCTCCACCGCCGACCCCGGCTCGCGGCCTGGCGGGTGCTGTCGGTGGCGCAGTGCAGTATTGCGACATCTGTCCACGCAGCGAAGGGGAGACCACAGTGCCGCCGGTGAATCAGCAGGTGCTCGGCCACGCGTTCCTCAAGGGGATGTACGACGACGCGTACTTCCCCGATCACGTCGTCGACCGGGGAAGAGCGATCCTGCTGGGGCTGTGCGAGCGGATCGAGGCCGAGCAGCCGCTGGACCTGTCGGCCCTGTACGCGCTCACGGAGGTCGCCACGCAGGAGTTCAACGCGCTGGAGGCGGAGTTCGAGGCGGCCGGCAGCGAGATCGAGACCGTCGCGCGAGAGGTGATCGCCGAAGACTTCTGCTTCGTGGCCGCGGCATACGGGTTCGCGGAGGCGGACGTGGAAGAGCTGATCGCCGCTCGCGACTGGTGAAGCCAGGCCGACCGTACCCGCAGCAGGTGCGGCAACGGCTTCGCGCGGTCTGTCCGCCCGATGGAACGATCATGCGTAGTAGGTGTAGAGAGGCTTCCAGGTTCCGGCGTACAGGCAGGTGAGGGACGGCTTGGCCGCCTTGGCCCCGGCGCACACCTTGAGCTCGACGTGGTAGACCTTCTTGTGGGAGAACGCGAACTTCAGCGGCTTGCCGTGGGTGCAGGTGCGGTAGCTGCGCTGCTTGAGGGTCACCCCGCCGGTCGCGTCCGCGGTGGAGACGCGGAAGACGGCCCAGCCGCAGGTAGAGGAGCCGGCGGTCAGGTCGGTGACGCTGCCGGTGACCGTGACGCGGCCGGCGGGCTTGCCGGGATCGTCCTTCGCGGTGGCCGTCAGCGAGCCGGCCGCCCTGGCCCTGCGGCCGGCGGCGTGGTGGGGACCCCACTGGGTGGGGGCGGCGGCCTGCGCGGCGCGCGCGTCCGACGTGCCCGTGGCGGGACCGGCGGTGGCGTGAGCGGCGGCGGGGGCCAGAACCATGGCGCCGGCGATGGAGAATCCGGCCAGGGCGCGAGCGGTGTTCATGGTGAATCCTTTCCGTCTGCGACTGGGCACAGCGTGCGACGGACCGCTTTCACCCGGCTTGAAGGCGGGACTGCAAGCGTTGTAGGCAGGATTGCAAGCGGCTTGCCCTGGGTGGCAGGCCGGCCCGGGACAAGGGCGCCGTCCGGCACGCCGCTGACGGCGACCGCGCCGGACCGGTACGGCGCGGGCGGGGTTCGCGGGGCCGGCGCGTTCGGGGAGAACGGGCCGGCCACCGTCCCCATCGACGGGGACGGTGACCGGCGTGACGGACGATGCCCTGCCTATCCGAGACCGGTCTTCATCGCGTTGATCAGCTCGCCGCCGGCGGTGTCACCGCTCAGCTCCCAGAAGAACGCGCCGCCCAGGCCCTGGTTCTTGGAGTAGCCCATCTTCCCCCCGATGGTGGCCGGGGTGTCGTAGCTCCACCACTGGTTGCCGCAGTGGGCGTAAGCGGTGCCGGCGATCGTGCCGGTGGCCGGGCACCTGGTCTTGAGGACCTTGTAGTCCTCGATGCCCTGCTCGTAGGTGCCGGGGGCGGGACCGGTCGCGGTGCCGCCGGGGGCGGCCTGGGTCACGCCGGTCCAGCCGCGGCCGTAGAAGCCGATGCCCAGCAGGAGCTTGCTCGCCGGGACGCCCTTGCTCTTCAGCTTCTGTACGGCGGTGTCGCTGTCGAAGCCGGTGATCGGGATGCCGTCGTAGGTGGTCAGCGGGGAGTGCGGCGCGGTCGGGCCCTGAGCGGCCCAGGCGCCGAAGAAGTCGTAGGTCATGACGTTGTACCAGTCGACGTACTGGGCGGCGCCGGCGTAGTCGGCCGCGTCGATCTTGCCGCCGGAGGTGCCGTCGGCGGTGATGGCGGCGGTGACCAGGCTGCCGGAGCCGAATTCGGCGCGCAGCGCCGCCATCAGGTTCCTGAGCGCGGCCGGGCCGCTGGTGTCGCAGGTCAGGCCGCAGGCGTTGGGGTACTCCCAGTCGATGTCGATGCCGTCGAACACGTCGGCCCAGCGCGGGTCCTCGACCAGGTCGTGGCAGGACTTGGCGAACGCGGCCGGGTTGGCCGCGGCCTGGCCGAACCCGCCGGACCAGGTCCAGCCGCCGAAGGAGTACAGGATCTTGATGTTCGGGTGGGCCTTCTTCAGCTTGCGGAGCTGGTTGAAGTTGCCGCGCAGCGGCTGGTCCCAGGTGTCGGCGACGCCGTCGACGCTCTGGCCGGCGGTGTAGGCCTTCTCGTAGTCGGCGAAGCCGTCGCCGATGGTGCACCGGCCGCCCTGGACGTTGCCGAAGGCGTAGTTGATGTGGGTCAGTTTGGATGCCGAGCCGCTGGTCACGATGTTCTTCACATGGTAGTTGCGGCCGTAGACGCCCCAGTTCGTGAAGTAGCCCAGCAGCTTGTTCCCGCCGGTGCCGCGCTCCGCGGTGGTGACCTTGATCTCGTTGCTGGCGGCGGAGCGGTTGCCGGCGGCGTCGCGGGCCTTGACCGTGTAGGCGTACTCGGTCTTCGGGGTCAGGCCGGTGTCGGTGTGGCCGGTGCCGGTGACGGTGGCCACGAGGGTGCCGCCGCGGTAGACCTCGTAACCGGTGACCTTGACGTTGTCAGTGGAGGCGTTCCAGGCCAGTGCGACGGTGTCGGCGGTGACGGTGCCGGCTCGCAGGTTGCCCGGGACGCTCGGCTTCTCGGTGTCGCCGCCGTCGTCCGCGGTGGTGACCTTGATCTCGTTGCTGGCGGCGGAGCGCTGGCCGGCGGTGTCGCGGGCCTTGACCGTGTAGGCGTACTCGGTCCTGGGGGTCAGGCCGGTGTCGGTGTGGCCGGTGCCGGTGACGGTGGCCACGAGGGTGCCGCCGCGGTAGACCTCGTAACCGGTGACGCCGGCATCGTCGGTGGAGGCCTCCCACGCCAGGGAGACGCTGGTCGCGGAGGCCGCGGTGGAGCGCAGGTCACCGGGGGCGGTCGGCGGGGTGTCGCCGCCGGACCCGGCGGTCACCGAGATCGCCGAGACGGTCGCGTAGTTGGCTCCGCCGTTCATGTTGAACTGCACGTCGAGGGCGCCGTCGGTGACCGTCACCGGGAAGGACTTGTCGCAGGCGGTCAGCCGGCCGCAGGCGGCGAAGATGTCGAAGGCGGTCAGCACGCCGGCGCCCTCGGCGCGGACGTCGAACCTGCGCTGGCCGGCGCCGTTGGCCCAGTCCTCCACCATCTTCAGCGTCACCTGGTAGGTGCCGTCGGGCACGTCGAAGCGGTAGCCGCTCCAGCCGTTGAAGGTGTTGTAGCTCTGGTAGAGGGAGTCGTCGGTGGTGCCGGCGATCGGGCTGCCGGTCGTGTTGGTCCCGTAGCTCGTCTGGTAGCCCCAGTCGCCGCCGGTGTAGGCCTTGTCGGCGGACCATTGCACGCCCGAGCCGTCGGTGACGGCCGCGCCGCCCGAGTTGACCCGGATCGGCACGGCGGCGGCGCCGTACGCGCCGGGGGCCATGGTGACGGCGGCGCCGAAGGGGAGCGCCATGGCCGCGATCATGGCTAAGAGTTTCAAAGTGAGTCTGTTGCGCACGGCTTCACCTCTCCTGCCTGCATGGGGGGAATGAATTAATAAGAAGCTTTCCTATTAATTCGAGGTGAACGTATCCCCGTGACCATGACCGGTCAAGGTGCGAAATTTCGGGTCAGGTGAGGATTTTCAGCGGGACGGCCAGCGCCAGGAGATGCCCACCGCCCCCGAGGACAGGTCGACGGCCGTCAGGTGCACGGTGCCGTGCGCGTTCGGCACCAGCGCTCCGGCGTGGCACGGCTCGCCGCCCGGGAGGCGGCGGGTGTAGGAGTGGCACTGCTCGGGCGGCGCCAGCGGATCGAACCGCACCTCGACCAGGAGCTGCCCCACCGGCCGGTGCACGCCGTACTCGTGACCGGTGCAGGGGGCGGGCGGGCGATCGCGGACCTCCCACGCGAAGGCCCAGCTCTCCCCGCGGCGGAGCACCTGGTCGAACAGGAGTTCCGCGGCCGGTGCCGGTCCCTGCCGCCGGACCTCGCCCAGGCGGCAGTTCTCCAGCGCGAGGATCTCGCACGTCCGGGGGTCCGCGCCCGGAGCGGCGGGGGAGCGGTCCACGTAGCGGTCCACCCCGCGCCGGCGGGCCCTGATCAGGGTGCGCGTCCACACCGAGGTGCGACGCCCCGCGGCGTCGATGGTCACCGTCTGGTGTCGGCTGAGGACGGTCAGGTCCTGCTCGCGCGGCCCGGGGAGCGGACCGGGCGGCTCACCGGGCGTCCCGGGCCGCCGGTCCGGTTCGGGGCCGGGCCGCAGCAGTTCGGCCAGCGCCCGTTCGGGGACGCCGAGCACGTGCTCCAGGGCCGCGATCACCTCCAGGGACCGCTCGCCGCCGGGACGCCGGTGCCCCCGCTGCCAGTCGCTCAACGTGGACAGCGCGACGGTCAGCCCGCGCTGGGCGAGACGGGCCCGGATCCGGTCGAGCGAGAGCCCGCTCTCCCGGATGCAGGCCCGCAGGGCGAGGTGGAACGGGCCGGAGCGGAGCAGGGCGTCCCGGTCACCGACGGGCTCGGGGGTTCGGCGCGGCATGGGGCGCTCCTGGGATCGCGGCTGTCGCGCGGCGCCCGGACCACCGCGATCCCGCCCCTCGCCCGGGAACGCGCGCCGGCCGCGCTCTGTGCGGGAGTGAGCGTAGATCGTCGCACCGCCCGCGATCCAGTGCCGGCCGCGATCCAGCGCCGGCCGCATCAGGTCCGGCGGGTGCCCTGCCGGAACCGGCCGGGCACCCGGCCCACCGCGGCTCCCCGACCGCCCCTGTCCGGGCCGGCGAAGCCGTGCGCGACGCTCCGGCCGGGGAACTCCTCCCAGTCGTCGCTCCCGACGCCGCGCTTCAGCAGCCTGCGGTTGAAGTCGTTCACCGTCCCACCGGGCCTTCCGGGCGCGTGTCGGCGAGGTAGCCGCCGAGGTCCGGGGCGTCTCCGGCGAACATGTGCCGGACCCATGCGGCCCGCTCGTACTCCAGGGCGGGCAGTTCCCACACGCACCCGGCCCAGCGCCGTGTCTCGGGCACGAAGTTCGAGGGGTCCTCGTCGGGGCACCCGACGGCGGGCTGGCCGGCCGCGGCGGTGTGCACCTCCACCACGTTGTCCCAGGCCCAGGTGTAGACGAGCAGGTAGGCGCCGGTGTCCCCGCCCCGGTGGAGGACGGTCCAGCCGGCCGGGGAGTCGTCGGCGGGGGCGGGGACGAGCGCCGGCAGATATTCGTAGGCCGCCTTCTCGACCTCCGGCTCGATCGGCCGGTCGGGCGTGTCGACGTGGTAGCGCTTGTAGGGGCGGCCGCCGGCGGAGATCGGGTCCAGCGGCCGCATGTTCTTCTCGATGAACACCATGGCCGGACCGTACGGCCTCTCCCCTGACACGTAATGTCAGTGGTGTGCGCGCCTCCCGCCTTCTCTCCATCCTCCTGCTGCTCCAGTCGCGCGGCCTGCTGACCGCCCGGCAGCTCGCCGACGAACTGGAGGTCAGCGTCCGCACGATCTACCGCGACGTCGAGTCGCTGCACGGCGCGGGGATCCCCCTGTACGGCGAGGCCGGGCACCGGGGCGGCTACCGGCTCCTCGACGGGTTCCGGACCCGCCTGACCGGGCTGACCGCGCAGGAGGCCCAGGCCGTGTTCCTGGCCGGGATGCCCGGACCGGCCGCCGAACTCGGCCTCGGCGCGCTGGCCGCCGCGGCCGAACTCAAGATCGAGGCCGCGCTCCCGCCCGGCCTGCGGGAGGCGGCCCGGCGCATCCGGGAGCACTTCCACCTGGACGCGCCCGGCTGGTACCACGACGGCGACCGGGTACCGCATCTGCCCGAGGTGGCGGGCGCCGTCTGGGACAGGCGGGTCATCCGCGTGCTCTACCGGCGATGGGCCGAGCCGTGCGAGGTCACCAGGGTGCTGGAGCCGTACGGGCTGGTCCTCAAGGCCGGGAGGTGGTACCTCGTGGCCCGGTGCGACGGCGCGCTGCGGACCTACCGGGTCAACCAGGTGCTCGAGCTGGAGGTGACGGACGAGACCTTCGAACGCCCCGAGGACTTCGACCTGGCCGGCCACTGGAGCGCGCACCTGGCGGACTTCCGGTCCCGGCTGTTCCAGGGCCATGCGATGGTCCGGATCTCGCCGGAAGGGCGGGAACGCCTCTCCGACCTGATGAGTTCGGCCGTGGTCGGCGCCGTGGCCGAGACGGCCGGCGAACCCGACGGCCTCGGCTGGGTCACCGCCACCGTGCCCATCGAGTCGCTGACGCACGCGCGGACCGAGTTCCTCAAACTCGGCGCCGAGGTCGAGGTCCTGGAGCCGGTCGGCCTCCGCCACCGGATGGCCGAGACCGCGCACACCCTCGCCGCGCTCTACCCCCGAGCGGATCCCGCGGAAGGGCCTACTTGTAGGTGATGTCGGAGGCGGAGTACAGGCAGCTCACGCCGTCGGGGCCGGTGCCGGTCCTGCCGGGCTCACCGCTGGTGACGCCCTTGTACCGGTCGCAGACCGCGATCTTCCTGCCGGAGTCGCCGACGATGGTGATCGCCGACAGCTTCGCGGTGTCGCCGTAGTTGGGGTTGATCCCGACGAGCGACTTGGCCGGGGCGGTCACCTGCACGTTGGAGACCACCACGTGCCGGGCGTACTGCTTGGAGCAGTTGCCGCAGGAGCGGTAGAGCTTGCCGAAGTTCTCCACCCGCAGGTTCTTCAGCACCATGGTGCCGGGACCGTTGTGCTGGAAGACCTTGTCGGAGCCGGCCCTGGCGCCGCCGCCGTCGATGGTCATCGTCTGGGAGGCGCTGGTGCCCTTGAAGGTGGCGGCGTCCTCGCCGATGTCCTCCCACCAGACGTTCTTGAGCGTGCAGGTGCCTGTGCAGTGGATGCCGTCGGCGCCGGGCGAACCGATGATCACGTTCTGCAGGACGGCGCCGTCGGCGAGCTTGAAGATCGGGTCCTGGCCCTCGTTCTGGCCGTCACCGCCGAGCTTGCCGGAGCCGTAGAAGCGCTTCATGCCGCCGTCGTAGGGACCGCTGACGGGGATGGTGGCGGTGACCGGCTGCTGCCCCTTGGCGGTGGGCCAGCCGGGCAGCGGCGTCGCGGCCGGGGCGGTCGTGGGCGTCGCGGTCGGCTTGGCGGTGGGGACGGCCGTCGGCTCGGCGGTGGGCTTGGCGGTCGCGGTGGGGGCCGGCGCGGGGGCGCCGCCGGCGGGCTTCAGCGTCCAGCGCTTGCCGGCGGAGCCGTCGCAGGAGTTCTGCTGGACGGCGGCGCCGCCGGCGGTGGAGGCGTCCTTGACGTTGAGGCACTTGGCGCTGCCGAGGTTGACGACGCGGTAGGTGCTACCGGAGACCTGGTCGAGCCGCCAGTTGTGGAAAGCGCTTGCCTTGCAGGTCTGCTGAATGGCGGCTTTACCGGCGGAGGTGCTGTCGCCGGTGATGGTGGCGCATTTGCCGCTGTGGGCGGCGGTCAGGCGCCGACCGCCGGTGACGTCGGTCAGGGCCCAGGTCTGGTTGGCGCCGCCGTTGCAGGCGTACTGGACGAGCTGGGCGCCGTCGGCGGTGCTCTTGGCCTTGACGTCGAGGCACAGGCCGCTGGCGGCGTTGACCAGGGCGTAGGACCCGGAGGCCGGGGCCGCCGCCGCCGAGGCGGGGACTCCGGCGAGCGTGCCGCCGGCGAGGGCCGTCAGGGCGAATGCGGCGATGCACGCTCGGCGTGCAGCGGTGGACAAGGTCACTATCCAGCCTTTCGGTGTTGGTCGTGGGATCTCTCCGTCACGTCGGGAATCACCGTCGCGGCTCGGGAGGCTCTCCGGGGCGGCGGCGGGACGCGTGCCCACGCCATTGTGAGCGCTAACAAAACGGAAGGCGCGGGGTGCGCCCGCAGAGATGCGACGAGCGTCCATGGGTGGCCTCTCCGGCTCGGGTGAGCCCGCCGCGAACTGTGGATCGCGGCATCGAGGGCTCGGGCGGATCTCGACGTGAAGGATGTGACAGACCCCGGTGGCGCTGTCCGGAGACTCCGCCTGCGGGGGTGACGGGGGTCGTTTCTATCGCATTGAGCCCTCTTTGTCATATTAATGGCTTTTTATATGATGTGTACTATCTGACACATTTAGTCTGCTATGCGTCCTATACGGAATGCCTTTACCCTGCATGTCATGACCGTGGGATTCCTGCTCTGCTCCGATCCGCTCCGGCCCCGGCGGGCCGACCCGCACTTCGAGCGGGAGGCACGGGCCGTGCGGGAGGCGGACGCTCCGCTGGCGCTGGTGGACCACGACGCGGTGGCGGCGGGCCGGGCCGGGGAGGCCGTGTCGCGGGTGCCCGTCGGGTTCGGACCGGTCTGGTACCGGGGCTGGATGCTGCGGGCCGAGCGGTACGCCGAACTGGAGGAGGCGCTGCTCGCGCGGGGCTGCCGGCTGCTCACCGGCGCCCGCGCCTACCGGTCGGGCCACGAGCTGCCCGGGTGGATCGGCTGCTTCGGGGGGCTGACGCCGGAGACCGTCGTGCTGCCGCTGGAGCCGGGCGGGGCGCCGCCGCCGGGCGAGCTCCTGACCCGGCTGACGGCGGGCCTCGGACCGGGCGGATTCGTGGTGAAGGACTACGTCAAGTCGCGCAAGCACGAGTGGCTGGAGGCGTGCTACGCCCCCGACCCGGCTGCGCTGGAGCGGGTGGCGGCCAGGTTCCTGGAGCTGCAGGGCGACGACCTGGCGGGCGGGCTGGTCGTGCGCCGGTTCGAGGAGTTCCAGGGTCCCCAGGTGCGCGTGTGGTGGCTCGACGGGGAGCCGGTGTTCGTCGGCCCCCATCCGGACGAGCCGGACGGTGCGGCGGCCGGGCCCGGCGACCTGGGTGCGGTGCGGGCGGCGGTCCGGGAGCTGGGGGTCCGGTTCGTCACGACCGACCTGGTACGGCGGGCCGACGGCGCCTGGCGAGTGATCGAGGTGGGTGACGGGCAGGTCAGCGACTGGCCCGCGGGCGCCGATCCGGCCGTGCTGGTCGCGGCGCTGCTCGGGGGAAGGCCCTGAGGGGCGACGCCGAGGAGAGAACTCGGGGCACGGGCGAAGGGACTGAAGGTGACACCGGAGGAGCGACCGGAGGTGCCCGGCGCACGGCTGTACGACGCGATCGGCGGCGCCTACACCGCGACACGGCGTACCGAGCCGCGGATCGCCGCGCAGATCTGGGACGCGCTCGGGGACGCGCGGACGGTGCTGAACGTCGGGGCCGGTACCGGCTCCTACGAGCCTGCCGATCGCGACGTGACCGCGGTGGAGCCGTCGGCGGTCATGCGGGGGCAGCGGCCCGCCGGCTCGGCGCCGTGCGTGGCCGCCGCAGCGGAGAGCCTGCCGTTCGGGGACCGGTGCTTCGACGCGGCGATGGCGGTCTCCACCGTCCACCACTGGAGGGACCCGATGGCGGGGCTGCGTGAGATGCGGCGCGTGGCCCGCCGCGTGGTGGTGCTCACGTTCGACACCGACGAGCCCGGCTGGCAGGACCGCTTCTGGCTCACCCGCGACTACCTGCCCGAGTTCGCCACCGTCCTCGCGGGATTTCCCCCGCTCGCCGCGATGGCCGGCGCGATCGACGCCCGCGTCGAACCGGTGCCCGTCCCGTGGGACTGCGCCGACGGCCTGTTCGAGGCGTACTGGCGCCGACCGGCGGCGTATCTGGAGGATCACGTGCGCCGTGCGATGTCGGTGTGGGCAAAGGTCGGGCCGGAGGCCGAACGGCGGGCGGTGCGGAACCTCGGCGACGACCTCGGCTCCGGCCGGTGGGCCGAGCGCAACGGCGACCTCGCCGCCCTCGACGCGGCGGATCTCGGCCTCCGGCTGCTCATGGCGTGAAGCGGGTCTCGGCCTCCGGCTGCTCATGGCGTGAAGCCGCCGCCGGCGCGGGGTCCTGGACGGCCAGGGGCAGGGTGACCACGAAGCAGGCGCCGGGGCCGCTGCCGGGGTCGTACCAGGCCCGGCCGCCGTGCGCCTCGGCGAGGGAGGCCACGATCGACAGCCCCAGGCCCGTGCCGGCGATGCCGCGGGTGCGCTGGTCGTCGGCCCGGCTGAAGCGTTCGAACAGCCGGGGGACGAACCTCTCCGGCACGCCCGTGCCGTGGTCGCGGACACGGATGTCCACCGTTCCGGAGCCGAAGCGCGCCTGCAGGAGCACCGGCGGCGCGCCGTACTTGAGCGCGTTGCGCACGTAGTTGCCGATGATCTGCTGCAGGCGGAGCGGGTCGGCGAGCACCGGCGGCCCGGCCGGGCAGTCGACGGTGATCGACGCCTCCGGGAACAGGGCGGCGCACTCGGCCATGGCCTGGCGCAGGTCCACCGGTTGCGGCTCGACCCGCAGCCCGCCCGCCTCGAGGCTCGGCACGGTCAGCAGGTCCTCGGTGAGCATGGTCAGCCGGGTCAGCAGGGTCTGCGAGCGCGCGATCATCTGGCCGGTGCGTTCGGGGCCCAGTCCGGGATGGTCCTCGATGATCTCCAGGAAGCCGCGCACCGCGGTCAGCGGGGAGCGCAGCTCGTGGGAGACCACCGCGACGAGGTGGTCGCGCAGCGCGTTGGCCTGCCGCAGCTGCGCGTTGCGCGCGGCCAGCTCGTCGGCGTGCCGCCGCACCCGCCGGTACAGGGCGGTGACCTGGTGCATCAGCGCGGCGAACACCACCAGGGCGGCGATCAGGGCCAGCAGCCGGGCGCCGTACCAACCGAAGGTGAAGCGCGCCCCGGCGAACAGGGTCAGCAGCACGTCCCCGCAGGAGGCGATCACCGCGATCACCGCCCAGGCCTCCAGGCCGCGTACGGCGCTCCGGAAACGGCTGACCGCCAGCAGCAGGCCGACCGCGTTCGCCGCGATGATGGCCGCTCCGAACCGCTCGGTCAGCACGCGGTAGTCCCCGTTGACCATGATCACGGGAACGTGCTCGGCCTGGGCCGTCACCAGCCAGGCGACCACGGCGGCCCCGGCCGCCATGGATCCGGACGCGAGCGCGACCAGCGGCCACCGGCGCCCGGCAGGGGCCGGGGCGGCCTCCAGCCGGCGCGGCCACGGCCCCAGCGCCAGTCCGATCAGCAGGGGGAAGCCGGTGTGCCAGGCGGTCCACAGCCACGGCGCGCTGCTCGGCGTCGCGCCCAGCAGTCCCTGGGGCGCGAACAGGCCGGAGAACACCAGTGCGTGCGGCACGATGACGGCGGCCGACCACAGGTAGGCGCACGACAGGGCCAGCAGCCGGCGGTCGCCGCCCGCCAGGAACTGGGTGATCAGCAGGAACGCGGTGAGCAGGTCGCTTCCCCACACCAGTGCGAGGAAGGCCGGAAGGAACGCCGGAACCTGGCCGAGCATGCGGTCGGCGCCCAGGAAGATCAATGCTGTGATCACCGGGACGATCACGGCCGCGAGCAGGGGCGCGCGGCCCACCCGCGCGGTCGGGGCATCGTCCATCACGGAACTGAGGGTCACCGTGTCCGCATCGGCGGTCTACGGCGGAACCTGAGGGTGACGGAGGACACACGGCACCGGGCCCGGGCGGGCCGTACGGCGGTGCCCCGTGGAGATGCGCTCCGCAGGAGCACCGCCGACCGCGGCGCGGGACGGGACGCCTCACTCGGTGCCGAGCGGCCGGGCGGCGGCCCGGGGTCCGCCGACGTGGTGCAGGAGACCGGCGATCCGGCGCAGCGCGCGAGCGGTGCGGCTCTTGACCGTGCCCAGCGGCAGGCCCAGTTCCAGAGCGATCTCCGCCTGCGTCATGCCGTCGTAGTAGGCCATGCGCAGGACCCCGCGTTCGTCCGGGTGGAGCAGGGTGAGGGCCCGCCGCACCTGGAGGCCGAGCCACTCCCGCTCCAGGCAGGGCGGCTCGGCGGCCAGGTGCGCGGCCTCGTCGAGGGCGACCTGCCCGCCGGCGGCCCGGCGCGCGTCCCGGTGGACGTCGCGGGCGGTACGGCGGACGATCGCGTACAGCCAGGGCAGCGGCTCGCGCTCCTCGTCGAACCCCGGAGCCGCCCGCCAGGCCCGGACGAGCGCCCGCTGGACCGCCTCGGCGGCCAGGTCCGGGTCGCCGAGCAGGCGCAGGGCGGTGGCGTGCAGCCGTGCCGAGTGCACGGTGTACAGCTCCGCCAGCGCGGTCTCGTCCCCCGCGCGGAAACGCCGGGCGAGCGCCCGGCCGGTCTCGTCCATGGTCGACGCCATCCCTCCATCGGCTTCGCCCATGGTGGGACATGAGTCATCCTCGCTTCCGCGTCCTTCTGCACAGTGCGGAACCGCCCGCCGGTCCGGCGCGGTACTGCAGGGCGTCAACGGCACGAACAAGAGAGCAAGAGAAGGAAGAGACCATGGGACTCAGGAAGACCTCCCTGCGAGCCGCCGCGCTGACGGGGCTGTCGGCCCTCGCGATCGCGGGCCTGCCGAACACCGGCCAGGCCCAGGCCGCCGCCGGGGGGACCGTCTCGCTGCAGGGGACGAAGCTCGTCTACGTCGCGGCCCCGGGCGCGAGCAGCAGCGCCGGCATCAGCCTCTTCAACGGCGAGATCGCCGTCTTCGACACCGCGCCGCTCGCGAGCGGGCCCGGCTGCCGTCAGCTCACCCCCAGGGCGGTGGCCTGCGGGACCGCCGTCACGGAGTTCACCGCGACGATGGGGGATCTGAACGACAGCCTCAGCGTCGGCGCCCCGATCAACGGCACCGTCGACGGAGGGGACGGCCAGGACGGCTTCCTGGCCGGCACGAAGTCGGCGAGGCCCCGGTCGATCACCTTCATCGGCGGCACCGGGACGGACACCGTCTCCTACCGGGGCAGCGACCTGTCGGTGCGGGTCAGCCTGGACAACAACGCCGACGACGGCCGCAACATCGACTCCGACGACATCCGCAGCGACGTGGAGAACATCGTGGGCACCCCGCACGGCGGTGACATCCTGGTCGGCAACTCGGGCAGGAACACGATCGACGGCGTCTCGGGTCCCGGCGACCAGCTGTACGGCGAGGGCGGTCCCGACCGGCTCCTCGCCAAGGACCTGGACAGGGAGACCGCGCTGGACTGCGGCGGGGGCGGCGGCGACGAGGTCGTCATGGACGAGATCGACCCCGCCCCGGTCGGCTGCGAGATCGTCCGGAAGCTCTGATCCGTGCCCCGTGCGCAGGCATCGGGTCCGGCCGGGGAGGGGGCGCGGCCCGCACCTCGCCCGGAGGCGGAGTGGCCCGGGCCCCGCCGGCCGGGCCCCGCTGGGGGAGTGGCCCACGGCTCGGGCAGGGGCGCCGCGGGGGCGCGGCTCAGCCGCCGCCGAGGATCTTCTCCAGCCGCTCGCTCTCGGCCTGCCGGGAGGTTCCGACGGTCTCGGCGAGCCGGCGGGCCGCGGGGTTGAGGCCCTCCGCCCGTTCGGCGGCGGCCATCTCGACCGCGCCCCGGTGCTGGCCGATCATCAGCTCGGCGAACCTCCGGTCGAACTCCGCCCCCTCGGCCCGCCGCAGTCCGGCCATCTCGGCCCCGGTCGCCAGGCCGGGTACGTCCTGCCCGGGACCCTCCCCGGAGGCGGCCTTGCCCCAGGCCGCCAGCCAGCCGGTCATGGCGGCGATCTCCGAGCTCCGGACGCGGGCGGCCTCCGCCGCGAGCTCCGCGAGCCCCGGGTCGGAGGCACGGGCCGCGGCGAGCCGGGCCATCTCCACGGCCTGCTCGTCGAGCGGGATCATCATCCGGGCGAATGCCACGTCGGCGTCGTTGAAGTCGGTCGTCGGCTGAACGCTCGGGGCGGGCGCGGGAGCGCTCGTCCCGGCGCCGGGGGTCGCCTCCGGGGCGTCGCCGCCGCAGGCGGCGAGCAGGGCCAGGGCGCAGACTCCCGCCGCCGCGGACAGGGAGGCCGGCGGAAGCCCGCGGGCGGTGGATCGGCCGGTGAACATGTCGGTCGGCCTCCTCCCCGGTTCGTCGCGCATGGCGGCCGGCCGTTCGCGGACGGTCCCGGCGGGGGGTGGAGCCGGTATCCGCCCGGTCCATGGCCTGCCCTGCCATTCTACGATCGGCGGCCGGACGGACCCCGGCGCGGTCGGGCGCCCGGAGAGCCGCCGGGCCGGACACGGCGTGCCGGCGTCACCGGCCCGGGGCCGCGGCGCGGGTCCGCGGACGCCGCCGGATCGGGCCGAGTGCCATGGTTCGGGCCCGCCGATGTCACCGGATCGGGC
This sequence comes from Planomonospora parontospora, assembly GCA_014647935.1. GTDB lineage: Bacteria > Actinomycetota > Actinomycetes > Streptosporangiales > Streptosporangiaceae > Planomonospora > Planomonospora parontospora. Next base: position 158,631 of record BMQD01000016.1, read on the forward strand.
CGAGTGCCATGGTTCGGGCCCGCCGATGTCACCGGATCGGGCCGGGCGTCACGGTTCGGGGTCGAGCTCCGACAGGAGCGCGGTGAGGGCCGGACCGAGCGGGGCGTCGAAGCGCAGGAGCGCGTCGGCGTCGCCCCGGGTCGGCCCCCGGTTGACGATCACGACGGGTACGGCGTGCTCGGCGGCGCGGCGGACGAACCGGTAGCCGGACATCACCGTCAGCGAGGACCCGAGGACCAGCAGGAGGCCGGCCCGCTCGGTCAGCGCGTAGCACTCCTGGACCCGGGCACGCGGCACGTTCTCCCCGAAGAAGATCACATCGGGCTTGAGCAGGCCGCCGCAGCCGAGGCAGTCCACGACCCGGAAGGAGTCGACCCGGTCGTCGGCGAGGACGGCGTCGCCGTCGGGGTTGACCGCCTCGGCCCGGGCGTCCCAGCCCGGATTGGCCGCGTGCAGGCGCCGGTCGAGCAGCTCGCGGGGGGTGCGCTCGCCGCAGGACAGGCAGCGGACGCGGTCGAGGCCGCCGTGCAGCTCGATCACGTCCCGGGCGCCGGCGGCCTGGTGCAGGCCGTCGACGTTCTGGGTGATGACCCCGGCGACCAGCCCGCGGCGCTGCAGCTCGGCGACCGCGCGGTGACCGGCGTTGGGGGCGGCGCGGGCGATGTGCCGCCAGCCCAGGTGGCTGCGCGCCCAGTAGCGCCTGCGGGCCGCCGCGCTGCCGGTGAACGCCTGGTAGGTCATCGGCTCGGCCCGCCGCACGCGGCCGGTCTCCCCCCGGTAGTCCGGGATGCCGGACTCGGTCGACAGCCCGGCCCCGCTCAGGACCACGACCTCGCCGTCCGAGACGAGATCGGCCAGCATCCGGAACCGGCGGCCGGGGTCCGCGCCCGGCCGGCCGGGCGGCGCGCCGGGCACACCGCCGAGCACGCTGCCGGAACCCTCGCCTGCCACCCGAGCCACCTGTCCATGATGCCCGATGTCCGCATCCGGTCGAGCCGCACTTCGGGACTGGCCGTGCCCGCGGGGCCCGTCGCGAAGTACGATCGACCAATGACCGAAATGACCGAAACCGCGTCCGGTTGGCTCTCTCCCGACGAGCTGGAGGCGGCACGCGCGCGGATGCCGATCCTCTACGTCGACGCCGTACCGGTGCGGGTCGACGATACGGGGACGGTCACGCACGTCGGGCTGCTGCTGCGCATCGGATCGGACGGGACGGTCAGCCGCGCCCTGGTGTCCGGACGCGTGCTCCACCACGAGCGCGTCCGCGACGCGCTCCTGCGCCACCTGGAGAAGGACCTCGGCCCGGTGGCGCTGCCCCGCGTCCCGGCCTCCCCGCAGCCGTTCACCATCGCCGAGTACTTCCCGACGCCGGGCGTCACGCCGTACCACGATCCCCGGCAGCACGCGGTCTCCCTGGCCTACGTCGTCCCGGTCGCCGGGGACTGCAGCCCCCGGCAGGACGCCCTCGACTTCGCCTGGTTCACGCCGCAGGAGGCCTCGTCGCCGTCGGTGCTGCAGGAGATGTCCGGCGGGCAGGACGTCCTGCTGAAGCAGGCCCTGGCCCACGTCGGCCGCCTCCCCTGACGTCCCCGCCGCGCCGGTACGGCTAGCCTGGGGCGCGATGAACCGCCTGACGACTCCGCGGGGCGAGCTCGCCCTCGCCCGCTTCCCCGAAGACCCCCGCGACCTGCTCCGCGCCTGGGACGCCGCCGACGAGTACCTCCTGCGGCACCTCGACGGCACCGCCGGTGAGGCCGCCGGGGGAGCCGGCGGCGTGACCGGCGGAGGGCCGGTGGACCTGTCGGGCACCGTGGTCGTGGCGGGCGACCGGTGGGGCGCGCTGACCACCGCGCTCGCCGTCCACCGCCCCGTGCAGATCACCGACTCGTTCCTCACCCAGGAGGCGACCCGGGCCAACCTGGAGCGCAACGGGATCGGCCCGGACCGGGTGCGGCTGCTGTCGACCAGGGACGCCCCGCCGGACCGGATCGACGTGCTGCTGGTCCGGGTGCCCAGGAGCCTGGCGCTCCTGGAGGACCAGCTGCACCGGCTCGCGCCCCGCGTGCACGCCGGCACCGTCGTGGTCGGCACGGGGATGGTCACCGAGATCCACACCTCGACGCTGCGGCTGTTCGAGCGGATCCTCGGCCCGACCAGGACGTCGCTGGCGGTGCGCAAGGCGCGGCTCATCCTCTGCGCGCCCGACCCCGCCCTGCCCCGGACCGCCAGCCCCTGGCCGAAGAGCTACGAGCTGCCCGGCGGGGTCGGACCGGCCTCGGGCCTGACCGCCGTCAACCACGCGGGCGTCTTCTGCGCCGACCGCCTCGACATCGGCACCCGGTTCCTGCTCCGGCACCTTCCCCGGCGCCGGGGCCCCAAGCGTGTCGTGGACCTGGGCTGCGGCAACGGGGTGGTCGGCACGGCCGCGGCGCTGGACAACCCCGAGGCCGAGGTGCTGTTCGTCGACGAGTCCTACCAGGCGGTGGCCTCGGCGGAGGCCACGTTCCTGGCGAACACCGCGCCGGGCGCCGGTGCGGAGGCCGGGCCGGGGCGCAGGGCGGAGTTCCGGGTGGGCGACGGGTTGTCCGGCGTGCCGGCCCGGACGGTCGACCTGGTCCTGAACAACCCGCCGTTCCACAGCCACCGGGCGACGACCGACGCCACGGCGTGGCGCATGTTCACCGGGTCGCGCGCCGCCCTGCGCCGCGGGGGCGAGCTGTGGGTCGTCGGCAACCGGCACCTGGGATACCACGCGAAGCTGCGCCGGCTCTTCGGCAACTGCGAGGTCGTCGCGAGCGACCCGAAGTTCGTCGTCCTGCGGGCCGTCAAGCGCTGACCCCGTACGGGCCGGGGGCCTCGGCCGGGGCGATCACCTCGACGCTGCCGCGTCCTCCGTCGACGCGGATCCGGTCGCCGTCGCGTACCCGCATGGTGGCGTCCCCGGTGCCGACGACGGCGGGGATGCCCAGCTCGCGCGCGACGATCGAGGCGTGCGAGAGCGGCGCGCCGACGTCGGTGACGACCGCCGCCGCCCGGGGGAACAGCGGTGTCCAGCCCACGTTGGTCACGGTCGTCACCAGGATCTCGCCCTGCCCGAGCCGGTGGCCCTCCTCCATCGAGGTGATCACCCGGGCGGTCCCCTCGACCACCCCGGCCGCGCCGGGGAAGCCGGTGACGGTCTCCGACGCGGGAGCCGGCGGCGCGTGGGAGTCGAAGACGTCACCCCGGCGGTCCGGATCGGCGGCCCACCGCTCCGGGTCGAACCGCCCGCGGATGACTCCGGGGTAGGGCGGCAGTGACCGGTAGTGCTCGTAGGCCGCCCGCCGCTCCGCGACCGAGGAGAGCGGCCGCCGGCCGCCGCGCAGCACGTCCAGGATCTCGTCGATCGTCAGGAAGAAGAGATCGTCGCCGTGCCCGGTCAGCTCCCCGGCCCGCAGGACGAAGTCGCGCAGCACCCAGAAGGAGCGGATCGTCTCCGAACGGGCCTCCTCCCGGGCCTGGACGATCGCCCCCCACCGGTCGACCGTCCGGCGCAGCCGCGCGGCCCGCCGCGGAGCGCGCTCCCGGAACCTCCGCCAGGCGGCGCGGCCCACCTCGTCCTGGCGTTCCAGGAGCTCCGCCGGGTCGGTCGCGGAGGCGGCGAGCAGCCTGCCGATCCACTCCGGGTCCTCTCCGGGCCGGGGCGCCGAGAGCTCGAACTCGTCCGGGCAGCGGTGGCCGTACCGCCGGGCGAAGGTCTCCCGGTCGATCTCTCCGCGCCCGAGCCGGGCCAGGCCGAGCAGCGGCCCGAGACTCTCCAGGCGCCCCCCGCCGACCCGGATCCCGGACGTCAGCGCGTTGGCGTCCTCCTCCCCGACCAGCCGCACCAGCCTGTTCCGGAGGAAGATGAGCGCACCGGCGTCCTGGCGGCCCGCGGCGGCCAGCATGCGGCTGCACTCGCGGAAGTACGGCTCCACCCGGTCCCGCCAGAGCGCGGGCAGGTCCTCGGCGGCGGCGATCTCGGCGCGCAGGGACTCGGCGCGCGCGGCCGCGGTCGCGAGGAACTCCGGGAGCCTGCGGGCGTACCCCCGCAGGGCGAGGCGGCCGCGGACGATCGGCAGCGCCTCCCTGAGGATCCGCCGGCGCGGCATCGGCAGCGGCGGGGGAGCGAGCCCTTCCGGTATGCGGCCGAAGACCGGCTCCTGGGCGGCCCGGAGGCGCCCGCCCATGCCCAGGGCCGCCGCGAGCGAGGCCGTCACGCTCAGATTCATGTAGAACCTGCCGCCGATGTTCCCGCACAGGGGATGGCCGCCGAGCTCGGAGAAGATCATCGCGTCGGCCATGAACGCCCGCACGGCCGACCAGGTGCACGGCGTCATGACGCTCGGGATCGCCTCGCCCAGGTTGCCGTTGGTCCACAGGTAGTCGCCCCTGAGGGAGTCGTTCCACTCTTCGCGCCGCCCGGTGATCGGCCTGGCCTGGAGGATGTACGGCCGCCCGTCGTGCAGCGCCCACTCGACGTCCACCGGATGGCCGTACAGCTCCTCGATGCGCAATCCGAGACCGGCCAGTTCCAGGGCCTGGGCCGCCGATAGGGCGGGCCGGTCGCGCAGGCCGGGCGGGACCGGCTCCTCGCGGGTGCCGCCGGGCGTGCGCACGGTCATGACGGTCTTGGACGCGACCGTCTCCGCGACGACCGTGCGGCGGTCGCGGTCGACGGTGAACGTGTCGGGCGTGACCAGGCCGCCGACGACCGCCTCGCCCAGGCCCCAGGCCGCGTTGACGGTCAGGCGGCCGCGGTCCTCGGTGAACAGCACGCCCGCCGCGTCGGCGGGCACGAGCTCCTGGACGACGACGGCGAGGGCCACCTGGTCGCGGGGGATGCCGTGGCGCTCGCGGTAGGCGACGGCCCGATCGGTCCAGAGCGACGCCCAGCAGCGCCTGACCGCGTCCAGCAGCTCCTCGGCGCCGCGGATGTTGAGGTAGCTCTCCTGCTGGCCGGCGAAGGACATGCCGGGCAGGTCCTCGGCGGTCGCCGACGACCGGACCGCGACCGGGACGTCCCCGCGGTCCCCGCACAGCCTCCGGTAGGCGTCCCGGACGTCACCGGCGATGTCGTCCGGGACCCGGTGGGAGGCGAAGAGCGCGGCGATCTCGTCGGCCCCGCCCGACAGGATCGCGTCCCGCAGGCCGTGCCGGGCCACGAAGCCGCGGTAGGCCGCGGTGGTGACGTGGAATCCGGGCGGCACCGGCAGCCCGGCCCGGGCCAGGCGGGCCAGGGACTCGCCCTTGCCGCCCACCGTCGCCAGGTCGGCTCCGGGGCCGTCGAGCGGGAGCGTGTTCAAAGGCTCTCCTCCAGTTTTCTCCGGGCGATCTCCAGCGCCCGGTCCAGGTAGCGTGCGGTGGCCTCGGCCACCTGCGCGGCGCTCTCGGGGGTGACGGGGTGCCCGGACCCCAGGGTCCGCTGCACCGTCTCGGCGAGCAGGTCGGCGCGCCGCTCCATGTCCAGGTGGAACGGGTCGGGCAGCGCGGGGGCGTGGAAGAACCCGTAGAAGGCGGTGGCCATCACGTTCTGCTGCTCGGCGGGGGTCAGGTCGGATCTGACGAGCCCGTGCTCCCTCAGGACGCCGAGGTAGGCGGCGAACGCGGTGGACATCGCCTCGGCGGCCTCCGGGCTGGTGCGCTTGTGCCGCAGCAGGGCGCCGAGCACCTCCCCGTCGCCGAGCAGGAGCGCCTTGAGCAGCGGACGCCGGAGCATCTCCAGCGCCAGCCGCCGGACCAGGCCGCCCACCGGCTCCGCCCGGCCGGCGGTGCACAGCCGTACGGCCTCCAGCATCAGCACCCGCTCCCTGCGGAGCAGGGCGGTGAACAGGGCCTCCCGGCTCTTCCAGTGCAGGTAGATCGTGCCCTTGGCGACGTGGGCGTGCCGGGAGACGTCGTCGAGGGTCGTCTTGTCGTAGCCCCAGCGGCCGACCAGCTCCGCCGCCGCGTCCAGGATCCGGTCCGCCCGCGCCCGGCGCTGCTCCGGCGTCCGCCGCCTGCGATCGGAGGACTCGGCTGTCATGGGGCCACCTCTCGGATATATGACTGAATATACGTATCTAGTCATACATCCGACAAGGCGTCACCGTGAACCCCGGCCGCCGTGAACCCGCTCCGCTGCGGACCAGAGGCGGAAGGCGGATCCGGGGACGGCACAATGGGAGACATGTCCCGACGCAGCACGCAGCCCCGCCGGGCCGCTTCCGGATCCGCCGCCCCCTGCCCCTGCGGGCTGCCCGCGCCCTACCGGGACTGCTGCGGGCGGCTGCACCGGGGGGAGGCCGCCGCGCCCACCGCGGAGCTGCTCATGCGCTCGCGGTTCAGCGCCTTCAGCGTCGGCGACGCGGGGTATCTCCTGCGCACCTGGCACCCGTCGACGCGCCCGCCCGCGGTGGACCTCGACCGGGCGCTGCGCTGGACGGGCCTGGAGATCCTGGAGGTCACCGGCGGGAGCGCCTTCCACACCGAGGGCACCGTCCGCTTCCGCGCCCGCTACACCGAGCGCGGCCGGGCGGGGGAGATGGAGGAGCACAGCCGCTTCACCCGGCACGCGGGCGCGTGGGTGTACGTGGGCGCGCTCTGAAGGATCGCCTCCGTCCCGGGACCGGAGGCGATCCGTCGCGGACCGCCGGTTCTCAGCGCAGCGGATCGAACTCGCGCAGGGCGTCGGGCTGCTTGCCGGTGACGATTCGTTCGGCCAGCAGCCGCCCCGTGACCGGGCCGTGGGCCAGGCCCCACATGCCGTGTCCGCCGGCCACGTAGATCCCCGGCTCGCGTACCGCGCCGATCAGCGGACGCCCGTCGGAGGTGACCGGCCGCGGGCCGACCCACTCGTCGGTGCGCTCCGCCCAGCGCACGCCTTCCAGCAGCGGGCGGACGGAGGCGATGATCGCCTCCAGCCGGGCCGGGACGAGCGGCGCGTCCGGGTCGCGGAACTCCATGGTGCCCGCCACGCGCAGCGCGCCCTGGTACGGCGTGCACGCCACCCGCACGTCCGGCAGGTAGATCGGGCCGGGCACCGGCCGGTCCACCGGCACGGTGAAGGAGTAGCCGCGCCCGGCCCGCAGCGGGACGCGCACCCCCCACCGGGAGGCCAGCCGCGGCAGCCACGCGCCGGTGGCCAGCACCACCGCGTCGGCGGACAGGGTCGTGCCGTGCGGGGAACGCACGGTGACCCTTCCGCCGTCGCCGCGCACCCCGGACACCTCGAGGGCGTGGACGGTGGCGCCGCGGGCCATGACGGCCTCGCCCAGTGCGTGGACGAAGCGGCCCGGGTCGACGTACCGCTGCCCGTCGATGCGCACGCCCGCCTGCAGGGCCCCGGACGCGAGCGGCACGTGCTCGGCCAGCCGCGCGCCGGACAGGGTGCCGTGGTCGACCCGCTGCCCGGCCTCGCCCAGCCTGCGCAGCTCGCGCAGCAGCCCCTCGGCCTGCCGCGGGGTCCGGAACGCCGCGGTGATGGGCGCCCGGACGAGGGGCGCGTCCACGCCGCCGGCCGTGAGCGCCTCGAACGCCTCGATGCACTCGTCGTTCAGGGGCAGGTTGGCCCGCACCGCCCGGGTCCACGACGACCACCGGCAGTTGGCGGCGAAGCGGGCCAGGAACGCCCACAGTCCGGGATCGACGCCCGCGGGGATGTGCAGCGGTGCGGCCGGGTTCACCAGCGACCGCAGGCCGTAGCGGAGCACCGAGGGCTCGTTCAGCGGGATCGTCAGCCCCGGGGCGATCCATCCGGCGTTGCCCCAGGACGCGCCGGCCGCTATGCCGCCGCGGTCGACCACGTCGACCTGCACACCGTGTTCTTGCAGGAACCACGCGGTGGACAGCCCCACGATGCCCGCGCCCACCACGATCACCGACCGGGGCCCGTCGCCGATGCGCTCGACGCCGCTCATGACCCGCCTCCATACCAGGACGAATGCTGTTGCCGGGATCAGCATGACCCCCACGGCCCCGGATGAGGTTGTGGGATGCCGACAATCGAAGGCCTGATCTTGGAGGTTCGCTACAACGGAGTGTCCCGGCCGTATCGACCGCAAGCGTTGTCGACACGAGGTGCGAGACTCCACATCGCGTGATGCATGTGTTCGAGCGCGCAGGGCGCGGTCCGGTTGCTCGCACAGGGCTGCAGACGTTCCGGACCCTTGCCTCCGAAGTCATCTTCATATTGCTTAAAAGGCATACGATGTTGCCCGTGACGCAAAAAGATGAAGAACTGGACGGCCTCGTGCGCAAACGCATCCGGGCCCTGCGGGTGGCGCAGGGCTGGTCCCTGGAAGAGCTGGCCACCCGCGCCAACCTCAGCCAGTCCTCACTGAGCCGCATCGAGAACGGCCGGCGCCGCCTTGCGCTGGACCAGTTGGTCGTCCTGGCCCGCGCCCTGGACACCACACTGGATCAGCTCGTGGAGACCGCCGCCGACGACGTCGTCACCAGTCCGATGATCGACGGCGCCCACGGCCTGATGCGGTGGTCCATCAAGGGCGATCCCGGCATGAGCGTGGTGCGCCAGCGCATGACCGAACCGCCGCCCGACAATCCGGCGCGCATGCGCGCCCACGCGGGACGCGAATGGCTCGTCGTCCTGTCCGGCACCGCGGTCCTCATGCTCGGCCACCGCCGCTTCCGCATCGAGACCAACCAGGCCGCCGAGTTCCCCACGATGATGCCCCACGCGATCGGCGCCGAGGGCGGCCCCTGCGAGATCCTGGGCATCTTCGACCGCGACGCCCGCCGCGGCCACCAGCGCGAGAACGGCGACCGCGACGCTCAGGGCGCCGGTGGGTGACCACTCGTGACGGCGACGGCTTGCGCGCCCGGCAGCGCATCCGGCCATCGTCTTGCCAAAACCGAAAGAGATTGTGCTTTAGACGCATGGCCGTCCTACCTTGAAGGCATGAACCGAGCACACCCGCACACCCCGCGCCACGGCGCCCAGCACGATCACCACCGGGAGCACGATGCCGGCGGCCAAGCGGAGATCCTCGACCTGGACGCCGAGGTCCTCGCCGAGCACACGGCGTCGATCATCGCCTGGCTGCCGCTGGAGAGCGAGCCGCGCCGGATCGTGGACCTGGGCTGCGGCACCGGCGCGGGAACCTTCGCGCTCCTCGAACGCTTCCCCGGCGCGCACGTCACCGCCGTCGACACCTCGGCCGGGCACCTCCGGCTCCTGCGCGAGAAGGCGCGCGCCCGCGGTGCCGAGGGGCGTGTGCGGACCGTGCAGGCCGACCTCGACGCCGGCCACTGGCCCGACCTCGGCACGCCGGACCTGGTGTGGGCCTCGGCCTCGATGCACCACATGGCCGACCCCGGCCGCGCCCTCCGGAGCGTCCGCGAACTGCTCGCCCCCGGCGGCCTGTTCGCCGTCGTGGAGCTCGCGGGTTTCCCCCGCTTCCTCCCCGCCCACGCCCCGGAGAACCGGCCCGGCCTCGAAGAACGCGCCCATGCGGCGACCGACGCCTTCCACGCCGAGCACGTTCCGCACCGCGGCGCCGACTGGGGCCCGATGCTGACGGCCGCCGGCTTCACCGTCGAGGCCGAGCGCACCATCACCGTCGACATCGAGGGTGGGCGCAGCGAAGCGGTCGGCCGCTACGCCCACGGCAGTCTGCAGCGCATCCGCGGAGTCGCCGCACCCGCCCTCAGCCCCGAGGACCTCGCCGCACTCGACGAGCTCCTGGACACCGACAGCCCGAACAGCCTCCTGCGCCGCGCGGATCTCGCCGTACGCACCGAGCGCACCGTCTGGGCCGCCCGCCGCGCCTGACATCCGGCGCGACCCGCGGCCGCCTGCCGGGCAGGGGGCTCGCCCCGAAGCGCGGACACCTGCGACCACCACCGGGGCCGTACCGCGCGCGACGGGCAACCGCCCATCGGCCGCGTCGACGGCCCCACGGGTCAATACGCCTGGTCGTCTCCGAGGGCGGCCAGGCTGATGATCATGGCGAGACGCTGGCGGGCGTCGTCCAGGTTCAGCGGAGTGATCTCGCCGATCCTGCGCAGCCGGTTGCGGACGGTGTTGGGGTGGACACCGAGCCGCTCGGCCGCGGCGGCGAGATCGCCCTGGGCCTCCAGCCACGCCCGCAGCGTCGCCGCGTAGTGGGTGGCGTGCGCGGCGTCGTGCCCGCGCAGCGCGCTGACCGGCCCCCGGGCGGGAGGCCGGCCCGTGCGCGCCGCGGCGCGCAACCGCTGGAGCAGGATGTCGCCCCAGGACTCGTCGTAGGCCGGCGGCGCGGTCCGGGGCGCGCCCGCCTCGTGCAGCGCCAGGCACTCGTCGGCCTCCTGCCGGCCGGCCGGAAGCTCCTCGGCCTGGGCCGGGGCGCCGATCCCGGCCAGGACGCGCACCCGCGCCGGAAGCGCGGCCTGCAGTGCGGCCACCCACTCGCGTGCCGCGGCCGCCGGCTCGCCGGGCAGGATCGTGTAGAGCGTGTTGTCCAGCAGCGTGCTGCGCCCCGGCCGGGACCAGCCGAAACCGGTGGTGGCCCGCTCGAAGGCCAGCAGGGGTGCGGCGTGCCGCTCGGTGTCGGCGTGCGCGCGGACCGCGATGACCCGCATCGCCCCCGGGGCCAGTCCCAGCTGGCTCAGCACCGTCGCGGCGTCGGCGCCGCCCTCCAGCAGCCGGACGGTCAGGTCCGACTCCACCTGCCGCTCCAGGTCCGCGCTCGCCCGTGAGCGCAGCAGGTGCAGGGCCACCGTGCGCGCGCCGTCGGTCAGGGCGCCGAGCCGCGCCCCGGTCAGCGGGCTGCCGCAGGTGACCCAGACCGATCCCAGCAGCTCGCGGCCCGCCCGCACCGCCACCGCCATGCGCCCGGTCAGGCCGTTCTGCGGGTCCTGCGCCACGAACACCGGCTCGTCCGTCGAGGCCAGGTGGTCGAAGACCCCCCGGGCCCGGAGCGTCTCGCGCAACCGGTCCGGCACCTGCCGCACCAGGATCGTCTCGAGCCGGGCCGGGTCGCCCGCCTGCTGGGAGCGCGAGTACGCCAGCACCCGCGACAGCCGGTCCTCGATGGTCACCGCCCCGCCGATCACATCCGCCAGGTTGTCGGCCAGCGCGAACAGGTCCGTCGGCCCGCGGCCCGACTCGGTCTCCCGCCCCTCCAGCACCAGCCCGTAGACGACGCCGGTGAGCTGGCTCCACGACACCGCGGGATCGACCAGCATCACCGCCACGTCCTCGCTCTCACCGGCGGAGAAGGCCTCGTGGGCGGCGTCGGTCTCGGCGCGCACCAGGACCGCCGCGGACCGGGCCGACACCGCCCAGCGCACCGCCTCGGCCACCGACGCGGCTCCCACCGCCAGCAGCACGTCGCCCGCGACCCGGTCGTCGGTGGGATCGGGCATCGCCACACTGCGCAGCTGCACCGAGCGCGTCTGCGGCCGGCCGCACAGCCGTACGCCGTATCCGCCCAGCACGTTGATCAAGCGGTCCAGTCTGATCATGAGCGCCTCCTGCCCGGTGCCGACGCATCACGGTAACCACCGGCTCCGGGGGTGCGCGCCCGTCAGCGACGGAGCGGGACTCCCCGGTCAGGACGCTCGCCGGGCGCGGCGGACGCCGTACAGGCCCCGCCTGGAGGTTTCTGTCGGTCGTATCCGGTTGGATCCTGCTGTGGACGTTTCCGTCGAGCACCTGGTGTACGTCCGCGAGGACGGCCACACCGTCGCGCGGATGAGCGCCGAAGGCGTGCCGGACTTCATCGCCTCCGGCCGGGCCCTGGCCGGGATCCAGCCCGGCGAGGCGCTCCGGCTCGCCGGCTCCTGGGGCGAGCACCCGCGCCACGGCAGGCACTTCGCGGTGGACGGATGCGAGCGGGTGGCCCCGGCCACCGTCCGGGCGATCCGGGTCTACCTCGGCTCGGGCCTGATCCGCGGCATCGGCCCGAGGCTCGCCCACGCCATCGTCAGCCACTTCGGAGAGGCGACGCTGGAGGTCATCGACACCGAGCCGGAGCGGCTCAGGGAGGTCGTCAACATCGGACCCGCCCGGCAGGCGCAGATCGCCCGGGCGTGGGAGGAGCAGAAGGAGATCGCCGCACTGATGGCGGTCCTGCAGGGGTTCGGGGTCAGCCCGATGCTCGCGGCGAAGATCTACCAGGTGTACGGCGCGGACTCCGGCGAGGTCCTCGCCTCCGACCCGTACCGCCTCATCGGCCAGGTCCGGGGGATCGCGTTCGGCACGGCCGACCGGATCGCGCTGAGGTCCGGCGTCCCGGAGGACAGCCCGGAGCGGATCGGCGCGGCGGTCCTGGACACGCTGGAGACCGCGGGCGCCCGCGACGGGCACTGCTACCTGCCGCTGAACGTCCTGGTCGGCAGGGCCGCCGAACTGGTCGACCAGGACCGGGAGCCGGTCCGCCGGGCGGTCGACGCCCTGCGGGCCGAGCGCCGGGTGGTCGTCGAGGCGTCTCCCGACGACCCCGACCAGACCGTGGTCTACGCCAAGCACGTGCACGGCCGCGAGATGGGCCTGGCGGCCCATCTGGCCAGGCTCTGCCGGGCTCCCTCGGCGCTGCCCGTCCGCACGTGGCCGGAGGACCCGGGGCTCCACGAGGACCAGCGGGCGGCCGTGGCCATGGCCCTGACCAGCACCGTGTCCGTCCTCACCGGCGGCCCCGGATGCGGCAAGAGCCACACGGTGAAGGCCGTCGCCGCCGCGGTGCGGGCGGCCGGCGGCACGGTGACCCTGACCGCCCCGACGGGCAGGGCCGCCAAGCGGCTGTCGGAGCTGACCGGGCTGCCCGCCATGACCGTGCACCGCATGCTGGCCCGCCGGCCGGATCCGGAGCCCGGCACGCTGTTCACCGAGACGCCCTCCCAGGCCGACCTGGTCGTGGTCGACGAGGCCTCCATGCTGGACCTGCACCTGGCCACCCGCCTGGCCGCGGCCGTCCCCTCGGGCAGCCACCTGCTGATCGTCGGCGACGGCGACCAGCTGCCGAGCATCGCGCCCGGCAACGTGCTGGCCGACCTGCTGCGCGTCGAGGCCGTCCCGCGGACCCGGCTGACGCACGTCTTCCGCCAGGCGGAGGAGAGCGGGATCATCCAGGTCGCCCACCGCATCCGGGCCGGCCGGGTGCCCGACCTCCCCGGCCGGAGGGGTTTCTGGTTCGAGGAGGTCGACGATCCCGGCCGGGTCGCCGAGCGGGTGGTCCACCTGGCGACGGTGGCGATCCCGCGCAAGCAGAACGTGGGCCCCGACCAGGTCCAGGTCCTGTGCCCGATGCGCAGGGGCGCGACCGGGACCGCCGAGATCGGCCGGATGATCCAGGAGCGGCTCAACCCCGCCGGGGAGGGGAAGGAGGAGCACTGGTCGGGCGCCTCGGTCTTCCGGACCGGCGACCGGGTCATGTCCGTCCGCAACAACTACGACAAGGGCGTCTTCAACGGGACCACCGGGACGGTGACCGGGATCGTCCGGCAGGACAGGCTCCTGGAGGTCCGCACGGACGAGGGGGAGAGCGTGCAGTACGGCTTCGGCGAGCTCGACGAGCTGACCCACGCGTACGCCGTCAGCGTGCACCGCTCCCAGGGCAGCGAATACCCCTTCGTGGTCGCGCCGATCGTCGCCGAGGCCGGCGGCGTCATGCTGCGCCGCAGGCTGCTCTACACCCTGGTCACCCGGGCCCGGTCGTGGGTGGTCCTCGTCGGCCAGCGCGAGGCCCTGGAGACGGCGGTCAACCGGCTCGGGCACCGCCGGAACACCGGGCTCGCCCGCAGGCTCGCGCTGAGCCTGCGGGACTGAGCCTGCGGGACTGGGTCCGCGGGACTGGGCTCGCTGGGTCTGCCGGGCTGGGCCCGGGGGCGGTTCCGGGGGAGGGCCACCGGGGAGACGGCCCCGGGAGGACGGGACGCCGGCAGGGCCCTGTCTTTACCCGATCGTCACCTTCTTCCGGTCAGCTCCGGTGACCGCGCACCGATAGGGGCGTATCCGACCTCACAGGAGGAGAACCGGCAGGCCCGCGCCGCCCGCAGGCCCGCACCCGCCCCGTAACCGCTGCCGACCTCCCTCCCCGCCGCGCCGTCCGGGCGCGCGGGAGGGAGCACCCGGCAGGCCACCAGAGAGATCATGATGCAGAGCCTCTTCGCGGCAGCCCGTACGGGCTCCCGCCTTGCCGGCCACCCGCGCGCCTGGCTGGTCTTCCTCGTGCTGGGAGGCCTGGCGGCCGTGGCCGTCCCGTTCGCGGCGGGTGCGTCACCGGTCGTGGAGACGCTGTCCTGGGTGCTGCTGCCGGGAGCCTCCGCGCTGGCCGTCCTGACCGGGATGCGCCGGAACGGGCTGACCGGCTCGCGGCCGTGGCGGCTGATAGGCGCCGGTCTCCTGATCACGCTGCTGGTGAGCGCCCTCGGCTGGGGCGTCGGCTGGGTCTGGCTGAGGAGCCCTCTCCTGCTGGGCGTGTACCAGGTCGGCACGCTCGCCGCCTACGGCCTGGCGCTGGTCGCCCTGGTCATGCTGAGCCTGCGGGCCTCCGGCCCGCGCTGGGCGGCGCTGCTGGACGCCGGCACCATCACCGTCGGCGTGGCCATGCCGCTCTGGACGCTGCTCATCGGCCCGGTCGCCGACCGGGCCGTGCACATCGACACCGACCTGGTCTTCGCGCTGGCGCTGCCGGTCGTCGACCTGTTCATCCTCGGGCTCGTGATCCGCCTGGCCCTGGACAGCGGCCGCGTGCCCGGGCTGAGCCTGCTGGGCGCGTCCTACGCCGCCATGTTCTTCTCCGACGTCGTCTATCTGCTGAACCAGACCTCGAACGAGGTGTACGGCGCCGTCTCCACGGCCTGCTGGCTGGGCTGGGCGGTCCTGACCGGCGCGGCCATGCTGCACCCCAGCATGGCCGCCGCGAACCGGACGCAGGAGCCCGCCCCCTTCACCCGGGCGCGGCTGGCCGCGGTCCTGGCACTGGCACTGGCGCTGACGCTGGTCAGTCCGCTGGTCTCCGTCGTGGTCCCGATGGTCGCGGGCGCCGGCCCGGCCGCGGGCGCCCACGGCGGCAGCTCGGTCACGCTGCTGACCGTGCTGCTGGCCGTGCTGCTGGTGCTGCGGCTGAGCACCGTCGTGTGCGTGAGCGTGGCCCAGGCGGCGGACCTGCGCGTCGCCCTGCACCGGCAGGACGTCCTGCAGCGCAGCCTGTCCCACCGCGCCTCGCACGACCCGCTGACCGGGCTGGGCAACCGCACCCTGCTGGGCGAGGCTCTGCACACCGTCATCACCTCGCACGCCGCCGCCCCCGACGCCCCCCACCCGGCGCTGCTCCTGCTGGACCTGGACGCCTTCAAGGACGTCAACGACACCTACGGCCACCCGGTGGGCGACGAGGTGCTCACCGTGGTCGCCCAGCGGCTCCGCGAACTGGTCGCCGGCGAGCGCATCCTGGCCCGGCTCGGCGGCGACGAGTTCGCCATCCTGCTGCCGCGCGCCGAGACCGGCGAGGCCATGGCCGTGGCCCAGCGGATGCTGGAGACCGTGCGGGCCCCCTACCTGCTCGACGGCCGCGAGCTGTACCTGACCACCAGCATCGGCGTTCTCACCGGCACCGCCATCGCCACCGCGTCCGACGCCCTGCGCGACGCCGACCTGGCCCTGTACGCGGCCAAGGCCGCGGGCAAGAACCAGATCACCGTCTTCGACGGCGAGCTGCGCGCCCGGCGCCTGCACCACGCGGAGATCGCCGTCGGGCTGCGCCAGGCGCTGGCCCGGGAGGAGTTCACCCTGGCCTACCAGCCCGTCGTGGACCTGACCTCCGGCACGATCTACGCGGTGGAGGCCCTGCTGCGCTGGACCCCGGCCGGCGGCCGGCCCATCCCGCCGGACGTGTTCATCCCCGTCGCCGAGGACACCGGGCTGATCGTCGAGATCGGCCGCTGGGTCCTGAACCAGGCCTGCGCCGACGCCAAGCGGTGGCACGAGCGGTACGGCATCGCCGTGACGGTCAACGTCTCCGGGCGGCAGCTGCGCGAGCGCGCGTTCCGGGACACGGTGCTGGACGTCCTGGCCCGCTACGCGCTGCCGGAGAACGCGCTGACCCTGGAGGTCACCGAGAGCATGCTGCTGGCCACCACCGCCGCCGAGACCCGCCGCATCGTCGAGCTCCTCGCCGAGCTGCGCACCCATGGGGTGCGCATCGCCCTCGACGACTTCGGCACCGGCTACTCCTCGCTGGCCTACCTGCGCACCCTCCCGGTGGACATCCTCAAGATCGACCGCTCGTTCACCGCCCCGCTCACCGACACCGACCCCCACCAGGCCCGCGCCTTCACCAAGGCCATCGTGGAGCTCTCGGCCAGCCTGGGCCTGTCCACCGTCGTTGAGGGCGTCGAATCCCGCGAGCAGGCCGCGGTCCTGCAGCAGATGGGCTGCCCGCTGGCCCAGGGCTACCTGTTCTCCCAGCCCGCCCCCGCCCGTGCGATCGACGACATGCTCCAGGTGGCCCCCTCGAAGACCGCGGCCTGACGCCCCGGCTCGCGCCCGGGCCCGCGCCCCGGTCCCGCCCCCCGCGCCGCGGCGCCGTCCTCCGGTGCGCGGTCCGGGGAGGCGGGGCAGCCGGCGGTCGTCGCCGTGCGCCCGGCGCGATCGGGCGCACGGCTTCCGGACGTGCGGCCGGGCCGCGCCGTATCGGAACGTGCCAGGAGAACGGGTTTTCGGTCCGGCAGGCCAGGTGGATGAATCATCCCCTAATATCGTCCATCGGACGAAGAGCGCCCCAACTCGGCATCCCGGCAGCCGGCGCCTCACATCTTCGGCGAGAGGGGAAGCGTGGCGGCGGCACTCCGCGGGGAGCGGTACCGCGATGCGCTCCGGGCCCTGCTCGCCTCGCTCGTCGCGGTGGCCCTGTGCCTGGGCGCGACCTCGGCGGGCCACGCCGCGCCCAAGCCGGGCGCCAAGCAGCTCCGCAAGGAACTGGCCCAGCTGCAGAAGCGGTCGGAGACCCTGATCGCCGAGTACTACGAGGGACGCGTCCAGCTGCAGAAGGTCGAGCGGGTGGAGAAGGTGGCCCGCGGCAACCTGGAGCGCGCGCAGCGGAACTTCGACCTGGCCGCGCAGGAGATCCGCCTGCTGGCCGCCGAGCGGTACCGCACCGGTGGCCTGACGTCGGTGGCGGCACTGGTGGGCGAGGCCGACGCCACCGCCCTGCTGGACCGTCTGGCCCTCACCCGGCAGGTCGTCGCCGACCAGGACGCCAGGCTGCGGAGTTTCACCGAGGTGCGCGACGCCCACCTGCGGGCCCGCGAGTCGGCGCGGGAGCGCGCCGCCGAGCTCCGCGACGCGCTCGAGGAGCTCGACGACGACAAGAAGCGGGCAGAGGAGCTGATCGAGCAGATCAAGGACAAGATCGACCTGCTCTATCCGACCCCCGGCATCCGCCGGGCCGACGGCACCTGGGTGCCCCAGCTGCCGTCCGGGCCGGACCACATCACCCCCCGGATGCGGCTGGTCCGGCAGCTGATCGCGCAGCGCTTCGGCTCCCGGTTCGGGATCGGCTGCTACCGGGTCGACGGGGGCATCGCCGGGGGCGGGGAGCATCCGCTGGGGCGGGCCTGCGACTTCATGCTCAGCAGCGGGGGCGCCATGCCGACGGCGGCCGAGACCCGGCGGGGCAACGAGATCTCCGCTTGGGCGGTCGAGAACGCCCGGAGGCTCGGCATCATGTACGTCATCTTCCGCCAGCGCATCTGGCACGTGCGCACCGGCACCTGGCGGACTATGTCGGACCGGGGCGGCGTCACCGCCAACCACTACGACCACCCGCACATCTCGGTCTACTGAAATAAGGTGGGACCCGGCCGGCGGACCACCTCCCGGATCGGACATCTCGTATGCCTCACGACGCCTCGGACTGTCTCGAAGTGCGGGTCACCACCGCCGACCGCGCGGAGGCGGAGCGGATCCGCGCCGCGGCGGTGGGGGAGCGGCTCGCCGCCGACGCGCAGCTGCTCGGTCCGATCGAGTCCGTCTACCGGTGGGCGGGGGAGGTCCAGCGCGCCGAGGAGTGGCTGCTGCTGATGAAGACCACGGCGGAGCGCTTCGAGGAGCTCGCCCGGCGGGTCAGGGAGCTGCACTCCTACGAGGTCCCGCAGATCGTCGCGGTGGTCCTGGCGGCCGGCACCCCCGACTACCTCGACTGGATCAGGCGCGAGACCTCCCGATCCCCGGCCGGGTGACCGGGGCCGGGCGGGGAGCGGGCCGCCCCTTGCCGGGTTCCGCCGCCGATGGGAGATTGCTCGTACAGTCGTAAAGCGGTATCCGATCGGAATGGTGGGGTTCATGCGGGTGATCGGTGCGGGATTCGGCCGTACGGGCACGCTCTCACTCAAGACCGCCCTGGAGCGGCTGGGCTTCGGGCCGTGCCACCACATGACCGAGGTGTTCGAGCGGCCGGGGCAGGCCCGCCGGTGGCTCGCCCTGGCCGAAGGGCGGCCGGTGGACTGGGACGACCTGCTGGGAGGCTACGAGTCCTGTGTGGACTGGCCGTCCGCCGCCTACTGGCGCGAGCTGGCCGCCCACTACCCCGAGGCCAAGGTCGTTCTGACGGTGCGCGATCCCGAGCGCTGGCTGGCGAGCATGGAGGCCACCATCCTCCGGCAGCACGAGCGCGGGACCACGCTCGCCGGCCGGGCCCTCCTCGGGATCTCGTCCCTGCTGGGCACGGACTTCGCCGCGTTCATCCGGATGACCGACCTGACCGTCGGGCAGCGGGTCTTCGACGGCCGTACGGACGACCGCGAGCACGTCCTCAAGAGGTTCCGCGCCCACATCGACGAGGTCGTGGCGGCGATCCCGCCCGAGCGGCTGCTCCGTTTCGAGGTCCGCGAGGGCTGGGAGCCGCTGTGCGGGTTCCTGGGAGTGCCGGTGCCCGACGAGCCGTTCCCGAGGGTGAACGACAAGGCCGACTTCGAGCGGCACGCCAGGGGGAGCATGCTCCCCATGCTCCTGCGGCGCGGCGGGTAGGCCCGTACGGCGGACCGGCACGGACGGGCCGGTGCGCCCGTTCTCCCGTCTCCGTGTTCCCTCAGGCCTTCCGCCAGCACCAGCGGAGGAGCTCCCGGCCGGTCAGGTCCGAGGTCAGGGCGGGGCGTCGGGGAGTCATGACGGCAGCATGGCAGGCGCCTCCGACAATGTCCCCGCCAGGCGGCGGGCACCGTCCGGACCCGGGCGGCGGAGCGTGCTGGGAACGGTTCCCGGGATCAACCCGTCTCGACGGAGAACACGCCTCTATTTTCAGAGAGCGCTCTCAGGAAACTATTGACGGGACCGGTGTCACGGCGTCAGGATCTGCGCAGTGCGGATCACGGGGGAGCCGCCACGCCCTTCCGCAGCGCCTCGAGAACGGACCCTCGATGACCACACCTTCCGCCCGACCGGGCGCCAGGAGGAGCAGGCTCGCCGTACTGGCGGGCCTCGCGGTCCTGGCCTCCGGAGTCACCGGGATGCCGAGCGCGGGCGCCGAGTCCGCGGGCGGCCGACAGCCGGTGATCGGAAAGCCCTCTCTCGACCTCCGCGGCTGCGCCCGCATCGAGAAGAGCCTGCCAGCCCTCTCCGACTGGCCCAGGATCGACAGCCGGATCAAGCGGAACCCGCTGGACGAGAGGCGGATCGCGAAGATCGTCTCCGGCATGACCCTGGCCGAGAAGGTCGGCCAGATGACCCAGCCGGAGATCGCGGCGATCACCCCGGAGGAGGTCGGGCAGTACGCCATCGGCTCGGTGCTCAACGGCGGCGGCTCCTGGCCCGGCCGCGACAAGCACGCCGCGCCGAAGGCCTGGCTCGACCTCGCCGACGCCTACTGGGACGCCTCGGTGGCCACCCGGACGAAGATCCCCGTCATCTGGGGCATCGACGCCGTGCACGGCAACAACAACGTCTACGGTGCGACGATCTTCCCCCACAACGTCGGCCTGGGCGCCGCGCAGGACCCGTGCCTCATCCGGGACATCGGCGCGGCGACGGCCAGGCAGATCCGCGCCACCGGCCAGGACTGGGCCTTCGCCCCCACGCTCGCCGTTGTCCGCGACGACCGGTGGGGCCGCACCTACGAGGGCTTCTCCGAGGACCCCCGGATCGTCCGCGCCTACGGCTACGAGGCCGTCAAGGGCCTGCAGGGCGGCCACCCGCTCCGCATCGGCTCCAGCGGCGTCATCGCCACCGCCAAGCACTTCATCGGCGACGGCGGCACCGTCAAGGGCGTCGACCAGGGGATCAACCCCTCGTCCGAGGCCGAGATGATCAACATGCACGGCCAGGGCTACTACGGCGCGCTCGCGGCCGGCTCCCAGACCGTGATGGTCTCGTTCAACAGCTGGACGAACGAGGAGCTCGGCATCAGCGAGGGCAAGCTGCACGGCAGCAAGCGCGCGCTGAGCGACATCCTCAAGGGGAAGATGGGCTTCGACGGCGTCGTCGTCTCCGACTGGAACGGCATCGGCCAGGTCGCCGGGTGCACCAACGCCAGCTGCCCCCAGGCGATCAACGCGGGCATCGACGTAGTCATGGTCCCCAACGACTGGAAGGCGTTCATCGCCAACACGATCGCCCAGGTCGAGAGCGGCGAGATCCCGATGGCCCGCATCGACGACGCGGTCACCCGCATCCTGCGGGTGAAGCTGCGCGCCGGCGTGCTCGACGGCCGCAAGCCCTCCAAGCGCGCCCACGCCGGCTCGGCCGGCGCGCTGGAGGACCGGCGGCTGGCCCGGGAGGCCGTGCGCAAGTCGCAGGTCCTGCTGAAGAACAACGGCAAGGTGCTCCCGCTGGCCAGGAACTCCAAGGTCCTCGTGGTCGGCAAGAGCGCCGACAGCCTGCAGAACCAGACCGGCGGCTGGAGCCTCACCTGGCAGGGCACCGGCAACACCAACGCCGACTTCCCGAACGGCACCACGATCCTCGGCGGCCTGAAGGAGGCGCTGGGCGAGGCGAACGTCACGTTCAGCGAGACGGCCGACGGCGTGGACCCCGCGGCGTTCGACGCGGTCATCGCGGTGATCGGCGAGACGCCGTACGCCGAGGGCGTCGGCGACCTCGCGCGACGCTCGCTGGAGGCGGCCAAGATCTACCCCGGTGACCTGGCCGTGCTCGACAAGGTCAAGGGCAAGGGCGCCCCGGTGGTCACCGTCTACGTCACCGGCCGCCCGCTCTGGGTCAACAAGGAGCTCAACCGCTCCGACGCCTTCGTCGTCGCGTGGCTGCCGGGCACCGAGGGCGGCGGCGTCGCCGACCTGCTGGTCCGGGGCCGCCACCACCAGGGCTACACCGGCAGGCTGCCGTACTCCTGGCCGAAGACGGCCTGCCAGACGCCGCTCAACGCCGGTGACGAGGGGTACGACCCGCTCTTCCCGCTCGGGTACGGCCTGCGCTCCGGCCAGGCGAGCTCCATCGGCACCCTCGACGAGACCGCGCCGGAGTTCGGCTGCGGCTCCACGGGCGGCGGCGGTGAGGCGAGCGAGGACCTGGAGATCTTCAACCGGACCGACGTCGCGCCGTACAAGAGCTTCATCGGCTCGGCGGAGAACTGGGGCGGCACCGAGATCGGCCCCGACGGCCAGGCGGCGCACGCCGAGATCAACGTCGTGCAGTCCGACGTCAACGTGCAGCAGGACGGCCTGAAGGCGACCTGGACCGGGACCGGCCCCGCGCAGATCTACCTGCAGAACCCGGCGGGCGGCACCGACCTGCGCGGCTACCTCAACTCCGACGCCGCGCTGGTCTTCGACACGGTCGTGCACCAGGCGCCGGCCGCCAGGACCGTCATCAGCACCCACTGCGTCTACCCGTGCCTGGCGGAGGTCGTGGCGACCTCCCTCTTCGCGGGGCTGCCCGCGGGGACGAAGTCGACGGTCAAGATCCCCGTCTCCTGCTTCGCGGCGGGGGGTCTCGACCTGGAGAACGTCAACACGCCCTTCCTCGTCTACACCGAAGGCGCCTTCTCCGCGTCGTTCGCCAACGTCCGCTGGGTGCCGAAGGCGGCCGCGGATCCGGACGCGAGGAAATGCTCGGACCTGAGCTGACCGGTCCGGAGGTCCTGACCTGAGCCATGCCGGGCCCGGAAGCCCGGGCCCGGCATGGCGCGGACTCCCCGTCGAGTCGCGGGAACGGGTCTTGCGGAGCGCGCGGATCCTGGTCAAGATCGGCCTGACACGTCCGACGGCGCCGCGGGGACCGCCTTCCGACCCTCCCGGAGGCATCCGTGCGTTTCCCCTCCCGCATCGCCGTCACCGCCGCCCTGACCGCCTCGATGGTCGCCGCCGTCTGCGGCGGTCCCGCCCGCGCGGCCGAGCCCGCCCTGACGGACCTGACCTTCGGCGGGGTGCACAACGCCTACGAGAGGGCGGCCTATCCCTATCTGATCGACGCGCTCGACGCCGGGAACCGGATGATCGAGATCGATCTGTGGACCTTCTTCGGCCAGTGGACCGTCAGCCACTCCAACCCCTTCTGGAGCGACAACAACTGCGAGCGGGGCGCGACGGCCGGCCAACTGCGCGACTCGGCGCGCAACCAGCAGTTCACGCACTGCCTGGACAACATCAGAGCCTGGCACGAGGCGAACCCGGGGCACGAGCTCCTGGTCGTCAAGCTGGAGATGAAGGACGGGTTCCACGACAACCGGGGCCGGGGGCCCGACGAGCTCGACGCCGTCCTGCGGGAGCGCTTCGGCGACGCGATGCTCACCCCGGCCGACCTGATGGGCGGCCACGCCACCCCGGACGACGCCGCGCGCGCCGGGGCCTGGCCCGCCGACCACCGCGGCAGGATCCTGGTCTACGTGATCCGGGGCACCGCGGAGAACGACAGCCTGCCCACCGAGCTGGAGTACGCCCGGCACCTGCGGGACCATCCCGCCGACGCCCAGGTCTTCCCGGTCCCCAGGGGAGGGTACGGCGCCACCGACCCGCGCCAGGGGTACGAGGAGTCCCTGCGGCCCTGGTTCGTCGTCTTCGACGGGAGCGCCGCGTCCTTCGCCGGGCTGCCCGCCGAGCGGCGGGCGTTCTACGGCGACTACTTCACCGCGGTCACCTCCGCCCACGAGGTCGCGCCCGCGCTGGACCCGGTGAGCCCGCCCGCGGACCAGGCACTGGCCAGGACCCGGACGCTGGGCTGCCTGGGGGCGACCGTCGTGTCCAGCGACTGGCGCGACGTCCCCGGCTGGCAGGGTCCGCACACCCGCACCGGGTGCTGACGGGGGGTCTACCACCGCGGCGGGGCCGCGGGCGACAGGCGGGGCCGCCGTACGGGATCCCGCGGTGCGCCCCCTTGGAGAAGTGCCGGCCGTCCGGGAGAGGGCGGTCATCGGCCGCACGGCGGCGGAACTGAGGACTTCCCGACGGCGGCAACCGTTCCGCACCCCACGCGCACTCCGGCCGCCACTCCCGGCGGGCCTACTGGAGGAAGAGGGCCGGACGGCCCGCACTTCTCCAAGGGGCACACAGGGGATCACCGCCATGACCTTCATCGCCACTCTCGCCATCGTCCTCCGCGTCCTGGGCAACACCCTCGTCCTGCCGCTGGCCGCCTGGGCGATCCTGACCGCGTGCGGCCCGGTGCACGCGAGTGCGGAGGTCTGCGACGCGGCCGACACGCTGAGCCGGGCGGAGCGGACGGCCGGGATGACCGCGGACGACCTGCTCCAGGTCGCGGAGAAGCAGCTCACCGACAAGCCCCGGACCGGCAAGCCCCGCCGGTGAGGGCCACGGGCCCCGCGCGGCGGCGGCCGGGCGGCGGCCCGTTCACTGCGGCCCGCGGCCCGCTCGCCGCGTCCTGCGCACCGGAGCGCGTACGTGGGGAGATCCGGCCGGTCCCGGATCTTCCACGCCCGGTGTCCCGTTGCTACATTCCGAGATGAGAATTCATTTCAGTTTTGGACCGGAGGGCTCGATGACCGCTCTCACCCCCGAGCCGGAGCCGACGGCGCCCGCCCGGCGCGACCTGCCGCCGTCGATGGTCGAGCGGATGACCCTGATCATGGACGCGTTCACCGGCCGCTCCACCCGGCTGACCCTGGAGGACGTGGCCCGCCGTACGCACCTGCCGCGCTCGACGGCGCACCGGATCCTCGACCAGCTGGTCCGCCTCGGCTGGATCGAGCACACCTCCTCCGGCTACGGCCTGGGGCCGCGCGCACTCGGGCTCGGTGGCGGCGACGGCCACGGCGAGGTCCGGGAGGCGGCCGCGCCGCTCCTGCACGACCTGCAGCTCAGAACCGGTCTCGTGGTGCACCTGGCGGTCCTCGACGGGGCGGAGGTCTTCTACCTCGACAAGGTGGGCGGGCGGTTCGCCGCCTCGGTCCCCTCCCGGGTCGGCGGCCGGGCCCCGGCCCACTCGACCGCGCTGGGCAAGGCGATGCTCGCCTGGCTCGAGCCCGAGGAGGTCGACGTCCGGATCGGCGCCATCGGCCGGCTGACCGGCCGCACCATCGGCGAGATCGGCATCCTGCACCAGGAGCTGAACCGGGTACGGCAGCGCCGGGGGCTGGCCTTCGAACGGGGGGAGTGCTTCCCCGACATCGCCTGCACGGCGGCGGCGATCCGCGGCCCCGAGGGGCCGGTGGCGGCGATCTCCCTGGTGGGGGACGCGCGGACCCCGCTGGAGAAGGTCGCCCCGCTGGTGGCCTGCGCCGCGCGGCAGGTCTCGGAGGCGCTCTTCCCGGCTGCGGAGGCTCCTCGGCGGGCCCGGCTGATGGCGGTGGTCCCGGACCGGACGTGGTCCGCGGAGACCGTGAACCGGCTCCTGGCCACCGGTCAGGAGGGCGACTGGTTCTGACGCCGCCGCGGGCGGAGAGACGACGGGGAGCCGGTCGAAGCGGCCGGTCCTCTCCTGTGGCGGGGGGCGTGTGCTCCCGCCATGCCGCCGGTGAAGAGTCCCGCCGGCCGGCATCCCCTGACCGGCTCCCACGGGCCGGCGGCGCGGAGCCGGGAAGGCCGTTTCCGACGGGCCCGCGCCGGGCCGGGCCCCACCTGCCCCGTGATCGTTGGTAATGCCTCGATGTGACGAACCGAAAATGAAGATCAACCCAGGCGGACGGGGAGGCTCGCGGGGCAGGGCGGGGTGAGACCCGAAGGGAGAAGCCATGCAGGAACGGAGACCGGTGACCTTGCTGGGCGGACCGCTGGACGGACTGACGTTCTTGTCGGCCGGGACCGAGAAGGCCGGCACCGCGTGCGTGATCCTCTTCAAGGATCAGCAGGTTCTGTACGAGCCCTTTCCCGATGAGGAATCGGGCGTCTGGCTCTACGGCGGAGTCATCGCCTGACCCGGTGCCCGGCGGGCGCCCGGTCGGCGTGTGGGTCCTCGTGGCCGTCCACGGGTGCTCGCAACGGCGCCCGGTAGCGGGCCGCCTCGGTGCGGTGCCGGCGGGATGTGAGCTCGGTGAGGATGCCGAAGGGCCGGGACCGGGCGTCCGGACAGGCCAGGTCGTAGGTTCCGCGGCGGGCGAAGGCGGCCAGGAACGTCTCGCCGACGAGGTCCTCGACCTGCTCCGGGCCCGGTTCGTCCTCAGCCCCAGCGGTCTCCCCACCCCCACAGGACCGGCGCGCCCGCCGCCTCCGCGGTCCGCGCCTGCGGCTCCCGGGCGTCGACGCCGAACCGCCCCCGGAAGAAGATCAGCGGTCGCTGCCCGGTGCCCGCCTCGACCTCCAGGACCCTGCCGATCACCACGTCGTGGTCACCGGCGGCGTGCACGTCGGACACCTCGGCGTGCACCCGCAGCAGCACACCGCGCAGGGCCGGGGTGCCCCACCGGGACAGGTCCCAGTCGAGCCCGTCGTACTTCCTGCCCGTTCCGGAGCCGAACCGGCCGCACAGATCGACCTGGTCCTCGCCCAGCACGTTCACGCAGAACCGCCCGGAGTCGCGGATCCTCGGCCAGGTGCGGCCGCCGTGGCCGGCGCAGAACAGCACGAGCGGCGGTTCGAGCGAGACCGAGGCGAACGCCTGGCAGGCGAAGCCCACCGCCTCGCCGCCGTCGACCCCGGTGACCACCGTGACCCCGGTGGCGAACGCTCCCATCGCGCGCCGCATCTCCAGCGGGGTGGGCGGGGTGGTGGCGGTCGTGCCGACCGGGTCGCCGGCGTCTGCCGTGCGCGTCACGGGCTCGGCTGTCATGGCTCACCTCATGTCTCCCGGTACGGCGGGCGACCGTACCGGAAGAACGTAGGCCGCGCGGCGCCGTACCCGCGCGGGGCGGTCCCGTTGAGCGGAAGGCTCGGGGATCCCGGCCGGTGCGACGCCGGACCCCCGGGTACGGAGGCGGTCCCGCTGGCCGGGACCGCCGCCGCGACCGGACGGCGGCCCCGGTTACGTTCCTGCGAGGCCGACACCCCCGCCGGCCGCTTCCCGGTGACCGAGGCGGATGATGAGCACGGAGCCGAGCCACGAGCCGAGCCACGAACCGAGTCACGAGCCGAGCCGCGAGCCGAGCCGCGAGCCGAGCCGCGAGCCGAGCCACGAGCGGAGCCGCGAGCCGAGTCACGGGTCGGGTTACGAGGCGGGCCGCGAGCCGAGTCACGAGTCGGGCCGTGAGCCGGGCCGCGAACCGAGTCACGAGTCGACGCTGCGTGAACTCGTGACCGACGAGGGAGTACTGCGCTACCACGAGGCCGGTGACGGCCCGCCCCTGCTGCTGCTGCACGGATCAGGTCCCGGCGTCACCGGCTGGCGGAACTACCGCGGCAATCTGGCCGCCCTCGCCGAGCGCTTCCGCTGCCTGGTGCTGGAGTTCCCCGGCTTCGGCGTCAGCGAGCCCACCGGCGGCCACCCCATGGCCGCCGCTCCCGGCGCGGCGCTCCGCCTCCTCGACGGCCTCGGGATCGAGCAGGCCGACGTGATCGGCAACTCCATGGGCGGGATCGTGGGCGCCCAGGTGGCGATCTCCGACCCCGCCCGGGTGCGCCGCCTGGTCACCATCGGAGGACTGGGCGTGAACCTGTTCAGTCCAGGCCCCGGCGAGGGCATCAGGCTGCTCACGGAGTTCGTCGAACACCCCACCCGCGAGGCGCTCGTGCGCTGGCTGCACTCCATGGTCTACGACCCGGCCCTGGTCACCGAGGAGATGGTCGAGGAGCGCTGGGCGCAGGCCACCGACCCGGACACGCTCGCCGCCTCCCGCCGGATGTACGGCAGGGCGGCGCTCGCCGCCCGTGCCGCCGCCGCGCGATCGGGCGCCCCGCCGTACTGGGCGATGCTGCACCGGATCAAGGCTCCGACGCTGATCACCTGGGGCCGCGATGACCGGGTCAGTCCCCTCGACATGGCGTTGGTGCCGATGCGGGTGATCCCCGGTGCCGAGCTGCACGTCTTCCCGGACTGCGGGCACTGGGTGATGATCGAGCAGCGGGCGGCCTGGGAGAGCGCCGTACTGGCCTTCCTGACCCGCAAGGAGGGCGTGTGAGCGAGCGAGCCAGAGATGCAGCGGCGTCGCGCACGCGGCCGACGGAGGAGGGCACGTGAGTGAGCGGAGCGGGCAGAGCGTGAGCGAGCAGGAGTGGGACGCCGAGTTCGACCTCGTCGTCGTCGGCAGCGGGGGCGGCGGGATGACGGCCGCGCTCACCGCCGCAGCCGAGGGCCTGGAGCCCCTGATCGTCGAGAAGGGCTCGCGATACGGCGGCAGCACCGCCATCTCCGGCGGCGGCATCTGGATCCCCGGCAACCCCGTGCTGCGCGCCAGGGGGCAGCACGACAGCCGCGAGGCGGTCCGCCGCTACCTCGACCTGCTCACCGCCGGGCGGGTGCCCGCCGCGCGGCTCGACGCCTACGTCGACCACGGCCCGGCCGCGATGGAGCTGCTCTGCCGGAGCAGGTGGATGCGCTTCTCCTGGACAAAGGGGTACGCCGACTACCATCCCGAGCTGGAGGGGGGCCGCGCGCTGGGCCGGTCCGTCGAGGCGCTGCCGTTCGACACCCGCAGGCTGGGGCCCGACGAGAGGCACCAGCGCCCCAACAGCCTGAAGGGCCCGCTGGGCCTGTGGATCACCGCGAAGGACTACCACGACCTGGCGATGGCCAGGCGCACCTGGCGCGGGCGGCGCGCCACGCTCGTGGCCGCCTGGCGGGTCGCCTCCAACCTGGTCCGCCGCCGCCACATGGCGACCGGCGGGCGCGCGCTCGTCGCGCGGCTGCGCATGGCGCTCAAGGACGCCGGGGTCCCGCTCTGGCTGAAGACGTCCATGACCGACCTCGTCGTCGACGGACACGGCGCCGTCACCGGCGTCGTCGTCGAGCGCGAGGGCCGCACCCTGCGGCTGCGCGGCCGGTACGGCGTGCTGCTGGCCACCGGCGGCTTCGACCACAACCCCGCACTGCGTGCGAAGTACCTGCCGGAGGGCGGCCGGGCCGACTTCAGCATGGGCGCCAGGGAGAACACCGGCGACGGCATCCTGGCGGGGGAGCGGGCCGGCGCCGCGCTCGACCTGATGGACGACGCCTGGTGGATGCCGGCGGTCCGGCACCCCGCGGGCGCGGCCATCCCGCTGGTCTCCGAACGCTGCATCCCGCGGTCGATCATCGTCGCGGCGGACGGGCGGAGGTTCGCCAACGAGTCCGCGCCGTACGTGAACTTCGTCCACGACCAGCTCTCGGGCGGCCACGTCCCGGCGTGGTTCGTGATGGACGCCAAGGCCCGCGCCCGCTACCCGTTCGCGCAGATCCTGCCCGGCGCGCCGATCCCGCAGGCGTTCTACGACGCGGGCGTGGTGCACCGGGCCGGCACGGTCGCCGAGCTGGCCAAGCGGATCGGCGTGCCCCCGGACGCCCTGACCGAGACCGTCGAGCGCTTCAACGGCTTCGCCCGCGCCGGCCGGGACGCCGACTTCGGGCGGGGGGAGAGCGCCCACGACCGCTACTACGGCGACCCCACGCTGAAGAACCCGAACCTCGACGTGATCGACCGCCCGCCGTACTACGCGGTCCGCATCGAGGCCGGAGACCTCGGCACCAAGGGCGGACTGGTCTGCGACGAGCACAGCCGGGTGCTGCGCGCGGACGGGTCGGTGATCGAGGGCCTGTACGCCACCGGCAACGTCTCGGCCTCGGTGATGGGCAACGAGTACGCCGGTCCCGGCGCCACGATCGGACCCTCGATCGTCTTCGGGTACATCGCGGCCGGGCACGTCGCGGGGCGGGCCCGCGCCGGCGGGGACCCCGGCCGGTCCGGGCCGGCCTGACGGCCCGTGCGGGCCCGGACCGGCCGGAGGGCGGAGGCGGTGAACCCGGAGGCGGTGGCCCGGAAGTGGTGAGCCCGGAGACGGCGGGCCGGATCCCGAGACCCGAGGAGGACGACCATGGCGCAGCCCGGACCGCTCAGGGTGCGTGTCGTCGAGGTCATCCGCGAGACCGCGGACGCGCACTCGCTGGTGCTCGAACCCGCCGACGGCGACCGCGGCCGGTTCGGCTACCGGCCCGGGCAGTTCCTCACGATCCGGATCCCCACCGGCCGCGAGGGCGGTACAGCGCGCTGCTACTCGCTCTGCAGTTCCCCGGCCTGCGACGAGAAGCTCAAGGTGACCGTCAAGCGGGTCCCCGGCGGTCACGGGTCGAACTGGATCTGCGACCACGTCACCGAGGGCGACGTCCTGGAGGTGCTGCGGCCCTCCGGCGCCTTCACCCCCCGCACGCTCGACGGCGACCTCCTGCTGCTGGCGGCCGGGAGCGGCATCACACCGGTCATGTCGATCCTCAAGTCCTGCCTGCACGCCGGGACCGGGTCGGCCGTCCTCGTCTACGCCAACCGGGACGAGAACTCGGTGATCTTCCGGGAGGAACTGGCCGCCCTGGCCCGGGAGCACGCCGGCCGGCTGGCCGTACTGCACTGGCTGGAGTCGGTGCAGGGCCTGCCCACCGCGGCGGGGCTGGCGGCGGTGGCCGGGCCGTACGCCGGGCGGGAGGCGTTCGTCTGCGGTCCCGGGCCGTTCATGGACCTCGCGGTCGAGGCCCTCACCGGCCTCGGCGTGCCGCCCGAGCGGGTGCGCACCGAACGCTTCACCTCGCTCACCGCCGACCCGTTCACCGCCCGGCCCGCGCCCGGCGCCCCCGCACCAGGTGCCCCCGCGCCCGCTGCCCCCGCACTCGGTGTTCCTGCGTCCGCTGCCCCCGTGTCCGACGCCCTCGTGTCCGGCCTCACCGAGGCCTCCTCCCCGGTCGCCGTGCCCGCTCCCGGATCCGCCGGCCCCGCCGGACCGGCCCGTACGGCGGAGGCCGCGGAGGTCGAGGTCGAGGTCGAACTGGACGGCCGGACGCGGACCGTGGCCTGGCCCCGCGGCGCGCGCCTGCTCGACGTGCTCCTCGACGCGGGGCTGGACGCGCCGTACTCCTGCCGCGAGGGGTCCTGCAGCGCGTGCGCCTGCGTGCTCGTCGAGGGAGAGGTCGAGATGGAGCGCAACCAGGTCCTCGACGACCGCGACCTGGCCGACGGACTCATCCTCGCCTGCCAGGCGGTCCCGGTCAGCGAACGCCTCAAGGTCACCTACGACGCCTGACCGGCCGGACCGCCCCGGTGCCCTCCCACTGAGCGGGAGGGGACCGCCGCGGGCGGCGCGCCGCTGGGACCTTTGATCCGGACGGGAGGGACCGGGACGGGAACGCCCCGGCCGGCCCGGGCGCCGCCGGTCCGGGTGCGGCGCGAACCCCGACGCCAGGAGGCTGCGATGCTGGATCCGGCGGAACGCGCGTCCGCGGCCGCCCTGCTGCGGGCGGCCCAGCGGGACCGGGCGCCGATCGAGCCGCTGACCTCCGCCTTCCCCGGCATCGACGTCGTCGACGCCTACGAGATCCAGCTGCTCAACATCCGCCGCAGGCTCGCCGGCGGGGCCCGGGTGCGCGGGCACAAGGTGGGCCTGTCGTCCGAGGTCATGCAGCGGATGATGGGCGTCGGCGAACCCGACTACGGCCACCTGCTCGACGACATGGTGCTCGCCGAGGACGTCCCGATCCCGGCGGGGGCGTACTGCCACCCGCGCGTCGAGGTCGAGATCGGCTACGTGCTCGGCGCGAGCCTGCCCGGCGAGGGCTGCACCGAGGCCGACGTGCTCGCCGCCACCGAGTACATCGTGCCGAGCATCGAGCTGATCGACAGCCGCATCAGGGACTGGCGGATCGGCCTGGCCGACACGGTCGCCGACAACGCCTCCTCGGCGGGCGTCGTCCTGGGCGCCGCCCGGGTCCGCCCCGGCGAGCTGGACCCGGCCGGGATCGAGGCCGTGCTGTACCGCGGGGGCGCCGAGGTCGCGCGCGGCGACACCTCGGCGGTCCTGGGGAACCCCACCACCGCCGTGGCCTGGCTGGCCGGGAAGGTCGCCTCCTTCGGGGTGAAGCTCGAAGCCGGGCACCTGATCCTGCCCGGCTCCTGCGCCCGGGCCGTGGACGTGCACCCCGGCGACGCCTTCCGCGCCGAGTTCGCCGGGCTCGGCTCCGTGACCGCCCGATTCGAATGAGGGGACGAGACCTTGAGCAAGGCGACCGCCGCGATCGTCGGATCGGGGAACATCGGGACCGACCTGATGTACAAGCTGCTCCGCTCCGAGTCGATCGAACCCCGCTGGATGGTCGGGATCGACCCCGGGAGCCCGGGCCTGAAGCGGGCCGCCGCCGAAGGGCTGGACGCCTCCGCCGAGGGCGTCGACCGGCTGCTCTCCCGGCGGGAGCGGCCCGACCTCGTCTTCGAGGCCACCTCCGCCCGCGTGCACCGGGAGAACGCCCCCCGCTACGAGGCGCTCGGCATCCGGGCCGTGGACCTGACCCCCGCCGCGCTCGGGCCCGCGGTCGTGCCCGCGGTCAACCTCGGCGCCCACCTGGACGCGCCCAACGTCAGCCTGGTCACCTGCGGGGGACAGGCCACCATCCCGATCGTGCACGCCGTCTCCCGGGTGACCGAGGTGGCCTACGCCGAGATCGTCGCCAGCGTCGCCTCCCCGTCGGCCGGCCCGGGAACGCGGGCGAACATCGACGAGTTCACGATCGCCACCCGCC
Organism: Planomonospora parontospora; assembly: GCA_014647935.1. Taxonomy (GTDB): domain Bacteria; phylum Actinomycetota; class Actinomycetes; order Streptosporangiales; family Streptosporangiaceae; genus Planomonospora; species Planomonospora parontospora. The sequence continues at coordinate 190,600 of BMQD01000016.1, forward strand.
ACGGCATCGAGCGGATCGGGGGCGCCGCGCGCGGCAAGGCGATCATCATCCTCAACCCCGCCGAGCCGCCGATGATCATGAGGGACACGGTGTTCTGCGCGATCCCGGCCGACGCCGACCGCGAGGCGATCACCGCCTCGATCAAGGAGGTCACCGCCGAGGTGGCGTCCTACGTGCCCGGCTACCGGCTGCGCGCCGCGCCCCAGTTCGACGATCCCGCGCCGGTGGGCGGCGGGTCCCCGCCCCAGTTCGACGGGCCCGCGCCGGTGGGCGGCGGGCTCGCCCGCGTCGCGGTCTTCCTGGAGGTGGAGGGCGCGGGCGACTACCTCCCGCCGTACTCCGGCAACCTCGACATCATGACCGCCGCCGCCACCCGGGTCGGCGAGGGCTTCGCGCGGCGCGTCCTCGCCCGGCGGGCCACCGCCTGAATCCCAAGGAGATCCGCCCATGCCCTACAGCGCCGACCTCGACGTCCGGGTCACCGACTCGTCGCTGCGCGACGGCTCGCACGCCAAGCAGCACCGGTTCACCGTCGGGGACGTCCGCGCCGTCGTCGGCGCCCTCGACGCCGCCGGGGTGCCGGTCATCGAGGTCTCCCACGGCGACGGCCTCGGCGGCTCGTCGTTCAACTACGGGTTCAGCCTCACCCCCGAGCAGGAGCTGATCAGGGCCGCGGTGGAGACCGCGGAACGGGCGAGGATCGCCTTCCTGATGCTGCCCGGCCTCGGCGTCCTGGACGACATCCGGGAGGCCGCCGGGAACGGCGCCGCCGTCTGCCGGATCGCCACCCACTGCACGGAGGCCGACATCTCCGTCCAGCACTTCGGCCTGGCCCGGGACCTGGGCCTGGAGACCGTCGGCTTCCTGATGATGGCGCACAGCCGCCCGCCGGAGGTCCTCGCGAAGCAGGCGAGGATCATGGCCGACGCCGGCTGCCAGTGCGTGTACGTCGTCGACTCCGCCGGCGCGCTGATCCTGGAGCAGACCGGCGACCGGGTCGCCGCCCTGGTGGCCGAGCTCGGCTCCGACGCCCAGGTCGGCTTCCACGGCCACGAGAACCTCGGGCTCGGCGTCGCCAACTCCGTCATCGCCGTCCGGTCCGGAGCCGTCCAAATCGACGGCTCGACGCGCCGCTTCGGCGCGGGAGCGGGCAACACCCCCGTCGAGGCGTTCGCCGCCGTCGCCGAGAAGCTGGGCATCCGGACCGGCATCGACGTCCCGAAGATCATCGACGCAGCGGAGGACGTCGTCCGCCCGGTCATGGACGGCGAGTGCCTGCTCGACCGGCTCTCGCTCACCATGGGCTACGCCGGCGTCTACTCCAGCTTCCTCAAGCACGCCGACCGGCAGGCCGCCAGGTACGGGGTCTCCGGCACCGAGATCCTCCTGGAGGCGGGGCGCCGCAACCTCGTCGGCGGCCAGGAGGACCAGCTCATCGAGATCGCCGTCGCCCTCGCGGAGAAGTGAGGACCGCAATGACCAACCACGTGCTCGACGCCATCACGGAGCGCGCCGAGGAGATCTCCGCGCTCGGCGTCGCCGGCGAGGCCCTCGGCAGGCTGGACGACCAGGCCGCCAAGGCGCTGCGGGACGCCGGCGTGATCCGCATGCTCCAGCCCGCCGCGCACGGCGGCTTGGAGTCCCACCCCAGGGAGTTCGCCGAGACGGTGATGGGCGTCGCCGCGCTCGACGGCTCGACCGGCTGGGTCGCGGGCATCGTCGGGGTGCACCCGTGGGAGATGGCCTTCGCCGACCCCCGGGTGCAGGAGGAGGTCTGGGGGGAGGACCGGGACACCTGGATCGCCTCGCCGTACGCGCCGATGGGCGTCGCCCGGCCGGTCGACGGCGGCTACGTCCTCAACGGCCGCTGGCAGTTCTCCTCCGGCACCGACCACTGCGACTGGATCTTCCTGGGCGGCCTGCTCGGCGACGCCGAGGGCAGGCCGGTCCAGCCGCCCGTCTCGCTCCACCTGATCCTGCCGCGCGCGGACTACGAGATCGTGCCGGACTCCTGGGACGTGGTCGGCCTGCGCGGCACCGGGAGCAAGGACGTCGTCGTCTCCGGCGCGTTCGTCCCGGACTACCGGGTCATCCCGTTCTCCAAGGTCATCGACGGGAGCGCGCCCAGGGAGGCCGGGTTGACCAGCCCGACCTACCACGTCCCGTTCTCCTGCGCGTTCCCGCTCGGCATCACCGCCGCCGTCGTCGGCATCGCCGAGGGCGCGCTCGCCTGCCACCTCGCCTACCAGCGGGGCCGGGTGCAGATCACCGGCACGAAGGTCCGGGACGACCCGTACGTGCTCTACGCGATCAGCGAGGCGGCCGGGGAGATCGCGGCCTCCCGGTGCGCGCTGCTCGACAACGTGTCGCGGATGTACGACGCCGTCGCCGCCGGGCGGGAGGTCTCCTTCGCCGAGCGCGCGGCCGGCCGGCGGATCCAGGTCCAGGCGGCCTGGCGCGCCGTACGCGCGGTCGACGAGATCATGGCCCGCTCCGGAGGCAACGCGATGCGCGCGGACAACCCCGTCCAGCGCTTCTGGCGCGACGCGCACATGGGCCTGGCCCACGCCATCCACGTACCCGGCGCGGTCTTCCACGCCGCCGCCCTGACCGACCTGGGCATCGAGCCCCCGCCGGGCCCGCTGCGCTCGATGATCTAGTACCCCCGACGGACGAACTCGGAGTGATGAGATGACGCAGATCCGCGGGCTCGGCTACCTGAAGGTCCGGACACGCGACCTCGCACGCTGGCGCGAACTGGTGATCGACGGTCTCGGCTTCGCCGAGGGCGCCGGGCCGGACCCGGACGGCCTCTACCTGCGCATGGACGAGCGCCGGTCGCGGCTCGTCGTGCTGCCTGGCGAGACCGACCGGGTGCTGGCCGTCGGCTGGGAGGTCCGCGACCAGTTCGCGCTGGCCGCGGTCGGCCGCGCGGTCGAGGCGTCGGGCACGGCGGTCAAGGTCCTCTCGGCGCGGGAGTCCGCCGAGCGCGGCGCCGAGCAGGTGATCGCGTTCGACGACCCGGCGGGCACCCCGGTCGAGGTCTTCTTCGGCCCCGTCCTCGACCACGCCCCGGTGCTCACCGGGATGGGCCAGCGGTTCGTCACCGGCGAGCAGGGCATGGGCCACGTGGTCATCCCCTCCACCCGTGCGGACGAGACGGTCTCCTTCTACGCCGAGGTGCTCGGTTTCCTGCCGCGCGGCGCCATGCGGGTCGGCGGGGGGAAGGGTCCGCGGGTGCGCTTCATGGGCGTCAACCGGCGCCACCACAGCCTCGCGGTCTGCCCCGCCCCGCACGGGGAGGAACCGGGCCTGGTGCACCTCATGGTCGAGGTCGACGGCCTCGACGCCGTGGGACGGGCGCTGGACAACGTCAACCGGCTGGGATTCTCCGTCTCCTCCACGCTGGGCCGGCACACCAACGACAAGATGATCTCCTTCTACGTGCGCGCGCCGGGCGGCTGGGACATCGAGTACGGCACCGGCGGCCTGCTCGTCGACGAGACGCACTACACCGCCGAGGAGATCACCGCGGACAGCTACTGGGGCCACGACTGGTCCGGCTCCGAGCCGCTGGCGGCCTTCACCCCGCGCGCATGAGCGCCGTGCCGCCGGTGGAGCCGGTCCGGGCCGGTTCGGTCGGCGCCTGGGACCACGAGTGCGACGTGCTCGTCATCGGTTTCGGCTGCGCGGGCGCGGCCGCGGCCTACGAGGCCGCGGCCGCCGGGGCCCGCGTCACCGTGCTGGAGCGCGCCGGCGGGCCCGGCGGCTCCTCGGCGCTGTCCGGCGGCGAGATCTACCTCGGCGGCGGTACGGCGCTGCAGAAGGCCTGCGGCTTCGACGACACCCCCGGCGACATGTTCGCCTACCTGGTCGCGGCGCTCGGCCCGCATGCCGACACCGAGAAGATCCGGCTGTACTGCGACGGGAGCGTCGAGCACTTCCGATGGCTGTGCGAGCGCGGGCTCACCTTCAACGAGGGGTTGTTCGACGCGCCGAGCTGGGTGCCGCCGACGGCGGACGGGCTGATGTGGCTGGGCGAGAACGCCTGGCCGTACAACACGGTCGCCCGGCCCGCCCCGCGTGGGCACCGGCCCGCGACCGAGTCGTTCGGCGGCTGGCTCCTCATGGAGAAGCTGGTCGCGGCCGCCCGGGAGGCCGGGGCCGCCGACCACGCCGACACCCTGGCGACCAACCTCGTCGTCGGCGAGGGCGGCCGGGTGGCGGGCGTGCTGGCCCGCCGGTACGGCGAGCGGGCGGCCTACCGCGCGCACCGGGCGGTGGTGCTGACCACCGGCGGCTTCGTCGACTCCGAGGAGATGCTCGCCCTGCACGCCCCGGTGCTGCTGGGGCATGGCAAGGTCAGCGACGGCCTCGACGACGGCGGCGGCATCCGCATGGCGGCGGCGCTCGGCGCCGCCACCCGCCGCATGTCCGCCGTGCAGATCGCGCTGACCGCCCTGCCCGCGCTGGCCGTGCGCGGCCTGCTGGTCAACGGGCTCGGGCAGCGCTTCGTCAACGAGGACGTCTACCCGGGCGTGTTCAGCGCCGCCGCCGTGCTGCACCAGCCGGGACCGTACTGGGTGGTCGTCGACGAGGAGGGCTACGAGGACGTCCCCCGGCGGGACCTGTGGGGCGTGCGCCCGGCGTTCGCCGCCGAGACGCTCGCGGAGCTGGAGGAGTCGCTCGGCGTGCCCGTCGGGGCGCTGGAGACGACGGTCGGGGTCTACAACCGGCACGCGGAGCGGGGCGAGGACCCCTACTTCCACAAGGACCGCAGGTGGCTGCGGCCGCTCCGGCCGCCCTTCGCGGCGGTCGACCCGCGGCTGGGGTTCGGCGCGGGCGGCCGGAGGGACACAGGTGTGGCCGGGTTCACCCTGGGCGGGCTGCACACCACCCCCGACGGGGCCGTGCTGGACCAGTCCGGGCGGCCGATCCCGGGCCTGTACGCCGCGGGCCGAGCCACTTCCGGCCTGCACGGCGACGGCTACGTCAGCGGGACGTCGCTGGGCGACGGCACGTTCTTCGGCCGCCGCGCCGGTCGCGCGGCGGCCCGGTCCGCAGGGTGATCCGAGGCGACACCCCCGCCCGGGTTCTGTACGGAGAACGCCCAGGCCCTGGAACCGCGGCGCCGATGGAGGACTCGGGGGACCGCGGGGTCATCGCTCGCCCAGCATGACGGCGAACCCGTCGAGATGGCGTGCCAGGATGTGGTCGAACATCCCATCCAGGTCCGACACCGTCTCCCCGGGGAGCGCGGCCAGGAGCGGGAACCGTCCGGTGCTGAGGAGTTCGTCGGCCCGCCTGCGCTGGAGCAGCCGCCAGCCGTCGAGCGTCACGCCGGTCTCCTGCTCGGCTTCGGCCTCCTCCGCCACGGACAGCGCCACGGTGTGGACCAGCGCGGGCAACGTGAGCGCCTCGCGGATCCGGGTCTCCACGGGCAACCCGAGCCCGTCGAGTGCGCGCAGGGTCCACTCGGTGTGGGCCATCATGTTGGGCACCAGCAGGGGGCGGGTGAACGAGACGGCCCTGGGCAACCAGAGGTGCCGCCGGGACAGCTCCCACTGCCGGCGGGCGACCAGCTCGAGCTTGGCCCGCCATCCCTCCGGCCCCGGGACGGGCAGCTCCGCTTCGCCGAAGACCTCGTCGGCCATCTGCGTCACCAGTTCGTCCTTGCCCGTCACGTGCCGGTACAGCGACATCGGGCCCGTGCCGAGCTCGGCCGCGAGCCGCCGCATGGACACCGCGCCGAGTCCTTCGGCATCGGCGATCGCGATGGCGGTGCGCAGGACGTGCCTGCGGTTCAACGAGCCCTTGGGGACGCCGGCCTGCCGCGCCGCCGGCGGCACGGCCTGACCGGCCGGCCGCTCCTTCCGGCTCGCGCGTGCGCTGACCACCGTGCCGGCGCCGACCTTCGCCTCGACCAGCCCTTCGTCACGCAGGACCGCCACGACCTTGGTCGCGGTCGCGACCGCGACACCCCACCGCTGGGCGATCTGCCGGATGGACGGCACGCGATCGCCCGGCCGCAGGTCGCCGGCCAGGATCCGGGTCCGGAACTCCGCGGCGATGCGCCGGTAGGGCGGATCCGGACGTTGTGTGGACGAGGTCATGAGTGCCTTCCAAATTCTTTGGCGGTTGTCGCGCGCTTGTCTTCAATGTACTAGTGCATTAGTCGACCATCCTAGTGCACTTTTTATCCCCTATTCCAGGTGATTTGGTGATTTCTGCAAGGCATGCTCATACGATGTACGCATGACATTTGATACGTCGTACGCATACATGCGGCAGATGAAGGCGACGGCCTGGCGAGGGCGTTGCGCGGGGGCCTCGGCATGCTCGGCGGAGGCCGCATGAACCGGACGGGAAGCCGGTTGTCCGTCTCGTACGCCGAAGTACGGTCGTGGCACCGGCCGCTCACGATCATGGTGGCGGCCATGTCCGCGCTGGTCGTCGTCGCGAGCGTCGGTCTCCTCGCCGACGGCCGCGAGCTCCTGCAGCAGTCGGTCTGGGCCAAGCCGCTGAAGTTCGGAGCGTCGTTCGTCATGTACGGTGCGACGCTCGCCTGGCTGATACCGAAACTGCGCCGGGCGCGGCGCACGATGTGGACCGTCGGAACGGTCTTCGCCGTCGCCGGGCTGATCGACGTCGGTTTCATCGCGGTGCAGGCCGCCCGCGGCACCTTCAGCCACTTCAACGCCGGTACCGACACGTTCAACCGGATCGGGCAGCAGATCTTCTCCACCGGTGTGTTCGGGCTGTTCGGGGCGAGCCTGATCGTCGCCGTCATGCTGCTGTTCCAGCGCATCGGTGATGCGGCGCTCACCTGGGCCCTGCGGGCCGGGATCGGGCTGGCCGTCCTCGGCATGGCGCTGGCGTCCTTCATCACCGGATGGACCTCGTCGGCCGGGCCCCGCACGGTCGAGGACGCCCACGGCAACCCGGTCCCGCTGGTGGGCGGACACGGGGTCGGGGCACCGGACGGCGGCGGCATGCCGATCACGAACTGGAGCACCACAGGCGGAGACCTGCGCGTCCCGCACTTCATCGGCCTGCACTCCATCCAGGTGTTCGTGCTCACGGTGCTGGTCCTCACCGCCCTCGCGACCCGGATCGACCGGCTACGCCACGAACGCGTACGCGCCCGGCTCACCGGAGTCGTCATCCTGGGCTACAGCGCGCTGTTCACCATCACCGCCTGGCAGGCGCTGCGCGGCCAGTCGCTGGTCCACCCCGACGCGGCCACCTGGACCGCGCTGGCGGCGACGACCGTCATGACCGCGTTGCTGGCGGCCCTGGCCGTCACGGCGGCCCACCGCAACGAGCCGGCCCACCGCGCCGAGGCGGCGAGCCGGAGCGAGCCGGTCCGCCGCAGGAAGGCGGCGCACCGCGATGAATCCGCACACGGCGAGACGACGGCACCCGCCGGCTCCCAGGCGTCGATCGGCTCGTCCGGCTCCCATCCGGTCCGCACCCGCACACCCTTCCCCTGATCACGGTCCCGGCGAACGGAGATCATGATCAGAGGGCAGGTGCTCCCACCGGCAGGTATGCGCCACCCGTGACGGTCACGCACCGAAGTCGACATGCATCGACCGGTTACTCCGCCCCTCGTCGCAGCCAACGGAGACGAGCCGGTGGGCAGGAGGGGCGGCGCGGGTGGTTCGCGGATCCAGGCGTCATCCGTCCCCGGCGTCGTCCGGCACGGGGAGCTCCCCGTCCAGCGCCGCCCGGACGATCGACTCGCGCAGCGCCTCGCAGGCGGGGAAGAGGTCCCCGTTCGGCCCGTCGCCCGGGACGGAGGCCCGCCGTTCCAGGCAGGTCTCCACGGCCTCGGCGCTCCACTGGATACTGGTCTGCTGCCAGCTGGCCTTGCGCGCCCGCACCGCGGCGCCGCACGCCCGGCAGCGCACCGGGCTCATCGGCGGGCCGTCCAGCAGCCGCTCGTCCGGGCGGGCCGTCACGCGGTCCCGCCTCCGGCCGCGGCCCTGCGGGCGAGGTTCTCCTCGACCTCCTTCTTCCACGCCCCGACCGGCCGGGTGGTGTCCAGCTCGAACTCGAAGCGCTCCACCATCTCCGGCGCGACGTCGGCGGCGTCCACGTAGAACTGCTCGTACCAGCGGCGCAGCTGGTAGACCGGCCCGTCCTCCTCGCACAGCAGCGGGTTGTCGACGCGGGCCTTGTTCTTCCAGATCTCGACGTCCTGCTCGAAGCCCTTGAGGATGAAGGCGCCCAGCCGTACGGCCATCTCGTCGGCCCCGGCGCTCCCCAGCCGCTCGTTGCGCTGCACGATGATGCCGGACTGCAGCACGAAGGAGTCCGCGTCGACGGGATAGTGGCAGTTGATCAGGACGCAGTCGATGTCCATGCCCTCGTAGTGGTAGGTCAGATCGTCGATCATGAAGGACGGCCCGTGATACGCCGCCACAGAGGTGTTGCCGAGCATCCCCGGCCGGCCCTCCTTGGCGGGCGGCCGGGCGTCCGGGCGGCTCAGGCCCTTCATGATCTGGGTGGCGACGTGGCCCTCGAAGACGTTCTTGAAGTACGTCGGGAACGAGTAGTGCACGTAGAAGAAGTGCGCCATGTCGACCACGTTGTCCATGACCTCGCGGCAGTTCGCGGCGACGAGGGTCTCGTGCCAGACCCAGTCGGTCCAGTCGTCGCGCGTCGCGCCCTCGATGCGGGGGATCGTGACGCCGGGCGGCGGCGGGTTGCCCTCGGGGTCGTTCCAGACGAACAACATGCCGTCCTGGTCCATCGTGGTCCACGCCGAGGTGCGGGCGCGCAGCGGGACCCGGCGGGCGTAGGGGATCTTCTTGCAGCGGCCGTCGCCGCCCCAGCGCCAGTCGTGGAACGGGCAGGCGATCTCGTCCCCCTTGACCGTGCCGCGGGACAGGTCCCCGCCCATGTGCCGGCAGTAGGCGTCGAGCACGTTGAGCCGGCCGTCGCCGCTCCGGAAGACCACCAGTTTGGCGCCGAAGGCGTCGACGGTGTGCGGCCGGCCGTCCTTGAACCGCTCGGACAGGCCCAGGCAGTGCCATCCCCGGGCGAAGCGTGCGGGTACGGCGCCGGCCTCGATGGTGCGGACCCCGTCCCGCTCGGTCTCGGCTGCAGTCACGCTGAACCCATCCCCTCAGGACGCGCACCCTCCCGGATTCCCGGCCTTCCGCGAAACGGTAGGCCGGGGCGGCGCCGTACGGGCCGGGAGTCCCGGTGGCCGGGACGGCCGCACCGGGGCCGCCGCCGCCCGGCGCACCATCGTGGTCTGCACCTGACGGCCCGGGCGGGCACGAGCGGACACGAACGGACACGAGCGGACACGGGGAGCGCAGACCATGAGCGACGAGGTCCTGGAGCCGGTGCGCGCGCTGCTGCCGGGCATCGCCGGGCGGGCCCGGTCCGCCGACGAGAACCGGCGGATACCGGAGGAGACGGTCGCCGAGCTCGCCGCCGCCGGGGTCTTCCGGATGCTGCAGCCCAAGCGGTACGGCGGCACCGAGCGCGACCCGGCGGAGTTCTTCGAGGTGATCCGGGAGGTCTCCGGCGCGTGCGGCTCCACCGGCTGGGTCGCCTCCCTGCTCGGCGTGCACCAGTGGCAGGCCGGCATGTTCGCCGAGGCCGCGCAGGACGAGGTCTGGGGCGGGAGCCCGGACGCGCTGATCTCCTCGTCGTACGCGCCGATGGGGCGGCTCACCCCGGTGGAGGGCGGCTACGAGATGTCCGGCCGGTGGAGCTTCTCCTCCGGCTGCGACCACGCGTCCTGGGCCGTGCTGGGCGCGACGGTGGTGGGCACGGAGGGCAGGCCGGTCGACTTCATGAGCGTGCTGGTGCCCCGCGCCGACTACGGGATCCACGACGTCTGGGACGTGATCGGCCTGCGCGGCACCGGGAGCAACGACATCACCGTCGAGCGGGCCTTCGTCCCCGCGCACCGCGCGATGCGCAACTACGAGCAGGCCCAGCTGCGCGGCCCCGGCCAGAAGGTCAACACCGGCCCGCTCTACCGCATGCCGTTCGCGACGCTGTTCACCTCCGCGATCACCGCGCCGGTGATCGGCGCGGTGGCGGGCTGCTACGACGCCTACCTCGCCGCGATGCGCGACCGGGTACGGCTCAGCCTCGGCGGCGGCAGGTTCGCCGAGGACCGGTTCGCCCAGGTGGCGGTCGCGCGGGCCGCCTCGGAGATCGACGCGGCGATCCTGCAGACGGACCGCAACGTGCGCGAGGTGTACCGGCACGCGGTCCGGGGCGACGCGATCCCGATGGAGCTGCGGCTGCGCGCCCGCAGGGACCAGGTCCGCGGGACCGAGCGGGCGGTGGAGGCGATGGACATCCTGTTCAAGACGGCCGGCGGCAACTCGCTCCGGCGCGGCAACCCCATCGAGCGCGCCTGGCGCGACGCCCACGCGGGCAGCGTGCACGTGGCCAACGACGTCGAGCGGGCCCTGGCGCTGTACGGCAGGAGCGCCTTCGGCCTGACCGTCGAGGACGACCTCGTCTGAGCGGCCCGGCCGCGACCCCGCCTGAGCGGTCCGGTGCGGTGGTCCCGTCCGAGCGGTCCGGCGAACCGGCCGAGCCTGAGCGGTCGGTGGGGCGGTCGCGCCCGAGCGGTCCGGCGCGCGCCGGAAGCGGGGCCGGGGCGTCCCGCTGACCGGTATCCGGGCTTGGCGGCCCCGCCCCGGGCCGTGTGTATTGTCTATCCGGCATCGCAGACGACCGGGGGAGAACGTGCCGAGGATCGCCGAAGTCAGGCCGCCCGCCGAGCCCAGTTCGCCCGAGCAGCGCGCCCGGCACCTGCGCATCCTCCGCGCGGCCGCGCGCATCGGGGCGGAGAACGGCCTGGAGCGCGTGCAGATGCACGAGGTGGCGAAGGCCGCGGGCGTGGCGATCGGCACGCTGTACCGGTACTTCCCCTCCAAGACCCACTTGTTCACCGCCGTCATGGCCGAGCAGATCGACCGGTTCGGCGAGAACCTGCCCAAGCCCGCACCCGGAACGAGCCCCGAGGGCGCGGTCGGCGACGTGCTGGTGAGCGCCAGCAGGCAGCTGCTGCGCAAGCCCGCCCTGGCGACCGCGATGCTCCAGTCGGCGAACGCGGCCAACGCCGCCGCGGTCGCCGACGCCGCCCGGATCGACGGCACCTTCGGCGGCATCATCCTGCGGGTCCTCGGCATCGACGACCCGACCGTCCAGGACGCCGCCCTGGTCCGGCTCCTGCTGCAGTGCTGGTACGGCGTGCTGCAGTTCAGCCTCAACGGGCGGGCCTCCATCACCGACACCGAGAGCGACATCCGGCTCGCCTGCCGGCTCCTGCTGGCCCCGCGCTCGAACGCCCCGCAGGACTGAGGCGGGGCCGCTCAGGATCGGCGGCGAGACCCAGGGCGCCTTCTCCGACATCATGGCGCGGTACCTGCCCAACGGCTGGAGGTTCGCGCTCTCCAACGAGGACTACCGGACCCGTGCCGGGCGGACGTTCGAGGGCGTACCAGCCGGCCCCTGGAGGCAGGACGCTTGGCAGGGTTCGCCGTGACCGTTGAACGTGCCGGGTCGGGTGGGCGGAGCCCGGGTGGGCGCGTGAGGGCCGTGGATCGCCGCCTGTCGTGCGTGGCCTGCGTAACGTGGCTGGTAGACCCGGATACGGGGCGGTAAATCTCGGGGGAGATGAGATCCGTGTCGGCAACAGATCACATTCACGACGCCCGGCGGCTGCGGGCGCTGCACGCCACCGGCCTGCTGGAGGCGGACGAGGTGCCGGTGCTGGACCGGGTGACGCGGCTGGCGGTCCGATGCCTGCGCGTGCCGGCGGCGATGGTGTCGCTGATCGACGCCGACCGCCAGGTCGTCATCAGCGCGGCCGGACCCGACGAACCCGGCCGCCACGAGCAGGCACCCCTGTCGCAGTCCCTGTGCCGGCACGTCGTGGCCACCGGCGCGCCGCTGACCGTGCCCGACGCCCGCGCCGACGCGCGCTGGCGCGGGATCGAATCCCCCGGGGACGGGCGGCTGACCTCATATGCCGGGATGCCGCTGCGGGCCGGTCCCGGCCAGGTACTCGGCGCGCTGTGCGTCATCGACGCCGAGCCCCGGCAGTGGAGCAGCGAGCAGCTGGCCACGCTGGAGGACCTGGCCGCGCTGGCCGAAGCCGAGATCGCGGTGCGGCTGGCCCGGGCCGAACCATCCGAGCAGCAGGAGAGTGTGCAGGCGGTGCTCGACCGCGTGCCGGAGCCGATCGCCCGCCTGGATACCGCCGGGGCGGTGACGGCGTGGAACAGTGCGGCGGTGCACCTGTTCGGCCGGTCGGCGGCCGAGGCCGTCGGCCGGCCGCTCAGCGAGCTGATCAGCCCCGAGCGGCTGCGCGACGACTACGAGCGGCTTCTGCACCGGGTGCTCGGCGAAGACGCTCGCGCCCAGCAGGCGCACCGGGTGAAGCTGACCGCCGTCGACCGCTCGGGGCGGGAGTTCCCCGCCGAGATCGTCACGCAGGCCCGCACCGGGCGCGACGGGACGCAATGCCATGTGGTGCTGCACGCCATCGGCGACCACCACGAGGATCGACGCGACCTCGAAGACGAGCCCGTGTTCTGGCGGGCGCTGGTGGACAGCCTGGACGTGCGGGTCGGCGCCTGCGACAGCGACGGCCGGATGATCGTGGTCAACCAGCCGTTGCGCCAGACCCGCGAGCAAAGGCCCGGCCTGCACGTCCTGGAGCTGGGTGAGGCCTTCGGGCTGCTTGACGCCGACGGGCGCACGCCGCTGCGCGGCGCCCACGTGCCGCTGGCACGGGCCCTGGCCGGCGAACACGTCGACGGCCAGCAGATCGTCATGCGGCCGCCCGGTGCCGCCGCGCGCCGGTTCAGCGTCAACGGCCGGCCGATCGACGCCCCCGACGGGCGCCGGTTGGGTGCGGTGGTGACCCTGGACGACATCACCGCCGCCCACCGGGCCGAGGTGTTGCGCGCGGCGCAGCACGCCGCGGCCGAGATGCTGGCCGATGCCGCCTCCGCCCAGGAGGCCGCCGACGGCGTGGTCGCCGCCGTCACCGACGCACTGGACTGGACCTGCGGCGAGTACTGGCAGGTCGAGGAGGACCAGGTGTCCATCGTCCGCGTCGGCTCCTGGAGCAGGCCCGGCCGGGACCTGTCGGCCTTCACCGGTGACCAGATGGTCGTCTTCCCCCGCGGCAAGGCGCTGCCCGGACTGGCCTGGGAGCGCGGGGAACCGGTCTGGATCGCCGACCTGGCAAGCGATCCTTACGAGTTCTCCCGCAAGCCGGGCGCGCTGGAGGCCGGCCTGCGCTGCACCTTGGCCCTGCCGGTGCGCAGCGGCGGCCACGTGCTGGGCGTGCTGATCTTCGCCACCGATCGTCCCCAGCCGCCCGACGACGACCTGGTCGAGCTGCTGGACGGGGTGTGCGCCCATCTGG
>BMQD01000017.1 GCA_014647935.1 Planomonospora parontospora
AAGACAGTGATCTTCAACGAAAGATCACTCTCTTGGTGGACGTTTCGCAACAGTCACTGAGCCTTCTGGAGTTGCCTGTGTATCCCGGGCGAGGCTGGCGGATCGGTCTGGTTCCGGGTAGCCGAGCGTTGACGGCCGAATGCGGAAAGACTGTGGCGGCGATGGCTCGATTGGGTAAAGATCGGTACGTCTCGGTGTCGATCAACCCGGAGGGTCGCATGCGCGTCGCTCGGTTTCTGGCCGTCGGCCTGGCGGCGGTGATGGTGACGTCGGGATGCACCTCGGAATCCGAACCTGAGCTTTCGCTGGAGAAAGCGGTGGCGGAGCTGCAGAAGGACACGCAACGCCTGGAGACCGATGACCTATTCAAGAACCCGCTCATGAAGCTTCATGTATTGCAGCGCCCAGACAAGGATATTCCTTGTGGTAAGGAAAAGTTCAAGCGGGTACTGCAAGCGACAGCTGACAATGAGCGTGCAAAGGAAGAGGATCTGGACTCCCACCTGGACAAGTCCGAACAGGTTATGGAGAACACCCTTTCCCAGGTGTTGGATTATGAGGTGGAGGAGGACGGTACGCAGTCCGATGCCCTAGAGGGGCGATTCCTCCTTGGTAGGAAGAAGGTAGGAATCATGATGAATGTGCAGGTGATGCCGGAAGCCCCAACCTGGAGACTGCGCGCGGAGACCGATTGTCTGTCGCGCTGAGAGAATCGAGATGTCATTTCCCTGTCTTCAGCAGCTCCTTGGCTAGATCGCTGCTCTGAGCTCGTGCGGACAGTTCGATCTTTTTGTCGAGCTTGTCATTGCTGTCCGTCCATGCGTCGTGGACGGACAACTTCTCCTGTAGTGCCTGCTCCCATTTCTTGTCTCTGGTGGCCTCGTTCTTGGCCTCGGCCACGAGTTCGTCATATGTCTTGAGAGCACCGGTGGCCGGGTTGACGAGCTCCTTGGGTGGGTCGGTCGCCGGATAACCACCACTGTGAAGAAGGTGCGTCATGTCGTATTTCAGGCGCTTGGCGAGATCGGATCGTTCCTTCGTCGCTGTTTCGACCTGGGTTTCGAAGCTGTCAGCCCAGATGTCTCCGGCGGCGCTGACGACGTATGCCTGAAAGAGACTCCACCCGGCTTCGGCGACCTGGCCCGCGATGGGAACTCCGTCGAGGAGGAAGCCGGTGGTGTTCTTGGTGAAGTCTCGGGCCATGTCGGCGACGGCATCCTCTTCACCGAGTACGTCGACCGCCGCTTTGAACGCGAGGCTGCCGAAGTCACCGAACATCATCGAGCTGTCACCGAAATGATCAGAGCTGCGTTTCCCGTCCAGACGGGCGGCGGAGATCAGGGTGTCATGGCGGAACCGGGCCACCGCAGAGTCGAACTGGTCGGCGGTCCCGTCCTCGCCGACGAAGGTCTTCAGGAATCCGGAAGTGTCACCTGGGCTGAGATAGAAGGCGGGAGTCACTCCCGGGAGGGGTTTCCAGTGCTTGGGCGGCTCCATGCCGGAGGCGCGGCCCTCGGCCTTGTCGAAGCGGGCGCCCGAGACCAGTTCGTGGACGTAGGAAGCTGCGATCACGCCCATGGAGTCCTTGGCCGAGGCCGGCAGGTCGGCGCCGAAGGAGCCGGCGGCCTTGATCAGGTCCAGGGTGAAGGCGGCGGCTTCGGGGCTGTGCTTTCCGGGCTGCTCGGTCCCAGCCTCGGTGCCCGCCTCCATCGCCCGGCCGAAGGCGTCGGCCACGTCCTCTTCGTCGGCCGACCGCTCGGCGTGGTCGAGGAAGAGTTTCATCTTCTCGGTCCGGGTCAGCTTCACCTCGGATCCGCCCAGCTTCGAGAACGCGTCCCGTACCGCCGCGCCGTCCCCGGCGAGCACCTCCAGGCCCAGCGCGACCAAGTCGGACGGGAGGCCGTAGGCCTTGGATTCGGTGGATCCGGCGCGCCAGTCCTGGCGGGGCTTCTTCGTGAAGTCGTCCAGGACCAGGGTGCGGGCCGCGGCGCTGCGGATGTTCGACGGGGCGTTCGCGCCGGCGAGCAGGGCGAGCCGATTCCAGGCGGCGGCCTTGCTCCCGGCCGGTCGGGTCAGGTCGCTTCTGACCTTGGCGAACGCCGGGACGAGGGCGGGGGCGCGCAGAGCGGCGCCGAGGGCCTTGCTGAAAGCGGCCAGGTCCTGCTTGGCGGTCTTACTGCCAGTGCTGGCGATGAGGTTGGGCAGGGCGTCGCGGACCTTCGGGGAGAGCAGGGCGTAGAAGGCGGCGGCGGCCTGGGGGTCGTCGGCGAGTTCCGCGACTTCGTCGGCGTGGTCATGGACGAGTTTCGCCTGCCGTTCCGCGTCTTTTTCGGTGAAGACGCCGTCGCCGTACACCCGGGCGAGCTTCTGGGCGAGCTCAAAGTCCTCCAGTTCGCCGGGGAGGCGGATGAGTCCTTGGGCTCCACCGCCCGGGGACGCCAGGTCGCCGCCCTCGTTGAGCTTCCGGATCAGCTCCGCCCGCCCGCGGAGCTTGGAGACCTCGGTTCTGCCCCAGTCGGCAATGCGGATGATCTCCCGTGGCGCGATGGTGTCGATGCCGTACTTGCCGAGCTTCGCGCCGAACTCCTCGCCGAGCGCGGTCAACCGGTCCGCTCCGGTGCGCAGGGCGGCGGCGGCCTGGTCCAGCTGCTCGGGGTCGATCCCGTGGAACCCGCCGGACATCACGATCCCGCTCCGGTCACGGCCACGATCCTCGTCCTCTCTGGTAGAAGGGTGAGTGCTCGTCCACCCTGCTAGCGCTGATGGCGTGTGCCTCGGCCTCGGTTACCATCGCCGGGTGGCGATGCAGCTCCGCCTCGATCGCGCTCACCAGCTGCCGGGCCAGCGATGTCAGCCGGTGGTGCCGCTCCTCCAGCCCGTCGATCCACTTGTCGGCGGTCGGGCCCGTCCAGACCTTTCCCGTCCGCATCGTGCCCACCGGGCGCTCGTAGGCCCGCCGGATCTCCTGGCCGCGCTCCTCGGCGTCCGCGAGGAGCTCCCTTAACCTGATGTGCAACGGGTTCGGCACCATGCGGTCCGCCACACCGCCCCGTCCTCTCCTGAACCCCGAGCCGCAAGAAAAGATCAGTCTCAGCCTAGAGGCCGCTGATTCAGACCGACAAGACTTCGTTCCACCTGGAATGGAGCTGGTCACGTTGCGAGAGCATCCCCGGTTGTTGCGGGTTCTCGGGCGTCCCGACCAACGACCGAGGATGGACATCCCGCACGTTGAACCCCTGGGAATCGGTCGAAACCGGACGCGATGCAGTGGCGCCTCTTCCGGCCTCTTTTGTTGGGCCGGGGCGCCATGACTGACCGGGTGCCTCGGCGTTCACCCTGCTCCCGGCCGAGTCGAGCCAACCGGAGCGGCACTGAGCCCATCCTGCGCACGCTTCCCCATGGTCGCAATGTGCGGTATCTCCCTGTATCTCCCCTAGTCGGGCTAAGGTGCCGAGATGAGAATGTTTATCCCCAGTGTGAGCGAGGATCGCACGCTCGACATCGCCGAAGGCCGCGACAAGCTCGGGTTCGTCGTCTCGCGTGCCGTCCACTCCGGTAAACCGACCGTGATCACCCGTTCGGCGGAGGAACGCGCCGTCCTGATCTCCGAGTCTGACTTCGAAGACTTCGTGCGGCTGCTCAATGACGAACAGACGCGCTACATCAAAGATCAGATCGCCGCCCAGCAACGCGACGGCATCGAGATGCACCACTACGCCACCCCAGAAGAGCTGTACGCCGGTTTCGGGATGAACCCCGACGGCACCCCCCTCCCGCCGGACGCGCCACGGCCCGCGTCCCTCGTGGTCTCCCTCATGGTGATCCTCGACCCGGCCGACTCCGCCGACATCGACCAATGGCTAGGAGGAGTGCGCCAGGAGCTGGACGGAATCGAGATCGACAAGGCCGAAGCGGTGCGGGCACTACTCCGCCTGGCCCGCAGCCGAACCGATGTGCGGCAGGCACTGGTAGAGGAGCTGAAGCGCGTCAGCTGATCACAGCCGGCGCCCCTCTCGGCCCCTTTTTCGGGGCCGGGGGCGCCCGAAAATCGCAAGCTGCGCCCACCCCGGGCACGACCTCTGCAAGATCTCTTTTCTTCTCCTGCTCAGGATCCGCGTTTGCGCCCCCATGCCTCCGGCGGGGCTCCGTGCGCTCCGCACCGGATCGGGGGAACTGGTCAGCTTCAGGCTCGACCTCGACCGCGGGTACCCAATCGTCGAGCGCGCGTCCATCGGGCTCGGATCCCGCACCCAGTAACTCCCCGACGCGGTCCAGGCGCTCCGCGTGCCTCAGCGATGCGGCAAGCAGCTCGGCTCTGGAGTCGTCTCTCAGGATCACCCGGTCAGACAGCGCCGGAAGGCTCGAACAGACGTGGTTTGGGGAGCCTAACCAGGCATTTGGGGAGCCTAACGGGGAGCCGACCCCGCCGGACGCCCTCAGGCCCCATCAGACCTCTTCAGGGCGTTTCTCCAGGTCAGGGCGTTTCAGGAGAGCTTCCGGAGCCTGGTCACGGCCTCGTCGATGACCTCGTCGCGTTTGCAGAAGGCGAAGCGGACGAAGTGCCGGCCGCGTTCGGGGCGGGCGTAGAAGACCTGGGTGGGGACGGCGACCACCCCGGCCAGGGACGGGAGCTCGCGGGCCAGGGCCAGGCCGTCGGCGAAGCCCAGGGGGCGGATGTCGGCCTGGACGAAGTAGGTCCCGTCGGGGCGGTAGACCTCGAAACCGGCGGCTGAGAGTCCCTCGGCGAGGCGGTCCCGCTTGGCCTGCAGGTCGGTGCGGAGGTCGGCCACCCAGTCGAGCTCGTGGCGCAGCGCATAGGCCACGGCGAGCTGCCAGGGGGCGGAGGCGGTGAAGGTGAGGAACTGCTTGACCGTCTGCACGGCCCGGACGAACGGCGCCGGAGCGCAGATCCAGCCCGTCTTCCAGCCGGTCACCGAGAAGGTCTTGCCCGCCGAGGAGATCATCACGGTGCGCTCGCGCATGCCCGGGAGGGTGGCGAGCGGAATGTGCGGGACGCCGTCGAAGGTCAGGTGCTCGTAGACCTCGTCGGTGATCGCGACCAGGTCGCGTTCGGCGCAGAGCCCGGCGATGGCCTCCAGCTCCGCCCGGGTGAACACGGTCCCGGTCGGGTTGTGCGGGGAGTTGACCAGGATCGCCCGGGTCCGGGGCCCGGCGGCCGCCCGCAGCTCGGCCGGGTCGAAGGTGAAGCGGCCCCCGGCGGGACGGAGCGTGACCGGGCGCAGCACGGCCCCGGCCAGCGCGACGGAGGCGGCGTAGGAGTCGTAGTAGGGCTCGAAGACGATCACCTCGTCGCCGGCCTCGCAGAGCGCCAGGACCGCCGCCGCGATCGCCTCGGTCGCCCCGACCGTGACGAGGACCTCCCCGTCGGGGTCGTAGGCCAGGTCGTAGTGGTCCTCGCGGTGCTCGGAGACGGCCTGGCGCAGCTCCGGGACGCCGGGGCCGGGAGGGTACTGGTTGAGGCCGTCGCGGACCGCCTCGACCGCCCGTTCCAGCATCGCGGGCGGCCCGTCGGTGTCGGGGAAGCCCTGCCCCAGGTTGACCGAGCCCGTCCGCAGGGCGAGCGCCGTCATCTCGGCGAAGATCGTCGTACCGAACTCGCGCATCCGCGCCACCAGGGGATCACTCACGGACGCCAGCGTAACGGGCGCGGCGCGGGAGATCTCAGCCGAGCGGAGCCGAACTCGCCGTCCGCCGGCACGCCCCGCCGCCGGCCGGTGGCGGCGTCACGACGTCCCCGGAAACTGTACGGTTTCCGGGGACACGGGGAGGATTCGACGGTGTTGGTGATCCACGGGATCTGGGCCGGCGACCGGCTGGCGCTCTGGGCGGAGGATCCGTCCCGCCCCGCTCCAGGCGTCTCCCGGGCGAAGGTCCGCCCGCATCCGTTCGCGGCTCCGGCGGCGGACGTCTCCGCCTGCCTGCGGCACTGGGGGGAAGCCGCGGCGGCGGCCGCGGGCAGGGCCGTCGCGGACGAGCTCGTCCTGCTCCTGCCGGGCTCGGCCCGGGCTCCGCTGCCCTCCCCCGAGTCCGGGATGGAGGCCGTCGCCCGGCAGCCGAGGATCACCGCCTGGCGTGCGCCCGCCCTGCTCGTCGAACCCGGGGCGGCGCTGGACCTGCTCGGCCGCCTCGATGAGATGACACGGCACCCCGCAGAGGAGCGCGAGCCGGGCGAGTCCCCGGACGGGGCCGACGACCCGCCGGTGCCGGGAGCGTCCCTGCGCTATCTCTCCGTCGTCGCGGAGTACGCACGCGAGCTGGTCCGCCGCGGCCAGGTGCTGCCCCAGCTCGTCACCGAGGAGGAGGGCCACGCGGCGCGGTGGCGGCCGGTGCTGACCGGTCCCTACGCCGACCGCTTCCGTGAGCTCGCCGCCGCGATGCCTCCTGTCTGCCGGGCCGCCGGAGAGGAGCGGCCCTCGGCCCACGTACTGCTCGAGGCCCTGGCCGGCCTCAGTGACGCGGCGGTACGGCGGGCGCTCTCCGACCGGTTGCTCGGCGGCCACCGGCCGGGGCGCCGCAGCCCGGTCGCGGACCGCTGGACGGTGGCGCTCACCGGAGAGGACGCCACGCTCGGCGTGCTGACCCGGGTCGAGGCGGACAGCCTGGTCCGGCCGCTGCAGGAGTGGTTCAGGTCGGCGCACCGGCTCGACACGGCGGTCAGGGTCTGCTTCCGCCTGACCGAACCCGAACCCGAACCCGACTCCGGGCTCGAACCGGTGTCCGGACCGGGCCTCCGGGCCGATCTCGTCGCGGAGTACGGCGGGTCCGGCGGGTCCGGCGGGTCCGGCGGGTCCGGCGGGTCCGGCGGGTCCGGCGAACACCGTGAACGCGGACCGTCCGGCGGCCGGTCCGCGCAGCCGCCGGACGGTCCGTCCTGGCGGGTGGAGTTCGCCGTCCAGTCGTCGCAGGATCCGAGCCTCTACCTGCCGGCCCCGCTCGTCTGGGCGGGCGAGACCGCCCCCGGCCTCCCCTCCCGGCCCGACGAGGCGCTGCTGGCCGGGCTGGGCCGGGCGGCGCGGCTCTACCCCGCGCTGGAGGAGGTGCTGCGCACCCCCTCACCCTCGGAGCTCGTCCTGGACACCGCGGGCGCGTTCCTGTTCCTGCGCCGGACCGCCCCGCTCCTGGCGGCCGCCGGGTTCGGCGTGCAGTTGCCCGCCTGGGCGGGCCGGACGAAGCTGGGGCTCAAACTCACGGCCCGTTCCCAGGAGACCGGTCCCGGAGCGGCCTCCGGCCGGGGGCTGGGGCTGGACCGGCTGGTGGACTTCCGCATGGACCTGGCCATCGGTGACGAGGCGATCGACGAGGCGGAGCTGGCCGAGCTGGCCAGACTCAAGGTGCCGCTGGTCCGTGTGCGGGGCCGCTGGGTCGAGCTGGACGACCGGCAGCTCGACGCCGCACTGAAGGCCGTCGAGAACCGCAGGGCGGGCGTGATGACGGTCGCCGAGGTGGTCCGGGAGGTCGTCCGGGGCGGTGACGACGGGGTGCCGCTGGTCGGGGTGGACGCCGACGGTCTCCTGGGAGATCTGCTCTCCGGCGAGGCGGACCGCCGGCTGGAGCCGATCGCGACCCCGGCCGCGTTCCACGGCGTGCTCCGGCCGTACCAGGAGCGCGGGCTGTCTTGGCTCGGCTTCATGTCGGGCCTCGGGCTCGGCGGCGTCCTCGCCGACGACATGGGCCTGGGCAAGACCGCGCAGACCCTGGCCCTGCTCCTGGACGAGCGTGCCGGCGGCGCCCGGCCGGGTCCGACCCTGCTGGTGTGCCCGATGTCCCTGCTCGGCAACTGGCAGAAGGAAGCGGCCAGGTTCGCCCCCTCGCTCGACGTCTACCTGCACCACGGCACCGCCCGGCTGCGCGGCGACGAGCTGGCCGCACGGGTGGAGCGGGCCGATCTCGTGCTCACCACGTACGGCACCGCCCTGCGGGACCGGGAGGTCCTGGCGGCCTTCACCTGGGCGCGGGTCGTCTGCGACGAGGCCCAGGCCATCAAGAACAGCGCCGCCCGGCAGGCGCAGGCCGTACGGTCCCTCCCGGCGGGGAGCAGGCTCGCGCTGACCGGCACGCCGGTGGAGAACCACCTGGCGGAGCTCTGGTCGATCATGGAGTTCTGCAACCCCGGGCTGCTCGGCCCGGCCAAGGTGTTCCGGGAGCGCTACCAGGAGCCGATCGAGCGGCACGGCGACGAGCGGGCGGCGGCCGCGCTCCGGCGCGCCACCGGGCCGTTCGTGCTGCGGCGCCTCAAGACCGACAAGACGATCATCTCCGATTTGCCGGACAAGCTGGAGATGAAGGTCTGGTGCAACCTCACGCCCGAGCAGGCGACCCTGTACCAGGCCGTGGTCGAGGACATGATGTCGAAGATCGCCGACAGCGAGGGCATCGAGCGGCGCGGCAACGTGCTCGCCGCCATGACGAAGCTCAAGCAGGTCTGCAACCACCCGGCCCACCTGCTCAAGGACGGGTCGCGGCTGCCCGGCCGGTCGGGGAAGCTGGCCCGGCTGGAGGAGCTGGCCGAGGAGATCGTCAGCGAGGGGGACAAGGCCCTGGTGTTCACCCAGTACACCGAGTTCGGCGCGCTGCTCCAGCCGTACCTCGCGGCGCACCTGGACCGGCCGGTGCTCTGGCTGCACGGCGGGCTGCCGAAGAGTCGGCGGGAAGCGCTGGTCGAGCGGTTCCAGAACGACGACGAGCCGATGCTGTTCCTGCTCTCGCTCAAGGCGGCGGGCACCGGGCTCAACCTGACCGCCGCCGGCCACGTGGTCCACGTGGACCGGTGGTGGAACCCCGCCGTGGAGGACCAGGCGACCGACCGGGCCTTCCGGATCGGCCAGACCCGGAACGTCCAGGTCAGGAAGTTCATCTGCGTGGGCACCCTGGAGGAGCGGATCGACGAGATGATCGAACGGAAGAAGGCGCTCGCCGAGAGCGTCGTCGGCACCGGCGAGGACTGGATCACCGGTCTGTCCACCGACCGGCTGCGCGAGCTGTTCCGGCTCGGACCCGAGGCCGTCGCGTGAGGGGGCGCAAGCCGTCCGGACCGGCCCGGCCGGTCCGGATCGAGGGCGGCCTCCGGGCGCGTACCCGCCGAGGCTCGATCGGCGAGCAGTGGTGGTCGCGCCGGTTCGTCGACGTCCTCGAGCGGATCTGCGACTCCGGCAGGCTCAGCCGAGGCCGCTCGTACGCGCGATCCGGTCAGATCCTCGACCTGGAGCTCGCCCCCGGGCTGGTCACGGCCCGGGTGCAGGGCTCCAGGCGCACGCCCTACCGGGTCGGGATCGGGATCACGGCCTACCGCGCGGACGAGTGGCGGGATCTCACCGGGGCGCTCGCCGCGCAGGCGCTCTACCGGGCGAAGCTGCTCGCCGGGGAGATGCCGCCGGAGATCGAGGGCGTCTTCGACGAGCACGGCCTGCCGCTCTTCCCCGGCGAGCAGGGCCTGGAGATGAACTGCTCGTGCCCCGACTGGGGCTTCCCCTGCAAGCACGTGTCGGCCGTGCTGTACGTGCTGGCCGAGGCGTTCGACGACGACCCGTTCCTGGTGCTGGCCTGGCGCGGGATGGAGCGGGACGCCCTGCTCCGGTCCCTCCGCGAGGCGGGCGGCGGGGGCCCCGCGGCCCCGCCGGGGTTGTTCGACGTGGCCGACGCGCCGTTCGCCGAGCGGCTGGCGGACTTCTACCAGCCGGGTGTCTCCCCGGCCCGCCTGCGCGAGCACACGCAGCTGCCCGACACCCCGCCCGACCTGCTGCTGCGCATCCTCGACGCGCCGCCGGTCAAGGCCCGGCACATCCCGATCCTGGACCTCCTGCGGCCCGCCTACCGCAGGCTCGCAGGAGACGACGACTCCTGAGTCCCCTCACCCCCGCACCGGCTCCGGGCGGGGGCGAGGGGTTCACATCTGCTCGGCGATGGCCTCGCGGTACCAGTGGTAGCTGGCCTTGGGCGTGCGCACCTGGGTGGCGTAGTCGACGTGGACGAGGCCGAAGCGGGCGGCGTAGCCCCGGGCCCACTCGAAGTTGTCCAGCAGCGACCAGCAGAAGTAGCCGCGCACGTCCACCCCCGCGCCGATGGCCGCCGCGGTCGCGGCCAGGTGGTCGCGCAGGTAGGCGACACGGCCGGTGTCGTCGAGCTCGCCGGCGTCGCCGTAGCCGTTCTCGGTGATGAAGACCGGCGGCAGGCCGGGGTAGCGGGCGGCCAGGCCGGTGAGGGTGTCGTGCAGGCCGCGCGGCTCGATGCGCCAGCCGAGCCCGCTGACCGGCGGCCCGTCGGGCGCCACCGTGCGCACGCCGATGTCGAAGGCCGAGCGCAGCGCCGGGTCGGGCTGCTCGTACGGCGCGTCCGCGGCGTGGATCGGGTAGTAGTAGTTCACCCCGAGGAAGTCCAGCGGCGCCGAGATGAGCGCCAGGTCGCCGTCGCGGCGGAACGAGAAGTCGCTGATCTCCCCGTAGACCTTCGCCATGTCGCCGGGGTAGGCGGCGCCCAGCAGCGGCTCGGTGAACTGCCGGTTGACCATCAGGTCCATGCGGCGCGCGGCGGCGGCGTCCTCGGCCGCCGGGCTCGCGGGCACGGCCGGGGACATGTTGAGGGTCACGCCGATCTGCTCGCCGGCGCGGGCGTTCGCCCGCATCCGGGCGACCGCCAGGCCGTGCCCGACCAGCAGGTGGTGCGCGGCGGCCAGCGCGCCGTGCCCCTCCCGGGCGCCGGGCGCGTGGCGACCCTCGGCGTACCCGGTGATCGAGGAGCAGTAGGGCTCGTTCAGCGTGATCCAGTACGGCACGCCGTCGAGCGCCCCGTGCACGGTCTCCGCGTACTCGGCGAAGTGCTCGGCGGTCTCGCGGACCCGCCAGCCGCCGCGCTCCTCCAGCGCCTGCGGCAGGTCCCAGTGGTAGAGGGTGACGAACGGGGTGATGCCGCGCTCGTTCAGCCCGTCGACCAGGCGGCGGTAGAAGTCCAGTCCCCGCTGGTTGACCCGGCCGTCCCCGTCGGGGAAGACGCGCGGCCAGGCCACCGAGAGCCGGTAGGCGCCGACGCCGAGGCCGGCCATCAGCTCCACGTCCTCCGGCCAGCGGTGGTAGTGGTCGCAGGCGGGGTCGCCCGACTCCCCCGCCGCGACCGCGCCCGGCACCCGGGAGAAGGCGTCCCAGATCGACGGGCCGCGCCCGTCGGCGTCGACCGCCCCCTCGATCTGGTACGACGAGGTGGCGACCCCCCAGACGAACCCCGGGGGGAAGAGCCGGGTCTGCCGGGCTCGTTCTTCGATGGCCGTCATCCCTTGATCGCTCCAGACATGATTCCTCCGATGATCTGTCTGCCGAGCAGCGCGAACACGACCACCATGGGGACGGTCGCGATCACGGTGCCGGTCAGCACGAGTGCGAAGTCGGTCGTGTAGCCGCTGGCCAGGGTGGAGAGCGCGACCTGGACGGTCGGATTCTCCGGGGTGAGCACGACCAGCGGCCAGAAGAAGTCGTTCCAGGCCTGCATGAAGGTGAACAGGCCGAGCACGGCCGCGGCGGGCCGGGCCGCGGGCAGCACCACGTGCCAGAACAGCCGGATCGTGGTGCAGCCGTCCATCCGTCCTGCCTCCAGCAGCTCGTCGGGGACGGCGCTGGAGAGGTACTGCGTCATGAAGAAGACGCCGAACGCCGTCACCAGGCCGGGGACGATCACCGCTTCGATGCGCCCGGTCCAGCCCAGCTCCCCCATCATGATGTACAGCGGGATGATGCCGAGCTGGTGGGGGACGGTCGTGGTGGCGATCGCCGCCACCAGCAGGCCCTTGCGCCCCCGGAAGCGGAGCTTGGCGAAGGCGAACCCGGCCAGGGTCGAGAAGAGCACCACCGAGACGGTGACCGTGCTCGACACCAGGAACGAGTTGAACAGGGCCTGCCCGAAGGCGGTGGTGTCGAAGACGCGGGCGATGTTCTCGAACAGGTGGCCGCCGGGGGTCAGCACCGGCGGCACCTTGCCGATCGCGTCGTTGTCGTGCGAGGCGACGACGAGCGACCAGTAGACCGGGAACAGCGAGCCGAGCAGGAACGCGATGAGCGCCGCGTAGGTCCAGAAGCCCGCCGTACGCGGCGCCCGGACCTTGCGCCGCCTCGGCTCGCGCGGGGCGTCGGGCTTCTTCGCGGGTGCGGGGGTGAGTGTGGTCGCCATGGTTCAGCCGCTCTTGATCCGTCGGGTGATGGAGAAGTTGACCAGCGCCATGACCACGATGATCAGGCAGAGGGTCCAGGCGATCGCCGAGGCGTAGCCGAACTCGTACAGGCCGAAGCCCTGCTCGTACAGGTAGAGCCCGACCGTCTGGAACTGCCGGTCGGAACCGCCCGTCGGGTTGCCGGTGCCGGACTGGAAGAGCAGCGGCTCGGCGATGATCTGGAAGCCGCCGATGGTCGAGACGACGGCGGTGAAGATGATCGTCGGCCGGAGCATCGGGATGGTGATCTTCCAGAACTGGGTCCACTGGCCGGCCCCGTCGATGGTGGCGGCCTCGTACAGGTGGTCCGGTACGGCCTGCATGGCCGCCAGGTAGATCAGCGCGTTGTACCCGGTCCACCGCCAGATCACGATCATCGAGATGGCGATGTGGGAGCTGAGCGTGCCGGCCTGCCAGTCGATCGGGTCCAGGCCGACCAGCTGAATCGCCCAGTTGACCATGCCGAAGTCGCGGCCGAAGAGCTGGGCGAAGATGATCGTTACCGCGACGATCGAGGTGATGTTGGGCAGCAGCACGCCCATCCGGAAGAAGGTCCGGGCGCGCAGGCTCCGGTTGAGCATGTGCGCCACCACCAGGGCGACCAGCAGCTGCGGGATCGTCGACAGCAGCCAGATGCTGACCGTGTTGAACAGCGCGTTCCAGAAGTAGTCGTCGGTGAGCAGCTCGGCGTAGTTCTCGAACCCCACCCACTGGCGGGTCGTCTCCAGCAGGTTCCAGTCCGTCATGGAGACGTAGGCGGTGTAGAGCAGCGGGAACAGGCCGAGCGCGCCGAACAGCAGGAAGAAGGGGGCGATGTAGATGTACGGCGAGCCCTTCACGTCGAGCGTGTAGGCGAGGCGGCGGCGCGGCCGCGTGGTCACGGAGGTCATCGGTGTCTCATCCCTGGTACGGGTCCCCCGTACGGGCCGGCGGAGGCCTCGTGGAGGCGGCCGGGTCCCGTGGAGGCGGGCGGGTCCTCGCGGGAAGGGGAGCCGGCGGGCCCTGACCGCCCGCCGGCTCCCGGCTCTTCTCCCGGGTTCACTTGTCGATGCGGTCGATGTCCTTGAGGATCTGCGCCCACGCCTCGTCGGCGCTCTGCTTGCCCTCCTCGACCCGGTTCATCCCGTCGCGGATGGCGGTCTGGATGTCGCCGGCCCTCGGCCCCTGGTACTGCGGCTTGAGGTTGAGCGCCGCGGTGGTGAAGATCTCGCCGATGGGGGCGTCGTTGAAGAACTCGTGGGTCAGCTTCTTGACCTCGGGCTTGTCGTAGGTCGCCACGGTCGACGGCAGGATGCCGTGCTTGGTGAACACCTTGATCTGCTGCTCGGGGGCGGTCAGCCAGGAGATCAGCTCGACGGCCTCCTTGGGGTGCTTGCTCTGGGCGGGCACGGTCAGGTAGGCCCCGCCCCAGTTGCCGCCGCCGCCGGGGATGGCGGCCACGTCCCACTGCCCGGCGAACTCCTTGCCCTGGTCCTGGATCTTGGCGAGCATCCAGGCGGGGCAGGCGATGGTGGCGAACTGGCTCTTGGCGAAGCCGGTGTTCCACGCGGGCGAGCTGCCGACGAGCTTGGCGGACTGGCCGCCGGCGACGGCCTCCAGGACCTGGTCGTAGGCCTTGCGGAGCTCCGGGTTGGACGCGACGATGACCTGGTCGGAGGTGTCGTAGTAGCCGACGGGCATCTGGCCGACCATCGCATTGAAGACCTGCGGGGCCCCGTCGAAGAAGGCGGCGCCCTCGGGCTTGTTGGCGGTGTACTTCTTGCCGGCCTCGAAGTACGACGTCCAGTCGGGCCAGAGCTTGGAGACCTCGTCGCGGTCGGTCGGCAGGCCCGCCTTCTCGAACAGGTCGCGGCGGTAGCACATGGCCAGGCCGCCGACGTCGGTGCCGTAGCCGATCTGGGCGCCGGTCTTGGCCAGGGACGCCTCCCACTTCCACGGCAGCCAGCGGTCCTTCAGGGCCGCGGCCCCGTGCTGGTTGAGGTCGGTGAAGTGCTGGGGCTGGCCGCGGAACTGGGCGATGAAGCCGGTGTCGATCCCCTCGATGTCGGCGGCGCCCTGCTTGGTCGCCAGGTGGGCGGCGAGGTTGCGGTGGTGGTCGTTGTAGGCGGAGGTCCGCTCCACGATCTTGATGTTCGGGTGCGCGGCCTCGTACTCGGCGTAGAGCTCCTTGAAGCCCATGTTGCCGAAGAGGTTCAGGCTCAGGGTGATCTTCTCGCCGCCGGAGGCGCCGGCTCCGGCGTCGCCTCCCTGCGATCCGCAGCCGGCGGCGAGCACTCCCAGCACGGCCGTTCCGGCCAGCACGCGCAGCATTCTCGAGGACATGGGGACTCCTTTTTCACGGCAGGAGAGATGTGTCCCAGAGATGCGGAGGATGTGCGACCGCGGGCAACACGCGGTGGACGGAATTTCACCGAGAAAACGTCTTCCTGTCAAGCGGCGAATTCACAATGCGAGGTCCGGACCGTTCAGCGGCACGGAAATCCGGAGTTCTTCCCGCGGGGGCGGAAGGTTGGGCCTTGACGCGCCGGGGACGGAGGGCTACGGTCCCGTGTAACCGGTTACATGAAACCGGTTACACGCAGAGATGCGATAGTGTGCGGTCGTGGCAACGATCAGAGAGCTGGCACGTCAGTGCGGCGTGTCGGTGGCGACAGTCTCCCGAGTCTTCAACAACCCCGAGGTGGTGAACCCCGACACCCGCCAGAACGTCCTCCGCGTCGCGGCGCGCATCGGCTACCTGCCGAACGAGTCCGCCCGGACCCTTGCCACAAAGAAGTCCTACATGATCGGCCTCGTCTGGGACACGCACCACCGGCGGCCCGGATGGCGGCACCCTTTTCTCCAGGAAATCCTCATCGGCCTGAAAACAGCGCTGAGCGAACGGGGATATCACCTTCTCATGCTCGCCACGAGCGACGGTGAGGGAAGCCACGACCGTGCCGTGAGAAGACACAATCTCGACGGCGTGGTCTTCATCGACAACGGCACGCAGGACCCCGCCCTGCTCCGGCTCGCGGAGAGCGGCGTGCCCTGCGTCTCACTGGACCGCCCGATCACGGGGCCCCGGGCGACCCACGTCATCTCCGACAACGCCGGCGGCGCCCGCACCGCCGTGGAGCACCTGTACGAACGGGGCAGGCGGGCGATCGCCACGATCGCCGGGCCGGGCCGTACGGTGCCGGGCGCCGAGCGGCTGGCCGGCTATCGCGCCGCGCTCGCCGGCCTCGGCCTGCCCGCGCGCGACGGCCTCGTGGTCGAGGGCGACTTCTACCTGTCCGGGGGCTACGCCGCGATGCGGCGCCTGCTGGAGGCCGACGAGCGTCCCGACGCCGTCTTCGCGGCCGGCGACGAGATGGCGATCGGCGCGATGCGCGCGATCGCCGAGGCCGGCCTGAAGGTCCCCGAGGACATCGCGGTGGTCGGCTTCGACGACATCGAGCTCGCCGCGCTGGTGCAGCCGGGCCTGACCACCGTCGCCCAGGACAAGGCCGGCTTCGGCACGGCCGCCGCCGCCACCCTCGTCGCCATGATCGACGGCACCGCCGCCGTGCCGCCCCCGCCCAGCGTCCTGCCCACCGCACTGATCGTCCGCGGCACCGCGTAGCATCGGCGGACCCACCGCAGAAGCCCGAGGCCGATGGAGGCGATCGATGACCGCCGGGTCCGAGAACGAGCAGCAGAAGCCCTCACGCAGGGGCGGCGTCCGCGAAAGCCTGTTCCTGCTGGGCTGCGGCGTCGTGGCGGCGGCGCTGCTGCAGGTGTTCACCTTCCGGGTGTTCTAGATCCCGTCGGATTCCATGGAGAACACCCTGCATGTGGACGACGGCGTGGTCGTCAACAAGCTGCACGGCGCGGCCGAGCGCGGCGACGTGGTCGTCTTCAAGGGCTGGGACGGCGCGGACACCATCAAACGGGTCATAGCGGTCGGCGGCGACACCGTCAAATGCTGCGACGCCCAGAGGCGGATCACCGTGAACGGGGTCCCGCTCGACGAGAGGGACTACCTCCACCCCGACGACTTCCCCGCCAAGGACGAGTTCGAGAAGGTCGTCCCCCCGGGCCGCCTGTGGGTCATGGGCGACCACCGCTCGGCCTCCCAGGACTCCCGTGACCACGAGGAGCACGGAGGCGAGGGGACCATCGCGGAGGACGAGGTGACCGGCCGCGCCGTGGCGGTCTTCTGGCCCCTCTCCCGGATCGCCGTCCTCTCGACCCCGGACACGTTCACTCAGGCGTTCGCCGAAAACAGGTAGCCGAACCGCAGCCGGCCGAGAGCACCCGCTCGCGAGCCCCCGGGCGGTCCTCTCAGCGGTGATGCCCCGATCCCTGACGGCGGCGTTCTCCACCGGGACGGCCAAGGGCCGCCCCACCGGCGAGCAGCGTGGCCGTGGCCGGGCGAATAAGGTGATCCGGGTGACACGCAGGCTTCACGAGCTGGACGCGCTCCGCGGTTTCGCCATCTGCGGGATCATGGTGGTCAACACCTGGCAGCACACCCGCGGCCACCTGGAGGACCCGGGGCGGACCCCCGTCGACTGGGCGGTGGAGAACCTGCTCCAGGGCCGGTTCTACCCGATCTTCTCGTTCCTGTTCGGCCTGAGCTTCGTGCTGTTCCTTCGCTCCGCCGCCGGACGGACCCCGCGCCCCCGCCTGGCGCTGCTGCGCCGCCTGGCCGTACTGGCCTGCCTCGGCGCCGTGCACTGGGCGGTCAACCCCGGCGAGGTGCTGCTGCCGTACGCGCTCTTCGGGATGCTGGTGCTGCTGCCCGCCTCGTTCCTGCCACGCTGGGCGGTGCTGCTGGCGGGGGTCGCCGTGACGGCGTGGGCGACCTACCTCGGCGGCGGGTTCGTCGCCGGCGGGGTGTTCGTGGTCACCCTCATCCCGGGGCTGTTCCTGATCGGGGCGGCCCTGATGGAGTACCGCCCGCCCGAGCGCCTGCTGCTCCCCGTCTTCCTGGTGAGCGCGGCGGCGGGCGGGGGGCTCGTCCTGCTGTGGAACGGCACGTACCTGCCGGGCCTCTACACCGCCGCCGGGCTGGCCTGCGCGACGGCCTACTGCACCGGGCTGCTGCTGCTCCTGCGCACCCGGCTGCGCGGTCCCCTCACGGCCGTCCTCAACCCGCTCGGCCGGATGGCGCTGACGAACTACCTGATGAGCACCCCGGTCATCCTGCTGGCGCTGCCGCCGCTGACCGCCGACCCGACCCGGCTGTCGGGAGTGGCGCTGGCGGCGGCCGTGCTGGCCGCCCAGACCGCCTTCAGCCGCTGGTGGCTGGCCCGGTTCCGGTACGGCCCGCTGGAGTGGGGGTGGCGGTGCCTGACGTGGATGGAACGGGTCCCTAACCGCCGGATAGGGTCGGAGCCTTGACGTCCTCCCCCTCCTGAAGGGAGGGGGATTCCAACCCTTTCCCCTACGCAGAGCGGAGGAGTTCAGGTTGAGGTTCGCGGTTCGCAGGCCCCGGCAACCCGGAGCCTCCCCGCGCAGCCACCCCACGCCCTGGGGCGGTATCTCGGATGTTGCAGGCCGCGTTCACATCGGCGTTGGCCTGGTGCCCGCAGGCGACGCAGCGGAATCGAGATTGGCTCTCTCTCGATTCGGCGGCGCGGCGCCCGCAGGCGTTGCAGGTCTGCGACGTGTACGCGGGGTCGACCTTGACGACCCGGCCGGGAGCCTTGTGCTCCAGACGGGCCACGAGCCGTCCCCACCCGTTGGCGAGGATGCCCCGGTTCAGCCCGGCCTTGGCCCGGACGTTGACGCCGGGCGCGTCGATGGTGCCGGACGCCGACCGGGTCATGTCGCGGACCTTCAGGTCCTCGACGGCGATGACGTCGAAGCGGCGGGCCAGCTCGGTGGAGGTCTTCTCCACCCAGTCCTTGCGCCGGTCGGTCTGGCGGGCCTTCAGCCGGGCGAGGGCGGCCTTCACCTTCGCTCGCCGGTTGGAGCCGCGCCGGGCGCGGGCCAGCCTGCGCTGGAGCCGCACCAGCCGCTTCTCCTCAGACTCGCGCAGGCCGGGCACGTTCAGCAGCTCCCCGGTGGAGACGGCCGCCGAGACGGCCACGCCCCGGTCCACGCCGACGATCTCACCGGTGCCCGGTGCGGAGATCGGCGCGGGGATCGCAGCGAACGCGACATGCCAGCGGCCCGCGCGGTCGCACGTCACCCGGAACGACTTCACCCCGCCGGGGACGGCCCGCGACCAGCGGAACCGCACCCACCCGACCTTCGGGATCCTCACCTCGCCGACGTTGCGCGACAGGCGGCGTACGTCACCGGGTCCGACGGCGACGATGCGGAACCCTTCGGCGCGGCCCCGTTTGCGCCAGGCCGGGCGCCGGTGGGTGCCGCCGAAGAAGTTCGCCATGGCCTGGGCGAAGTCTTTGAGGGCCTGCTGCTGCACGATGATCGATCCGGCACGCAGCCAGTCGAAGGCGGCGCGGGCTTCGGTGAGCTGTCGGCACTGCTCGGCGAATCCCGGTGCGCTCTTGCGGCCCGGTTTCCAGTGCGCGTGCTGCTCGACGGCGAGGTTCCACACGAGCCTGGCGTGCGCGCAGTGCTCCGACAGTGCCGCCTCCTGGGCGGGTGTCGGGGAGAGCCGGTACCGGGACATGACGGCATCCTACCATTAGAATGCCGTCATGATTCGTTTTACGTTGCGCATTCCCGACGACCTGTACTCCCGCCTCACCGCAGCGGCGGAAGCCGACCACCGGTCCGCCAACGCGCAGATGCTGCATCTCATTGAGAAAGGACTGAACGATGACGGACGCTCCGCGCCCGAGGCTGTCCCGCCTCCGGCGGGCCACCCCTGACGGGGTCCGGATTCCTCCCGGCCCTAAAGGACCGGGCTTCCTCCGGAGGTTCCGGTGACCCGCATCGCCCTGTGCCAGATCCCGGTCTCCACCGACCCCTCCGCCAACCTCGACCAGGTCCGCCGCTCCATGGAGCGGGCCGCCGCCGACGGCGCGGAGCTGGCGATCCTCCCCGAGGCCACGCTCACCCGGTACGGCCGGCGCATCACGGAGCTGGCCGAGCCGCTGGACGGGCCGTTCGTCACCGGGCTGGCCGAGTCCGCCCGCGCCTGCGGCCTGTCCGTGATCGCCGGGGTGTTCGAGTCAGGCGCGGATCCGGGCGCGGATTCAGGCACAGAGCCGGGCACAGAGCCGGGTGCCGGGCCCATCGCCGGGGACGGGCGCGCGCGCCGGGTGCGCAACACCGCGGTGGCCGTCGGCCCCGACGGGGAGCTGAAGGCCGCCTACCGCAAGATCCACCTGTTCGACTCCTTCGGCGCGCGCGAGTCCGAGCTGGTCGAGCCGGGCGACGAGCCGGTGGTCGTGGAGCTGGCCGGGCTCCGGGTCGGCCTGGTCACCTGCTACGACCTTCGCTTCCCCGAGCTGACCCGGGCGCTGGCGGACCTCGGGGCCGACCTGTTCGCGGTGATCGCCGCGTGGGGGTCGGGGCCGATGAAGGAGGAGCACTGGACGACCCTGGTGCGGGCCCGCGCGATCGAGAACACCACCTGGACCGCGGCCGTGGGCCAGGCGCCGAACCCGGAGGCCGCCGACGGCTTTGGCATCGGCCGGAGCCTGCTGGTCGACCCGATGGGCGTGGTCCGCGCCGACCTGGGCCCGACCCCCGCCGTGCAGACGTGCGTTCTGGACCCTCAGGTCACGATTGTCACCCGCAATGCCCTCCCGTGCCTCGAACACCGGCGGCTCCCCGTCAAGAGATCGTAAAATGCCATCCGTGAGTGAGCCACCTGGACGCAGAACGCAGATGCAGAAGGTCATCCCGCCCCGGTTGCTCGTGCCCTACCTGGCCGGTCAGCGGACCGTGATCTCGGGGTACGTCTACCGGGTGCAGGACTGCGTCCGGCTGACCACCCCCGCGCAGCTCTTCATGGGCCTCGACCTGGGCTTCGACGGCTCGGAGCTGGCCGTCACCGTGCCCGAGCTGTACATCCTGCGGTGGTTCGCCCGGGACGTGGACACCTACGTCGTGCCGTACGGCCCGCACATGGGCGGTGACTGGAACGATTCACCGCCGTTCGCCGGGAACGGCTTCACCACCTCGCGCGAGCACGTCGTGCCGCAGTTCCACACCATGCCGATGCCGATCCCCCCGGGGGCAGAGATCATCCACGTGACCATCGACCGGGAGGAGCGGCCCTTCGCCCTCTACGACGGCCTCACCTGGCGGCCCGCCCCATGAGCGCGGAGATCGAGCCGGTGGCGTCGGGCTTCGTCGCCCGCTACCGGGAACGCACCTACGCGGCGGCCCTGGGCCCGGACGCGGGCGAGGTCGTGCTGTTCAGCGAGGAGGCCGCCGACGGCTTCGAGCCCGCCCGGGGCTACTGGCGGGCCGCGGTCGCCCGCGAGGACCTCGAGTGGCTGGTGCTGGTCCGCACGGTGGGCGCGTTCGGCGGCGAGCCGTGCCTGGTCCTGGACGCCACGGAGGAGAACGGCGAGGAGAGCCTGCACATCGCCTACACCGGGCACAGCGGGCTGAAGGCCGAGGCGCTGGGCTACTGGATGGTCGACCACGGCGCCTACGAGGTGGTGGTCCCCCGCGACGAGGTCGTCTCGGTCCGGATCGAACGCGTCCCGGTCCCGCTCACCCCGGCCAAGTCCGAACCGTAGTCCCCGCCCGACCGGCCCGCTACAGCCCGAGTCGGCGGCGGTGAGCACGCGGGCCGGGGCACGGAGAGGGGGCCGTCGGCCGGCGTCTCACCTCGCGACCCCGTGCCCTACTACAGCCCGAGCCGGCGGTAGCGGGCGAGCCGGGCGGTGAGCCGGTCGGCCGGGTCCCCGCCCAGCAGGCGGGCGATCTCGTACTCCAGCACGGCGCCCACCCGGCGGCAGAACTCCTCCGGCTCGTAGGCGGCGTCGGGCGACTCCGGGACGATCCGGTCCACGATGCCGTCCCGGCGCAGGTCGGTGGATCTCACGCCCTGGGCGGCGGCGATCTCCGGGGCGAAGTCCACGCTCCGGTAGAGGATCGCCGAGGCCCCCTCCGGAGGAAGCGGGGAGAGCCAGGCGTGCTGGGCGGCCAGCACGCGGTCCGCCGGCAGCAGCGCGAGGGCCGCGCCGCCCGCGCCCTCGCCGAGCAGCAGGCAGACCGTCGGGGCGTCGAGCATCACCAGGTCGGCCAGGCAGCGGGCGATCTCGGCGGCCAGACCGCCCTCCTCGGCCGCCTTCGACAGCGCGGCGCCGGCCGTGTCGATCACGGTGACCAGCGGCAGGCCCAGGTCCGAGGCCAGGCGCATGCCGCGCCGCGCCACCCGGAGCCCGGCCGGGCCGAGCGGCGCCACGGACCGCTGGCGGTACCGGTCCTGGCCGAGCACGACCGCGGGGGCCGCGCCGAACCGGGCCAGGGCCAGCAGCAGGCCGGGGTCGTTCTCGCCGGTGCCGGTGCCGTTGAGCGGGGTGACGTCGCGGGCGCCGGACCGCAGCAGTTCCCGCACGCCGGGCCGGTCGTCCCGCCGGGAGCGGGTGATGGCCTCCCACGCCCCGACCGCCGGGACGCTCCCGTCCGGTTCGGGCCCGGGGTCCAGGCCCTCGCGCGGGGCGCAGAGCACGGCCAGCGCCCGGATCGCGATCTGGCGGGCGTCCTCGGCGGAGACGACGGCGTCGACCAGTCCGTGCGCGAAGAGGTTCTCGGCGACCTGCACCCCCTCGGGGAAGGGGTAGCCGTGCAGCGACTCGAAGACCCTCGGCCCCAGGAAGCCGATCAGCGCGCCCGGCTCGGCCGCGGTGACGTGCCCGAGGGAGCCCCAGGAGGCGAACACCCCGCCGGTGGTGGGGTGGCGCAGGTAGACGACGTACGGCAGGCCCGCGGCGCGGTGCGCGGCCACCGCGGCGGTGATCTTCACCATCTGGGTGAAGGCCAGTGCGCCCTCCTGCATCCGGGTCCCCCCGGAGGCCGGTGCGGCCAGCAGCGGGAGCCGCTCGGCGGTGGCGCGCTCGACCGCGGCGGTGAGCCGCTCGGCCGCGGCCAGCCCGATCGACCCGGCCAGGAAGGAGAACTCGCACGC
This sequence comes from Planomonospora parontospora, assembly GCA_014647935.1. Taxonomy (GTDB): domain Bacteria; phylum Actinomycetota; class Actinomycetes; order Streptosporangiales; family Streptosporangiaceae; genus Planomonospora; species Planomonospora parontospora. The sequence continues at coordinate 22,242 of BMQD01000017.1, forward strand.
GACGACCGCGACCCTGCGCCCGTCGAGCAGGCCCTCCCCGGTGATGACGGACTCGTCGTACCCCGAGCGGGCCCGCGCCGCCGCCAGCTCCGCCGCGTAGTCGGACCCCGGCTCCGCGGGGTCGGCGGGCGGGGAGTCCCACGACCGCCACGTGCCGGGGTCGAGGACGGCCGCGATCAGGGCCCGCGCGTCCGGCCGGCCCGGTCTCACCGCGGCGCTCCGTTCTCGTACGCCGCGCCGCGGGCACCCGCTCCCCGCGCGTGCCCCACGCCGTGGACGCCCGCTCCCCGCGCGTGCCCCACGCCGTGGACGCCCGCTCCCCGCATCCGGCCGCGCGCCGTACGGCGGGCCCTCAACGCTCCCGCTCCTCGAGCCAGGCCAGCACCTCGTCACCGTGCTGGCCGAGGGCGGGCGGGGCGGTGTGCTCTCGGGGCGGCTCGCCGTCGAAGCGGAGCGGGGGGCCGGGCAGCTCGACGGGGCCGAGCACCGGGTGGTCCACCGTCACGACGAGCCCCTGCGAGCGCGTCTGCTCCCAGGCGTAGACCTCGTCGATGGAGCGGATCGCCCCGGCGGGCACGCCGAGCCCGCCGAGCGCGGCCAGCCAGTGGCCGCGGTCGCGGGCGGCGAGCGCCTTCTCCATGTCGGCGATGAGCTCGTCGCGGTGCGTGAACCGCTCCCGGTTCGCGGCGTACCGCGGGTCCTCCGGATCGATGCCCAGCAGGGCGGCGACCTTCCGCCACTGCCCCTCGTTGGCCACCGCGATCTGGATCATGCCGTCGGCGCAACGGAACGCGCCGTAGGGAGCGATCGAGGCGTGGTGGTTGCCGCCCGCTCCGGGCACCCGGCCGCCGACCGTCCAGGCGGTGCCGTGGTAGGAGTGCACGCCGGTCACCGCGGCCAGCAGCGAGGTCCGCACGACCTTCCCCCGGCCGGTGCGCGTCCGCTCGTACAGGGCGGCGGCCACGCCGTAGGCGCCGTGGATGCCCGCGAGCAGGTCGGCGATCGAGGCGCCCACCCGGTACGGCTCGGCGGACGACGGGCCGGTGAGGCTCATCAGCCCGGCCTCGCCCTGGGCGATCTGGTCGTAGCCGGGCCGGCCGCCCTCGGGGCCGTCGTGGCCGAACCCGGTGATCGACAGGACGACCAGGCGGGGGTTGAGCTCGTGCAGCCGCTCGACGGAGAAGCCCAGCCGGTCCAGGACACCGGTCCGGAAGTTCTCGACCAGCACGTCGCTCTGCCGTACCAGGCGCTCGACCAGGTCCCGGCCCTCGGCGGACTTGAGGTCGAGCGCGATCGAGAGCTTGTTGCGGTTGGCGGCCAGGAAGTAGGTGGAGATGTCACCCTCGGGGCCGACGAAGGGCGGGCCCCAGCCCCGTGACTCGTCGCCCCCGTCGGGGTGCTCCACCTTGATCACTCTGGCGCCGAGGTCGCCGAGCATCTGCGCGGCGTGCGGCCCGGCCAGCGCGCGGGACAGGTCCAGGACGACGATGTCGCCAAAGGCTCCCTGCAAGATCGACCTCCGGGTGAGAGTCGCCGATCCTAGCCGAACAGGGCCCGGAAAGGCACGGGGGCGCACGGCGGGCGCGCGAGGTCCCCGTGCGGAACGATACCCGCGGGTAACCTCCATGTCTCCTCCCCCGCCGCCCCGGCCCCGCCGTCCGCACCCGGCCCTGCGGCACGCTCCCCGCCGCTCCCCGCCCCGCCTTCCTCACCCGGCCGGGCCGCACTCTCCCCGCGGGTCCCGCGCGGCCGGGTGGCACCATGGGGGAATGGCGGTGACGATCTCCTTCCCGGACCTGGCCGCGGCGGTCAGGGTGCTGCCGCCGTCGTGCGGGCCGGTGCGGATCGTCGCGGTGGACGGGCCCGGCGGCTCGGGGAAGACCACCTTCGCCGGGCGGCTCGCCCGCGCGCTGGGCGCCCAGGTGGTGCACAGCGACGACTTCCCGGTGCCGTGGGACGAGCCGCCGGCCGCCTGGTTCGAGCACGTCGAGGAGCAGGTGCTCAGACCGCTGGCGGCGGGCCGGGCCGGCGGCTACCGGCGCTACGACTGGACGCGGGGCGCGTTCGCCGAGCGGGTGGACGTGCCGGTCGCGCCCGTCCTGGTGCTGGAGGGCGTGAGCACGGCCCGCCGCATGGCCCCGGTCGCCTACGCGGTGTGGGTGGAGGCACCGCGGGAGCTGCGGCTGGCCCGCGCCCTGGCCCGGGACGGCGCGCACCTGGAGCCGCAGTGGCGGACCTGGATGCGTGCCGAGGACGAGTGGTTCGCCGCCGACCGCACCCGCGAGCGCGCCGACCTGCTGGTCGACGGCGCGGCGGTCCCGGGGGAGTTCGCCGCGGTCACCGCACCCGCCGAAGCCCCGGTGGAGAGGCCCCGCCGGGGACCCGGATGACCCCGCGTCCGGTCGCGGCCCGCGAGGCGCGCAGCGGTGCCCGGAAGGCCGGGGACGTCGACGGACGCCCGGACGGCGGCCTCGCCCGTTCAGGTGAGGCGGTGGCCGCCGTCGACGTGCAGCACCGTCCCGGTGATGAACCCGTTGCGCATCACCGACACGAATGCCTGGGCGATGTCGTCGGGAGTGCCGATGCGCCGCGCGGGGAGCCGCCCGGCCAGCTCGGCGAACGCCGCCTGCTTGTCCATGCCGAGCTGGTCCCAGATGGGGGTGTCCACCCACCCGGGGGAGACCACGTTCACCCGCACGGGCGCCAGCTCGACCGCCAGCCCGTACGCCAGTGAGGCGAGCGCCCCGTTGACCGCGGCCACGATCGTGTTCGACCCGTTCGGCCGGTAGGCGTTGATGCCCGAGGTGTACGTGATCGACCCGGTGACCCGCCCGGCCCCGTGCTTGCCGACCAGCCAGGCACCGAGCAGCTTGGTGTCCACGATGGTCCTGGCGGCCGCCGTGGCCACACCGGTGGTCCGGCCGTACACCCCCGTCGCGTCCGCCGCCGTGACGGCCACGTGCTCCACCCGCTTCACCCGGGCGAACAGGCCGGCCACGTCCTCCTCCCGGCCGATGTCCGCCGGCACCGTGTCCACCCGCCCCCGCCCGGTCCGCTCCAGCTCCGTCCGGGCTACCGCGAGCCGGTCCGCGGACCGGCCGACGATCGTCACGTCCATCCCGTCGGCGAGCACGGTCCGGGCCAGGGCCAGGCCCATCCCGGAGCCGCCACCGATGATCATTACGTTGGTCATGCCCCGAGTCTCCGCCGCTCCCCGGGAGCCGGGAAGGCCGCGCGGTACCTGGGTGCGGCACGGCCACCCAGGAGCGGACCGCCCGGTGGCACACTCGGAGACATGAACGCGATGGCGGAGTTCCTCCGGATCCGGCGCGGGCGGATCGGCCCGGCCGACGTCGGGCTGCCCGCGGGGCCGCGCGCCCGCCGCACCCCCGGCCTGCGCCGGGAGGAACTGGCGGCGCTGGCCGGGGTGAGCGTGGACTACTACACCCGGATCGAGCAGGGCCGCGAGACCGCGCCCAGCGACTCGGTGCTGGACGCGCTGGCCAGGGTCCTGCGGCTCACCGACGATGAGCACGCCCACCTGCTCGCCCTCGCCGACCGCGCCGCCGGGCGGACGCCGCGCCGCCGCGCCGCCGACCCGCAGCCGGTCCGCCCCGGCCTGCGGCTGCTGCTGGAGTCGGTCCGGCCCAGCCCGGCGTACGTGCTCAGCGAGGTCAACGACGTGCTGGCCGCCAACCCGGAGGGCCTGGCGCTGATGTCCGGGCTCGGCGACTGGCCGCCCGGACGGCGCAACGCGATCCGGTACACCTTCCTGCACCCGGCCGCGAAGAGGGTTTTCGCCGACTGGGACCGGGTGGCCCGCAACGGCGTCGCGCATCTGCACACGGCCGAGCTGACCACCCCGGAGCCGGCCGCCGCGCTGGTCGCCGAGCTGTCCTCGGCCAGCGGCGAGTTCGCCGAGCTGTGGCGCCGGCACGAGGTCGCGGTCAAGCGCGGCGGCGAGACCGCGTTCCGGCACCCGGTGATCGGCTCGCTCACCTTGTCCAACGAGGTGCTGGCCGCCGCCGGCGGCGACCAGCGGATGCTGGTCTACCAGGCGGCACCCGGCACCGCCGAGCATGACGCACTGGTGCTGCTGGCCATGGCCGCCGGAGACACGGGCGCTCACAGGCACCGCTGACCGCCGGGACGACCGTCTGGTCGAAACTCTCCGCGAGTACGACGGCGACCGCTCGACGGACGCCCCCGGGTGAGCCGCTACGGGGCGTGCAGGACCGGCGCGTCCAGCGCCCGCACCGTCGGATCGTCCGCGCTCGCGTCGGTGACCACTCCGGCGACCTCGGCCAGGGGCAGCACCGCGAACCGGGAGGCCGCACCGATCTTCTCCGAGCTCGCCAGCACGTAGGTGTCGGCGGCCCGGCGCGCCAGGGCGCGTTTCATCGCGGCCTCGTCGGCGTCGCCGGTGGTCAGCCCCGCCTCGGGGTGGACGCCGGTCACGCCGAGCAGGAAGAGGTCGGCGTTCAGTCCCCGCGCGGCCTCCATCGCGGCGGCCCCGCAGGCGACCATCGAGTGCTTGAACAGCCGCCCGCCGATCAGGTAGACCTCCACGTCCCGGTGGTCGGCCAGCGCGCTCGCCACGGTCGGGCTGTGCGTCACGACGGTGGCCCGCAGGTCGGGGGGGAGCGCGTGCACGACGGCCAGGGCGGTCGTGCCGCCGTCGATGATCACTGTGCTGCCCGGCCCGACGAGCGCGGCCGCGGCGGCCGCCACCCGCTGCTTGCCGGACACCTGGACATCCCGGCGTGCGGCGTAGTCGGCCGTCGCAGGCGACGCGGGCAGTGCGCCGCCGTACACCCGCTGGCACAGACCCGCCGCGGCGAGGTCGCGCAGGTCACGGCGGATGCTGTCCTCGGACATGCCGAGTTCGGCGGCGAGGTCCTTGGCGACGATCCGGCCGTCCGTACGCAGGCGTTCGAGCAGCAGGTCACGGCGTTGAGCGGCAAGCATGCACGTTTCTCCTTGTTTTTTCCGATTATTGCACGATATGGTCGGCACCATGCTCATTCTGATCGCAGGCCCCTACCGCTCGGGCACCGACGACGACCCCGAACTGATGGCACGCAACCTGGCCCGGCTGGAGGAGGCGGCGTGGCCGATCTTCCGCAGCGGCCACGTCCCCATGATCGGCGAGTGGGTCGCGCTCCCCGTGCTGCGCGGCGCCGGCGGCACCGGACCGGCCGACCCGGTGGCCGAGCAGATCATGTACCCCACCGCGGAACGCCTGCTGCGGCACTGCGACGCGGTGCTGCGGCTGCCCGGCGAGTCCACCGGGGCCGACCAGGACGTCCGGATCGCCCGGGAACGCGGCCTGCCCGTCTACCACCGGCTCGAGGACGTCCCCGGCTACCGGTCCACCGAGGAGGGCGACTGACCGCTCTCCGGCCATTGACCCGGTGTGATGGATTCACCACTCGAGGTCCGCACCGGTGTGCGACAAGCGGGTGATCAGCGGATCTGCACCGAATCTCCACCTCGGCGGCCATCCGACCCCATTGCCATCCCTATCGATTATCGATAGATTTACATCGTTGATCGATCGAGGGAGAGACGATGGGAAAGCTGACAGTGCACGCGCTGCGCGCCGTGCTCGCGGCGCTGCTCGCGGGTTCGGTGTTCGTGCAGGCGGTGATGGTGCCGCTGCTCGCCTCCGACCTGGAAGGGCTGCGCCCGGAGTTCGCCTACCTGCGCCCCCCGCTGCTCGCGATCTTCTTCCTGGGCGTCGTGGCCGCCCAGGTCGTCCTGGTCTGCGTGTGGCGGCTGGTGACGATGGTGCGGCGCGGGACGGTGTTCTCGCATGCCGCCTTCCGCTACGTGGACATCGTGATCGGCGCGTTCACGGCGGCCTCCCTCCTGGTGTTCGCGCTCGGGGTCGTCCTGGCGCCGGGCGACCCCGTCCCCCCGGGCGTCGTCCTGCTGATCGGCGGGATCGGCCTGGCGGTCCTGGGGGTCGCGCTCGTCGTGCTCGTGCTGCGGATGCTGCTCGCCCAGGCCGTCGCGCGCGACGTCGAGGCGACGCGGATGCAGGCCGAGCTGGAAGAGGTGATCTGATGCCGATCACCGTCGACATCGACGTGATGCTGGCCAGGCGGAAGATGTCCGTGGGCGAGCTCGCGGACCGCGTCGGGATCACGCCCGCCAACCTGGCGGTGCTCAAGAACGGCCGCGCCAAGGCGGTGCGCTTCACGACGCTCGAGGCGCTCTGCGAGGCGCTGGACTGCCAGCCGGGAGACCTGCTGCGCTGGGAGGCCGGGGACGCGGGGAACGCAGGGGACGCCCTGCACGAGCAGGCGGCGGCCGGCGGTCCCGGGGCCGCGACCTCCGGCGACCGCCCCTGACGGCGCGACCACCGACCCCGAGGCCGCGGCCGCCGGAGGAGACTTCCTACGGCGGCCGCGTCCCGCTTCTGACCGTCAAGGGCTACCGTCTTTACGGTGTAGATCAACAGATTGCCCGGCGCGGTCCGCCGGGCGGGTCTCACAGGAGGTCCACCTCCGCGTACGGCAGGCCACCGGACAGCGTGGGGAAGCCCGGCCCCCGGTCGAAGAACGGCCCCTTCTCCGGGAGCAGGGCGCGCAGCCCGGCGCGGCGGATTTCGGTGGCCCCGGCGTCCACGCGCGGGTCGCCGGGCGGGCCGTGCAGCACCACGCCGTAGTCGTCGCGGGCGCCCTCGACCGAGACCTTGCCGTCGCGGACGTCGGCGGCCACCGCCTCGGCCGGGCGGTCCAGCGGGCAGCCCCAGCCCCCTCCCCCGGTGGTGCGGATCCGGATCACCTCGCCCGCGCGCACCGGTGCGTCGTCGACCAGGCCCTCCATCGGCCGCCCCTCGATCTCCACCGTGAACGGCCGGCCGGCCCGGCCGCCGTTCACCCCCCAGCAGGACAGGATCGAGCGGTCGGCGACGGACATGAACGAGGCGTCGCGGAGCATCCGGACGTGCTTGTCGTAGCCGAGACCGCCCCGGTGCAGCCCCGGGCCGCCGGAGTCGACGGCCAGGCCCAGGCGCTCGACCCGCAGCGGCCAGCGGGACTCGGCGAACTCGACCGGGATGTTGCGCGAGTCGGGCACGACGTGGATCGTGTCCTCCCCGTCGGCGTACCAGCGCCCGCCCGAGCCGCCGCCCAGGACCTCCCGCATCAGGTACGGCGCGCCGTCGGCGCCGGTGCCGTGCACGCCGGTGTAGCGGATCGTCTCCTGGTCGGCGGGCATGCGCCCGCCGGTGGCCTTGGCCAGCACCCCGGCCAGCACGCCCAGCAGCCGCAGGATCACGAACGTGCGGGCGTTGGTCGGCGCGGGGAAGACCGGGGTGAGCAGCGTGCCCTTGGCCGGGAAGCGCATCTCGATCAGCGGGACGACGCCCTCGTTGACGTCGAGCTCGGCCATCCGCTCGGGCGTCTCGGCGAGGTTGCGCAGGATCGGGGCGAGCCACTTCTTCAGGAACACCCCGTCGGCGTAGTCGCCCGCGTGGTTGATCGGCCCCCTGGCCTGCGGAGAGGTCCCGGTGAAGTCGAGGACGAGGGGGCGGTCGGCGGAGTGGTCGACGGTGAGGGTGATGCGCTGGGCGTGCAGCCGGGGCGCGTCCACCCCGTCGTGCTCGGCGTAGTCCTCCCACACGTGCACGCCCTCGGGGATCCTCGCCAGCAGCTCCCGCCGGAACGTCTCGGTGGTCTTGGCCAGGATCGCCTCGAAGCAGTCCTCGACGGCCTCGCGCCCGTAGCGGTCGAACAGCTCCTCCAGCCGCCGCGCGCCCATCAGGCAGGCGGAGCACTCGGCGTCCAGGTCGCCGGCGAGCGAGTCGGGCGTCCGGGAGTTGCGCGTCATGATGGTCAGGGCGGCCCGGTTGGGCACGCCCCGGTCCCAGAGCCTGATCGGCGGGACCATCAGCCCCTCCTCGAACACGCTCCGCGCCCCGGACGGCATCGACCCCGGGCAGGCGCCGCCGATGTCGTCGTGGTGCCCGAAGGCCTGCACGAACGCGACGACCTCGCCGCCGTGGAAGACCGGGACGGTGACGCACAGGTCCGGCAGGTGGCCGATGCCGCCCTCCGACAGGTAGACGTCGTTGTGGAAGAACACGTCGCCTGGGTTCATCTCCGCCACCGGGAAGTCGCGGACGACCGGCTGGACCAGCGCCGAGTAGGACCGGCCGGTCAGCTTGCGCAGCCGTACGTCGTGGATGCCCGCGCGGAAGTCGTGCGCGTCGCGGATCATCGGGGAGCGGGCGGTGCGCGCGATCGCGGTCTCGACCTCCCGCTCCACCGAGGCGAGCGTGCCCTCGACGATCTCCACCAGCACCGGGTCGGCGGCCGTCATGCCCCTGCCCTCTCGCTCGGCTCGCGGCGGACCACGAGGTTGCCGCGGCCGTCGGCCGTGGCGGTGAAACCCGGGTGCACCGGGAGCGTGGAACCGTACTCCTCGACCACCGCGGGGCCGCGGACCACGTCGCCGGGGCGCAGGTCGGCGCGGCGGAAGATCGGGGTGTCCCTGCCGCCGTGCTCCCCGGGGGCCCGGTCGTCGTCGAAGTGCACGGGGCGGGTGCCGGCCGGGGCGAGCGGCGGGTCGTGCGGGCCGCGCGGAGGGCGTTCGGCGATCACCGGGCGGGCGATGGGACCGATCCCGGAGACGCGGAGGTTGACCCATTCGACGCCGTGCCGGGGATCGTCGCGGTAGCCGTACCCGTAGAGCGCGCGGTGCGCCTCGTGGAAGCGGTCCAGCACCTCGGCGCGCCAGGCCTCGTCCGGCGGCCCGGCCGGGGCGGGCACGCGGACCTCGTAGGCCTGGCCGTAGTAGCGCAGGTCGGCGCTGCGCGCGAAGACGGGCTCGGTGAAGCCCTCGCGCGCCAGCGCCTCGGCCGCCCGGCCCTCCAGCTCCCCGAAGATCTCCGCGGCGGCCTCCAGGGGGAGGTCGCGGGTGACGAAGGTGCGCACGTAGTCGTTCTTGACGTCCACGGTGAGCAGGCCGAACGCCGAGACGTTGCCGGGGTCGGGCGGGACGATCACCGACGGCAGGCCGAGGATGTCGATCAGGCGGCAGACCAGCAGCGGTCCGGAGCCGCCGAAGGCCACCATCGGGAAGTCGCGCACGTCCAGGCCGCGTTCGACGGTCAGCCGCCGGATGGCGTTCGCCTGGTTGAAGGCGCTGATCTCCAGGACACCGGTCGCCGTGCGTTCCGGGGGCAGCCCGAGCTTCGCCGCCAGCGTCTCCACCGCCCGCCGGGCGGCCCCGGCGTCGAGCGGGACCTCCCCGCCGAGCAGGTGCGCGGGGACCCGGCCGAGGAAGACGTGCGCGTCGGTGACGGTGACCTCGGTGCCGCCCCGGCCGTAGCAGACGGGTCCCGGATCGGCGCCGGCGGAGGCCGGGCCAACCTTGAGCGCGCCCTCGGGGGAGGTCCGGGCGACCGACCCGCCGCCCGCGCCCACCGTCACGACGTCGATCATCGGGATCCGGCACGGGTAGCGGCCGACGCCGCCCTCGGTGGTGAGCGACGGCTCCCCGTCGAGCACGACGGCGACGTCGGTGGAGGTGCCGCCGCCGTCCAGCGTGATCACCGACGGGTGCCCGGCGGCGGAGGCGACCAGCGCGGCGCCGAGCGCGCCCGCGGCCGGTCCGGAGAGCACGGTGGTGATCGGCTGGTGCACGACCTCCGCGGCCGAGAGCACGCCGCCGTTGCTCTTCATCACCGAGAACGGCATGCCGAGGCGCTCGGACAGGCGGGCCAGGTAGCGGCGCATGGTCGGTTTGACCGCGGCGTCCACGAGCGTGGTGACCGACCGCTCGTACTCGCGGTACTCGCGCAGCACGTCGCTGGAGATCGAGACGACCGCCTCGGGGTGCTCGCGCTCCAGGACCTCGCGCATGCGCAGCTCGTGGACGGGGTCGGCGTAGGAGTGCAGGAAGCACACGCCGATCGCGGTGATCCCCCGCTCCCGGAACCAGCGGGCGGCGGCGACGGCGCCCTCGGTGTCGAACGGCCGGACCTCGGCGCCGGTGTGGTCCAGCCGCCCGCCGACGGTCCTGACCCGGTGCGCCGGGACGATCCGGGGCGGCTTGACCCAGAAGTAGGAGTTGCCGTAACCGTCGGGGACGCTCTGCCGGGCGATCTCCAGGACGGACTCGAAGCCCTCGGTGGTGACGAAGCCGAGGTCGGCGATGCGGTCCTCGAGGAGCTGGTTGGTGGCGACCGTGGTGCCGTGCACCACCGCCGAGACGGCCGCCCCCTCGGCCCGGCCGAGCACCTTGCGGATGCCCGCCATGAAGCCCTCCGCCGGATCGGCCGGGGTGGAGGGGGTCTTGGTGGTGGTGATCTCACCGGTCTGCTCGTCCACCATGACCACGTCGGTGAACGTGCCCCCGGTGTCGACGCCGATACGGACGCTGCGCATGCCCCCGTGTCTACCCAGTCGCGCCGAGCCCGCAAATCGGCGCACACTGCCGAAACCCGTCCCGGTCCTTGGGCAACTCGCCGCCGCGCCCGTACCGGGAACTCTCCGGCCGCCCCGATCGCTGAAAGGGTGACGATCCCCTACGAAACGGAAGAGGCTCCCTTCTTGCGCAGCTCGTTCTTCGGCAACCTGGACCAGGGCCAGGTCCCCGGCCACTTCACCCTGCAGAACCCCAAGATGCTGCGCGTGCAGCTGAACGGGGAGGACGTGCTGGCCCGGCAGGGCTCGATGGTCGCCTTCCAGGGGCAGATGGACTTCGACTACGAGGGCGGCGGCGTCGGGAAGTTCCTGAAGAAGATGGTCACCGGCGAGGGCGCGCCGCTGATGCGGGTGCGCGGGCAGGGTGTGCTCTTCCTCGCCGACGACGCCCAGGACGTGCACCTGTTCTACCTGGAGAACGAGGCGGTCACCGTCAACGGCAGGAACCTGCTGGCCTTCGACCCGCACCTGTCCTGGGACATCAACCGGGTGCAGGGCGCGGGCATCGCCGCCGGCGGCCTGTTCAACACCACGGTCTCGGGCACCGGCTGGGTGGCGGTCACCGCGCACGGCACGCCGGCGATGCTCGACGCCGCCTGGGGGCCGACCTACGCCGACGGCCAGTCGGCGGTCTGCTGGAGCACCTCGCTGCAGGTGGGGGTCAACCGCACCTTCAAGGCGGGGGCGCTCATCGGGCGCGGCAGCGGCGAGGCCGTGCAGCTCGCCTTCCAGGGGCAGGGCTTCGTCCTGGTCCAGGCCAGCGAGGGCCCGGTCGTCCCGCAGGCGCGGGGCTGACCTCGGCCCGCTCTCCCGGCGACGCCCCGGCGGCCGATCCGCGGACGCGGGCCGCCTGCCCTGGCCGCCCGCCGGGGCCGCGGGCTCCTTGGAACGGGGCCGCCGCCGACCGGATCCCGTCGGATGAGACCGGTCGGTGGCGGTCCGGCGGGGCGGGTCAGCGGCGGCGGCTGCCCATGATGGAGCCGATCACCGCGTCGGCGTCGTGCGCGTGCACCTTGGCGGCCAGCCGGATCGCCATCTCGTTCGTACGGCGCAGCTCGGCCTCGACCCGGTCCTTGCCGGACTGCCCGACCTGGACGCCGAAGTAGGCTCCGATGATCGCTCCGGAGACCCCGACGAGACCGGCGAACGGCGCGCCGCCGCCACCGTCGCGCATCGCGACGACGACGAACCCGACCAGGATGACGATCAGGCCCGTCAGGACCACGTAGAACCCGTACCTCCAGCGGGCCGCCTCGGCCTTGGCCGCGACGGCCTCGTCCTCGGTCATCATCGCCGCGAGCGCGGGCGGCATCTCGCCGCGGTCCGGCGCCGCGGAGATCTTGGCCAGCGGCGCCGTGGGCGCCGCCGCCGGGGGAAGGGGTGGGGTCTTGGCGGTCGTCACAGGTGTGCTCCCATGTTTCTGTCGGCCAAAAGAATCTCCCACGCTTTGTCGGAGGCAAGCCGAGTCGGGCTTGACCTACGCGGGACCTGGCATTCCTACCAGTTGTATCCCTGCTCAAACACCATGGGCAAACCCGCTAAGCTGGCCCGTCGTGACCGAATCGTCCGCGCTCTCCCCCGTCCCCGTCCCCGTCGCGAACCGGGACGGGGTCCTGCGCTTCTATTTCGGCCCCATGGACTGCGGCAAGTCCACGCTGGCCCTGCAGATGAACTACAACCACGGCCGCCAGGGCAGGCGCGGGATGGTCCTGACCAAGCACGACCGCTCCGGCGGGCCGCGGATCACCAGCCGGATCGGCCTGGGCAGCGAGGCCGTCGAGGTCGACGACGACCTGGACCTGGTCGCCCTGGTCACCGACCGCAAGCCGATCGACTACGTGATCTGCGACGAGGCCTGCTTCTACACCGTCGCCCAGATCGAGCAGCTCGCCGACCTGACCGACGACTTCGGCATCGACGTCTACGCCTTCGGCCTGGCCTCCGACTTCCGCTCGCGGATGTTCCCCGCCGCCCAGCGCCTGTTCGAGCTCGCCGACGAGATCAGCCGGCTGCAAGTCGAGGTGCTGTGCTGGTGCGGCCGTCCCGGCCTGCTGAACGCCCGCGTGGTCGACGGCGAGCTGGTCCGCACCGGCGAGCAGGTCGTCATCGGCGACACCGGCGTCGACCCGGTCCGCTACCAGGTGCTCTGCCGTCGCCACTACCGCTCCGGCGACCTCGGCGTGAGCTGAGCGGCCGATCCCGGGCCGGGCCGTACCGCCGCGCCCTCGCGGGCGGCCCACAGGCCCAGGGCGACCAGCGCCGCGACCTCGGTCACCGCCATCCCGCGCTCGACCAGGCCCGAGGGGTCAGCTCCTCAGTCTCCGGAACCGGCGTACGGAGAGCGGGAGGAAGACGGCGGTGAGCAGCACCGGCCACGCGACCGCCAGGAGCTCCGCGTGCTGCGCCGCCCAGGTCTCCCCCGCGAAACCCGGGTTGCCGAAGAGGTCCCGGACGGCCGCGGCCGTCGCCGAGAGCGGGTTCCACGCGGCGGCGGCGCCGAGCCAGGCGGGCATCGTGGCCGGATCGACGAAGACGGCGGACAGGAACCCCACGGGCCAGACCAGGATCTGGACGGCGGTCACCGCCTCCGGCCCGCTCGCGGCCAGGCCGATGAAGATCCCGACCCACAGCAGAGCGAAGCGGAGCAGGAGCAGCAGGCCGAGGGCGGTGAGAGCGGAACCGCGGCCCCCGTGCCAGCTCCATCCCAGCAGCAGCCCGGTGCCTGCCAGGACGACCAGGCCGACGACCGAGTTGAGCATGTCGGCGGCGCACCGGCCCAGCACGACGGCCGAGGAGCTCATCGGCAGCGAGCGGAACCGGTCGGTCACCCCCTTGGCGGCGTCCGTGGTCACCGCCATCATGGTGGTCTCCAGGCCGAAGAGCATGGCCAGGGCGAACATGCCGGGCATCAGGAACTCGAAGTAGCCGCCGGGGCCGGGAGTCGTGATCGCGCCGCCGAACAGGCCGCCGAACATCAGCACGGTCATCACGGGGAAGAGCCATCCGACGACGACCGCTCCCGGGCGCAGGGCCCAGTGGTTCAGATCGCGCAGAGTGATGGTCCAGGCGTCCGCCAGCGCCCGGCCGATCCGGGACGGCGCCGGAGGGGGAGCCGGGACGGGCGGGCGGGAGGCGTCCGCGGGGACGGTGTCCATCAGCGTTCCTTCTTCCTTCCGAGGGGTCGGCGGATCGTGCGTCATGCTCGTCCGGACGCTCCCGGCGGGGCGGCTCGCCGGGGCGCCGTGCTCATCCGCCGTGTTCACCCGGAGGCCTCCTGCGGCGCGGCCGCGGCCACGGCGTCCGCCGGGTCCGCGCGGCCGGCGGCCGTACCGGTGGCCGGAGTACCTCCCGTCAGGTGGAGGAAGACCTCGTCGAGCGTCGGGCGGCGGAGCGCGAGGTCCTCCGGTTCGATCCCCGCCTCGTTCAGCTCGGTGGCCAGCCGGATCAGCGCCCGGACGCGCCCGGCGACGGGGATGCCGATCCGGTGGGCGGTCCGGTCGACGTCCGGCTCCCCGGAGGCGATCCGGGCGGCGACGGCCCGGGCCGCCTCGGTGTCCTCCGGGCCGGAGAGCACCAGGTCGATCCGGTCGCCGCCGAGGGCGGACTTGAGCTCGTCGGGGGTGCCCTCCGCGACGACCCGGCCCGCCGCGAGCACGCAGACGCGGTCGGCCAGCCGGTCGGCCTCCTCCAGGTACTGCGTGGTCAGCAGCACGGTGGTCCCGGCGTCCACCAGCTCGCGGACCGCGGTCCAGACCTCCTGCCGGGCGGCGGGGTCGAGGCCCGTCGTCGGCTCGTCGACGAACAGCACCGGAGGCGACACGATGAGGCTCGCCGCGAGGTCGAGCCGGCGGCGCATGCCCCCGGAGTAACCGCTCGCCGGTCTTCGCGCGGCCCCGGCCAGGGAGAACCGCTCCAGCAGCTCGTCGGCCCGCCGCGCGGCCGCCGCGGCGGGCAGGCGGTTGAGCCTGCCGAACATCACGAGGTTCTGCCGTCCCGTCAGGACCTCGTCGACCGCGGCGTACTGGCCCACCAGCCCGATGCGCTCGCGGACCTGCCGGCCCTGCCTGCGGACGTCGAACCCGGCCACGCTCGCCCGGCCCGCGTCCATGTCCAGCAGCGTGGAAAGGATCCGGACCGCCGTCGTCTTCCCGGCTCCGTTGGGGCCCAGCAGCCCGCAGACGGACCCCTTCCCCACCTGCAGGTCGAACCCGTTCAGGCCCGCGCCGCCCGCCGGTCCCCCGTAGTTCTTGCGCACGTCGTGCGCGGTGATCGCGCTTCCGGCGTCCGTCACTTCCGCCCTCCTCGCTCCGCGGCCGCCGGACGGCTCTCCGCCGGTGGCCCGAATGGTTTGGTACGTCGTACCGTACAGCGTACGGAACAGTTAGGATAGGGCCGGTGACGAGGATTCGGAGTTCGTTCCCATGAGCGCGAAAAGGGCCCCCGACGCCGATCCGGCCCGCAGCCTGGCCCTGCTGTGGAGCTCGCACAGCAGACCGGGACGGTCGGGGCTGACCGTGCGCGCGATCATCGAGGCCGCCATCGGGATCGCCGACACCGAAGGGCTCGACGCCGTCTCCATGCGCCAGGTCGCCGAGCGCCTGGGGGTCGGCACCATGTCGCTCTACACGCACGTCCCCGGCAAGGCCGAGCTGACCGACCTGATGGTCGACACCGCCTACGGGCGGCTCTACGACGACGTGGACGCGCCGGCGGCGCAGCCCGGCGGCTGGCGCGGCGGGATGGAGTTCGTCGCCGCGCGCAACTGGGACCTCTACCGGCGCCACCCCTGGATGCTGCAGGCCCCCGGCGGCCGGCCCGTCCTGGGTCCGA
Source organism: Planomonospora parontospora (assembly GCA_014647935.1). Classification (GTDB taxonomy): domain Bacteria; phylum Actinomycetota; class Actinomycetes; order Streptosporangiales; family Streptosporangiaceae; genus Planomonospora; species Planomonospora parontospora. The sequence goes on from BMQD01000017.1 coordinate 37,511, forward strand.
ACGCCGTGCTGAAGTACGAGGCCGAACTGCGCCCCCTGGACGGCGTCGGGCTGTCCGACGTCGAGATGGACTCCGTCCTCGCCCTGGTCCTGACCCACGTCGAGGGCACCGCCCGGCTCGGGGCGAGCATGGCCCGGGCCCAGCAGGACAGCGGGATGAACGAGACCGAGTGGTGGACGGTCAACGCTCCGCTGCTCGACAAGGTGATGGACGCCTCCCGGTTCCCGGTGGCCTCCCGGGTCGGCGAGGCCGCCGGCCGGGAGCACCAGGGAGCGGCCGACCCGGCGCACGCCCTCGCCTTCGGCCTGGCGCGCATCCTCGACGGGGTGGCGGCGCTGATCGCGGGCAGGTGACGGAGCGGGCCCGCGGTCCCCGCCGCGGCCCGCCCACTGGGGCCGGGACCTCCGCTACCCGGGACGGTCCCGCTCGGCGGACGCCCGCTCAGGAGCCCGCGGCGATCTCCGCCAGGCGCGCGTCCAGCTGCACGGGGTCGCCGTCGACGAGCGCGGACACCGCCCGCCACCAGGCGAACCACTCCCCGCTGCGCCACATCCAGTCGACGCGCTCGATCGCGGCGACGACGTCGCCCCTGACCCGCCACTCCGGGCCGGTCTGCGCCGCGCCGGCGCCGTGGCGCAGCGCCCAGGCGCGCAGCGTCCGGGCGGCCCCGGCGTCCACCGGCGTGCCGTACGGGCTCGGGTCCTCCCCGCCGAGGGGGTGCGGGCCGAGGCCGGCCGCCACGCCCCAGCTCCACTGGGCCTCGGCCGGGCGGGAGTAGCGCAGCGAGTCGAAGTCGAGGTTGGAGCCGAGGTCGCCGTCCGGGCGGCGGACCACCACGGCGTCCAGGCGCCCGCCCGCGTCGAAGGAGAGCACGACCCTGTCGCCGGGGGCGACGCCGCCGGGCAGCGCGACGCGGTCCTCCGCCTGCCAGGAGTTCAGGTCCACGGCCGCGGCGGGCTCCCCCCACCGGCGGTCGGCGGCGTCGTCGGCGATCCAGGCGGTGAGCATCTCCAGCACGGTCAGGTCGGTCCAGGGCTCCACGGCGGTCGCGGAGCGGAGCACCTCGTCGGGGACGAGCGGCTTGCCGCCCCGGGCCCGCTCCCACCACCGCGGTCCCAGCTCGCGCGTCCCGACCAGCAGCCCGGCCAGCGAGGCCAGCTCGGCGGACCTGCGGGTCAGCGGGGCGCCGCGGGCGAGCTCCACGCAGCGGGCGACGCGGTCGGCGCCCAGCGCGGCCTCCGCCTCGCGCACCAGGGCGGCCGCGGAGAGCCGCTCCTCTCCGAGGAGATCGCGGATCAGTCGTCTGGCCTCGGTCCGGGCGTCCTCCGCACGTGCCTCGCGCATACCGCCACGTTACGCCGGAAGATCTCCCGCCGCGAGGGGCCGGTCAGCCCCTGCGGCCGGTACGGCCGAGCAGCCAGCCGATCACGGCGCTGCCGAGCGCCACGCCGGCGCCCATGCCGAACGCGGTGACGACCGCCCACACGGGCACGCCCTGCTCCTGCGGCCTCTGCCCCTGCGGCACGGCGGGCCGTTGGAAGACCCGGACCGGCCGTCCGCCCTCCGGTACGGCGGGCTCGGAACCCACCGCACCGGGGAGGACCGGGGCGGCCGCGTCCGGGGGCCCGAGGACGGCGGGAGCCGTACCGGGGGCCGCCGCGCCGGACGGGACCGGTGCGGCCGCGTCCGGGGACCCGGTCACGGCGAGGGCCGTGTCGAGAGCCGTGTCGAGAGCCGTACCGGCGGCCGGGGCTGCGCCACCGGAGAGCAGGTGCCGCTCCACCGCGGCGAAGAACTCGGCCGCGGTCCGCCTGGCCACCGTGCCGAGCATGCGCTGGCCGACGCCGCCGATCATGCCGCCGACCACGGCCTCGGCGTCGTAGTCGATCCGGGTGCCGCCGTCGGCCTCGCTGAGCCGTACCTCCACGGTGGCCTCCACCGTGCCGGGGGCGCCCTGGCCCCGGGCGCGCAGCACGAACCGGCTGGGGGCGTCGGGGTCGCGCAGGGCGACCTCGCCCTGGTAGAGCCCCCTGATCGAGGCCACCCCGGCCGTGACCGTCATCCGGTAGGTGTCCGGTCCCGTCTCCTCCAGGCGCTCGCAACCCGGGATCGTGCGCACCAGCACGGCCGGGTCCTGGAGCGCGGACCACACGCGATCTCTGTCGGCGCCGAGCACGGCGCTGCCTGCGACCTTCACCTTCAGCACCCTAGACAGTCCCCGGCCGCGGGGTTAACAGCAACATCTGCCCGGCGGCGCGACCGCGGCTTGTCAGTCCGCCGGGGCGCCCCCGGGTCGTCACTCCACCGGGGCGCCCGCCCCGACCGCGGCCTCCGGCGGGGTGGCGCGGCGCCCCGCGCGCAGCGGCGCGCCCACCGCGTGCATGTGCCGCAGCGCCTGCGCGTACGAGCGCAGCAGCCCCGTCTCGAGGTACTCCACGCCCAGTTCCTCGCAGTAGGCCCGGACGATCGGCTGGGCCCGGCGCAGGTTCGGGGTCGGCATGCTGGGGAACAGGTGGTGCTCGATCTGGTAGTTGAGGCCGCCCAGGGCGTTGTCGACCAGCCAGCCGCCGCGCACGTTCCGGGAGGTGAGGACCTGGCGGCGGAGGAAGTCGAGCTCGTCCTCACCGGTCAGCATCGGCATGCCCTTGTGGTTGGGCGCGAACGTGCAGCCGAGGTAGACGCCGAAGACGGCCTGGTGCAGCGCGAGGAAGACCAGGGCCTTGCCCACCGGGAGCACCGCGAACACCGCGCCGAGGTAGGCGGCGACGTGCACCACCAGGAGCAGCCCCTCGACCGCGCGGTTCCGCAGGGACGGGCGGCGCAGCGCCCGGAAGCTCGACACGTGCAGGTTGAGCCCTTCCAGGGTCAGCAGCGGGAAGAACAGGAACGCCTCCCAGCGGCCGATGAACCTGGCGATCCCCCGGCTGGCCCTCGCCTGCCGCTCCGACCAGATCAGTATCTCGGGGGAGACGTCGGGGTCGTGGTCCTCGTGGTTGGGGTTGGCGTGGTGGCGGGTGTGCTTGTCCATCCACCAGCCGTAGCTCATGCCGATGACGAGGTTGCCCGCCACCAGGCCGGCGATCTCGCTGGAGCGCCTGGAGCGGAAGACCTGCCGGTGGGCCAGGTCGTGGGCGACGAGGGCGATCTGGGCGAACACCACGGCGAGGAAGACCGCCACCGGGATCTGGTACCAGGAGTCGCCGATCAGGAAGAAAGCGGTCCAGCCTCCGGCGAAGAGGGCTGCGACCAGGCCGAGCCGGACGGCGTAGTAACCGGGGCGCCGCTCCAGCAGGCCTGCCTGGACGATCCGGCGCGACAGGCCGGCGTAGTCGCTTCCTCTGGTCCGGTCTCCGGGGTCGGCGGTCGTGACATCGGTCATGGCTCTCCTTGGGCGTGGTGGGTGCCGGACGGGTTCACTCTCCAGGATTTCCGGACGACCGGGATCATGAACCCCTGCCCGCACCCCGAATCATGGTCGGGCAGGCCTCACCCCTGCCGTTCCGGAGCACCCGCGTCTCAGTCCCGGGGGACGAATCGGCGGGGCGGGGTGTGGATGTCGAAGTGGATCCGCCGCTGGGCCAGGATCGAGTGGGGTTCGGCGCCAGGCGCGGTCAGGCCCAGCCGCTCGAAGACGCCGAAGCGCGCGGACTCGGCGGACGCCACGGCGAGGTGGCGCGGGCGCATGGGCGGATGCCAGATGCCGTAGGTGCCGACGCGGCCGTCCCTGCGGCGGTACCAGCCGCGGGTGGGGTGGGTGAGCGTCTCCATCCAGTGCGCCTCGCCGGTGAAGCCGTCCAGCCGGGACGGCTGCCCGGGCGGCTCCGCCGCCTCGCACCGGGCGTCGTCGCCGCTCAGCCGCCAGCGCGCCGGGGCGGCCTCCCAATCGGCGGTGATCTCGATGCGGCTGCGGTGCCACGGCATGCCCCACAGCCACCGGGGCACGACGGCCAGCGGGTGGTCCAGGCTCGTGCCGAAGAACCAGACGCCCTGCTCGTCGCCCGCCGTCACGTAGGCGCGGTAGTTGATCTGGCCGCAGTCGATCGCCGCCGGCGGGCAGAAGCGGAAATGGAAGTCGCGGTCGCGGAAGGCCACCGCGGAGACCAGCGCCGCGCGCCCGCCGGCGAAGGCGAACTCCACCGGGGCGAAACCGCCGGGCAGCAGCCGGGCGAGCGCCTCGGCGGGCACCCGGTAGCTGACGATCGCGAAGTCGTCCAGCTCGGTCGCGGCGTGGTACCACCGTGGACGCGGTCGCGGGGTGCCGCTGAAGGCCACCTCAGCCCTCGCCCGGGTCCGTGTGCCGGACCTCCGGCGGGAGCGCGGGAGCGTGCCGGCCGGTGCGGGTCTGGTGCATACCGGAGAGGTCCTTAGCGGGGTGGTCGGGACGGGCCCCGCGGACGGGGCACGGCGGGAGATCACCACGTCGATGATCCACTACAGCGAAGCCTCACCTAAGATCCACGCACTCACTCCGGATGTCAACCGGCTCCGTCCGGGAGCCGAGACGCCTGCGGCGGAGCCGGCGGGCGGACGGGAGGCGGGGAACGGGCCGGACCGCATCCGGACGCGGAGCGGCCCGCTCCCCTGCGGGAACGGGCCGCCCCTGCCTGGAACCCGCGATCAGTTGGCGGGCCGCTCGGCGGCGTTCAGGGCGGGCACGTGGCTCTCGGCCTCACCGGGCACCCGGTCGAGGGAGTGCTCCGGCGCGTAGCCGTGGTCGCGGTCCGACGACCGGTCGAGGTTCTGCTCGGTGCCTTCCTCCAGCTCGATGTCGTTCGGCCGGTCGAGGCTGCTCGGCCGGTTGAGGCTGCTCGGCGTGTAGCCGGAGATGCTCGGCAGGTAGCCGGAGGAGGCGGGCCTGTCGCTGGAGCGGTCGTAGCCGGGCACGTCCTCGGAGCGGTCGTAGCGGTCGTAGCCGCCGTAGTCCGAGTCGCGGAAGTAGCGCCACGAGCTGCAGTAGGTCGGCCGGCCGCCGTACTGGCGGACCTGGCAGACCCTGATCCGGGCCTGGCTGGCGTAGTCGTTGTCGTAGTCGATCGTGCGGTAGTTGTTCGTGCCGCAGTGCCGGTAGGTCCGCCCCCGGTCCCAGCCGCTGGAGCCGCCGTAGCCGCCCGAACGGTATCCCTGGATCTGCGCGTAGGCGCACATGCCGCCCTGGCCGCCGGTGCGGTAGTCGCGGTCGTAGAGGTAACCCCTCACCCGGAGCCCGCCGCCCGACACGAGGTAGGCACCGCTGCCGCCCTCGTAGTCGACCGTGCCCCGGGCGTAGGCCCGGCGGTTGCTGGAGTAGTACGGACCCCACGAGTCGGCGCGGTCCGCCGCGGCCGCGGCGGGCGCCGCGGCGGGTGCGGCCGCCTGGGCGGCGGTCGGCACGGTGAACGCGAACGCTCCCGCGGTGGCGGCCACGGCCAGCAGACCGGTGGTAAGTCGCTTCATCATCATCTCCCCTTCGGCCCCCGTCCCTCGTGCCGGATCTCTTCTCCGGCTCCCCCGAGGACAGGGGTCGCTGGTAACGGAATGTAGTTGCAGCCCTCCCGTGTCCATACTTATAGCCATCCGGGTCGATATTTACACCGACCTCGCTGAACAGGAAAAACGCCCGCCTCCAGCAGGAGTGCGGGCGTTCCCCGGAGCCGGGCAGATCACTCGGACTCGGCGGTGTACAGATACTCCCAGTCACCACAGCGGGTCGGGTGGGAGCTGCGCAGGCCGATCTGGCAGACCTGCACGCGGACGGAGTCGACGTCGTCGGCGGCGAAGTGGAACCTCTTGTAGCCGCCCGCGCCGCAGTGCCGGTAGCTCTCCCGCTCGGCCCAGTGGCCGTGGTGGTCGTCGAACCGGTGCGCCTGGACCCTGACCAGGGCGCACTTGCCGCCCTGGCGGTAGGTGCGGTGGTCGAGGTCGTAGACCTTGCCGCGCAGGTGCACCTCGTTGGAGGTCTGGCGGCGGTTCCAGTCGACGCCGATCCATCCGCTGGCCTTGGCCTTGTGGTTGCCGGAGTAGTAGGAGCCCCAGTAGTCGTCGTAGTCGTAGCCCGACGAGCCGGCCGCGGCGGACGCGGCGGCGGGCGTGGCGGCCTGTGCGGCGGCCGGGACGGCGAGCGCGAAGGCGGCGGTGGCGGCGGCGGTGGCCAGCAGACCGGTGGTCAGTCGCTTCATCATGATCTCTCCCTGTCACCCTCTCGGCCCGGCTCCCTGCCGGTCCCCCCTGGGCTCTCGGGTCCATTGGTACGGCCAGGCGCTTGCAGGCCCCCGTACCGCCGCTTACAGCCCCCTTGCGGGCGCTTGCAGCACGCCCGGCCGCGACCGGGCCCTCCCCGCGCCGGGACGGTCCCGATCATGTCCGCCGCCCGGCGTACCCCCGGATCACTCCCGCGGCGGACGCGCGGGCCGCGCCCCGTGGCCCATGATCGAGTCAGGCGCCCGAGGGGGCCGGCGGGGCGGGAGGCCCGCCGGCGGAGAGGGGAGCGCGCCCGGCCGGCGGCCGGACGGGCTCCCGGCGCCGCAGGGGGAGCCGGCGTCGCGAGCCGGAGGGGGCGATCCGGCCCGGCGGGGAAGTGCGGTCCCGGCCGGGCCATGTGACGAGGATCGCAGCGGTTCGCGGCGCCTCCCCCTCCCATTGCTCTACAACACGTAGTACTACTAAAAGTAGAACTACAGCCTGTAGAGCTGAAGTCCCGCAGGGGGAGAGGCATGGAAGCACTGGACCTGGCCCGGTGGCAGTTCGGGATCACCACCGTCTACCACTTTCTGTTCGTACCGCTGACGATCGGGCTGGGCGTCTTCGTCGCCGGTCTGCAGACCGCCTGGCACCGCACCGGCAAGGAGCACTACCTGCGGCTGACGAAGTTCTTCGGGAAGCTCTTCCTGATCAACTTCGCCATGGGCGTGGTCACCGGCATCGTGCAGGAGTTCCAGTTCGGGATGAACTGGAGCGAGTACTCGGTCTTCGTCGGCGACGTCTTCGGCGCCCCGCTGGCCCTGGAGGCGCTGCTCGCCTTCTTCCTGGAGTCGACCTTCCTCGGGCTGTGGATCTTCGGCTGGGACCGGCTGCCCAGGCGGGTGCACCTGGCCACGATCTGGGCCGCGGTCATCGGGTCCAACCTGTCGGCCTACTTCATCCTGGCCGCCAACGCCTGGATGAAGCACCCCGTCGGCTACGAGGTGGTGGACGGCAGAGCGCGGATGACGGACCTGTGGGCCGTGCTCACCAACTCCACCGCGCTCGCGCAGGTCCCGCACGTGATGGCCGGGGCCTTCGTGGTCGCGGGCGGGTTCGTGCTGGCGGTCTGCGGCCACCGGATCCTGGTCGAGCGCAGGGCCGACCCGGACCGCACGGTCCCGATGCGCCGCGGCGCCGGGGGCGCGACCGCCATGTGGCGGACCCCGGTGCGGGCCGCGCTGGTCATGACGGCGCTGGCGGGCGCGGTCGTCGCCGGGACCGGCGACGCCTCCGGCAAGCTCCTGCACGAGCAGCAGCCCATGAAGCTGGCCGCGGCCGAAGGGCTGGAGCGCGACACCGCCGGAGCGGCCTTCTCCCCCGTGCCGGGCCTGGAGGTGCCGATGCTGCTCAGCCTCCTGGCCACGAACGACCCGGAGGCCGTCGTCCGGGGCACCGAGGACCTGCAGGCGGAGTTCGCCCGGCGGTTCGGCCCCGGCGACTACCGGCCGAACATCCCCGTGGTCTACCTGTCCTTCCGCGTGATGATCGTCTTCGGGCTGACCGTCGTCGCCCTGTCCGTCCTGGGCCTCTGGCTGACCCGCAGGCGCCGCCGCGTTCCGGGGCCGGAGCGCGAGCTCCCCTCCTGGCTCGCCCGGACCTTCGTGCTGGCGCTCCCGCTGCCGTTCCTCGCGATGATCGCCGGCTGGCTGCTGAGCGAGATCGGCCGCCAGCCCTGGACCGTCCAGGGCGAGCTGCTCACCGCGGCGAGCGTCTCCCCCGGGGTCGGCCTGACCGAGGTGGCCGTCTCCCTGGCGGTCTTCACCCTCCTGTACGGCCTGCTCGCCGTGGCCGAGGCCGTCCTGCTCGTCCGCCACGTCAAGGCGGGTCCCGAACCCGCGCTCCCGGCGCCGCCCGCCGGTCCGCCCGCCGGCGGCGCGGGCGGCCGCGACGCCGCCGCCCCGCTCCAGCCGACCCTGATGTACTGAGGGGAATCCATGGAACTCACGACCCTCTGGTTCGCGGTCATCGCCTTCCTCTGGACGGGCTTCTTCGTCCTGGAGGGCTTCGACTTCGGCGTCGGCATGCTGGCCCCGCTGGTCTCCCGGGGCGAGGACGAGCGCAAGCAGGCCCTCGCCACGATCGGCCCGGTCTGGGACGGCAACGAGGTCTGGCTGATCAGCGCGGTGGGCGCCATGTTCGCCGCGTTCCCCGCCTGGTACGCGGGGCTGCTCAGCGCGTTCTACCTGCCGATCGTGCTGGTCCTGGCCGGCCTGATCGTGCGCGGCGTCGGGCTGGAGTGGCGGGGCAAGGTCGCCCACTCCTCCGACCGGACCTGGTGCGACCTGGGCATCGGGATCGGCAGCGCGCTGCCCGCCTTCCTGTGGGGCGCGGTCTTCGCCGCCCTGCTGCACGACGGCGCGCTCGCCGCGCTGGCCGGCGGGGTGTTCTCGCTCTCGCTCTGCCTGCTGCACGGCGCGGTCTTCCTCACCCTCAAGACCTCCGGCCCGGTGCGCGCCCGCGCCCGCCGCGCCGCCCTGGCCGCCTCCGCGGTGGTGCTGCCCGCCGGGATCGCGGCGCTGTCCGGCATCCCCTCCACGACCGCCGCCGAGTGGAGCGCCGACCCGGGGCCGTGGGTCTGCGCGCTGGCCGCGATGGCGGCCCTGGCCGCCGGGACGGCGCTGACCTGGCGCGGCCGGGAGGGCTGGGCGTTCACCGCCACCGCCTCGTCCATCGCGCTGACCGGCGCCGCCCTCTTCACCGCCCTGTGGCCCTCCCCGCTGCCCGGCCTCACCGTCGCCGAGGCCGCCTCGGGACCGTACACGCTCGGCGTGCTCACCTGGATCGGCCTGATCGCGCTCCCGTTCGTGCTGGGCTACCAGGGCTGGACGTACTGGGTCTTCCGCCGCCGCCTGACCGCCGAGGCGTCCTGAGAGAGCGGCCGAGCCCGGCACCAGGCGCGACCAGGGGTTGACTCCTTACCAGGCGGAGGCCACCATGCCCCGGTGAGCTCCCCCAGCCTGTTCCGGCACCGGAACTTCATGCTCCTGTTCGGCGCCGACGTCATCAGCCAGGTCGGCGCCCAGATCAGCCTGCTCGCGCTCCCGCTCGTCGCGGTGGTCGCGCTCCACGCGAGCCCGTTCGAGACCGGCCTGCTGGTGGCGGCGGAGACGGCGGCGTTCCTGCTGGTGGGCCTGCCCGCGGGGGTCTGGGTGGACCGGATGCCGCGCCGCCGCGTCCTGGTCGCCGCCGACGTGGCGCGGGCCGTGCTGCTGGGATCGGTCCCGCTCGCCTGGTGGCTGGGCGTGCTGACCCTTCCCCACCTGTACGGCGTGGCGCTCGGCACCGGTCTGGCCACGGTCTTCTTCGACATCGCCTACCAGAGCTACCTGCCGAGCCTCGTCGAGCGCGACCGGCTGGTGGACGGCAACGCCAAGCTGGAGATCGTCCGATCGGCGGCGGGCGTGGCCGGTCCGGGCGCGGGCGGCTGGCTGATCCAGGTGCTCACCGCGCCGGTCGCGGTGCTGGCCGACGCGGTCAGCTTCCTGTTCTCGGCGCTGCTGCTGCGGCGGATCGACGCCGTCGAGCGGGTCCCGGAGCGTTCCGCGCGGCGAGGGCTGGCCAGGGAGATCGGCGAGGGGCTCCGGTACGTGGCCGGGCACCCGATCCTGCGGATGATCACCGCGGCCACCGCCACCGCGAACTTCGCCAGCGGCATCTTCAACGCCGTTTCGATGATCTTCCTGGTCCGGGTGATCGGCCTCTCCGAGGCGGGCATCGGCCTGCTGTTCTCGGTGACGGCCGCCGGCGGCCTGGTGGGCGCGGCGCTCGTGGGGCCGCTGACCCGCCGGGTCGGCTCGGCCCGGGTCATCTGGCTCTCGGCCGTGGTGTTCTACCCGTTCATGCTCCTGGTGCCGCTGACCGAGCCCGGCTGGAGGCTCGGGCTCTACGCGGTCGGCATGTTCATGAACTCGATCGGCATCATCGTCTACAACGTCGGTCAGGTCAGCTTCCGCCAGGCCGTCACCCCCGAGCACCTGCTCGGCAGGATGAATGCGACCATCCGGTTCGTCGTGTGGGGGGTGCTCCCGCTGGGCGGCCTCGCCGGAGGCGTGCTGGGCGAGATCGCCGGCGTCCGGGCCGCGCTCTGGACCAGCGTGCTGCTCGGCCTGCTGTCCGCGGTGCCGCTGCTGCTCTCCCCGCTGCGCCGGATGCGCGACCTGCCCCCCGCCGAGCCGGCCGCCGAGCCCGTCGGCGACCCGGCGGACCGGCCGGCGTAGCCGTACCCGTCCCGCAGATCCCGCACGTCAAGACACCTGGAGACCGGCCGGCGTAGCCGTACCCGTCCCGGAGACCCCCGCGCGTCAGGACGCCCGGGGGTCTCCGGCCGCCCGGCGCAGGTCGAACAGCTCCGACGGGGAGATCGGCATCTTCGTGATCGGGATGCCCTCGGCGTCCTCGACCGCCGAGGCGATCACCGCGGAGACCGGGATGACGCCCGCCTCGCCCGCGCCCTTGATGCCGAGCGGGTTGAGCGGCGACGGGGTCTGCAGGTGCGCGGTCTCCACGTGCGGGACCTCGGTGGCGTACGGCATCAGGAAGTCCATGAACGAGGCGTTGAGCAGCTGGCCGTGCTCGTCGTAGACCATCCGCTCGTACAGCGCGCCGCCGACGCCCTGGGCGACGCCGCCGTGGATCTGCCCCTCGACGATCATCGGGTTGACGAGGTTGCCGCAGTCGTGGACCACGGCGTAGCGCAGGATGCGGATCTCGGCGGTCAGCGGGTCGGTCTCCACGATCGCCGCGTGCATGCCGGAGGCGAAGGTCGAGCGGATCGGCGAGTAGTAGCCGCGCCCCTCCAGGCCGGGCTCCTCGCCCTCGGCGACCGGCGGCCGGTCCGGCGGCGAGGCGCCCGCGAACTGCGTGGCGCGGGCCGCCTCGTCGTCGAAGGCGTAGCGCAGCGGGTTGGCCAGCACCGCCACGGTGGCCAGCGGGACCGAGGCGCCCGGCACCCCGGCGACGTGCACCAGCCCGTCGGTGATCTCCAGGTCGCCCGGGTCGGCCTCCAGCGCGTCGGCGGCGATCCGCAGCGCCTTCTCGCGGACCTTGCGGCAGGCCAGCGCGATGGCGTTGCCGCTCATGACCGCGGCCCGGGAGGCGAAGGTGCCGACCGCGTAGCCGAACCTGCGGGTGTCGCCGGTGACCACCGAGACCCGCTCCAGCGGCACGCCCAGCTCGGTCGCGGCGATCTGCGCGAAGGCGGTCTCGTGGCCTTGGCCCTGCGAGGTCAGCCCGGTGGAGACGTGCACCCGGCCGTCGGAGGTGATCTGCACGTGGCCGCCCTCGTACGGCCCGACGCCGGTGCCCTCCACGTAGCAGCCGATGCCGATCCCCAGCCGCCGGCCCCCGGCCGCGGCCCGCTCCTGCTCCGCGGCGAAGGAGTCCCAGCCGATCAGCTCCTTGAGCAGGCGCAGCGACTCGGGGTAGTCGCCGCTGTCGTAGATCAGCGGCCGGCCGTCCTGGAAGGTCAGGCCCTGGTCGTAGGGGAACTCGTCGGGCTGGATGAGGTTGGCCGCGCGCACCGCCGTACGGTCGAGGCCGAGGTGGGCGGCGATGCGGTCCATCGTCCGCTCCATGCAGAAGACCGCCTGCGGGCGGCCCGCCCCCCGGTACGGCGTGACCTGCACGGTGTTGGTGTAGACCGAGGAGAACTCGACCCGGTAGGCCCCCAGCCTGTACGGCCCCGGCAGCTGGGTCGAGGTGATGATCGGCACGATGATCCCGTACGGCGTGTAGGCGCCGTGGTCGTGCAGGATCGTCACGTCCAGGCCGAGGACGCGGCCGTCGTCGTCGAAGCCGACCCGGACGGAGTGCACCTGGGCGCGCTCGTGCGCGGAGGCGGTGAAGTGCTCGCGGCGGTCCTCGGTCCACTTGACCTCATGCCCGAGCAGCATCGCCGCCCAGGGGACGAGGACCTCCTCCGGCCACGGGTGCATGATCTTGACGCCGAATCCGCCGCCCACGTCGGGCGCTATCACCTCGACCTTGGGCAGCGGCAGGCCGAGCTTGGCGGCCAGGGCCATGCGCACGCTGGTGGAGGTCTGGGTGCTGGAGTAGACGCGCAGGGACGCGTCGTCGGCGTCCCAGCGGGCGTAGACCCCCCTGCCCTCCAGCGGCATGGACGCGCTGCGCTCGATGTCGAGGCGGAACTCCAGCCGGTGCGGCGCGGCCGCGATCTCCTCCGCCGCCCCGCGCCCGCCTGCGGAGGGCACCGACTGCACCAGGTGCGCGCCGACGTTGCCGGGCACGTCGTCGTGGACGAGCCGCTCCCCCCGGACGGCCTCCTCCGCCCCGACCACCGCGGGCAGCGGCTCGTAGTCGACGCGGATCAGCGCGCAGGCGTCCTCGGCGAGGTAGCGGTCGCGGGCGACGACCATGACGACGGGTTCGCCGACGTGCCGGACCCGGTCGCGGGCCAGCGGGCGGGCGGTGCGGCCGTGGGTGAGCGCCGGGTGCGGGATGAGCAGCGGGAGCGGCTGGGCCAGCCGCTCCGGCAGGTCCTCCCAGGTGTAGATCGCCACCAGCCCGTCCACGTCGAGCGCGTCCGAGACGTCGACGTCCCGGACGGCGGCGTGCGCGTGCGGGGAGCGGACGAACGCCGCGGCCAGCGCGCCCGCGCCCAGGTCGTCCAGGTAGCGGCCCTGCCCGGTGAGCAGCCGCGGGTCCTCGCGCCGCTGGACGGCCTCGCCGAAGAGCCTCGTGGTCATCGGGCCGCGCTCCTCACCGAGGAGATCATCGCCCGGATCCCCACCCGGACCGCTTCACGGGCCGTACGGGCCCTCATGCCTCCTCCACCCGCTCCTCCGCCATGATCTCGGCCGCGCGGTGCACGGCCTTGACGATGTTCTGGTAGCCCGTGCACCGGCACAGGTTGCCGGAGACGCCCTCCAGCACCTCCTCGGCGGTCGGCGCGGGGTTCTCCCGCAGCAGCGCGGTCACCGTGCACAGGAACCCGGGGGTGCAGAACCCGCACTGCAGGCCGTGGCACTCGGCGAACGCCCGCTGCACCGGCGACATCCGCGCCCCGTCGGCGAGCCCCTCGACGGTGGTGATCTCGTGCCCGTCGGCGGTGACCGCGAACATCAGGCAGGAGCGGACCGGCTCGCCGTCCATCAGGACCGTGCAGCACCCGCACACCCCGTGCTCGCAGCCGACGTGCGTGCCGGTCAGCCCCAGGTCGTGCCGGAGGCAGTCGGACAGCAGCCGCCGCCCCGGCACCCGGGTCCGCCGGACCACGCCGTTGACGGTCAGCGCGATCTCGTGCGCCGTCTCACCCATGCGCCCCCTCCTGCCCCGCGGTCCCTCCGTCGCGTCCCACGACGTCCCCCGCCCCGCGCCCCATCGCGCGTCCCGCGGTGTTCTCCGCGGCGTCCCCCGCCCCGTGCCCCATCGCGCGTCCCGCCGTGTTCCCCGCGTTCCCCGCGTTCCCCGCGTTCCCCGCGTTCCCCGCCGCGTCCTCCACCGCCGCCCGGGCGGCCTCCCGGAGCGCCTGCGCGGCCAGCACCCCGGTCAGGTGCCGCCGGTAGTGCGCGGTCGCGTGGATGTCGTCCTCCGGCTCGATCCGCTCCCGCACGGCCCGCGCCGCCGCCTCCCAGTCGGCCGCGCCGGCCGGCGCGGCCCCGCACGCGGCGGTGACGTCGACGACCACCGGGACGGGCCCGGCGCTCACGCAGGCCGCCCGCGCCTCGGCGACCCGCAGGTCTCCGTCCAGCCGGACCAGGGCCGCGACCCCGGCCAGGGCGTAGTCGCCGTGCCTGCGCGACACCTCCCGGAAGGCGGTGCCCGAGCGCGCGGGCAGCGCGGGGAAGAACGCGGAGACGGCCAGTTCGCCCGGGCGGAGCGCCGACTCCAGCGGACCGGTGAAGAACTCCCCCGCCGCCACGTCCCGCGTGCCCCCGCGCCGCGCGAGCCGTACCGAGCCGCCGAGCAGCGCCAGTACGGCCGGCAGTTCGGCGGCCGGATCGGCGTGCACCAGACTGCCGACCGCGGTGCCGCGGTTGCGGATCACCGGGTGGGCGACCAGCCGGAGCGCCTGACGCAGCAGCGGCTGGACGGCGGCGGCCCCGGCGGAGCGCTCCACCTGCGCATGCCGGGCCAGCGCCCCGACCCGGACCCCGTCCGGGCCGGTCTCGACCGCGGCCAGCCCGCCGAGCCGGTTGATGTCGACCAGGTGCGCGGGGGCGGCCAGCCGCATGTTCATCAGCGGGATGAGGCTCTGGCCGCCGGCGAGCACCTTGCCGTGCTCCCCGGTCCCGGCGAGGACGTCGAGCGCCTCGCCGAGGGTGCGGGGGGCGTGGTAGCCGAAGGGGGGTGGCTTCACCCGGCGGCTCCGCCCTCGGGCCCCGCCTCCGCCGCGACCGGCCTCCTCCCCCGGCGGCCTTCGATGGCCCGCAGCAGGTGGTAGCCGGCGAGCACCACGATGGTGCCGAGCGCGATGCCCTCCAGCACGAAGTCGGAGCTGATCATCTGCTTGACCGGGCCGATGGCCAGAATGATGCCCGCCCCGACCGGGACCATGTTGACCGGGTCGGAGAAGTCGACCCGGTTCTCGATCCAGATCTTCGCGCCGAGCAGGCCGATCATGCCGTAGAGGATGACGGTGATGCCGCCGAGCACGCCGCCGGGGGTGGCGGCGACCAGCGCGCCGAACTTCGGGCAGAGGCCGAACAGGATCGCGATCACCGCCGCGATGTAGTAGGCGGCCGTGGAGTAGACCCTCGTCGCGGCCATGACGCCGATGTTCTCGGCGTAGGTGGTGGTCGGGGAGCCGCCGAAGGCGCTGGTGACCACGGTGCCGACGCCGTCGCCGATGATCGCCCGGCCCATGTAGGGGTTGACGTCGGTGCCGGTCATCTCACCGACGGCCTTGACGTGGCCGACGTTCTCGGCGACCAGGGCGATCACCGCGGGGAGTACCAGGATGACGGCGGAGACCTTGAAGTCGGGCCAGTGCATGCCGGGCAGGCCGATCCAGTCGGCGCTCGCGACCGCGTCGAAGCTCACCCGCGGGTGCGTGTCGACCTTCCCGGTGCCCGCGTTGTAGGCGGTGATGTCCCCGAAGAGCCGGTCGGCCCCCCAGGACAGGACGAAGCCGATGACCAGGCCGAGCAGGATGCCGATCCGGCCGATGAACCCCCGGAAGAGTACGATGATCACGAAGGTGACCGTCATGGTGATGAGCGCGATCCACTGGTCCTGCGGCCAGTAGACGTCAGCGACCACGTAGGCCAGGCCGAAGCCGATCAGCATGACGACGGCGCCGGTGACGACCGGCGGGAAGATCCGGTTGATGACCTGCACGCCGAGCACGTGCATCGCCACGCCGATCAGGGCGAGCACCAGGCCCGCGACGAGGATCGCCCCGGTGACGATCGCGTCCACCGCGGGGGTGTCGCCGCCGAAGAGCGACCTGATCGCCAGCACGCCGCCCACGAACGAGGCGCTGGTGCCGAGGTAGCTGGGCACCTTGCCCTGCACGATGAGCAGGAACAGGATCGTCGCGATCCCGGAGAACATGATGGCGACGTTCGGGTCCAGCCCCATGACCAGGGGGAAGACGAACGTCGCACCGAACATCGCGATGACGTGCTGGGCCCCGAACCCGACCATGCGCGGCCAGGACAGCCGCTCGTCCGGCCTGACGACCTCACCGGGCGCGAGCGTCTTTCCGTCTCCGTGTTTCGTCCAACCTGCAACCATCAAGCCCACCTCTCCCGGGCCGTCGGTCGGTGGCCGCCCCGCAGGCGCTCCCTCCGGCGGATCTCCTTGCTGCCGTTGCGGGCACATTAGGCCCGTCGACACGGCCGTACATCAGCATGATCTGCCAAATCCGACCCGCTGACCAGGGGAGCCCTCGCGCGCCGCCGGCGCGGGACCGCCGCCGGCGGGCCGCGGGCCCCGCGGGCACGGGCCTCCGCCGTACGGCCGGGCCCGGCCCGGTGGGCGCGGGACGGCCCGGGGCGGGCCCGCTCAGGCGGATCCGGGGGCGACGACGTGGATCTCGAAGCCGTCGCCGGTGACGACCTGGCCCGCACGGATCTTGCAGGTCTTGCGGGTCTCGACCTCGCCGTCGACCATCACGTCCCCGAGGGAGATGAGGTACTTGGCCTGACCGCCGGTGTCGGTCACGGCGCAGTACTTCAGCAGGTCGCACAGGGGGATGTAGTCGGTCTCCAGCTCAAAGGTCTCGTTCACGGCCACAGCATAGGGCCGAGCGGCGGAAGGGGGCCGCAGAGGACGCGGCGGCCGCCCTCGGAGCCGGCGCCCGGACACCGCCCGGAGCGGACACCGGACGAGCACGGGACGGGCACGGTCCTGCGCCCCGCCCGGGCACCGGTCAGATGCCGCGCATGCGCAGCACGTGCAGCGCCAGGGTCAGGTTGAGCCGCAGGTGGGCGTCCTCGGTGAAGTTGCCGAGCAGCCGCTCCAGCTTGCCGATCCGGTAGCGCAGCGTGTTGTAGTGGAAGTGCAGCCGCCGCGCCGTCTCGGCGACGTTGAGATTGGTCTCCAGCAGCACCTGGAGCGTCCGGCGCAGGTCGGCGTTCTCGGGGTCGTCGTCGGAGGCCAGCGGGCCGAGGGTCTCGCGGACGAAGGCGTGCAGCTCGGCGGTGTCGCTGACCAGCGAGAGCAGCCGGTAGACCCCGAGCTGGTCGAAGTGGGCGACCGCGCCGGGACCGTGCAGCTGGCGGCCGACCCTGGTGGCCTTCAGCGCCTGGCCGTACGCCTCGGGCAGCGCCTCCGCGCCGGAGGCCGTACGGCTGGCGCCGGTGGAGAAGGTGGCGGACGGCCCGTCGGCGAAGGCGGCCGCGGCGTCCCTGGCCAGGCGGACGGGGTCCACGGCGGCGTCCACGACCGCGACGACCTCGTGGGAGAACCCGGCCACCGCCCCGCGCGGGTCGTGGCGGCGCAGCGCGGCGACCCAGCAGGCGACCAGGCGGTCCTGGACGAGCCGCTCGTCCCCCTCGGGGTCGAGCTCGGCCACCAGCACCGTGACCGGGCGCCGCAGGTCCCAGCCGAAGGCCCTGGCCCGCGAGGCGACCCGGTCGGAACCGCCCGCCCGGCCGGTCAGCACGTCGCGCAGGAAGTCGGCGCGGTACTTGCTCTCGACGGCGTTGACCGCCTCCTGGCGGGTGATGACGAGGGCGGCGACGGTGGCGGCGCGCTCCAGGATGCCGACGTCGCTCTCGCCCACCTGCCCGGCGGGGCCGCACGCGACGATCCGGCCGTGGTGGTGCCCGCCCGCCACAACGGGCACGACCGTGCGGCGGCCCTCGGGCGCGGTGCGCAGCGCGGCCAGGCAGTCGGCCGGCCCCGCCGACGCCAGCACCTGCCCGGCTCCGTCGAGCACGGCCACCGCCACGTCGAGCAGCCCGGCCACCTCGGCGGCCACCTCGCGCAGCCCGCCCCCGGCCAGCACGACCGCGACCAGCGCCCGGTGCGCCTCCTCGGCACGGGCCAGCACGGCGGCCTGCCGGTTGAGGATGTCGGTGAGGACCTGGTTGAGGATGTCGTCGAAGCCGACGTCGTCGGGGAGCAGGATCAGCGGGAAGCCCAGCCGGTCGGCCTGCTCGGCCATCTCGCCGGGCAGCTCGTCCAGGTAGCGGCCGAGCTTGATGGCGAGCGCGGCCAGGCCCCGCTCGTCCAGGTCGGCCACGAGCCGGTCGAGCGACTGCGGGGTGTTGCGCAGCGGGTAGCCGGTGGTGAGCAGCAGTTCGTGGGGCTTGACCCAGGCGAGGATGTCCGGGACCTCCATCACGTTGAGCCGCTGCACGACCCGGTCCAGCCCTCCGGCGCCCGCGATCAGGCGGGCGCCGGCCAGCGTCGAGACGCCCAGGACCTCCCCCACCGAGACGCCGTGGATGATCGTGCCGGTGCTGGCCAGGCGTACAGGGGGCTCCATGTGGTGATTGTGGCCGATAGGGCCGTCTGTCAGGAAGAGCCAACCTTTCCGCGGACTGTTGGCAGCTTTCTCCGTACGGGGTGATCTGGCTCCGCTCTAGCGTCGGGCTCGTGGATGGGGAGGCCCGATGACCGTTGGAACGCGCCCGGGGGCGCGGCGGATCCCGGCGCGGACGTACGCGACCGGCGCGGCCAGCACGGCGCTGCGGCCGCTGCTGGAGTCGCCCCGCCGCCCGGCGCGGGTGCTGGCGGCGTTTCCCGCCGGGGTCTACCTGGAGGTGCGCGCGGAGCTCGAACCGCACGTGATCGCGGTGGTCAACGGGGACGCCGTCCGGCTGCCCAACGCGATGGTCGTCGCCGATCCCGTGCCGCGCGTCGCGGTGGGCGGCGAGGCCTGGGTGGGGGACGGCTCGATCGAGCTCGGGCGGCTCGGCCTGCGGGTCCGCCGCTGGTGGGACCCGGCTCCGCCGCTCGGCCCGGCCGACCCGGTACGGCTGGCGCGCGCGCTGCCCCTGCTGGCCGAGCTGTGCGACGCCTCCCCCCGGCGCCCGGGGCTGGAGGGCAGCGGAGCCGCGGAGCTGCTGGCCGACGGTTGCGCGGAGGCCTCGCTGCTGCGCAGCCTCACCGCCGCCGAGCAGCTCATCGGGCTGGGTCCCGGCCTCACCCCGAGCGGCGACGACATGCTCGCCGGGCTGCTGGTGGCGCTGCGCCACCTGGGAGCGGCCGCCGGGGTGGAGCGGGCGGTCTGGCTGGCCGACTGGCTGGCCGCCGCGGTCACTTTCGACGCCCGCGGCAGGACCACGCCCATCTCGGCGACGCTGCTGCACTGCGCGGCGCGGGGCGAGGCCAGCGGCGAGGTGCTGGCCGTCCTGCGCGCGTTGACCGGGCGCCAGCCTCTGCAGCCCACGCTGGGCCGGCTGCTCTGGCTCGGCCACACCTCCGGCGCCGACCTGGCCTGGGGACTGCGCATCGGGCTCGCCGCCGTCCTCTGCCTCGCGGACCGCGCGGGCCGGTCGATCTCGAAGGTGGGAGCGGGTGGGAGCTGAACGGCCGGGCACCGATCTGGTGCGGGTGCGTACCGGGATCTATCACGATTCGGTGAGCCTGATGCGGGTCAGCCGGGCCGCGGCCGCCCTGCCCGGGGTGGAGGTCGCGGTGGTGGCCATGGCCACCGGGCTCAACCTCGACATCGCCGCCGAGCTGGGCTTCGAACTCCCCGCCGCCGGGCCCACCGACCTGCTGGTGGCGCTGCGGGCCGCCGACGGGGACGCGGCCGAGCGGGCCGCCGCCGAGGTCGACGGGCTCCTGGCGGCACTCGCCGCCCGGGCCGGGGGCGCGACCGGGGGCGAGGAGCCGCCGCGCACCGTGCGCGCCGCCGTCCGGGCCGCGAGCGGGGCCGCGACGCTGGCGCTGGTCTCCGTCCCGGGGCCGTACGCGTTCGCCGAGGCGATGGACGCGGTGGAGGCCGGGCTGTCGGTGATGGTCTTCAGCGACAACGTCCCGGTGGAGCAGGAGGTGCTGCTCAAGCGGCGGGCCGCCGAGCGCGGCGTGCTGGTCATGGGGCCGGACTGCGGCACCGCCGTGGTCGGCGGGACCGGCCTCGGGTTCGCCAACGTGCTCCGGCCCGGGCCGGTCGGGATCGTGGCCGCCTCGGGGACCGGCGCGCAGCAGGTGGCGTGCCTGCTGGACCTGGCGGGCGTGGGGGTGAGCCACGTACTCGGCGTCGGCGGGCGCGACCTGTCGGCGCGGGTGGGCGGCCTGTCCACACTCCGCGCCCTGGAGTCGCTCGACGCCGACCCCGCGACCGAGCTGATCGTGCTGGTCTCCAAGCCCCCGGACGCGGAGGTGGCGGAGGCCGTCCGGCAGGCGGCCGGCGGGCTCGCCACCCCGGTGGTGACCGCTTTCCCCGGCCGGGCGTCCAGTCACGGGCCGGACGACCTGACCTCGGCCGCCGAGGACGTGCTGCGCGCGCTGGGGGTGAAGGTCCCCGAGTGGCCGTCCTGGCCCGCCGCCGGGCCGCACGCGCCCGCCGCGGGCGACGCCGCGCGCTCCGGGCCGGTCCCGGACGGCGGGGCGAACGGGGCCTCAGCCGGCGCGGTCTCGGACGGCGGCATGGCGGACGGCGCCGCGGCGACCGGGCGGGCGCGGGTGCTGCACGGGATCTACTCGGGCGGCACGCTCTGCACGGAGGCGGCCCTGGTCGCCGGGACCGGCGGCTTCACCGACTACGGCGACGACGCCTACACCCGGGGCCGCGCCCACCCGATGATCGATCCGGCGCTCCGCCTGGAGGCCCTGGCCGCGGTGCCCCCCGGCGACGCGGTCCTGCTCGACGTGGTGCTCGGCCACGGCGCCGACCCCGATCCCGCCGGGCGGCTCGCGCCCGCCGTCGCCGCCGCCGTCGCGCGCGGCGTGTCCGTGACCGTCGCGCTGGTCGGCTCCGGGGGCGACCCGCAGGGACTGGCCGCCCAGGCCGGGGCGCTGTGCGCGGCGGGAGCGGACGTGTTCGCCTCCAACGCCCTCGCCGCCCGGCACGCGGCCCGCCTGACCGGAGGTGCCCGATGAGCCTGCCGATGCTCTCCGGCGAGCCGCACGTGATCACGGCCGGGGCCGCGGTGCTCGGCGAGGCGCTGGACGCGCAGGCCGTACCGCGCACGGCCGTGGACTGGCGGCCGCCGCTGTCCGGCACCGAGGACGACCTGGCGCGGGTGCTGGCCGACCCGCGCAGGGCCGCCGCCAACGCCCGGGCGGTGGACAGGCTGACGTCCGCACGGCCCCTGCTGGCCGGGGTGCGGCCGGCCGGCGAGGTGCTGGACCTGCCGCCGGGCACGTTCCTGCACGCCGGTCCGCCGATCGGGTGGGAGCGCGCCTCGGGGCCGATGCGCGGCGCGCTGATCGGGGCGGTGCTGCTGGAGGGGCTGGCCGGCGACGCCGGGGAGGCGGAGGAACTGCTGGCCGCCGGGCGGGTACGGCTGGAGCCCTGCCACCACCACCGCGCGGTGGGTCCGATGGCCGGGGTGGTGAGCCCGTCCATGTGGATGTTCGAGGTGCGCGACGCCGAGCACGGCGGCACCGCCTACTGCTCGCTCAACGAGGGGCTCGGCAGAGTGCTGCGCTACGGCGCCTACGGTTCCGAGGTGATCGGGCGGCTGCGCTGGATGGGCGAGGTGCTCGGCCCGGCGCTGGCCGCGGCCCTGGAGCTGACCGGGCCGCTGGACCTGCGGTCGCTGATCGCGCAGGCCCTGCAGATGGGCGACGAACTGCACAACCGCAACCGGGCCGCGACCTCGCTGCTGGTCCGCGAGCTGGCGCCCGCGCTGGTGGAGGCCGCCGGCGGCCGCGCGGCCGAGGTGCTGCGCTTCGCGGGCGGCAACGACCACTTCTTCCTCAACGCGGGCATGGCCGCCTGCAAGGTGAGCGCCGACGCGGCCAGGGACGTGCCCGGCTCGACGCTGGTCGTCGCGATGGCCCGCAACGGCACCGACTTCGGCGTGCAGGTCTCCGGGCTCGGCGACCGCTGGTTCACCGGCCCGGCGGGCGTGCCGGACGGGCTCTACCTCGGCGCGTACGGCCCGGCGGACGCCAACCCCGACATCGGCGACTCCACGATCACCGAGACGGCCGGGCTGGGCGGCTTCGCGATGGCGGCGGCCCCGGCGATCGTCAGGTTCGTCGGCGGCGACGTGGCGGAGGCGGCGGCGGCCACCCGGTCGATGTACGAGATCACCCTCGCCGAGCACCCTGCCTACCAGATCCCCGGCCTGGGGTTCCGGGGCACGCCGGTCGGCGTGGACGTGACGCTGGTGGCGAGGACCGGCCTGCTGCCGACGGTCAACACCGGCATCGCGGGCCGGGTGGCGGGCACCGGCCAGGTCGGCGCGGGCCTGGTGAGCCCTCCCGCCTCGGCCTTCACCGCGGCGCTGACGGCCCTGGCGCGGGAGGCGCCGATCCGATAAGCCGCCGTTCCCGTTGGCCCGCCGGTTCCCCGGCGAGGGTCCAGCCGCGTCCGTCCGCCATCGCGCCCCCGCCATTCCGGAGCGGGTCCGGGATCGGTGCCGCCCCGGTTCACCGCGGATTCACCGCCGGTCCAAAGCCGGTCCAAAGCCGGTCGACGGGCCGGTCACACCGCGGACCGATCTTGCTCGACAAATGCCGCGAAGTCCTTTCTTCACCCCCAACTTCCATTACCGAATACAATCCGGATATCGTGTCCAACCTCACAAATGGGCTTGGACCTGGGGGCGGGGTATGTCGGCGGACCGTCTGATCGGCAAGGTACCCCCTGGACCGGAGGTCGCGAACATCACCGGAACCGCACCGACCGGCCAGGCGGGACAGGACAGACTGATCGGCAGGCGCTACCGTCTGCTGTCGCCGGTGGGCCGCGGCGGCATGGGCATGGTCTGGCACGCCCACGACGTGCTGCTCGACCGGGACGTAGCGGTCAAGGAGCTGATCCTCCCCTACGGGCTGGACCACGCGGGCAAGCAGGTGGCGCACCGGCGCATGATGCGCGAGGCCCGCTCGGCGGCCCGGCTCAGCCATCCGGGGATCGTGACCGTCCACGACGTCGTCGAGGAGGACGGGCGCCCCTGGATCGTGATGGAGCTCGTCCGCGCCTGGTCCCTGGAGCAGGCCGTGCGGGAGAGCGGGCCGCTGCCGGTGGCCCAGGCCGCCGAGATCGGCATCCGGGTGCTCGACGCGCTGCGCCACGCCCACGCCTCGGGGATCCTGCACCGCGACGTCAAGCCCGGCAACGTGCTGCTCACCTCCGACCGCGTGATCCTCACCGACTTCGGCATCGCCGCCCTGGAGGGCGATGTCACCATCACCCAGACCGGCCTGCTGATGGGTTCGCCGGCCTACATCCCGCCGGAGCGCCTCTCCGGCCAGCCGATCACGCAGGCCGGCGACCTGTGGGCCTTCGGCGCCACGCTGTACGCCGCGGTCGAGGGCCGCCCCCCGTACGAGGGGCCCGATGCGGTGGCCGTGCTCGGCGCGATCCTCACCCAGGACCCCGTGCGGCCGCAGCGGGCCGGGGCGTTGGCCGGCGTCATCGAGGGCCTGCTCCGCAAGAACCCCGCCGACCGCATGTCCGCCGCCCAGGTCTCGGACCTGCTGGAGCAGGTCCTGCGCAGCCACGGCTCCAACACCCCCGACCGGGGCCCCAGCGGCCAGGTGCCCGCCGCGATGCCGGTGCCGGGCAACTCCATGCCGATGCACCTCATGCCGCCGCTGGACCCGCCCTCGGGGCCGATGCCCTCGCGGATCATCGAGACCCCCTCGGGGCCGGTGCGCGTGCCGTACGACCCGCAGCAGGACGCCCCGGGCGGCGGGCCGGGGCGCGACCCGCTCTCCGGCCCGTCCGGGGCGTACTCCACCGGGCCGACGGGCGACCCCGGGCAGCCCGCCCCGCTGAACGTCACCATCGCGCCGTTCACCTCGCTGGACAGCATGTCCGGCGGGACCCGGCGCGGCTACGACGCGCTGCGCAGCACCTCCGCCGAGCTGAGCCGGCCGCCGGGGACCTCCCCCGGGGACGCCTTCTTCGACACCTCCTTCGACGCGCTGTCCAGCTTCTCCGGCGAGGTCCCGGTCCCCGGCGCCCCGGCCGGGGACCGGTCCGCCCGCGGGCGGACCGAGGCGGCCGTCCGGGAACGGCCGGGCCGGCCGGAGACCGCCGACCGGCGCGAGCGGGCCGAGGGGCGCAGGACCTCGCGCCGCAGGGCGTCCTCCGAGGGCGGCTGGATGCGCGACGGGCGGCCCACCCCGCGACTGCTGGCCGTGGGCGGGGCCGGCGTGCTCGCCGTGGTGGCGGCCGGGCTGTTCGTACTGACGTCCGGTGACGGCTCCGGCCCCGTGCGGGAGCGCACCTCGTCCGCCTCGGTCTCCGCCCCCGCCGACGGCGGGCAGAGCCGCAGGACCGGTGAGGTCCCCGAGGGGTTCAAGCGGCTGAGCGCGGGCGGGATCGCCGGCGCCGTACCGGAGAACTGGACGGTGAAGGAGCGCGACGACGGCGCCGTCGTCTTCTCCGGGCCGAAGAGCGGCGCACAGAGCATCGTCGTCACCCAGGTGCCCGTGGCCGACCCGGTGGCCGCGCTCGGCAAGCTCGACAGGTCCGGGCTGGACGAGTACATCGAGGTCGGCGTGACCCCGGTCTCCTACGACGGCTGGAAGGCCGCCGACTGGGAGTACACCTACGTCCTGCCGGACGGCATCGTGCCGATGCACGGGCGGACCCGGTACGTCGTGGTCGGCGCCGACAGCGCCTACCAGATCGCGATCGTCGTCAAGGACATCGACTGGGAGAAGAGCGCCGGGATGATGGACGCCTTCTTCGCCACCTTCGACCCGGGGGCCTGAGGCCGGGCCCCCGGAGCCCGCGGTCCCGGGACGCACGGGGCGCGGAATATCCGCTGGGGGGATCGTCACGAGTGATGACAGACTTCACTCGTGACGACAACCCCCTTGAGTCCTGACATCTCCCCTCCGGGCCCGGATCGGGTCGCCGCCGTCCAGCGGCGGACGCTGGGCGTCCTG
This sequence comes from Planomonospora parontospora, assembly GCA_014647935.1. Taxonomy (GTDB): domain Bacteria; phylum Actinomycetota; class Actinomycetes; order Streptosporangiales; family Streptosporangiaceae; genus Planomonospora; species Planomonospora parontospora. Next base: position 62,165 of record BMQD01000017.1, read on the forward strand.
ACCGCGGCGCAGATCACCAGCGGCATGGGCGTCGCCGTGAGCTTCACCCTCAGCTCGGTGCTGGTCGCCAGGCTCTCCGGCTCCGAGGCGCTCGGCGGGCTGGCGGGCACCGCGGGCGTGCTCGGCGCCGCGCTGCTCGCCCTGCCGACCGCCAAGGCCTCGGGCCGGGGCGGACGGCGGACGGGACTGACCCTGGCCTACGGCTGCGCGGCGCTCGGCTGCCTGATCTCCGTCATCGCCGTCACCGCCGGGTCGTGGCCCCTGCTCCTGGCCGGGCTGGTGCTGTTCGGCGGCGGCAGCGCGGGCAACCTGGCCTCGCGCTACTCGGCCACGGACCTGTCGCCCGCCGGGCACTCCGCCCGGCACCTGTCCTGGGTGGTCTGGGCGGCCACCGTGGGCTCGGTCGCCGGCCCCAACCTCGCCGAACCGGCCGACCAGATCGGCCAGCGGCTCGGCCTGGCCCCGGGCGCCGGCCCGTTCGTGCTCGCCCTGCTGGGCTTCCTGCTCGCCCTGGGCATCCTGACCGCGGGCCTCCGCCCGGACCCGCTGGTCCTGGCGCGCTCGCTCGCCGCGTCCGCGCGGAGCACCGGAACCGCCCCGGGCGCCACGGCCTCCGCCAGCACCGGCCCGGTCCCCCCGTCCGCCGCGGCCACGCCGGCCGGCCCCGCCCACGGCGGCCCCACCGCACCCGTCACCTCGCCCGCCGCCGCGCCCTCCTCGCCCGCCGTGGAGACGGTGGCGGCGGTGAAGCCCGCGGGGACCCTGCGCACCGCCTGGCGGACGCTGCTCGACTCCCCGGTGGCACTGCGGGCGATGGCCGCGATCGCGGTCAGCCACACCGCCATGGTCTCGATCATGTCCATGACCCCGGTCCACCTCGACCACCACGGGGCCTCCGTCTCGGTCATCGGCCTGGTGATCAGCCTGCACATCGCGGGCATGTACCTGCTCTCCCCCGTGGTCGGCTGGCTCGCCGACCGGATCGGCCGGGTCCGGGTGCTCGTGCTCGGCATGGCCCTGCTGCTCGCCGCGTCCGTCCTGGCCGGTACGGCGGGCGAGCACGACGTCCCCCGGGTGACCGCCGGGCTGGTCCTGCTCGGAGTCGGCTGGTCCTGCGGCCTGGTCTCCGGCTCGGCGATGCTCACCGACGCCGTCCCGCTGGCCCGGCGCCCCGCCGTGCAGGGACTGTCCGACCTGGTGATGAACGTCTGCGGCGCGGCCGGCACGGTCGTCGCCGGAGTGATCGTGCAGGCTCTGTCCTACGGCGTGCTCGGCACGGCCGTGGCGGCCCTGGTCACCGCCACCGGCGCCTGGCTGGCCCTCGCCCGCCGCTGAACCGCCGCCCCGCGCCGCCGCATCCGGCTCCCGCGCCCCGGTCCTCGCCCGCCGCACCCGGCTCCCGCCTCCGCCCGCCGGATCCCGTCACTTGGCGTCGGCGTAGCAGCGCACGGCGACGGCCTCCATCGGGAAGCGCACGGGGGTCGGGCCGAACAGCAGGCGGGTCGCCTCCTCCGCGGCCCGGCCGACCGCCTCGGCCACCTCGCCGGCCAGCTCCTGCGGGCAGTGCACCATCACCTCGTCGTGCTGGAAGAAGACCAGCCGGGCCGGGTCGGGCAGCAGCCCGCGCAGCACGGCCATCAGGGCCAGCGCCCACTCGGCGGCCGTCGCCTGGACCACGAAGTTGCGGGTGAACCGGCCCCGGTCGCGGGCCGCCCGGCTCCCCTCCGGCCCGGAGACCAGTTCGCGCCAGCGGGCCGAGGGCGGCGGGCAGGTGCGGCCCAGCCAGGAGCGGACCAGCCGGCCCTCCTCCCCCGCGCGGGCGGCGTCCTCCACGAACCGGTAGGCCTCGGGGAAGCGCTGGCGCATCACGGCCAGCAGCTTGGGGGCGTCCCCGCTGGTCCCGCCGTACATCGCCGAGAGCATGGCGATCTTGGCGTGGTCGCGCTCGCCGCCGAACGCCCGGGCGAGCGCGTGGTACAGGTCCGCCTGCCCCGCCGCCCTGGCCAGGCCCCGGTCCCCGGCCATCGCGGCCAGCACCCTGGGCTCCAGCTGGGCGGCGTCGGCGACGACCAGCGTCCAGCCCTCGTCGGCCACCACGACCCTGCGCATGGCCTTGTGGATCTGCAGTGCGCCGCCTCCGCTGGTCGCCCACCGACCGGTCACCACGCCGCCCACGACGTACTCCGGGCGGAAGCGGTCGTCGCGGACCCACTGGTCGGCCCAGGCCCAGCCGTGGAAGCTGTGGAACCTGGCCAACTCCCGGTAGGCCAGCAGGGGCGCGACGCCGGGATGGTCGATCTTTTTGAGCTCGTGCGCCCTGGCCGAGGAGACCGGCGTGCCGGCGGCCTTGAACGCCTTGACGATCTGCTGGACGGAGTCGGGGTTGAACGACGTGCCGAACACGGCCGTCACCTCGTCGGCCAGGGCCTGGAGCCTGGGCGGGCGCATACCGTGCACCGGGCGCGGGCCGAGCATCTCGGCCAGCAGCGCGTCGTGCAGGTCCCGCCGCCAGGGCATGCCGTCGTGGGCCATCTCCGCGGCGATCAGCGCTCCCGCCGACTCGGCCGCGACCAGCAGCCGGAACCGGCGCGGGTCGGCCGTCGCCTCGATCCGCCGGAGCTGGTCGGCGTGGACCTCGGCGACCAGCCCGGCGTCCGGCGGGGGCGGCCGCTCCTCCTCGAACAGGACGGCCTGCCGCGCCCCGGGCCCGTGGTGGCCCGCGTGGTCCTGCTCGTGGTCGTCGGGCACCGGCAGGCCGTGCAGCCGGGCGTGCGCCGCCCGGACCGACCGGGGCTCGCCGTACCGGCCCTCGTGCGCCAGGAGCAGGCCCTCGGTCAGCACGAGGTCGTGGCAGCGCGCGAGCCGCACCCCGCGCTCCAGCAGCGCCGGGTAGACCTCCCGCGTGTCGGCCCAGACCCAGCGCCCGGCCCCGCCGCCCGCTCCGCCGCGCCCCGCGCCGCGACCGCCCGGCCCCGCGCCGTCCTCGCTCCGTCCCGCGCCGCGCCCGTCTCCCCCGGCGGCCGGGTCCCCGGCGGGCCCGTTCCCCGCCCGCGTCTCCAGCTCCCGCACGGCCGCCGCCAGGTCCGCGACGGCCTCGGTCTCCTCCCCCGCCCGGCGGAGCAGGCCGGACCCGTCGGCCCCCGGCACGACCACGACGTTCATGCCCCCAGCGTGTCACGCGCCACCGACGGTTTCGATCAGGCGAGCGGGATGAGGACCTCGTCTTCGAGCGGGGGTTCGATCTCCTGGGGCAGGCAGCCGGTGGCGGCGAAGCAGCGGATCCGCAGGGCCTGCGGAGTCACCGAGACGTGCAGGAAGCTCTTGAAGAACGGCGGGGTGTCCCAGTCGGACAGTTCCGACAGGTAGCGGTGGAAGACCTTGCCCACGGGCAGCCGGAGCGGCAGCGGCCAGGAGCCGAGCAGCCGCGCCGCCCACCGCATCCGCCGGGTGATCCGCACCCCGCCGATCGGCCGCGGCGGGGTGTTGCCGATCCGCTGGGACATCAGGCACACGGCCTCGTCCGGCGTGAGGTAGAGCCAGCGCATGCGCAGCCGCTCGCTGTAGAGCTTGCTGTAGAACGAGAGCGAGTCGCCGCGCAGCGGGTAGCACTTGTAGTCGTCCTCGTGCACGCCGCCGACCGTGACCCTGGGGATGGTGTGGGTGGCGTGCGTGAACGCCCCCGAGCCGCCCGCCACGACGTACTGGATCGTCCGGTCGCCGACCTCGACCGGGAAGCGCTGGTAGTTGTGCACGTCCCCGCCGATGGCGGCGACGTAGTTGTGCCGGGGGTCGGTCACGATGTCGTCGATCGTGCCGCCGCCCTCCAGCTTCGACGGCTTGTACTCGTTGCGGACGTAGATGGGCTTGCCGGTGACCAGCACCTTGGGGCGCGGGTCCAGCGAGACCTGCCGGAGCCAGTCGGCCTGCTCCCGGTCGATCGTGCCGGTGATCCCGGTGTCCACCCCCACGATGAGCAGGCCCGGGGCCTCCAGCACCCAGTACGGCCCCGGCTGCACGGCCCGCTGCTCGGGGGCGGAGCGGCGCTCGCGGGCGCGGGCCAGCCGCTCCTCGTCGATCGGCTCCGGCCTGCGCCAGAGCAGCCCGCGCAGCCCGGAGGGCGAGAGCCGGAACCCCTCCCGCCGCGCCTCCAGCGCCGGGGCGTCGCAGAAGACGCGCATGAAGCCGCCGAGCCCGTCGTACCAGTCGTGGTTGCCGGGGATCGCGTAGATCGGCGCCCGGTAGTCCTGGTAGGGGCGGAAGAACTTGTCGTCGTACTCGTCGCCGGCGCCGGTGGGGTAGACCACGTCGCTGGCGATGACCGCGAAGTCGGTGCTCTCGCCGATCCGGAGCATGCCGGGCACCACGGCGTACTGCGAGGCGTCGCCCTCGCCGGTGTCGCCGAGGAGCAGGAAGGAGAACTCCTCCCCCACCTCCAGCGGGATCCGGAGGGAGAGGTCGGCGCCCCGCGCCCGCTGCGCCGCCGTCCAGCGCGTCCGGACCTGCCCCGACGGGTCGCCGAACAGCGCGGCGAGGATCTCGTTGCGCGAGCGCCAGAGCGTGCGCGGGTTCAGCCAGGAGAACGACTCCGCGCCCGGCGGTCGCAGCCTGGCGAACTCTCCGATCTCCACGCAGTCCCAGCCCGCCCCTTCCTCCGAGATCCGCGAGGAGACCTCGCGCCCGCGCTCCGCCGCCCGCTTCACGTCGACCATGGTCATATTCTGGCCGCGATCTTGCGCGCGTGCGCCCGTTCGGGGAAGCGCGCCGGTCAGGACAGGCGGCCGATGCTGAAGTCGTCGAAGTACACGCGGGGTTGGGGGTCGCCGCCGGTCTTCCTGACGTGGATCCCGAACAGGGGCTTGCCGTTCGCCTTCGCCACGTCCGTGTCGACCACGCCGTCCACCAGGTGGTCGTCCACCCAGAACGCCACCCGGATCCGGCCGTCGCTCCGCTCGCACTCCAGCCGCAGCACCGACCCGTTCTTCTTGAACCCGGGGATCGGGACGTCGGCGGTCAGGTCCCAGGCGCTCTCGAAGGTGCTCCTGCGGATGCGCGCCCGCCCGCCGGGGCTGACCTCGGCGAAGTAGGAGAAGTAGGTCTCGTCGGGCGCGTACTGGCAGAAGACCCCGCTCCACGCGCCGTAGGGGTACCCGTCGGCGAGGTCGGCCTTGACGCTGACCAGCACGCGCTCCGGAGCCTCGGCGTTGACCGGCGCTTTGTTCTCCCGGTAGTCCTTCGAGGGGTCCGTGGCCATGGTGAAGCGCCCGTCCCCGGTGTAGCCGTGCAGGGTGTCGACGCGGGTGCCGTCGCCGTTGTACCAGCCGGACTTGTCGTCGCCGAAGTCGTCCCGGTACAGCACGTCGGTGCTCTCCGGCGGCCCCTGCGCGAGCATCCGGACGCCGAGCACCCCGGCCGCCCCCAGCAGCAGCGCCCCGGCCACCGCCCCGCCCACCAGGTACGGCCGGCGCGGGAGCCGGGTCCGCTTCGCGGGTTCCTGCCCGGCGACCGCCCGGGCGGTCGGCCCGGCCAGGCCGGACAGGTCGAGCCGGACCGTGCCCGCCACCCGGGCGGTGTCCCGGGCCTCCTCCCGCCCGACCAGTCCGGACAGCAGTTCCCGGGCCGTCGGCCGGGCCGCGGGGTCCTTGTCCAGGGCCGCCCCGACCAGGCCGCGCAGTCCCTCGTCGAGGGCGCTCAGGTCCGGTGTGTCGTGGACCACCCGGTAGAGCGCCTCCGGCACGGTCCTGGAGGCGAACGGCGAGGAGCCGGTCGCGGCGGCGGCCACCACGCAGCCCCAGGCGAAGACGTCGGCGGGCGGGCCCGCCTTGCTCTCGGAGACCAGCTCCGGCGCCATGTACTCCGGGGTGCCGAGGAGCGTGCCGGTGACGGTCTGCCCCCTGCCCGCGTCCAGGGCGCGGGCGATGCCGAAGTCGATCACCCGCGGGCCGAGCGGGGAGAGCAGCACGTTGGCGGGCTTGAGGTCGCGGTGCACCACGCCCGCGTCGTGGATCGCGCTGAGGGCGGTCGCCACCCCGACTGCCAGCGCCTCCAGGTTGGACCCGGTCAGCGGGCCCTGGTCGCGCAGCAGGCGGGCGAGGTCGGGCCCCGCGACGTACTCGGTGACCACCCAGAGCGGCTCGCCCTCCAGCCGGGCGTCCAGCACCGGGGCGGTGCAGAACCGGCTGACCCTGCGCGCGGCGGCCACCTCGCTCCGGAACCGCGCCGCGAACTCCGGGTTCGCGGCCAGGTGCCGGTTGATCACCTTGATCGCCACCGGTCCCGACGGGCCCTCGGCGAGGTAGACCGTGCCCATGCCGCCCCTGCCGAGTCGGCCGGCGATGCGGTAGGGGCCGAGCTCGACCGGGTCGGAGGGCTCCAGGGTCAGCGCGGGGGGAAGTCCGTAGGCCGTCACATCGGACGATCTTAGGTTGGATGGATCATCCAATGGGCGAGAAGAGATGACATGACGCACTCGCTCCGGTAACGCACCGGCCTCCCGGAACGGCGAGGGGCTCCCCATCCCGCCCCCGCGCCCTCCCGCCGATCCACTCTGGAATATAGTTCTGTCCGTGTACGCGTACTGGGAGACGGTCCCCACCCGGTGGAAGGACAACGACGTCTACGGCCACATGAACAACACGGTCCACTACTCGCTGATGGACACGGTGATCAACACCTGGCTGATCAGGACCGCAGGTCTCGACATCCACGAGGGGGACGCCATCGGCCTGTGCGTGGAGTCGCACTGCGTCTACAAGGCGCCGGTCTCCTTCCCCGAACCCGTCCGGGTCGGCCTCAGGATCGGGAGGCTGGGCCGCTCCAGCGTCCGCTACGAGCTCGGCCTGTTCCGCGAGGACGGCGAGACGGTCGTGGCCGAGGGGCACTTCGTCCACGTGTTCGTGGACCGGGAGACCCGGCGGCCCGGCGAGATCCCGGCGCCGCTGCGCGCCGCCATGGAGAAACTGGTGATCACCTAGATGAGCACGTCCACCCGCGCCGCCGTCCTCGTCGAGTCGGGCCGCCCGGCCCCGTACGCCTCGTCGCGGCCCCTGGAGATCATGCCGCTGACGCTGGAGGCGCCCGGCCCCGGGGAGCTGCTCGTCCGGGTCCGCGCGGCGGGCCTGTGCCACTCCGACCTGTCGGTGATCGACGGCTCCCGACTCCGGCCGCTCCCGATGGCCCTCGGCCACGAGGCCGCGGGCGAGGTCGTGGAGGCCGGCCAGGGCGCCGAGTTCGCCCCCGGCGACCACGTGGTGCTGTCCTTCGTGCCCGCCTGCGGGCACTGCCCGCGCTGCGTGGCGGGCCGTCCCGCGCTGTGCGAGCCGGGCGCCGCGGCCAACGGGAGCGGCACCCTGCTCGGCGGCGGCCTGCGCTTCGCCGCCGCCGACGGCGCCCGCCCCCGGCACCACCTCGGCGTCTCGGCCTTCTCGGAGTACACCGTGGTCTCGGCCCGCTCCGCGGTGAAGATCGACCCCGAGCTGCCCTTCGAGATCGCGGCCCTGTTCGGCTGCGCCGTGCTGACCGGGGCGGGAGCCGCGTTCTACAGCGCCGGCGTCTCCCCCGGCGACGGCGTCGCGGTGTTCGGCCTGGGCGGTGTGGGACTGGCCGCGCTGCTGGCCGCCAAGGCCGCCGGAGCCGCCACCCTGGTGGCGGTGGACGTGGTCGGCGCGAAGCTGGAGCTGGCGCGCAGGCTCGGCGCGACGCACACCGTCGCGGGCGGCCCGGACGCCGTCGAGGCGATCCGGGAGATCACCGGCGGCGGGGCGGAGAAGGTCGTCGACACCACCGGGGTCGTCCCGGTCCTGGAGCAGGCCTACCGGGCCACCGCGCGGGGCGGCACGACGGTCACCGTCGGCCTGCCCGACCCCTCCCGCGAGCTCACCCTGCCCGCGCTCAGCCTGGTCGCCGAGGAGCGCACGCTGCGCGGCAGCTACCTCGGCTCGTGCGTCCCGCGCCGGGACGTGCCGCGCTTCGTCGGCATGTACCGCGCCGGGGTGCTCCCGGTGGACGCCCTGCTGTCGCACCGGCTTACGCTGGATGAGGTGAACGAGGGCTTCGACCGCCTGCACACCGGCGAGGCGGTCCGCCAGGTGATCGTGATGTGACGGGGACCCCGGAAGGCGGGGCCTCCACGCCGGAGGCGATCGACGACAGGAGGGCGATGCAGACCTTCCTCCCCTACCCGGACTTCGACGCCACCGCGCGCGTCCTCGACCCGCTCCGCCTGGGCAAGCAGCGGGTCGAGACGCTGCAGATCCTGCGCGCGCTGACCGTCCACGGGTACGGCTGGCGCAACCACCCCGCGGTGAAGATGTGGACCGGCTACGAGGAGGCCCTGGTCCGGTACGGCCTGCAGATCTGCGGCCACTGGTGCGCCACGGGCCGGGCCGACACCTGCTCGGCCACCATGGCCGGAGAGCTGGCCGAGCGCTGCGGCGTCGCCTCCCCCCGCTCCCAGCCGGAGCTGGCGGCCGCCGGCGAACTGCCGCCCTGGCTGGGGGACCCGGCCTTCCACCGCAGCCACCGCTCGTCGCTGCTGCGCAAGGCCCCCGAGCTGTACCGCCCCGCCTTCGGCGACGAGCCGGACGACCTGCCGTACGTCTGGCCCGCCTCCGACCGGCCCCCGTCGTGCCCGCCGGATCCGGCGGGCCCGCCCGGCTGACGGGCCGGTCCCCATCGGACCCCTACCTGGGCGGGCCCGGCGGGAGCCCTCCGCAGGACCCGGCCCGGTCCCGCGACAGGCCGGGCCGGAGGACCGGCACAACGGGCCGGGCCGGGCCGGCGCGGTCAGGGGATCAGCACCCCGGGGTTGAGCACGCCGGCGGGGTCGAGCCGCTCCTTGATCCCGCGCAGGACCTCCACGCCCAGCTCGCCGATCTCGGCGGCGTAGGCCTCACGGTGGTCGCGGCCGACGCCGTGGTGGTGCGAGATCGTGCCGCCCGCCGCGACGATCGCCTCGTTGGCCGCCCGCTTGGCCGCCGCCCACTGGGCGAGCGGGTCGCCGCTCTGCGCGGTGACGACGGTGAAGTACAGCGAGGCACCGGTGGCGTACACGTGGGAGATGTGGCACATCACCAGCGGCGAGCCGAGCGCGCCGTGCAGCGCCAGCCGTACGGCGTCGTAGAGGCGGGGCAGGCCGGACCAGAAGACGGCCGTCTCCAGCGTCTCCACGGTGGCCCCGGCGGCGAGCAGCGAGTCCCGCAGGTAGGGGGCCGAGTAGCGGCCGTGCTCCCAGGCGTCGCCGGGCCCGGGTCCCAGGCAGGTCCCGCCGAGACCGGTCAGCGCCTCGGCGGCCCGGTCGCGGCGCTCAGCCGCCTCGGCCGCCTCCCCCTCGTAGCCGGCGATCACCAGACAGCCCCCCTCGGCCGCCGCACCGCCGATCTCGCCCGGCTTGGCCAGGCCGACCATCGTCTCGGTCTCGTCGGACAGGCGCAGCACGGTGGGGACGGGACCGTCCTGGGCCAGGCGCCGCAGCGCGGCCGCGCCCTCCGCGAAGGTGGGGAACCGCCAGCCCTCGTAGATCCGGGCGGCCGGGACCGGCCGCACCCGCAGCCGGAGCGAGGTGATCACCCCGAAGGCGCCCTCCGAGCCGAGCACCACCTGGCGCAGGTCCGGGCCCGCCGCGGACTTGGGCGCGCGGCCCAGTTCCAGGGTGCCGCGCGGGGTGGCCGCGGTCAGGCCGACGACCATGTCGTCGAAGCGGCCGTACCCGGCGGAGGCCTGGCCGCTGGAGCGGGCCGCGGCGAAACCGCCCAGCGTGGCGTACTCGAACGACTGCGGGAAGTGGCCCAGCGTGAGGCCGCGGGCGGCGAGCAGCTCCTCCGCCTGCGGCGCGCGCAGGCCGGGCTCCAGCTCCGCGACCATCGACTCGGTGTCCACCGCGACCAGCCGGTTCAGCCGGGCCAGGTCGAGGGCGACCACCCCGGCGAAGCCCTCGCGGACCGGGGTCAGGCCGCCGACGACGGAGGTGCCCCCGCCGAACGGGACCACCGCGACCCGGTGCGCGGCGCAGATGCGCAGCAGCTCCAGCACCTCGGCGTGCGAGCCGGGCAGCACCACCGCGTCGGGCGCGTCGGAGCCGTCCCCGGCGCGCAGGCGCAGCAGGTCGGGCGTGGACCTGCCCCGGGTGCGCCGGATCCTCGCCTCGTCGTCGCAGCGCACGTGGCCGGGGCCGACGACGCCGCGCAGCTCGTCGAGGACCTGCCCGGGCAGGGCCGGGGCGGGCAGCCGCACCTCGTCCAGGCGGACCGCGGTGGTCTCGGGCGGGCGCACGCCCAGCAGGTCCGCCAGCAGCCCGCGGATCGGCTCGGGCAGGTCGGCGGCCCGGGCGGGGTCGCCCCAGCCGGACCAGAGCATCGGTTCGGCGGCGGTCTTCGGAATCTCCACCCCTACACTGTGACATATGACGTCCAACCGTCACAACGAGACCGGCCCGGCGAAGGGCTCCACCGACGCGCTCCTCGACGCGGCACGCGAGGTCGTGCTCGCCGTCGGGGTGCGGCGCACCACGCTCACCGACGTGGCGCGCCGGGCGGGGCTGTCCCGGATGACCGTCTACCGCCACTGGCCCGACGTGCGGAGCCTGGTCGCCGACCTGATGACCCGGGAGTGGGTCGAGGTCGCGGGCCGCTTCGCCGATGACGACCCGGTCACCGCCGCCGTCGGGTCCGTCCGGGCGCTGCGCGGCCACCCGCTCTGGCGCAAGATCGTCGAAGTGGACCCCGAGCTGCTCCTGCCGTACCTGCTGGACCGCCGGGGCTCCAGCCACGACGCCATGCTCGTCCTGATCGAGTCGGCGATCGCCCGGGGCCGGGCGGCCGGCACCGTACGGCCCGGCGACGCGCGCGCCCAGGCCAGGGCCGTGCTGCTGACCGCGCAGTCGTTCCTGCTGTCCGGCGCCACCATGCTGGACCCGGCCGCCCCGGACGGGCCCGCCCCCGCCGCCCCGAACGAGCCGGACCCCGCCGCACCGGGGGCACCGGGCCCGGCCGCACCGGACGGACCCGGCCCCGCCGCGCCGGACCCGGTCACCGAAGACGTGCTGGACGCCGAACTCACCGCCCTCCTGGAGAGGTACCTGTCGCCGTGAACTCCTCCCTCAACGCCGCCCGCCGCGCCCGCGAGCTCGCCGAGCTGGCCGGCGGCCGGACCGTCGACGTGCTGGTGGTCGGGCTGGGCGCCACCGGCGCGGGCGCGGCCCTCGACGCCGCCTCGCGCGGCCTGTCGGTGGCCGCGGTCGATGCCTTCGACCTGGCCTTCGGCACCTCCCGGTGGAGCTCCAAGATGATCCACGGCGGCCTGCGCTACCTCGCCAGGGGGCAGCTCGGGGTGGCCCGCGAGAGCGCGGTGGAGCGCGGCGTCCTGCTCGCCCGCACCGCTCCGCACCTGGTGCGGGCCCAGCCGTACCTGCTCCCGCTGACCCCGGAGGTCTCCCGGCGCCGGGCGGCGGCGGTGATGGCCGGCTACCGGCTCGGCGACGGGCTGCGCGCCGCCGCCCGCACACCGCGGAGCCTGCTGCCCGGCCCGTCCCGGATCTCCGCCGGGCGGGCGCGCGAGCTGGCCGCCCCGCTGCGGCCCGGCGGCCTGCGCGGGGCGCTGCTGTCCTGGGACGGGCGGCTGGTCGACGACGCCCGGCTGGTGGTGGCGCTGGCCAGGACGGCCGCGGCGCACGGCGCGGCCGTCCTGACCCGGTGCCGGGCGCTGGAACTGGACGGCGCGGGAGCGCGGGTCCGCGACGAGCTCACCGGGGAGACCTTCGCGATCCGGGCGCGAGCGGTGATCAACGCCACCGGAGTCTGGGCCGCGGGGCTCGACCCGCGGATCCGGCTGCGCCCGTCGCGCGGCACCCATCTGGTGCTCCGCGCCGAGACCCTGCCGGGGCTGCGGGCCGGCCTGCACGTGCCGATCCCGGGGACGGGCAACCGCTTCGCGCTGGTCCTGCCCCAGGCCGACGGGCGGATCCACGTCGGGCTGACCGACGAGCCGGTGGAGGGGCCGGTCCCGGACGTGCCGGAGGCCCCCGAGGAGGACGTCGCGTTCCTGCTGGACGTGCTCAACTCCGTGCTGGGGACCCCGGTCCGGCGCGAGGACGTGGCCGGGGCCTTCGCCGGGCTGCGCCCGCTGCTGGCCGCCGGGGGGCACACCGCCGACCTGTCCCGGCGGCACGCGCTGCTCACCTCCGCGGACGGGGCGGTCACGGTCGTGGGCGGCAAGCTCACCACCTACCGGCGGATGGCCGAGGACGCGGTCGACCTGGCGGTGCGCTCGCGCGGCCTGGACGCGGGGCCGAGCCGTACGGCGCGGCTGCCCCTGGTCGGGGCCGTCCCTGCGGGGACCCGGCCCGCCGACCGGCTGGCCGGGCGGTACGGCGGCGAGGCCGGGGCCGTGCGCGCCCTCATGGAGCGCGACCCGGCGCTGGCCGAACCGCTGCCCACCGGGGTCACCGGGGCCGAGCTCGTCTGGGCGGTCCGGCACGAGGGGGCGCTGGACGCGGCCGACCTGCTGGACCGGCGGACCCGGATCGGCCTGGTGCCGCAGGACCGGGAGGCGGCCCTGCCCGCCGCGCGGGCGGCGCTCGCCTATCCGGAGGGGCCGGACCGGGGCTGAGCTTTTTCAAACCCGCCGCCATACCCGCGAAACCGTTAGGTTAGTCTTACCTAAGCCTGGATAGGGGGACCGAGAGGGCTCGGGGAAGGGGGCACGGATGACGGCGAAGGGATGTCCGCACTCCGCGTTCAGCCATACCGCGGAGATGCCGGTCCATGCCAGCGCGACGGTCGGCGCCCGCTTCTGGCTGCTCATCGAGCACCCCGGCCCCTGGGCGTCCCACCTGGAGGACTGCGACCTGCCCGAGGACGTGCGCACCCTCGTCAAGCGGGCGGCGCACCTCGGCATCCGCCCCCAGCTGATCCGCCGGCCGGGCCGCCGGACGGCGTCCCCGGGTCCCGGCGTCCACGTCATGGTGGGTGACGCGCGCGGCCCCGAGCCGTGGCTCGCCGAGGCCGTCATCGCAGACCCGGACGATCTTGACCTTGACGCGCTGGTGGCCGGAGTGCTCCCCAAGTCCTGCATACTGGTGAGTGAGCCGGTTTTTCTGGTCTGCACGCACGCGAAGCGCAACGTGTGCTGCGCCCGCATTGGACTTCCCCTAGCTCGTTCGCTGGCCGAGGTTTGGCCGGACAGAACATGGGAAACATCACATGTTGGCGGCGATCGCTACGCCGCCAATCTCGTGTGCTTGCCACACGGCCTCTACTACGGCAGCATGTCTCAGGCTGCTGCGATCGCAGCAGCGGACGCGTACCGGTCCGGCGAGGTTGTTCTCGACCGTTTCCGGGGGCGCGCGGGCATTCCTGAGCCACTGCAAGCTGCCGAGCATTTCGTCCGTGCCCACACGGGAGAGCTCTCGGTCGGCGGAGTGGCCGTGGAGTCCTCCAGGTCGGACGGCGAAGCCACCGAGGCCATCGTGCGCGGTAGCGACGCTCGTTTTCGGGTAGTGGTTGAACCCATGACGCTCACGGCGCCATGTGGTACGGCTTGCGCCGACACGATCACCACCTATCGGCTGGTCACGCTGGACAGGCTCACGTCTGTGCGGTACGCCACGCCCGTGCCGGCCTGATCGGGGAACATCGCGGCTGATCCACGCGTTGGCACCAAGGATGTCAAAAGCGTCCAATGCGGCAGTAACCCGAAATTCTTCTCACTAGAAGGTGGTTTTCTCATGTCTCAGGTACGTCGGCAGACCGCCCGTCCTCGGCCCAGCTGGGGCTGGCAGGATGACGCCGCGTGCCGGGGCGAGGACCTCGTGCTCTTCTTCGGTCCCGATGGTGAGCGTCAGCCCGAGCGTGACATCCGCGAGCGCAAGGCCAAGGCCATCTGCGCCCAGTGCCCCGTTCGCGCCGAGTGCCTGGACTACGCGCTGTCCCGTCCGGAGAAGTACGGCACCTGGGGCGGTCTGAACGAGGACGAGCGCGCCTCCGAGCGCCGTCGTCGCATGCGCCGCGCCGCCAGCGCCGGCATCAGCGCCGTCGCCTGAACACCTCCACCCGGCTTCCCCCCGTACGTGTGATCTCGCTGATCCCCTGAAACCGCAGCGAGATCACACGTCGTCGCATCCGGGCCCGTCCCCTCGGGCCCGGATCCCTTGCGTCAGGGCCGGTTACGTCCCGGCTTCCGCATCTCCTTGTGGATGACCTTCCACTTGCTCTGCAGCTCCTTGCGGAGCCGCGCGTCGGTCCGCGATGCCATCCAGGCGGCCTCCCGCTGCAGCTTCCGCCAGCTGGCCAGCCGCCGCTCGGGGAGCGTGCCGTCCTCGATCGCGGCGACGACCGCGCAGCCCGGCTCGCTGTCGTGGCCGCAGTCGGCGAACCTGCACTCCTCGGCGAGCTCCTCGATGTCGGCGAAGACCGCCTCCACGCCCTCGCCCATCTCGTACAGGCCGATGCGGCGGATGCCGGGCGTGTCGATGACGAGCCCGCCGCCGGGCAGCGGGATGAGCTCGCGGTGCACGGTGGTGTGCCGGCCCCGGCCGTCGCCCGCGCGGACCTGCTGGGTCTCCATCACCGCCTCCCCGGCCAGGGCGTTGACCAGCGTGGACTTGCCCGCGCCCGAAGCGCCCAGCACCACCGCGGTGCGGGAGCCCTCCAGGTAACCGCGGACGAGGTCCACGCCCTCGCCGGTGACGGAGCAGACGGCGTGCACGTCCACGCCGGGCGCGGCCGAGGCAACCTCGTCCATCAGGAAGGCGAGGCCGTCGCCGATCAGGTCGGCCTTGGTGACCAGGACCACCGGGTGCCCCCCGCTCTCCCAGGCCAGGGCGAGCAGCCGCTCGATCCGGCCCAGGTCGGCGGTGTCGGTGGCGTGCAGGGCGGGCTCGGCGACGAAGACGACGTCGACGTTGGCGGCCAGCACCTGGCCCCGGGAGTCACCGGACAGGCCGCCCTGCGAGGTCCGGCCCACCCCTCCCCGGACGAAGGCGGTACGGCGCGGCAGCAGCGCCTCCAGCTCGAAGCGCCCCTCGGGGAGCCGGCGGAGCGCGGCCCAGTCCCCCACGCAGGGCAGGTCGACCGGGTCGGTGGCGGCGGCCCGCCGTACGCGGGCGCTGTAGTGGGCGGTCAGCTGGCCTTCGGCGCAGAGCACCTCGGCGGCGCCGCGGTCGACGCGGGCCACCCGGGCGGGCAGCGTCCCGGCGGGGAGCCCGGCGGCGAGGGAGTCGTTCCAGCCGAGCGCGGAGAGATCGTAGAAGTCAGGAAGAACTGACGAGGACAACGTGGGTACACCCTTTGTGGAAGACCGGGTGCCCCGCGCTGTGAAGTCGGCTAGGCGGACACCCGGAGGTTGACGGACGGCGGGGTCGTCAGAAAGGCCCGCATAGTCCTCACCTCCCTCTCGTGTCGTCGCCACCCGGCGTCACCGGGCGGCACATGGCCGGGTCCACTATAACGCGGACCCGGCCGGTGTCCGCAAACGCTTTTCCGCCCGCGCGCCGCGCGGGCGTCAGGTCACAGGCCGGGGGCCGGGAAGCGCGAGGTCAGCTCGCGCACCTCGCCCTGCACGCGGGCGACGACGTGCTCGGCCTCGTCCTCGCCCTTGGCCAGGGCGGTGACGACCTGGTCGATCCAGACGCCGATCTGCCGCATCTCGTCCGTGCCCATGCCCCGGCTGGTCACGCCGGCGGTGCCCAGCCGGATGCCCGACGGGTCGAACGGCTTGCGCGTGTCGAACGGCACCGAGTTGTAGTTGGTCTCCAGCCCGGCCCGGTCCAGGGCCTGGGCGGCGGGCTTGCCGCCGACGCCCTTGGGGGTCAGGTCCATCAGGATGAGGTGGTTGTCGGTGCCGCCGGAGACCAGGTCGAAGCCGCGGGAGTTCAGCTCCTCGGCCAGCGCCCGGGCGTTGGCGACGACCTGGTGGGCGTAGGCCCTGAACTCCTCGGTGGCGGCCTCCCCGAGCGCCACCGCGATGGCGGCGGTGGTGTGGTTGTGCGGGCCGCCCTGCAGGCCGGGGAAGACGGCCTTGTTCAGCGCCGTGGCGTGCTCGTCGGAGGTGGCCATCAGCATGGCGCCGCGCGGGCCGCGCAGCGTCTTGTGCGTGGTGGTGGAGATGACGTCGGCGTGGCCGACCGGCGACGGGTGGGCGCCGCCCGCGACCAGGCCGGCGATGTGCGCGATGTCGGCGGCGAGGACGGCGCCGACCTCGCGGGCGATCTCGGCGAAGGCCGGGAAGTCGATCGTGCGCGGGATCGCGGTGCCGCCGCAGAAGATCAGCTTGGGGCGCTCACGGAGGGCGATCTCGCGGACCTCGTCCAGGTCCACGCGGCCGGTGTCCTTGCGCACGCCGTACCGGACCGGGTTGAACCACTTGCCGGTGGCCGAGACCGACCAGCCGTGGGTGAGGTGGCCGCCGAAGGGCAGGCCCATGCCCATCACGGTGTCGCCGGGCTGCAGGAAGGCCATGTAGATCGCGAGGTTGGCGGGCGAGCCGGAGTAGGGCTGGACGTTGGCGTGGTTCACGCCGAACAGCGACTTGGCCCGCTCGATCGCCAGGATCTCGATCTGGTCGATGACCTGCTGGCCCTCGTAGTAGCGCTTGCCCGGGTAGCCCTCGGAGTACTTGTTCGTGAGCACGGTGCCCGTGGCCTCGAGCACGGCCTTGGAGACGTAGTTCTCCGACGCGATCAGCTTGACCGTGTCGGTCTGGCGGCGCTCCTCCGCCTTGATCAGATCGGCGATCTGCGGATCGACGCTGGAAAGAGAACCACTCATGGCGCCTTCACTCCCTGCCTACGTTGACGACACGCGGAGACCCAGGCGCGCGGCCTCCGCCGTTTCCGCTCCCCGGTGGTTGTTCCACCAAATGCGCCAGTCGCGCTTAGACGATATCGGACCGTCCCCCGCGGCTGACCCGTCCCGTGCCGTCGGCGGGCCAGAGCCGGTCCACCTCGGCGTTGAGCGTGGCGCCGATGAGCACGGCCAGGGCCGTGATGTACAGCCACAGGAGCACCGCGATCGGGGAGGCCAGCGAGCCGTAGATGGACACCGGCGTGAACCAGTCGGCCAGCACCGCGCGCAGCACCGCGGCGCAGGCGATCCAGATGATGAGCGCCAGCACGGCACCGGGCATCTCCCGCCACCAGCGCGTGCGGACCGGCACGCTGACGTGGTAGAGCAGGGTGAGGAAGAAGACGGATCCGACGACCACCACCGGCCAGTAGAGCACGTCCACCAGCCCTCCGTAGTCGGGCGGCAGCGCGCCGCGCAGCGCCTCGGGCCCGAGCACCAGGACCGGCATGACCAGCAGGCCGCTCAGCAGGCCCGCGAGATAGAGCCCGAAGGACATCAGGCGGGTGCGGATGATGCCGCGCTCCTCGCCGAGGCCGTAGGCCACCGTGATCAGGTCCACGTAGACGTACAGCGCCCGCGAGCCCGACCAGAGCGCGAGCACGAAGCCCAGCGAGATCAGCGAGACCTGGTTCTCCGGTCTCAGCACGTCGTCGATGAGCGGGGTGACCACGGTGTCCACGGCGTTGTCGGTGAACAGCAGGTGGGCCTGCCGGTCGATCCAGAGGCTGACGTCCTGCACGGTCTCCGGCCCGAACACCTTGGTGAGCTGGCCGACCACGCCGATCAGGCCCAGCACGAACGGCGGGAGCGACAGCAGCGCGAAGAAGGCCGCCTCCCCCGCCAGGCCGGTGACCCGGTAGGTGACCCCCGCGTTCGTGGTGGCCACCGCCAGCGCCCACGTGCCGGTGCCGCGCACCCAGGAGAGCCCGGCCCGCAGCCTGGCGCTGTGGCGGCGCAGCCTGGAGTGGCCCCGCGGCCGTCGCCGCTTCGGTCCCGGCCGCCGCGCCGAGGCATCAGTGGACGTCATGGCATCCAACGGTATTCCCCCGCGGCTCCGTCCCACGAATCCGGCCGGTGACGATCTGCGCCCTTCCGCTGCCCGTGCGACCTGCGGAGAAACCATCCGGAGCGGGAGCGCCCCGCCGGCCGCGCCCGCACCGCCGGGCCTCCCGGAGCGGACGCGGGCCCGGCCGCACAATGGAGGCATGATCTGCGACTCCTGCAAGGACCGCCGCCACGAGGACTGCCGGGGCGGGTCGTGGTGCGACTGCCAGCACCAGCCCCCCGCCGAACCCCGGGAGTCCCCGCTGGACTGGCCCCGCCAGGGCTGAGGCCGTACCTCCGGGACCGGTCCCCGGCCCGGGACAAAGCCCGGACCAAGACCACGTCCAGAGTGTGGACCCGATATTGGACATCCCGGGCCGCCAAGGTATCGTCATGGACATGCCAGCGGACCCCATGCTCGTCGTGCGACGCCACGTCGACCTCCTGCGTGTCCGCAGCGCGATCTGTCGCAACGCCCGTTGACCGTCGCCCTTCGCTGATTCCATCCGGCTCGGCGCGCGACAGGCGTTCTTCCCCGGAGTAGCCGCTTCCCGCGGAGCAGAACCGGCCCCCGCACTCGACGATGAGGCGGGAGGAGCCTGTGCGTGTCCGTCACGTCTTCCCTTCCATCCGTAAGGACGCGCACACATGACGACCCCGGCCCGCCCGGCCAACCGCCACCACAAGCGCCCGAAGGGCGAAGGCCAGTGGGCTCTCGGCTACCGAGAGCCGCTGAACAAGAACGAGGAACTGAAGAAGAACGACGACGGGCTCAACGTCCGTCAGCGGATCATCGACGTCTACTCCAAGGGCGGGTTCGACTCCATCGACCCGGCCGACCTGCGGGGCCGGATGCGCTGGTACGGCCTCTACACCCAGCGCCGGCCCGGGATCGACGGCGGCAAAACCGCGGTCCTGGCGCCCGAGGAGCTCGACGACCGCTACTTCATGCTCCGCGTCCGCATCGACGGCGGCCGGCTCAGCCTGGAGCAGCTCCGCACCATCGCCGACATCTCCAACCTGTACGGCCGCGGCACCGCCGACGTCACCGACCGGCAGAACATCCAGATCCACTGGATCGAGATCGAGTCGGTCCCCGACATCTGGGCGCGGCTGGAGGCGGTGGGCCTGTCGACCACCGAGGCCTGCGGCGACGTCCCCCGCGTCATCATCGGCTGCCCGCTCGCCGGGATCGACAGCGACGAGGTCCTCGACGCCACCGACCAGGTCCGCCAGATCTACGACGACTACGTCGGCAACCCGGACTTCTCCAACCTGCCGCGCAAGTTCAAGACCGCGCTGAGCGGCTGCCCGGCGCACTGCACCGTGCACGAGATCAACGACGTGGCCTTCGTCGGCGTCGTCAACGAGCAGGGCCAGGCGGGCTACGACCTGTGGGTCGGCGGCGGCCTGTCGACCAACCCGATGCTCGCCAAGCGCCTGGGCGTCTTCGTCACCCCCGAGCAGGCCTCCGAGGTCTACGGCGGCGTGATCGGCATCTTCCGCGACTACGGCTACCGCCGCCTGCGCCACCGGGCGCGGCTGAAGTTCCTGGTCAGCGACTGGGGCGTGGAGAAATTCCGCGACGTCCTGGAGAAGGAGTACCTCGGGTACACGCTGCCCGACGGCCCCGCGCCCGCGGCGCCGCGCAGCGAGCGCCGCGACCACGTGGGCGTCTTCCCGCAGAAGGACGGCAACTTCTACGTCGGCTTCACGCCCCGGGTCGGCCGCCTCAGCGGTGACAAGCTGCACCTGATCGCCGACATCGCCGAGCGGCACGGCTCCGGCCGGGTGCACACCACGATCGAGCAGAAGATGGTCGTCCTCGACGTCGCCCCCGACCGGGTGGACAGCCTGGTGGCCGAACTGGAGGCCAACGACCTGCAGGTCAACCCCTCCACCTTCCGCCGCCAGACGATGGCCTGCACCGGCATCCAGTTCTGCAAGCTGGCGATCGTCGACACCAAGGACACCGCGTCCCACCTGATCGACGAGCTGGAGGCCCGGCTGCCGGACTTCACCGACCAGCTGACCATCAACGTCAACGGCTGCCCCAACTCCTGCGCGCGCGTCCAGACCGCCGACATCGGCCTGAAGGGCCAGCTGGTGGTCAACGACGCCGGCGAGCAGGTCGAGGGCTTCCAGATCCAGCTGGGCGGCTCGCTCGGCGCCGACTCCGGCTTCGGCCGGAAGGTCCGCGGCCTCAAGGCCACCGCCGCGGAGCTGCCCGACTACGTCGAGCGGGTGCTGCGCACCTTCGAGAAGCAGCGGAACGAGGGCGAGACCTTCGCCGCCTGGGCGCGGCGGGCCGACGACGCGGACCTCAAGTGAGCGGCAGAGCGGTCCCGTTCCACTGCCCGTACTGCGGCGAAGAGGACCTGGAGCCCTACGAGGGCGACGGCGGCTGGTACTGCCGCTCGTGCGCCCGCGCCTTCAAGCTGAAGTTTCTCGGAATCGGAGTGGTGAGATGACCCTGGTGGACGTGGAGATCGGATTACGTCAGCAGCGCGACGCGCTCGACCTGCAGGACATCGTCGAGTCCGCCGCGCGGTTCCTGGAGGACGCCTCCGCCATCGAGATCATCCGCTGGGCGGCGGCGACCTTCGGCGACCGGCTCTGCCTGACCGCGTCGATGAGCGACGCGCTGATGATCGACCTGGTCAGCAGGGTCAAGCCGGGCGTGGACGTGCTGTTCATCGACACCGGCTACCACTTCGCCGAGACGATCGGCACCCGGGACGCGGTCCGGCAGGTCTACGACGTCAACGTGATCGACGTGCGGCCGTCCCGGACGGTGGCCGAGCAGGAGCGCGACCTCGGCCCTCGGCTGTTCGGCCGCAACCCCGACCTCTGCTGCTTCCTGCGCAAGGTCGAGCCGCTCAACCGGGCGCTGGAGCCGTACCTCGCCTGGGTGTCCGGCATCCGCCGCGACGAGGCCAGCACCCGCGCCGGGATCAAGGTCGTGGAGTGGGACGCCAAGCGCCAGATGGTCAAGATCAACCCGATCGCCCGGTGGACGCAGGACGACGTCGACAACTACATGGCCGACAACGGGGTGCTGATCAACCCGCTGCACTACGATGACTACCCCTCGATCGGCTGCGCCCCCTGCACCCGCCAGGTGGCTCCCGGCGAGGACCCGCGCAGCGGCCGGTGGGCCGGGATGGGCAAGACCGAGTGCGGCATCCACACGTGAACCGCGCCCCGCTCCCGCGGGCCCGGCCGGTCCCGCTGATCGCCGTGGCGCACGGGTCCCGCGACCCGCGCGCCGCCGCGACGGTGGAGGACCTGCTGGATCTGGTGAGGGAGGCGCGGCCGGGGCTCCCGGTGCGGGCCGCCTACCTCGACCACGCCCCGCCGACGCTCGCCGGGGTGCTGGCCGGGCAGGCGGAGGCGGCCGTGCTGCCGCTGCTGCTCACCGAGGCCTACCACAGCCGGGTGGACATTCCCGGCGCGCTGGCCGAGGCGGCGGCCCGGCAGCCGCGGCTGCGGGTGCACCGGGGCGCGACGCTGGGCCCGCACCCGCTGCTGACCACCGCCCTGGAGCGGCGGCTGGCCGAGGCGGGCGTGGCCGCCGGCGACCCGGAGACCGCGGTGGTGCTGGTCTCCGCGGGCTCCAGCGACCACCGGGCCAACGCGACCGTCGCCCGCATCGCCCGCGACTGGGCCCGGCGCGGCTGGTGGGCGGCGACCGCCGCCTACGCCTCGGCTGCGGCGCCCGCCCCGGAGGCGGAGGTGCGGCGGCTGCTGGCCGCCGGGGCGCCCCGGGTGGTCGTGGCCCCCTACCTGCTGGCCCCCGGCCACTTCGCCGACCGGATCCGCGCGAACACCCTCGCCGCGGGCGCGGAGACCGTGGCGGACGTGCTCGGCGCGGCCCCGGAGGTCGCCTCCGTGCTGCTGGAGCGGTACGGCCAGGCCCTGGGGAGGACCGAGGTCTCCGCGACCGCCTGACCCGGCGGAGGCGCCCGTCAGGGGGTCCGCACCGGCGCTCCGGCCCGGTCCCCGCACCGGAGCACGACCATCTCACCGGTGTCCGGGTCGATCTGCCGGACGTCGTCCCGGCACTCGGGCTCGTCCAACCGCCGGACCTCGATCCGCCACGTGGCGTCGAAGCTCCCGCCCGCGGCCAGGAGGGCTTCGACGTCCTCCGTCCCGGTGAGCGCTTCGAGGGGGTCCCCGGCGCCCGCCTCCGCCGCGGGGCCGGAGGCGCCCGCGGCGGCCCGCAACACCGCGCCGGCCACGGTGTGCCCGGCGGGACGGCGATCCTGCGGCGGCGCCGTCCAGTGGACCGCGTGCACCGGGCTCTCGATGACGCCGATCCCCGTCTCCTCGCTTTCGCCGCTTCCCCGGCCGCAGGGGCCCGCCGTCACGAGCCTGCCGTCGACCCAGAGGGCGGCCTTGGTCACCGGCCCGCTGCACCACAGGGTCACCGCGATCCGTCCGCCTCCCGTCGGGACCGTGAGCTCCTTCCGCACTCCGCCGCCCGTGAATCCCTGCCGCGCGACCAGCTCCCCGACGAACGGCCCGCCCCTGGGCGTGCCGACGACGGCGGGTGAGCCCTCCGGCCTGGACATGACGCCGGTCCAGACGTCCTCGGGGAGCACGCCCGCGGTCCCGGCGGGCAGGGTGGCGGCCATCGCGACGGCGAGTCCCGCCGCCGCCACCCCGCCCGCCGCGCCGAGGCGGCGCCGCCTGATGCGGCGGGCCCGCCGGTCGACGTCGGCCACGGTCACGCCCCTGCAGGGACCGCCGCCGCTGTCGGTGTCGAAGAGATCGCGCAGATCGCTCTCAGTGATCGTCATCTCAGCTCCGAGGTGAGCGCGGCCCGGGCCGCGGGATCGACGCGCAGCTTGGCCAGCGCCCTGGCGGCCTGGCTGCGCACGGTGGCCACCGAACAGCCGAGGATCTCGGCGATCTCCGCGTCGGGCAGGTCGGCGAAGTAGCGCAGGACCAGCACCGCCCGCTGCCGGGCGGGCAGCGCCGCGAGCACCGAGCGCACCTCGTCGCGCGCCCCCAGGTCGGCGGCCGGATCCCGGCCCGCCTCCTCCGGGAGCGTCTCGGTCGGGACCTCACCCTTCCACCTCCGCCGCCACCAGGTGGCGTGGGTGTTGGCCAGGATCCGGTACACGTACGGGTCGGGATTCTCCCCGACCCTGCGCCAGGCGAACCACGCCTTGGCCAGCGCCGTCTGCAACAGGTCCTCCGCCGTGCCCCAGTCGCGGCAGAGGAGGTACGCGGTGCGCAGCAGACGGGCCGAGCGCTGCTCGACGTAGCGCTCGAAGTCGGCCCGGTCACGCATGCGGTAGTCCTCACTGATCGGTGGCAGTCACCGAATCACTACCGCCCGGCCCCCGCCGGGCGTTGCACGCCCCGGGGAATCCGTTCTCAGCGCTCCGGCGGGCGCGGCGGCTCGGGGTGCCGTGGCGGGTGGAGGGGAGGGAGCGGGGGAAGCGGGGGGAGGGGCTGGGACGCCCCGGGCGCCCGGGGCGGCTCGGCGGGCTGCGGAGGGTACGGCTGCCCGTACGGGTCCGGCTGCGGGTGAGCCTGCCCGTGCGGCGCGTGCCCCAGGTGCCCCTCCCAGTGCGGGGCGGGCGGCGGCAGCTGCCGGTACGGCTCTCCGGTCAGCTCCCCGCGCAGCTCGCGCCACTGCTCCCGCCAGGCCGCCCAGGCCTTCTTGGTCCTCCCGGCCCGGGCGTCGCCGATCACCTTGACGTCGCCCATGAGGGCGAACGCCTTGACCCGGATCAGCGGCACGTTCGTGCCGGGGGGCGCCTCGAGCACGTCGACCCGCTTGTCCCCCATGATCGCGATGCCCTCGAGTTCGACGTCCACTCCGTCCGGGACGATGACCTTCACGTCGCCCATGACCGCCGTGGCGGCGATGTCCACCACACCGGTGCGGACCTCGGCGTCCCGCAGGTCGAGCACGACGTCGCCCATCACCGCCACCGCGCCGAGCTCCCCGTCGATGCGCCACTTGCCGCGCCGCTTGGAGTCGCCCATCACCGCCACGAACCAGCGCCGCGCCCGGCCGCCCTTCCCCGCGGGCGCGGGCGCGTGGGCGGGCGCCGGGGCCTGGCCGGCCGGCGGCAGGTCGGAGGTGATGACGGCGAGTTCGGCCTGGGTGACGGCACTGTAGGCCGCCTCCGTGCGCTCGGTCAGCTCGCCGAGGGTCAGCCGCCCCTCGACCGAGGCGACCCGCAGCCGCTCGACGACGGCTTCCCGCTCGTCGTCCGACGCTCGAATTCCACCCGGATCACTCACAAGTCACAACATATCGCGAGTACCCCGGGCCGGTCTCCTCCCCGAGGAGGAGACCGGCCGTCCACCGGACGGTGCAGACGCCCGCGGACGCCGTGTCGCGCGGGGCCCTGGCGCCCGCGGCGTCGCGCAGGACCCGTGCAGGACCCGGCACCCCTGGGGCGTTGCGGAGGTCCCGCACAGGACCCGCGCGGGTACCCGCGCCTTCCGGACCGCGTGCCGTACGGCCCGCTCCACCGGAGGAGGCCCGGGTCCGCCTATGATCCGGAGGCATGTACCGAGAGCTTCTGGACGCCGTGACCGCCGGCGACGCCGAGCGGGCCGAGACCCTGCTGCGCAAGGGTGCGCCCGCCGATCCGGCGGACGGCGCGGAATCCACCGCGCTCTACCGGGCGGCGGCGGCCGGCCGCGCCGGCCTCGTACGGGCCCTGCTGGCGGCCGGGGCCGATCCGGGCCGGGTCAGCGGCGGCGAGGAGGAGGGGCTGCCGCTGTGCGCGGCGGCGGCCGGCGGGCACGTCGAGGCGGTCGAGGCGCTGCTGGCGGCCGGGGCCGACCCCGCCGGTCGGGAGGCCGGTGGATGGACGCCCGTGCTCTGGGCGGCGGCCGGCGGGCGCGACGGGGCGCTGCACGCGCTCCTGGAAGCCGGAGCCGGGGCCGAGGACGCCAACGACGACGGCGACACGCCGCTCACCCTGGCGGCCCGGCGCGGGGCGCTGGGCGCGGTGCGGGCGCTGCTGGAGGCCGGGGCGGACCCGGCCCGGCCGGACGGGGAGGGCGACACGCCGCTGTCCATCGCCTACGACTGGCTCGGCACGCAGCTGGAGAGCGCCCTGCTGGACCAGGTCACCGACCAGGCCCCCGAGGACGCGGAGTTCGTCGTGGGGCGCTCCCGCGCCGAGGACGGAACCGACCTGGTGACCGTCACGGCGGTGGACGGCGAGGGCAGGCCCGCCGTCCAGCTGGAGTGCCAGCGCGGCCACGCGGCCGTCGCCACCCTCCTGGAGGACGCGACCGGCGAGTGGCTGCCCTTCGACGAGCTGGTCGAGCGGGCGCTGCCGTACCGGGACGTCGACGAGGAGGCCGAGACCTGGTGGACGGTGGCGGCCTCGCTGCAGCGGCGCGGCGACCGCGGGACCTTCGACGACGCCGTGCGCCTGTGCGTCAGCGAGGACCCGCGCCGGCGCGAGCTCGCCGTCGACGTGCTCTCCCAGTACGGCTTCACCGAGGACGCCAAGCCCTTCCTGGAGGAGAGCCTGCCCGTCCTGCGGCGGATGGCCGCCACCGAGGGCGACGAGCGGGTGCTGCGCTCGGTGCTCGGCGCGCTCGGCCATCACGCCGACCCGCGCGCGCTGCCCGAGGTCCTGGAGATCGTCACCGCCGAGGGCTGGACCCGTACCGAGGCCGATCCGGCGGCGCTGGCCGCGGTCCTGCCGCCCGGCCACGCCGAGGGACTGGCGCTGCTCGTCTCGATGACCTCCGACCCCGACCCGGACGTGCGCGACTGGGCGACCACGGGCCTGGCCGGCCTGGAGGAGGACACCCCGCAGATCCGCGGCGCGCTGGCCGCGCGGCTCGACGACGAGGACCTGGGCACGGTGGCCGAGGCCGCGCGGGGGCTGGCCCGGCGGGGCGATCCCCGGGCCCGGGCGGGGATCGAGCGGGTCCTGGCCGAGAGCGACGACGACTACGCCAGGGACATCGTCACCGGCCTCTGACGACTCCTGACGACGACCGCAGGCGCCCGCCCGGCGATCGCCGCAGCCGCCGACGGCCGGTGACGGCCGGCGGGGAACCGCGAGCGGCCGCCGGGAGCCGGGCTGCGGACCCCGGCTCCCGCAGCCGTGGGGTTACCCATCAGTATCCGGACGAATAGCCTCTATCTCGACATGCGACCGTTCGCATGTCGCGACAGAGGCAGACGGAACCCCCGGCGACCGGCGAGGACGGGGCCGGGCGATCTCACGCGGAGGCCGCACGTGACCCACGACGTCTTCAACCAGGTCCCCCCGCTCACCGGTCACGACGTGTCCGCCGACGCGGCCCTCACCGAGGGCCTGGCCCGCGAGGGCGCCGGCTGGGCCCTGGAGGAGCTGCGGCGGCTCGGCGCGCTCGCCGGGACGGAGCGGGCCGCCGAGTGGGGGCGGCTGGCCAACGAGCACCCGCCGGTGCTGCGCACCCACGACCGCTACGGCCACCGGATCGACGAGGTCGAGTTCCACCCCGCCTGGCACGAGCTGATGACCGTGGCGGTGTCCGGCGGCCTGCACGCGGCCCCGTGGACCGACCCGCGGCCGGGCGCGCACGTGGCCCGGGCCGCCGGGTTCTACGTCTGGAGCCAGGTCGAGGCCGGGCACGGCTGCCCGGTCTCCATGACCTACGCGGCCGTCCCGGCGCTGCGCCACGCCCCGGAGCTGGCCGCCGAGTGGGAGCCCCGGCTGGCCTCCCGCGAGTACGACTTCGGGCTCCGGCCGGCGGCCGCCAAGCGCGGCGTGCTGGCCGGGATGGCGATGACCGAGAAGCAGGGCGGCTCCGACGTGCGCGCCAACACCACCCGGGCCGAGCCGCTGAGCGACGGGACCTACGCCCTCACCGGCCACAAGTGGTTCAACTCCGCCCCGATGTGCGACGTGTTCCTCGTCCTGGCCCAGGCGCCGGGCGGCCTGACCTGCTTCCTGCTCCCCCGCGTGCTGCCCGACGGCACCCGCAACGCCATGCGCCTGATGCGGCTGAAGGACAAGCTGGGCAACAGGTCCAACGCCAGCTCCGAGGTGGAGTACCACGGGGCCGTCGCCTGGCGGGTGGGCGAGGAGGGCCGGGGCGTGCGGACCATCCTGGAGATGGTCAACATGACCCGGCTGGACTGCGTGATCGGCTCGGCCGCCGGCATGCGGTACGGCCTGCGCCAGGCGGTCCACCACGCCGCGCACCGCGGCGCGTTCGGCCGCCGCCTGGTCGAGCAGCCGCTGATGCGCAACGTCCTGGCCGACCTGGCCGTGGAGTCGGAGGCCGCGACCGCGCTGATGACACGCCTGGCCGGGGCGACCGACCGGGCCGCCGGGAACGCCGCCGGGGACGCCACGGAGGCCGCGCTGCGCCGTACCGCGCTGGCCGTCGGCAAGTACTGGGTGTGCAAGCGGGCTCCGGTCCACGCGGCCGAGGCGATGGAGTGCCTGGGCGGCAACGGCTACGTGGAGGAGTCGCAGCTGCCGCGGCTGTTCCGCGAGTCGCCGCTGAACGGCATCTGGGAGGGGTCGGGGAACGTGGCGGCGCTGGACGTGCTGCGCGCCCTGGGCCGTGAGCCGGAGGCCCTGGAGGCGTTCCTCGGCGAGGTCGCGCTCGCCGCCGGGGCCGACCGCCGGTTGGACGACGCCGCCGACCGGTTGCGCAGGTCGCTGTCGGACCCGGCCGACATCGAGTCCCGCGCCCGCCGGCTCGCCGAGGACATGGCGCTGGTCCTGCAGGGCTCCCTGCTGGTACGGCACGCGCCCGCGGCCGTCGCCGACGCCTTCTGCGCCTCCCGGCTGTCCGGTGAGGGCGGCCGGGCGTTCGGTACGCTGCCCTCCGGGCTGGATCTTGACGCCGTCATCGACCGGGTCGCACACCCCGGCGCCTGAACGGCGTATGTTCGCTCATGAACATTGATCGATCGAAAGGACATCGCCATGGCGACGACCCGTACCGCGACGACCCAGTGGAAGGGCTCCCTGATGGAGGGCTCCGGCACGGTCGCGCTGGACTCCTCCGGCGTGGGCACGTTCGACGTGTCCTGGCCCTCGCGGGCCGAGCAGCCGGGCGGCAAGACCTCCCCGGAGGAGCTGATCGCGGCCGCCCACTCGTCCTGCTTCTCGATGGCCCTGTCGCACGGGCTGGCCCAGGCGGGCACGCCGCCGCAGTCGGTGGAGACGAAGGCCGACGTGACCTTCCAGCCGGGTGAGGGCATCACCGGGATCGTCATCTCGGTCCGCGCCCACGTCCCGGGCATCAGCGCCGAGCAGTTCCAGACCGCGGCCGAGACGGCCAAGGCCAACTGCCCGGTGAGCAAGGCCCTGGCCGGCACCACGATCAGCCTCAACGCCGAACTGCTGAGCTGACCGCCGCGCTCCCGCGCTCCCGCGGTCGCGTGCGCCCCGGTGCGGGCGCGCGCGGCCGCGTTCCGCGCCCCGCCCGCACCGCGCCGTACCTGCGGGCCGGGGCGGAAAAAGGCGGGCGCACCCCGCGCGGGAGACCCGACTGGAGGAGAATCTGGTTACATGCGCGAAGTCTGGCCGGGAGAGCCGTACCCGCTCGGTGCCACGTGGGATGGCGTGGGCACCGGTTTCGCCCTGTTCTCCGAGGTGGCCGAGCGGGTGGAGCTGTGCCTGTTCGGTGAGGACGGGCGTGAGGAGCGCGTCGACCTGCCCGAGGTCGACGGGTTCGTCTGGCACGGCTACCTGCCGGGCGTGATGCCCGGGCAGCGGTACGGCTACCGCGTCCACGGGCCCTACGAGCCCTCCCAGGGGCACCGGTGCAACCCCGCCAAGCTCCTCCTCGACCCCTACGCCAAGGCGATCGACGGCGAGCTGTCGTGGGACGAGGCGCTGTTCTCCTACCGGTTCACCGATCCGGCCGCGCGCAACGACTACGACAGCGCCCCCTTCATGCCGAAGAACGTGGTGGTCAACCCGTTCTTCGACTGGGGCGCCGACCGGCCGCCCCGCACGCCGTACCACCAGACCGTGATCTACGAGGCGCACGTGCGCGGGCTCACCATGCGCCATCCCGCGGTCCCCGAGGAGCAGCGCGGCACCTACGCCGGGCTGGCCCACCCGGCGGTCCTCGACCACCTGCTGAGCCTGGGCGTGACGGCGGTGGAGCTGATGCCGGTGCACCAGTTCGTTCCGGAGCACGCGATGGTGGCCCGGGGGCTGACGAACTACTGGGGCTACAACACCATCTCCTACCTCGCCCCGCACAACGGCTACGCCTCCGGCGGCCGGCGCGGCGAGCAGGTGCTGGAGTTCAAGGCCATGGTCAAGGCGCTGCACGAGGCGGGCATCGAGGTCGTCCTCGACGTGGTCTACAACCACACCGCCGAGGGCGACCACATGGGGCCCACGCTCTCCTTCCGGGGCATCGACAACACCGCCTACTACCGGCTGCACGACGGCGACCGGCGCTACTACCTCGACTACACCGGCTGCGGCAACTCCCTCAACGTCCGCTCCCCGCACGCGCTCCAGCTCATCATGGACTCCCTGCGCTACTGGGTCCTGGAGATGCACGTGGACGGCTTCCG
Source organism: Planomonospora parontospora (assembly GCA_014647935.1). Lineage (GTDB taxonomy): Bacteria > Actinomycetota > Actinomycetes > Streptosporangiales > Streptosporangiaceae > Planomonospora > Planomonospora parontospora. The sequence continues at coordinate 91,580 of BMQD01000017.1, forward strand.
CTTCGACCTGGCCTCCGCGCTCGCCCGCGAGCTGCACGACGTCGACCGGCTGAGCGCGTTCTTCGACCTGATCCAGCAGGACCCGGTGATCTCGCAGGTGAAGCTGATCGCCGAGCCCTGGGACGTGGGGCCGGGCGGCTACCAGGTGGGCAACTTCCCGCCGCTGTGGACCGAGTGGAACGGCAAGTACCGCGACACGGTCCGCGACTTCTGGCGGGGCAACGGCTCGGCGCTGCCGGAGTTCGCCTCCCGGCTGACTGGCTCGGCGGACCTGTACGCCACCTCCGGCCGCCGCCCGGTGGCCTCGATCAACTTCGTCACCGCGCACGACGGGTTCACCCTGAACGACCTGGTCTCCTACGACCGCAAGCACAACGAGGCCAACGGGGAGAACAACCGCGACGGCACCGACGACAACCGGTCCTGGAACTGCGGCGCCGAGGGTCCGGTCGAGGACCCGGCGATCGTACGGCTCCGCCGCCGGCAGCGGCGCAACTTCCTGGCCACCCTGTTCATCTCCCAGGGCGTGCCCATGCTGGTCGCCGGCGACGAGCTCGGCCGGACCCAGCACGGCAACAACAACGCCTACTGCCAGGACAACGAGGTCTCCTGGATCGACTGGTCGCTGGCCGGGACCGAGGCCGACCTGCTCGGTTTCGTCCGGGCCCTGTCGGAGCTCCGGCGCGGGCACCCGGTCCTGCAGCGCCGCCGGTTCTTCCACGGCCGCATGTCCCCGGAAGGCGTCCGCGACATCGTCTGGCTCACCCCGGCGGGGACGGAGATGTCGGCGGCCGACTGGCACACCGGCTACGCCAAGTCGCTGGCGGTCTTCCTCAACGGCGACGCCATCACCGAGCCGGGCCCGCGCGGCGAGCGGATCGTGGACGACTCGTTCCTGCTGCTGATCAACGCCCACCACGGGGACATGACCTTCACCCTCCCGGACGCCCGCTACGGCTCCGCGTGGCGGACGGTGCTGGACACCGCCGACGAGGTCGCCAGGGACGAGCCGTTCCCCGACGAGTTCTGGCCGCCGGAGTCCGTGATCGCGGTGACCGCGCGCTCGATGCAGATCCTCCGCTGCGCCAGGTCCGCCCGGGGGTGACCGCGCGCACCGGGCGGACCTCCCGGACGCGCGGGACGGCCGGCCGTACGCACCGGTGCGTACGGCCCGCCCGGTGCGTACGGCCGGCCGTACGCACCGGGCGGGCCCCCGGGACCGGCGGGACGGCTCCTGGAGCTAGTGGCCGGTCGCGATCGTGGCGGTGAGCAGGACCAGCACGAACGTGGTCACTCCCGCCAGGCCGTGCAGCAGCACCGCGAGCACCGGGAAGCGCTGCTCGGCGCCGCGCGCGTGGCGGCCGCCGCCCAGCCAGCGGGTGAACATGACGAAGCCCAGCAGCGCGGCGGCCGAGAGCACGCCGAAGGAGAGCCAGGCGAGGAACCGCTGCAGGGTGAGCACGTACGCGATCCAGCAGCCCAGCGCGGAGACCGCCAGGACCGGGTGGGCGAAGACCAGCGCCGCGGGGAACCGGGTGACCTTCGTCGCCTGCTGCCGCAGGCCTCCGCCGGACAGCCACAGGTACAGCAGGTAGATCCCGACCATCGCGGTGATCGACCATGTCACGATCGCGACCAGCCCCACGCAACCCTCCCTGATCTTCAGAGAAATCATGTGACGGCGAGCCCCCGAAGTCACCAGGGCCGCCGAATCCGTTATCGACCGGTGGCTGTGCCAGGGTGGGGGGATGCGCCTCCTGCACCCCGCTCCCCCCGCCGGGACCGACGTCGATCTCGCCCTCGCCTACGCCTATCCCGGCCCGCGGTGCGTGCGGGTCAACATGGTGGCCAGCGCCGACGGCGGGATCTGGCTCAAGGGCCTGTCCGGCGGGCTGTCCGGCACGGGCGACCGGCGGGTCTTCGGGGTGCTGCGCGGGCTGGCCGACGTGATCCTGGCCGGGGCCGAGACCGTCCGCAGCGAGGGGTACGGCCCGGCCCGGCCGCGGGAGTCCTGGCGGGCGCTGCGCGAGGGCCGTCCCGCCGCCCCGGCGGTCGCCGTGGTCACCCGGAGCCTGGAGCTGGACCTGGACTCCCCGCTGTTCACCGAGGCGGAGCCGGGCGCGCGCACGATCGTCGTCACCTGCGGGGCGGCTCCGGCGGACCGGCGCGCGCGGGCGGCCGGGCGCGCCGACGTGATCGTGGCCGGGGACGACCGGGTGGACCTGGCCGCGGCGGTCCGGGAGCTCGGCGAGCGGGGGCTGGGCCGGGTGCTGTGCGAGGGCGGGGCGCGGATCAACGGCCAGCTCGCCGCGGCGGACCTGGTGGACGAGCTCTGCCTGACGGTCAGCCCGATGCTGGTCGGCGGATCCGCCGCCCGGGTCCTGGACGGCCCGGACGTGCTCGCCCGCCTCCGCCTGGCTCACGTCCTGGAGGAGGACGGCTTCCTGTTCACCAGATATATCCGGTCTTCTTCCTGAATCCCATAGACATTGCCGACTACAAACGATATATCTCGACTATGGATCGATCATCCTCATCCGGCGACGAGCTGCGCGCAGCGGTCGAGGCCCGTCGCGAGCTCGGCCCCGAATTCGAGGACTCCCTGGTCGAGGGCTTCCTGGAGAAGATGGACAGCGAGATCGACCGGCGGGTGGACGAGCGGCTCGCGGCCCGCGCCCCGGCGATCCGCCCCTCCGTGGCCGCCGGGCAGCGGCTCGCGCTCTCGATCGTCTCCCTCACCCTGGGCGTGCCGTCGACGGTGGCCCTGGCCCTCATCCTGGACAACCCCGGCTTCGTGCTCGCGGTCATCTGGGTCGGCATCATCGCGGTGAACTTCGCCTTCGCCGGGGGCGGGCAGCACGACCGGCGGCGATGACACCGGGCGGCCCCCACCGGGCCGGCCGCCTCCTCCGGCGGATCCCGGGCACCGGACCGACCGGCGGGCGGTGACGGCCGGGACACGCCCTCTTACATAAAACCGAATGCCGTTCTAGAGTCTGCGCATGAGCATCGGGATCACGGGGGAGCACTGGGCGCTCGCGGCCTCCGTCCACGGTTTCGCCGGGCGGAACATCGCGGTCCGTGGCGCGGAGCACGAGCCTTTCCGTGCCGCGCTGGCCGCGCAGGGACTGCTGGGGCTGCACCTTCCGGAGGAGTACGGCGGGCAGGGCGGCGGGCTGACGGAGCTCTCCGTCGCGCTGGAGGCCCTGGGCGAGCACTGCACCCCCGGATCCCATCTGCCCACCGCCCTCGCCTCGGCGATCATCTCCCGCGGCGGATCCGCACACGGGCTCCTGCCCGCCCTGGCCGACGGGACCCTGACCGCCGCCGTCGCCCTGCCCGGAGGCTTCCGCGCCGCGTCCCCGGACGCCCCGGCCGCGCGCCCCGCTCCGGACACCGCTCCGGGTACCGCCGGGCCGGGCGCCTCCGCCCCGGGCCCGCCCGCCGGGGACGCGGCCCGGCCCGAACGCCTCCTGACCGCGCTGGGCCCGCCCGACGCCGGCCTCGTCGTCCTGCCGCTCGCCGACGGCCGGTGGGCCGCCCTCGACCGTGCCGACTGCGTGACGGAGCCGCTGGAGGGCGTCGATCCGACCCGGCCGCTGACGGCGGTGGCGGCGCGGTCCGTGCCGGTCGGCCGGGTGCTGGACGGGGTGACCGCGGAGCTGGTGAGCGCCCTGGCGGTCGTCCTGCTCGGCGCCGAGGCCTGCGGCGTGGCCGCCTGGGCGGTGACCACCGCCGCGGAGTACGCCAAGGTCCGCGTGCAGTTCGGCCGCCCCATCGGCCAGTTCCAGGGCGTCAAGCACCGGTGCGCCGCCATGCTCGTCGCCCTGGAGCAGGCCCGCGCCGCGGTGTGGGACGCCGCCCGGGCCCTCGACGCCGCCGCTCCCCACGTCTCCGGCCCTCTCACCGCCGGCCCCCACGTCTCCGGTCCAGGCGGAGCGCGCGGGGAGAACACGGCGGCCCCTGCCGGGACGTCCGCCGGAGAGGCCGCCCTCGCGGTGGCCGCGGCCGGGGTGCTCGCCGCCGACGCGGCCGTGCGGTGCGCCGCCGACGCGATCCAGGTGCTGGGCGGGATCGGCTACACCTACGAGCACGACGCCCACCTGTACTACCGCCGCGCCCTGTCCCTGCGGGCGCTGAGCGGCGATCCGGGAGAGTGGGCCGAGCGCGCGGCCGTCCTGGCCGCCGCCGGGGTGCGCAGGGCGATGGAGCCGGACCTCCCCGCCGAGGCCGAGCCCTTCCGCCGGGAGATCCGGGCCGCCGTCGCCTCCCTGGCCGCGGAGGAGCCGCTGACCCGGCTGGCCCGGTTCGCCTCCGAGGGCTGGCTCATGCCGCACCTGCCGGAGCCGTGGGGCCGCGCGGCCTCTCCGCTGGAGCAGGTCGTCATCCACCAGGAGTTCCGCGCCGCCGGGGTCCGGCGCCCCAACCTGGCCATCGCCGCCTGGGCCGTGCCGTCCATCGTCCGGTACGGCACGCCGGAGCAGCGGGAGCGCTTCCTGCCCAAGACCTTCACCACCGAGATCACGTGGTGCCAGCTCTTCAGCGAGCCCGGCGCCGGGTCCGACCTCGCCTCGCTGTCCACCCGGGCCGTGCGGGTCGAGGGCGGCTGGTCCCTGAGCGGCCAGAAGACCTGGAACTCCCTGGCCCAGTACGCGCACTGGGGCATCTGCCTGGCCAGGACCGACCCGGACGCCCCCAAGCACGAGGGCATCACCTACTTCCTGGTCGACATGTCCTCCCCCGGCGTCACCGTCCGCCCGCTGAAGGAGATCAACGGAGACGAGATCTTCAACGAGGTCTTCCTCGACGACGTCTTCGTCCCCGACGACCTGGTGGTCGGGGAGGTCGGGCAGGGCTGGAAGGTCGCCCGCGACACCCTGTCCCATGAGCGCGTCGCCCTCGGCGACTCCTGGGGACCCGGCTCGCAGCACACCGACATGGTCAAGCTGATCGGCAGGCTCGGCGGCCCGCAGGCGCTCCGCCCCGCCGCGCTGGAGCAGGCCGGACAGCTGTGGGCCGAGGGCCAGGCGATCTCCGCGCTCGGGCTGCGCGTCACCCTCTCCCAGCTGTCCGGCGGCGACCCGGGCACGGCCTCCAGCGTCCGCAAGCTCCTCGGCATGCGCCACTCCCAGGCGGTCTCAGAGTTCTGCTGGTCGATCGACCCCGCCTCGCCGTACTGGAACCGGATGGTCCTCGCCACCCGGGCCTTCACGATCGGCGGCGGCACCACCGAGATCCAGCTGAACATCATCGCCGAGCGAGCCCTCGGCCTCCCCCGCGACCCGTGACCGCCCGCGCCGCCGTACGGCGGCGCGGGGACTCAGGCCCGGCGGTAGACGCGCGCGAGGTGGGCGTAGACGATCGTGTTGCCCGTGTAGCTGCGGGTCCCGTGGTCGAAGGCGCCGCCGCAGGTGACGAGGCGCAGGGCGGCGTAGTCCACGTCGCCGTAGACGCGGGCCGTGGGGAAGGCGTCCTTGGCGGCGAGCTCGCTCGCGTCGACCGCGAAGACCGCCACGGAGCCGTCCCGGCGCAGCACCTGGATCTGGTCGCCGCGCCTGAGCCTGTGCAGGCGGGCGAAGACGGCGGGCCCGGTGCGGGTGTCGAGATGCCCCGTGATGACGGCGGGACCGCGTTCGCCGGGAGCCGGGCCTCCGGCGTACCAGCCGGCGAGGTCCGGAGGGTGCAGGGGCGGGTTCTCGATGGCGCCCCCGGCGCCGAGGCCGAGCCGCATCAACCGGGCCGACACCCCGATCCTGGGGATGTGCACGGTCAGCGGCACGGACCTCTTCAGCGGCCGGGCGAACGTGTACGCCAGCGACCCGCCGGAGGCCACCGGCACGAGCGGGCGGCGCGACACGCCCGCCGACGGCGCGGACGGCGACGCCTCCGCAGGCGGCGGCTGCCCGGCCGACGCGGAGAAGGCGCCCTCCTCGGAGAGGATGCGGCCGACGCCGAGCCCGCACAGCAGCACCCCGGCCGCGGTGGCCAGCGCCGCCGCCCCGAGCGTCGGCCGCCGCCCGGTGGACGGCACCGGTTACGCTTCGGCCGACCGGCGGCCCCGTACGGCGAGGCCCGCCAGCCCGGCTCCCAGCAGCAACGCCGCACCGCCCGCGGCGAGGGGCCAGTCACCGGACCGGGCCTTCGCCGCGAGGCCCCCGCCGCCCGTCTGCGGGGCGCCCTCCGGGATCCTGCGCCGCTCGTCCGCCCTGGGGTCCCACGAGGCGGGCAGGGAGGCCGGGGCCCTGGAGACCGTCTCACCGGGCACGGCGGTCCAGCTCTGGCCGGACCCGCCCGAACCGCCCCCGCCCGGAGCGGTCGGCCAGGATCCGGTGGAGGGCGCCGTCGGCTTCCCCGGCCACCCCTTCGACCCCTTGTCCGTGAAGTCCTTCCCGGAGTCCTTGTCCGTGAAGTCCGTGCCCGTGCCCTTGTCCGTGCCCTTGTCCGTGCCCTTGTCCGTGCCCTTGTCCCGGACCGGCTTCCCGCCGGTGGTCTTCTCCGGCCGGGACACGCCCGAGGCCTCCTTCGCCCCGCCCCCGGTCCCGCCGGACGCGCCTTCGGACCGGTCCCCGTCCCCACCGGAGGCGTGCGCCTCCGACGAGGTGGAACCCGAGCCCAGCGCTCCCGCCCACACGTCGTCCTGGCGGCTCGACACCCCCCCGCCGGGACCGCGCGTCTCCCGGCCGCCGTCCCCCCGGGCCCGCCCTCCGGCCTGTCCCACCGCCTGTCCCGCCGCCCCGCCCGGCTGCGACGCGCACGGCGGCAGGATCGTCTCGCATGTGCCCGGCACGGCCCGCCCGTCCACCGGTGACGCCTGGGCGGCGGCCGTACCGATCCCGACCGCCAGGGCGGCGCCTCCGAATGAGAAGGCCGTCACCGCACCCACCGCCGCGAGACGTCGTGCTCCTGCGATAGCCGCCACAGTTCTGCCCCCGGTGCCGATGTGTTCCGCGTGTCTTCGATGCACGGCCGAGCTTCGCGAACCGGCGGAGCGGGAGGCAAGCGCCGCCCTCTGGAGGCGGCCCATCGTTTACCCGAATCAGACGCAGACTTTGCCGCCCGGCCCGGTTAGCCGTACGGTGGCGCCGGACGGACGGGTCCGTCCCGGAGTCGCCGCGGCGGCGGGACCGGGCTCTCGACGGGACGGACCGCGATCATCCGTCCCGCTCTCCGGTCCCGGGCGCTGGCGCGCCACCCGGCCGGCGGCATTCGCACCGTCCCGTTGATCCTCGGGACGGCCGGACGGATGATCTCATCCCTCATCTGGAAGGTGAAAACCCCCCACACTGACAAGGACGCCGGATCGGGCGCCCCAGGATGCTCCGCCCTCCAAGATTTTTCTCCCGGCCGCGGCGTTCGCGTAGAGTCATGACATGGACAAGGTGGTCAAGAGCGATGCCGAGTGGCGCGCCCAGCTCTCTCCCCAGGAGTTCCAGGTGCTCCGCCAGGCGGGCACGGAGCGTCCCTTCACCGGCGAGTACGTCGACACCAAGACCGTGGGCGTCTACAGCTGCCGCGCCTGCGGCGCCGAGCTGTTCCGGTCGGACACCAAGTTCGACAGCCACTGCGGCTGGCCCAGCTTCTACGAGCCCTCCGCGTCCGAGGCCGTCACCCTGATCGAGGACCGCTCCCTCGGGATGGTCCGCACCGAGGTCCGCTGCGCCCGCTGCGACTCCCACCTCGGCCACGTGTTCCACGGCGAGGGCTACGCCACGCCCACCGACGACCGCTACTGCATCAACTCCGTCTCGCTCAGGCTGGAGCCCGCCGAGTAGCCCGGCCCCGGCCGGTTCTCCGGAGTGCACCCGGGACTTTCCGCATTCACCCGCGCGGGCGGGTGAATGCCCGCCCTGGCACGGGTAAAGACTACTACGCACAGTGCGCAAGCATCTCCAAAGAGTGATCTTTCTCCCGAGGAGCCCCCGTGCATCTCCGCCACAGGTGGGAGATCATCGAAACCATCGGCAGGGTGGTCACCCAGCGCTGCACGATGTGCGGAAAGACCCGGGTCAGGATCCTCTGACGCCCTTCACCCCGTGGACGAGGGGGCTTCCGAGGGAGCCGGGATCGGCTCTCCCGATCGGGCGGCACGGTGCCCGCAGACGTCGCGGGTCCGCGACGCGTGACGCGGGGCCGCCCTGACGGCGCGGTCGGGGGCCTTACCGGCCCGGCCTGGGATAGGTGACCCGGCAGGTGGAGTCGTCGGGGCCCAGCACGTTGGCCAGGACCGGGTTGCCGTTCTCGCCGAACTCCGCCTGGACGAAGACCACGGGGTCGTCCTCCCCGATCTCCTCGGCGAGGTAGTCGAGGCCCGTCTCGCACAGTTCGATCGCCTGCTTGGAGTTGTCCGCCGACTCCGGCAGGTCGGTGTATATCCGCAGGTACCCCCCGACCATGCGGATGTCCTTCACCCGCTTGGCCGCCTTGCTCCGCTGGAAGTACGCGACGGCCCCGGCATCGGTGTGCTTGGACCGGCCCGCCGCCTCGGCCTCCCCGCCCTTCGCGGCCTTCTTGGATTTCTTCTCGGGCTTCCCGTTCCCGTCGCCCCCGGGTTCACGGGACCCGGGCTTCCCGGCGTCCGCCTCGCCGGCCACGGCGGGGTCCTTCCGTTCCGGGGCCTCGCCGGTCCCGGGCTTCTCCGTGCCGGGCTCCTCGGCCGCGGGCTCCCGCGCCGCGCCGCCCGGATCACCGGCGGGCGCGCCCGAGCCCGCGCCGTCGAGCCCCGCGGCCACCATCGGGGTCCGCCGTCCGTCCGCCCCCACCGGACCGGGGGGCGCCGTCCGCGGCACCCCCGCCTGCGGGAGCGCCACAGCCGTCTCCGGCGCCGCTCCCCCGTCCGCGGGGCCCCGCTGCGAGGTCTTCCCGCCTGCGGCGGGAGCCTCGCCGGACGACGAGCTCACGACCACGATCCCGGCGACCGCGACCGCCAGGGCCGCGGCCCCCACGGACGCCTCCCGGCTCCACCGCCGGGACCTCTTCCTGCGGTGGCCGCCCCTGTGCCGCCCGGAACGCACCAGACCTTCGCCCTTGGTCACTTTGACCTCGCACTCGGGAGATTTTCCCTGAGTATGACAAAATTTTGGAACGAGGCCGCCCGTTTCCGGCAGGGCTTTGCCTTTCACCCCGGAGTCACCGCCGGGTCATCGCGGGGTCACCGCGGGGCGCTTCACGGCAGGGCGTTGACCAGCTCGCTCACCGGCTTGCGGATACCGGTGTAGAAGGGGATCTCCTCCCGGGTGTGCCGCCGGGCCTCGGCCCCGCGCAGGGTGCGCATCAGGTCGACGATGCGGTGCAGCTCGTCGGCCTCGAAGGCGAGCATCCACTCGTAGTCGTTCAGAGCGAAGCACGCGACGGTGTTGGCCCGCACGTCGGGGTAGTCACGGGCCATCCGGCCGTGCTCGGCGAGCATCCGGCGGCGGTCGGCGTCGTCCAGGAGGTACCACTCCAGGGAGCGGACGAACGGGTAGACGCAGACATTGGCCCGCGGCTCCTCCTCGGCGAGGAACGCCGGGATGTGCGACTTGTTGAACTCCGCCGGGCGGTGCAGCGCCATCGCCGACCAGACCGGCTCGGTCAGCCGGCCCAGATCGGTGCGGCGGAACCGCGAGTAGGTCTCCTGCAGGTCCTCGGCGGTCGGCGCGTGCCACCAGAACATGAAGTCGGCGTCGGCGCGGAAACCGCCCACGTCGTATACGCCGCGGGTCACGACGTCCTTCTCGGCCATCTGCGCCAGGAGGTCCTCGACCTCGCCGGCCAGGCCCTCCCGGTTGCCCGGGCAGCCGTCGCGCAGCCTGAAGACCGACCACATCGTGTAGCGGATCACCTGGTTCAGGTCACGCGCCTTGGGCCGCTGCTTCTCGTCCGTCGTCCTCACCCTCTCATCAGGAACTCTGCTTCCCCCGCCCTCCAAATCTAGCGAGGGGGGCGTCCGGTCCGTCCGGCGGGGAACGGCCTCCCGGACCTCCCGGACCTCCGCGCCCTTCCCCGGTCCGCCCCTCCCGGCCGCCTCTCAGGCGACGGAGGAGCCGCTCTGCCGGGAGGCCAGGTGGTCCAGGATCCGGGCCGCCGCCGTACGCGCGGTGGCGATGCAGGCGGGGATGCCGACGCCGTCGTAGGCCGCGCCGCACAGGGCCAGGCCGGGCTGGGCCGCGACCGCCGCGCGGATGCGCGCGACCCGGTCCAGGTGGCCCACGTTGTACTGCGGGAGCGAACCGCCCCAGCGGGTGACCCTGGAGTCCAGGGGCAGGCCCCGCACGCCCAGGATCTCGGCCGCCTCCGCCATCGCCAGGGCGACCAGCTCGGCGTCGTCGCGCTGCAGGAGCGCCTCCTCCCCGAGCCGGCCGATCGAGCAGCGCAGCACGACCAGGTTGGGGTCGGCCTCGGCCAGGTGCGGCCACTTGACCGAGCTGAACGTCGCGGCCTTGACCGGGCGGCCCTCGACCGGCGGCACCAGGTAGCCGCTGCCGGCCGGAGCCTGCGGGAAGGCCACCCGCGGATAGGCCAGGGTGACGATGGCCATGCTGGCGTACTCGATCCTGGCCAGCTCGGCCGCGGCCTTGGGCACCTCGGCCGCGAGCAGGCGGCCGGCCGCGGGGGCGGGGGCGGCGACGACCACCGCGTCGGCCTCGACGACCTCGGGATCGGGCACCGGCCCGGCCACCAGCCGCCAGCCGCTCCCCGCGCGGCGCAGCTCCCGGACCATCACCCCGGTCCTGATCTCCGCGCCGGAGGCGGCGGCGACGGCCTCGGGCAGACTGCCCATGCCGCGGCGCAGGGTGGCGAAGACGGGACCGGCGTCCTTGGGCGCCTCTGCGGTGATCTTCCGGGCGGCGGCGAGCAGGGAGCGCTCGGAACGGGCGACCGCGGCGATCCTGGGCATCGTCGCGTCCAGGGAGAGGGCCTCCGCCCGGCCGGCGTAGACGCCGCCGAGGATCGGCTCGATCAGCCGGTCCACCACCTCCCCGCCCATCCGGGCGCGGACGTAGGCGGCCACCGAGACGTCGGTGGTGACGAGCGTGGCCGGCATGACCTGGTCCAGCGGCACCCTCGCCAGCCCCGCGGGGCTCAGCACGCCCGACCGGGCCAGGGCCAGCAGGTCGGACGGGACGCCCATGACCTGTCCCCTCGGCATCGGCCGCAGCGCCCCGCCGACCAGCAGGGCCGCCTGGGCGTCCCCGGGGTGGCGCAGCTCCTCGCCGAGCCCGACCGACCTGGCCAGGTCCCTGCCCTCGGGCCGCCGCAGGAGCATCGCCTCGGCCCCGGCGTCGACCGCGACCCCGGCCACCTCGCTCGCGTGGAGCTTGCCGCCGATCCGCCCGGCGCCGTCGAGCACGGTCACCCGGACGTCCCCGCCGCCCTGCCGCAGATGCCACGCCGCGGCCAGACCGGCGATCCCGCCGCCGACGACCACCACATGGCTCCGGTTCCCTTCCATGACTCCTGACCGTACCGCTCCCCTGCGGCCGTCCGCGTCCTGCCCCGGGCGCGCCGTCCGACGCCGCTCACCGCCCCCTGCGGCCCGCCGCCGGGAAGAACGTGACGGCATCGTGACCCCTTTCCGCCGAACCCGCGCTCCCGGACGCCCGTCTCCAGGTGCATGACCAGATTCCGGTACGGCCCGCGCCTGGTGGTTCCTCTCGTGGGCCTGGCATTGTTCGCGTCGGCCTGCGGCGCGTCGGAGACGCACTCCGTGAGTGACGCCGGCGCTCCGGCGCCGGCCTCCGCCCAGAGCGGCGGTTCCGGCGAGGGCGGCGGCTCCGGCGAAGCGGGGTTCGACCGCGCGGAGAGCGCCGAGGCCCCCTCGTCCGCCGAGGGTGGGGGCGAGCGGCGGCAGACGGAGCAGGTGCAGGCGGTCCCGACCGAGCGGGCCATCGTCTACACCGCGCAGATGACCGTCCGCGCCGAGGACGTGGCCGCCTCGGCGGAGACGGCCAAGCGCATCGTCACCGCGGCCGGCGGCTATCTCTCCCAGGAGAAGTCGGACGCCTTCGGCGGCGGCGAGGCCTCCTCCACGCTGGTCTTCAAGATCCCGCCCGCCGGTTACCCCGGCGTCGTCGACCGGTTCGGCAAGGAGCTGGGGAAGCGGGAGTCGGTCCAGCAGAACACCGAGGACGTCACCGAGGAGGTCGCCGACGTCGAGAGCCGCCTGAAGTCGGCGCGGTCCGCGCTGGACTCGCTGCGCGCGCTGCTCAAGCGGGCGGACACGATCGGCCAGGTGCTCGAGGTCGAGCGGGAGATCTCCAACCGGGAGGCGGAGCTGGAGTCGCTCCAGGCCCGGCAGAAGAAGCTCGCCTCGCTCACCGGCATGGCGACGCTGACCCTGAACCTGATCGGCCCGGTGGCCGAGGCGCCCGAGCCTCCGGAGGAGGAGCCCGGCGGCTTCCTCAGCGGTCTGGAGGCGGGCTGGGACGCCTTCGTCACCACCGTCAAGGTCGGGCTGACGGTCCTCGGTGCGCTGCTCCCCTGGCTGCTCGTGATCGTCCCGGTGTGGCTGGCGATCGCCCTGGGACTGCGCCGCAGCCGCAGGAGGCGCCCGGAACCGCCCGCGCCCTCCGGACCGTTGGCTCCCGGACCGGTTCCTCCCGGACCGGTGACCCCGGACACGCCTCGGACGCCCCCCGGGCCGGCGCCCTCCGACTCGCCGCCGGGCGACGTCAGCGGGCCGACGCCCGGTGCACGAAGTCGGTGAGGCGCGCCAGCTGGTCGGGGTCCGTGCCCGGCAGCACGCCGTGACCGAGGTTGAAGACGTGGCCCTCCGCCTCGGCTCCGCGGGCGAGGATGTCGCCCGCCCTGCGCTCGACGACCTCCCAGGGGGCGAGCAGGGTTGCCGGGTCCAGGTTTCCCTGGAGCGCCTTGCCGGGGCCGACGCGGCGGGCCGCCTCGTCGAGCGGGACCCGCCAGTCCACGCCGACCACGTCGGCCCCGGCCTCGCCGAGCAGGCCGAGCAGCTCTCCGGTGCCGACGCCGAAGTGGATGCGCGGGACGCCCAGGTCGGCCAGGCCGGCGAAGATGCGGGCGGTGTAGGGGAGGACGAACTCGCGGTAGTCGTCGGGGGCGACGGCGCCGACCCAGGAGTCGAAGAGCTGCAGGGCCGAGGCTCCGGCGGCGGCCTGGATGCGCAGGAAGCCGAGAGTGATCTCGGTCAGCCGGTCCATCAGGGCGTGCCACAGGTGCGGCTCGCCGTACATCATCGCCTTGGTGTGGTCGTGGTTCTTGGAGGGGCCGCCCTCGATGAGGTAGGAGGCGAGAGTGAACGGCGCGCCGGCGAAACCGATGAGCGGCGTCGGCCCGAGTTCGCCGGTGAGCGCCCGGACGGCCTCGGTGACGTAGGAGACGTCGTCGGGCTCGATCGGGCGCAGGGTCCGGACCGCGGCGGCGTCCCTGATCGGGTCGGCGATCACCGGTCCGACGCCGGGCTTGATGTCGAGGTCGATCCCGATCGCCTTGAGCGGGACCACGATGTCGCTGAAGAAGATGGCCGCGTCCACCCCGTAGCGGCGGACCGGCTGCATCGTGATCTCCACGATCAGGTCGGGGGTGGCGCAGGCCGTGAGCATGGGCACCCCGCCGCGCACGGCCCGGTACTCGGGCAGCGAGCGGCCCGCCTGGCGCATGAACCACACCGGCGTGCGGGAGACGGGCTGGCGGCGACAGGCGCGCAGGAACGGGGAGTCGGCAAGCTCGGGATTCACCCTCCCAGGGTGCCATGCCCCCCGGCCGGTCCGCGCACCAAGTCCCAGGTGGCGCGGCCCGCCCGAAATACCGGTCAACGGGTGACATCACATCCGGAAAGGCCCCGGACGGTCATCCGCGACCATGCCGGGGCGGTCCTTCAGGTCCAGGCGTCCCGTCCGCCGGAGTTCGGCCGGAGACCCGAGGAAAGTCGGCGACCGGAGGCCTCCGATCTCGCGAGACGGCGCGGAGCGATCATGTTTGCGGGTACAGTTCCTCCCATCGGCGAACCAGGGTCGGCCCCCGGCCGGTCCAAATGTTCGTCAATCACCGCGCGGCATCGATTCCGGCACCACTTTGGGGACACGCCGAGCACGTTGCGCGGAATTGTCGGCGCGACGTGCCAACGTCGGACCACGACCCGACGAAAGGCCGTGTGCGATGACCACGATGTGGAATTCACCCGAACGCCGCGGTGAGCACTGTGCTTCCTGTGCCGCCGAGCGGGTTTTCGAGCAGCCGCCCTGCCCGGACGGCCACGGGGCGGGCGAGTGCCCCGAGTGGGCCTGCTCCGAGTGCGGGCACGCGCTGCTGCTCGGCTCCGGCTCCGGCCTCCCCGGGACGCCGGGAGTTCCCGCTGGCGCCGCGCGCGCTCCGCACCGCCCGATGGCTTCGGTTTGATCGGCTCCGATGGCTCCCACGAACACCCCGATGGTCCCCATGCGCTCAGTTTCGACCTACGCTTCCGATATGACCCTCGGTGACGCGCCGCCCGCTCCCGCCGCCTTCCGGCGTGCGGTGGCGAGCCTGCGCCCGGCCGAGATCAGGCCGGAGATCGAGCTGGAGGACATCCCCGCACCCCAGCGCCTGGCCCCCTATTCGGCCGCCATCGGCGCCTCGGTCTACCGCGACGACGACGAGCTCGCGGTCGGGCGCCTCATCGTGCTCTTCGACCCGGACGGCCAGCGGGGCTGGGACGGCCAGTTCCGGCTGGTCGCCTACGTCCGGGCGGACATGGAGCCGGAGATCACCGAGGACCCGCTGCTCGGTCCCGTCGCGTGGAGCTGGCTCACCGAGTCGCTCGACGCGCACGCCGCCGGCTACGCCGCCGCCGGAGGCACCGTCACCCGGGCCGTCTCCGAGGGCTTCGGCAACAAGTCCGAGGACCCGGTGACCACGGAGCTCGAGCTGCGCGCCTCCTGGTCCCCCCTGGAGGAGGACCTCTCCGGCCATGTCGCCGCCTGGTGCGACCTGATGTGCCTGGCGGCGGGCATCCCCCCCCTGCCCTCCGACGTGGCGACCCTGCCGCCGCGCCGTCGCGAAGATCCGGAGTCCTTCAGAACGTGACCGACGAGACGACGATCGTTCCACTGCTGGAACCTCGAGAAGGCATCCCCCCCGTCATCGAGGACCCGACCGGCCTCGCGCGCGTCGTGCGCGCCTTCGCCGAGGGCACCGGGCCGGTCGCCGTGGACGCCGAGCGGGCCTCGGGTTACCGCTACAGCGGCCGCGCCTATCTGGTGCAGCTGCGCCGGGCGGGTGCGGGCAGCGCGCTGATCGACCCGATCCGCTGCCCCGACCTGTCGGAGCTGGACGCGGCGCTGGCCGACGCCGAGGTGGTGCTGCACGCCGCCTCCCAGGACCTGCCCTGCCTGGCGGAGCTCGGTTTCCGCCCGCGCGCGCTGTTCGACACCGAGCTCGCCGGGCGGCTGCTCGGCTACGAGCGGGTGGGCCTCGGCATGATGGTGGAGAACGTCCTCGGCCTCCGGTTGGAGAAGGGCCATTCCGCCGCCGACTGGTCCACCCGCCCGCTGCCGGAGGACTGGCTGCGCTACGCCGCGCTCGACGTCGAGGTCCTGATCGAGCTCCGGGACGTCCTGCACGAGGAGCTGAAGGCGGGCGGGAAGCTCGCCTGGG
Source organism: Planomonospora parontospora (assembly GCA_014647935.1). Classification (GTDB taxonomy): domain Bacteria; phylum Actinomycetota; class Actinomycetes; order Streptosporangiales; family Streptosporangiaceae; genus Planomonospora; species Planomonospora parontospora. The sequence goes on from BMQD01000017.1 coordinate 107,165, forward strand.
CCGAGGAGGAGTTCGCCGCGGTGCTGGCCCACCGGTCACCGGGGCCCCGCACCGACCCGTGGCGGCGCACCTCCGGGATCCACAAGGTGCGCGCCCTGCGCGGGCTGGCCGTGGTCCGGGAGCTGTGGACGCTCCGCGACTCCCTCGCCCGCGAGGCCGACCTGGCGCCGGGCCGGGTCCTGCCCGACTCGGCGATCGTCGCCGCCGCACTGGAGCTGCCCCGCACCACCAAGGCCCTCACCGACATCCCCGCCTTCACCGGTCGCAGCGCCCGCAAGCACCTGCGCGACTGGCTCGCCGCGATCACCAGGGCACGCGCCCTGCCGGAGTCCGAGCTGCCCCAGCCCAGTGCCCCCGGAGACGGGCCGCCGCCCGCCAACCGCTGGATGGACCGCGACCCGGTCGCCGCCCGGCGGCTTGCCGCGGCGCGGACCGCGATCGCCGCCCTCGCCGACGAGCACCGCATGCCGACGGAGAACCTGCTGCAGCCGGAGGCCGTGCGCCGCCTGACCTGGGAGCCGCCCGCGGTCGTCGACGCGGAGACCGTCGCGGCCCGGCTGCGCGGGCTGGGCGCCCGCGAGTGGCAGATCGGGCTGGCCGCCCGCCCGGTCGCCGAGGCGCTGGCCCGCATGGAGGCGCAGGAGAAGGCCTGACTCTCCCGGAGCCGCGGAAGGGCCGGGCCCCTCCAGGGGTGCAGGAGAAAGGCCGCCCCTCCCGGAGCCGCGGAAGGGCCGCACTCCTCCGGAGGCATGGCAGCGGGGCCTCCTCCGGAGAGCGGGGCAGAGTGCCGCCCGCCCACCCGCCCTCCCTCGGCTGGCACCGGCCACCGGGCAGCCCTTTCCCGCCGCGTCCTCCCCAAGATGCGGGACCGTCACCTCCAGGCGCTTGCCCGATGGGCCTGACCTGCCGTACGGTGGTCAGGAAAGCGCTTTCCATAGGAGGCTCAGAGAGAATGTCCCCCCGAAGCATCGGTGTCGTGATGAACGGTGTCACCGGCCGCATGGGTTACCGCCAGCATCTGGTCAGGTCGGTCCTGGCGATCAACGAGCAGGGCGGCGTGACACTGTCCGACGGCAGCCGCGTCCTGCTCAGGCCGGTGCTGGTGGGCCGGAACGCCGAGAAGCTCGAGAAGCTCGCCGCCGACCACGGCATCGCCGAATGGACCACCGACCTCGACGCGGCCCTGGCCTCCGACGAGAACCTGATCTACTTCGACGCCCAGGTCACCCAGGCCCGCGTCAAGGCCGTGCTCAAGGCCATCGAGGCCGGCAAGCACATCTACGCCGAGAAGCCGACCGCCGAGACCGTCGATGAGGCCGTCGCGCTGGCCGAGGCCGCCGAGGCCCGGGGCGTCAAGAACGGCGTCGTGCAGGACAAGCTCTTCCTGCCGGGCCTGCTCAAGCTCAAGCGCCTGATCGACGGCGGTTTCTTCGGCCGGATCCTCTCGGTGCGCGGCGAGTTCGGCTACTGGGTCTTCGAGGGCGACTGGCAGACCGCCCAGCGCCCCTCGTGGAACTACCGCACCGAAGACGGCGGCGGCATCGTGCTCGACATGTTCCCGCACTGGGCCTACGTGCTGGAGAACCTGTTCGGCCGCGTCCGCTCGGTCTACGCCCAGGCCGTCACCCACATCCCCGAGCGCGTGGACGAGCGGGGCGTGACCTACCCCGCCACCGCCGACGACGCCGCCTACGGCGTCTTCGAGCTGGAGGGCGGGGTCATCGCGCAGATCAACTCCTCCTGGAGCGTCCGGGTCAACCGCGACGAGCTGGTGGAGTTCCAGGTGGACGGCACGCACGGCAGCGCCGTCGCCGGCCTGCGCAACTGCCGCATCCAGCACCGGGCCACCACCCCCAAACCGGTCTGGAACCCCGACCTGCCCGTCACCGCGCGGTTCCGCGACGACTGGCAGGAGGTCCCGGACAACACCGAGTTCGACAACGGCTTCAAGATCCAGTGGGAGATGTTCGTCCGCCACGTGCTGGAGGACGCGCCGTTCCCCTACGATTTCGCCTCCGGGGCGCGCGGCGTCCGCCTCGCCGAGCTGGGCCTGCGCTCCTCCGCCGAGGGCCGCCGCCTGCCGGTGGAGCCGTGACGCGCATCGCGCTCCCCGGCGGGGAGCACACCCTGCGCGAGCCGGTGGTCTGGGAGCGGCCCGCCGGGCCGCCGCAGAGCCGGATCGTCTACGCCGCCGCCCACGTGGTGGCCGACCCGCTCGGCGACAACACCCCCGGCTCCCCCGCCGCCGTCGACTGGGACGCCACGCTGCGCTTCCGCCGCCACCTGTGGTCGTACGGCCTGCGCGTCGCCGACGCCATGGACACCGCGCAGCGCAACATGGGCCTGGACTGGGCCGCCACGAGCGAGCTCATCCGGCGCAGCGCGGCCGAGGCGGCGGACTTCGGCGACCCGGCCGCGCTGGTGGCCTGCGGGGCGGGCACCGACCACGCCCCGGACGCCGGGACGCTGGACGAGGTGGTGGCCGCCTACACCGAGCAGATCGAGACCGTCCGCGGTGCCGGGGCCGGGGTCATCGTGATGGCCAGCCGGCAGCTCGCCCGGATCGCCCGGGGTCCGGAGGACTACCACGCGGTCTACGGCAAGCTGCTCTCGCAGACCGACCGGCCGGTGATCCTGCACTGGCTGGGCGAGATGTTCGACCCGAACCTGGCCGGCTACTGGGGTTCGCGGGACGTGGCCGAGGCCACCGCCTCGTTCCTGGAGCTGATCCGCGGGCACGCGGCGGCGGTGGACGGGGTCAAGGTCTCGCTGCTGGACGCCGAGCACGAGATCGGGCTGCGGGCGGCGCTGCCGGAGGGTGTGAAGCTCTACACCGGCGACGACTTCAACTACCCGTCGCTGATCGCCTCCGGCAGCCACGCGCTGCTGGGCATCTTCGACGCGATCGCCCCGGCGGCCTCCGCGGCCCTGGCGGCGCTCGACGCCGGGGACCTCGCCCGCTACGAGGAGATCATGGCCCCGACGGTCCCGCTCTCCCGGAAGATCTTCGAGGCGCCGACCTACAACTACAAGACCGGCATCGTCTTCCTGGCCTGGCTCAACGGCCACCAGGACGCGTTCGCCATGGTCAACGGCGCCCAGGCGGCCCGGTCGCTGCCGCACCTGGCCGAGGTGTTCCGGCTCGCCGACGCCGCGGGCCTGCTGAGCGACCCCGAGCTGGCCGTGCGCCGCATGCGCTCGCTGCTGGAGGTGCACGGGCTGTGACAGGCACCGCGACAGAGGCTGTGGCACCGGCTGCGGCACCGGCTGTGACGCCGAGGGGGAGCCGCCTGTCCCTCAACCAGTGGACGACCAGGCGCTGGTCGGTGGCCGAGGCCGTCGACGGGTGCGTACGGCACGGCGTCGAGGCCATCGGCCTGTGGCGGCAGGACGTCGCCGTGCAGGGCCTCGACGAGACCGTGAAGCTGGTGGCCGACGCCGGACTGCGCGTGTCGTCGCTCTGCCGGGGCGGTTTCCTCACCTCCGGGGACACCGCCGCGCTGGACGACAACCGCCGGGCGATCGACGAGGCGGCCGCGCTGGGCGCCCCGTGCCTGGTCATGGTGGTCGGCGGGCTGCCCGGGGTGGTCCCCGCGGAGCCGCTCGGGGCGGTCGACCGCGATCTCGCGGGGGCCCGGGAGCGGGTCGCCGAGGCGCTGGCCGTACTGGCGCCGTACGCCGGTGAGCGCGGGGTGCGGCTGGCCCTGGAGCCGCTCCACCCGATGTACTGCGCCGACCGGGCCGTGCTGTCCACCCTCGGGCAGGCGCTGGACCTGGCCGAGCGGCACCCGGTGGAGCAGGTCGGCGTCGTCGTCGACACCTTCCACGTGTGGTGGGACCCGCAGGTGCTGGAGCAGATCACCCGCGCCGGGGAGCGGATCGCCTCCTACCAGGTGTGCGACTTCCTGCACCCGCTCCCGCAGGACGTGCTGCTCGGCCGGGGGGTGATGGGCGACGGCGTGATCGACTTCGCGCCGCTGACCGCGGCCGTGGCCGCGGCGGGCTACACCGGCGACATCGAGGTGGAGATCTTCAACGCCGACGTCTGGGCCGCCGACCCCGACGAGGTCCTGGCCCGGGTGAAGGCCAGGTTCGGCGAGCTGGTCGAGTCCGCCTGACCGCGAGGGCCCGGGGCCTCACCCTTCCGGGGTGAGGCCCCGGGTGCTCCCGCGCAGGACGACCTCGCCGGAGACCCGCTCGACCCGGGGCTCCCGCGCCTCCTCCGACGGGTCGAGGGCGAGCTCCAGCGCGCGGGCGCCCATGTCGGACAGCGGGAGCCGTACCGTCGTCAGGGAGGGGACGAGGTCGCGCAGGGTGGCGATGTCGTCGAACCCGGCGACCGAGACGTCCTCCGGCACCCGGATCCCGCGGTCCCGGAACGACGCCAGCGCCCCCACCGCCATCACGTCGTTGACCGCGAACACGCAGGTGGCGTCGGTGACCTCGGCCGCCGCCCCGTAGCCGCCGTCGCGGTCGAAGGTGCCGTGCACGAGCTGCGGCGCGGGCAGGCCCAGCTCGGCGAGCGCCCCGGTGAACCCGGAGACCCGGTCCTGGGCGGTGATCAGCCAGGGCGGCCCGGCCAGCACGGCGAAGCGCCGGTGCCCCAGACCGGCGAGAGCCCGGGCGAGCTCGGCGGCGCCCTCGGCGTTGCCGGGCGCCACCGTGTCGGCGCCGAGCAGGTCCTGGCCGACGCAGGCGATCCGGCCGCCGGTCGCCCGGTAGCGGTCGAGCTCCTCGCGCAGCCGCCGGGTCACCCCGGGGTTCGCGATCCGGGACCCGGCCAGCAGCACGGCGCGCACGCGCTGCGCGTTCAGAGTCGCGACGTAGGCGATCTCCCGCTCCGGATCGCGGTGCGTGGTGGCGACCATGACCATCAGCCCCTGGTCCTCGGCCACCCGCATCGCCCCGTCGGCCAGCGCCGCGAAGTAGGGGTCGGTCAGGTCGTGGACCACGAGCCCGACCACGTTGCTGGCGCCGCGGGCGAGCGTCTGCGCCGCCACGTTCGTCCGGTAGCCCAGCTGCTGGGCGGCCTGCTCCACCCTGGCCCGCAGCGACGCACCCACCTGCCGGGTGCTCCCGTTGAGCACCCGCGAGGCCGTGGCGAGCGAGACCCCCGCGTGCCTGGCGACATCTTCGAGCGTGACCACAGGCGACCTCCTGGAAAACGATTGCCAATCTTGCCAGAGAGGATCCCCGCCGCGCACCTCCGAGGGGTAGACCTCGCTGTGGGGGAGCTCACCGCGACGCGCCCGGATCCGGCCGCGCCACCCGCGCCAAACGTTGTTACCGACCAGTAGCATGGTCTGCGTAGCCACCCATCAACGAGGAGCGAACCCGTGCCTTCGTCTCGTGACGTCGTATTCGTCGACGGAGTGCGCACGCCCTTCGGCAAGTCGGGTCCCAAGGGCCTGTACGCCGAAACGCGCGCCGACGACCTGGTGATCCGCGTCATCCGCGAGCTGATCCGGCGTAATCCGAATCTGCCGCCGGAGCGTGTCGACGAGGTGGCCATCGCGGCCACCACCCAGATCGGCGACCAGGGGCTGACCATCGGCCGCTCCGCCGCCGTCCTGGCCGGGCTGCCCAAGAGCGTGCCCGGCTACGCGATCGACCGCATGTGCGCCGGCGCCATGACCGCGGTGACCTCGGTCGCGGGCGGCATCGCCTTCGGCGCCTACGACGTGGCCATCGCCGGCGGCGTCGAGCACATGGGCCGCCACCCGATGGGCGAGGGCGTCGACCCCAACCCCCGGTTCGTGGCCGAGCAGATCGTGGACGGCTCCGCCCTGGTCATGGGCATGACCGCGGAGAACCTGCACGACCGCTACCCGGCCATCTCCAAGGAGCGCGCGGACGCATTCGCCCTCGCCTCCCAGGAGAAGGTCGCCAAGGCCTACGCCGACGGAAAGATCCAGCCCGACCTGGTCCCGGTGGCCGTGCGCTCCGCCGAGAAGGGCTGGGGCCTGGCCACCGCCGACGAGGCGCCCCGCCCGGGCACCACGCTGGAGGGCCTGTCCACGCTGAAGACGCCGTTCCGGCCGCACGGCCGGGTCACCGCGGGCAACGCCTCCGGCATCAACGACGGCGCCACCGGCTGCGTCCTGGCCGCCGCCGACGTCGCCGCCGAGCTGGGCCTGACCCCCAAGATGCGCCTGGTCTCCTACGCCTTCGCCGGCGTCGACCCCGAGGTCATGGGCGTCGGCCCGATCCCGTCGACCGAGCGGGCGCTGCGCCTGGCCGGGCTCTCCATCGACGACATCGGCCTGTTCGAGATCAACGAGGCCTTCGCCGTACAGGTGCTGGCCTTCCTGGAGCACTTCGGCATCGCCGACGACGACGACCGGGTCAACCCGTACGGCGGCGCGATCGCCTTCGGCCACCCGCTCGCCTCCTCGGGCGTGCGCCTCATGACCCAGCTCGCCCGCGAGTTCGGCGAGCGCCCCGACGTCCGGTACGGCGTCACCACGATGTGCGTCGGCATGGGCATGGGCGGAACGGTCATCTGGGAGAACCTCGCCTGGGAAGGTGCGAAGTGACGGATATCAAGGAACTGTTCGCCGACGAGGTCGTCACCAGGGCGGCCGTCCGCGACGTCGAGCTGCCGTACGGCGCCGGCACGATGGCCCTGATCACGCTGGACAACGGCTTCGACCACACCAAGCCGTCGACCTTCGGCCCCGGCGGCCTGACCTCGCTGAACGAGGCGATCGACTCCGTCGCGGGCCGCACCGACCTGGCCGCGGTGGGCGTCACCGGCAAGCCGTTCATCTTCGCGGTCGGCGCCGACCTCAAGGGCGCCGCCCTGGTCTCGCAGCGCGAGCAGGCGCTGGCCATCGGCAAGCTGGGCCACGACGTGTTCCGCCGCCTCGGCGAGCTGGACGTGCCGTCGTTCGCGTTCGTCAACGGCGCGGCGATGGGCGGCGGCCTGGAGGTCGCCCTGCACTGCACCTACCGGACCATCTCCTCCGGCGTGCCCGCGGTGGCGCTGCCCGAGTGCTTCCTCGGCCTGGTACCCGGCTGGGGCGGCACCCAGCTGCTCCCCCGCCTGATCGGCCCGGCGAACGCACTCAAGCTGATCATCGAGAACCCGCTCTCGCAGAACCGCATGATCAAGGGCCGGGACGCCTTCGCGCTGGGCGTCGCCGACGCGATGTTCGAGCCCGCCGACTTCCTGGAGGAGTCGCTGCGCTGGGCGGCCCAGGTGCTCCGCGGTGAGGTGGAGGTCTCCCGGACCGACCACACCGCCGAGGACTGGTCGCAGGTGGTCGACGGCGCCCGCGTGCTGCTCGACATGAAGCTGCACGGCGCCAGCCCGGCCCCCTACCGGGCGCTGGAGCTGGTCGCGCTGGCCCGCACCGCCTCCCGGGACGAGGGCTTCGACGCCGAGGACCAGGCCCTGGCCGACCTCCTCATGGGCGACGAGCTGCGCGCCGGGCTGTACGCCTTCGACCTGGTGCAGCGCCGCGCCAAGCGGCCCGCCGGGGCCCCGGACAAGGCGCTCGCCCGCAAGGTCACCAAGGTGGGCGTGGTCGGCGCCGGCCTGATGGCCTCGCAGATGGCGCTGCTGTTCGCCCGCCGCCTGGAGGTCCCGGTCGTGCTGACCGACCTGGACCAGGCCCGCCTGGACAAGGGCGTCGGCTATGTGCACGCCGAGGTCGACAAGCTGCTCGGCAAGGGCCGGATCACCGGCGACCAGGCCAACCGCCTCAAGGCCCTGGTGACCGGTTCGCTGACCAAGGACGCGTTCGCCGACGCCGACTTCGTCATCGAGGCCGTGTTCGAGGACATGAAGGTCAAGCAGCAGGTGTTCGCCGAGGTCGAGGCCGTGGTCTCGGAGACCTGCGTGCTGGCGACCAACACCTCCTCGCTCTCGCTGACCGAGATGGGCTCGGAGCTGGCGCACCCCGAGCGCCTGGTGGGCTTCCACTTCTTCAACCCGGTCGCGGTGATGCCGCTGCTGGAGATCATCCGCGGCCACGCCACGGACGACGCCACGCTCGCCACGGCGTTCTCCGTCGGCAGGTCGCTGAAGAAGTCCAGCGTGCTGGTGAAGGACGCCCCTGCGTTCGTCGTCAACCGGCTGCTGACCCGCTTCATGGGCGAGGTCATCGCCGCGGTCGACGAGGGCACCCCGCTGGAGCTCGCCGAGCACGCCCTCGACGACCTCGGCCTGCCGATGACCCCGTTCGCGCTGCTGCAGCTGGTCGGCCCGGCCGTCGGCCTGCACGTCGCCGAGACCCTGCACGCGGCCTTCCCCGACCGCTTCGGCGTCTCGGAGAACATGGCGAAGCTGGTCGCGGCGGGCAAGCCCGGCGTCTACGGCGCGGACTTCTCCCTCGACCCGGAGGCGGTGACGATCTTCTCCGGCGGCGCCTCCCCGTCCACGGCCGAGCAGGTGCGCGAGCGGGTGCTGCGGGCCCTGGCGCAGGAGATCCGGATCATGCTCGACGAGGGCGTGGTCGCCGCGGCCCAGGACATCGACCTGTGCATGATCCTGGGTGCGGGCTGGCCGTTCCATCTGGGCGGCATCACCCCGTTCCTGGACCGGTCCGGCATCGCCGAGCCGCGCTTCCTGGAGCCGGGCGTGGCCTCCGTGCCCGCCTGAGTGCCCGCCTGAGTGCCCGCCTGACGGTCCCGGCCTCCACGGGGCCCGTCCCGCGCCTCTCCCGGCGCGGGGCGGGCCCCGTTCTCATCTGCGGGGCCGGCGGGCCAGGACGCTGTGGTGGTAGCCGTAGGAGAAGTAGAGCAGGACGCCGAGCACCATCCACGCCAGGAACCGGATCCACGTCTCCACCGGCAGGTTGAGCATCAGGTAGACGCAGGACAGCACCGACAGGATCGGCACCAGCGGCACCAGCGGGGTGCGGAAGGAACGCGGCAGGTCCGGCCGGGTCCGCCGGAGGATCACCACCGCGAGCGAGACCACCACGAACGCGAAGAGCGTGCCGATGTTGACCAGCTCGGCGATCGCCGCCAGGTCGAGGAGGCCCGCCAGCGCCGCGACGATCACACCCAGCAGGATCGTGATCCGGTACGGCGTGCCGTACCGGGGGTGCACCCGGGCCAGGCCCCGGGGCAGCAGGTTGTCCCGGCACATGGCGAACATCACCCGCGACTGGCCGAGCATGAGGATCATCACGACGGTGGTCAGGCCCGCCAGCGCGCCGATGCTGATCAGCGAGGCGGCCCAGGTCTGTCCCACGGACTTGAACGCGTCGGCGAGCGGGGCGGCCTCGCTGAGCTCCCGGTACGGCTGCATGCCGACGACGACCACGGAGACGGCGACGTACAGGGCCGTGCAGATGCCGAGCGAGGCGATGATGCCGATCGGCAGGTCGCGCTGCGGGTTGCGGGTCTCCTCCGCCGCGGTGGCCACCACGTCGAAGCCGATGTAGGCGAAGAACACGATCGCGGCGGCGCTGAAGACGCCCACGACGCCGAAGGCCACCGGCGTGATCCCGAAGACCACCTGGATCAGCGGCGCCGACAGGCCCTCGACGGCGGGCGTCGACGCGGGCGGCGGGATGAACGGCGTGTAGTTGGCGGCCTCGACGAAGAACAGCCCGGCCACGATGACCAGCAGGATCACCGTCACCTTGATCGCGACGACGACGAGGTTCAGCCGCGACGAGAGCTTGACCCCGGCGACCAGCACCGCGGTGAGGGCCAGCACGACGAGGGCCGCGGGCAGGTTGAAGACCGGGTCCTCGCCCGCCAGCGCGGCGGGCAGGCGCAGGCCGAGGGACTCCAGCAGCGAGGTCAGGTAACCCGACCAGCCGACCGCGACGACCGCGGCGCCGAGCATCATCTCCAGGATCAGGTCCCAGCCGATGATCCAGGCGGGGAACTCGCCCAGCGTGGCGAAGGAGAAGGTGTACGCCGAGCCGGCCACCGGCACGGCCGAGGCGAACTCGGCGTAGCAGAGCGCGGCGAGCCCGCAGACGACCGCGGCGACGACGAACGACAGGGCGACCGCCGGCCCGGCCATCTCCTTGGCCACCCGGCCGGTGAGCACGAAGATGCCGGTGCCCACGATGACGCCGACGCCGAACACGGTCAGGTCGAGGGCCGACAGGTCCTTTCTCAGCCGGTGCTCGGGCGCCTCGGTGTCCCTGATCGACTGCTCGACGGACTTCACTCGGAAAACGGCCACCGGTGCCTCCCCGTCCCGCGGATCACCTCCGGGTGTTTCCCCGTGATCGGCGGGTCATGCGGGCCGGGGAGGCCGAGTCCGCGGGGATCAGCGGGCCGGGTGGTTCTCCAGGACCGGGGAGCGCTTCGCGACCGCCTCGGTGATCTCGCGGGCGATGTCCTGGGCGGTCAGGCCGATCTCGGCGAGGATCTTCGCCCGCTTGGCGTGGTCCAGGAAGCGCTGCGGAATGCCGTAGGTGCGGACCGGGACGTCCACGTCGGCGTCGCGGAGCATCCGGGCCACCGCGTCGCCCACGCCGCCGACCCGGCCGTTGTCCTCGACCACCACGACCAGCTTGTGCACCCGGGCGGCGGCCACCAGCGCCTCGTCCAGCGGCTTGACCCAGCGCGGGTCCACCACGGTGGCCGAGATGCCCTGGGCGTCGAGCAGCGCGGCGGCCTCCAGGCAGGTCTCGGCCATCGGGCCGACGGAGACCATCAGCACGTCCGGGTCGCCCGCGCGCAGCACGTCCATCCCGCCGAGCCTGCCCTCGGCCTCGATCTCGGGCCCGACCGGACCCTTGGGGTAGCGCACCACGGTGGGGCCGTCGTCGACCTCCACGGCCTCGGCGAGCAGCTCGCGCAGGCGCGGCTCGTCGCGCGGGACCGCGACGGACAGCCCCGGGACGACCTGCAGAATCGACAGGTCCCACATGCCGTTGTGGCTGGCGCCGTCGTCGCCGGTGACGCCCGCCCGGTCGAGCACGACCGTGACCGGGAGCCGGTGCAGCGCGACGTCCATCAGCAGCTGGTCGAAGGCCCGGTTGAGGAAGGTGGCGTAGACCGCCACGACGGGGTGGAGCCCGCCGAGCGCCAGGCCGGCGGCGCTGGTCAGGGCGTGCTGCTCGGCGATGCCGACGTCGTAGAGGCGGTCGGGGTAGGCCTCGGAGAACGGGATCAGCCCGGTCGGGCCGAGCATCGCGGCGGTGATGGCCACGATGTCCTGGCGCTCGGCGCCGAGCCGTACCATCTCCTGGCCGAAGACGTTGGTCCAGCCGTGCGGCTTGGGCTTCTCCTCGCCGGTCAGCGGGTCGAAGACGCCGGGCGAGTGGAAGCAGTCCTCGCCGTGGTTCTCGGCCGGGGAGTAGCCGAAGCCCTTCTTGGTGAGCACGTGCACGATGACCGGGTGGCGGAAGCCGCGGGCCTTGCGCAGCGCCGCCTCGACGGCCTGCTCGTCGTGCCCGTCGACCAGCCCGATGTACTTCAGGCCGAGGTCCTCGAACATGACCTGGGGGGCCAGGACGTCCTTGATGCCCTTCTTGACGCCGTGCAGCGCGTCGTAGACCGGGGCGCCGACCACGGGCACCTTCGTCAGGTTGCCCTTGACGAACTCCAGCACGTCCTCGTAGCGCTGGTTGGTGCGCAGCGAGGCCAGGTGGTTGGCCAGCCCGCCGATGGTCGGCGAGTAGGAGCGGCCGTTGTCGTTGACCACGATGATCAGCGGCAGGTCCTTGCAGGCGGCGATGTTGTTCAGCGCCTCCCAGGCCATGCCGCCGGTGAGGGCGCCGTCGCCGATCACGGCCACGACCGTGCGGTCGCTCTCACCGCGCAGCCGGTACGCCTTGGCCAGCCCGTCGGCGTACGACAGGGCGGTGGAGGCGTGGGAGTTCTCGATGACGTCGTGCTCGGACTCGGCCTGGCTCGGGTAGCCCGACAGGCCGCCCTCCTGGCGGAGCGTGCCGAAGCGGTCCGCCCGGCCGGTGAGCATCTTGTGGACGTAGGCCTGGTGGCCGGTGTCCCAGAGGATGCGGTCGCGCGGCGAGTCGAAGACGCGGTGCAGCGCGATGGTCAGCTCGACCACGCCCAGGTTCGGGCCGAGGTGCCCGCCGCTGCGGGCGGTGGAGCTGACGAGCAGGTCCCTGATCTCGGCGGCGAGCACCGGCAGCTCGTCCGCGTTCAGCAGCTTGAGGTCCCGTGGTCCCTTGACCGACTCCAGAAGACCGCCCAGCCGTCCGGCGCGCTCGCTCACGGAATCATCCCCTCTGTCTGACGTAACAGGGCGAGTCTAGTTCGCCTCTAGCGCGCGGCCAGCAAAGACGGGCAATCTATACGTTTTATCCACAGTTGCCCTACCCTTTCCCTCACCATGAGCGCTCTCCCCTTCGGCCACCTGTCCTCCCTCGTCACCGCCGCCCTCTCCTTCTCCCTGGCGGCGGGCGCGGGTCAGGCGGGAGCGATCCCGGTGGCCGCCGCGCAGGCGCCCGCGGCCCCCGCCGGCACGGCCCTGGTGCAGGGCAGGGCCGCGGCGACCGCGAACCCCCTGTACGCCGCCGGCGTGCTGCCCTCCGTGGCGTGCCCGGCCGGGAGCATCAAGGCGGGGAGCGCGGCCTCCTACAAGGCCTTCATGACCCGCGTCGCCCGCTGCCTCGGGCTGGCCTGGGGCATCCAGTTCGGCAAGGCCGGGCTGGACTTCACCCCGCCGGAGCTGCGCTTCGCGACCTCGCGGGTGAGCAGCCCCTGCGGGAAGTGGCCCGCCGGCGCGGGCGGCTACTACTGCTCCAGCGACCGGACCATCTACATCGGCCTGACCCGCGCCGTCCTGAAGAACCCGTACGGTCCCAACCACGCGCAGTTCATGGCCCACGAGTACGCCCACCACGTCCAGCAGCTGGCGGGCATCCTGCCCTACTACGGCCGGGCCGTCTGGCGGGCCGGGACCCCGGCCAGGCTCGCGCTCTCCCGCCGGCTGGAGCTGCAGGCCGACTGCCTGGCCTCGGCCTTCCTGCGCGGAGCCGCCGGCGACCTGCAGGTCACGCCGGAGCACTGGGAGGCCATGCTGGAGTGGACCGCCCGCAACGGGCACAAGAGCTGGCCGAAGAACGACCACGGCAGGGGCAGCAGCCAGGCCTACTGGATGGAGCGCGGCTTCGAGCGCGGCGCCCCCCGCGCCTGCAACACCTTCACCGCCCCCCGCCGCGTCGTCGACTGAGCACGCCGCCCCGCCCGCGCCGCCGCCTCCGCCGGCCGGCCCGGGAGCCGCCGGGAGCGCGCCGGGGCCCGTCGGGAGCGCGCCGTCCGTTCCCGTACGGCCGCCGCGGACCGGCGCCCCGGACCGTACGGCCCGCCGTCAGGAGCCGGCGCGCGCGAGGACCTCCAGGGGGTCGGCCAGGACCTGGGCGAAGGCGAGCTCGGCGGCGCCCACCAGGGTGGCGTCGTCGCCGAGGGCCGTGGTGCGCAGGCGCAGGTGCTCCCGCGACGGGGAGAGGGCGTCGAGGTTCAGCCGGCTGCGGACCTGCGCGGCGGAGCCGAGGTAGACCTCGCGCAGCATGCCGCCGAAGACGACCATCTCCGGGTTGAAGACGTTCACCAGGTTGGCCACGCCCAGGCCGAGCCAGTCGCCGACCCGGCTCAGCGCCGCCTGGGCGACGATGTCGCCGCGGTCGGCGGCCGAGACCACCGCGCGCACGGCCTCCCTGCCGACCTGGGAGCCGAAGCGCCCGGCCGCCTCCAGCAGCGCCCGCTCCCCCACCTCGGCCTCCAGGCAGCCGCGAGAACCGCAGCCGCACAGCCGGCCCTGGGGGTTGACGACCATGTGCCCGACCTCGCCGCCGAAGCCCTGGTGGCCGCCGAGCAGGGCGCCGCCCGCGATCACGCCGCCGCCGACGCCCACGTCGCCGTGGAGGTAGACGAGGTCGCGGCAGCCGACGCCGACACCGCGCAGGTGCTCGGCCATCGCCGCGAGGTTGGCGTCGTTGCCGACCGTCACGGGCAGGCCGAGCGCGAGGCGGCGGGCCATCTCCTCGCCGAACGGCACGTCCACCGAGCCCATGTTCGGTCCGAACCTGACGACGCCGTCGCTCTGCGCCACCCCGCCGGAGAAGGCCGCGGCCACCCCGACGCAGACCGTGTCCGGCCGTGTCCTGCGGTGCATCTGCCGGGCGAAGGCGGCCAGCGGACCGACGACCTCCTCCAGCGAGAAGGGACCGCGCCGCCGTACCGTCTCGCGGCGGTCGAGGACCGCCCCGCCCAGGCCGACCCGGGCGGCGACCAGCCGGTCGACCCCGACGTCCAGGGCGAACACGTAGACCCGCGCCGACTCGGGGCGGACCACCAGGGAGGGGCGTCCCGCCCGGCCGGTCTCCCGGGGGAGCTCCTCGCGGACCAGGCCGGCGGCGGTCAGGTCCGCGGTGAGCGCCATGATGGTGCTGCGGTTGAGCCCCATCCTGCTGGTGAGTTCCGCGCGCGAGGTCGGCCCGCTCAGGTGGACATGACGGAGCAGAGCGCCGAGGTTGTGGCGTCTGATCTCCTCTTGGGAGGGGCCGGCCCGCATCGCGTGGTGTTCCTTCGGGGGGTCAGGAGCATCGATCACCTTAGACCGGCGCCGGTCACCTCATTCCGGTGGCCGCCGCGCGCTTACGGGAGAACGCGTCCACGCTCGCCGCCAGGAGCAGCACCGAGCCGGTGACGATGTACTTCACACCGGAGCTGTAGCCCATCAGGCCCATGCCGTTCTCGATGACCGCGACCACGGCGCCGCCCAGGATGGCGTCCAGCACCCGGCCCTTGCCGCCGAACAGGCTGGTCCCGCCGATGACGGCCGCGCCCACGGCGTACAGCAGCACGTTGCTGCCGCCGGTGTTGGGGTCGACCGAGCTGGCCCGGGAGGCCGCGATGACGCCGCCGAGCGCCGCCAGGGTGGAGCAGATCATGAACGCGCTGATCTTCATCCGGTCCACGTTGATGCCCGCCCGGCGCGCGGCCTCGGCGCTGCCGCCGACCGCGTACAGGTGCCGGCCGAAGGAGGTGCGGCGCAGCACGAACGTGAGGACCAGCAGGAGCACGATGATGATCGGGACGACGATCGGCACGCCCTTGAGCGAGACGACCGCGGCGTTGCGGCTCCGCTCCAGGTTGAGGAAGTAGACGGCCAGACCGCCGAGGACGGCCAGCGCCCCGACCCGGACCGCGATCAGCGAGACCGGGTCGGCGGTCAGGCCCCGCCCGGCCCGCTTGCGGGCGCGCAGCAGCTGCAGTCCCGCGTACGCCGCGACGCCGACGACCAGCAGCACCCAGCCCAGCACGGGCGGCAGGTACTTGTTGGAGATCGCCAGGATCGTCTCGTCCCGGATGGAGATGTTGGTGCCGCCCTTGACCAGCAGCAGCACCAGGCCCTGGAAGCCGAGGAAGGCGGCGAGCGTCACCACGAAGGACGGGATGCCGAGCTTGGCCACCAGCGTGCCGATGACGCTGCCGATCACCGCTCCGGTGAGGATCGCCGCGGCCACGGCGACGTACCAGGGCATCCCCTGCTCGGTGAGCAGGATCGCGAGCACCGCGGCGCAGACACCGCTGGCGAAGCCCGCCGACAGGTCGATCTCGCCGAGGAGCAGCACGAACACCAGGCCCATGGCGATCACGGTGACCGCGGCGCCCTGGGTGAACAGGTTGGCGAAGTTGCCCGAGGTGAGGAACGAGGGCCGCAGGATCGAGAAGACCGCGCAGAGCACGACCAGCCCGAACACGGCGGGCAGCGCGCCCATGTCGCCCCCGCGGACCCGTTCGACGTAGCCGCGGGCGTTGGCGGCGATCGAGGGCCCCTCGACCGGGGCGGGCTTGAGGGTGGTGGTCATGCCGGAACTCCGTTGGTGAGGCCGAGGTCCCCGCTCCGGCCAGAGGTGATCAGTTCGACGACCTGCGCGTGGGTGACGTCGGAGGTCTTCACCTGAGCCGCCATCCGGCCGAGGTAGAGCGCGGCGATCCGGTCGGACACCGCGAACACGTCGTTCATGTTGTGCGAGATGAGCACGACGGCCAGGCCTTGGTCGGCGAGGCGGCGGACCAGTTCCAGCACCTGCGCGGTCTGGGCGACGCCGAGCGCGGCGGTGGGCTCGTCGAGGATGACGACCTTGCTGTTCCAGAGCACCGCCTTGGCGATGGCGACGGTCTGCCGCTGGCCGCCGGAGAGGCTGGAGACGTGCTGCCGGATGGACTTGACGGTCCGGACCGAGAGGCTCTCCAGGGTCCTGGCCGCCATCTCCTCCATGGTGTCCTCGTCGAGGACGATGCCGCGCTTGTGCTCGCGGCCGAGGAACATGTTCTGGACGATGTCCAGGTTGTCGCAGAGGGCGAGATCCTGGTAGACGATCTCGATGCCCAGGCCTGCGGCGTCGCGCGGGGAGCCGACCTGGACGGGCTTGCCCTCGAAGAGGTACTCGCCGGAGTCGATGGGGTGGATGCCGCCGACGCACTTGACGAGCGTGGACTTGCCGGCGCCGTTGTCGCCGACGAGCGCCGTCACCTCCCCGGGGTAGACGGAGAAGGCGACGTCGTGCAGGACCTGTACGGGACCGAAGCTCTTGTCGATCCCGCGGAGTTCCAGTACGGGGGTCATACGGTGCTCCTCGGATGCGGGGGGCGGCCGGCCGGCCCCTCGGGGCCGGCCGGCCGCTCCCTCGGCGCGTTACTGGATTCCGGCCTCGGTGCACTTGTCGGCGAACTCGCCGGTGCACAGCTCTTCCTTGGTGACGAAGCCGTCGGCCACGACGTCCTTGACGTTCTCGAAGAAGATCGCCTGCGGGTCGAGCAGGACGGCGGGCACGTCGGCGCCGCTCTCGGTGTCCTTGACCGTGCCGGTCGCCGCCGGCTTCTCGCCCTTGGCCAGGCCGATCGCGAGCTCCGCCGCCGCGTCCGCCTCCTTCTTGATCGCCTTGTAGACCGTCATGCACTGGTCGCCGGCGAGGATGTTCTGCAGGCCCTGAACGGTGGCGTCCTGGCCGGTGACCGGGACCTTGCCGTTGAGCTTGTTCTTCTTCAGCACGGTGATCGCGGCGTTGCCGAGGCCGTCGTTCGCGGCGAGCACACCCGCGATCTTCGGCTGCTCGGTCAGCATCTGCTCGAAGATCGTGCCGGCCTGGGCGTTGTCCCAGTCCGGAACCGACTGGTCCGGGCCCTTGACGTACTCGCCCGAGTCGTACTTCGGCTTGAGCACGCCGTCGTAGCCGTTCTTGAACAGCGTGGCGTTGTTGTCGGTCGGCGAGCCGTTGAGCTCGGCGACGATCGGCTTCTCGGCCTTCTTGTCGGCGAGGCACTTGACCAGGCCCTCACCCTGCAGGGTGCCGACCTTGGTGTTGTCGAAGCTGACGTAGTACGACGCGCCGCCGTTCAGGGTCAGGCGGTCGTAGTCGATCGTGGCCACGCCCTGGGCCTTGGCCTTGTCCAGCACGGCCTTGCCGGTGCCGCTGTCCAGGTTGACGATCATCAGGACGGTGGCGCCGTTAGTGATCATCTGGTCGGCGATGGTCTGGAACTGGTTCTTGTCACCCTGGGCGTTCTGGATGTCGTAGGCGACGCCCGCGGCCTTGAACGCCTCCTCCAGGTACTTGCGGTCCGCGGTCTCCCAGCGGGCCGAGGACTTGCTGTCCGGCAGGATGACGCCGACCTTCCCGGCGGCGGCCGGCTGGCTTGCGGCGCCGGAGGGAGCGGTGCTGCTCTGAGCGGTGGTGTCGCCGCCCTCGCCCCCGCAGGCGGTGAGACCGAGGGTCATCGCCGCGGCGGCGGCGGACAGGCTGAGGATCCCCTTGCGCATGGTGCACGGGTCCTTTCTTCGAGAACTTCGAGAGATGGGGGGTCGGGAAGTGCGGCATGCCGAGCTCACCGGCACGGCTCTCCGGGTCGCGGATCACCGTGCCGTTGAATGTTGTTTGCGGCAACGTATTCCGGTGTGGCCTGGAACACCAGACCTTGTCCGGGTAAAGTTTGTTGTGGCCGGTAACAATCCAGAAACGTGGGATTAACCCAGGTTGCCGTGCAGGATCAGGGTCAGCGCGGAGAGCGCGGCCACGCAGAGGATCCCGGTCCTGATGCGCCCGCCGTCCAGATAGCGGCGCAGGGGTCCCGACGCCAGGAAGCCCGCCACCAGGAACGGGAGCAGCGTCGCCCCGAAGACCAGCGACCGCGCCGGGAGCCTGTCCAGCGCGGCGAGGACCACCAGGGACTGGGCGGCACTGAGCAGGAAGAACACTGCGAGGGTCGCGCGGATCTGCGGGCCCTTGGCCCCGGAGTAGACCAGGGCCATCGGCGGGCCGCCGATCCCGGTGGCGGTGCCCGTGATCCCCGAGACGAAGCCCGCACCCGTGATCGTCGCCCGGTTGCGCGGCACCGCCGCCGCCCACGCCGTGAGGGCCACCGCGAGCAGCACCATCACGCCGACCAGCACGCCCAGCATGCGGGTGGATACGTAGACGACCACCAGGCCGCCCAGGAGGCTGCCCGGCACCCTGCCCAGCACCGCGAACCCGAGCCCTCGCCAGTCGACCCCGCGCCACTCCCCCAGGATCGTGAACAGCGGCAGCGTGACGTTGACGACCTGGATCGCCCCGGGCATCGCGGAGGGCTCCAGCATCGCGATCACCGGCGCCGCGACCAGCCCCAGCCCGAATCCGACCGCCCCCTGGACGACCGCCCCCACGAAAACCGACAAGCCGGCAAGGACAAGTACGAAAAGCTCGTCTTCCACGGTGAGACCGTAGCCCCACCGGGCAACCGCCCCGCCCCGGGAGGCCCGCCCCGCCCGGAACGTCACGGCGACCGCATACGGCCCGCTGTCTTGAGCCCGTATCCCGTCTCGGTTATGCAGGGGCAGGGGGTCGGCCGGCGACCACGGGACACCGGAGAACGCATGAGCGCGCTGGGCCGCCGACCGGAAGGGCCGCCCGGCGGGCTGGTGTGTCCCGCGGGGCGGCCCTGTGGATCGGGTGGTCCCCCGAATCGGGCGCGGAGGTCGCGCCCGCCCCACCGCGCACGACGAGGCTCTCGGCGCGCGGTGAGGCTCTCCGCCCGCCCGCCCGCTCGTGGCGGACGGGCGGGCGGAAGCGTCAGCCCTTGGCGAGCAGGGAGCGCAGGACGTACTGCATGATGCCGCCGTGGCGGTAGTAGTCGGCCTCGCCCGGCGTGTCGATGCGCACGACCGCCTGGAACTCCTTGCCGTCCGCCCGCACGGTCACCGTGCGCGGCACGCCGCCGGAGTTCAGCTCCTCGACCCCGACGATGTCGAAGGTCTCCTGGCCGGTCAGGCCGAGGGAGTCGGCCGTCTCGCCCTCGGGGAACTGCAGCGGCAGCACGCCCATGCCGATCAGGTTGGAGCGGTGGATGCGCTCGTAGGACTCGGCGATGACGGCGCGGACGCCGAGCAGCGCGGTGCCCTTGGCCGCCCAGTCGCGCGAGGAGCCGGAGCCGTACTCCTTGCCGGCCAGGACGACGAGCGGGATGCCCGCGGCCTGGTAGTTGGCGGAGGCGTCGTAGATGAAGCTCTGCGGGGCGCCCTCGACGGTGAAGTCGCGGGTGTAGCCGCCCTCGACCCCGTCGAGCAGCAGGTTCTTCAGCCGGATGTTGGCGAAGGTGCCGCGGATCATCACCTCGTGGTTGCCGCGCCGGGAGCCGTAGGAGTTGAAGTCCCTGACCTCGACGCCGTTGGCCCGCAGGTACTCCGCGGCGGGGGTGCCGGGCTTGATGGAGCCGGCCGGGGAGATGTGGTCGGTGGTGACCGAGTCGCCGAGCTTGGCGAGCACCCGGGCGCCGGAGATGTCGGTGACGGGCTCCGGCTGGGCGGGCATGCCGTCGAAGTAGGGGGCCTTGCGCACGTAGGTCGAGGCCGGGTCCCACTCGAAGGTGTCGCCGGTCGGGATCGGCAGCGACTGCCAGGTCTCGTCGCCCTTGAACACGTCGGCGTAGTCCCGCAGGAACATCTCCTGGTCGATCGAGGAGCTGACGACCTCGGAGACCTCCTCCGGCGACGGCCAGATGTCGGCGAGGAAGACCGGCTCGCCGTCGGCGCCGGTGCCCAGCGGCTCGGCGTTCAGGTCGATGTCCATCGTCCCCGCCAGGGCGTAGGCGACGACCAGCGGCGGCGAGGCCAGGTAGTTCATCTTGACGTCGGGGTTGATCCGGCCCTCGAAGTTGCGGTTGCCGGACAGCACCGCGGTGACCGCGAGGTCGTTCTCCTGGATCGCGGCCGAGATCTCCTCGTCCAGCGGGCCGGAGTTGCCGATGCAGGTGGTGCAGCCGTAGCCGACCAGGTTGAAGCCGATCTTGTCGAGGTACGGCTGCAGCCCGGAGCGCTCGAAGTAGCCGGTGACGACCTGCGAGCCGGGGGCCAGGGAGGTCTTGACCCACGGCTTGCGGGTCAGGCCCTTCTCGACCGCCTTCTTGGCCAGCAGCGCCGCGCCCATCATGACGTACGGGTTGGAGGTGTTGGTGCAGCTGGTGATGGCCGCGATGGTCACCACGCCGTGGTCGATCTCGAAGCCCGTGCCGTCGGCCAGCGTGACCGGGACCGGCTTGTGCGGGCGCAGGCCGTTCGCACGGGCGTTGGAGGCCGGGGCGTCGGAGGCCGGGAAGCTCTCCTCGCTCGCCTCGTCCACGCCGTCGCCCTCGAAGTCCGTGACGTAGTTGCGCACGTCGCGCCGCCAGGTCTCCTTGGCCGTCGAGAGCGCGATGCGGTCCTGCGGGCGCTTCGGGCCGGCGATCGACGGCACGACGGTGGCCAGGTCCAGCTCGATGTACTCGGAGAAGACGGGCTCGGGCGCCGACGGGTCGAGCCAGAGGCCCTGGGTCTTGGCGTAGGCCTCGACCAGCGCGACCTGCTCCTCGGAGCGGCCGGTGAGACGCAGGTAGTTGACCGTCTCGCCGTCGATCGGGAAGATCGCGCAGGTGGAGCCGAACTCGGGGCTCATGTTGCCGATGGTGGCGCGGTTGGCCAGCGGGACGCTGGAGACGCCCTCGCCGTAGAACTCGACGAACTTGCCGACGACGCCGTGCTTGCGCAGCATCTCGGTGATGGTGAGCACCAGGTCGGTGGCGGTGGCGCCGGCCGGGAGCTTGCCGGTCAGCTTGAAGCCGACCACGCGCGGGATCAGCATGGAGATCGGCTGGCCGAGCATTGCGGCCTCGGCCTCGATGCCGCCGACGCCCCAGCCCAGGACGCCGATGCCGTTCTCCATCGTGGTGTGGGAGTCGGTGCCGACGCAGGTGTCCGGGTAGGCCTTGCCGTCGCGGATCATCACGACGCGGGCCAGGTGCTCGATGTTCACCTGGTGCACGATGCCGGTGCCGGGCGGGACGACCTTGAACTCGTCGAACGCCGTCTGGCCCCAGCGCAGGAACTGGTAGCGCTCGCGGTTGCGCTCGTACTCCCGCTCGACGTTGCGCTGGAACGAGTCCGGCCCGCCGAAGAAGTCGACGATGACCGAGTGGTCGATGACCATCTCGGCCGGGGCCAGCGGGTTGATCCGGGCCGGGTCGCCGCCGAGGTCGCGGACGGCCTCGCGCATGGTCGCCAGGTCCACGACGCAGGGCACGCCGGTGAAGTCCTGCATGATCACACGGGCCGGGGTGAACTGGATCTCCACGCTCGGGGCGGCGGACGGGTCCCACTGGCCCAGCGCACGGATGTGGTCGGCCGTGATGTTGGCGCCGTCCTCGGTGCGGAGCAGGTTCTCCATCAGGATCTTCAGGCTGTACGGGAGGCGCGCCGACCCCTCGACGGCGTCCAGCCGGTAGATCTCGTATGCCGCGTCACCGACGCGGAGCGTGTCACGGCTGCCGAAGCTGTTCGCGGACACGATTCGCCTCCCTCATCACCAGGTCGTCTGGGTCGTCTGGCGCCCCGTAGCTAAAAGGCGCAACTGAATCCTGCCGCACCGCGCGAGTGCTCCTGTCGGTTAGGTATGCCTAACCCGCATGTCACCGATGGGTTGCAGCGGATGTCTCGACATCAAGATATCCCCAGAGATATCTCGACATCAAGTTACCCGCCAGTATGATCACACCAGGAGGAAGCGCCAGTAGACGAGTCCCAGGACGACGACGGAGAGCACCGGGGCGAGGAACTTCTGCTCGAAGGCGCGGCCCGTCTTGATGCCGATCTTCCACGGCAGCAGCCAGCGCTGCTTCATCGGCCACAGCACCGGGCAGCCCTTCTCCGTGCAGCAGTCCCCCACCACGTGCACCAGGCAGCCGATCGCGACCGACACCCCGAGCCAGGCGTACCCCACGCCGTCCGAGCGGAACACCAGGAACAGCCCGGCCGTCAGCGCGACGTTCACCATCGCCGAGGCGACCTTCTTGCCCGGCACCCCGATCCCGATGGCGCGCAGGGCCAGGCCGATCAGGAGCACGACCAGGACGTCGCGGCCGATCGGATGGGTGTTGGCCAGGTAGTGGGCGCCGAATCCGGCCGCGGCCGCGAACAGCAGCGAGTGGGTGGCGTTGCGGTGGCCGCCGGCCAGCCAGTTGACGCCCTTGCTCAGCGCCCAGGTCACCGGGCCGAAGGTCTGCGCGATCGTCGCGCTGGGGTGGTCCAGGTCCGGCAGCATCGCGGCCCCGGCGCAGACCAGCGCCCCCGCGACGAACTCGGCCGGGGTCAGCGCGTTCACCATGACGCCGGTCTCGACGAACCGGGAGGACTCGGTGAGCAGCGGCAGCGCGGCCAGCGGCGGCGCGACGCCCAGCCAGGCGATCGCCCCCGTCAGCGCGTGCGTGTGCCCCATCATCGCTTGACCACCACCATCAAGATCACACCTGGTGAGCGTACGGCATGGCCGCCCGGAACGGCGGACGGCTCCATTGTCGCCGGAGGGATCACGCCGGGGAAGCGGTCCGGAGAGCACGCCCGGAAGGCGCGGGCACGGGTGCGACGGAAGGCGGAGAAGTGCGGAAACGGCAGACGGGACCGTTCCGCACCGAAAGCACCCCCCAGCCCTTCCGGCACGGAACGAATCCCGTCTATGTCATTTGTAACGCCTAGGTCTCGGTGCTTGTTCCGAAATCCGGCGAGAATCTCGTGATCTATCTCACTTTTTCGTTGAGTAACCAGGGTGTCCCTCTGCGCGACCGTCAATCGAGGACGGATCTGCGGAGATTCGGGGTTGCCGCAAGAATGTTCTCGATATATCTTTGAAGAGTCTAGAGCGGTCGCAAGACGATCGCTGAAAGAGGAGGAAGACATGACGTCCGCACACGCGATGGGCGGGTGGCCGGGGGCCGATCCCCGGGAGATCCGCCGTGAGATGAAGCGCGCCGCCCGGGAGGCCTGGCGCGCCCTGGCCGAGAGCCGGCACGAGCCCGGAGCCGGACGCGGCCACCGCGGCCCGACCGGCCCCTACGAGGGCGGGCCGCACGAGCAGCGCCGCCGCGGCCACCGGGGCGGCGGCCGCGGCGGCGGCCCGTTCGGCGGTGGTCCTTTCGGCGGCGGAGGGTTCCCCTGGGACTGGAGCCGGGGGCCCATGGGCGGTCCGGGGCGCGGCGGCCCGTTCGGCGGGCGCCCGCCGTTCGGCCGCGGGCGCAAGGCCAAGCGGGGCGACGTCCGCGCCGCGATCCTCGCACTGCTCTCCGAGGAGCCCCGCAACGGCTACCAGATCATCCAGGAGATCGCCCAGCGCAGCCAGGGCGGCTGGAAGCCCAGCCCGGGAGCGGTCTACCCGGCGCTCCAGCAGCTCACCGACGAGGGCCTGGTCCTGTCCGAGGAGAACGACGGCCGCAAGACCTTCCGGCTCACCGAGGCGGGGCTGGCCTACATCGCCGAGCACGCCGACGAGGTACGGGCGCCCTGGGAGGAGATGACGCCCGACGTCGACGAGGGCACCTGGGAGCTGCTGGACCTGGCCCGCCAGTCGGGCTTCGCCATGATGCAGATCCTGCAGACCGGGACCGAGGCCCAGATCCGCCAGGCCAGACAGCAGCTGGTCGAGACCCGCCGCAGGCTCTACCAGATCCTCGCCGACGGCGACCCGGCCGAGGAGTGACGCCGATGACCCACGGACACCCCTCCGGACGCGGCCTCCGCGCCGACCGGGACGCCGACCGGGACCTCCGCGTCGGCGACGCGGAGCGCGAGACGGCGATGGAGGCCCTGCGCGAGCACTACGCCCAGGGCCGCCTGACCCACGCCGAGCTCGACGAGCGCCTCGAACTGGCCCTGACCGCCCGCACCGGGCAGGATCTGGCCCGAGCCCGGGAGGACCTCCCCGACCTGTACGGCGCGCCGGCGGTTCCCCGCGCCTGGGACGGCCCCCGACCCGGCCCCGCGGCACGGCTCGCGGAGCGGGAGGCGTGGCGGGCCGCGTGGAGAGCCGAGCGGCGGGCCGAGTGGAAGACGCGGCGGCGCGCGGTCCGGCACCGCCAGGCGGCCTGGACGCACCACGCGGCCGGCCGTACCGGCCGGGACCGGCACCCGATGGCCCGCCGGGGCGGTCCGCCGGCCGCTCCCCTGCTGTTCCTGCTGCTGGTCGCCGGGGTGGCCCTCGGCGGGTTCGGGGCGCTCAAATTCGTGTTCGCCGCCTGGCTGGCGCTGACGCTGTTCCGCGTCATCCACCGCAGGGGCCACGCCCGATGGACTCCCTGAGCCGCCGCATCTCCCCCGCGATCCGGTCCAGCGTCCAGTGCGCGTTCAGGCCGCTGGGGTTGGGCAGCACCCAGACCGCCGTTCCGCCGACCTGCTCCTCCTGCGGCCCGACCGCCGCCTTGGGCCGTCCGAACGCCGTCCGGTAGGCGGTCACCCCCGCCACCGCCAGCACCCTCGGCCGGATCTCGGCGACCAGGCGCGCCAGCCGCCGGCCGCCCTCGCGGAACTCCTCGGCCGACAGCTCCGCCGCCTGCGCGGTGGCGCGGGCCACCACGTTGGTGATGCCCAGCCCGTAGGACGGGAGCAGGTCCTGCTCGGCCGGCGACAGCAGCCGGGGGGTGAGGCCGGAGCGGTGCAGCGCCGGCCAGAAGCGGTTGCCCGGCCGGGCGAAGTGGTGTCCGGTGGCGGCGGAGTAGAGCCCCGGGTTGATGCCGCAGAACAGCACGTCCAGCGAGGGGCCGAGCACGTCCCCGATCGTCCGGTCCCTCGCCGCGTCGAGTTCGGCTCTCGTGGGCGGCCTGCGCGCGGAGGGGCCGTCCGCGGGAGATCCGTCCGCCGCAGGCCCGTTCACAGCGGATCCGCCCGCGGGAGGCCTGTCCGCGGGGAACGACGGGTTCACAGGAGGCATGGACGTGTACCTGACCGCTCCCGCGGCCTCCTAACCCATCTCCTCCAGTCTGCGTCCCTTGGTCTCCCGCACCTTGACCAGCACGAAGACCAGGGAGAGCGCGGCGAAGACCGCGTAGCCGACGTACGCGCCGGCCAGGCTCCACTCCGCCAGCGACGGGAACGAGACGGTGATCAGCCAGTTGGCCACCCACTGCGCGGCGGCGGCCACCGAGAGCGCGGCGGCCCTGATCCGGTTGGGGAACATCTCGCCCAGCAGCACCCAGACGACCACGCCCCACGACAGCGCGAAGAACAGCACGAAGACGTGCGCGGCGACCAGGGCCACGGTGCCCTGCAGCTCCGGCAGGGTCACGGTCTCGCCCCGCGGCACGCCCGCGCTGAACGCCCACGCGGCCGCGGCGAGGGCGACCGCCATGCCCAGCGAGCCGATCATCAGCAGCGGCCGGCGGCCGATCCGGTCGACCAGCGCGATGGCGATGAACGTGCCGACGATGTTGATGATCGAGGTGGAGAAGCTGATCAGGAGCGAGTCGCTCTGGTTGATGCCGACCGACTGCCACAGCGCCGACGAGTAGTAGAAGATCACGTTGATTCCGACGAACTGCTGGAACACCGAGAGCGTGATGCCGATCCAGACGATCGGCAGCAGGCCGAACGCCGGGCCCCGCAGGTCGCGCAGGCGGGGCCGGTGCTCCAGGCGCAGCGACTGCTCGATCTCCGCCACCCGGGCGTCCAGATCGACGCCCTCGGCCTCGACCTCGGCCAGCACCTGGCGGGCCTGCGGGCTGCGGCCCGCCGCGACGAGGAACCGCGGCGACTCGGGGATGACCGAGGCGAAGAGCAGGTAGAGCAGGGCCGGCACCAGGCAGGCGCCGAGCATCCACTGCCAGGCCTGGATGCCGAGCAGCTCGTTGTTGACGTCCCCCCCGACCGTCTGCGCGATGGCGTAGTTGACGAGCTGGGAGACCGCGATGCCCAGCACGATGGCGAGCTGCTGGAAGGAGCCCAGCCTGCCCCGGTAGGCGGGCGGCGCGACCTCCGCGATGTAGGCGGGCCCGAGCACCGACGCCATCCCGATCCCCGCGCCGGCGAGCACCCGCCAGAACGCCAGGTCCCAGATCCCGAACGGCAGGGCCTGGCCGACCGAGCTGACCGCGAACAGGACCGCGGCGACCTGCATGGTCCGGGTGCGCCCCCAGCGGTCGGCCAGCCCTCCGGCGATCCAGGCGCCGACCGCCGAGCCGAGCAGCGCGATCGCCACCACGAAGCCGGTCACCACCGCGCCCACCTCGAAGTGGCGCTGGATGCCGGTCACGGCGCCGTTGATCACCGCGCTGTCGTAGCCGAAGAGGAAACCGCCTATCGCCGCCGCCGCGGTGATGAAGACGACGTGCCCGAGATGTTCTCTACGCGTGTCCGGAGACCCCGCAGGTCCGGAAGACGTGGTACCGACCATGACGGTCTCTTCCCCTGGTGGGGGCTTTAAGTCATATTTGTCCGTTTCGTCACCTGCGGGTACGGCCCGGCCGGGCCGTACCCGGGGACCGGAGGCGCGGTCTCCGGCTCTTTCCGGAGCCCGCATACCCATCCGGATCGGGGCGATCGACCGTAGAATCCCCCGGGGGTGAGGGATGACCGGCCGACCGTGGATCAGCACCACCGCGATCGCCGCTCCGGCGGTGGCGGTCTGGCTGCTCCTGGTGATGCTCCCGGAGGCGCGCCGCGATCCGCTGTGGGCGCTCGGGGCCGTGGTGGGGGCGTCGTTCCTCGGCACGGGGATCGTGGCCTGGCGGCTCCATCCGCGCAACCGGGTCGGCCCGCTCATGGCCGCCGTCGGGATCGCGTGGATCCCCCAGCAGCTCCTGATCGGCGACGGGGCGCCCGCGCCGTTCGTGGTCTGGCTGGGCGCCTGCGGGCTGTGGGCGGGCCTGGCCTGCCACCTGTTCCTGGCCTACCCCACCGGCCGGCTCGACGGCCTGCCGTCCAGGGTCGTCGTCGGCGTCGCCTACGCCGAGTCGGTGGTGCTCCCGGGGGCGTCCGTGGCGGTCCGCACCGATCCCCCGGAGCCGCTCGGGTCGGTCGCTCTCCTCGTCGACGGGGTCCGGTGGCAGACGGTCGTCGTCACGGGCGCCCTGGTGGTGGGCCTGTCCGTGGCGCGGTGGCGTGAGGGGAGCGCCGCCCAGCGGCGCGCGGTCACCCCGGTCGCGGCCGCCTCGCTGATCGCCACGGTCGCGTTCGTGGCCGATCACGTGGCGGCCGGCTGGGGCTGGGGAACGCAGCCGCTGTTCGTCTACGCCATGTTCGGAGCGTTCATCGCGGTTCCGCTCGCCTACCTGGGCAGCCTGATCCGGCGCGGGATCGACCGCGGCCGGGTGGCGGACCTCGTGGTGCGGCTCAGGGGCGGGAAGCAGCCCGGCGACCTGGAGGGCGAGCTGGCGGCGGTGCTGCACGACCCCACGCTGCGCGTCGGCTACTGGACGGCCGGCCAGGACCGGTACGTCGACGCCGAGGGCAGCCCCGTCGAACTCCCGCCGAAGGAGGACGGCCGGGTGATGACCCGGGTGGACCGGGGCGGGGCCCGGCTCGCCGTACTGCTGCACGACGCCGCGCTGCTGGAGCAGCCGCTGCTCGTCGAGGCGGCGTGCGCGGCCGCCTCGCTCGCGCTGGAGAACGAACGGCTCACCGCCGATCTGAAGGCGCGGCTGCGGCAGCTCGCGGCGTCGCGGGCCCGGATGCTCCGGTGGGGCGAGGCGGAACGCCGCAGGATCGAGCGCGACCTGCACGACGGCGTGCAGCAGAGGCTGCTGTCGGTGGCGATGACGCTCGGGCTCGCCGAGGCCACCGCTCACTCCGGCAGGAGGGACGGGCTGATCGGCGAGGCGAAGGCCTCCGTGCTGGCGGCGCTCGACGATCTGCGCGCCGTCAGCCACGGGATCCATCCTCCGGTGCTCACCGAGCGCGGGCTCCCGGGAGCGGTGAAGGAGCTCGCCGCCGTCACGCCCGTCCCCGTCGAGTGCGTGATCGGCATGGTGGAGCCGCTGCCCGCGGCGGTCGAGAGCGCGGCCTACTACATCGTCAACGAAGCGCTGGCGAACGTGACGAAGCACGCGCGGGCGGGCCGCGCGTGGGTGCGGCTGGCGCGGAGCGAAGGCCGCCTCGTGGTCGAGATCGGCGACGACGGCCGCGGGGGCGCCGACCCGGCGCGCGGCTCCGGGCTCCGGGGGCTCTCCCACCGCGCCGAGGCCAACGGCGGCAGTCTCCGGCTCGACAGCCGGCGGGGAGGGGGAACGGTGCTCCGGGTGACGATGCCGTGCGAGTAGCGATCTGCGAGGATTCCGCCCTCTTCCGGGAGGGCATGGCCCGGCTGCTGACCGAGGCGGGATTCCAGGTGGCGGCGGCCGTGGACGACGCCGAGGAGCTGCTGGCGCTGGTCGGCGGGGACCGTCCCGACGTCGCCGTCCTCGACATCCGCCTGCCGCCCACGCATACCGACGAGGGGCTGCGGGCGGCGCTCACCCTGCGCCGGCGCCACCCGGAGATCGGCGTGCTCGTGCTCTCGCAGTACGTGCGGGTGAGCTATGCGGTCGAACTGCTCGGCGGCGGTGTCGAGGGCGTCGGCTACCTGCTCAAGGACCGGGTGTCGGACCTCGCCGAGTTCGCCGCGGCGATCCGCCGGGTGGGCTCCGGCGGTTCCGCGCTGGATCCCGTGGTGGTCGAGCAGCTGGTGAGCCGGCACCGGCAGCCCGACGATCCGCTGATCCAGCTCACCGGGCGCGAGCGGGACGTGCTCCGGCTGATGGCGGAGGGCCGGACGAACCTGGCCATCGCCGAGCGGCTGGCCATCGCGGAGCGCACGGTGGAGAAGCACTGCACGAACATCTTCGGCAAGCTCGGGCTGGAGGCCGGCCCGCACGACCACCGCCGGGTGCTGGCGGTGCTCCGCTACCTGAACGCCTAGGCGCGGCCGGCGACGCCCGGGTGCGGTTAACCGCACCGGCGGGAGGGGGGCTGCCCGGCTTCCCGGGGGTCCGCCCGGGGAGCAGAATGCCATCCGACGAAGGGAGCCCGACGGTGGCTGTGGTTGGCGTGGACGTACGGCGGTTGTTGGCGGATTCGGGGGAGCCGCGGGAGTGGGTGGCCCCCCGGACGGACATGGTCACGGCGCTGCTGGGGGTCTGGTTCGGCATCGGCCTGATGATCGACGCCTGGGCGCACAGCAACCTGGCGGAGCTCGAGACGTTCTTCACCCCCTGGCACGCGGTGTTCTACTCGGGGTTCGCCGCGGTCTCCGGCTGGATCATCTGGCAGGTGCTGCGCGGCACCAGGACCGGCCGGCAGGGGCTGGCGGCCGTGCCGATGGGATACCTCGCGGGCCTCGTCGCGGTGCCCGCGTTCGCCGCCTTCGGCTTCGCCGACATGATGTGGCACACGTTCCTCGGCATCGAGACGGACATCGACATCCTGTTCAGCCCCTCCCACCTGGGGCTGATCGCGACGATGTCGCTGATCATCACCACGCCGCTGCGTTCCGCCTGGCGCGCCCCCGACGTGGGCGAGCGCCCCTCGCTCGGCAGGCTGCTGCCCGCGCTGCTCGGCCTGGCGTTCGCGACCACCCTGGTCTCGCTGTTCGTGTCGTACGGCAACGCCATGCAGTACGGCGCGGCCCACGTCGTGGACGCGTTCTCCAGCACGGACGGCGGGGGCGCGAGCGACCTGGCGGCCTCGATCGTCATCACCAACGTCGTGCTGCTCGCCCCCGTGCTGCTGCTGGTCCGCAGGTGGCAGCTGCCCTTCGGCAGCGTGACGGTCCTGTTCACGGTGGGCGTGCTGATGCCGGGGGCGCAGACGGCGTTCGAGAACCTGCCGATCCTGCTCTCCTTCGTCGCCGCCGGCGTCGCGAGCGACCTGCTGATCCGGTGGCTGCGCCCGTCGGCGGAGCGGCGGGCCGCCTACTGGGCGTTCGCCGGGCTGTCGGCCCTGGTGACCTGGTCGCTGTTCATCGTGGTCGCGTCGGCGGCGGGCGGTGGGCTGCCCGCCGTACCCGAGCTGTGGACCGGCGCGCCGGCCGTGGCCGGGCTGATCGGCCTGGCGCTCGGGGTGCTGTTCCTGCCCGAAGCCCGCCGGACGTGATGCGGCGGGACCCGGCGCGGGCCCGTGCGGTGCGCCCGCTCCCGGCGCCGCCCAGTGTGGCGCGTCCGTCCCCGGGACGGGTCCGCGCGGTGCGCCTGCTCCCGGTGTGGGCCGCCTGCCTGGCCGCCGTCCTCGTGCTGGTGCGGCCGGTTCCGGCCGAGGCCCACGTGGTGGCGGCCGGGGCGGACCTGCGGGTGGCCCAGACGATCGCCGGCACCGAGCTCACCGTGGTGGTCGAGGGGGTGGAGCGGGTGCCGGGCGAGCTGCGGATCGGCGTCGTCGCCTACCAGCCGGTCACCGGCCTGCCCGTCGCCCTGGAGCTCCGTTCGGTCGCCGACGGCCGTACGGTGACCGGTACGGCGCACGCGGGGCGGGAGCCCCGGTACACGCCGCTGTGGGTGGAGCGCGCCGGCCCCCACGAGCTCCGGCTGCGCGCCGGGGACGAGGTCGCCGTGGTGCCGTTCCGCGTCCTGGTGGAGCGCGCGTCGGTCTGGGAGCCGCTGATCTACGGGGGGCTGTTCACGGCGGGGCTGCTGCTGGTGGGCGGTCTGCTCACCGGGGCGCTGTCCCGGCCGAGACCGGCGATGCTGCTGGCCGGGGGCGCCGCGGTGGGGCTGACGATCGCCTTCGCGGTCGTGGTGCTCGAACCGTGGCTGCCGCCGAGCCCGCCGGACGGTGCCGCCCCCACGGCCGAGGCCGGGGTGCAGGGGCGGCCGTTCGCGCAGGGCCGGGTGGCGACGGTCCCCGCCCGCCCGGTGGCGGGAGAGGAGTTCACCCTGCGGATCGACCTCGTCGACGGGTCCACCGGCCTGCCGCTGGACGACCTGGCCGTGCACCACGAGGCACTGGCCCACCTGGTCGTCACCAGCGAGGACGGGCGGGCCTTCCACCACGTGCATCCGCTGCGGACGGCTCCCGGACGGCTGGAGGTCAGGATGCGGGCGGCGCGGCCGGGCCGCCATCTGGCCTACGCCGAGCTGGAGCGTCAGGACTCCGGCGGGCAGCTCGTCACCGGCGAGTTCACCGTCGGCGGTGAGCCCTCCCCCGCCAAGACCTCCCCCGCCGAGTCCGCGGCCACCGAGCCCTCCCCAGCCGAAACCCCCTCCGCAACCGCCTCCGCCGAGCCCTCCCCGGCCGGGCCCGCCGGCCGGCCGGGCCCGCCGCGGCTGCACCCGGCCGTTCCCGTCGCCGGGCGCCCCGCGACGATCGAGGTCGAGACCTCGGGCGCCGTGCGCCCCTGGCTCGGCATGGCGGGCCACCTGATCGTACGGAGCCACGACGGGGCCTTCCTGGGGCACGTGCACGAGATGGGCTCGGCCGGGAGCGGCAGGCTCCGCTTCACCTTCGGCTTCCCCGCCGCGGGGCGCTACCTCGCCTGGGCGCAGTACGCCACCGGCGACCGGATCGTCACCGTGCCGTTCACCGTCGACGTCACAGCGCCGGAGGCGACCCGATGAGGCGTGCCCTCGTCGCCGCCGTCTGCCTGGTGGTGGCCGCCGCGGCGTTCTTCGTCCTCGGCCGGGGCGGCGACGAGCCCCTCCGGCTGACCGTCGCGGGGACGCGCTACGCCGTGACCGTGCTGATCGGCGAACCGGTGGCCGGGAAGGGCGCGGTCGAGGTGGTGCTGGACTCGGGCGACGCGGACACCGTCGTGCTGTCGGCCGTGATGCCCGAGATGGGACACGCCACGCCGGAGGTCGTCGCGCGGGAGCCGGAGCCCGGCCGCTTCCTGGCCGAGGGCGGGCTCTTCTCCATGGCAGGGGTCTGGGAGCTCGTGATCCGCCTGACCGGGCCCCCGGGCGAGGAGGTGCTCACGGTCAAGGCGCTGATCACGGGATCGGCCGCGGAGCCGGGGGCCTGAGATCTCCGCGGATCCCCGCCCCCGGCCCGCCCCGAGACCCGGGTGCGGAACACCCCTGTCCGAGGACCGGGGCCCGGTCCGCCCGGGCGCGGAACACCCCTACAGCCGGGGGTCCACCGGCTCGGACTCCAGCGCGAGCACGGCGAAGACCGCCTCGTGGACCCGCCACAGCGGCTCGCCCCCGGCCAGCCGGGACAGGGCCTCCAGCCCGAGCGCGTGCTCGCGCAGCGCCAGGGAGCGCTTCCGGCCGAGGAACCGGTGGCGCAGCACGTCCAGGCTCTCGGTGTAGTCGGGGCCGTAGATGATCCGCAGGTACTCCCGGCCGCGCACCTTGATCCCCGGCTGCACCCGGCTCGGCCGCGCCTGCCCCCGACGCGGCGGCTCCGTCCCCGGATCCGCGCCGGTCCGGACCCCGGAATCGGCCCCGGTCCCGGAATCCGTACCCGGGTCCGTCCCGGACCCGGTCTCCCCGGCCCGGTCCGGCGGCCCGCCGGGCACGGCGACCGGCTTGACCACCATGCCCTCGCCGCCCTCGGCGGTCAGCGCCGACCACCACGCGGTCGCCGCCTCTCTCGACTCCGCCGAGTCCAGGTCGGCGTAGACGTGCCGGGTGGGCGCGATCAGCGGGTCGTCCAGCCGCGACAGCATCTCCAGGTGCCACGGGTGCGGCTCGGTCACGGCCGTCGCCCGGCCCTCGCAGGCCAGGATCTGGAACGGGGCCAGGCGGATGCCGTCCAGCCCCGCCACCGGCCAGCAGTAGCGCGCGTAGGCGTCCCTGAACCGGGCGGCGTTCTCCAGCCGCCGCCGGGTGCGCTCCAGCACCCCGCCCACGTCCAGGCCCCGCCCGGCCGCGGCCTCCAGCGCCGCGACCGCCTCCGGCAGCGCGGTGCGGGCCGCGGCCCCCACCGACGCGTACTGGCTGCGGATCAGCCCTTCGGCCTTGGCCGACCACGGCAGCAGCTCGCCGTCCAGGACCAGCCAGTCCGAGCCCAGCTCGTCCATGAGCGGCGCGCAGACCCGCCGGAGCCGGTCCACCAGTTCCCCGGCGACCGCGGGATCGCTGAAGAACGGCCGGCCGGTGCGGGTGTGCACCGCGCCCGAGCTGCCGTCCGCGACGCCGAAGCGCGCCGCCGCGACCTCGGGCGTCCTGGCCAGTACGGCCACCGCCCGCGAGCCCATGTGCTTCTCCTCGCACACCACCCGCCTCACCCCGGCCGCCGCGAACTCGGCGAACGCCTCCGCCGGGTGCTCCAGGTAGCCGTCCAGCCGGGAGGTCTCCGGCGGGGCCATCGTCGGCGGCAGGTAGACCAGCCAGCGCGGGTCCACCGCGAACCGGCTCATGATCTCCAGCGCGGCGGCGGAGTTCTCCTCCCTGACCTTGATCCGGCCGCCGCCGTGGCGCACCTCGACGTGCCGGGTGCCGCGCACGTCGTCGATGGAGAGCAGACCCGGGTCCCGCCGGCCCGCCTCGTGGCCGGGGGCGGCCAACGGCCGGGCGGGCTCGTACCAGACCTTCTCGGCGGGCACCGAGACGATCTCCCGGCTCGGGTAGCGCAGCGCGGTCAGCCGCCCGCCGAAGACCACGCCGGTGTCCAGGCAGATGGTGTTGTTGACCCACTCGGGCTCGGTGACCGGCGTGTGCCCGTAGACGACCATGGCCCGGCCGCGGTACTCCCGTGCCCAGGGGTAGCGGACCGGCAGGCCGTACTCGTCGGTCTCGCCGGTGGTGTCGCCGTACAGCGCGAAGGAGCGCACCCGGCCGGAGGCGCGGCCGTGGTAGGCCTCCTTCAGCCCGGCGTGCGCGACGACGAGCCTGCCCCCGTCGAGCTGGTAGTGGCTGATCAGGCCGTCCATGAACTCCAGCGCGGCCTTCCGGAACTCCTCGGGCTCGGCGGCGAGCTGGTCCAGCGACTCCTGCAGCCCGTGCGCGACCCGCACCTTGCGCCCGTTCAGCGCGCGGGCGAGCTTCTGCTCGTGGTTGCCCGACACGCACAGCGCGGTCCCTGCGGCGACCATGCCCATGACCAGGCGGAGCACGCCCGGCGTGTCG
Organism: Planomonospora parontospora; assembly: GCA_014647935.1. Classification (GTDB taxonomy): domain Bacteria; phylum Actinomycetota; class Actinomycetes; order Streptosporangiales; family Streptosporangiaceae; genus Planomonospora; species Planomonospora parontospora. The sequence continues at coordinate 141,365 of BMQD01000017.1, forward strand.
GGGCCGCGGTCCACCAGGTCGCCGACGAACACCGCGGTGCGGCCCTCGGGGTGGGTCGCGCCGTCCGGCCCGACCTGCCAGCCCAGCTCGCGCAGGAGCGCCTCCAGCTCGGCGCGGCAGCCGTGCACGTCGCCGATGATGTCGAACGGCCCGGTCAGCTCGCGCCGGTCGGTCCACGCCCGCTCCGTGACGACCTCGGCGGCCTCGATCTCGTCGGCGCCGCGCAGCACGTGCACGCGGCGGAAGCCGTCGCGGGAGATCTTCCCCAGGGAGCGCCGCAGGTCCTTGCGCTGCCGCCGGACCACCTGCGGTCCGAAGTCGCGGTCGGGCCTGGTCTCGTTGCGCGCGATCGCGACCTCCTCGGGGACGTCCAGGACGATCGCGTCGACCAGGACGTTCTCCGCCTTGGCCAGGTCGACGAGCTGCTTGCGGGCCTCCCACTGCACGTTGGTGGCGTCCACGACCGTGAGCAGGCCGCGGCGCAGCCGGGTGCGCACGATGTAGTGGAGCACGTCGAAGGCGTCCGGGGTGGCCGCCTGGTCGTTCTCGTCGTCGGCCACCAGGCCGCGGCAGAAGTCCGAGGAGACCACCTGGGTCGGCGCGAAGTGCCGGCGCGCGAAGGTCGACTTCCCGCTCCCGGACACCCCGACGAGCACGACCAGCGACATCTCCGGCACGGCGATCCTGGTCACTCCGCCCCTCCCCTCCTGCCCCGCGGCCTCGGCCGCCGGTCCCTCTCCGCCCGTGAGAGCGGCGTTCTCCTCGGTCATTCCGTCCCTCCCAGGGTGAAGACGGCCAGCTGCGTGGGCGGGCCGACCTCGGGGTCGTCGTCCCCGACGGACCGGAACGCGACGGTGCAGCGGTACTCGGCGCAGACCCGCTCCGCCCAGGCGGCGAACTCGGCCCGGGTCCACTCGAAGCGGTGGTCGGGGTGGCGCATGCCCGTCAGGAACTCGTAGCGGACGTTGTACTCGGCGTTGGGCGTCGTCACGATCACGTGGCCGGGCCGGGCGGCGCCGAAGACCACGCGTTCGAGGGCGGCCAGGCGCGGCGGGTCGACGTGCTCGACGACCTCCATGAGGACGGCGGCGTCGTAGCCGGAGAACCGGTCGTCGGTGTAGGTCAGCGCCCCCTGGAACAACTCCAGCCGCGCCCTCTGGCGGTCGGGCATGCGGTCCAGCCGCAGCTTGCGAGCGGCGACGGCGAGCGCCTGGGACGACACGTCCGCCCCGGCGACCCTGGTGAACGACGGGTCCGCCAGCAGCGCCCCGACCAGCTGGCCGGTCCCGCAGCCCAGGTCGATGACCGTGCGCGCGCCCAGCTCGCCCAGTACGGCGAGCACGGCCTCCCGGCGCAGGACGTTCAGCGGCCTCCTGCCCCCGGCCTCCGGCCCGTTCCCGTCATCGACGGGATCGCCCTGCGCGGGTAGGGCGGTCCCCTCGGACACGGCGTCCTCCACGGCGTCCTCCCCGGGCGGGGCCGTTCCGTCAGGCGGGGCCGTTCCGCCGGGCGGCGCCTCCGCGGGCCCGGCGTCCGGGTCCTCCGGGGCCCCGAACGCGGCGGTCTCCTCCTCGACGGGGGGCTCCAGCTCCTCCTCCACGTCGTCGCCGAGCTCGGCCAGGCGGGCGAAGGCCGTCCGGGTCAGCGCCCAGCGGCGCCCGAGGTAGCGTCGGGTGATCAGTCCCCTCTCCGGGTGGGCGGCCAGCCAGGACTCGCCGGCGCGGATGAGCTTGTCCACCTCGTCGGAGGCGATCCAGTAGTGCTTGGCGTCGTCCAGGACGGGCAGCAGCACGTAGAGCTGGTTGAGCGCGTCGGCCAGCCGGACCTCGCCGCGCAGCGACAGCCGCACGTAGCGGGAGTCCCCCCACTCGGGGAAGCCCTCGTCCAGCGGTACGGCCCGCGCCTCGACCTCCCAGCCCAGCGGCTCGAACAGGCGGTGCGCCAGCTCGGGGCCGCCCCGGCAGGGCAGGGCGGGAAGCGTGATCTCCAGGGGGATGGGCCCGGCCGCGAGTTCGGGACGGCTCGCGCAGCGTCCGGTGCGCGCGGTGCGGAAGACGTCCGCCAGCGCCCCGGCCAGCAGCGACGAGGCGGCGTAGGGCCGGTCGTTGACGTACTGGCCCAGCGCGTAGTCGGGGGTGGATCTGCCGCGCGAGCGCACCAGGCGGACCGGGTCGACGTCGAGCATCAGCGCCGCGGTGCAGCGCTCCTCGCTCGCCTCCGGGTAGAAGACGCGGGCCGTGCCGTACGACTGGCCGAACTCCTGGACCCGGTCCGGGTGCTTGTGCAGCAGGAAGCCGAGGTCGGTGGCGGGCCGTACGGTCGTGGAGATGGTGAGCAACACCCGGGACAGTCTGCCGCATGTCCGATTCGCCGGGCCATCGGTTAACGGCCGGAGCGACCGGGCGACGCGGGCTGCCGGTCGACAGCCGGACGGCGGGACGGACGGACGACGGCCCGGCACGACCGGGTGGCGGCCGGGTGGTCCCGGCTCCCGGCCGCGCCGGGCCGTCCGCGGGCGACCGCGGTCAGACCTGACGCATCACCTCGGCGGCGATGAGCTCCAGGTGCTCCAGGTCGTCCAGGTCCAGCAGCTGCAGGTAGATGCGCTCGGCGCCCAGCTCCGCGAACCTGCCGATCTTCTCCACCACCTCCGCGGGGGTGCCCGCCAGCCCCCCGGCGCGCAGCGCGGCGAGGTCCTGACCGGTCGCCGCGGCCCGGCGGGCGAGCTCCGCCTCGTCGGCGCCCACGCAGACGGTCTGCGCGGCCGAGAGCACCATCGGGGAGCGGCCCGCCTCCTCGCACGCCTCGCGGACCCGCCCGAATGCCGCGGCGGTGTCCTCCGGCGTGCGGAACGGCACGTTGTACTCGTCGGCGAAGCGCGCGGCCAGCCGCGGGGTGCGCCGGGCGCCGAACCCGCCGATGATGATCGGCGGCCTCGGGCTCTGCGCGGGCTTGGGCAGCGCGGGCGAGTCGGCGAGCCGGTAGTGGGCGCCCTCGAAGGAGAACGTCTTGCCCGCGGGAGTGGTCCACAGCCCGGTGAGGATCTCCAGCTGCTCCTCGAACCGGGCGAAGCGCTCGCCGACCGGCGGGAACGGGATGCCGTACGCGGAGTGCTCGGCGTCGAACCAGCCGGTGCCCATGCCCAGCTCGACCCGGCCGCCGCTCATCCGGTCGACCTGGGCCACGCTGATCGCCAGCGGTCCGGGCAGCCGGAAGGTCGCCGGGGTGACCAGCGTGCCGAGCCTGATGGTGGAGGTCTCCCTCGCCAGGCCCGCGAGGGTCACCCAGGCGTCGGTGGATCCGGGGCCGGGGTCGCCCGCCCCGATCCGCATGTAGTGGTCGGAGCGGAAGAAGGCGTCGAACCCCAGCCGCTCCGAGGTCCGCGCGACCACCAGCAGCTCCTCGTAGGTGGCGCCCTGCTGCGGTTCAGTGAAGATCCTCAACTTCATGGACCCCATTATCCGGCCGCCCCGCCCGTCATCCGCCGAAAGCTCGCGCCGCGGCACGCCGCCTTGCTAACGTTCGAACCCCGAATGCCGTAGGTGTTCGCCCGGATACCCTGAGCGATCACCTGGTGTCGTCGAGAGGGTGGATCACATGTCCGTGGCGACAGACCGCTCCTCCGCTCGCCACGCCCGCGAGCCGGGCACCCCGCCCCGTGCCCTCATCGTGCTGGCCTCGGGAGCGCTCGCCACCGTGACCGGCGCCGCGCTCTGGCTCCTGCCCACCGAGACCGGCGAGTGGGGTCGGCCCGCGCGGGCCAAGGCGGTGGCCCCGCTGCCCGCCGCCCGCACCGCCTCCGGGCGGACGGACGCACCGGCCGTTCCCTCCCCCGCGGCCGGCCCGTCCGGCTTCGTGACGTTCGTCGACGCGGTCCACGACCCCTTCTTCCACCTGCCCCGGGCCGCCCGGCAGAGCGGTGGGCGCTGGTTCACGCTCGGCCACCTCACCGCCGGGCAGGACGGCTGCACCCCCCGCTGGGGCGGCCACCAGGACCAGGGGGTCAACCCGGTCGCCAACCGGCTGGGCCGGCTGCGGACGGCCGGGGGCGACGCCGGTCTGGCCTTCGGCGGCTCCGCCGGGCGGGAGCTCGCCTCGGCCTGCCCCCTGCCCGACCGCCTGGCCGCCGCCTACCGCCAGGTCGTGGGAGTCTTCGACGTCGCCCACATCGACTTCGAGGTCCGCGACTCCGCCGACCACGAGGCCGTACGGCGCCGCGCCGCGGCGATCTCGGCGCTCCAGCGGGAGACGGCGGGCCGGGGCCGGCCCCTCGCGGTGAGCTTCACCCTCCCGCTGACCGGGAGGGGCCTGTCCCCGCAGGACCAGCTGATGCTCCGCACCACCCGCGAGGCGGGCGCCCGGATCACCGCGGTCAACCTCATGGTGCCGCTGCGCCCCGCGGCTCCGGGGCGCAACCGGCTGCGTCCCGTCGCCGCCGCGGTGCGGGCCGCCCAGCCGCAGATCGCCCGGGCCCTGGGCGAGCGCTCGGCGTGGAGGCGCATCGCCCTGACGCCCGTGCTGGCCGGCCCGTCGGACCTCTCGCCCGCCGACGCCCGCAAGCTCGCCGGCTTCGCCGCCCGCCACGACCTGGCCTGGATCTCCACCCGGGGCGCCGTGCCCGCCCCCGAGGTCGCCCGGCTGCTGGCGGCCCCTCCCCTCTAGGACCTGCCGCCAGGACCCGCTCTGCGACCGCTCCGTCCCCCGGGCACCGCTCCAGGACCTGATCTGAGACCCCTCCGGGCCCCGGGGAGAGGCCGCAGGGGAGGTCAGGCCGTGCCGGGGACCAGCAGCGCCACGGACTCCACGTGGTGGGTCATCGGGAAGGCGTCGAAGGCGCGCAGCTCGGCCAGGCGGTAGCCGCGCTCGGCGAACCAGGCGAGGTCGCGGGCGAGCGTGGCGGGGTCGCAGGAGACGTAGACGATCCGGGAGGCCTCCAGGCCGGCGACGCGGTCGACGACCTCCCGGCCCAGGCCCGCGCGGGGCGGGTCGACGACGACCAGGTCGGCCTTCTCGATGCGGTGGCGGTCCAGGGCGCTCTCCACGTATCCCCGGGCGAAGCGCGCCTGCGGCAGGTCGCGCAGGTTGCGCTCGGCGTCGCGGACGGCGACGGTCTCGGACTCGACGCCGAACACCGCCCCGTCGGGACCGACCGCCTCCGCCAGGCCGGCGGCGAACAGGCCGACGCCGCAGTAGAGGTCGAGGGCCCACTCCCCGGGCTTCGGGTCGGCGAACTCCATGACGACCGCGTTCAGGGTGGCGGCGGCGCTCGGGTGGACCTGCCAGAAGCCGCTGCCGGTGATGCGGAACTCGCGGTCGCCGACCTTCTCGGTCAGGTGGCCCGGCCCGTGGACCGACCGGGAGCGGCCCTTGCCCTCGTCGACGAAGACGGCCACGCTCTCGTCGAGGTCGGGCACGGCCACCGTACGGCGCGGCTTGGGCGCCACCACGACGGCCTGGTCCCCCGTGGAGGAGGCGATGACCTCCACCGAGGAGGCGCCCCGCCAGTTCATGACCTCGGCGCCGACGTTCTCCACCTCGGGGTGGGCGATCAGGCAGGCGTCCACGTGCTGGATGTCGTGGGAGCGGTGGCGGCGCAGGCCGAGCGCGCCGTCGCGGTCCACGGCGAACTGCACGCGGGTGCGCCAGCCGAGGCCGTCGGGCGCGCCCGGGACCTCTTCGACCTCGCCCTTCCACTCGATCCCGGCCAGCCGGCGCAGCTGCTCGGCCACCACGTCGGTCTTCAGCCGGCGCTGCGCCTCCAGGGAGGCGTGCTGCCAGTCGCAGCCGCCGCAGCGGCCGGGACCGGCGAAGGGGCAGGGCGGGACCACCCGGTCGGGAGAGGCGTCGAGGACCTCCACGGCGTCGGCCCGCAGGAACCGGGCCGTCTCCTCGGTGACCTCGGCGAGCACGCGCTCCCCGGGGAGGGCGTGCCGTACGAAGACCACCCGGCCCTCGTGGCGGGCCACGCACCAGCCGCCGTGCGCCACCGGGCCCACCGTCAGTTCGATCGCCGTCGTCCCCATGTCCCGTCCTGTCCTTCTCGAGCCTCCCCTGCGTCGCAGAGCCACCCGCAAGGTTATGCCGTGCCGTCGTCGTGTCGCGCCGCCTTGCGCCGGGGCCGGCGCACCGCACCGGCGGCGAAGGGCTCGGGACGGCCCTTGAGCCGGTCGGAGGAGTGCAGCTGCCAGGGCACGCTGATGACCATCACGCCGGGCTGGAAGAGCAGGCGGCCCTTGAGCCGCAGCGCGCTCTGGTTGTGCAGGATGTGCTCCCACCAGCTGCCGACCACGTACTCGGGGATGTAGACGCTCACCACGTCCCGCGGGGAGCGCCGGCGCCGCGACTTGACGTACTCCAGGATCGGCCGGGTGATCTCCCGGTAGGGCGAGTCGAGCGTCTTCAGCGGCACCGGGATGCCCCGCCGCTCCCATTCCTCCTGCAGCGCCCGGGCCTCCGATCCCTCCACGCCCACGGTGACCGCCTCCAGCGTCGAGGGCCGGGTGGCGCGGGCGTAGGCGAGGGCGCGCAGGGTCGGCTTGTGGATCTTCGAGACGAGCACGACGGCGTGGTTGCGCGCGGGCAGCATCGACTCGTCGATCTCGGCGTCCTCGTCGACGGCGAGCTCCCGGGCCACCTTCTCGTAGTGGCGGTGGATGCCCTTCATCATCGCGAACAGCACCGGCATCGCCACGCAGACGATCCACGCGCCGTGGGTGAACTTGGTCAGCAGCACGACCACCAGCACCAGGCCGGTCATGACGCCGCCGAAGAAGTTGATCGCCCGCGAGCGCTGCATGTGCAGCCGGGCCTTCAGCTCGGTCTGGGTCCGCATCTCCCGGGTCCAGTGCCGGACCATGCCGATCTGGCTGAGGGTGAAGGAGACGAAGACGCCGACGATGTAGAGGTTCAGCAGGCGGCTGACATCGGCCTGGAAGCCCCACAGCAGCAGGCAGGCCCCGGCCGCCAGGATGAGGATGCCGTTGGAGAAGGCCAGCCGGTCGCCCCGGGTGTGCAGCTGGCGGGGCAGGAAGCGGTCCTGCGCGAGGATCGAGCCGAGCACCGGGAAACCGTTGAAGGCGGTGTTCGCGGCCAGGAACAGGATCAGAGCGGTGACCCCGGAGATGGCGAAGAACAGCAGCGATCCGCTGCCGAAGACCGCCTCGGACACCTGCGCGATGATCGGCTGCTGGTGGTAGTCGAATCCGGCGGGGTGGCCGTCGATGATCACGTCGCGGTGGGCGTAGGCGGGCTCGGCGACCTTGACGCCGGAGGCCAGCCCCAGCGTGATGATGCCGGTGAACATGGTCACCGAGATCAGGCCCATCATGAGCAGCGTCCTGGCCGCGTTGCGGCTCTTGGGCTTGCGGAAGGCGGGCACGCCGTTGCTGATCGCCTCGACGCCGGTCAGCGCGGCGCAGCCGGAGGAGAAAGCGCGCAGGATCAGGAAGGCCGCGGCGAAGGAGGTGAGGTTGGTCTGCTCGGCGACGATCTGATAGTCCGCGGTGGGCGCGCGCAGCTCGTCGCCGAGGACGAACAGCCGGAAGAAGCCGTAGCCGACCATGACGAGGACCGCGGCCATGAACGCGTAGGTGGGGACGGCGAAGGCCACGCCCGACTCGCGGATGCCGCGCAGGTTCACGAGCGTGAGCACGGCGACGATGAGGATCGCCACCAGCGGCTTGTGCGTCGCGACGTACGGGATCGTCGCGCCGACGTAGTCGACGCCGTTGGCCACCGAGACGGCGACCGTGAGGACGTAGTCGACCATGAGCGCACTGGCGACCGTGAGGCCCGCGTTCCGGCCGAGGTTGACGGTGGCCACCTCGTAGTCGCCGCCCCCGCTGGGGTAGGCGTGCACGTTCTGCCGGTAGGACGCGACGACCGTCAGCATCACCACCACGACGCCGCCCGCGACCCAGGGGCTGAAGTTGTAGAACGACAGGCCCGCGAGGGAGAGGATGACGAGGATCTCCTGCGGGGCGTAGGCCACCGAGGAGAGGGCGTCGCTGGCGAAGACCGGCAGCGCGAGACGCTTCGGCAGCAGTTGCTCGTGCAACTGGGTGCTGCGCAGTGCACGCCCGATGAACAGGCGTTTAGTCAGGTCCGTCGCTTTCGGCACGTCTGACGATGCTAGTCCCCTCCGGCTCCGTCCCCTCACGCGACGCCCCCGGAGCGGGCCATACTGACTGGGTACACCGGAGACAAGATCCGCCTCGAGCCGATCGGCGGGGGAGCATGCATATTGTGATCATGGGGTGCGGCCGGGTGGGCTCCACCCTGGCGCACATCCTGGAGGACGGCGGCCACTCGGTCGCGATCATCGATCGGGATCCGCAGGCGTTCCGCCGGCTGCGGGCCGGGTTCCGCGGGCGGCGGGTCACCGGGATCGGGTTCGACCGGGACGTCCTGGAGGAGGCCGGCATCGAGTCGGCCGGCGCCTACGTGGCGGTGAGCAGCGGCGACAACTCCAACATCATCTCCGCCCGGGTCGCGCGCGAGACGTTCGGCGTCGACAACGTGGTGGCCCGCATCTACGACTCCCGCCGGGCCGAGGTCTACCAGCGGCTGGGCATCCCCACCGTCGCCACGGTCCGCTGGACCGCCGACCAGATCCTCCGCCGGGTGCTGCCCGAGGGCGCCGAGCCGCTCTGGCGCGACCCCACCGGGACGATCGTGCTGGCCGAGGTGGCCTACCATCCCGGCTGGATCGGCACCAGGACCAGGGACCTGGAGGAGGCCGCCGGGACCCGCCTGGCGTTCGTCAACCGCATGGGCGAGACGCTGCTGCCCCGGCACGACTCCATGGTCCAGGAGGGCGACATCCTGCACGTCATGGCGGCCGGAAGCGACATGGACCGCATCAACAAGGTGCTGTCCGCCGCACCGGAGGAGGAGCACTGATGCGTGTCACCATCGCGGGCGCCGGGGCCGTCGGCCGCTCCATCGCCGCCGAGCTCCTGGAGAACGGCCACCAGGTCCTGCTCATCGACGTCGACCCCAAGGCCATCAAGATCGACTCAGTGCCGCGGGCGGAGTGGCTGCTCGCCGACGCCTGCGAGATCTCCTCCCTGGACGAGGCCGGCCTGGCCGACTGCCACGTCGTGGTCGCCGCCAGCGGTGACGACAAGGTCAACCTCGTCGTCTCGCTCCTGGCCAAGACCGAGTACGGCGTGCCGCGCGTGGTCGCCCGGATCAACCACCCGAAGAACGAGTGGCTGTTCAACGAGTCCTGGGGCGTGGACGTCGCCGTCTCCACCCCGCGCCTGCTCAGCGCCCTGGTCGAGGAGGCGGTGAGCGTCGGCGACCTGGTCCGCCTGATGACCTTCCGCCAGGGCCAGGCCAACCTGGTCGAGCTGACCCTTCCCGAGGACGCCCCGGTGGTCGGCCAGCGCGCCGGCTCGGTGCCGTGGCCGGCCGACACCGCCCTGGTCGCGATCCTGCGCGAGGGCCGGGTGCTGGTCCCCAGCGCCGACGACCCGCTGGAGGCCGGCGACGAGCTGATGTTCGTGGCCAGCCAGGAGGTCGAGGAGGAGCTCGCCCGGCTGCTCTCCCGCCACTGAGCGCCGTACGGCCCGCCCCCGCTCTTGCGGCGGGAGGCGGGACCTCCGGCCGGAGACCCCGATCGGCCCGGGAGACCGCCGGTCAGGAGGCGGCGGGCCGGACCGGGGTGCGCCCGCGGGCCAGCAGCCACACCATGGCGCCCAGGGCGGCGATCTGCAGCGGCCAGCCCATCACGATCTTGAGGATGCCCAGCTCGGCCACCGCGTCGTTCCCGCCGATCAAGTAGACCGGCGCCTGCACGGCCACCCGGACCACGCACGGGATCATCAGCAGCCAGGTGAGCCGGGAACAGAGCTTCACGACGGCCGGGTCGCTGCGCCAGGCCGTCGGGTCGCCGGTGACCGAGCCGATCAGGAAGCCGACCACCGGCCAGCGGGTGACGATCGAGATGAGCATCGCCACGGAGTAGCCCGCGTTGTAGAGGATGCCGGGCAGGTAGACGTCCTTGGCCTCGCCGGTGCGAGACGCGAAGAACCAGCCGATGCCGATGCCGATCAGACTGTTGATCACATACTGCGGGGTGGAGCGCTGGACCAGCCGGGCCACCAGCAGGACCACCGCCGTGGAGGCGCTGACGATCAGCGAGAGCTGCAACCGGGACGTGGCGATCCACATGACGGTGAAGACGGCCGTGGGCACGGCCGCCTCGATCACGCCCCGGATCCCGCCGAACGCCTTGGCGAGCTGGGACCGGATCGCGGCCTCCACCGTGTCGTGCGCGTCCTGCTCGGTGGTGGTCATCTGCTCTTTCACCGTTTTCCCACTTGCCGGTTCCGGGCCCATCTGTCCCCTCACACCCCGCCGGTAGGGCGGAGCTCGTAACGCGGGTTGAACATCACCTTCCGGCCGTCCTGCAGGCTGACGAGCCCTTCGGCCAGCACCATCCGGCCCGGCTCGATCCCGGCGATCCGCCGGCGCCCGAGCCAGATCAGGTCGATCACGTCCGAGCCGTCGTAGAGCTCCGCCTCGAGCGCGGGCGCGCCGCCCCTCGGCCTGAGGGTCACCGTCCGCAGTGTACCGGTCACGCAGAACCGGCGGCGTCCGGCACACGCGGCGATGGGCGTCGCGCCCTCCTCCCGGTCGAGCTCCTGGCGCAGCTCGTCCGCCTCCAGCTCGGCCTGGCTCGTCGCCAGCCGCCGGAAGAAGCCCCGCAACCCGCCCCGTCTGTGCGGCTCCTGCGAACTCACGCCTTCTCCTTAACCCGCATATCGCCTCAGGGTACGCGATCCGCCCTGCCGGGGAGCTGCCCCCGGACCGGTGGCGGTCGGCGGCAGGCGGCGGTTCCCGGCGGTTCCCCGGCAGGGCGTCGCCGGGTCGTCAGCGGAGCTCGGCGATCTCCGGGCCGCGCTCGAACGGGTTGAGGTCGGGCTTCCCCGCCTCCGCCTGCCGGTCCATCGCCTGCCTGGCCTCGGGGGGCAGGCGCAGCTCGATCGACTCGTGCGGGGGCATGGGCTCGTCACCGCGGACCACCACGATGTCGCGCACGACGTCCTCGAGGATCCCGGCGGCGCCGGCGTCCAGCGCGGCGCGCCCGCTGACCGCCGCCCGGAGGAACCAGCGCGGCCCGTCGATCCCGAGGTAGCGGACCGGCTGCGGGCCGCCCTCGCCCGGGACCTTCGCGGCCAGCTCGGTGCCGAACGGCCCCTGCCGCTCCTCCGCCGTGCCGCCGGCGCTCTTGACCGCCGCGGCCAGCTCGGCCCGGACCTCGTCCCAGATGCCGTTCCGTTTGGGCGCCGCGAAGGCCTGCACCTGCAGCGCACTCTCCTCGGCCAGCACGACCGCGCCCACGATGCGGTCGCCGGCCAGGTTCAGCTGGATCTCGAAGCCGGGGCCGACCGGCACCCGCAACCCGCCGAGGTCGACCCGCTCCCGCTCGGGGTGCGGCTCCCCGGAGTCCCACGGGCCGGAGTCGCGGGCCGGGGCCTGCGCGACCTCCTCGACGGCGGCGGCCGGGGTCTCCTCGCGACGGCGACGTCCGAACATCTTCCTCACGCTCCTTGGAATGTCAGCGGCCGCTGAGACGTCAGCGGCCCGTGGACCCGAACCCGCCGGCGCCGCGCGCCGATCCGGGCAACCGGTCCACCTCGTAGAACGCGGCCCGCTCCACCTTCTGGACGACGAGCTGCGCGATCCGGTCTCCCCGGCGCAGCCGTACCGCGTCCTTGGCGTCGGTGTTGAGCAGCGTCACCCGGATCTCGCCGCGGTAGCCCGCGTCGACGGTGCCCGGCGCGTTCACGATCGTCACGCCGTGCTCGGCGGCCAGGCCGGAGCGCGGGTGGACGAACGCGGCGTAGCCGTCGGGCAGGGCGATCGCCACCCCGGTGCCCACGGTGGCCCGCTCGCCGGGGAGCAGCTCGACGTCCTGCGCGGCGCGCAGGTCCGCCCCGGCGTCGCCCGGATGCGCGTAGGACGGCAGCGGCAGTCCGGCGTCGAGCCGGTGGATCAGCACCTCGACCTGGTGGGTCACGGATTCACCTCGTACTCATGGTGCTCGGCGAGGATGGCCTGGGCATCGCCGTGCTCGGCGAAGTGCTCCATGCCGACCTCGATGAAGAGAGCGGCGGCGCGCACGGCGACCGGGCCGTCCGGGGCGCCGGCCCGCCCCTCCGCTTCAAGATATGCCTTCCGGCCGGACATGCCGGTGCACCAGGCGCGCAGGTGCAGCGTGGTTCCCACGGGGACCGGCGCGAGATAGTCGGTCTCCAGCCGCCCGGTGACGTAGGGGCGCTGGAACAGCCAGACGGACATGCCGATGACCTCGTCCATCGCCGCGGCCAGCACGCCGCCGTGCGCGAGGCCCGGCGCCCCCTGGTGCGCCTCACCCACCGTGAACTCCGCGGTCACCGTGACCCCGTCGGGGGTGACGGCCGACAGGTGCAGGCCGGTCGGGTGGCGGTCGCCGCAGCCGAAGCAGCGGCTGTAGTGCGAGCCGAGCGGGCTGCCGGGCGCGGGCGCCCCGGGAAGCGGCTCCGGCAGCGTCGCGCCGGGCGGAGGGGTGGTGATGGCGGAACGGGTCACGTGGCAGAACGTTACCCTCTGGACTGCGGCGATCCGTCATCCGCGGGCGAGCCCGGCTCGCGGCGCGCGGGTTCCGGAGCGGGCGGCCCCCCGGCGGGGTCCGGCGGGGACTGGGCGGAGCCCCGCGGCGGCGCCGCGGGATCCGCCGCGGGCCGCGTGGCGTCCGGCACGGGCTGCGCGGCCTCGGAAACGGGCTGTGCCGCCCGGGGCACCGGTTGCGCGGCCTCAGGCACGGGCTGTGCCGCCTGGGGCGCGGGCTGCGCGGCCTCGGGCACCGGCCGCGCGGGGTCCGGCGGAGCGGATCCGGAGGCCACCGGGGACGACGCGGGCGGCAGGGCGGCCGGCGCGCCCCTCATCAGCTCGGGCACTGCCCGGTAGACGACCGCGGCGATCGGCACGGCCACCGCGGCGCCGGCGATGCCCGCGATGATGCCGCCGACGGCCAGCACCAGGATGATGGCCAGGGGGTGGAAGTTCACCGCCCGGCCGACGATCAGCGGCTGCAGCACGTGGTTCTCCAGCTGCTGCTCGACCAGCAGGATGCCCAGGAAGACCAGGGCGTAGATCGGACCCTGGGCACCGAGGGTCACCAGGGTGGCGACGGCCCCGGCGAAGAAGATGCCGACGATCGGGATGAAGCTCGCCAGGAAGATGAGCACGGCCAGGGGCGCCCAGAGCGGCACCCCCATCCCGGCCAGCACGATGCCCATGATGACGCCGTGCACCGCCGCGACCGCCACGGTCCCCTGGACGTAGTGGGAGAGCGTCACCCAGGCGGCCCGCCCGGCCCGGTCCACCCGGGGCGCGGCCGAGCCGAACGCCCGCAGGAACCAGGCCCAGATCCGGTCGCCGTCCTTCAGCAGGAAGAAGGTGACGAACAGCAGCAGCACGAGCGAGGCGAGGACCTCCAGTGCGACGGTGGCGCCGGTGAGGACAGTGGTGGTGATCATCTCGCGCTGCACGTTGATCAGCTTGGTGAGCTGTCCCACCCACTCGGAGAGCTGGTTCGGCTGCACGTGCAGCGGGCCGGTGTAGAGCCAGTTCTCCACCGTCCTGGCGGTCGCCTGCACCTGGTCGAGCAGGCGGGGGAACTCCTCGTTGGCCCGCACCCCGATGATCCACCCGGTGCCGCCCAGCACCGCGAGCGCGATCAGCATGGTGACCCACGTGGCGTAGATCGGCCGCAGGCCCATGCGCCGGAGCCTGCGGGTGACCGGGAAGAGCAGCGCGGTGAGCAGCAGCGCGATGGCCACCGGCAGCATGACGATGTGCAGGGTGGCCACGAACGACGCCGCGTAGAAGACGGCCCAGCCGATGATGATCAGGCACAGGCTCCACACGGCCAGGCGGAGCAGCGTACGGGGCACCAACTGCGTCAGACGTTCCCGGTCGGAGATCACGGGTTCCAGACTGGCACGCTCCGGCCGCGAGCGCGCGCGGTTATCGCCCAGCGGGGAATCCGGGACGGGGAGGGGACCGGCCGCCCGGGCCGGTCCCCTCCGCGGTGGATCCGGGTCAGCGCTCCCCCGGCGGCCCGGAGATCACCCGGTCCTCGAGGTAGCAGCTGCAGCTGCCGCATCCTGGCGTCATCTCTGTCCTCCCTCACCTGTCGTGGTTCGACCGTACGCCGGGAACGGCCGACGGGGAGGACAGAGTCGTGTGCTCTCGCGTCCTCCCCGCCGGCGCGCCTCCTCGGCGCACTCCGCGTCAGGCCAGGGTCACCTCCACGGCGAGGTCGCCCTCGCCGGGCTCCAAGACGAACTCCTCGACGGCGCCGGCGCCGCACAGGTCGTCCTGCGCCCGCCGCAGCAGGTCCGCCCGGGCGCCGCGGGCGGTCAGCCGGGAGACCTCGGCGCGCATGGAGAGCTTGGCGTCGGACTTGGCCCTGCGGATCCGGCCGAGGACGCCGGCCACGACGGGGAGCAGTTCCGGGTCGCCGTCGCGGGCGGCGGGCACGGGCCAGGCGGCCCGGTGGACCGAGCCCTCCCGCCACCACGACCAGACCTCCTCGGTGACGAACGGCAGGAACGGCGCGAACAGCCGGAGCACGACGTCCAGCGCCTCACGCAACGCCGCGTGGGCCGAGCGGGCGGCCGCCCCACCGGACTCCCCCGACTCCCCGCCGTACGCCCTGGCCTTGACCAGTTCCAGGTAGTCGTCGCAGAACTCCCAGAAGAACCGCTCGGTCCGCTCCAGCGCCCGCGTGTAGTCGTAGGCCTCGAACGCCTCGGTGGCCTCGCGGACCACCTCGTCCAGCCGGGCCAGCATGGACAGGTCCAGCGGCTCGGTCACCTCGGCGTGCCGGGTCTCCGGCCCGTCCGGGTCACCGAAGCCCAGGACGAACCGCGAGGCGTTCAGGATCTTGATCGCCAGGCGGCGGCCGACCTTGATCTGGCCGGTGTCGAAGGCCGTGTCGGTGCCGAGACGGCCGCTGGCCGCCCAGTAGCGGACCGCGTCGGAGCCGTACTCCTCCAGCATGCCCATCGGCGTGACGACGTTGCCCTTGGACTTGGACATCTTCTTGCGGTCCGGGTCGAGGATCCACCCGGAGAGGGTCGTGTTGCGCCAGGGCAGCGCGGCGTGCTCCAGGTGGGAGCGGACCACGGTGGAGAACAGCCACGTGCGGATGATGTCGTGGCCCTGCGGGCGCAGGTCCATCGGGAAGACCCGCCGGAACAGGTCCTCGTCCCGCTCCCAGCCGCCGGCGATCTGCGGGGTCAGCGAGGAGGTGGCCCAGGTGTCCATGACGTCCGGGTCGCCGGTGAAGCCGTCCGGCTTGCCGCGCTGCTCCTCGGTGTAGCCCGGCGGCACGTCGCTGGAGGGGTCGATCGGGAGCACGGACTCGTCGGGGACGATCGGTGAGGAGCGGTCGGGCTCCCCGCCCGAGTCCAGCGGGTACCAGACCGGGATCGGCACGCCGAAGAAGCGCTGCCGGGAGATCAGCCAGTCGCCCGCCAGGCCCTCGACCCAGTTGTCGTAACGGGCCTTCATGTGCGGCGGGTGCCAGGACAGCTCGGCGCCCCGGGCCAGCAGTTCCTCCCGCAGCGCGCGGTCCCGTCCGCCGTTGCGGATGTACCACTGGCGGGTGGTGACGATCTCCAGGGGCTTGTCGCCCTTCTCGAAGAACTTCACCGGCCGCTTCACCGGCCTCGGCTCGCCCTCCATCTCGCCGGAGGCCCGCAGCAGCTCCACGATCCGCTCGCGGGCGCCGTGCGCGGTCTTCCCGGCCAGCTCGCCGTACGGCTCGGCGGGCACGCCCTGGGGCGGGTCGGGGAGCAGCCGGCCGTCCCGGCCGACGACCCCCCGGGTGGGCAGGTCGAGCTCCCGCCACCACAGGACGTCGGTGAGGTCGCCGAAGGTGCAGACCATCGCGATGCCGGACCCCTTGTCGGGCTCGGCCAGGTGGTGGGCGAGCACGGGCACCTCGACCCCGAACAGCGGGGTGCGGACCGTGGTGCCGAACAGCGGCCGGTAACGCTCGTCGTCCGGGTGGGCCACCAGGGCGACGCAGGCCGGGACCAGCTCGGGCCGGGTCGTCTCGATCCAGACCCGCTCCCCCGACGGCGCGGTGAAGCCGATCCGGTGGAACGCGCCGGGGTGCTCGCGGTCCTCCAGCTCGGCCTGGGCCACGGCCGTGCGGAAGGTGACGTCCCAGAGCGTGGGCCCCTCCGCCAGGTAGGCCTCGCCCCGGGCGAGGTTGCGCAGGAACGCGCGCTGCGAGGCGGCCCGCGCGCGGCCGTCGATGGTGGCGTACGTCATGGACCAGTCGACCGACAGGCCCAGGCGCCGCCACAGCTCCTCGAAGACCTTCTCGTCGGAGATGGTGAGCCGCTCGCACAGCTCGATGAAGTTGCGCCGGCTGATCGGGATCTGCTGTTTCCCGGGCGCGGCCGGGGGCCGGAAGTCCGGGTCGTAGGGGACGGACGGGTCGCAGCGCACGCCGAAGTGGTTCTGCACGCGCCGCTCGGTGGGCAGGCCGTTGTCGTCCCAGCCCATCGGGTAGAAGACCTCGCGGCCGCGCATCCGCTGGAAACGGGCGATCGTGTCGGTGTGGGTGTAGGAGAAGACGTGGCCGACGTGCAGGGAGCCGGAGACCGTCGGCGGCGGGGTGTCGATCGAGTAGACCTCGTCCCGCGTGCGCGAGCGGTCGAAGCGGTAGGTGCCCTCGGCCTCCCAGCGGGCCGCCCATACGGACTCCAGGCCGGCGAGAGTCGGTTTCTCGGGCATGGGCGCGGGGCGTGATCGCTGGTTCGTCATGCCTCCTGATGGTATGGCTTCACCTGATCCGCCGCTGAAGGAGACTAGTGTTCGTTATCCGAGGGGAATCATCGGATGCGGCGCCGCCGTCGAGGAGGAGGAGCACTGTGACCGACGAGAAGGAGAAGCAGGACCTGGCGTGGAAGGCCGTCGGCGGCCTGGTGGGGTTCGCCACGGCGTGGGCCGCCAAGAAGGTCCTGTCGGTCGTCTGGGAGAAGACGACGGGCAAGAAGCCCCCGGCGGACCACGACTCCCTCGACGTCAGCCTCGCCGAGGCGATCGGCTACGCCGTGGTGATGGGCGTGGGCATGCAGGTGGCGCAGATCGTGATGGCCCGCACCGCCAGGAGGCGCTACGACGCCTGGCGGGCGCTGAAGGACGCCGCCCGCGACGTCGTCGACTGAGGCGGGGCGCCCTCCCGGCGGTGCGGGCCACCGCGGGAAGCGGTCAGGACTCCGGAGCCGCCAGGGCTCCGGAGCCGCTCAGGACCCAGGAGCCCCTCAGGACTCAGGAGCCGCTCAGCGCTCCGGAGCCGCTCAGGCCTCCAGCGCGGTGAGGAACTCCTTGGCCCAGTGGTCCACGTCGTAGGTGGCCACCCGGCGGCGCAGCGAGCGCATCCGCCGGGACAGGTCGTGCGGCGTGGCCCGCATGGCGGCCAGCATCGTCCGCTTGAGCCCGTCGACGTCGTACGGGTTCACCATGAACGCCTGGCGGAGCTCGTCGGCGGCTCCGGCGAACTCGCTGAGCACCAGCGCTCCGCGCAGGTCGTTCCGGCAGGCGATGTACTCCTTGGCGACCAGGTTCATCCCGTCGCGCAGCGGCGTCACCACCATCACGTCCGCCGCCAGGTACAGCGCGGCCAGCTCGTCCCGCCCGTAGGACTGGTGGAGGTACTGGACCGGCTGCTGACCCAGCTCCCCCTGCTCGCCGTTGATCCGGCCGACCTGCAGCTCGATCGAGTCGCGCAGCCGGATGTACTCCTCGACCCGCTCGCGGCTGGGCGTCGCGATCTGCACGAAGGCCGCCTCACCAGGCTTGACCGCGCCTTCGGCGAGCAGCTCGCCGAAGGCCTTCAGCCGCTGGCCGATGCCCTTGGTGTAGTCGAGGCGGTCCACGCCCAGCAGCACCTGCTCCGGCTCGCCCAGCTCCGCGCGGATCTCCTTGGCCCTGGCGATGATGTGCGGCTCGCGGACCAGGGAGTCGAGTTCGCCGAAGTCCACGGAGATGGGGAACGCCCCGGCCCGCACCGTCCGGCCGTCCTCGGTGTAGATCTCGTGCTTCTGGTGCGACATGCCCAGCATGCGCCGGCAGAGCCGGACGAAGTTGGACGCCCCGCCGGGCCGCTGGAAGCCGACGAGGTCGGCGCCGAGCAGGCCCTCCAGGATCTCCCGCCGCCACGGGAGCTGCTGGAAGAGCTCGCCGGGCGGGAACGGGATGTGCAGGAAGAAGCCGATGCGCAGGTCGGGGCGGAGCCTGCGGAGCATCGCGGGGACCAGCTGGAGCTGGTAGTCCTGCACCCACACCACCGCGCCGGGCGCGGCGGCCTCGGCGGCGGCCTGGGCGAAGCGTTCGTTGACCGTGCGGTAGGCGTCCCACAGGACCCGGGAGTAGACGGGCGTGGCGACCACGTCGTGGTAGAGCGGCCAGAGGGTGGCGTTGGAGAAGCCCTCGTAGTAGAGCTCGACCTCCTGCCTCGACAGGGGCACCGGGATCAGGTGCATGCCGTCGTGGTCGAAGGGGTCGAGCCGCTCGTCGGGGGCGCCGTGCCAGCCGATCCAGGCGCCCTCCCTGCGCTGCAGCACAGGGGCGATCGCGGTGACCAGGCCACCGGGGCTGCGCCGCCACATGTCATCTCCGACCCGGTCGACGGGGAGACGGTTGGCGACGATCAGGAACGAGCTGGTGCTCGTCACAAAATCCTCCAGATAGTTGACTTGCTTCAGCAACTACCCCATTTAGGCGATTTTATGACTTTCCGGACGGTAGAGCACGGTGTCGACGCAGGTCGTCACGGACCGTGACCGCCAGCTTCCGGGTGGCGGCCCGGTTGAGCGCGCCTCCGGCCACCGCTCCGGTGAGGAAGGGCCCGAACGTGGTGAGGTGCCTCCCGAGCGTGCGCATCAGCCGGTTGCGCAGCGCGGTCTTGGCCGCGGTGCCCAGGGCGATGGTGACGGAGGCGGGGGTCAGGGGGTCCACGCCGCGCTGCTTGGACCAGGCCGTCACGAACGCCACGGCCCGCTGCGCGCCGGTGCCGGGGACCTGCACGCCGTACACCTCGTGCAGCTCGGCGATGAGCTTGACCTCGATGGCGGCGACCACCAGGGTCTCGGCCACGAGCTGGGCGGGGGCGGAGAGCAGCAGGGGCGGGGCGGCGAACTCGGCGGCCGCGAGGGCTCCGCCGATCGCGCCGACCGCCATGGTGGCCTTGGCCGCGGTGCGGGCGAGGTCGTCGGCGAGCTCCTCGGCGACGAGCCCGTGGTGGTGCTCGGAGAGGGTGGCCAGGTCGCGGATGGGGATGCGGGGCGCCACGGCCAGGAAGACGTCCGCGAGCCAGCGCCCCCGGCCCACCCCGGACGCCTTGGCCTTCTTCGCGCCGTCGGCGAGCGCCGCCGTCAGACGGCCGAGCAGCCGCCGCCGCTCGGCTCCGTCCATCTCGCCGGGCTCGGCGAGCCTGCCGACGAGCTCGGCGACCTCACGCTCCGGTGCGTCGGCCGGCCCCCCGGCCGTGGAGCCGGCCGGCCCGGCACCGGTCTGTTCGTTCTCCGACGTCATGTCGCGGAACCTCCTCAAGGCTGTCCTCGGTCGCGGCCCTCTACCCTTGGGTGAAGGGACACACCTTCGGACAGGCCGTCGGAACGGTCGTCAGGCCGCGCACTCCCGGCAGATCTGCTGGCCGTTCCTCTCGACGGCGAGCTGACTGCGGTGATGCACCAGGAAACAACGCGCGCAGGTGAACTCGTCGGCCTGGCGAGGAATCACCCGGAGCGAGAGCTCCTCGTTCGACAGGTCCGCACCCGGCAGCTCGAGCGACTCGGCGAGGTCGGTCTCGTCGATGTCGATGCTGCCCGAGGACTTGTCGGTACGGCGCGCCTGCAGTTCCTGAAGACTGTCCTCGTTGAGGTCGTCGTCGGTCTTGCGTGGACTGTCGTAATCGGTAGCCATCGGTCTGCTCCATCCCCCTCATCTATCTGTCTGCGCTCGCTCGCGCGTTGTAACGTACGAGAGGTCCGTCTTGTGCCCGAACCGACGGAGAGATTCCTGCTGGGGTACCCCGTCGGAATGGCCGCTGAACCTCCTCACACGCGAGGGACCCGCCACCAATGGGCATGGTTAGCCAAATATGGCGTAAACCACAGCATTGGCAGCATGCACCACCGTGTTCGACGGCACATCCAACCACATGTACGGCGTGAGCGAGACGCCCCCCGCCGGATCAACGCGGCTGAAGTCTCACGGTCACCACGAGACCACCCCCGTCCCTGGGGACGGCGGCCACGTTGCCTCCGTGAGCCCGCACGACCGCTCGGACGATGGACAGCCCGAGTCCCGCCCCCTTGGCCGAATCGACCCGGTCGGCATTGAGCCGCCGGAACGGCTCGAACAGGCTGTTCACCTCGTACGCGGGGACGTGCGGCCCCGTATTGGCCACCTGAACAACCAGTGCGCCTTCCACCATTCCCGTTCGTACCCAGACTTTTCCGGATTCTGGGAGATTGTGCTTGATGGCGTTTTCCACCAGGTTGGCCACGCACCGCTCGAGGAGCACCGGATCGCCGACGGTCTCGGCGTTCCTCAGCTCGGCGGCGACCGTGACGCCGGCCTCCTCCGCCCGCGGGGCGAGCTGCTCCACCGCGGTCTCGGCCACCTCCTTCACGTCCACCGGCTTGCGCACGCTCAGCTCGCGCTCGCTGCGGGCGAGCAGGAGCAGCCCCTCGATGAGGCGCTCGTTGCGCGCGTTGACCTCCAGGAGGGTACGGCCCAGCGTCTTGAGGTCCGCCGACGCCTCGGGGTCGCCCAGTGCGATCTCCAGGACGGTCCGGTTGATCGTCAGCGGGGTGCGCAGCTCGTGCGAGGCGTTGGCCACGAACCTGCGCTGCGCGTCGAACGCCACGTTGAGCCGGGTCAGCATGGCGTCGAAGGTGTCGGCCAGCTCCTTGAGCTCGTCGTTGGGGCCCTTGAGGTCGATGCGCTCGTGGGCGAGGGTGGAGTCGGAGAGCGTGCGGGCGGTGGTGGTCATCTGCTGGATCGGCTTGAGCGCCCGGTCCGCGACGACGTAACCGATGATCAGCGCGAGGATGCCGAGCCCGACCAGCGCCAGCAGGGACCTGGTGAGCATGTGCTGCCGGGCGACGATGATCGCGCTGTCGCGCTGCAGCGCCCAGTACTGCTTGACCTTCCACTCGTCCTCCGGCGGGTAGTCGAAGGCGGTGTGCGGAGGCCAGGCCACGTCGATGGCCCAGGCGACCATCACGTACATCACGAACAGCAGCAGCGCGCCCGCCACGAAGAAAAGCGCGCCGTAGGTGAGGGTGAGCCGCCACCGGATGCTGACGCGGTCCGTGATCCTCTTCACCCTGTCCAGGGGGGAGACCCGGACGGGCGAGGCGCCCACCGGGGGCGGGCCGTCCCAGGCGGGCGGACCGCTCGGCGGCGGCGGGGTCCCGGTCCTGCGAACGGCGGTCACCGCCTGCGGGGCCCCGCGCTCCCCGCGTTCGGAGTGCGGGCTGATCATCGGGTGGGTCGGCACGGCCTGTCCGATCTCCTCCGCCGGCCCGAACGGCGGCCGCTCCTCCGGAGCCCCGCTCACGACATCCCCCGTCCCGGTCGCGCACCGGCCCGCGGCCTGCGGTACCCGCTCACAGCCGGTATCCGACCCCGGGCACCGTCTCGATCACCTGCGGCTCGCCCAGCTTCTTCCGCAGGGTCATCATGGTCACCCGCACCACGTTGGTGAACGGGTCGATGTTCTCGTCCCAGGCCTTGTCCAGCAGGTCCTCCTGGCTGACGACCGCGCCCTCGGCGCGCATCAGCTCCTCCAGGACCGCGAACTCCTTCTTGGTCAGGGCCACCTCCGCGCCGTCCCTGGTCACCAGCCGCTTGCCCGGGTCCAGCCGGATCCCGGAGCGCTCCAGCACCGGCGGGAGCGCCGGGGCCGAGCGGCGGCCGAGCGCCCTGACCCGGGCGACCAGCTCGATGAAGACGAACGGCTTGGCCAGGTAGTCGTCGGCGCCCAGCCCCAGCCCCTCCACCTTGTCGTCGACGTCGCCCGAGGCGGTCAGCATCAGGATCCGGGAGGCGGTCCGCTCCGCCACCAGGCGGCGGCAGACCTCGTCACCGTGGACCTTGGGCAGGTCCCGGTCCAGCACGATCACGTCGTAGTCGATGTAGCTCGCCCGCTCCAGCGCGCCGGCGCCGTCGTAGGCGACGTCCACGGCCATGGCCTCGCGCCGGAGCCCGGTCGCGATCGCGTCCGCGAGCACCCGCTCGTCCTCAACCACAAGCACCCGCACGACCCCTGGCACCTCCACTGGAAAACCTCTGGGAACACTTCGGGGAACACCGGGGGACGGCCGGGAGAACCCGCGTCGCCGGACGGTCTCCCGCCATCACCCCATTGTCGCCGCAGCCTGCGTAAGCCTGCGGTAAGGCCCGCACCATGACGGGTGCGCCGCCGGTGACGTATCGCACACCCATGTTTAGGACATGCCGGGCACTGGGTACAGCGGTCCTACACCCTTTTGCCGAACGCCCTTCGGACCCCGTGAGAGAGAAGGTGAGATGGGCGAGTTCACGACCACGATCGAACACCGCCTCGACCAGGCCTACAAGAACCTGCAGGAGGCCAGGTCCACCGGTGACGATTACTTCGCCGACACGCTCACCGCAGAGATCGAGGATCTGCGCCGGCTGGCCACCGACAACGGCATCCCGCTCCAGCCCTGACCATCAGGCCCTGACCGTCAGGCCCTGACACCGCGGAAGGCGCCCTCCCCGCTCGGGGAGGGCGCCTTCCCGTGTGCCCGGGCCCCGCCGCGGCCGGCCTCGGCGCGGCTGCGGCGGGGGGCGCCTTCCCGTGTGCCCGGACCCCGGGTCAGGCGTCCCGCTCGGGATCCAGCGGGGCCAGCAGGTCGTGCAGCTCCTCGAAGAGCCCGGGCGCCGCGCACAGCGTCAGCCCCGGGTTGCACGGCTTGCCGTGCAACCCGCCGAGCCTGGCCCCCGCCTCGGCCGCGACGAGCCCCCCGGCCGCGTAGTCCCACTCCTGCGGGCCGCGCTCGTAGTATCCGTCCACCCGTCCGGCGGCCAGCGCGCACAGGTCCGAGGCCGCCGAGCCGCCCCGGCGGATGTCGCGCACCCGCGGCAGCACGTGCGCGAGCACCTCCGCCTGGACCGCGCGCCTGCCGGGCTCGTAGCCGAAGCCGGTGGCGATCAGCGCCTGCGCCAGCGGCACCCCGCTGTTGCAGCGCAGCCGCTCACCGGCCAGCCACGCGCCCCCGCCCCGGGCCGCGGTGAAGACCTCGCCGCGGGGCACGATGTTCACCACGCCCGCGACGATCTCACCGTCGACCTCCACCGCGATGCTCACCGCCCACTCCGGCACGCCGTACAGGAAGTTGACCGTGCCGTCGATCGGGTCGACGACCCAGCGCACCCTCCCCTCACCGGTGACGCCGCCCTCCTCGCCGAGGATCGCGTCGTCCGGCCTGACCTCCTTGATCCTGGCGCGGATCAGCTCCTCCGAGGCCCGGTCCAGCGCCGTCACCACGTCGGTGGGGCTGGACTTGGTGGCCAGCACCTCGGGCCGGACCGGCCGCTCGGCCAGGAGCATCTCCCCGGCCTCGCGGGCGATCCTCTCCGCCAGTCCCAGGAAGTCAGCGGCAGTGCTCATGTCGTTCCCCGATCCTCTCACTCGTCGGCCCCATCGTGCCCGGTGCGCCGGTCCGCCCGCCGCACCGGGTTCGCGGCGGGCGGACCGGCGGCGCCGGCGACGGCGCCCGCACGGTGTCCACGACGGGGCCCGCGACGGTGACCGCGGCAGGGTTCAGACGGGGTTCACGACAGCGACTCGGGCCGCTTCCACTCCTGGCCGAGGACGTGCTGGGCGAGGAAGGCGAGCACCGTCTCGTACCAGACGACCGCGTTGCCCGGCTTGAGCACCCAGTGGTTCTCGTCGGGGAAGTAGAGGAACTTCGACTCCACGCCGGAGCGCTGCAGGTCCCACCAGAGGCGCAGCCCCTCGCCGATCGGCACCCGGTAGTCCTTGTCGCCGTGGATCACCAGCATCGGCGTGGTGATCCTCTCCAGGGACAGGTGCGGGGAGAGCTCGGTGTACAGCTCGGTGCCGGGCCTGCCGAACTCGCGCTGCCAGTACATGGAGGCGTCGGTGGTCCCGGCGAACTGGTCCAGGTGCCAGAGCGAGGCGTGGGTGACGATCGCCTTGAACCGGTCGGTGTGCCCGGCCACCCAGTTGGCCATGTAGCCGCCGAAGGAGCCGCCCATCGCCGCGGTGCGCGCGGCGTCGACCTCGGGCCGCTCCAGCACCGCGTCGGTGATCGCCATCAGGTCGGCGTGGGTGCGCGGGCCCCAGTCCGCCCAGCCGCGCCGGATCATCTCCGGTCCGTAGCCGGTCGACAGGCACGGGTCGGGCAGCAGGACGGCGTAGCCCTGCCGCGCCATGATCCACGGGTTCCACCGCCAGGACCAGTCGTTCCAGCTGGACAGCGGGCCGCCGTGGATCCAGAGCAGGAACGGCGCCGGGTTCTCCGCCGAGGCGCCCTCGGGCAGCACCAGCCAGGCCCGGATCTCCGCGCCGTCGTCGGCGGTCGCGGTGACCTCGGTGAGCGTGCCGGGCAGCTCCAGCTCGGGCGCCGGGGAGGGCAGCTCCTCCACCGCGCCGGTGCCCCCGGTGGTGATCCGCACCGGGCCGGCCGGCCGGTCCACGGCGCTGCGCAGCGCGTAGAGGCTCCCGTCGGGGGCCGCGTTGAGCGAGGAGTAGGCCGCGTCGTCGGGCGTGAGCCGTACCGGCTCGGAGCCGTCGGCCGGGACGCGGAAGACGGGACGGCGGCCGAGGTGGTCGGCGGCCACGTACAGCGAGGCCGAGTCGGGGGCCCACACCATGTCCGACGGCCACAGGTCGCCGCCCGCGGCGTGCCCCTCGCCGGTCGCCAGGTCGACGATCCAGAGCGTGACCCGGGGGATCTCGGTGACGGAGGCGTGGCCGCTGCGCACGCAGGCGACCAGGCGGCCGTCGGGCGAGACCGCGAGCGGCCCCTCGAAGTCGTGGCCGTCCTGGCCCGCCAGGACCCGGCGGGCCCCGCCGTCCGCGGTCTCGATCGCGACCAGCTCGGTGCGCAGCTCACCACCCGGCAGTGGGACCGTCCAGGTGGTGACGACCGTGCCGCCGTCCGGGACCACCTCGTAGGAGGCGTTGGTCAGCGCCTTGCCCGGCTCGGGGGTGAGGTCCCTGATCCCGGTCAGCCGGCCCTCGCCCAGGACGCCGGCGAACAGGCGGGGCTCGCCGGGGCCCAGGTCGTGGTCCCAGTAGCGCACCGGGTAGCTCTCGTGCAGGATCGCGCTGATCCCGGCGTCCTTGCGGGCCTTGCGCCGGTCGGCCTCGGTGGCCTCGTCGCCCGCGAGCACGTCGGAGCCGAAGACGACGACGGAGCCGCCGGTCGCGAAGCCGGCGATCCCGCCGGGCCGGGAGGCGACCTGGCGGGCCTCGCCCCCGCCCATGGGGAGCAGCCAGAGCGCGGGCGCCTCCTCGTCGGGGTCCTTGACCGTCGGGTCGGGGCGGCGCGAGCCGAACAGCACGTCGCCGCCGGCGGTGAACTCGGCGCCGGCCTCGCCCTTGACGGACCTGGTCAGCCGGTACGGCGAGCGCCCGTCGAGGGGGATCTCCCACAGCGACGTCCCGTAGCTCCTGCCGTCCGGGTTGAGGGACTGCACCACGCTCACCAGACGGGTCCCGTCCGGGGAGAGCCGCAGGGAAGCCACCCGCGGCACGCCGACATAGTCACGCATGTCAGAAAAAGGGGTCACCTTCCCGAACTTACCTCTACATCGGGTCCCGGTTCATGCATCCACGCGGCCGTCCCGCGCGAAACACCGGTCATGGCGATGCGAGGAGCGGCCCGGGCATACGGTTGGATGAAGGCCGTGGGCACCGTGGGAACCGTGGGGAGTGCTGTGGGGAGCTACGACGCGCTGCTCGTCGTCTCGTTCGGAGGTCCGGAGAAGCCGGACGACGTGATGCCGTTCCTGGAGAACGTCGTGCGGGGCCGCGACGTCCCCCGCGAGCGCCTGCTGGAGGTCGAGGCGCACTACCAGCGCTTCGGCGGGGTCAGCCCGATCAACCAGCAGTGCCGCGACCTGATCGCGGCCGTCGAGCCGACCGTCGACCTGCCGGTCTACTGGGGCAACCGCAACTGGCACCCCTACCTGGAGGACACGCTCCGGCGGATGGCCGCCGACGGGGTGAAGCGGGCCGCGGCCTTCGTGACCTCGGCCTACAGCTCCTACTCGGCCTGCCGGCAGTACCTCGACGACATCGCCCTGGCCCGCGCGGCCGTGGAGGGCGCCCCGGAGGTCGTCAAGCTCCCCCACTACTACGACCGCCCCGGCTTCGTCGCGGCCATGGTCGACCACACCCGCGAGGCCCTGGAGCGCCTGCCCGCCGAGCACCGGGACGGCGCGCGGCTGGTCTTCACCGCGCACAGCGTCCCGATCTCGATGGCCGCGACGTCCGGGCCGGACGGCGGGGCCTACGAGGCGCAGCTGCGCCGGGCCGCCGAGCTGGTCGTGGCCGGGCTGGGCGGCGACCGCGGGTGGGACCTGGTCTGGCAGAGCCGCAGCGGCCCGCCGCACGTCCCGTGGCTGGAGCCCGACGTCTGCGACCACCTGCGCGGGCTCGGCGCCCCGGCGGTGGTGCTGGTCCCGATCGGCTTCGTCTCCGACCACATGGAGGTCGTCTACGACCTCGACGTGGAGGCGGCGGACCTCGCCCGGGAGATCGGCCTCCCGCTGGCCAGGGCCGCGACCGTGGGCACCCACCCGAGCTTCGTCGCGGTGGTCGGCGAGCTGCTGGCCGAGCCGGAGCCGCCGGCCTGCCCGCCCGGCTGCTGCCCGGCGCCGCCGCGCCGCCGCGCCCACGGGTAGACCGGCGGCCGCCTTCGCCGCCGGGCGGCGCCGCGCCCGGACCGACGCTCCACGGGCGAGCGCGCTCCACGGGCGAGCGCGCTCCCGCGGCGGGCACGGTCACGGGTAGGTGCGGGCGTAGGCCTCGGCGATGCCCAGGACCTTCCTGACGTACGACCACGAGTGGTTGTAGAACCAGACGGCCTTCTCCAGCTTCTTCCCGCCCTGGCCCGCGCCGTTGGCGCACAGGTAGTTGGCCGCGCCGGGGACGGCGTCGTAGGGACTCCAGATGTCCCTGACGCCGTCGCCGTCGCCGTCCACGCCGTAGGCCTTCCAGGTGGCCGGCATGAACTGCATCGGACCCTGCGCACCCGCCGAGGACGGGCCGTTGTTGCGCCCGTGCGAGCTCTCCACCTGGCCGATCGCGGCCAGCACGGTCCACGACAGGCCGGGGCAGACCTCCGCCGCCTTCCGGTACAGCTCCAGGTAGCTGCCGGGCCGCCCGACCGACGCCCGGCGCGCCGCCTGCGGCCGGGACGCCGTCTCCGTCCCGGTCCCCGTTCCCGTACCGGTCCCGGTGCCGGCCTTCGCCCGCGCCGTACCGCCCGCACCGCCCGCGCCCAGCGGCACGACCTGCGAGCCCGCGCCCAGCAGCTTGCGCACCCCGGCGCCGAGCGCGTCCGTCGCCTTCGCCGGGCCGTGCACCAGCAGCGCCACACCGGGCAGCAGCCCCAGCCGCCGGCCGGTCTCCTGCCCCACCAGGCCGTCCACGCCGGGCAGCCCGAAGCGGGCGGAGGCGGCGACCCGGAGCCGGGGCCCGCCGTCCACCTGGTAGTGCGAGCCGAGGACCAGTCCGAGCCGCCGGACCGCCGCGCCGTCGGCGACGAGCTCCCCCCTGGCCAGCGCGTCCCACACGCCCTGCTCGTCCGCCACCGCCTTCGGCGCCCAGGCGCGGAAGCGGGCGGGGTCCACCGCGAGCAGGTTCAGCCCGACCCCGGAGACCCGTACGGCGCCGCCGTCGAACGCGTCGACCTTGCGGACGTGCTCCAGTCCCGCGATGTCGTCCCTGGTCTGCTGGGGCAGGGTGGACCGGGAGATGACCAGCAGCCGGGGCGGGGTCGGGGCGGCGCCGGGCCCGTCGGCGTCCCCGGCCGTGCCGGTATCCCGGGTGCCCCCGGCCGCACCGGCGTCCCCGCTGTCCCCGCTGTCCCCGGCCGTGCTGGTGCCTCCGGTGGTGCGGACGGCCGGGGCGGAGGCGGTCGCCGCGGAGGCCCTCCGCGGCGAGAGCTCCCTCAGGTCGGAGACGCCGGCGCGGGCGGCGTCCGCCGTACCGGGCGCCGCCTCCGTAACCGCGGCCGGCCCGGCGGCCCCGACCGCCACCACCACCGCCCCCGCGGCGGCGGTCAGCGCGAGCGATCCGGCCAGGATCACCATGAACACCCGCGACCTGGGAAGACTCTGACGCTCGGTCACGTTTGCCTCAGCGGGCCGTACAGCACACCGTTGCATGGAAAATCACTTGCCGGGCTGCCGTTTGGTGCGAAATCGTCAGTGCGATCCACGCCTGGGGCGTGCGGAAGGGGAAAATCGGTGGTCGGGCCGTACCGGGAGCTGTTCAGCACGCCCGGAGTCAAGGGTTTCGTGATCTCGGGCTTCGTCGGGCGGATGCCGATGTCGATGCTGGGACTGGGCATCATCGTGCTCGTCGAGACCCTGACGGGGTCGTACGGCATGGCGGGCGCGGTCGCAGCCACCGTCAGCGTCTCCTATGCCGTCGCCGCGCCCTTCTCCGGGCGCCTGGTGGACAAGTTCGGTCAGGCCAGGGTAATCGTCCCGCTGACCTTCGCGCACGGGAGCGCGCTGATCGCGCTGATGCTCTGCGCGCAGGCCGGGGCGCCCGCCTGGACGCTGTTCGCCTCGGGCCTGGTGGCGGGCGCGACGGCGGTCTCCCTCGGCGCGCTGGTGCGCGCCCGCTGGGCCCACGTGCTGAGCGGGTCGGACCGGTTGCACACCGCGTTCTCGTTCGAGTCGGTCGCCGACGAGGTCATCTTCGTCGCCGGCCCGGCGCTCGCCACCTCTCTGGCGACCATGGTCAATCCCTACGTCGGCCTGATCGTGGTGGTGGTCTGCGCACTCGTCGGCACCTTCGCCTTCGCCCTGCAGCGCGGCTCCGAGCCGCCGGCCCTCCGGGGCGGGACGCACTCCGGCACCCCCATCACGATCCCCGGGGTCGCCCTGCTGTCGTGCGTCTTCCTCGGCATGGGCGCGGTCTTCGGCTCGGTGGACCTGATCACGGTGGCGTTCGCCGAGGAGCGCGGCGTCCCGGTCGCCGGCGGGCTGCTGCTGTCCGCGCTCGCGGCCGGGAGCCTGGTGTCCGGCCTCTGGTACGGCGCGCGGCCCTGGAAGCTCTCCCTGCGCACCCGGTTCGTCCGGGCGCTGGGCACGTTCGCCGCCGGGCTCACCCCCGTCTTCCTGGTCGGCGACCTGCGGGTGATGGCCGTGGCGCTGTTCGTCGCCGGCCTCTCGATCTCCCCCACGATCATCACCGGCTACGCGCTGATCGAACGGCTGGTCCCGGCCCACCTGCTGACCGAGGGCATGTCCTGGCTCTCCACCGCGATCGGGTTCGGCGTGGCGCTCGGCGCGTGGGCCGCGGGACGGCTCACCGACCTGTTCGGCGCGTCCAACGCCTACGCCTTCCCCTTCCTCTGCGCCCTGCTGGCCGCGGCCGTCGGCGTCGCGGGCTCGACGTGGCTGCGGCCCTCTGTTGCGGAGCAGAAATCATGAGTATCGTTCACATTTATGCACGAGTTCCGTAACTGGGCGGGCAACCAGTCCGTCGTGCCCGCCGAGGTCCGCACCCCCTCCTCGGTCGAGGAGGTGGTGCGGGCCGTACGGGACGCCGCGGCGTCGGGGCGGCGGGTGCGCATGACGGGGACCGGGCACTCGTTCACCGGCGTGGCCCTCACCGACGGCCTGCTGCTCCGCCCCGACGGGCTGACCGGGATCCTGCAGGCGGGCGACGGCCGGGTGACCGCCGCAGCGGGCACCCCGCTGCGGGTCCTCAACGAGGAACTCCACCGCATGGGCCTGGCGCTGGCCAACATGGGCGACATCACCGCCCAGACGCTGGCCGGGGCGATCCAGACCGGCACCCACGGCACCGGCCGCGACGTCGGCGGCCTGGCCGACCAGGTGCTCGCGCTGGAGATGGTGCTCGCCGGCGGCGAGGTCGTCACGGTCCGGGCGGACGCCGCCGAGCAGGCGGAGCGGGACCTGTTCGACGCCGCACGGGTGGGCCTGGGCGCGCTCGGCGTGCTGACCGCCGTGACCTTCCGGGTGGAGCCGTCGTTCCTGCTGCGCAGCACCCGGCGGCCGATGGCGCTGAGCGAGATCCTCGGCTCCCTCGACGCCCTCACCTCCGGCAACGAGCACCTGGACTTCTTCTGGCTGCCGCACACCGACACCTGCCTCACCAAGCGCAACAACCGCAGCGCCGGTCCGGCCGACCCGCCGGGCGCCTTCAAGCGCTGGCTGGACGACACGTTCCTGGAGAACACGCTGTTCGGCGCGCTCTGCCGGATCGGCGCCCGCCTCCCCGGCGCGATCCCCCGGATCAACGCGCTCTCGGCGGCGGCGTTGTCGGCCTCCACCTGCACCGACACCGCCTACAAGGTCTTCACGAGCGTGCGGGAGGTGCGGTTCCTGGAGATGGAGTACGCCATTCCGCGCGAGCACCTGGGCCAGGCGCTGCGCGAGACCCGCGACCTGATCGAGCTGCGCGACTGGAAGATCGGCTTCCCCGTCGAGGTGCGGGTCACCCCGGCCTCCGACGCGTGGCTGTCCACCGCCTACGGCAGGGACACCGCCTACCTCGCCTGCCACATCTACCGGCCCACGCCGCACCCCGAGTACTTCGAGGGCGTCGAGGAGATCATGACGCGGCTCGGCGGGCGCCCCCACTGGGGGAAGCTGCACACCCGCGACGCCGCCTACCTGGGCACCGTCTACCCGCGGTTCGCCGACTTCCTGGCGCTGCGGGACCGCCTGGATCCGGAGCGGCTGTTCGCCAACGACTATCTGGACGGGGTCCTGGGCCCCTGAGCGGCGCCCGCCCGGCCCGGGCCGCAAGGGCGCGCCCAAGGGTCCGCCAAGGAACGGCGCGCCCGCGTGTCCGCGCGGGCCCCCCGCTCTCCTCCGCGGGCACACTGCGCAGTGTCCCGCGCCGCTCTACCCCGAGGAGCCCTGGAGATGACCTTCCTCCGCCGTCCCGGCCAGGCACGTCCCGCCGCCCCCGCCTCCGCCCCGGCGGTCCCCGCCGTGCCGGCGGCCGCCCCCGCGCAGGACGCGGCGGAGGACGCGGCGGAGGACGACAGGACACGGGACGCGGCACAGGGCGCGGCGGGCCGGGACGGGGCACAGCAGGCGGCGGGCCGCAACGGGGAGGACGCGGCGGGCGCGGCCGCCCCGCCGGCCGAGCCTCCCGTACCGTCTCCCCCGTCTTCCCGGCCCTCCCCGCCCCAAGCGCTTCCCGGCTCTTGTGCGAAGTCCGCGACGGGGCCGGAGATTATTGGGAAGAATCCGTCGGGGACCCGAATCCACTGCTCCGCACGAATGTCCTTCAATCGGACGAATAGAGCAAATGTGACTGGCGTCACATCGATGCGAGCCCTCTCCGGCAAGGCTATGTTCGGACATGCCGGGTACGGTGCTGGCAGGCAACCGGCACACGCGAGACACTCAAGGGTCCGGGGGAAGATTGAGCACGACGACGAAGGGACTCGCATGCAGGAGCTCCGACTCGTCGCGGTGAGTGAGGACGGGACCTATCTCGTGCTGGCAACGGCCGGCCGGGGCACCCGGTTCACGCTGCCCGTCGACGACCGGCTCCGTGCTGCCGTCCGCGGCAACTTCTCCCGTCTCGGCCAGTACGAGATCGAAGTGGAGAGCCCGTTGCGCCCCAAGGAGATCCAGGCCCGGATCCGCGCCGGCGAGACCGCCGAGGAGATCGCCGCCACCGCGGGCATCCCCGTCGAGCGGGTGCGGTGGTTCGAAGGGCCCGTGCTCCAGGAGCGCGAGTACATGGCCCAGCAGGCGCAGCGCTGCACCGTGCGGCTGCCCGACGCCACCGCGCCCGGCCCCACCCTGGGCGAGCTGGTCACCGAGCGGCTGACCCGGCGCGGCGTGCCCGCCGACGAGATCGACTGGGACTCCGCCAAGCGGGAGGACAACCTCTGGCGGATCAAGCTCGGTTTCGTGTGGAACGGACACACGCGCCACGCCGAGTGGCTCTTCGATCCGCGCCGGCGCCACATCACCCCGCACGACGACGAGGCCATGCGCCTGTCCGCCGGCGAGTACGTCGAGCCGGCCGAGGACACCACGGTCACGCCGTTCGTGCCCCGCGTCGTGAGCAAGCTCGCCCCGGTCCCCCCGCTGGTCCCGGAGTCGCTGAGCCAGCCGCCCGTGTCGTTCCCCTCCGTGCTGCGCCAGGAGCCGCCGGCCGTCTCCCCGCTCACCCGGCCCCCCGCCGAGTCCGAGCTGGAGCCGCCCCAGGACGAACCCGAGTTCCCGCCGGTCGCCGCCGATCCGCCCGCCGAGCCCGCAGCGGCGGCCGCACCGCCCGTGGCGTACGAGCGTCCGCCGATGCCCCCGCTCCCGGAGGGCTTCGAGGCCCCGCCCATGCTCTCGGTGCCGCCGCTGCGCGCTCCGGACCCGGCCGCCTCCGAGCCCGTCGCGCCGCCCGCTCTCCCCGCCGTGCTCCGGGAGGCCGCCGCAACGGCCTCCGGGGCCTTCCCCGCCGTACGGACGCCGGCCGAGCCGGTCGCGGTGACCGGGGAGACCGGCCCGGCCGAGCTCCCGCCCGGACCGGCCGCCGAGGTCGCCGGCCCCGGCGAACGCGCCCCCTCCGTCGTGTCCGGGACGCTCGCCTCCGAGCCCGTCTCATCCGAGCCGGTCGCGCCCGCCGAGCGCACCGCCGACGCCGAACCCGCAGCGCCGGAGCGGGACGCCGGCGACGAGCCGGTGAAGGCGGACCTCCCCGTCGCCCCCGCCGCGGCGGGGGAAGCGCTTCCGGGAGCCTCCTCCGCCGCCGAGGCCTCGGAGGAGGGCACAGAGGAGGACACGGAGGAGGTCGGGACGGCCGAGCCTCCGATCGCCGTGCCCGCCGCCCGGGTCAGCGCGGACCGGCCGCGCGGGAGGGTTCCGGTGGCCCCGGTCAAGGAGCCCGTCCGGGAGGACGCGGCGCAGCCGGTCGAGACCGCGAAGCCCCCGGTGGAGAAGGCCGCGGACAAGCCTCCGGCCGACAAGCCCGCCGAGCCGCCCAAGCCCGCTCCGGCACCGGCCCGTCCGGCCAAGCGCGGCCGGGGGCGGCGGGCGTCCGTGCCGACCTGGGACGAGATCATGTTCGGCGCCCGCCGCCCCGACTGACCGGGGAACCGCCCGGCGCGCCGGAGGCCTCCGGGGAGACCCGGGGACGATCCGGTGATCTCGGGGGCGCAGGAACGCGCCGGGCGGGGACGGACCAGGCGGGGACGGAGCCCCGGGTGACAGGCCTCAGTCCGAGACGACGAACGGCGCGAGCCAGTCGGGCGTCACTTCGGAGACGAAGGCGACGCCTTCCTCCTCCCCGACGTCCAGCGCCGCGTACCCCCCGCTCCCCGCTCCGACTCCGGCGACCACGGTCAGCAGGCCGGCTCTGCGCTGGAACCAGGTCTGGCTGAGCGTCCAGCCGACGACGGCCCGCCGTTCCACCACGGCCTGCGAGCGCCGCAGCGATCCCGACCGCACCGACAGGCGGGAACCGTCGTAGGCGTGCCCGAGCGAGCGGTAGCGGTCGAGGCCGAGCGGGACACCGAGCAGCGCGAGCGCCAGCGCCGCCGCCACCGATCCCCACCAGGGACCGGACCAGGCCAGAGCGGCAGCCAGGGCGCACGCCGCGACCACCAGCCACGGGAAGACGGCCCGGAACAGCCTGCGCCGGCGCGCCGCCGGGGGATGCGCCCGCAGGGCGGTCGTGATCGGGCCGACCCCCTCCCCCACCACGTCCAGCGCGACCGCCCGGGGCACCACGGGCAGGAGCTGACCGCGGGTCTGCGAGTCCCCCAGCCCGGTCACGATGGCCCACGCCCTGGCCATCCCCGTCCTGCGCTCGACCAGTCCCTCGACCAGCTCGAACCCGCGCACCCTGCGCCGTTCCAGCGACACGCTCCGGCGGGTGAGCAGGCCCCGCTCCGCGATGAGGTAGCCGTCCCGGGCGCGCAGGGTGAAGTCCCAGTTGAACACGGCGTACATCACCACGCCGATGACCGGGGTGATCAGCACCAGCAGCACCACGGCGGCGATCAGCAGGGGACGGTGCCCCCACAGCCACTCCACGGCGCTCCACATGACCCGCCGGTCGACGCCGAGCTCCCCTCCCCACTGGAACGCGGCGCCCACGGCGCCGGCCAGCAGCGCGAAGGGGGTGAGCAGATAGGCCCCGGAGAGGGGACCGTAGGCGAGCCACCTGCGCGGCACCACCAGGAAGATCCGCTCCGGAGTCGTCTCGCCGACCTCGTGGCGGAGCGAGGAGGAGGCCTCGGAGCCCGTCGCCGGGAAGCCGCGGAGGGCTTCGCCGCCCGCCTCCGCACCGCCGGGTCCCGTCTCGGTGGGGTCCGGGGACCCGGCGCCCGCGGGTGCGGTCCCGGCGCGCCGCGCCAGGCGGGCCCGGGCGTGCCAGAGCAGTACGGCCTTGAGCCGTTCCGCCTCGGCCTCGGTCACCCCGTCGAGCTCCCCCTCCTGCTTCTCGTCGCCGCCCGCCCCGGTGTCGATCCGGAGGACGGCGATGCCGAGCAGGCGGTGCAGCGGCGGGTGGCTGACGTCGACGCCGCGGATCCGCTCCAGCGGGACCGTCCGTACCGATCGGCTGACCAGGGCCCGGGTGAGCTCCAACCGGTCGCCGACGACCTGGTAGGTGAAGGTCGCCCAGCGGACGGCGGAGTAGACGACCGAGCCGACGACGCCGAGCGCCGCCCAGGCGAACGAGCCCGGCGAGAACCCGCCGAGGAACAGGACGCCGATCAGGGGCAGGAGGAGCGAGGGCAGCATCCGGATCGGATCGGTCAGCAGCACCTTCGGGCTCAGCCGCAGCGCCCGGGTGACCGGCGGCGGCCCTCCGGGGCCGGACGGGCCGGGATCCGCGGGCCCGTGACCGGGGAGCCATGCCTCCGGAGGCCCGGAGTCCGGCAGGGGCGGGGGTCCGGTCACGTCGCGTCATCCCTCAGTTCCTCGGCCCTGCGGGCGAGTGCCTCCGCGAGCCCCGCGGCCACCCCGTAGTCGAGGCCCTTGATCGTGGACGACCCCGCGTGGGAGGCCGTACGGATCTCGACCGTGGCCAGGCCGAGCAGGCGCTCGAACCAGCCCTGGGCCTTGTCCACCGTCTGGATCCGGCTGACCGGGACGAACACCCAGTCCCTGCTGAGCCATCCGGACCGCGCGTAGACCACGTCCCCGGTGAGCTCCCAGCGGTGCACCGCGTAGCGCCAGAGGGACTCCGTGACGGTCAGCGCCGCGAGGACGACCCCCACCGCCCACGGGAGCAACCCGATCTCGTCCACGATCCATCCGGGCAACCAGGTCCAGCGGGCGTCCCCGATCCAGCCCGCCAGGAGGACGGAGCCGGCGACCAGGAGCACCGTCCAGACGGCCCCCTCCATCAGCCACAACGCGATCGCCTTGCGGGAGACGCGGTTGGCGGGGTCACGCAGGGGGACGCGTCCGGGCCCCGGCGCCGGCCGGACCCGGCCTCCGGCCTGGTCCGGCGGCTCCGTCACGTTCGTGACGTCCCCGTTCGTATCGGTTTGGTCGCTCACAACGCCAGCCTAGACGGTCGCGTTCCGGCGACCGGAGCGCCGTACCGGCGCCCTCCCGGTGATCCCGCGGCGGGGTCCCCTCAGCGATCCGTCAGCGATCCGTCAGCGCCGCCTCTCCCGTCGCCGGCGGCGTCGGCGCGGGCTCAGGAAAGTGTCAGTGGCGACCGGCACCCTGGGAGGGCACACGACGAAGGGAACCGATCATGCAGCATGCCATCCGGGCGGAGGGCCTGGTGAAACGCTACGGGGAGACCCGGGCGCTCGACGGGGTCGATCTCGTCGTCCCGCAGGGACGCCTGCTGGGCGTCCTGGGGCCGAACGGGGCGGGCAAGACCACCGCGGTGCGGATCCTCGCGACGCTCCTCCGCCCCGACGAGGGCAGGGCCACGGTCGGGGGGTTCGACGTGGTCCGCCAGGCCCACCAGGTGCGCTCGCTCATCGGCCTCACCGGCCAGTACGCCGCGGTGGACGAGATGCTCACCGGCGTGGAGAACCTGGTCATGATCGGCCGGCTCCTCGGCATGTCGAGGTCCGACTCCCGGCGGCGGGCCGCCGAGCTGCTGGAGCGGTTCGCCCTCTCCGACGCGGGCGGCCGGGCCACCAAGACCTACTCGGGCGGCATGCGCCGCCGGCTGGACCTGGCGGCGAGCCTGGTCGGGCGGCCGCAGGTGCTCTTCCTCGACGAGCCCACCA
The DNA here is from genome assembly GCA_014647935.1 of Planomonospora parontospora. Lineage (GTDB taxonomy): Bacteria > Actinomycetota > Actinomycetes > Streptosporangiales > Streptosporangiaceae > Planomonospora > Planomonospora parontospora. The sequence goes on from BMQD01000017.1 coordinate 177,877, forward strand.
CCGGCCTCGACCCCCGCAGCCGGACGGAGCTGTGGAGCGTCGTGCGCGGCCTGATGGCCGACGGGGTGTCGGTGCTGCTCACCACCCAATACCTCGAGGAGGCCGACCAGCTCGCCGACGACATCGTGGTCTTCGACCACGGCAGGGTGATCGCCTCGGGCACATCCGACGAGCTGAAGGCGACCACCGGCGCGCAGGTCCTGGAGGTCCGGCCGCTCAAGCCCGCCGACCTCGACCTGGTCTCCCAGGTCGTCGCCGACGTCATCGGCGAGGCCCCCGACCTGACCGGCGGCAGGGCCACCGCCTCGGTGCACGACCCGGCGGTCGTGCCCGCGATCGTCCGCCGCCTCGACGACCTGGGCGTCGTCGCCACCGAGCTGGCACTGCGCAAGTCCAGCCTGGACGAGGTGTTCCTGGCCCTCACCGGCCACCGGGCCGAAGAGGAGCCCGTCACCGAGAAGGCGGCCACGGCGAAGGAAGAGGTTCCGGCATGACGGCGATGACGACGACCGCGGCACCGGCGGTGGCGGCCCCGGCCGGGCACGTCGGCCCGCTGGCCACGCTCCGGCAGACGATGACGCTGGCCTGGCGCAGTCTGGTCCAGGTCAAGCACAACCCTTGGGAGCTGCTCGACCTGAGCATCCAGCCCATCATGTTCCTGCTGCTGTTCACCTACGTGTTCGGCGGTGCGATCTCCGGTTCGACGGGCGACTACCTGCAGTTCGCCCTGCCGGGCCTCCTCGTGCAGAACGCCCTGTTCTACACCCTGTCCACCGCGATCGGGCTGAACACCGACATCACCAAGGGCGTCTTCGACCGGCTCAGGAGCCTGCCGATCGCGCGGACCGCGCCGCTGTCCGGCCGGATCATCGCCGACACGGCCAAGCAGGTGTGGGCCTTCGCGCTGCTCGTCGGCTTCGGCATGATCCTGGGGTTCCGGGTCGAGACGAGCGTGATCGGCCTGCTGGGCGCCCTGGCACTGCTGGTGGTGGTCGCCCTGGCCATGTCGTGGATGTCGGTGCTGATCGGGCTCAAGGCCTCCAGCCCGGAGAAGGTGCAGATGATCGCCTTCTCCACCATGATGCCGCTGACGTTCACCAGCAGTGCGCTGGTGCCGTCGAAGACCTTCCCCGAATGGCTGCGGGTCTGGTCCGACATCAACCCGGTCACGCACCTGGCCGACGCCATCCGCGGCCTGCTGATCGGCGGCGAGGTCGCCCACGCCTCGATGATCTCCCTGCTCTGGGCGGCCGGGTTCGCGGTGGTCTTCGCGCCCCTGGCGATCCGGGCCTTCCGCGTCCGGGTGTGACGCCCTCCAGCCGCGGGGGCGGGGGGCCGTTCTCCGGGAGCGGGGACCCGGAGCCGCGTCCCCTACCGTGAGGCCGCCGGGAGATGCGGCGGGAGCCTGCCCGCCAGGGAGACGACGTCCTGGCGGGACAGCACGCGGCCGCGCCCGTAGTGGAGGGAGAACCCCTCCTCACCGAGCGCGGCCCTCGCGCGTCCGGTGATCCGCACGTGGTCGAAGTCGACCACCGCCTCGACGCCCCGGACGGTCGCGGCCCCGCCGAGCAGCGTCGCAGCCCCGGCCGGGTCGCCCTCCGACAGGACCAGGCCGGCCATGCCGATCAGCGCCATGCCGAGCGCGCCCGCGTCCGTCGAGCCCGCCGCCTGCTCCAGCGCCGCCTCCAGCAGGCGGCGGGCCCGGGCGAGGTCCCCCTCCTGCTCGGCCAGCAGACCGAGCGAAACATTGATCATCGCTCTGATCTGCACCGGCATGCCGGGTTCGGCGTCCACCATCCGCAGGGCGTCGGCGTAGTAGCGCCTGGCCCCGGCGAAGTCGCCGACCTCGCGGGCGAAGTCCCCCCGGCCGGCGAGCAGCGACATCCCGCCGACCCGGTCGCCGTTGCGCAGGGCGAAGCGGAGCGACTCCTCCAGCAGTTCCCCGGCCGTCGCCCGGTCGCCCGTCAGGTTGAGCGCGAACGCGAGTCTGCCCCGCATGTAGGCGAGTTCGTCCACCGCGGCGATCTCCTCCAGGACGGCGATGGCCTCGTGCAGCCTCTCCAGCCCCCGCTCCGGCTCACCGCGCAGAAAGTCCAGCTCGCCCAGCACGGCCAGGGCGTTGCCGGTGCCCCAGCGCTCGCCGAGCCGGCGGAAACCGTCCAGGGAGACCGTCATCTCCGCCTCGCAGGCGTCGAGCCGGCCGGCGGCGAGCTGCTCGGCCCCGAGGAACAGGTGGATCAGGGCCCTCACCCACGGGTCGGGATGGGCGGACATCTCGTCGAGGTGACCGTCGTCCGGGCGGGAGCCCAGGAAGAGGGCGACGATCGGTCCCGCCAGCGCCACCATCGGATGCCAGGGCCGGGCGACCTCCTCCCTGGCCAGCCGGATCGCCTCGGCCAGTTCGGCCCGTGCGCCGTCGAGGGCGCTCCCCGCACCGACCGCGTTGATCCCGTACACCGCCCGGGCCAGCGCGAGCGGCCCGGGAGCGGCGCCGCCCGCCTTGCCGAGCACCTCACGGGCCCGGTGCGCACCCTCGGTCCGGTGGCCGCTCAGCCACCAGTACCAGCCCAGTGCGCCGACCAGCCGCAGCGCCAGCTCGACGCGGCCCCCCTCGACCGCCCAGCGCAGCGCCGCCGACAGGTTGTCGTGCTCGCGCGCCATCTCGGCGAGGCAGGCCGCCTGCCGCCGGTCGCGGAGTCCCGGATCGGCCGCCTCCGCCAGCTCGGTGAAGTGGACGGCGTGCGCCAGCCGCAGCCGTTCCCGCTCGCCCGAGGCCTCCAGCCGTTCGGCGGCGTACGCGCGGATGGTCTCCAGCATCCGGTAGCGGGGCACGGGATCGTGGCCCGCCACCGCCACCAGCGATTTGTCGACCAGGCGGGCCAGCACGTCGAGCACGTCGGCGCGCGGCAGTCCCTCTCCGGCGCAGATCCGCTCGGCGGCCTCCAGGGCGATGCCCCCGGCGAAGACGGACAGGCGGCGGGCCAGCGCCCGCTCCTGCTCGTCCAGCAGGTCCCAGCTCCACTCCACCACCGCGTGCAGCGTCTGGTGCCTGGGCAGCGCCGTACGGCTGCCGCCGGTCAGGAGGCGGAACCGGTCGTCGAGGCGGTGGGCGATCTGCCCGGCGGACAGGGAGCGGAGGCGGGCCGCGGCCAGCTCGATGGCGAGCGGCATGCCGTCGAGCTCGCGGCAGATGCGCACCACCGCGTCGATCTCCGCCTCGGGCCGGTAGCCGGGACGGACCGCCGCGGCGCGCTCGGCGAACAGGCGGACCGCGGGGTAGTCCAGCGCGGCGTCGCCCGGGCCGCCGTCCGGGCCGTCGCTCGGGGGCGGGATCTCCAGCGGCGGCACCGGCCAGGTCAGCTCGCCGGTGATGCCGAGCGGCTCGCGGCTCGTGGCCAGGATCCGCACGCCGGGGCAGTCGGCGAGCACGCGGTCGGCGAGCCGCGCCGCCGCCTCGATCAGATGCTCGCAGTTGTCCAGGACGATCAGCAGCCGTTTCTCCGCCAGAGCCGAGAGCAGACGGGAGAGCGGATCGCGGGCCCGCGGGGGGAGGGGCCCGGGCCGCACGAGCGGGCCGTCGCGCAGTTCCAGCGCCGAGAACGCCGAGAACACGGCCCCCGGCACCTCCGCGGGATCCGCCACCGGGGCGAGCTCCGCCAGCCATACCCCGTCCGGCAGCCCTTCGGCCACCGCCTCGGCCGTCTCGACCGCCAGCCTGCTCTTCCCCGCGCCGCCGGGGCCGAGCAGGGTGACCAGCCGGTGCCGGGCGAGCAGTTCCGCCGTGCGGGCCACGTCGTGCTCCCGCCCGACGAAGCTGGTGAGCCCGGCCCGCAGGTTGCCCCGCCGCGGAGACCCCGCCGGTCCCGGCACGGAAGCGGACGCCGGCACGGAAGCGGGAGCGGCCCCTCCGTCGGGCGCGGACGCCGGGAGGGGCACGCGGCCGGGAGCGGGCGCGGACGGGGGCGCGGGGGAGGCCGTGGAACCGGGCCTCCGCTCCGTCCCGTCCACCGGTTCCCCGCGCAGCATGGACAGGTGGAGGCCGGCCAGGCCGGGTGAGGGGTCGGCGCCGAGCTCCTCGGCGAAGAGCGCGCGGGCGTCCTCGAACGCGGCCAGCGCCTCGACCCGGCGGCCCGAGCCGTACAGCGCGCGCATGAACTGGCCGCGCAGCCGCTCGCGGAACGGGTGGGCGGCGATCAGCGCGGGCAGTTCGGCGGCCAGGCCGGCCTCCCGGCCGAGCAGCAGGTCGGCCTCGATCCGATCCTCCAGCGCGGCCAGGCGCAGGGCCTCCAGCCGGGCGAGGGCGGAGGCGGCGATCTCGTCACCGCCCAGGTCCGCCAGGGCCGGCCCCCGCCACAGCTCCAGCGCGGCGCGGAGCGCGGCCGCCGCCTCCGCCGGGGAGCCCGCGCCGAGGGCGGCCCGGCCCTCGCCCGCCAGCCGGGCGAACCGGTGCGCGTCCACCTGCTCGGGGCCGGCGGCCAGCCGGTAACCGGTCGCCGTCGCCTCGACGAGACCCCGCGGGTCGCCCAGCACCGCGCGGAGGCGGGAGACCAGGGCCTGCAACGCATTCGTCACCGCGGCCGGGGGCCGGTCCCCCCAGACCCCCGCGACCAGCCGGTCCGTCGGCACGGCCCGCCCGGCGTCGAGGACCAGCAGGCAGAGGAGGGCACGCAGACGCCGACCGGTGATCTCCACGGCCTCGCCGCGGCGGCGGACCTCCAGGGGCCCGAGGATGGCGAAATTCACCTCGGCGCCCTCCCTCACCCCGTCCATCCATTGATTCTGTCCGATTCCGGGACGTTTCCGCGCCACGGAACCTCGCGATCCGGTCGGTGCACCTTCCAGATCCGCGTAGCATCATCGGGCATGGGGAAGTCGAACACGTCTACGCGCGCGCGCCGGACCGTCATGGCGACGGTGTCCGCGGCGTTCGTCGTCGTCTCTTCCGGTTGCGGCATGGTCGGCAGCGCCGCCTCCGCCGAGCGGCTCCAGCTGGAACCGCTCAGCGTCTCAAGCCCCACGCTGCGGGACGGTGGCCCCCTGCCGTCCGACTACTCCTGCCGCGGCTCGGTCGGCAACCCGCCGCTGCGATGGTCGCGCGTGCCCGAGGACGCGAAGTCCGTGGCGATCGTGGCCGACAACGACAACGCCCAGGCCGGCGCCGAGGTGCACTGGGTGGTGTTCGACATCAACCCGCGCACGAACGAGCTGGCCGAGAGCACGCTTCCCCCCGGAGCCGTGGAGGGCAGCACGACCAACGGCAAAGTGGGCTATGCGCCTCCGTGCCTGCCTCAGGAGAACTATCGTTTCACTGTCTACGCGCTCAACGGGAAGGTCGAGCTCGCGAAGGGTGCCCCCCTCTCCGAGACCCTGAAGAGCATCGCGGACAAGACGATCGCCTGGGGACGGCTGACCGCGACGCACATCGAGTGATGAGCTGAACACCGGAGGTAGTAATGGTTACCGATTCTTCACTTAGGGTGTGACAACGCTCATAGTGGTCCGACACAATCAGATCCAATGTCCGAGCGCAGGTGATCACAGGGGGCAGGTCGCGTCGATGGCCGCGCGACCTCACCGGCGCCGCTGGGAGGCCATGGCCTTGAAGGTGGTGCAATGATCCTGGTCATAGTGGGCCTGGTGGCCGTCGTGCTCCTCGTACTGGTCGTCGTGGCCATGGGAATGCGGTCGATGAACCGCAGGGAGAGCGCGCTCCCTGCGGAGCGCCTGCGGGAGATGGCCGAGAAGGAGGCGTCGACGCCCACGCGGTCCATCGACGACTTCGCGACCCGTGAACCCAAGATGGACCATTTCACGCCGGACCTCTCCCCGTTCGACGAGCCCAAACCCCGTCCGCCGCGTCCGACGGGCGCCCGCGGCAAGCGCGGCGTGAACGAGTTCGGCGAGCCCGACGACTACGACGACGACTACTGGACTCGGCTCCAGGCGGACGACGGCGGCTTCGGCGGTTCCCTCGGGGCCAAGATGGGCGCCAGCCGCCCCGTCGAGCAGCCCGACCGCCCGGAGGCCGACGCCGACGCGGTGACCGTGCAGGCCCCCCTGCCGAACAGGTCCCGCCCCGGCCAGTCCGCGCCGGTCCCCCCGGCTCCCCCTGTCCCCGCCCCCGCCGTCGCCTCGGCGTCCCTGCCCTCGGGCCTCAGCGACCTGGTCGAGCCGGTCCAGCCGAACCCGGCCCCCAGCGCCGCTTCGCTGGCCGAGCAGAAGACCGTCACCTTCGCCGCGCCGACCCCCGGCACCTTCGGCGACGGCCGCACCCCGCGGTCCGGTTCCCGCCGGAGCAGCCGCTCTTCCTCGTCGAACGCCCCGACCGGACCGGGCGGCGCGGGAGGCTCCCGGGCCGGCGGCCCGGCGCGCCCGGACCCGCTGAACGACCCGCTCCGCGGTCCCTACCCGCGCGGCGCCGCCCCTTCCGCCGCCCCCGGCGCTCAGGTCTCCCCGTCCGGTCCCGCCGTCCCCGGCGATCCGGCCACGACCGGCGGGCAGAGCCCGGCGTTCGGCCCGGCCACCGGTGAGGCCGCCGCGATGCCCCCCCTGGGCCCCACCACCAGCGGCGGTTTCCCCGCCATGTCCCCGGTGCCCCCCGGGACCCCGCCCTCCCCGGCGGTGGACCCGCTCTCCTCCCCCTACGGCGCGGCGCCCTCGACGCCCCCCGCGACCCCCCTCGCGGACAATCCCTGGGCCAAGGCCACGGCCCCGGACTCCGGCGGCTGGGCCGCGATGAACACGGCCGACATCCTGGACGACCCGGCCCCCTCCTACAGCTCGTACCAGACACCCGTCCACAGCGCCCCTCCCACCGCCCCCTCCTACGAGGTGAGCGCCGGCTGGGCGACCATCGACGACGACGTGCTCACCGGTCCGAGCCCCGCGATCTCGACTCCGACGGGCCCGTCCCGCGTCGTCGCCCCCTACGACGACCTCCCGAGGGGAGGCTCCGGCCCCGCGGCCGGCGGAGACTACGGTTACGAGACCGGCCGGTACGCCTCGCCCGCCAACCCCGTCGCCTGGCCCGAGCCGGCCCCCGCGGGCCCCGTCGGCGGTCCTCTCGCAGGCCCCGCCACGAGTGCCGCCACCGGGAGCGCGAGCTGGCCGAGTTACGGCGATCTCTACGGCGCCACCGCCGAGACCGCCGCGGCCCCCGACGGGCAAAGCCGCGCGGGTTCACGGGGCGGCCACCATCGCAGCCAGGACCAGGATCAGGACTACCCCGACTATTACCGCTGATTTCCTCCGTCATCCGTAAAGGCCTCCGGTAAGCACCCCCGCTGCCGGAGGCCTTCGGCATAGGGTCTGCCCCATGGGGACGGACACGAAGAGTGACTCATCGACCACTCCGAGCGGTTTCACCTCCGTGCTACGGCACGACCTGCCCGCCTCCCTGGTGGTCTTCCTGGTCGCGGTGCCCCTCTGCCTGGGCATCGCCGTCGCCTCGGGGGCGCCGCTGGCGGCCGGGCTCGTCGCCGGTGCGGTCGGTGGCGTCGTGGCGGGACTCCTGGGCGGTTCGGCCGTCCAGGTGAGCGGCCCCGCCGCCGGGCTCGCCCTGGTGGTCGCCGATCTCGTCACGCGGTACGGCTGGCGGGCCACCTGCATGATCACTCTGATGGCGGGCGGGCTCCAGCTCCTCCTGGGGGTCTTCCGGGTCGCCCGCGCGGCCCTGGCCGTCTCCCCGGCCGTGGTGCACGGCATGCTCGCCGGCGTCGGCGTGGTGATCGCCCTGTCCCAGCTGCACGTGGTCCTCGGCGGCGCCCCGCAGTCCTCCGCGGTCGAGAACCTCGCCGAGCTCCCCCGGCAGATCGCGGACCACCACGGCCCTCCGGTCCTCGCCGGGCTGCTGACCATCGCGGTCCTGGCCGTCTGGACCCGGCTGCCCCGGCGGCTCCGGGTCGTCCCGGCCCCGCTGGCGGCCCTCGCCACCGCCTCCGTGACCGCCGTGGTGCTCGGCTGGGACGTCACCCGGATCGACCTCTCGGTGGGCCTGAGCGGGTGGTCGGCCCCGGCCTGGCCCCTGGGCGACTGGCACGGGATCGCCACCGCGGTGCTGCTCGTCGCCCTGCTCGCCGGGGTGGAGTCCCTGCTCTGCTCGGTGGCGGTCGACAAGCTGCACGACGGCAGGCGCGCCGACCTCGACAAGGAGCTGACCGCCCAGGGCGTGGCCAACATGGTGAGCGGCGCGCTGGGCGGCCTGCCCGTCGCCGGGGTCATCGTGCGCAGCACCGCCAACGCCCGCGCCGGAGCGCGCAGTCGCTGGTCCGCGACCCTGCACGGCGTCTGGATCCTGCTGTTCGCGCTCGGCCTGGGCTGGAGCGTCGCCTTCATCCCCATGGAGGCGCTGGCCGCGCTGCTGGTCTTCATCGGCGTCCAGATGGTCAACGTCGGGCACGTCCGCAACCTGCGCGGCCACGGCGAGGTGCCGGTCTACTTCGTCACCCTCTCCGGCGTGGTGCTGCTCGGCCTCGCCGAGGGCGTGCTGCTCGGCCTGGGACTCGCCGCGCTGCTGGCGCTGCGCCGCCTCACCTGGGTGACCGTCCGGGCCGTGCCGGAGGCCGACGGCCGCTGGCACGTGCTGATCGGCGGCTCGCTGACCTTCCTCGGCGTGCCCCGGCTCACCTCGGAGCTGTGCGCCATCCCGGCGGGGACCGCGGTCGACCTCGACCTGAACATCGACTTCATGGACAACGCCGCCTTCGAGGCCGTCCACACCTGGCGGCAGAACCACGAACGCGGCGGCGGCACCGTGGACATCGACGAGATCCACGACGAGTGGTACGCCATGGCCGCCAGCGGCGCCCGGATGTTCCCGGCCAAGACCCCGCCGGTGGCCCCGGACCGCTGGTGGCTGCCCTGGTCCCACCGGCGGCGGCGCAGGCCGGTGTCCGCCGGCAGCTTGATCCCGGTCCGCCACGTGTCCGGTGACGGCGCTCCCGGCTGGGGCGTTCCCGGTGACGGCGCCACCGGCGACTCCGCCGGCCCCGCCGTACCCGATCTGCTGGCCGGCGCCCGGGAGTTCCACCGCCGTACGGCCCCGCTGGTCCGCCCGGTGCTGCACGGCCTGGCCCGCAAGCAGGAGCCCTCCCACCTCTTCATCACCTGCGCGGACTCCCGGATCGTGCCGAACCTCATCACCGCCAGCGGTCCCGGCGACCTGTTCACCGTCCGCAACATCGGCAACCTGGTCCCGCGCCGGGGGGCCGCGCCCGCGGACCACTCCGTCGCGGCCTCGATCGAGTACGCCACCGGCGTGCTCGACGTCCGGACCATCACGGTCTGCGGCCACTCCGGCTGCGGCGCGATGGCGGCGCTGCTCGACGGCGGAGGGAAGGCCGCCGAACTGCCCGGCCTCGGCCACTGGCTGCGGCACGGCGCTCCCAGCCTGGCCCGGTTCGTCTCCGCCGACGGCGACGGCGCCGGGAGCGGTCCGCTCGACCGGCTCTGCCGGATCAACGTGATCCAGCAGCTGGAGAACCTCCGCACCCACCCCGAGGTGGACCGGCGCGTGCGCGCCGGACGCCTGGAGCTGGTGGGCCTGTACTTCGACATCGGCGCCGCCAGGGTCCACGTCCTCGACCACTCCCCCGCCTCCGCCGACGGCGCCCCCGGCCGGTCCGCTCTCGGCGTACGGCTTGCGCCGGAGGTGAAACAGGCTGTCCTTCCTCCCGGACGGCACGAACAATGAGACGCCATGAGAACTCTGATCATCGGCGGCTCGGTGTTCCTCGGCCGGGCGATCACCGAGGAGGCGCTGCGGCGCGGACACGAGGTGACGACGTTCAACCGGGGCAGGAGCGGCGAGGACCTGCCGGGCGTCGAGGCCGTCCGGGGTGACCGCGAGTCCCCCGAGGACCTCGCGCGGCTCGTGGACGGCCGGGAGTGGGACGTCGTCGTCGACGTCTGCGGGTTCGTCCCCCGGGTCGTCGGCCGGTCCGTGCGTGCGCTCAACGGGAAGGCCGCCACTTACGCCTTCATCTCCAGCATCTCGGCCTGCTCCCTCTGGCCGGGGAAGGGCCCGACCGACGAGGGCTCGCCCCGGTTCGAGTGCGCCCCCGACGCCGGGCCGGACGACGGCGACTACGGCACGCTCAAGGCGGGCTGCGAGCGCGCGGTGGAGCAGGGGTTCGACGGCAACTCCCTGATCGTCGAGCCGGGCCTCATCCTCGGCCCGCACGAGAACGTCGGCCGACTGCCCTGGTGGCTGACCCGGATGGCGCGCGGCGGGAAGGTGCTCGCGCCGGGTGATCCCGGGGTCGAGATGCAGGTCATCGACGCGCGCGACCTCGCCGCCTTCACCCTGTCGCAGGGCGAGGCGGGCACGCAGGACCGGTTCTTCGCCGCCGGGATCCGCGACGGCCTCACCTACGGCGGTTTCCTGGAGGAGTGCCGGGCGGCGACCGGATCGTCCGCCGGGCTCGTCTGGGTCGACGACCGCGTCCTGCTCGACCACGGGGTGCAGCCGTGGACCGAGCTGCCGCTCTGGGCCCCCGACATCCCCGAGCTGGCGGGCGTGTGGCTGCCCTCCTCGGCCAAGGCGGTGGCCGCCGGCCTGACCTGCCGGCCGGTCGCGGAGACCGTCCGCGACACCTGGGCCTGGCTGCGCGACGTCCCGGAGGAGCGGCGGTCCTTCGGCACCGAGCGCATGCGGCACGGCATCGACCCCGGCAAGGAGGCCGAGATCCTGGCCGCGTGGGAGCGGCGGGCCTGAGGAGAGCGGGCCTGAGAAGAACGGGCCCGAGAGGAACGGGATCCCGCCACGTGGGAGCGGCGGACCTGAGGAGGGCGGGATCCCGCGGTGTGGGAGCGGCGGGCCTGAGTGCATTTCTCCGCAGACGCATCCCGCCGTGCCCGCCTAGGTTGGCCGGTGTCCGGCCTCGTTCCCCCGAATGCCGGACCTCGGCCGGCGCTCCCTGGGCCGTGGGCGGAGGGCGGCCGGGAGGCACCGGCCGCCCTCCGCCGTCCGGCGGGACGGCCCCTGAGCGCGTACGGCCGGCGGCGACGTCGTCCCCGTTCTTCGTCAGCTCCTCCGTTCCGCTGCCGATGAGGGATCCGCCGGACCGGAGGAGCCCTCGGGTGATCCCGCCCGGCGGCCGGACGGCACCCCCTCGGCATCCGCCGTGCCCGCGCCGTACCGCCGGGAGGCCGTTTTCCGGCACCCGGTTCCAGCGCATGGCGATCGAGGAAGGGAACATGAGCCGGACATCGCGTGGAGCGGTCCCCGCCGCCTGCTCGCGTCTCGCGCGCGAGCCGTACGGTCGTCCGGTGTTCCTCGCGGCCGCGGGCCTGCTCGCGCTGGCCACCCCGCTGTTCTCCCCGCCCCTGAACGTGCTGCCCTGGGTGCTGCTGCAGGGGGTCGCGGCGCTGGCCGTCGTCTCCGGGATCCGCCGGCACCGCCTGGGCCGTCAGTGGCCGTGGCGGCTGCTGGCCACGGGCAGCGTCATGAACTGGCTGACGACCACGCTGGTCTGGGCCGTCGGCTGGGTCTGGCTGGAGATCCCCGGCGCCATGAGCGTCTACAGCACCCTGGTGGTGGTCTGCTACTCCTTCGGCCTGCCCGCCCTGGTGCTGCTGAGCAGGCAGCGGAGCCGTTCGCTCCGGGCCGCGCTGCTGGACGCCGCGATCATCACCGTCGGCGTGGCCATGCCCTTCTGGACGTTCTTCATCGCCCCGGTGATCGACCGCAGCGGCTACACCGGCGCGGAGCTCGCCCTGGCGCTGGCCACCCCGGTCATCGACCTGTTCCTGCTCGGCCTGGTCGTACGGCTGGCGCTGGCCAGGGGCCGGGGTCCGTGGCTGCTCCTGCTCAGCGCCGCCCAGGGAGCCCTGTTCGTCGCCGACAGCGCGCGGCTGCTCGACCTGGCGACGGGCCGGCCGTCCGGCGCGGTCACCACGATCGCCTGGCTGGGCGCCTCGATCCTCATCGGCGGCGCCGCGCTGCACCCCAGCGTGGCCCGCACCGCCCCGGCGTTCTCCGAGGTTTCCAGCCGGGCGCGGGCCGCCACGTTCCTGGCCCTGGCCCTGCTCGGCCCCCTGGCCTCCA
>BMQD01000018.1 GCA_014647935.1 Planomonospora parontospora
GCTCGGCCGGGATCCGTCCGGCCGGGATCCGCTCGGCCGGGATCCGTCCGGCCGGGATCCGTCCGGCCGGGATCCGCTCGGCCGGGATCCGTCCGGCCGGGATCCGTCCGGCCGGGATCCGTCCGGTCTGGGCCCGTCCGGCCGGACGGCACGTGTCCTCCGGCCCCGCACGTCGTGCCGTCACCATGACCTCCGGTACTTATCCGGCCGGGTCCCCCGCTCCTACCGTCGGACCGTTCCCAGTCCTCACGGAAGGAGTTCCCGTGTCACTCTCCTGGATGTCGCGCTTCGGCATGGTGTGCGGCGTCGTCCTGGCGCTGTCCGTCGGCCTGCCCGGGGCGGTCGAGGCGTTCACCGGCGAGACCGCCGCGACCAGTATCGTCCTGGGCCTCGGAATCGCCTTCGGCCCGCCCGCGCTCACCGCCTTCCACCTGCGTCAGAGCTCCGCCTCGGGCCGTTTCGGCGTCATCGCGTACGCCGTGAACATGATCGGGCTCAGTCTCTTCGCGGGTGTCGTCTTCGCGCTCAACCTCGTCGTCTTCTTCCTCGACCCGGCGGTGGTGAAGACGCTGCTCGCCGGACCCACCAGGATCGCGTTGCTCGGGGGCATGGCGCTCTTCGTCGTCGGGACCGCGCTGTTCTCCGTGTCGATGCTGCGCACCGGGGTCTTCCCGCGCGTCCCCGCCGTGGGCTACGGCGTCACCCTGGTGCTGCTGGCACTGCTCGCGCCGCTGCCGGACACCCCGCTGAACAGCGTCGTCCACGTGCTGGTCGCCGCATCGCTGATCTGGCTGTCGCTGTCGCTGCGGCAGGGCGAGGCGTCGCCCCGGCGGGCGGCCGTGCCGTACCGGACCGCGGGATAGCCGGATGGAGCGGCGTACCGGACCGCGATGGTGTACCGGATGGCGGGACGGGCGGGTGGAGCGGCGTGCGGTCCGGCCGTAGTCTGGCGGGCATGTCCCTCTCCCGCCCCGTGCCGTGGGTGTCGCCCGTGCTCTACGGCGCGGTGCTGGCGGCGGGCGTGTACGCCTGGCTGGCCGGGTTCGGCGACACCCGGCCGGCGCTGTTCGCCGGCGGCCTGGCCGCGCTGGCCGGGCTCGACCTGCTGGAGGCGCGCCGCCACCCGGAGGGCACGCCCCGGCGGCAGGCGGCCGTGCTGCTCGGCGCGCGGATCGCGCTGTTCGCTGCCGTCGCGGCCGCCGACGGGTCCGGGCTGTCGCGGGCGCTGTTCGTCCTGGTGCCGTTCACCGCGTACTTCGCCTTCGGCCGCACGGCCGCGGTCGCGCTGGCCGTGGCCTGCGCCCTGTCCCTGGCGGTGGCGGGCGCGGTGGCCGACCCGCGCTGGTACGCCAACCCCGAGCAGGTGTCCGACCTGCTGATGTTCTCCGTGGGGCTGGTCCTGGCCGTCGCCATGGCCGCGGTGGCGGTGGAGGAACGGAGGGCCAGGACCGAACTGGCCGCCTCCGCCGCCAGGGTCGCCGAGCTCTCCGCCGCGGCCGAGCGCAACCGGGTGGCCCGGGACATCCACGACGACCTCGGACACCACCTGACGGCGGTCGTCGTGCTGCTGGAGAAGGCCGCGGCCTTCCGGGAGCTGGACGCCGCCACGGCGGACCGGGCGATCGCGGACGCGCACGGTTCGGCGCGGCGCGCGCTGGGCGACGTCCGGCGGTCGGTCCGCACGCTGCGCGAGGAGGGCGGCGGCTCCTTCAACCTGGCGGACGCCCTGGCCGAGCTGGTGGAGGGACAGGCGGACGACGGCGTGGCCGTGGCCCTGGAACTCGCCGGTGATGAGCGCGGACACGACCCGGCGGCGCTCCGGGCCGTCTACCGGGCGGCCCAGGAGGGCATCACCAACGCCAGGCGGCACGCGCGCGCCACCCGCGTCACCGTGGCCGCGACCCTGGGCGCGGCGGGCGCCGAGCTGGTGGTCAGCGACGACGGCCGCGGGTTCGCGCCGGAGAGGGAGGGGTACGGCCTGCTCGGCATGCGGGAACGCGTGCACCTGGCCGGGGGGCGGGTCGACATCGGCGCCGCCCCCGGCGGCGGGACCCGGCTGACCGTCACGATCCCCCGGCGGACCGCCCCGTGACCCCCGAGAGCCCCGCGACCTCCGAGACTCGGGAGATCCCCGTGGCCGCCTCCGGGACCCCGAGCGGACACGGCCGCGCAGGGGTTCCGGCAAGCCCGGGGACGCCGGTGCCCACGGGGAACCCCGCATCCCCGGAGGCCTCCGACCGGGCGGTGCGCGTCCTGGTCGTCGACGACCAGCGGCTCATCCGGGAGGCCGTCGCCTCGCTGCTCGGCATCCAGCCCGGCATCACCGTGGTCGGCACGGCGGCGGACGGGCACGACGCGGTGGAGCAGACGGTCGCGCTGGCGCCCGACGTGGTGCTCATGGACGTCAGGATGCCCGGGATGGGCGGGGTCGAGGCCGTCGCCGCCCTGCGCGACCGCGCCCCCGGCGTCCGGGTGGTCATGCTCACCACCTTCGACGACGAGGAGTACGTCGTCCAGGCGCTGCGCGCGGGTGCGACCGGCTACCTGCTCAAGGACGTGCCGGCCCGGGAACTGGCCGCCGCCGTACGGCTCGCGCACGCCGGCATCGCCCAGCTCGACCCGGCGGCGGCGGCGCGGCTGGCGTCGGTCCTCGCCGTCCGGCCCGGCGCAGGGCCGGACGCCTCCCTGACCGCCAGGGAGCTCGACGTGCTCCGGCTGATCGCCCGGGGCTCGACCAACCGGGAGATCGCCGAGCGCCTGTTCCTCAGCGAGGGGACCGTGAAGAACCACATATCGCGCATCCTCCACCGGCTCGGCCTCCGCGACCGTACCCAGGCGGCCGTCTACGCCCGTGACCACGGCCTGGGGTGACGCCGGGCGCCGTCCTCCGAACCAGGCCCCCGGCGGTGGCGTCCGCACCGGGTCCCGGCGTCGCCCCTCGCATCAGGCTCCGGCGGTGGCGTCCGCACGGGGCCCCGGCGGCGGGCCCGGCATCGGCCCCTGCACCGGACCTCGGTGGCGGTGCCCGGTGTCCGGCGGGCCACGCGGCGGATCCCCGGCCAGTGATCTTTCCTATTGATTACATGATTACAGATCATGCATAGTGGGCCGGAGGCTTCGATCTCACCCTCCGGAGGACGACCATGATCGTGGAGTACATCCGCTACCGCATCCCCGACGACCGGTCGGCCGCGTTCGAGGAGGCCTACGGCAGGGCGGCGCTCCTCCTCGCGCGGGCGCCGCAGTGCGCGGACTACGAGCTCAGCCGCTGCGCCGACGACCCCGCCTCCTACATCCTGCGGATCACCTGGACCTCGGCCAAGGAGCACCTGGAGGGGTTCCGGGGAGGCGAGCTGTTCCCCGGCTTCCTCGCGGAGGTCCGGCCCTACGTCGGCATGATCGAGGAGATGCGCCACTACGAGCCGGCCGCGGTGCGCGGCACCGGCGGCGCCGTCCCCACCCTGTACGACTGGATGGGCGGGACCGAGGCGCTCGAACGCCTCACCGAGCGGTTCTACGAGACGGTCCGGGCCGACGACGTGGTCGGGCCGCTCTTCGCGCACATGGACCCCGGCCATCCCCGCTACGTCGCCATGTGGCTGGCGGAGGTCTTCGGCGGCCCGGCGCGCTACACCGGCGAGCGCGGCGGTTACGCGCACATGCTGGGCATGCACCTGAACCGGGCGATCACCGAGGCCCAGCGCCGCCGCTGGGTGACCCTGCTGGCCGACGCCGCCGACGAGGTCGGCCTGCCCGACGATCCGGAGTTCCGCGCGGCGTTCATGGGTTACATCGAGTGGGGCACCCGCCTGGCCCTCGCCAACTCCCAGCCCGGGGCCGCACCCGTGCGGCAGGCGCCGGTGCCGCGGTGGGGCTGGGGCGTCGCGCCGCCGTACCAGGGCTGACGCCGCGGGACCCTTGCGGGACCTCCGTGGGAGTCCCGCGGGGGTCCCGCCGCGCGGCGTCGGCGGCGGTCGGCGCGCTGCTTCCGGAAGCGTGCGAGGGGCTCCGGGTTCCGGCGCCCGGACGCCTCCCGGGCATGGCGCGCCGGACCGGCGGCGCTAGGCGGCGGGTTCGAGGAGCACGCAGCAGTTGTCCGGGCAGGGCCGCAGCCGGGCGGTGAACCGCTCCGCGGCGTTCAGGCCGTCGAGGCAGCCCCGGGCCAGGGCGGCGTTCACCGAGCAGACCAGCTCGGTGTCGACCGCGCGCATCCGCTGGAACGGGCAGTTCGTCAGCACCACGGAGCCGCCGTCGGCGGCGGGCTCGTAACCGAGCCGGCCGAGGAGCTCCCAGAGCGCGTCGGGGGCGCCGGAGGCGGCCTGCTCGGCGGCCAGCTCGCGGCCGAGCCGTACGGCCGCGCGGACGGCGGCCTCGGTGAACGACTCGGAGGGCAGGTGCTCCCGGGCGGCGCGGAGCAGGATCTCGGCGAGCAGCTCGTAGCGGCGCGGCGGCACCGAGGCGTTCAGCTCGCGCCGGGCGGCCCGGTAGCGCTGGGCGGGACGGCCGCGGCGGCCGGTGCCCGCCGGTTCGTCGACCGTCGTGACGAGCCGGGCCTGTTCGAGCTTGAGCAGGTGGAACGCGACCAGGGTCCGGCCCATGCCGAGGGCCTCGCAGACCTCCTGGCGGGTGCACGGCCCGTTGGCGACCAGGAACTCGTAGAGGCGGGCCCGTTGCGGCTCGGACAACAGGCCGAGCGCCTCGAGGTCCCCCGACGTCGCGTCCATGGACTCCACCGTAGCCGAATCTCAAATTTCGCCAATTCTGGTTGACGTAATTTGGAGCCGACGGAATATTGAGCACGGCAGTTGGCGGAAATGGCACGAGCGATGGGGGAAGCGATGCGTCCGACGCACCGGCGACGAGAGGTGAGCCGATGAGGGACGAACCGATCGGCGCCGGACCGGCGATGAGGCTCGACCGGTTCTGCGGGCCGGTGCTCTCGCTCTTCCGCGCCGTGACGGGCCTGCTGTTCCTGTTCCACGGGCTGGCGTCGATGTTCGGTGTCCTCGGCGGCAACCGCGGCACCGGCCAGGCCGTGGAGTTCGGCGCCTGGCCCGGGTGGTGGGCGGCGCTGGTCCAGCTGGTCTTCGGGGCCCTGGTGTTCGCCGGGCTCCTCACCCGCCTCGGCGCGCTGATCTGCTCCGGCTCGATGGCGTACGCCTACTTCGTGGTGCACCAGCCGGACCACCTCCTGCCGCTGCTCAACGGCGGAGAGCTCGCGGCGCTGTTCTGCTGGTCGTTCTTCCTCGTCGCGGTGCTCGGCCCGGGACCCTGGGCGCTGGACGCGCTCCTACGCCCCCGGGGCCGGAGCGGGCCGGCGGTGGCGGTGGTCGCGCGGGACGGCCGGTCCGTAACGCGGTGACGGGCCGGCGGAGGCGGGCAGCGCCTGGAGGTCCCGGGAAGAGTGACGTAGATCATATCTGAGACCGTGAAAGCGGATCGGCGGATCGGGCGATAAGAAGCGACCGCCGATCCGTCTCCGAGAGGGTGCACATGCCGGGGAGACCATCGTGACCGCGCCGCCCCGGACCGCCCTGTCCGCGGCGGGGACCGGCCGGACCCCGCCCGCGGTGGAGGACGCCGGCCGAACCCCGTCCGCGGAGGGGGCCGGCCGAACCCCGTCCGCGGAGGGGGCCGGCCGGACCCCGCCCGTGGAGGACGCCGGGACCGGCCCGTTCTCCCTCGACGACCCGGAGGCGTTCGGCGCGGTCTTCGACGCCTGCTTCGCAGAGATCCACCGGTACGTCGCCCAGCGCCTCGGCCCCGACCACGCCGAGGACGTCGTCGCCGAGACGTTCCTCACCGCGTTCCGCAAGCGGGCCTCCTACGACCCCTCCCGGGCGGGCGTGCGGGCGTGGCTGTACGGCATCGCCACCAACCTCGTCGGCAGGCACCGCCGCCTGGAGGTGCGCACGCTGCGCGCGCTCGGGCGCCACGGCCCGGACGCCGACGCCCCCGGCCACGACGAGCGCGTCGCCGCGCGGGTCAGCGCGCAGAGCCTGCGGCCGGAGCTCGCGGCGGCGGTGGCCGGGCTCGACCGGCGCGACCGCGACGTCCTGCTGCTGGTCGCCCTGGCCGGGCTGAGCCACGAGGAGATCGCCACCGCACTGGGCATCCCGTACGGGACCGTCGGGTCCCGGCTCAGCCGGGCCAGGAAGAAGCTGCGCGCCGCGCTGGGCGGCGGCAACCCGATGCTCGACCCCGAGGAGACCGGCCGTGGATGAGCTGAGGACGCTCCGCGAGCTGTACGGCGAGCCGCCGGCCGACCCGTTCCTCAAGGCCAGGGTCCGCGGCCGGGTCGAGGCAGGGGTCCGCGGCCTGCCGGACGCCGGTGCCCGCCGGGGTCCGGTGGCCTGGTTCCGTCGTGGCCGGGGGACCGGGCGTCCGGGGGTCGGACTCCTCCGGGGCCGGGGGACCGGGAATCCAGCGGCCGGACTCCGCCAGGGCCGAGGGGCCGGGCGTCCGGGGACCGGACTCCTTCGGGGTCCGGGGGCGGGATCGGGACGGCGCCGTCTGCGGCGGCCGTGGGCGCCGGTCGCGGCCGGGCTCGCCGCCGCCGTGGCGGTGGCGGTGGCGCTCGTGGTCCCGGGGGCGACCGGCGGCGAGCCGGGCGGCCCGGGCGGGCCGGACCGGATCACGACGGTCTCCGGCCGGTCGGTGCTGCTGGCGGCGGCGAGCACGGCCGCCGCCGAGCCCGTGGCGACCGGCGCGTACTGGAGGGTCAGGAAGCTGCACCGGCAGACCCATCCGGAGCCGCTCGGCCGGGGCGGGAACCGCTACCGGCTGGTGGAGTCGCGGGTCACCGAGCAGTGGGTGGCCAGGGACGGCCGGGTCTGGTCGGGTTCCCGGGCGCTGGGGGCGCACCCGGCCGGCAAGGCCGACGAGGACGCCTGGCGGCGCGACGGCTCGCCCGCCGAGTGGTCCAGCCGGGGACACCTGCTGTCCACCGCGGCGGAGGAGGGGCGGCTCACGGCGGCCACGGGCAGGGTGCCGTTCAGCATGGCCGGCCGTGCGATGACCTTCGAGCAGATCCAGGGGCTGCCGACCGATGCCGCCGCGCTGAAGGAGTGGGTGAGCCGGGCGGTGCGGGAGGAACGGGCGGCCGGCGCCTCCGGGGCCGGTCCGCTCGACTCGTTCGACGGCGTCGTCGCCGACGCGCTGAGCGGCCTGCTGTGGAGCAAGCCGTCGCCGCCGGCCGTGCGGGCGGCCGCCTACCGGGCGCTGGCGGAGCTGCCGAACGTCCGCTACCTGGGCGAGGCGACGGACGAACGGGGCCGCAGGGGCGCCGCGTTCTCGTTCGACCTGCGGGCCGCTCCCGCCGTCCGGCGGACGCTGATCATCGATCCCGGCGACTCGCAGGTGCTCTCCGCCACGGTCGCGGGCCCGCCGGGGTCCGGAGGAGACCAGGTGGAACTGGTGCTGGAGGCGGGCTGGACCGACGACGAACCGGCCGCGCCCGGCCTGCCGTAGCCCGCCTCACCGGGTGGTCTCCAGGGCCGCTCGCGCCGTTCATTGGAGCAAGCATTTGTTCAAGCACGTCACCACGGTGCCCGGTCCCGCCGTGTACCGGCCCGCCGTACCGGTCCGGCTGCGCCGCGCGGGCGCGACCCTCCTACGGATCTTCGTGCGGGCCTTCCCGCGGGCCTTCCTGCGGACCTCCGGGCAGGCCTTCCCGCGGGCCTTCGGGCAGCGGTCCGCGCTGCGGTCCCTCCGGGCGGGCGAGGGTCCGGCCGTCTGCGTGCCCGGCGGCTTCCCCGCGATCGACGCCGCGGAGGTCCTGCGGGGCCGGGTCGCGTTCGCCGGCCT
Organism: Planomonospora parontospora; assembly: GCA_014647935.1. GTDB lineage: Bacteria > Actinomycetota > Actinomycetes > Streptosporangiales > Streptosporangiaceae > Planomonospora > Planomonospora parontospora. The sequence goes on from BMQD01000018.1 coordinate 7,807, forward strand.
CCCGCCCGCCGACCTGGGCACCGGGGGGATCGACTGGCTCGCCGACCCGCACCGGAGCCGTTCCTGGGCGCTCAACCTGCACGCGTTGCGCTGGATGGGCGGCCTGGTCGTGGAGTACGAGCGCTGCGGGAACCGGGAGTTCCTCGACCGCGCCGCCGCGATCGCCGAGGACTGGGTACGCGGCAACCCCGAGGGCGGGGCCGGGGTCAGCCCGTGGGCCTGGGCCGAGCACCCGGTCGCGCTGCGCGGCCCGGCGCTGGTCTGCCTCAGCGCGCACGTGCGCGCCGGCTGGCTGCGCCGGAGCCTGGCCGAGCACGGCCGGGTCCTGGCCGATCCGGCGCTCTACCGCCGGGGGCACAACCACGGCCTGGACCAGGACATCGCGCTGCTGACGATCGGACGCCGCCTCGGCCACCGGCCCTGGCAGGAGCTGGCCGTCCGGCGGATGACCGGCTCCGCGCTGCTCGCGATCGACGGGCAGGGCGCGCTGCACGAGCAGGCGCCGCGGTACGGCCTCTACGTCCACCGGCGGCTGGGGGTCGCGCTGGAGACGATCACCCGGTGCGGGATGGAGGTCCCGCCCGCCCTGGCCGCGCGGCGCGCGGCGCTGGAGTCCTACGTCGCCCACGCCACCCAGCCCGACGGCAGCCTGGTGCCGATCGGCGACGGCCCGGCCGGGGTGCGCCCGGTGGGATTCCCCGCCCGGCGGGAGACGGTGCGGGTGTTCGACGCCGGCTACGTCTTCGCCAGGACCGCCTGGGACGACCCGGCCTCGGCGTACTACTCGATCAGGTTCGGCCCCGGGCGCAGGCTGCACGGCCACGAGGACCACCTGGGCGTCACCTACCACGCCCGGGGCCGCGCGGTCCTGGTCGAGGCGGGCTTCCACTCCTACGAGCGCACGCCGTACCAGCGGTGGACGGCCTCGCCCGAGGCGCACAACGTCCCGGTCGTGCCAGGCGCGACGTTCCGGGAGGGTACGGCGACGCACCTGGTGAGCGCGTCCACCGGCCCGGAGCGGCAGTGCTTCCGGCTCACCGACGACGCGTACGGGGTCCGCCGCACCCGCTCGGTCCTGGTCGTCCACGGCGCCGACCTGATGGCCGTGCTGGACGAGGTCCCGGCCGGGTCGGTGCTGCGCAGCCTCTGGCACTTCGACCCGTCGCTCACCGTGGTCTCGGTCCGCGACGGGCGGGTGGTGCTGGCCGACGGGGAGCGGCGGGTGACGCTGGTCCAGCTCTCCCCGGTCTCGGGCCTGCCGCTCGGCGGGCAGGAGGTGGAGCACCGGGAGATCGCGACCGGGCACCTCCGGACGGCGCGGTCGGCGACGGTGCTGTCGCCCGCGGCGCGCTCCGTGCTGACCCTGGTCGTCCCCGGCACCGGTGATCCCGAGGTCACCTGCGCCGGCGGCCGGGCGACCGTCCGGACCCCCGGCGGCCCGGTCTCCTTCCCGCTCTCGCTCGACCGGTGACGGCGGCCGGACGGAACCCCGGGAACCTCGACCGGTGACGGCGGCCGGCCGGAACGCCGGGAACGAGGACGTCCGGGCCGGCCCGCGCGGGCCGGCCCGGACGCCGGGATCATCAGGCGAGGTCGAACCGGTCGAGGTTCATGACCTTGTCCCATGCCGCCACGAAGTCCTTCACGAACTTCTCCTTCGCGTCGTCGCTCGCGTAGACCTCCGCGAGCGCGCGCAGCTCGGAGTTCGCCCCGAAGACGAGGTCGGCGCGGGTGCCGGTCCACTCGATCGAACCGGCGGCGTCGCGGCCCTCGAAGGTGCTCGCGTCGTCCGACGCCGACGTCCACTCCGTGCCCAGGTCGAGCAGGTTGACGAAGAAGTCGTTGGTCAGCACTCCGGGCGTCTTGGTGAAGACGCCGAACGGCGACTGCCCGTGGTTGGCGTTCAGGACGCGCAGGCCGCCGACGAGGACCGTCATCTCGGGGGCGCTCAGGGTCAGCAGATTCGCCCGGTCGAGCAGGAGGTACTCGGCCGGCAGCCGGTTGCCCTTGCCGAGGTAGTTGCGGAACCCGTCGGCCGCCGGCTCGAGCGCGGCGAACGACTCCACGTCGGTCTCCTCCTGCGAGGCGTCCACGCGGCCCGGCGTGAAGGGGACCTCGACGTCGAAACCGGCGTCCCTGGCGGCCTTCTCGACGGCCGCGCAGCCGCCGAGCACGATCAGGTCGGCGAGCGAGACCCGCTTGCCGCCGGTCTGGGCGGCGTTGAAGGCCTCCTGGACCCCCTCCAGGGTGCGCAGCACCGGCGCGAGCCGGTCGGGGTCGTTGACCTCCCACCCGTTCTGCGGCTCGAGGCGGATGCGGGCGCCGTTGGCGCCGCCGCGCTTGTCGCTGCCGCGGAAGGACGAGGCCGACGCCCACGCGGTGAACACGAGGTCGGACACCGTCAGGCCCGAGGCGAGGATGTCGCCCTTGAGGGAGGCGACGTCGGCGGCGTCGACGAGCTCGTGGGTCCGCTCCGGGAGCGGGTCCTGCCAGATCAGCACCTCGCTCGGGACCTCCGGGCCGAGGTAGCGCGCGACCGGGCCCATGTCGCGGTGGGTCAGCTTGAACCACGCGCGGGCGAAGGCGTCCGCGAACTCGTCGGGGTTCTCCAGGAAGCGCCGCGAGATCTGCTCGTAGATCGGGTCGAACCGGAGCGCGAGGTCGGCCGTGGTCATCCCCGGGGCGTGGCGCTTCGACGGGTCGTGCGCGTCCGGGACGGTGCCGTCACCGGCGGCGCCCTTCGGCTTCCACTGGTGGGCGCCGGCGGGGCTCTTGGTCAGCTCCCACTCGTAGCCGAACAGGATCTCGAAGAAGCTGTTGTCCCACTGGGTCGGGGTGTTCGTCCAGGTGACCTCGATGCCGCTGGTGATCGTATCGCCGCCCTTGCCGGCGCCGAAGGTGCTCTTCCAGCCCAGGCCCTGCTGCTCGATCGGGGAGGCCTCGGGGTCGGGGCCGACGTGCTCGGCCGGGCCCGCGCCGTGGGTCTTGCCGAAGGTGTGGCCGCCCGCGATCAGGGCGACCGTCTCCTCGTCGTTCATCGCCATCCGGCGGAAGGTCTCACGGATGTCGCGCGCCGAGGCGAGCGGGTCCGGGTTGCCGTTCGGGCCCTCCGGGTTGACGTAGATGAGGCCCATCTGCACCGCGGCGAGGGGGCTCTCCAGCTCCCGGTCGCCGCTGTAGCGCTCGTCGCCGAGCCAGGTGGTCTCGGGGCCCCAGTAGACGTCCTCGTCGGGCTCCCAGACGTCCGCGCGGCCGCCGGCGAAGCCGAAGGTCTCGAAGCCCATCGTCTCCAGGGCGACGTTGCCGGTGAGGACCAGGAGGTCGGCCCAGGAGATCTTCTGGCCGTACTTCTTCTTGACCGGCCAGAGCAGGCGGCGGGCCTTGTCGAGGTTGGCGTTGTCCGGCCAGCTGTTGAGGGGGGCGAACCGCTGCTGACCGGCCCCGGCGCCGCCGCGGCCGTCGGTGATCCGGTAGGTGCCGGCGCTGTGCCAGGCCATCCGCACCATGAGCGGGCCGTAGTGGCCGAAGTCGGCCGGCCACCAGTCCTGCGAGGTCGTCAGGACCTCCGCGATGTCCCGCTTCACGGCCGCGAGGTCGAGGCTGTTGAACGCCTCGGCGTAGTCGAAGTCCTCGCCGAGGGGGTTGGCCACGGCGGGGTTCTTCGCGAGGATCTTCAGGTTGAGCCGCTCAGGCCACCACCGGTGGTTCCCGCCGCCCTGGGCGGGGTGCGAGGCGCGGCCGTGCGCGACCGGGCAGCCGCCGCCCTCCTCCGCCTTCGGGTCGGTGACGATCGCGTCGTGGTTCTCGGACATGGAAATCCTTCCGGACTGAGGGACGAGAGGTGTTCAGGAGTCGCTGGTGGAACAGGCGGGGCACAGGCCCCAGTAGATGACCTCGGCCTCGTCGATCGAGAAGCCGTGGGCATCGGACGCGGTCAGGCAGGGCGCCTCGCCGACCGCGCAGTCGACGTCGGCGACGACGCCGCATGACCGGCACATGACGTGGTGGTGGTTGTCCCCGACGCGCCCCTCGAACCGGGCCGGGCTGCCGGCCGGCTCGATGCGGCGCAGGAGTCCCGCCGCGGTGAGCGCGTGGAGGGCCTCGTACACGGCCTGGAGGGAGATGTGGCCCACACGGTCGCGCACCCCGGAGGCGATCGCCTCGACGTCGAGGTGGTCGCCGGCTCGCACGGTCTCGAGGAGCGCGACGCGGGCGGCCGTGACCCGCAGGCCCACCCCGCGCAGCTCCTCGGCGGTGGTCGGAGTCTCGGGTGCGGTCATGGCGCCAAACCTACCTCCATAAACACGAATGACTCAAGAGAGCGAATGACTTAAGTCTAATGTCCCGCCGGGCAGGGTTCGTCCTGTCCCGCCGAGCGGGGTTCGTCCCGTCCCATCCCGCCGCAGCACGGTACGGCGCGGCGCGGCGCGGTGCGGCTACCATCGTGGCGGCGGTGACGTCCTGGACCGCCTCCCCCACCCGCGGCGACCTCGCGGCGCCTCATCCCACCCGCACGTGCCTTAGGAGAGCCTCGCCCATGGGCGCCGACCATTCCCACGGTTCGCACGGCCACCTCCCGGCGGGTTCGCGGGCGACGGTCCGGGCGATCCTGGCCGTGATCATCCCGCTGGCGGTCGTCACCGTGGCGGCGCTGGTCTGGCTGTGGCCGGCCGGACCGGTCTCCACCGCGCAGCAGCCGACACTGCAGCGGGTGAACGGGACCATCACCGCGATCACCCTCACCCCCTGCCCGGAGGAGCCGCCCATCGAGGGGGAGCCGCAGGCTGCGCCGCCCGCGCCGGACCCGGCCACCTGCGGCGACGCCCGCGTCCGGCTGACCAGCGGCCCGCAGGCCGGCGGGGACGTCGTCTCCCCGCTGCCCAGCGGCCCGGGCGCGCAGCGCTTCGCCGCCGGCGACGACGTGGTGCTCATCCACACTCCCGACAGCGAGCTGGATGTGCCGCCCTACCAGATCTCCGATCACGACCGGTCCTCGCCGCTGCTGCTGGCCGGCGCCGCCTTCGCGCTGGCGGTGATCGCGTTCGGCCGCTGGCGCGGGGTGATGGCCCTGGTCGGGCTGGGCATCACCTTCGTGCTCCTGCTGGCGTTCGTCATCCCGGCGATCCTGGCCGGCGAGCCGCCGCTGCTGGTGGCCGTCGTCGGCGCCGCGGCGATCATGCTGACCGTGCTGTATCTCACCCACGGGTTCACCGTCACCACCTCGGTGGCGATCGTGGGCACCGTGGCCAGCCTGACCCTGACCGGCGCGCTGGCCTACGCCGCCATCGGCGTCGTCCAGCTCAACGGCATCACCGACGAGAGCTCCTTCTACCTCGACACCAGCCACCGCATCAACACCCAGGGACTGCTGCTGGCCAGCATCATCATCGGGTCCCTGGGCGTACTGGACGACGTCACCGTCACCCAGGCCGCCACCGTCGCCGAACTGGCCCACGCCAATCCCGGGTACGGGTTCGCCCGGCTGTACCGGGCCGCGGCCCGGGTCGGCCGCTCCCACATCGCCTCGGTGATCAACACGATCGTGCTCGCCTACGCCGGCGCGTCGCTGCCGCTGCTGCTGCTGATCAGCGTCGGCGAGCAGCCCCTGGGCGAGGTGCTGACCAACCCGGTGCTCGCCCAGGAGATCGTCCGCAGCGTGGTGGGCACCCTCGGGCTGATCGCGGCCGTGCCGATCACGACCGCGCTGGCCGCCCTGACCGGCGCCCGCCGCGCCGACTCCGATCATGACCACGACCGCGACGACCCGCCACGCCGGGCCCGTCACCGGCGGCCGCCGCAGCCGCTGTCCGACCCGGTCGCCTGAGTCGGTCCGGCCGCCGGACGGGTTCCGGAACCGTACAGAACGTGCCGGAGGCCGGGCTGCACAGGACGCCCGGAAGGCCGGCCGGGCGGCTCACCGGGTGTCCGGTCCGCCGCCGGGGCGGGCGAAAAACCGGTCGCTTCCCCCTCGTACGCTGCGGCAACATGGCCACGGTGGTGTCGGCGTTCGGGAGGGCTGATGACTGTGCTCGGATCGCCGGAGGGCTCCGGAGACGGCCCGCCCGTGCGGAGATCGGCGGTTCTGCTGGCGCTGCGCCACTACTGCGGCGAGCTGAGGCGCCAGTGGCGGGTCGCGGTTCCCGCGCTGACGCTGCCGGCGATGGGGAACATCTGCCTGTACTACCTGGCGCCGCTGGCGGTGGCCGGGCTCGTGGGGCACCTGTCAGGCGGCGGGGACGGTTCCGTCGACGCGCTGATGCCCTACGTGGTCGGGTTCGGCGCGCTGCTGCTGGCGGGCGAGGTGCTGTGGCGGGTGGGGCTGCACTTCCTGAACCGCACCGACGCCCGGGGCATCGAGAGGCTCGGCGTGGTGGGCATGGACGCGCTGCTGGCCAAGGACGCCGCGTTCTTCCACGACAACTTCGCCGGATCGCTGACCAAACGGGTGCTCGGATTCTCCTCCAGGTTCGAGGACTTCGCCGACACTCTCACGTTCTCGATCATGGCCAAGGTGGTCCCCCTGGCCTTCGCCTCGGTGGTGCTGTGGCGGTACCACCCGCTGCTGGTCGTCGTGCTCCTGGGCCTCATCGTCTTCACCGCCGTCCTCGTTGCCCCGCTCATCCGCCGCCGCCAGGCGCTGGTCGACGAACGCGAGGCCGCCAAGGTGCGGGTCTCGGGCCACGTCGCCGACGTGCTGTCCAACATGGACACGGTCCGCGCGTTCGCCGCGGAGGAGCGCGAAGCCGTCGAGCACCGGGCCAGGCTCGCCGAGCAGCACCGGTTGTCCCTGCGCTCCTGGGACTACGGCAACCTCCGGGTGGACACCGTGGTCGCCCCGCTGTCGGTGCTCACCAGCACCGCGGGCCTGCTCCTCGCCGTGGCGCTCCGCGGCGGCCTCGGCGTGGAGGCCGTCGTGGTGACGTTCACCTACTACTCGAACGCGATCAACATCATGTTCGAGTTCAACCAGATATACCGGCGCATGGAGAGCGTGCTCACCGAGGCGGCCCAGTTCACCGAGCTGCTCCTCGTGCCGCCGACCGTGGTGGACCCCCCCGACCCGCAGCCGCTGCGCCCGGCCGACGCGGGCGTCCGCTTCGAGCGGGTGAGGTTCGCGTACGCCGACGGCCCGCCGCTCTTCGAGGACCTGGACCTGGACATCCCCAGCGGGACCAAGATCGGCCTGGTCGGCCAGTCCGGCGGCGGCAAGAGCACCCTCACCCGGTTGCTGCTGCGTCTCATGGACGTGGACGGGGGCAGGATCCTGGTGGGCGGGCAGGACATCTCCCGGCTGCGCCAGGCCGACCTGCGCGGCCTCATCGCCTACGTCCCCCAGGAACCCGCCATGTTCCACCGGTCCGTGCGGGACAACCTCGCGTTCGCCCGGCCGGGCGCCACCGACGCCGAGATCCTCCGGGCCGCGCGGGCGGCGCACGTCACGGAGTTCGTCGAGTCCCTGCCGGACGGATTCGACACCCTGGTCGGGGAGCGCGGGGTCAAGCTCTCCGGCGGCCAGCGGCAGCGCGTCGCGCTCGCGCGCGCCATCCTGCGCGACGCCCCGATCCTGGTGCTGGACGAGGCGACCAGCGCCCTGGACTCCGAGAGCGAGATCCTCGTCCAGGAGGCCCTGTGGCGCCTGATGCAGGACCGCACCGCGCTCGTGGTCGCGCACCGCCTGAGCACCGTCGTCCGGATGGACCGGCTCGTCGTCCTCAACCGGGGGCACATCGTGGAACAGGGCACCCACGCCGAGCTGCTCCAGGCCCGGGGCCCCTACGCCCGACTCTGGCACCACCAGTCCGGGGGCTTCCTGGCGGAGGACGACGCCCCGGACGCGGTCCGCCGCTGACCGGCGCCGCGCGGCCGCTCCCCGCCCCGGTCGTGCTCCACCGCGCTGACCGGTGCCCGCCCTCGGCCGCTCCCCGCGGCGGTCCGGGCTGCGCGACCCGCACCGGTGGGCGGCTCCGCCCGCCCGCCGGCCCCGGTCAGTACAGCTTCGCGGCGGTGCGCTGGACCACGGCGGGGGCCAGGCGGACGCGTCCCGCCGTGGCCCGGTGCCCGCGGGTGTCGGTGACCCGCACGGCGAAGGGACCCCGGCCTGCGCCGGAGGCGGCGATCCAGTGGTTGTGGTCGGCCCGGGCCAGTCTGCGCCACGCGCCGCCGGCGGCCTTCACCTCCACCGAGGCGAGCGGGTTGCCGTGGTCGATGACCAGCACGGCCAACCACCACCGCGACGACCCCTCCTTGACGCGGAAGGAGAGCGGTCTGCCGATCCGCGGGTCGCGGACCGGGCGGTAGGCGACCCGCGCCGTGCCCCTGCCGGAGCCGGCCACCCGGGTGAAGGCCCTGCGGCTCAGGTCGATGTGCCCCGCCGGGCACTCCGGGCACTGGTCGACGACCTTGACCCGGACGGAGCCCTTCGGCCCGGTGACGTCCAGATAGCCGCCGCAGGAGGCGGCGGCGGCGTACTCGCGGGGGGAGAGCGCCACGTAGAGGCCGTCGGCCGGAGGCGAGGGATACGAGCAGTTCCCCCCTCCGGACCGCAGTTCGTAGAAGGTCGCCTTCCCCCTGACCGCCTTCCCTTCGATCTTCCCTTCGATCGCTTCTCCTCCGATCGCCTGCACCGGTCCGAGGGCGGTCGCGGTCCCCTCCCCGCCCCGGGCGGACTGCGCCAGGGCCGGGGAGGGGAGGAGCGAGCTCGCGGCGAGCACGGCTACGAGGGCGGGGGGCAGACGTCGCATCCGGGGGTTCCTCTCGAAGGGGGACGGAGGCGACGGTAGCGAATCGGCCCCGGGCACCGCGTGCCCAGCCGGTGCCCGCTCTGCCCCGGCACCCGTGGGCCCGAGGTTCACCGGCCGCGGGTTCACCGGGGGACGGCGGGACCGGAGCCCGGCGCCGCCGGCGTTAGGCGAGGTTGCGGTGGGCCCGCGCGTGCAGGGCGATCCCCACCGAGACGGAGACGTTGAGGGACTCGGCCTCGGGGTTCATGGGAATCGACGCCGACTCGGCGGAGATGCCGGAGAACTCGCCCGACGCGCCGGTCTTCTCGCTGCCGAACATGAGGACGAGGCGCTCGTCGATGCCGCCGAGGTCCCTGACCGTGAGGGCTCCGCCGGCCTCGAAGGCCATCAGGCGCATGCCGTTGTCCTGGAAGTGGCGGAGCGCCTCGGCGCGGGAGGCGAGGACGATCGGGAGCGAGAACACGTAGCCGCGGCTCGCCCGGATCAGCCGCCGGTCGGCGATGCTGACGAGATCGCTGTCCACGAGCACGATGCCCGAGGCGCCGAGTGCGAAGGAGGTCCGCACGATGGCGCCGATGTTGCCGACGATCTTCACCCCGTCCAGCAGGACGAGGTCGCCCTTCCGGCCGGTCAGGTCGGCGAAGCCGCAGGGATGCGGGACCCGGCAGATGCCGAACGCCTTGGGCTTCTTCTCGGTCTTGAAGACCTGGTTGGCGATCGCGGGGGAGAGCAGGCGGACCGGGATGCCGCGCTGCTCGCACGCGGCGAGCAGGTCGCCCGGCAGGGGAACGGTCTCCAGGCCGTAGACCTCGATGAGCTCGACCCCGGCGCGGATGCTCTGCATGAGCGGCTCGGAGTCCTCGATCAGCGCCGTGCGGACGACGGACCTCGAAGGCTTCGTGACATCGATGATCCGTTGTACGGCGGGATCGGAGCGCTCGGTGATGACGTCAAGGCTGGTCACGGCGAAGAGGCTAACACGAGCGTCGCCGGGTCTCCGGGCCGGTCAGGGCAGCGCAGGGCGGTGCAGGTGGAGCGCAGGGCGGTGCAGGTGGAGCGCAGGGGGGCGCAGGGCACTGCAGTGCAGGGCGGTGCGGTGCAGTGCAGGGTGCGGGGGCGAGCGGTATCCACCGTTCGGTGGATTTCCGGATCAGCACCATCCCCCGCCGATCAGGACCGGCAGGTCGATTCGCCCCGGACGCGGGCGGAAGATGCTTGAGCCATGGCAGTCATCGAAGTCACAGACCTCCGCAAGCGGTACGCGGACCTGACCGTGCTGGACGGGGTGTCGTTCTCGGTGGAGGAAGGCGAGATCTTCGGCATCCTCGGGCCGAACGGCACCGGCAAGACCACCACCGTGGAGTGCGTGGAGGGTCTGCGGCGGCCCGACGGCGGGTCGATCAGGGTTCTCGGGCTCGACCCGGTCGAGGACGCGCGCAGGGTGCGCGAGCAGATCGGGGTACAGCTCCAGCAGACCCAGCTGCCGGAGAACATCAAGGTGTGGGAGGCCCTCGACCTGTACGCCTCCTTCTACGCCGCCCCGCGCGACTGGCGGGAGCTGCTGGAGGAGTGGGGGCTGGCGGACAAGCGGAACGCCCGGTTCGGCAAGCTCTCCGGCGGCCAGAAGCAGCGGCTCTTCATCGCGCTGGCGCTGGTCGGCAACCCGCGGGTGGCCTTCCTGGACGAGCTGACTACCGGCCTGGACCCGCAGGCCCGCCGTGCCACCTGGGAGCTGATCAAACAGGTCCGGGCGGGCGGTGTGACGGTGGTCCTGGTCAGCCACTTCATGGACGAGGTGGAGGAGCTGTGCGACCGCGTCGCCGTCTTCAACCGCGGCAGGGTCGTGGCGATCGACACCCCGGCCGGACTGGCGGGGGGCGAGCACCGGATGCGGTTCACGGTGATGACGGGGGAGATGACCGGCGTCGAGGGGCTGCCCGGCGTGACCGGTGTGTCCAGGGAGGGGAACCGGATGGTCGTCACCGGGACGGGTGACTTCGCCACGGCGGTCACCGCGCACCTGGCCCGCCACCAGGTCCTCGTCAGCGACCTCCGGATCGACAAGCGCACCCTGGAAGACGCGTTCACCGCCCTGACCGGCCGGTCCTTCGACTAAAGGAACACGATCATGATGAAACTCGCCTTCGTCGAGACCAAGCTGCTGACCCGGGAGCCCGGGGCCCTCTTCTCCCTGCTCATCCCGCTGTTCATCCTGGTGGTGTTCGGAAGCTCGATCGAGCCGGGCGACACCGTGCTGCTGCCGATGGCGCTGGCCATCGCCGTGGGGCTGGTGGCCCTGTACATGCTGCCCACCACCCTGGCCACCTACCGAGAGCGGGGCATCCTGCGCCGGCTGTCGGTCACGCCGGTGCGCCCGGGCAACCTCCTGGCGGTTCAGCTGCTCCTGCTCCTCGTCCTCGCACTGGCCGCCTGCGGGCTGCTGCTGGCCGTCGCGGGCACCGTCCTCGGCGCCCGCCTGCCCGCCGGGGGGCTGCCCGCCGCGCTGGTCTTCATCCTCGGTACGGCGAGCATGTTCGCGGTCGGCCTGCTCATCGCGGCGCTGGCGCCGAACGGCCGGTCCGCCAACGGGATCGGGGTCCTGCTGTACTTCCCGATGGCCTATCTCGCCGGGCTCATGCAGCCCGTCCACCTGATGCCCGATATGTTGATCCGCATCGGGGAGTTCACCCCTCTGGGTGCTTTCGCGCAGAGCATGCGGGAGGTCTGGGCGGGCGGTGCCCCCAGCCCCCTGCTGCTCGGTGTGATGGCCGCCTACGCTCTGGCCGTCAGCCTCGCGGCGGCCAAGTTCTTCCGCTGGGAGTGACGGATGACCGGCCGGCTCGACCGATGGGAACGGCTGCTGGAGCGCCAGATGGCGGCCACGCCGTACGTCCTGCTGGTGATCTCCGCGGTGCTCTCCCTGGCCACCGGCGGCAGCCCGTGGATCACGTCCGGCCTGGCCGCGCTCGCGGCCGCCTGGATGTGGCTGGTGCCGCGGGGCGCGGCCGGCGGTGCGGTCTACGTGGCGGGGCTGGTGGTCCTGATCGGCGCGCTCTGCACGCAGGGCGTGTGGTTCGCGAGCTTCTTCGGCTTCACCGGCTATCTCCACTCCTGGCAGTACCTGAAGGGGAACCAGAGGTTCGCGGGGGTGACCGCCACGGCGGCGATCAGTGTCACGGCCTACGGCGGCGGCCTTCCCGAGCCCACCCCGTCAGCGATCTTCACCTACCTGTTCTTCACCGCCGCCATCGTCGTGGGGGTGAGCCTGTTCAGCTTCGTCGGGGAGGTCACCGCCGAACGGAGCACCGAGCGCAAGCGCATGGTGGCGCGGCTCGAGGAGACCATGCGGGAGAACGCCGGCCTCCAGGCCCAGCTGCTGGTCCAGGCCCGCGAGGCGGGCGTGCTCGACGAGCGGCAGCGCATGGCGGCCGAGATCCACGACACCCTCGCCCAGGGGCTGACCGGCATCATCACCCAGCTCCAGGCGGCCAGGCAGGCCGAGGACTGGCGGGGCCACGTGGACAACGCGGTACGGCTGGCCCGGGAGAGCCTCGCCGAGGCCCGGCGCTCGGTGCACGCGGTGGGCCCCGGCCAGCTGGAGGCGGCGCCGCTGCCCGAGGCGCTGGAGGGCGTCGTGGCCCGGTGGGGCGAGCTCAACAAGGTTCGTGCGGATTTCACCGTCACCGGTACGGTTCGTCCCATGCATCCGGAGGTCGAGGAGACGTTGCTGCGCACGGCGCAGGAGGCCCTGGCCAACGCGGCCAAGCACGCCGGCGCGTCCCGGGTCGGGCTGACCCTGTCGTACATGGAGGACGTGGTCACCCTGGACGTGCGTGACGACGGCGCCGGGTTCGACCCGGAACGCGTCCGCGACGGCGGGGGGTTCGGCCTGACCGCGATGCGCAAGCGGGTGAGCCGGCTGGCCGGCACGCTGGAGGTCGAGTCAGAGCCCGGCACGGGCACCGCGATCTCCGCGAGCGTCCCGGCGGTGGTCCGTGGCTGAGCCCTCCACGACCCCCATCCGGCTGCTGATCGCCGACGACCACCCCATCGTCCGCGACGGCATCCGCGGCATGTTCGCCGGCGACCCGGACTTCGAGGTGCTCGGCGAGGCCGCGGACGGCGCCCGGGCCGTCGAGCTCGCGCGGGCGCTGAGCCCCGACGTGATCCTCATGGACCTGCGCATGCCGGGGACGGACGGCGTCGCGGCCATCAAGGAGCTCGCCCGGCTGGGCAGCGCGGCCCGCGTCCTGGTGCTGACCACCTACGACACCGACCGGGACGTCCTGCCCGCCATCGAGGCCGGGGCCACCGGCTACCTCCTCAAGGACACCGGCCGCGACGAACTCGTCCGCGCCGTGCGCACGGCGGCGCGGGGCGAGGCCGTACTCTCCCCGTCGGTCGCCACCCGCCTCCTCGGCCAGGTCCGCACCCCCGCCGACCCGCTGAGCACCCGGGAGCTGGAGGTCCTCCGCCTCATCGCCGAGGGCGGCACCAACCGGGAGATCGCCGCACGCCTGTTCATCAGCGAGGCCACGGTCAAGAGCCACGTGCTGCACATCTACACCAAGCTCGGCGTCAACGACCGCGCGGCCGCCGTCGCCGCCGCCTTCCGGCGCGGCCTGCTCACGACGGACGGCGCCTGACCGCGGCCGGGGACCGGCCGCGGTCAGGCGCCGACGTAGGCCGCCAGGTGCTCGCCGGTGAGGGTGGAGCGGGCGGCGACGAGCTCGGCGGGCGTGCCCTCGAAGACGATCCGCCCGCCGTCGTGGCCGGCGCCGGGGCCGAGGTCGATGATCCAGTCGGCGTGCGCCATGACCGCCTGGTGGTGCTCGACGACGATGACCGACCTGCCGGAGTCGACGAGCCGGTCGAGCAGGCCGAGCAGCTGTTCGACGTCGGCGAGGTGCAGGCCCGCGGTCGGCTCGTCGAGGACGTAGACGCCGCCCTTCCCGGCCAGGTGGACGGCCAGCTTGAGCCGCTGCCGCTCGCCGCCGGACAGCGTGGTGAGCGGCTGGCCGAGGCCGAGGTAGCCGAGCCCGACGTCGGCGAGCCGGGTCAGGATCGCGTGCGCGGCGGGGATCCGCGTCTCGCCGGCGCCGAAGAACTCCACGGCCTCGGTCACCGGCATCGCGAGCACCTCGCCGATGTCGCGGCCGCCGAAGCGGTGCTCCAGCACCGCCGCCTGGAACCGCCTGCCCTCGCACTCCTCACAGGGGACGGCGACGCCGGCCATCATCCCCAGGTCGGTGTAGACGACGCCGGCGCCGTTGCAGTCGGGGCAGGCGCCCTCGGAGTTGGGGCTGAACAGCGCCGGCTTCACGCCGTTGGCCTTCGCGAACGCCTTGCGGATCGGGTCGAGCAGGCCGGTGTAGGTCGCCGGGTTGCTCCGTTGCGAGCCGCGGACGGGCGCCTGGTCGACCGCGACGACACCCGAGGAGGCGGGGATGGAGCCGTGCACGAGCGAGCTCTTGCCGGAGCCGGCGACGCCGGTTACGACGCAGAGCACGCCGAGCGGGATGTCGACGTCGACGCCCCGGAGGTTGTGGCGGGTGGCGCCGCGGATCTCCAGCGTGCCCGTGGGCGTGCGGACCGTCTCCTTGAGCGCGGCCCGGTCGTCGAGGTGGCGGCCGGTGACGGTGCCGGCGGCCCGCAGGCCCGCGACGGTCCCCTCGTAGCAGACCGCGCCGCCCGCCGTACCGGCGCCGGGACCGAGGTCGACGACGTGGTCGGCGATAGCGATCACCTCCGGCTCGTGCTCCACGACGAGCACCGTGTTGCCCTTGTCCCGCAGCCGCCGCAGCAGCCCGTTCATCCTCTGGACGTCGTGGGGGTGCAGGCCGGCGGTGGGCTCGTCGAAGACGTAGGTGGTGTCGGTGAGCGGGGAGCCGAGATGGCGGATCATCTTGACGCGCTGCGCCTCGCCGCCGGAGAGCGTGCCCGCCGGCCGGTCGAGCGAGAGGTAGCCCAGCCCGATCTCCGCGAACGAGTCGAGGGTGTGCAGCAGTTTGGCGAGCAGCGGCGCCGCCGACGGCTCGCTGAGGCCGCGGACCCACTCGGCCAGGTCGCTGATCTGCATCGCGCAGGCGTCGGCGATGCCGACGCCCCCGATCCGCGAGGAGCGGGCCTCCTCGCTGAGCCGGGTGCCGTCGCATCCGGGGCAGGTGGTGAAGGTGACCGCCCGGTCCACGAAGGCCCGGATGTGCGGCTGCATCGCCTCCCGGTCCTTCGACAGGAACGACTTGCGGATCTTCGGGATGAGGCCCTCGTAGGTGAGGTTGACGCCGTCGACCTTCACCTTGACCGGATCCCGGTACAGGAAGTCGCGGAGCTCCTTCTCGGTGTAGTCACGGATGGGCTTGTCCGGGTCGACGAAGCCCGACTCGGCGTAGACCCGCACGGTCCAGAAGCTGTCCGACTTCCAGCCGGGGATGGTGAACGCGCCCTCGGTGAGGGACTTGGAGTCGTCGTAGAGCTGGGTGAGGTCGATGTCGGTGACCGTGCCCCGGCCCTCGCACCGCGTGCACATGCCGCCGACGCGGGTGAAGCTCACCTTCTCGGCCCTGCGGGCGCCGCGGTCGACCGTGATCGCGCCGCTCGCCCGGACCGTGGGGACGTTGAAGGAGAACGCCTGGGGCGAGCCGATGCGCGGCCGCCCGAGCCGGCTGAAGAGGATGCGCAGCATCGCGTTGGCGTCGGTGACGGTGCCGACCGTGGAGCGGGGGTCGGCGCCCATCCGCTGCTGGTCGACGATGATCGCGGTCGTCAGCCCTTCGAGGACGTCGACCTCCGGCCGTGCGAGCGCCGGCATGAAACCCTGCACGAAGGCGCTGTAGGTCTCGTTGATCAGCCGCTGCGACTCCGCGGCGATCGTGCCGAAGACCAGTGAGCTCTTGCCCGAGCCGGAGACGCCGGTGAACACCGTCAGCCGGCGTTTCGGGATCTCGACGCTGACGTCCTTGAGGTTGTTCACGCGCGCGCCGTGCACGCGGATCAGGTCGTGGCCGTCGGCGGGGTCCGGCACGGGCGGCTGCGCGCCCGCCTTCGCGGTCGGGGTCATCGGGTCTCCATCCGTCGGGCGGGGCCGCATCCGCGCTCTCCGCCGGTGCCGCCCCCGCAGGTCGTGGCGGCGGTCTCCAGGCTAGACGCGGCCCGGAGAGCGGCGCTTCTCGATTCCTGACCGGTCCGGTCGCCTGCCCGGCCGCGTCCGGCGGGATCTCCGACGCCGCGTGCGCCGTCCGGCGGGCCTGACCGCGGACGGCGCCGGCCGCCGGGCCGCGGACGCCGGAACGGCCCCGCCGCCCGGCCTCCGCCCGCCGGGAGCCGGTGCCGCCCGCGGTCAGGCCCTGAGATAGGCGAGGACGGCGAGGACCCGGCGGTGATGGGCGTCGTCCGGCGGCAGGCCGAGCTTGGCGAAGACGTTGCCGATGTGCTTCTCCACCGTGCTGGCGGAGACCACCAGCCGCTCGGCGATGGCCGCGTTGGAGCGGCCCTCGGCCATCAGCGCCAGGAGCTGCCGTTCGCGCGGGGTCAGGGCCTCCAGTACGGCGTCCCGGCGCTGCCCCGCCAGCAACTGCGCGACGACCTGCGGATCGAGCACCGTCGCGCCCCGGGCGACCCGGTCCAGGGCGTCCAGGAACTCCTCGACCCTGGCGACCCGGTTCTTCAACAGGTACCCGACCGCACCCGCGCCGTCCGCGAGCAGATCTCCGGCGTAGGACGCCTCCACGTACTGGCTGAGCACCAGTACGGGGGCGCCGGGCAACCGTGAGCGGGCCGTGATCGCCGCGCGCAGGCCCTCGTCCGTGTAGGTCGGCGGCATCCGCACGTCGACGATCGACACGTCCGGGCGATGTCCGAGCACCGCCTCGACCAGGGCCGGGCCGTCCCCGACCACGGCCACCACCTGGTGACCGTCCTCGGCGAGCAGGCGGACCAGGCCCTCGCGCAGCAGTACCGCGTCGTCGGCCAGGACGATCCGCAGCGGGCCGCGGGCCGCGCGGTCCGGCGGCGGTCCGGGCGCCGCTCCGGGCGGGTTCAGCAGCACGGCAGCTCCGCGGTGACCGTCGTCGGGCCGCCGGGGGGACTGGTGACCCGCAGGCGGCCGCCGACCGCGTGCAGCCGGTCCTCCAACCCCCGCAACCCGTGCCCCTTGTCCGGCGCGGCGCCGCCCACCCCGTCGTCCGCCGCCCAGACCCGCAGGGTCCCCCCGCCGTGGCGCAGTCCGATCGTGCACCGGCCGGCGCGGCTGTGCTTGGCCACGTTGGTCAGGGCCTCGGCGACCACGAAGTACGCGGCCGTCTCGACGGCGGCGTCCAGCCGGCGGTCCAGGGGGTCGGCATCGAGCTCGGCGGGCACGGTCGAGCGCGCGGCGAGGGCGGTGAGCGCCACGCGCAGGCCGCGGTCGACGAGGATCGGCGGGGCGATGCCGCGCGACAGGGCCCGCAGCTCCTCCAGTGCCTCCTCGGTCTGGACGATCGCGTCGGCGAGCGCCGCGCGGACGACCTCCGGCCTGCTGTCGAAGTGGTGCTGGGCGCGGCCCAGTTCCATCGCCAGGCGGACCAGCCGCTGCTGGGGGCCGTCGTGGATGTCGCGTTCGAGCCGGCGCAGCGCGGCGGCCTCGGCCGTCACCGCGGCGACGGTCTGCGCGCGGGCGGTGTCCCGCTCCTGCTCCAGTCCGCTGATCCTGCGGTGCAACGCGGACGCGTCGGACAGCAGCGTCCGCCCCAGCCCGGCCTGGACGGCGACACACGCCCGGGTCACCAGCGGCAGGGTGAGCAGCAGCAGCAGGCCGGTCGCGGTCCCGAAGGCGAGCCGCTCGGCCGGCGACGTCAGTCCCAGGCTCAAGGCGATGTGGGACCGGTCGTCGCCCACGGTCAGGGTCATGGGCCGCATCCGGCCGGCGGACGAGTAGAGGCCGCGCAGGGCGGACGTGCTCCCGCCGAGGCCGGCGAACCACCACAGCACCGTCACCGCCGAGGTGGCCAGAGCGACGGGGAGCACCACCACCGCGTGCACCACGCCCAGCCACAGCCCCGGGTCGGACGTGGCGGCCGCCGCCTCGGGGCCCCGCCACCGGTCCGCCCCCTCCGCTCCGGCGGAGGGCCGCACCCTGGCGATCCGCCACCGCTCCACGCCGGCGGCCCACCGCACCGGCGCCAGCGCGCCGGCCGCCACCGGAGACCCGCCCGGCAGCAGTGAACCGGCCGCTCCGGCGCACAGACCGGTGAGCACCAGCAGCAGGCCGGCCGCGGCGGTCACCGGCGCGGTGAGCAGGTAGAGCGACTCCACGATCGTGCGGCGCCCCACGCGGAGGACGAACCTGACGCCCGGCCGCGACCGGCGCGGGACCGCGGCGGGGAGCGATCCGATCATGGACTCAGCCTAGTCCTCCGCCTGTCCCGGCCCCGCCCCGTCCGCCGGGAGGTGGGGCAGACCCCACCTCCGGATGTCCGGCCCGCTCCGGTGACCGGGTGGCCGCCGGTGCGGAATGGTGATCGGAACGGCGACGGCGCCACCGCCCACCAGCGGATACGCCGTCCGCGTCCCCGATCGAACCGGAGGAGTCCCCTTGCCCGGTCCCACCGTGCCGCCGCGATCCGCAGGTGTCCCCCTGCCCGGTCCCACCGTGCCGCCGCGATCCGCAGGTGTCCCCGGCAGCGTGATCACCGCGCTCGCGGTTCTCGCCGCCGCCCTCGCCGCCGCCTTCGTCGTCGCCCCGCGCACACTGGCGGCGGCCGGGCCGGGCGACGGCTTCGCCGACCAGCGCGCCCTCGCCGGAGCCTTCCACGAGAGGTTCACCGAGTACTGGGGTTCGGGCGGCAGGAACCTCCCTCCCGGCTTGGCGGGGATCGTCGATCACTGGTTCCGCTACCACGTGGCCAAGGCCGTGATCGCCGCGATCCTGCTGACCGTGCTCGCCGCACTCGGCGTCCTTCTCTGGAAGGCGTTCCTGAGGGCCGGCGGCACCGGGGCGGGAAGGAGCACGGCTCTCGCGTCCGCCGGCATCCTCGTCACGGTGCTCGCGCTGGGCTCGACGGCGGCGGTGATGGCCAACATCCAGGGCGCGGTGGCACCCTTCTCCTCGCTGCTGCCGATGCTGACGACCGGCGAACCCGGTGGAGCGCTCGCGGACACGCTCGACCAGGTCAGGCGGGGGCTGGCCGGCCACCTGAGCACGGGCGGCCCGACCCCTCCCGCCCTCGAGGTGATGATCGACGACTTCGCCCGGTACCACGTGGCGCTGGCCGGGGTCGCCGCGGTCGTGGCGGTCGCCCTCGTCGGCATGAGCGCGGCGTCGTGGAGGGGGTTCGCCGTAACGGGGCCGTCCGGCGGGCGGACGAGGCGCGTGCTGGGGTCGTTCGGCGTGCTCTCGGCGTCGGCGGCGCTGCTCGTGATCGTCATCGGGGCGGCGAACACCGCCACCGCGGCGGACCCGGCGCCGGCGCTCCTGGCCTTTTTCGAGGGCGGATGGTGACGCACCCTGCGGGCGGCCGGCCGGCTCATTCACCCGCCCTCCCCGGCGCCAGGGTCCGTCCTGCCCTCCCCGGCGCCCGGATCCGGCGGCGCGCCCGGCGGCGGGTCCGCCGGGCACGGGCGGGCACGGGCGGGCCTCAGGCCACCGCCTGCTTCACCAGCGCGGCGATGCGAGCCTCCACCTCGGCCGTCACCTCGGTCAGGGCGAAAGCGGTCGGCCACATCGTGCCCTCGTCCAGCCTCGCCGGGTCGTTGAACCCGAGCGTCGCGTAGCGCGCCTTGAACTTCTCCGCGCTCTGGAAGAAGCAGACGATCTTGCCGTCCAGCGCGTAGGCGGGCATGCCGTACCAGAGCTTCGGTGCGAGGACCGGGGCTTCGGCCTTGACGACCGCGTGGACGCGCTCGGCCATGACCCGGTCCGAGTCCTGCATCTCGGCGATCTTCGCGAGCACGTCCCGCTCCGCCTCCGCCGCCTTGTCCGCCCGCGAGGCGCGCCGCGCCGCCTTCTTCAGCTCCTGGGAGTGCTCCTTCATCGCGGCCCGCTCCTCGGCCGTGAACCCCTCGTACGTGCTGCTTCCGGTGCCGCTCATCGTGTTCTCCTCCGTCGTCTCCGTTATGGGACAAGGATGCCCGCCCGGGTTGATACATCCGCTATGCGATGACGATGCGAGGGCACCGGGGGGAGGCCGGGAGCCCGGCCGCGGGCATCGGCCCGCCCGCACCTGTGGTTTTCCGCAGCCCGGGACGGCCACGCGCCTCATTCCGGGACCACCATGACCGTTCATAGCCTTCGGGGCATGACGGACTGGCTGATCGAACTGATGGAGATCCTCGGCGCGCCGGGTGCGGGTCTGGCGATCGCGCTGGAGAACCTCTTCCCGCCCCTGCCCAGCGAGGTGATCCTGCCGCTGGCGGGCTTCACCTCGGCCGAGGGCGGGATGAACCTGCCGAGCGTGCTGGCCTGGACCACGGCGGGCTCGGTCGTGGGCGCGCTGGCGCTGTACTGGGTGGGGGCCCTGCTCGGCCGCGAGCGCACGCTGGCCCTGGCCGCCCGGATCCCGCTGCTGAAGGTCTCCGACATCACCAGGACCGAGGCGTGGTTCCTCAAGCACGGCCGCAAGACCGTCTTCTTCGGGCGCATGATCCCCATCTTCCGCAGCCTCATCTCGGTCCCGGCCGGGGTGGAGCGCATGCCGCTGGGCGTCTTCACGCTGCTGACCACGGCCGGCAGCCTCGTCTGGAACACGGTCTTCGTGCTGGCGGGCTACGTCCTGGCCGAGAACTGGTCCGTGGTCGAGGCCTACGTCGGGATGGGCACCAACACGGTGATCGGCCTGGTGCTGCTGGCCGTGGTCGTCTTCGTCGGCACCCGGTTGGCGGAACGGCACAAGGGACGGCATGCACTCCGCGGCTAGGGGCCGCACCCGCCGGGGGCGGTGACCATGCTCGGCCCCGTCGCCCCGGGACTCGGCGCGGTCCGCCGAGATGGCACCATGGTCGTCGTGCGAGCACAGGACGACGGCGTGGGCGGGACGGACCCGGCGGGCGGCGGCCTGCCCGGGCCGGCGCGGCGGCCGGCCGCGCCGGACGGCCGTTCCACCGTGACCGGCCCGGTCGGCGGGCCCGTCCCGATCATTGCGGAGCCGTCGTGCGGGTGATCCTGGCCGAGGACTCCACCCTGCTCCGCGAGGGCCTCGTGCGGCTGCTGGAGGAGGAGGGCCACGAGGTGCTCGCCGCCGTCGGCGACGGCCGGGCGCTGGTCGAGGCGGTGGAGGCGCGGGAGCCCGAGGTGGTCGTCGTGGACGTGCGGATGCCGCCCACGCACACCGACGAGGGCCTGCGCGCCGCCCTGGAGATCAGGCACCGCCGGCCGCGGGTGAAGGTGCTGGTGCTCTCGCAGTACGTGGAGAAGAAGTACGCCACCGAGCTGATGAGCGGGGACATCGACGGCGTCGGCTACCTGCTCAAGGACCGGGTGGCGCAGGTCGGCGACTTCCTGGACGCGCTGGAACGGGTGGGCGCAGGGGGCACGGCCTTCGACCCGGAGGTGGTGCGGCAGCTCCTGGCGCGCACCACCCACGCCGACCCACTGGCCCGGCTGACCGGCCGTGAGCGCGAGGT
Organism: Planomonospora parontospora; assembly: GCA_014647935.1. Classification (GTDB taxonomy): domain Bacteria; phylum Actinomycetota; class Actinomycetes; order Streptosporangiales; family Streptosporangiaceae; genus Planomonospora; species Planomonospora parontospora. The sequence goes on from BMQD01000018.1 coordinate 29,145, forward strand.
GCTGGAGCTGATGGCGCAGGGCCTGACCAACGCCTCGATCGCCCAGGCGCTGCACGTGTCGCAGAGCGCGGTGGAAAAGCACGTCAACGCGCTGTTCGACAAGCTGTCGCTGTCCCACACCACCGGCTACAGCCGCCGGGTCCTGGCCGTCCTGCGCTACCTCGGCTCCTGAGACCGCACGGCGAGCGCCGCGGAGCCCGGCGGACCGGCGGGCGGATCGGCGAACCCCGCTGCGGCGCCGTCGCGCGGGGTCACCTCACCTCGGCGGGGGTCCGTTCGTCGCCCGGGGACTCCTCGGACCTCTTGTTCCGGGTCAGGTGGACGTAGGCCAGCGCGCCCAGGAACAGGGCGATCGACGTCCACTGGTTCAACCGCATCCCGAGGATCTCGTTGGCCGGGTCGACGCGCAGGCCCTCGATCCAGAACCGGCCCGCGGTGTAGCCCGCCACGTACAGGGCGAAGAGCCGGCCGTGCCGCAGCGCGAAGCGGCCGCCGATCCAGATGAGCGCCAGCGCCAGGCCCAGGTTCCACAGCGACTCGTACAGGAACGTCGGGTGGTAGGTGGTGACGCCCGGCACGGTCCCCGGGCGGCCCGCCTCGATGACCAGGCCCCAGGGCAGGTCGGTCGGGCCGCCGAACAGCTCCTGGTTGAAGTAGTTGCACCACCGGCCGACGGCCTGACCGATGGCGACGGCCGGGGCCACGGTGTCGGCGACCGCGCTCACGGAGATGCCCCGGCGGCGGCAGGCGATCCACACGCCCACCCCGCCCAGGGCGATGCCGCCCCAGACGCCCAGACCGCGCCAGCCCGGCCCGGAGTCGCTCCAGACCAGGATCGCGTCGATCGGCCGGTGGGGGGCGCCGGGCCCGAAGTACAGCTGCCAGTCGGTGATGACGTGGTACAGCCGCGCGCCCACGATGCCGAACGGGAGTCCCCACGTCACCAGGTCCACCATGGTTCCCGGGGCCCCGCCCCGGTTCCGCCAGCGGCGCTCGGCGATGACGACGGCCACCACGACACCGAGCATGATGCAGACCGTGTAGCCGCGGACGGGCAGCGGCCCCAGGTGCCAGACGCCCTCGGAGGGACTGGGGATGCCGGCGAGCGACATGGCGGGTGACACGGCGGGTGACACGGCGGGTGACATGGCGGGCAATCTAGCTCGGCCCGTCTCGACCGCGCATCCGACCGAAGTTCATACTTCGCCCGCCTCCACCGCCCGGGCGGTCGCCGTCCGGCGGGGCGTTCGGCGGTTCGGCGATGTGGCGTGATCCGGCTTGACCTTGACACGGTGACAAGGCCTTCACTGTGCTCGGGGAGGTGGTCCCGATGACCATGCCGGAAGAGGACACGAACACGATGAGGACCCTCCGGGGGCTGGACGACGGCGGCCCGTCGGTGCGGCTGCGGGCGGCGATGGCGGCCGGCACGGCCCCCGACCCGCGGTTCGTCGGCGAGCTCGTCGAACGATGCGCGGTCGAGCCCGAATTCCACGTGCGGGATATGCTGACCTGGGCGCTCACCCGCCACCCCGCGTCCGTGACGGTTCCGGCGCTGCTCGGCGAACTCCGCTCGGAGCGTGCGCAGGCACGGAGCCAGGCGCTGCACACGCTGTCCAAGATCGGAGACCGGCGGGCATGGCCGGCGATCACACCGGCGCTCCTGACCGACGCCGACGACGAGGTGGCGAGGAGCGCCTGGAGGGCGGCGGTCGTGCTCGTGCCCGAAGGCGAGGAGCCCGGGTTGGCCGGCGTGCTGGCGACGCAGCTCGGGCGCGGCGGGCGCGAGACACGGCTGAGCCTCAGCCGGGCGCTGATCGCACTCGGCGAGGCGGTCACGCCGGTCCTGCACGCCGCGATGACGGATCCCGACCCCCGCGTGCGGGGGCACGCGGCCGCCACGGAACGGCTGCTGCGCGACCCCGACGCCGGATTCGAGTTCGCGATCGAGGAGGCCAAGCGCGTCGTCGCCCTCGGCGGCGCCGGTGAGGACGGGTGACGGGCGGGATGAGGACGGGTGACGGGCGGGGTGAAGAGGAGTGACGGGCGGGGTGGAGGAGTGACGTCCGGTGCTGATCGGTGACGTGGCACGGCGGTCCGGGGTCAGCGCCCGGATGCTCAGGCACTACGACTCGCTCGGCCTGGTGCGGCCGACGGGCCGCAGCGGCGCGGGCTACCGGGAGTACTCCGACGAGGACATCCGGCGGATCTTCCACATCGAGAGCCTGCGGTCCCTGGGGCTGTCGCTGCGCGACGTCGGGCGCGCGCTCGACGACCCCGGCTTCGCGCCGTCGGAGCTCGTCGACGGCCTCATCCGCCGGACGCGGGAACGCATCGCGGCCGAGACGGAGCTGCTCACGCGGCTGCGCCGGATCGACGCCGCGGAGCCCGCCGGCTGGGAGGACGTCCTCCAGGTCGTCGCGCTCCTCCGGGCGCTGGGGTCCAAGAGCGCCGGCAGCCGCCAGCGCGCGGCCCTGTCCTCGGTCGACGAGGGTCCGGCACCGGTGGAGGCACTGGTCGAGGCGGTGCTGAGCGAGACGGACCCGAACGTCGCCGGAGCCCTCCGCTGGGCGCTGGTGCAGTCGGGTGGCGAGGGCCTGGCGCTGCTGGCGGAGGGTCTCGGCTCACCGGCGGCCGAGGTGCGCGAACGCGCCGTCCGGTCCATCGCCGAGATCCCGGGAGGTGAGGCGACCGCGCTGCTGCGGGACTCCCTCGCGAACCCCGACGTCGTGGTCCGCAGGCACGCGGCTCTGGCGCTCGGGGCACGCGGAGCGGCCGACGCTATCCCCACCCTCATCGACGTCGTCGTCGAGGGGACGAACGACGTCGACGCGGCCGACGCCCTGAGCGCGCTGGCGGGCCGTCCCGCGCTGGCGGATCGGATCGCCGCCGGGCTCGTCGGCCGCCTCGCCCCCGGCGGCGCCGGATCGCCCGCACGGCTGCGGCTGACCCAGGCGCTCGCGGACATCCCGGGGGACACGGCGTCACGGGCCCTCGCCGATCTGTCCCATGACGAGGACCGCGCCGTCGCGCTCACCGCGGCGTACATCCTCCGGATACGCGACGCACGGTGACGGGTTGTCGCCGTCGTCGGCGGGCCGTCGCGAGCGCCGGCGGTCCGGTGGGCCGTCGCGGGCGCCAGTGGCCCGGTGGGCCGTCGCGGGCGCCGGCGGTCCGGCAGGCGTCACCGGCGCCAGTGGCCCGGCTGGACGAGGCCGGACTCGTAGGCGCAGATGACCGCCTGGATCCGGTCACGCAGGCCGAGCTTGGACAGCACGCCGCTGACGTGGCTCTTCACCGTGTGCTCACTGACCACCAGGGCTTCGGCGATCTCGGGGTTGGACAGGCCGCGGCCGAGGAGGGCCAGGGTCTCCCGCTCGCGACCGGTCAGGGTGTCCATGCCCGGCACCGCGACCGGCGGGCGGGCGTCGCGCCGGATGATGTCGTCGACGAGCTTGCGGGTCACGGCGGGGGCGAGCAGCGACTCCCCGGCCATGACGACGCGGACGGCGTGAACGAGGTCGTCCCGCCGCACGTCTTTCAGCAGGAAGCCGCTGGCCCCTGCGTGCAGGGCCTCGTAGACGTACTCGTCGTTGTTGAACGTGGTCAGGATGATGATCCTCGCGGCGGTCTCGGCACAGATCATCCCGGCGGCCCGGATGCCGTCCATGACGGGCATGTGGATGTCGAGCAGGACCACGTCGGGCGCGTGGAGGCGCGCCGCCTCCACCGCCTGGGCGCCGTCGCCGACCTCCGCGACGACCGTGATGTCCGGTTGCATGTCGAGGATCAGGGCGAAGCCGCTGCGCACGAGCTCCTGGTCGTCGGCGACCACGACGCGGATGGTCACGCGGCGGCTCCCGGCAGGCGGACCGAGACGGTGAAACCACGCCGGCCCGGTCCGTGGCCGAAGGACGCCGAGCCGCCGCAGGCCGCCGCGCGCTCGCGGATGCCGACGAGCCCGTGCCCCGTTCCGCCGGTGTGCCCGCGGCCGTCGTCCGTCACGTCGATCACGAGCGCGTCCGCCCGCCAGCCGAGCTCGATGGAGACCCTGCTCGCGCGGGCGTGCTTGACGGCGTTGGTGAGCGCCTCCTGGACCACCCGGTAGGCGGCGGCCTCCACGTCCGGCGGCAGGGGGCGCGGTGTCCCGCTGACGACCAGAGCGGCGGGCTGCCCGGCGCGGTCCACGCTCTCGACCAGCGCCCCGATGCGGGCCACCGTCGGGGTGGCCTCGGCGGAGTCCTCCCCCAGCAGGCCGAGCAGGCGGCGCAACTGGTCCATCGCGTCGCGTCCGGCCGCGGCGATGGCGTCGAAGGCCGCTTCGGCACGGCCGGGATCGGGCCGCACGATCAGCGGGCCGGCCTCCGCCTGCACCACCATCAGGCTGATCGCGTGGCCGAGGATGTCGTGCATGTCCCGGGCGATCGCCGCCCGCTCCCGCTCGACGGCCCGGCGCGCCTCCATCTCCTTCTCGCGTTCGAGCTGGCGGGCGTGGGCCTGCCGGTTGGCCGTCGCCCGCCCCATCGCCCAGGCCGCGACGTACATCACCAGCGCGCGCACCGTCGTGTCCGCACTCGGCGTGCGCAGGATCAGTCCGGCGAGCTGGACGGCGGCGCCGACGGAGAGGATGGCCAGCCCCCACGCCCGCTCGCGCCGCGAGCCGTGCACGGCCACCGTGTAGAGCGCGATCAGCAGCGCGTACGGGACGGGCTGCGGCGCGGTGTCGGGATCGTTCAGCAGGTAGGCACCGGTTGCGGCCATCGCCGCGACCAGGACCGCCAGCGGTGCGCGCCGCCGCCAGAGCAGCGGCAGCGCCTGGCCGAGCACGGGAAGGTACTGCTGGACCGTGTAACCCGTCACCGGGTCGGCCTCCCGGACCGTCAGCAGGAAGGGAGCCGAGTGGGCGGCGAGGACGGCCAGGGCGACGGCGATGTCCGCGGCGAGTGGCGGGATGCGGCGGACGACACGGACAGTGGAGCTCATAAGTGAATTGATCATAGTTCAGGTGTGCGAGAGGCCGGCGAGGTTGTACGCGACCGCCACGACGGCGAACGCGGTCACGCCGAGGGAGACCAGGGTGTAGGCGATCCTGCCCGGCGCCCGCCACCAGCGCCTCCACCAGGCCAGCGCCGTGCATACCAGCAGGGCGGCGGCCAGCGGCACCGTCAGCGACGCCAGCACCAGCAACGCGACCAGCACCGGAGCCCCTTCCAGGACCAGCGGCAGCGCCCGGCCCTGGTCGGCGAGCAGGCTGCCGAACCCGGCGGTGAAGGCGACCACGGAGGCTGCGGCAAGCCAGGCGAGCAGGCGCGGGACGCGGGGTCCGGCGGGCGGCGGGGACGACCGCCTGCGGACCGCCCGCACCGCCGCCGCCACGGGGAACCCCAGCAGGGCGGCCAGGGAGGCGAGGAGCGCGGCGGCCAGCAGGGCGAGGTGCAGGGACGGGTGGTCCAGCGGGCCGATCCGGTCGAAGACGGCCGTGCTGCGGCTGATCGCCAGCTGCCCCGGCTCGGGGAAGGCGATCCGGTCCCAGCCGCCCTCCTCCTGGAAGACGCCGGGCTCGAACTGGATCCAGCGCACCTGCCTGCCCTTGAGGCCGGTGGTGAGGACGCCGCCGTCGGCGGTCGCGGTGACGTGCACCGGCGAGTCCGTGAGCGCCTGCACCTTCAGCAGGCTGCCGTGGCTGGTCCGGCTGCTCTGGTACGAGCCCTCGTACCGCTCCGCGGAGGCGCCGGGCAGAGCCTGGACGGCTGGCGGGCGCGCGCCCGGGAGATAGCGGTCGATGATCTTGTGGGCCAGCTCGAACCCGTCCAGCCCGTGCCGTCCGGTGCCGTCGCCGTTGGACATGACGTGGATGCCGATGCCCTGCTCCGGCAGCAGGAACATGTAGGTGTGCATGCCGGGCATGTCACCGGCCTTGAAGAGCATGCGATGCCCCTTGTACGGCGACTCCTCCCACATGAAACCCATGCCGGGCAGCCGGGGATCCTCGGTGTGCTGGCGCTGCTGCATCTCGGCCGCCACCCCGGTCCCGAGGCGGGGGTCCAGTTCCAGCTGGGCCTGCAGGTAGGCGGCCATGTCCGACGCGGTCGACGCGGGCCCCGCACCGGAGGCGGCGAAGTTCGCGCAGTCGGCCGTGGTCGTCGAGCCGTCCGCCAGGTAGGCCCTGGTGTCCCCGAGCCCGCCGCAGGCGATCGTCGAGTCCTTCATGCCGAGGGGGGCGAACACGTGCCGTTCGACGTACTCCTCGAACGGCATCCCCGATACCGTCTCCACCAGGTGTCCGGCCAGGGCGACGCCGTAGTTGCTGTAGGAGACGCCGGTGCCCGGCGGGCGGAGCCGGGCGGGCTGGGTCGCGGCCAGCGCCTCGCCCAGCGGCCGGACGTCCGCGCCGCTGCCCAGGATGTGGTCGTCGTCGAATCCGGCCGTGTGCGTGAGCAGATGCCGCAGGGTGACCGGACGGCCCGGGTAGGTGTCACGGATCTCGAAGGAGGTCAGGTAGGAGTTGACGTCGGCGTCCAGGTGCAACTTTCCCCCGTGGACCAGCTGCAGGGCCGCCTGGGCGGTGAACAGCTTCGTCTCCGACCCGATCAGGAAACGGGTGCGCTCGGGATCCACCGGGAGGCGGCGCTCCGCGTCGGCCCAGCCGTACCCCTTGTCGACCACCCGCCGGCCGTCGGCGACCACCGTAACGGTCACGCCGGGGATCTTCTCCTCGGCCATGACCGAGGAGACGTGTTCGTCGACGAGCGCGCCGATCCCCGGGAGGTCCGACGGCTGAACGGCCTGAGCCGGGGTGGTCGCGAGGACCAGCGCGGTGATGAGTTCCAGCAGCATGCCGTCAAGACTCCTGCGAACCACCCTTCCGGCACATCGCCGACGCCGCCCATTCCGCGCTCCCCCGCGCGGGGGAGCGCCGCGGCGCCGCCTGGGCGGCCTCCGGGGACCCTACTCCCAGCGGAACCAGCGGACCGAGATGATCGTGCACCCGGCCGTTTCCGCGGTTCGCCGACTGCAAGGCCGCAGTGCGGGACCGCAAGTTAAGCTTCGAGAAGCCTTAAGTTAGATCACCCGCTCCGGTTGAATCATGAAACTTTCACAGGCGCGGGCGGAGCGGTGTGATCCCGGAGTGGGAGAAAACACAGGTCGGAAAGTGTTCCGGCGGTGACGTCCGGGCCGACGAGGACCACCCACCCGTTGACGCCGGGCCGAGGCATCGGATGTACTCCGCGGAAAGCGCTCACCTGAATCGGTAGAGCGGCCCTGCACGATCATATGTTAGCGCTAACAATTCGCGAGGACGCATCTTCGACCAGTCAAGGAGCCCTGGATGTCCCCCCCATCCCCGGCGCCCGTGCGCGCCAGACCACTCGCCCGCCCGCCGGTGAACCGAGGCGCCGACGCCTCCACCCGGGCCGGCACGGTACGGCGTGCGGTCGCGGTCCTCGCGGCCCTGCTCCTCCTGGGCGTGTTCCTCACCCCCCAGGCGTCTGCCGCCACGGTCGACACCAACGCGTGGTACGTCCTGGTCAACCGCAACAGCGGCAAGGCGCTGGACGTCTACAACCTGGCGACCAGCGACGGCGCCCGCATCACCCAGTGGAGCCGCAACGACGGCAACCAGCAGCAGTGGCAGTTCGTCGACTCCGGCGGCGGCTACTACCGCATCAAGTCCCGCCACTCCGGCAAGGTGCTGGACGTCTACAACTTCTCCACCGCCAACGGCGGCTCGATCGTCCAGTGGACCGACCACAACGGCACCAACCAGCAGTGGCGGCTGGCCGACTCCTCCGATGGCCATGTGCGCCTGGTCAACCGCAACAGCGGCAAGGCCCTGGAGGTGCAGGGGGCCTCCACCGCCGACGGCGGAAACATCGTGCAGTACGACGACTGGGGCGGCGCCAACCAGCAGTGGCAGCTCGTGAAGGTCGGCGGCGGCTCCGGTCCGGGCGGCGACTACACCAACCCGGTCGTCTGGCAGGACTTCGCCGACGGCGACATCATCCGGGTCGGCGACGCCTACTACTACTCGGCCTCGACGATGCACTACTCGCCGGGCGCGCCGATCCTGCGCTCCTACAACCTGGTCGACTGGGAGTACGCCGGGCATTCGGTCCCGAGGCTCGACTTCGGCTCGGGCGCCTACGACCTCAACGGCGGCCGGGCGTACGTGAAGGGCATCTGGGCCTCCACCCTGAACTACCGGCCCAGCAACAGCACCTACTACTGGATGGGCTGCGTCGAGTTCAACCGGACCTATGTGTACACCGCCTCCGCCGTGGACGGCACGTGGACCAAGCGCTCGCAGATCAACAACTGCTACTACGACGCCGGCCTGCTGGTCGACACCGACGACACCATGTACGTCGCCTACGGCAACGGCACCATCAGCGTCGCCCAGCTCTCGGCCGACGGCCTCAGCCAGGTGCGCGCCCAGCAGGTCTTCCAGACCCCCTCGAGCGTCGGCACGCTGGAGGGCGCCCGCTTCTACAAGCGGGGCGGCTACTACTACATCTGGCTCACCCGCCCGGCCAACGGCCAGTACGTGCTCCGCTCCACCTCGCCGTGGGGCCCGTACGAGATGCGCCGGGTCCTGCTCGACATGCCCGGTCCCATCTCCGGCGGCGGCGTCCCGCACCAGGGCGGGCTGGTCCAGACCCAGGCCGGCGACTGGTACTACATGTCGTTCGTCGACGCCTACCCCGGCGGCCGGGTCCCGGCACTCGCACCGATCACCTGGACCGGCGACTGGCCGACCGTCCAGACGGTGAACGGCGGCTGGGGCGTGAACTACCCGCGGCCGAACATCCCGACCAGCCGCACGGTGGCCCCGATGACCGGCCCGGACACCTTCACCTCGAGCGGCCTCGGCCACCGGTGGGAGTGGAACCACAACCCCGACACCGGCCGCTTCTCCACCGGCAACGGCCTGCGCCTGCAGACCGCCACAGTCACGGGCGACCTCTACAACGCCCGCAACACCCTGACCCACCGCATCCAGGGCCCGTCGTCGACCGCGACGATCGAGCTCGACTACTCGCAGATGGCGAACGGCGACCGCGCCGGGCTGGCGATGCTGCGCGACCAGTCGGCCTGGATCGGCGTCAGGCGCGACAACGGTGCGTACCGGGTCGTGATGACCAACGGGCTGACCATGAACGGCTCGTGGCAGACCACCGGCACCGGCACCGAACAGGCGGGCGCGAACATCTCCGGCGGCCGGATCTGGCTCAGGGTCAACGCCGACATCCGCCCGGGGTCGGGCAGACAGGCCCGCTTCTCCTACAGCACCGACGGGACGAACTTCGTCGGCCTCGGCCCGGCCTTCACGTTGAACAACGCCTGGCAGTTCTTCATGGGCTACCGCTTCGGGATCTTCAACTACGCCACCCAGGCCCTCGGCGGCGCCGTGACCGTGCGCCGCTTCGACCTGACCACCCCCTGACCACCACCCCCTGACCGGATCCGCCGTCCGGCCGAGGTCCGGAACACACCCCCCAACGCAGAAAGGCATCCCGGTCGGCCGGCCCCTCGCGGGCGGCACAGCAACACAGCCCTGATGAAATCGGAGCACGAAGTGAGAATCAGACCCCTAGCCATCCTCACGACCATGGCCGCGCTGCTGGCGAGCCTGTTCGTGGCAGCCCAGCCGGCGAACGCGGCCACGGTCGACACCAACGCGTGGTACGTCCTGGTCAACCGCAACAGCGGCAAGGCGCTGGACGTCTACAACCTGGCGACCAACGACGGCGCCCGCATCACCCAGTGGAGCCGTAACAACGGCAACCAGCAGCAGTGGCAGTTCGTCGACTCCGGCGGCGGCTACTACCGCATCAAGTCCCGCCACTCGGGCAAGGTGCTGGACGTCTACAACTTCTCGACCGCCAACGGCGGCTCGATCGTGCAGTGGGCCGACCTGAACGGCGCCAACCAGCAGTGGCGGCTGGCCGACAGTTCGGACGGCCACGTGAGGTTCATCTCGCGGCACAGCAACCGGGCCCTGGAGGTGCAGGGAGCCTCCACCGCCGACGGTGCGAACATCGTCCAGTACGACGACTGGGGCGGCGCCAACCAGCAGTGGCAGCTCGTGAAGGTCGGCGGCGGCGAACCCGACCCGGGCGGCACGTGCAACCTCCCGTCGACGTACCGCTGGACGTCGTCGGGCCCGCTGGCGCAGCCGAGGTCGGGCTGGGTCTCGCTCAAGGACTTCACCGTCGCCCCCTACAACGGCAGGCAGCTCGTCTACGCGACGACGCACGACACGGGCACGCGGTGGGGCTCGATGAACTTCGGCCTGTTCACCAACTGGTCGGAGATGGGCTCGGCCAGCCAGAACGCGATGAACTTCTCCGCCGTCGCGCCCTCGCTCTTCTACTTCGCCCCGAAGAACACCTGGGTGCTCGCCTACCAGTGGGGCAGGACCGCCTTCTCCTACCGGACGTCGAGCGACCCCGCCAACCCGAACGGCTGGTCGTCGGAGCAGACGCTCTTCTCCGGAAGCATCTCCGGCTCCGGAACGGGTCCCATCGACCAGGCGCTCATCGGTGACGGCTCGAACATGTACCTGTTCTTCGCCGGGGACAACGGCAAGATCTACCGGGCCAGCATGCCGATCGGGAACTTCCCCGGCAGCTTCGGCACGGCCTCGACAGTGGTCATGAGCGACACGACGAACAACCTGTTCGAGGCCGTCCAGGTCTACAAGCTCCAGGGCCAGAACCGCTACCTCATGATCGTCGAGGCGATCGGCTCGCAGGGGCGCTACTTCCGCTCGTTCACGGCCACCAGCCTGAACGGTTCGTGGACGCCGCAGGCCGCGACCGAGGGCAACCCCTTCGCCGGCAAGGCCAACAGCGGCGCCACCTGGACCAACGACATCAGCCACGGTGAGCTGATCCGCACCAGCGCCGACCAGACCATGACCGTCGACCCCTGCAACCTGCAGCTGCTCTACCAGGGGCGCAGCCCCAACTCCGGCGGCGACTACGGCCTGCTGCCCTACCGGCCGGGTCTGCTGACACTGCAGCGCTGACGGCGTGACCCGGGTCCGGCTCGGGTGGAGCCGGCGCGGCGGGCTCGGTGGAAGGCCGAGCCCGCCCGGGTCGCACAGGCATACCGGCGCCCGTACGGCGGCGGCGCCTCGTACGGCGGTGCCTCGTACGGCGGCGCCCGTACGGCGGTGGTGCCTCGTGCAGCGACGGCGCCTCGTGCGGCGACGGTGTGCGAGGTCGGGCAACGCTTCCCGGCCCGAGGTCCAACCTCGAAAGGAACGCCATGAGATCTGCACCATTACACCGCCTGGCCTGGATCATGAGCGTGCTCTGCGTCATGACCCTGCTGCCCGCGACACCGGCCGGCGCGGACAACCCGATCGTCCAGACGATCTACACGGCCGACCCCGCACCGCTCGTCCACAACGGCCGCGTCTACCTCTACACCGGTCACGACGAGGACGGCTCCACGTACTTCACGATGCGCGACTGGCGCGTCTACTCCTCGGCCGACATGGCCAACTGGACCGACCACGGCTCGCCCATGAGCCTGGCCACCTTCGCCTGGGCCGACGCCAACGCCTGGGCCGGCCACGTCACCCACCGCAACGGCAGGTTCTACTGGTACGTCCCGGTGCGGAACCGGGCGACCGGCGGCATGGCCATCGGCGTCGCGGTCGGTGACAGCCCGACCGGGCCGTTCCGCGACGCGCTGAACCGCCCGCTGGTCGAGAACAACGAGATCGACCCCAACGTCCTCGTCGACGACGACGGCCAGGCCTACCTGTACTGGGGCAACCCCCGCCTCGCGTACGTACGCCTGAACAGCGACATGGTCTCCTACTCCGGCGGGATCAACTACGTCCAGCTGACCGCTGCGGGGTTCGGCGCGCGCAGCGGCAACCCCGGCCGCCCCACGCTCTACGAGGAGGGGCCCTGGGTCTACAAGCGCAACGGCCTCTACTACAACGTGTTCGCCGCGGAATGCTGCTCGGAGTTCATCGCCTACTCCACGGCCCCCAGCGCCACCGGGCCGTGGACCTACCGGGGGACGGTCATGCCCCGGCAGGGCGGCAGCTTCACCAACCACGCGGGGATCATCGACTACGCCGGGGGGTCGTACTTCTTTTACCACAACGGCGCGCTGCCGGGCGGTGGCGGTTACACCAGGTCGGTGGCCGTGGAGAAGTTCACCTACAACGCCGACGGCACCATCCCGACGATCAACATGACCACCGCCGGCCCGCCTCAGGTCGGCACCCTCGACCCGTTCGTCCGGCAGGAGGCCGAGACCATCGCCTGGTCGTCCGGGGTGGAGACCGAGGCCTCCAGCGAGGGCGGCGTCAACGTCGGCTTCATCGAGAACGGTGACCACATCAAGGTCAAGGGCGTCGCCTTCGGCAGCGGGGCCACCGCCTTCACCGCCCGCGCGGCCTCGGGCACCGCCGGCGGCCGGATCGAGCTGCGGCTCGGCGGCCCCACCGGCACTCTCGTGGGCACCTGCACCGTCAACGGCACCGGCGGCTGGCAGAACTGGACCACGGTCACCTGCCCGGTGTCCGGCGCGACCGGCACCCGTGACCTCTACCTGCGTTTCACGGGTGGCAGCGGCTACCTGCTCAACCTCGACTGGTGGCGCTTCACCGGCGGGGGCGACGGTGGCGGGAACCTCCTGGCCAACGGCACGATGGAGGACGGCACGACCGGCTGGACGAGCTCCGGCGGCACCCTCTCCTCCGCGACCGACGTGGCCCACGGAGGCAGCCGGTCCCTGCTCAACTCCGGCCGCACCTCCGCCTGGCAGGGCCCGCACCAGAACGTGACCGCCCGGCTCACCAACGGCAGGAGCTACACCACCGAGGTCTGGGTCCGCTCGCAGAGCGGCACTCCCAGTGCGAAGGCGACCCTGGCCCTCACCGCGAACGGCACCACGAGCTATCTCCAGCTCACCCCCGCGCAGACGGTCGGCACCGGCGGCTGGACCCGGCTCACCGGCACCGCGACCGTCTCGTGGACCGGGACGCTGACCAACGCCTCCTTCTACGTCGAGACGGCCGCGGGCACCGACGGCCTCTACGTCGACGACGCCTCCTTCCGCTGACGGGAGCCGCGCCGTGGCCGGGCACCGATCACCGCTGACCGCGGCCGCGACCGCGGCCCCCGCCGTCCTGTCCGCCCCGGACCGGCCCCCGCCGGAGACCCGGCCTCCGACCCGCTGAGGAGAGACCTCCATGAGCAGGAAACGAATCCGCGCACTGCTGACCACGGTGGCCCTGGCCGCGGCGCTCACCCCCGCCGCCCAGGCTCAGGCGCTGGAGAACGGCGTGGGCCGTACTCCGCCGATGGGGTGGAACACCTGGAACACCTTCGGCTGCAACATCAACGAGACGCTGATCCGCCAGACCGCCGACGCGATGGTCAGTTCAGGCATGCGCGACCTCGGGTACGAGTACGTCGTCGTCGACGACTGCTGGTTCGACCCGGCCCGCGACTCCGCCGGGAACCTGCGGGCCAATCCGTCGAGGTTCCCGAGCGGCATGAAGGCGCTCGGCGACTACCTGCACGCCCGGGGCCTGAAGTTCGGCCTCTACCAGGCGCCCCTGGACCGTACCTGCGCCCAGTACTTCGGCTCCTATCCGGGCGCCACCGGCAGCCAGGGCCACGAGGCGCAGGACGCCCGGCAGTTCGCCGCCTGGGGCGTCGACTACCTCAAGTACGACTGGTGCTCCCCCACCGGCACCATCGACGACCAGGTCCGCGTCTTCGCGAAGATGCGCGACGCGCTGGCGGCCACCGGCCGGCCGATCCTCTACAGCATCAATCCCAACAGCATCCACGAGAAGACCGGCCCGCGGCGGAACTGGGGCGACGTCGCCAACATCTGGCGCACGACCGAGGACATCACCAACGTCTGGAACTCCGGTCAGACCAACGGCTACCCGATGGGCATCCAGAACATCGTCAACGTCAACGCGCCCCTGTCGGGCTACGCCAAGCCGGGGCAGTTCAACGACCCCGACATGATGGTGGTCGGCCGGGGCGGCATGACGGACACCGAGATGCGCAGCCACTTCGCCCTCTGGGCGGTCATGGCCGCACCGCTGATCGCGGGCAACGACATGCGGAACATGGACTCCGCGACCGCCACGATCATGAAGAACCAGAACCTGATCGCCATCAACCAGGACCCGCTCGGCCTCCAGGCCACCCAGATCAGCAACGACGGCACCCGCCGCATCCTGGCCAAACGGCTGAGCAACGGCGACGTCGCGGTCGCACTGTTCAACCAGGGCGGCGGCACGACGACGATCAGCACCACCGCCTCGGCGATCGGCCTGTCCGGTGGCTCCTTCAGCCTGCGCGAGGCCTGGACGAACGCCCTCACCTCGACCACCGGGGCCATCTCGGCGAGCGTGCCGCCCCACGGCACCGTCGTGTTCCGGGTCAGCGGCGGAACGCCCGCCCCCGTGTCCCGGATCCAGGGTGCGGGGTCGGGAAGATGCCTCGACGTCACCGAAGCCTCCCAGGCCAACGGGACCCGGGTGGGGATCTGGGACTGCCACGGCCAGAGCAACCAGCAGTGGACCTCCACGGCGGCCGGTGAACTGCGCGTCTACGGGAACAAGTGCCTCGACGTGCACGAGAACGGCACCGCCGACGGCACCAGCGTGATCATCTGGGACTGCAACGGCCAGAACAACCAGAAGTGGCGCTTCAACCCCGACGGGAGCATCACCGCCCTCGGCGCGGGCAAGTGCCTGGACGTGCCCGGCAACTCCACGGCCAACGGCACCCGCCTCCAGATCTGGACGTGCAGCGGCGCCGCCAACCAGCGCTGGAACCGCATCTGACGCACCTGCGGTCCGGGCGGTTCCCAGGGAGACCGCCCGGACCGCAGGGTGCGTCAGGCGGCGCCCAGGCTCCATTTCTGGTTGGCGCCGCCGTGGCAGGAGTAGAGCTGGAGGCGGGCGCCGTTGCCCGTCCCGGCGGCGTCCAGGCACAGCCCCGACTGCACGCCGACGATCGTCCCGTCCGGGCCGACGCGCCACTTCTGGTTGGCGCCGCCCCAGCAGGAGTAGAGCTGGATCCTGGCCCCGTTGCCCGTCCCGGCCGCGTCCAGGCACTTGCCGCCGAGAACCCGCAGCTCCTGGGAGGCGGTGAGGGTCCACCGCTGGTTGGCGCCGCCGTGGCAGTCCCAGAGCTGGGGCTGCGTGCCGTCAGCGGTGCTCGAGTTCGGCACGTCCAGGCAGCGCCCGGAGGCGACGCCTCTGATCCGGCCGTCGCCGCCGGGGGTGGCGCTCGGAGTGGGCGTCGGGGTCGGGGTCGGTGTGGGACCGGTGCCGTCGAGCCCGAAGAACCGGATCGCGTGCGCGGCCATGCCGGGATGCGGCAGGTTGTGCCCGGCCCCGCTGACGGTGTAGGCCTCGACCTGGCCGGACCCGTAGACCCTCCGCGTCCAGCCCGACTGCGGGCTGGTGGTCGAGGTGGGCGTCCGGCTCACCCCGTGCACGTCGGTCCACTGGTCGACCTCCTTCTGCAACATGCTGAAGTTCAGCACGTCGTCCGCGGTGCCGTGCCAGGCCATCAACCGGGGTCGGGGACCGGTGTAGCCGGGGTGGGCGTTGCGGACCAGGTCGCCCCACTGCTGCGGTGCCCGGTCGTTGCAACCGGGCGGGCCGAGACAGCCGAAGGGCACGCCGGCGAAGGGGGCGCCCGCCCTGAACACGTCGGGATAGGTGGCGAGCAGGTTGACGGTCTCCATCGCGCCGGAGGAGAAACCGGTGGCGAACACCCTCGCGGGGTCACCGTTGTGGCGCCGCACGACGTAGTCCACCATCGACACGATCGAGACCGGGTCGCTGCCGCCTCCGTGCCGGAGCGCTTCGGCGGACCACACGTCGAAACAGTTCGACAGGCCGTTGGCGCTCTTGTTGGCCTGCGGGTAGATGACGACGAAGCCGTACCGGTCCGCCAGGGACGCGAACTCCGTCTGCTGGTGGAAGTCGGTCGCCCGGCCGTTGCAGCCGTGCATCGCCACCAGGATGCCGGGACGCGCGGCCACGTTGTCGGGCACGTAGAGGTGCATCTGGATGTTGCCGGGGTTCGCTCCGAAGTCGCCGATCCGGGTCAACGTCGCCGCCCTCGCCTTGGGCGCCGCGGCGACGAGACCGGCCAGGACGGTGATCAGCGCAGCGACCACTGCGGCGATCACCGTCCCGGCCCCGATCGGCACCGGCTGGTGCCGTCTCATGATCCGACCTCTCAGCCCCGGTTCCAGGACCACTTCTGGTTGTTGCCGCCCCAGCAGGAGTAGGTCTGCAGCAGGGCGCCGTTAGCGGTGCCGGCGGCGTCGAGGCACTGACCCGACTGGACGTTCACGATCGAGCCGTCCGAGTTGACGCGCCACTTCTGGTTGTTGCCGCCCCAGCAGGAGTAGATCTGCACCTTGGCGCCGTTGCCGGTGCCGGCGGCGTCGAGGCACTTGTTGCCGTAGACGCGGATCTCCTGCGCGGAGGTGTAGGACCACTGCTGGTTGGAGTTGGAGTGGCAGTCCCACAGCTGGACCTGCGTGCCGTCGGTCGTCGTGGCGTTCGGCACGTCCACGCACCGGCCGGAGGCCGTACCCCGGATCTGTCCGGCGTCGCCCGGGTTCGACGTGGGAGTGACGGTCGGCGAGGGGTCCGGGTCCGGGTCCGCACTGTTGAGCGCGTTCAGGACGGAGTTGTACGCGGCCTTCTTGTTGCCGTTGCCGTCGAAGAGCAGCGCGGTGGCGCTGGCGCCGAGCCAGGAGTCGCTGTCGCGGACCCCCCAGACCGTGATGCCGGTACAGCGGGACACCGCCAGGCAGTCGTTGACGACGTTGGCGTACGTGGTGGCCGAGCCGCCCTGGATGTCCAGCTCGGT
Organism: Planomonospora parontospora; assembly: GCA_014647935.1. Lineage (GTDB taxonomy): Bacteria > Actinomycetota > Actinomycetes > Streptosporangiales > Streptosporangiaceae > Planomonospora > Planomonospora parontospora. The sequence continues at coordinate 46,040 of BMQD01000018.1, forward strand.
GATCTGCACGTCGACGCCCAGGGCCGCGAAGCTCTGAATGGTCGTGCGGTAGTTGCTGTTGTAGGGGCTGTTGCTGTTGAAGTGCGACTGCAGGCCGACGCAGTCGATCGGCACGCCGCGCTGCTTGAAGTCGCGGACCATGTTGTAGACGGCCTGGGTCTTGGCCCAGTTCCAGTTGTCGATGTTGTAGTCGTTGTAGCAGAGCTTGGCGGCCGGGTCGGCGGCCCGCGCGGTGCGGAAGGCCACCTCGATCCAGTCGTTGCCGGTCTGCTGGAGGTTGGAGTCGCGCCGGCCGCCGGAGTTGCCGTCGGCGAAGGCCTCGTTGACGACGTCCCAGGCGTAGATCTTGCCCTTGTAGTGCGCCATCACGCCGTTGATGTGGTTGATCATCGCCTGGCGGAGGCTGCTGCCGCGGAGGTTCCGCATCCACTCCGGCTGCTGGGAGTGCCAGGCGAGCGTGTGGCCGCGGACCCGCTTGCCGTTCTGCACCGCCCAGTTGTAGACCCGGTCGCCGTTGCTGAAGTTGAACTGCCCCTGGTTGGGCTGCAGGGCGTCGATCTTCATCTCGTTCTCGGCGGTGATCATGCCGAACTCGCGGTTCGCGATCGAGGTGTAGGTCGAGTCGCCCAGCTTCTGGGCGGCGATGGCCGTGCCGAAGTACCGGCCGCTCTGCTGGGCGGCGGCGTGCAGCGTGTTCTCCGCCGCGTTCGCCGGGGTCGACACCATCAGCGCCGCGCCTACGATGCCCACGGCGCCCACGGCGCCGATGATCCTGCCGAGGGCGCCGAAACGTGCGGATGCGGATGAGGGTAAAGGCTTGCTGTCCATGCCTGACTCCACACTGAAATCACGGAAGGGGGATGTGCGGGAACCCGGTGGACGACGCCGCACCCCTGACTGGAGGTGCACACCACGACGGCGTCATGACCGGCGGCCCTCGCCGATCACCACATCGGGCAGGGCCGACCGCCTCGGAGATCAGTGTGGAAACGTAACCGAAACATGTCAACACCTCAGCGAAAATTTCGGAGCGATCAGTCTGGGGGTTGAGGTTCGGATGCCGGTGTTATGGAGCAGCTTGAGGCCCCAACGGGAGTGATCGGGCAGAAAATTACCGGTGTCTGGCCGTGAAAGTTTCAGGCCGGATCCGCAAGTTGCGGCCACGGAGGCCGACTGTGAGTGGAGCGGCACCCGCCCGGCGCGGCCGGCGCCCGGGGCCGTACCTCTTGACGACATCCGGGTCGGCTGTATTTACTCGCCGCCATCACCACCAAGGACGCGGGGTGTCGAAGGAGGGTCGTACCGCCGGATGATAGCGCTAACATGGCTCCCCGCCCATGGGACGCGCAAGGTCGTCGAGCCTGGGTGACACCACGCGCCCGGGTCGCTCCGTGTCCGCCGCTCCGCCTCCGCACGGGGGCGGGCCGGCCGGGCGGACCGAAAGGGGTGCCGCGGAAAAGGGTCGGCCCCGCGCCGAGGCCGGGGTGTGGATATCCGAACCCCGGATTCGGGTGTCACCACGATCGTCCGGGACGGCGGCCGTGCCGAGAATCGAGGCATGTCACTCTTCGGAAACGAGCAGGTGTACGGTGTCCGGCCGGAAGGCGGTGGCGCCGGCCGGGAGATCCGGGTGCGGGGACTGCGCCGCGAGTTCAAACGCGGCGGCGGCCGGGTGCACGCGCTCCAGGGGGTGGACGTCACCTTCGCCCCCGGCTCGTTCACCGCGGTCATGGGCCCGTCGGGATCCGGCAAGACCACCCTGCTGCAGTGCGTGGCCGGTATGGACCGCCCCACCCGGGGCGCCGTCCACTGGGGCCCGACCGAGATCACCAGGTTGCGGGAGCACAAGCTCGCCCGGCTGCGGCGCTCGACGGTCGGCTTCGTCTTCCAGGCCTACAACCTGATGCCGGCCATGACGGTCGCCGAGAACGTCGTGCTGCCCACCCGCCTGATGGGCGGCCGGGTCGACCGGGCGCGGGTCGGCAGGGTGCTCACCCAGGTCGGCCTGGGCGGCTGCGAGAAGGAGCGGCCGGGCAGGCTCTCCGGCGGGCAGCAGCAGCGGGTGGCGATCGCCCGGGCGCTGTACAACCAGCCGGAGATCCTCTTCGCCGACGAGCCGACGGGCGCCCTCGACCGCAACACCGGCAGGGAGATCCTCCGGCTGCTGCGCGAGGGGGTGGAGGAGCACGGGCGGACCTGCGTCATGGTCACCCACGACCCGCTGGCCGCCAGTTTCGCCGACCGGGTGCTGATGATGACCGACGGCGAGCTGGTGGAGGACCTGACCCGGCCGTCGGCCGCGGTCATCGCGGAGAAACTGGGCGGACTCTCATGATCAAGATGGCCTGGGGTGCTCTGCGCACCCGTCCCGCCTCCTTCGCCGGACTCGCGACGGCGCTGTTCCTGGCGGTGTCCGTGATCACCATGTTCGGGTCGATGGTCGCCGCGGCGACCACGACCGAGGGCGGTTCCGACCTCGCGTTGATCGGCGGTGCGTTCGGCGAGATCGCGATGATCATGGCGATGTTCGTCGCGGTCACCACGCTCGGCTTCGCGATCCGCGGGCAGTACCGCGACCTGGCGCTGCTGCGCACGGTGGCGGCCACGCCGCGGCAGGTGCGCCGGCTCGTCCGTTTCCAGGTCGCCGGCCTGATCCTGCTGGTCTCGCCGCCCGCCTGGGCGGCCGGCGCGGTCGCCGCGCGGAGCTTCCTGTCCGCCCTGGTGGACCGCGGCCTGGCACCGGCCGGCGCCATCGTGCCCGGCAACCCGCTGCCCCCGCTCATCGCCACGCTGGCCACGGTCCTCGTCGGTCTGCTCGCGGCGGTCTTCGCCACCTGGCGGATCTCGCGCGGCACACCGAGCGCGGCGATGGCCGGGACGTCGGCCGAGACGGGCCGGATCGGCTGGTTCCGGACGCTGCTCGGGCTCATCGTCGTCGGCGGGGTGGGGGTGCTGTGCGGTTTCCTGGTCGGCCAGGAGCCGGACGAGGCCGCCCAGGCCGCCCTGCTCGGAGCACTGGCGTCGATGGTCGCGCTGGCCCTGCTCGGGCCGCTGCCGGCCCGGATCGTCGTCACGCTGCTCGGTCTGCCGCTGCGCCTGCTGCGCGGCGGTGAGTCGGGCGGCTGGCTGGCCGCGGTCAACACGCGCGGCCACGCCCACCGGCTGTCCTCCGCGGTCGTGCCGATCGCACTGCTGGTCGGCCTGTCGACCACGTTCATGGTGATCACCGACACGATGCGCCACCACATGGCCGGCGTGCTGCCGGACGCGGTGTCGGACGACGACGTCTGGCTGCGCGGCGTGGAGGTGGCGATGCTCGCCCTGTTCGGGACGGTGGCGACGCTCAACACGCTGATCTCGCTCACCACGGCCCGCAAGCGGGAGTACGCGCTGCTCACCCTGATCGGCGCGACGAAGCGGCAGCTCGTCCGGATGCTCGCGGCCGAGTCGGTGCTGACCGCGCTGACCGGCGTCGTGCTCGGTGTCGCCATCGCCGCCCCGGTCAGCATCGCGTTCGCACTGTCACTGACCGACGACCCGGTACCGTACGTCTCCATGGGCGACTACGCACCGATCCTCATCGGCGCGGTGCTCCTCGCGGTGACCGCGGAGATGGTCGCCGGTCTGCGGACCATCGCACTCGACCCGGCCACCACGGTGACGGCGCCGTGACCGGCGGGGCCGGCACGCCGACGCCCGCCGGGACCGCGGCCCCGGCGGACGGTCTCCCCGTCCCGCGGTCCCGGACGGCGCGGTCCCGGGTGGCGCGGTCGTGGCCGCGGCTGCGCGCAGGCGAGGTCGCGTTCGCCCTCGCGGGTTTTCCGGTCGCACTGCTCGGCCTGGCCGCCGTACTGCTGGGCACGTACGCCGGAGCCCTGCTCGCCCTGACCGTCGTCGGGCTTCCCGTCATCGCCGGCGAACTGCGGGCCGCCCGGCTCACCGGGCGGTTGCACCGAGGACTGCTGCGCTCGCTGCTGGACGTCCGGATCGAGGCGCCGGCCGGCATCGCGGCGTCACCGACCGCGGTCGCCTGGGTCCGGGCCGGTCTCGCCGATCCGGCCGGCTGGCGCACCGTGGGCTACCTGTTCGTCCGCTTCCCGCTCGCGGTGCTCGGCCTGCTGGCCGCGGCGGGCCTGCCGGCCCTGGGCGGCCTGATGATCGGGATGAGCGTCTGGCTGCTGACGACCCAGCCCGTGGGCCGGCCGCCGGCGTGGCTGACCGGCCTGGCCGTCCCGGCCGGGCTCCTGGTCCTGCTGGCGGTGCCCTGGGCGGTACGGGGCACCACCCTGCTGAACGTGTGGGCGGCGCGGCAGCTGCTCGGGCCCAGCCGCGCCCAGCGGGAGCTGACCGATCTGCGCCGGGCGCGCAGCACCGCCATCGCCGAGCACACCCGCAGCCTGCGCCGGATCGAACAGGATCTGCACGACGGCACCCAGGCCCAGCTGGTGGCGATCGCGATCACGCTGGCCCTGGTCGCCGACTCGGTGGACCCGCAGGACGAGCGGGTGCGGAAGCTCGTCGGCCGCGCCCGCGAGCAGACCGACCACACCATCGCCGAGTTGCGCCGACTGGTCCACGGCATCGATCCCACCGCCCTGCAGGACGGCCTGCCCGCGGCCCTCCGGGCCCTCGGCGAGGACGCGGCACTGCCGGTCGAACTCTCCCTGCGGATGCCCGAACGGGCGCAGCCCGGGATCGAGCGCGTGGCCTACTTCTGCGTCGTCGAGCTGCTCACCAACGTGGTCAAGCACAGCGGGGCGAGTGAGGTACGGCTCGACGCGTCGGCCGAGGGCGGCCTGCTGCGGATCGCGGTGACCGACGACGGCCGGGGCGGCGCGGAGATGGGCACCGGTACGGGTCTGGCCGGGCTGCGGGAACGGCTCGCCTCGGTCGACGGCACGCTGACCGTCGACAGCCCGCCCGGCGGTCCCACCCGGGTCGAGATCAGGTTGCCGACGAGCCTCTGAGCCGGGCTCCGGCGCTCATCCGGGCCGGGACCAGGCCGGTGGCGAGCATCCGAGCCGTGCTCAGGCATCCATCCAGGCGGAAGTGAGGTCGCCGGCGGGCGGCTGAGCCGGGCTCAGGCACCCACCTCGGTCAGATAGGTGACGACGGCCTTGACCCGGCGGTTGTCGGTGTCGGTCGACGGCAGCTCGAACTTGCCGAAGATCGCTGCGGCGTGCTTCTCCACCGCCCGCTCGGTGACCACCAGTCGCGCCGCGATCGACCTGTTCGAGTAGCCCTGCGCCATCAGCTCGAGCACCTGCCGCTCCCGGCCGGTGAGCCGGTCCAGGCGCCGGCGGCCGCCGCGCATCATCTTGTCGACGATCTCCGGGTCGAGCGCGGTGCCTCCGGTGGCGACGCGGTGCAGCGCGTCGACGAACTGCGAGACGGCCGCCACCCGCTCCTTGAGCAGGTATCCGGCGCCGTGCGCGCCGGTCGCCAGCAGCCTGGTGGCCCACGCCGGCTCGGCGTGCTGGGAGAAGACCAGCACACCGAGATCCGGATGATCGGCACGCAGTCTTTCGGCGGCCCGGATGCCCTCGTCGGTGAAGGAGGGCGGCATGCGGATGTCCACGATCACCACGTCCGGCCGATGGGCGCGCACCGCGTCGTGGAGGCCCTCCGGGGTGCCGGTCGTGGCGACGACCTCGCAGCCGCGCCCGGTCAGCAGCTCCACCATGCCGTCGCGCAGGATGACGTGGTCTTCGGCGATGACCACTCGCAAGGGCCGGTTCTCCTCCACGAGCACATGATGGCACGCGGCGAATACGCGAGGAACCCGGCGAGGCCCGCACCCGCGCGGAGCGGGTGGGGCGGGGGCATTCCACAGCACGCGCGCATACTGTAGATTATGTATGAAAAGTATGAAAAGTGTGAACGAGCTAGTACGGAGTCGGATTGACGCCACCACCACCAGGGAAGCTCGCCGGGACGGCGAAAGTCGGAGACCGCGGCCAGATCGTCATCCCGAAGGACATGCGGGACATGTTCGGGATTGTTCCCGGAGACACGCTGCTGCTGCTGGCGGACGTGGAACGCGGGATCGCGGTGCTGCGCAACGACGACTTCGTCCACCTCGCCGAGACCGTGCTCGACGCCCGCAAGGACAGGAGGGACGATGAGTGAGGACGCCGTACCGACCGCGGTGGAGGATCCTCGGCGAGGCCGTGCACCATGGCATCTGTGGGTCGTCGGATTGTTCATGCTCGCGCTCTACATCGGCGGCGCGCGGGACTACGCGCTCACACTCACGCTGAACCCGGGCTACTTGGCCGCTCAGGGCTACGCGGAGCCTCAGATCGGCTACTTCGCCGACTATCCGTTCGGTCTCGGCGTCCTCTGGACCCTCAACATCGCCGGAGGTCTCGCCTCGGCGGCGGCTTCGCTCCTGCGCTCCCGCCGGGCGGTGCCGCTGGCTCTGACGACCGCGCTGGCCCAGCTGGTGCTGCTGATCCTCACGTTCGCCTTCCGGGACCGGTGGGACATCCTTGGACCGTCGATGAGCCTGTTCGACATCGGGGTAGGCGTCTTGTCCCTCGCGTTCTGGTGGTATTGCCGCGTGATGCTGAACCGAACCGTTCTGCGGTGACGGGGCGGAGGGCGCGGTCCTGAGCCTCCGGCTTCGTCGGAGGCTCAGGACCGCGCCCTCCCGGCACCGGTCGGGGTTCGTCATCCTCGCGGGCCGAAGCCCGTCATGAGGACGTGGACGGCGATGAGGACGACGGTCCAGATCACGGCGCGCCGGGTCGGTGCGGGGCCGTTGCGCAGCAGCGAGACGCCCAGGGGGATGAAGGCCAGGCACAGGCCGCCCACGGCGATGAAGGACTGCGGCTCGGTGCCCTTGAGGGGGCCCAGGGCCAGCGCCGACATCAGTCCCAGGGCGACGGAGCGGCCCAGGCCCAGGGCGCCGGAGCGGTAGGCGCCGATGGCCAGCACGATCCAGCCGAAGAAGGCCGGTCCGGACATGGTCTTGAACGGGTGCCACAGGGTCTCGCGCCAGGCGTCGTAGTAGCCGGTGACGCCCTCCAGCATGGTGGACAGGCCCAGGACGTCGGTCAGGTGGAAGGACATATGGTCGATGCCGAACTGGAAGGTCCGGGTGAACAGGCCGATCATCACCAGGCAGCCGCCCCACATGCCCCACAGCGGGTTGGTGACGGAGATCCGCTGGGCCAGCGTCATGACCGCCGGCCACAGCAGCACGAATCCGAGGGCGAAGCAGGTGTAGGCGGCGGTGATGAGAGTGGGGTGCTGGCTGTAGGCGCGCAGCTGGTAGGGGACGAAGTAGTAGAACTCCGAGCGCAGCAGGGTCCCGGCCAGGATCAGGGTGGGGCCGGCGATCAGCGAGATGCCGCTGATCCATCGGCCGGGAAACGCCGGCCGGCGGTCCAGGTCGGCGGCGGAGTTGGCGGCCCTGCGGTCCGCGCCGGCCTGTCGCCATCCGGTGATGCGCCCGCGAAGATCGGTGGTCATGGGGTGCCGTCCCTTTTTCTCGTCCGTGTCGGTGCGCCCTGCCCGGTGCGGCGGGGCACATGAGAATGGTGCGGTTCGGGACGGGGTTCGCGCGTCTGGCCGGGGTCGCATATCGACGGGCGGGCCCGGGCGGGTGGTGCGACCCCGGACAGAGGCGTATATCCGACCGTGGTCAGATGCCGTACGGCCTGCCGGGCGGTAACGTCGCTCACGGGCTCGCGCCGGGCCGCCGAGCGGCCTCGGCGCTGCCGATCTCGTGGAACAACCGCACGCTCCGGTTCCTGTAGGAGCCGGCGTCGGCGCCGGAGGCGGCCTCACCGAGCGTGCGGAGGACGCGGGCCTCGCCCAGCCGATGGCCGGTCTGACGGTGGATCTCCAGAGCGGTCCGGGCCTGCCGTACCGCCTCGGGACGGTCTCCCGCGGCCAGCGCGATGTCGGCGAGCGCGGTGCGGGCGAGCCCCTCCATCAGGCGGAAGGACCGCTCGCGGGCGAGCCGCAGAGCCTGCTCGGCGAAGGAGACGGCCTCGGCCGCGTCGAGGCCGCGGGTCGCGTTCGCCAGCCCGATGAGAGCGGCGGTCTTCTCGAACACGTGGGTCTCGTCGGCCAGCTCCACCGCCCGGCGATAGTGCTCGGCGGCCTGGACGTGGCGGCCGGTGCTGTGGGCGAGCCTGCCCAGCGCGTTGTACGCGATCGCCTCGAAGTAGGGGTCGGCGATGTCGCGGCTGCGCAGCAGCGCCCGTTCCCCGTGGGCCAGAGCCGCCTCGTACCGGCCCAGGTCGCAGTGGACCTCGGCGAGGTAGGCCAGGGAGTGCAGCTCGACGGCGTGGGACCCGGCCTTCTCGGACAGCGAGAGCGCCCGGCCGAGATGTCGGAGCGCGTCGTCGAACCTCCCCTGCAGATAGCAGACCTCTCCGAGGTTGAGCGCGGTCATGCCGTCGGTGTCCGGGTGGAGTTCGAGGCCCCGGTTGAGGTGGCTGAGCGCGGAGTCCAGCCGGCCCATCTGCGCGTACACCTGGGCGAGGTTGATGTGCTTGATGCCCAGCATGCCCGACCGGCCGGCTTCCTCGTCCAGCTCGATGCCCTCGGCCAGCCAACGGGCCGCGTCGTCCAGCCGCCCGGCGCGCAGGTAGTAGCCGGCGATGTTGTTCCGGATGGCGGCGGTGCCCTCCGTCCAGCCGCCCCGGTCGGCGAGCGAGCTGGCCCTGGTGAACAACGAGAGCGCGTCGTGCCGTCCCTGGAACGCGTGCGCGTTCGCCAGGGTCAGCATGGCCGCGGCCATGCCCGGCACGTCTCCCTCCTCCTCCGCGGCCGTCACCGCCGCCTGCGCGCACGAGAGCCAGTCGCTCATGCTCCCGCTGGCCCAGAAATGGCTGCGCATCGCGTCGGTGAGGAGCCAGGCCGCCTGCCGCGGGCCGGATCGGGCCGCATGGTGGACGGCGGCGACGAGGTTGCGGTGCTCTGCGGCCAGCCATCTCGCCGCCGAGGCCGGATCGGCGAACGAGGCGGGCGTCACGCCCTCGGACGTCGCGCCCGGCGGAAGCTTGACCCAGTGGGGATGGCCCTGCTCGACGGCCGCCCGGACGCTCAGCAGATACCAGTCGTAGAGGCGCTGCCGGGCCTTCGCGGCATCGTCCGGGCGCTCCTCCTCGGCGGTGCGTTCCGCGGCGTACAACCGCAGCAGGTCGTGGAAGCGGTAACGGCCGGGCTCGTACCGGTCGACCAGGTGCGCGCTGGCCAACCGGGTGAGTTCCCGCCTGGTCTCGGCCGCGCCGGACCCGCTGAGGGCCGCGGCCGCGTCGAGGGTGAAGTCCACCCCGGGTACGAGGCTGATCAGCCGGAACAGCCGTGCCGCCCGCGGCGGCAGCGCGGCGTAGGAGAGGGCGAACGCCGCCTCCACCGCCGTGCTCCTGGTGTCGTCGATCGCCAGCTCGGCGATCCGGTCGCCTGCACGGAGCGCCGTGAGGTACTCCTGCACCGTGCCGTAGACGCCCCGGCTGATGTTCGCCGCCGCGATCCGCAACGCGAGCGGCAGCCGGGCGCACAGCCGGGCGAGTTCGCCCAGCAGCTCCGGTGACGCATCGTGGGTGCCCGCACCGAGCAGCCGCGTCAGCAGGGCCACGGCCTCTCCGTCGTCGAGCACGTCCAGCTCGACGATCAGAGCGTCGCCGTGGACCTTCAACCCGGACAGGTCGTTGCGGCTGGTGACGACGACCGCGCTGTGGCGGTTGGCCGGAAGGAGGGGGCGGACCTGGTCGGGGCCGGTCACGTTGTCGAGCACCAGCAGCAGCCGGCGGTCCGCCGTCATGGTGCGGAACAGGGAGATCCGGGCGTCGACGTCGAGCGGGACGTTCGCCGGCGGCACCCCGAGGGCCGTCAGGAAGCTGCTCAACGCGTCGGCGGCCGTTTTGGCGGCGCTGTCGGAGTAACCGTGCAGGTTGTAGAAGAGCTGGCCGTCGGGGAAGCGGTGGCGCACGCGGTGGGACCAGTGCACGGCGAGCGAGGTCTTGCCGACGCCGGCCGTACCGCTGATCACCGACAGCCCGGCCGCGGCGGGACGGGTGTCCGCAGCGGTCAGATGGTCGTTCAGCCGGCTGATCTGCCGCTCGCGGCCGGTGAAGGTGGCGATGTCGGCGGGGAGTTCGGCCGGAACGGCATCGGGGCGGAGACCGGAAGGGGGAGGGACGGACGCCTGCGCCGCGGCCTCCTGACCGAGGGCCCTGGTGTGGGCGTCCTGCAGTTCGGGGCCCGGCTCGATGCCGAGGTCGTCCCTGAGCCGGTCACGGAGGTCGCCGAAGGCGCGCAGCGCCGCGGCCCGCTGCCCGGACGCGGCCAGCGCCAGCACGATCCGCGCGTTCAGCCCCTCGTGCAGCGGTTCGGCGGGGAGGAGCTCGCGGAGCCGCTCCAGCGCGGCCTGATGGTGCCCGTGCCCCAGGGCCAGATCGGCGTGGTCCAGGACCGCGGCGAGGCGTTGCTGGGACACGGCGACGGCGACCGGGTGGTGGAGCGCGTGCGGGGCGAGGTCGGCCAGCGGCTGCCCCCGCCACAGCGACAGCGCCTCCTCGTAGGCTCGTTCGGCGTCCTCGGTCTCGCCCGCGTCGCGGTGGGCCGCCGCCCGCGCCACCAGGTCGGTGAAGTCCAGCAGATCGCTCTGACCGCTCGCCAAGGCGAGGCGGTAGCCCGCGCCGGTGCGGCTGATCAGCTCCTCGCCCGCGCCGGCGCCGCCGAGGAACCTCCGCAGGCGTGACACATGGGTGTGCACCAGATCCGGGTAGGTGGCGGGGATCTCCTCCCCCCAGAGGAAGTCGACGATCTCCGTATGGGTGACGACGCGATCGGCCTGGAGCGCGAGCAGGCCCAGGAGGCGGCGCTGCATCGGGGGCCTCAGGTCGGCGGCGCGCCCGAGCACGCGGACGGTCAGCGGTCCCAGGAGTTCGATCCGCAGCGCCGGGTCCCCGGGGTGCCGGGGCAGGCCCTCGACGGCCTCCCGGAGCGGGCCGGGCCCGGGAGCCTCCTGGAGCAGGTCGAGCTCGGCGGCGGACAGGCCGGCCGCCTCGATCAGCCTGCGTACGGAGCGGGCGTGCGGGCGCCGGACCGCACCCTGTTCGATGTCGCGCAGCGTCCGGACGCCGACGCCGGCACGACCGGCGAGCTCCCGCTGGGTGACGCCGGCTCTCCTCCGGTACGCGAGCAGCAGCTCACCCAACGTCATGGTGCCTCCCCTGACACATGATCCCCGTCGATTCGACAAGCTACTGCGTCACCGCCGGTGAGGTCTTCCGGTTTCTGCCGGTAGTGGCGACTTCTGCCGGTACACCCCTGATTGAGCGGCATCAGCGCAGGTGACGTCGTCCGGACGACGTCCAGCCTCCGGCCATCCGGCCCTCGTACGCTCGGTGCGTCGAAAGGCTGTAGTCCACGGCATCAGTCCACGGCAGCAGCGGAGACTCCGCTCCATTCGGAAGGAACGACCCGTGACCGCAACCGCGCGAAGAGGGCGGTCTGGCTCAGGCCGATGCCGGCTGGAGAAAGGCCGTCACACACCGAACCACCCGTCCGTCCATCCGGTCGCCCCTTTCCGGTCCGTGGCCGCCTTCGCCACCGACGGGGTGAGCTCGTTCGGGGTGAGCGCGGTGAGCAACGTGTTCGCCGACCGGTCCCACCTGGGACTGCCCTCCTTCGGCTTCACCGTCTGCGCCGACGGACGCGGTGCCCTCCGCACCGATCTCGGCCACCTCATGGAGGTGGGGCACGGGCCCGAGGCCATGAGCACCGCCGATCTGGTCATCGTGCTGCCCACCGACGGCAGACCGCTCACCCTGCGCGAACCGGTCGCCGACGCGATCCGCGACGCCCACAGGCGGGGGGCGATCGTCGCCGCCTACGGCACGGGATCGTTCCTGCTGACCGGGACCGGCCTGCTCGACGGCCGCCGCGCCACCACCGACTGGCGCCTGGTGGCCGACCTGGCCGGGAGGCACCCCCGGGTCACGGTGGAACCGGAGGCCCTGTACGTCGACGAGGGACGCCTGGTGACCGGTGCCGGAGCGGCGGCGGGCATCGACATGTGCCTGCACCTCCTGCGTCGCGAGCACGGCACGGCCGTCGCGAACGCCGTCGCGAGGGAGGCGATGGTCGCGCCGCGCCGGGAGAGCGGAGAGGTCCACTACGTCCCCGCCGTCCCCGCCCCGCCGGACGCCCGGGCCGCGGGCGGGCCCCGGGCCGACGACGCACGCATGGACGACGTCCTGCGCTGGTCACGGACCCGGCTCCACCAGGCCATGTCGGTGGACGACCTGGCCAGGCACGCGCTGATGAGCCCGCGCACCTTCGCCCGCCGCTTCCGGGAGGTCACCGGGACCACACCCCACGCCTGGCTGCGTGACCAGCGGCTCGACCGGGCCGAAGAACTACTGGAGACCACCGACCTGTCGATCCAGGAGATCGCAGACCGCGTGGGCTTCCGTTCCGACGGCGTCCTGCGCGATCACTTCGTCAAACGGCACGGTGTCCCTCCCCGCGACTACCGGCGGGACTTCGGCAGGCGCCGGGAACCGGTCACTCGTCACGCGGCTGACGGGCGGCCTCCGCGGTGACGCGCTCGATGGCCTGGACGGCGACATCGGGCTGGTCGAGGTAGATGTGGTGCCCGCTGGCGGCGGCCGTGCTCAGCCTGCTGCCGGGGGACAGCGCGAGCCACCTGCGCTGGCCCGCGGACCATGCCTTCTCCAGGCGCGGCCCGTACTCGGGGACGGCCGCGAGGTACTGCTCGCCGTGCTGGATCACCTCCACCGGGATGTTCCCGGCGGAACGGACCTCGCCGTCGGTGATGACGAGCTTCTCCGGGTTCTCGCCCCGGAAGAACGCGAGGTTCTGCGCGCGCAGCTCGGCCGCCGGGCCCTTGGCGGATTCGGGGATCGCCTTCGTGATGTCGGCGGCCATCGTGGACGGGGTGGCGTCCATCAGGACCAGCCCGCTGACCCTGTCCCGGTGGTCGGGGGCGTACCTGGCGGCGATCAGCCCGCCCAGCGAGTGGCCGGCCAGGACGACCGGGCCGTCACCGGCGACGCGGTCGAGCACCCCGGTCAGGATCTTCCCGGTGCCGGCGAAGTCCTGCGGGCCGTCCGGCCGGTCGCTGGCGCCCGCGCCGAGCCGGTCGTAGGAGCAGACCCGGTTCCGCTTCGCCAGCGTCTCCTGGAGGGCGGCCAGCTTGTCCAGCCCGTCGCCCGCCCCGTGCATCAGGACGATGACCGGCCCGCCTTCCGCCGGGTCGCCGGAACAGGACACGTTCACCGACCGGCCCGCGACGTCGATCTTCTCGGTCCCGGAGACCGGGGTCGCATCGGCCGTCCGCGTGGCGGAGGCGAAGGGGTCCCAGTTCTCCACCGCGTCGCCGCCGCAGGCGGTGACCCCCGCGCCGAGTGCGGCGCAGCACAGCGCGGCCGCGACGGATGTCCTGATCCTGCGAAGCATGAGGTCCTGTCCTCCAGTGAGGGAGCCGAAACCGAGGCGATGCGCACGGCGGCACAGCGGGAGAGCGGACGGAAACGTCCGCGGCCGCGTCGTAAAGCTACGCATCCGGCGGCCCGGGGTCGTCCCCGTACGGTGGACATTCACCGGTAGCTCGCACGGAGGACAGGCGCGGTCCGCGGGCGAGGGCCGTTCCGGCGTGGCGCGGTGCGGCCGCTACGCTCGCCCAATGATCGACCTGGGGCGGGTCACGGACCGGTGGCGGCGATGCGGTGTCGTGGTCCGGGATCTGCCGTTCGGACTGCTGCTGGTCGCCGTGTCACTCCTGCCGGCGCTGCACGGCAAGGGGACGCAGGTAGGCGACCTGCCGATCCGCTCCTTCGACGCGCTGGCGCTCGTGGCGATCGCCCTGGAGTCCCTTCCGCTCGCCGTACGCCGGAGATGGCCGGCCGTCTGCCTCGTCCTGGTGTCGCTCGGCTTCGTCCTCGACCAGCTCCGCGCCTACCACGTGCTGGCGAGCAACGCGATGCCCATCGCGCTCATCAGCGCGGCCGCCCACCTGGAACGCCACCGGCGCGTCACCGTGGTCCTCCTCTCCGCGGCGTACGTGCTGCTCGCGCTCGCGCTCGACCGGCTCGGCGCGGGGGAGAAGGTGGAGGGGTACGTGGTGTTCTACCTGGCCCTGGCCCTCGCGTGGGGCATCGGCGTCCGGTTGCGCTCCGCCCGCGCCGCCGAGGCCGAACGCCGCCGCCACGTCGCCGAGGCCACCCGCGCCGCCGAACGCACCCGGATCGCCCGCGAGCTCCACGACGTCGTGACCCACCACGTGACGGCGATGGTCGTGCAGGCCGAGGCCGCCCGCTACCTGACCGCCGCCCCCGACCGCCTCGACGCGACGCTGAGCGCCGTCACCGACACCGGCCGGCGGGCCATCACCGACCTGCGGCACATGCTCGACCTGCTCAAAGCCGATCACGACACCGACATCGGCGTACCGGCCGCCGGGGGGCTCCGCACGCTCGTGGAGCAGACCCGCCGGGCCGGGCAGCCGGTGGAGTTCACCGAGGAGGGCGGTCCGGCCGAATCGGCGGGCAGCGCCGAGTTCGTGGCCTATAGGGTCGTCCAGGAAGCCCTGACGAACGCCCTCAAACACGCCCACGGCAGCCCCACCGCGGTCCGGGTGCGCTACGGCGAGAAGGAGATCAGCGTGGAGGTCAGCACCGACGGACCCGGCTCCGGGACCGCTTCTCCCGGCGGGGGCGGGCGGGGCCTGGCCGGGCTCCGCGAGCGGGTCGAAGCCGTCGGCGGCCGGTTCAGCGCCGACCGGCAGGCGGGCGGCTTCCTCGTACGGGCCCGCATCCCCGCGGGGAGCCGGTCGTGACGGCGCCGGTCCGGGTCCTGGTCTGCGACGACCAGGAGCTGATCCGCACCGGTTTCGCGACGATCATCGATGCGCAGCCGGACCTGGAGGTGGTGGGCGAGTGCGGCGACGGCCGTGCCGCGGTGGATCTCGCCCGCCGGCTGAGCCCCGACATCGTGGTGATGGACGTGCGGATGCCGGAGCTCGACGGCATCGAGGCGACCCGCCGGCTGGCCGGCGCCGGGGTGGCGGACCCGGTCAAGGTGCTCGTGGTGACGACGTTCAACCTGGACGAGTACGTCTACGAGGCGCTGCGGGCCGGTGCGAGCGGGTTCCTGCTCAAGGACGCCCCGCCGGCGCAGCTGCTGCACGGTATCCGCACCGTCGCGACCGGCGCCGCGCTGCTGGCGCCCGAGGTGACGCGGCAGCTCGTCGGCAGGTACGCGGCCCGCATCCGCCCCGCCCAGGCCGCACCGGGCGAGACCGCGCTGACCCCGCGCGAGCTGGAGGTGCTGCGCCTCATCGCCGACGGCCGGTCCAACAGCGAGATCGCCGCCGCACTGGTGATCAGCCAGGAGACCGTCAAGACGTACGTGTCGCGCATCCTCACCAAGCTCGACCTGCGCGACCGCGTGCAGGCGGTGGTCTACGCCTACCGCAGGGGCCTGGTGACCTGAGGCGCACCGCCCGGGAACCCCGGCGGGGCGAACGCCGCGGACGCCGGGAACCGCCCGAGGCAACGCCTGCAGGCCGAGCTCGAATCACCGGTTCCGTCCCGGACCCGCCTCGTGGAGGAGTTGTCATGAACGCGATGGAAGAGCTGCAGGCCGCGCGCCGGCGCGCGAGAGCGTGGTCGTCGAGCCGGGCGGCGTGCAGACCGGCCGGGTGCGGCGGAGGTAGGACCAGGCGGCCACGCCCAGGGCGATGCCGTACACGGCGAAGGCGCCCAGCCCGATCCAGGTCACCAGCAGGGCGTCCCCCGGGGTGGGGAAGTCCCCTCGGGGGACGGTGACGGCCCCGAAGGTGCCCAGCGCGGCGTAGACGAGCCCGATCGCTCCGTACGGCGCGAGTGTGGCGGCGCCGATCAGCGCGGGGGCCAGCGGCAGCCAGCGGGGCACCCGCCTGCCGCGCAGGACGAGCGTCCACCGGGGAAAGATCTGTCCCCACGGCCGGACCAGGCCGAATATGAGGAACACCCCGAGCGCGGCCAGCAGCGCTGTGGCGTCGATGCCCCAGCGTTCGAGGGTGAGCATCACCCCGGAGGCGCCGTTGCGCTCCATCGTCACCAGTGCCTGCGCTCCGCTGACGCCGGCGAAGGTCCCGCCCAGCGCCCAGGTCGTCTTCACGGCCGCGTACGGCAGGAACGCCGCGGCACCCGCATAGGCCAGCATTCGGACGCGCGGCGGCGCGGGGGCGGGCTCCGGTCCGGTCCGCGCGGTGGGGGAGGCGTGGACGGCGCCGCATCGCACACAGGCGCCGGAGGAACGGTAGGCGCGGGTCACGGCGATGAGCAGCATCACGCCGATCGCGGCCAGGGCCCGGTTGGCGGTCGCCGTCCAGTTGTCGACACTCTGGGCGAAGACCAACGTGACCACATCCATCAGCAGGCCGAACGCGGCTGCGCCGGTCAGCACGCACAGCACGGTCAGCAGGACGGGGATGACCGGGCGGTGAACGCGCCGGCCCCAGGGCCGCACGGCGGCCAAGGTCACCGCCGCCGCCGAGGCGGTCACGGCCACGATGATCCAGTTCAGGCCGACCGGCAGCGGCTCGTCGGCACGGTAGAACACCGCGGTCCCGGCCAGCGCCGAGACCAGGCCGAACCCGCCGTACGCCACCGCCCAGCCGAGGGCCGCATACCCCGCCCATGACGACCACCGATGCCACCGGTCGGACGCCGGCCCGTTCACCGTACGCGTGGGCTCACTCATGATCCGACCACCGGAGCGTCGCCGTGGTGCGCGGTGTGTTCGCCATGCTCGCGCACGCTATGCGGAGGCCCCTGTGGTGAAGCTGAGACGGGCTGAGAGGGCGCACAGGAACCTTCTCCTGTCGCGGATCGCCATCTGATGGCTCTCTGTTGGAAACCGTCCTCTTCGTCCTGCCGGACCGTGTCATCGCGTGCCGTACGGTGCCGTACCGCGGCAGGTGACGATCACCGAGCAGACACGGACCGCATCACCACGCGCAGATGCCGACCGGGGCCCGGTGGCCGGTGCCGCCCGCATGCCCTCCGTTGAAAACGAAAAAGTAGTTCGTTCTGCGAATTTGTTACCCTTGGCGGGTGAGCAAGCATGTCGACGGTCCGATCGGGGTGGTGGCCGGGCTGGTGCGGTCCGCTTTTCTGGTGGACGCCGTGTACGCAGAATCCGCCCGCGAGTACGGCCTGACCCAGCAGCAGGGCCAGCTGTTGTGCGTCCTGATGCCGCGGCCGTACGGCATGAGCGAGCTGGGCGCGGTGCTCGGTCTGGCCAAGTCGAGCCTGACCGGCCTGGTCGACCGCAGCGAACGCAACGGCCTGGTCCAGCGCAAGCCCGATCCGCACGACTCCCGCGCGGTGCGGGTGGCACTCACCGGGCGGGGGGCCAGGCTGGCCGATGATTTCTACACCGAGACCTGCCGCCGCATCGAGGAGCTGACCGCCGGGTTCGCGCCCGGGGAGCGCGACACGCTCGCGGCCCTGCTCGGCCGCGTCGTGGAGGACAACAAGGTGCCCAGCGTGTTCATGGAGCCGGACCGCCCGCACTGACCGAAAAAGGGGTTTCAGTTCGTGTCACGAACTAATATTGTTCGTGACACGAACTGCAACCCCTTCGTTCCGGCCGAGACGGTCTCGGCCTGCAAGGGGGCCGACCTGTTCACCGGCCGCTTCACCGAGCGGTTCGGCGCGGCCTGAGAAGGTGCCCTGCTTCGGCTCCTCCGACTTCGCCGGCCGGCATCCGGCTCGGGCACCGGAAACACGCGCCCGGTGAACACTTCTTCGAGAGGTTGAGCGATGTCCGCACATGACGCCGTCTTCGGGTTCGGCACCCATTCCGACATCGACGACATCCCCCGGCTGCTGCGCATGACCCGGCAGGCCGACCGGGACGGGCTCGATGTCTTCACCTTGTCGGACCATCCGTACATCGGCGGGCGCGTGGACGCCTACGCCGCTCTCGGTTTCATCCTCGGGCGCACGGAGCGCATCGCGGGCTTCGCCAACGTCACCAACCTGCCGACCCGGCCGGCGCCCATGCTGGCACGGACGGTGACGTCGTTGTCGGCGCTGTCGGGCGGCCGGATCGTGCTCGGCATGGGAGCGGGCGGGCTGTGGGACCGGATCTCCGACATGGGAGTGCCGCGGTGACGCCGTGGACGCCTTCGAGGAGGCGATCCGGGTGAGATCCGCACCGTCTTCAACCTCCCCGGGAACATCACCGACCGGCCGCTGACCGCCACCCGCGACCGCGACGGCCGCTGGCTCGGCGGCTCCGTGGAGCAGTGGGTGGAGGAGCTGACCGGGGCGGTGCTGGAGTACGGCGCGTCGGGATTCGTACTCTTCGCGGCCGGACACGGCGCCCCGGACCTCACCGCCCTGGCCCGCTGGGCCCGGGAGATCGCTCCGGCCGTACGGGAGGCCATCGCGAAATGACGCGCCGGCCGGAGGGCCCATCCGGCGTGCCGGCCAGGGCGGTGCCGTAGGAGCGCTGACCGATCTCGTCCGCGCCGGGCTCACCGAGAAAGGAATCCCTCCTCCCGGCCATCGGTGAAGCATCGTGAGCCGCCCTATTCCATCGACGATTCCGTCGGTGCGGTGCGGCAATGCACACAGTGGCCCGCGCGCCGGTAGTAGTACGCGAGGGCCGAAAGACCGAGCGAGACACCCCAGACGAGAAACGACGGGATGGGCAGGCCGAAGATCGGCCCCATTCGATGGCCTTCGATCTCAACGGTCAGGCCGTTGGCGACGAACTCGGGCAGGCCGCGCGCCCAGGACAGGCCGACAGCGGTGACGCCGACCGCCGCGAGGCCCGCGGACGCCACAGGAAAGGCCACCGGGACGGGACGGCCGGCGAACCCGGGAACCCAGCTGGGCCAGACCTCCCCCCAGCGTCGCACCAGCCCCACGGTCAGGACGGAGCCGGTGGCGCACATTCCGACGAGGACGAGTTCCATGCCCTTGGCGCCTGCTCCGCCGTTGGCGGACTCCATCTGCCGCAGGAACTCCGGGGGAACACCGAGGGGAAGGTCCAGCACCCAGGCCAGCCGTACCAGTGCATAACCCCAGGGTGCGGCGGCGGCGACATACGTGAGCGTCCGTCCCCGGCGCAGCAGCCATGCCTCCGCCCGCCCCCGGCCGCCCCCGGCCCCGCGACCGCAGTGGGCGCACGCCGATCTGCTCTCTCGCTGATAGGCCAGCGTGGCACCGGCCCAGAGGAACCCTCCGGCCATGAGGATGAGGAAGTTCACCATCGGCCAGTCCATCTTGTCGAGCATCAGGAAGACGAGCGGGAACAGCGCGACGGTGAGCGCGCGGATCTCGGGCAGCACCAGCACCAGGAGCGCGGCCATGCCCCAGCCGAAGAGAAGCAGGACCGCCCGCGGCCGTTCCGCCTGCTTGGACATCGCCCAGCCGACCACCACACCCGCCGCCCCGAGCACGGCCATGATCGAACCGGTGACCGGCGCCGTCGCCTCGGCCAGCAGCGTCCCCCGGCCTTCGGCGTTGACGTCGCCGGCGCCGAAGGGGAAGCCCATGCCGCCCAGCG
Source organism: Planomonospora parontospora (assembly GCA_014647935.1). Lineage (GTDB taxonomy): Bacteria > Actinomycetota > Actinomycetes > Streptosporangiales > Streptosporangiaceae > Planomonospora > Planomonospora parontospora. Next base: position 65,594 of record BMQD01000018.1, read on the forward strand.
CCCAGAACACGCCGAGAACAGCGTAGATCGCTGACCAGAGCCACGCGGCGCGGATGGCCCATATCGGCCACCGGCTCCACGCCGACACCGGTGTCCGCTGTGTGATGGTCATGATCGGGGCCCCTTGTCGCCGGTGACATTCCACGGCAAGGATGCGTCCGGCCGAAGGCGTGGCACATCCTCCGCCACGGGGAGGCGCCTCCCCTCCCGGGGGGAGATTCCGCGACGCCGGCACCGGCCTACTCGACGTGTCCCGTCTCCCAGGCCCAGGCCGCCAGCTCGACGCGGTTCCGCGCGCCCAGTTTGCGCTGGACGCTCTGTACGTGGGTCTTCACCGTGCTGGGTGCGATGACCATGGACCGGGCTATCTCGTCATTGGACTGTCCGCGCGCCAGCAGGCTGAGCACCTGCTTCTCCCGCTCGGTCAGAGGTTCGCCGGTGAAGGTCCCGGCGGTGCCGGTCCTCCGGGCCAGGTGCCGCAAGAGCCGCACGGTGATCGAAGGGCTGACGAGGGCGTCACCGGCCATCGCCGCGTGCAGGGCCTCGATCAGCAGAGCCGGGCCGCCGTGCTTGAGCACATAGCCGCAGGCACCGTTCTGAAGAGCCGCGTAGACGTAGTCGTCGCTGTCGAACGAGGTGAGGATCACCACCCGCAGGGACTGCTGGGAGAGCAACTTCGTGACCTCGATACCGTCCAAGCGGGGCATCTCGATGTCGAGAAGGACGATGTCGGGACGGAGCCGCCGGGCCGACTCCACCGCCTCCACCCCGTCGGCGGCCTCGCCCGAGACGACGACACCGTGACTCTCCAGGATCATCCGCAGGCCTGTCCGGACGATTTTATGATCGTCGGCGATGAGGACGCGTATCTCCGGCTCAGTCATCGGGCAGCAGTGTATCGACCGGGATCTCGGCCACCACCTGCCATCCGCCGCGGGCGAGTGGAGCGGCGGCGAATCGCCCGCCGAGCGACCTGACGCGTTCCTCCAAGCCCGCAAGGCCCAGCCGGGTGGTGGAAGAGTGGGCGGGGGCGCCGCTTCCCGGCCCGTTGACGACGCTGATCGTCACGTTCGTACCGGCTCCGGCGACCTCCACCTCGACGGACCCTGCGTCAGGAGCGTGCCGGCGGACGTTGGACAGCGACTCGATCACGATTCTGGAGACCGTCGTACCCAACCGTCTGGGCAACCTCTCCGCCAGCCCCGGATCCATCCGGAGCGTGGCGGGTACGGTGCCCGGTGCGGCGAAGTCCTCGACGATTCGGGGGAGATCTCCGAGGCCGGGCATCCCCTCGTCCGTCGCGGCACCGTCGCCCGTTGCGGCGCCGTCGTCCATCTCGTGCAACGCTCTGACCGTGGCGCTCAGCGCAGCCAGGGCCCGCCGGCCGGTCAGCTCGATGTGACGCAGCGTCTCCCTCTCCCGGCCGGACACGACCTGGCCCACCTGCGCGTGGACGACCATCTCCCCGAGGTCGTGCGCGATGAAGTCGTGCAGGTCCCTGGCGAGGTTCAGCCGCTGGGCACGCCGAGCGCCGATCACCGATCGCAGGCGCTCGGAGTCCAGCCGGCGCAGGTACATCCCGATCACCGCCGCCCCGCTCGCGCCCAGTCCCCAGAACGCGCACAGTCCCGCGGCTTCCAGCGGCGACGGGGCCGGGACCACACGCAGGATGATCAACGACTCGGCCAGGCCGCCCACGAGCCCGGCGGCCACAGCCCGCCGTACCGGCACGCCCCTGATCACGACGATCATCATCAGCAGCAGGGCGAGCGTCTCCATGTACGCCCAGGCGCCCGCCCCGTCGCCGTACCGGTGGGCATGAAGGACGCTCACACCCGCTGAGGCGGGTGCGATCACCGACAGGACGAGGGCGGCTCTGCGCCGGACCCGGCGCAGTGCGATGACCACCGCGGCCGCCGAGCACGTCACCACGGCCGACGCGATGGCCACCGGCGATGCGCCCGGTGTGATGAGCCGGCCCGCGAGCACACATACGATCAGTGCCGCGATGATCGCGGCCATCCGCGTCCGTGTGGTCCAGTGCACCTTACGAGCCTACGGGCGGACCCTCTGATCCCGGACGGCGCTCGGTGATCACCGCCCGCTCGCATCAGGCTCGGCGCAGACCGGGGCATGCCCGTGAGGAAGCCCGTAGCCTGTCGCCGCACGCGGTACCGGCCGCTGCCTCCGGTGCGGCCGGGCGCATCCGCCGCAGGCGTCGGGCCGGCCGTCGCCGCCGTCTCCTACCAGAACCGGAGCCGGCCCCTGTGCGTCCCGGCGGATGTGCTGCCGGTCGGCTAGCCGCCGAGGAATCCCTCGATCGCCTCGGCGAAGGTCTCCGGAGCGGTGACCCAGGGGTAGTGCGCCCCGGGCAGCACGATGCCGGTCCCGCGCGGGAAGAGCCCGGCCAGCTCGGCCGCGTGCTCGGGCGACGGCCCTGGATCCTGCTCTCCCGCGATCACCAGGACCGGCGCGGTGATCTTCGCCAGGCCCGCTCGGGTCTCCTCGGCGGTGGGCATGCCGGTGTGGAAGCGCTCCGCCGCCTCGACCGAGCGTTCGGCGAACCGTGCGGCGTGCGCCTCGGCGGTCTCGTTCCAAGGGCTGTAGAAGAACGGCTGCGCACTCAGGCGCCGGCTCTCATCGCCCGCCTCCCATGCCCTGAGGTCCGGCAGCCTGCTCTCGTACCAGCTCTCGCCGGCTCGGCGCTCGATCTGGGCGTACCACTGCTCATCGGTTATCTCGATCCCCGCCGGGTGCACGCTCGGTGTGACCAGCACCAGGTGCCCTATCCGTTCGGGATACCGGGCCGCGTACAGCAGCGCCAGCCCTCCGGCCGCCGAGTGCCCGAGCAGGTCCATCCGCTCGAGCCCCAGACGCACACGCAGCGCCTCGACGTCCGCGACCATGCGGTCCATCGCGTACGTGCCCGGATCGAGTGGCGCCGCGGACTCGCCGGTTCCCCGATTGTCCAGCAGGAAGAGCCGGCGCCGAGCCGCCAGACCGCCGAGATCTCCCAGGTACCGCGAGGACCGTCCCGGCCCGCCCGGCAAGCAGACCAGCGCCGGCCCTTCCCCCCGCTCATGACAGACGAGCACGGTGCCGTCATATGACGTGAAACTGATCATCTTCTCATCCCCGGCACGCCGGCCCCGACAGAGTTCGAGAACACGACCATCGTGGCATGGCGATCCGGAGGCGCGATTCCACAGGACCCGGAGCGGACCAGCGATTCCACAGGACCCGGAGCAGACCAGCGATTCCACAGGACCCGGAGCAGACCAGGACCTCCGCGGAATCCGGAGCGGACCAGCGATTCCACAGGACCCGGAGCAGACCAGGACCTCCGCGGAATCCGGAGCGGACCAGCGATTCCACAGGACCCGGAGCAGACCAGGACCTCCGCGGAATCCGGATCGGTTCATGCTCGACAGGTCCTTCCGGGATGGAGCCCGTCCCACCGGGGAGGATAGGGCTGGCCCTACCCCGAGAAGCCTGCCGACAGGATCGATCTCCCCTGACCCGGGCTCATAGCGTTGCCCCCATGAACCTCCTCGTGCGTCGCATCGGCACCGACACCCGTTACCTGCTCCTCGGTCTCCCCCTGGCGGTCGTCGCCTTCTGCCTGATGGTCACCGGTTTCTCCCTCGGCGTGGGAACGGTGGTCATCTGGGTCGGGGTGCCGATCCTGGGAGCGTCCCTGATGCTCGCCCGGGGCTTCGCCGATCTGGAACGCCGGATGCTGCCGGAGGTGCTCGGCCACCCGGTGGCCCGGCCGCGCTACCGGCCCGCCCCGCAGAACGCCGGGACGTTCCGCCGGCTGGTGAACCCGCTGACCAACGGCCAGTCCTGGATGGATCTGCTGTACGGCATCGTGAACCTCCCGGTCGCCGTCGTGACGTTCTGCCTCACGGTGACCTGGTGGGCCGGGGCGATCACCGGGCTGACCTACCCGGTCTACGGGTGGATCCTCGAGGGGATCCCGGACAACAGCGGCCTGGCCGAGTTGCTCGGCTTCGGTGACAGCGCCCTGATCGGCGTGGTCATGACCACCGCGATCGGCGTGCTGTTCGCCATCACGCTGCCGGCGGTGATCCGCGGCGCGGCGCTGGTGCAGGCCGGGCTCAGCCGGGCCATGCTGACCGGGGTCGCCGAGCCGTACGAGCACATCGGCGACGAGGTTCTCGCCGGTGAGTCCCCGCGCGCCTTCGCCGACCGGCCCCGTGAGCCCCGCGCCGCCTTCACCGCCTGAGAGAGGCCACCGCGTAGCCGCCGTCCTGGCGCCGGACACCGTTTCGGAAGTCATCGCGGGGCGCTCGACCTGCAGGCCGATCTGGTACGGCGGTGCGGGCAGCGGCCGTCGCCGAGGTCGAGGTCGAATCCGTCGGCGGCCAGCTCGGTCAGGAAGGCGGCGGGATCCACGAGCTGCTCGACGTGGTGGGCGCCGGCCGGCAGGCCGGGCAGGCGGCCGATGAGCAGGGCGGCCATCCGCCCGGTGGCGCGGCTCTGCCGCCGTCCGCTGAAGGACGCCTGGACTTCGCCGCAGCGCACCGTCACGGCGAAGCCGTCATCACCGACACGGACCGCACCGAGAGCGGCCGGCAGCAGTCGGCGGACCCGGGGACGGCGCAGCAGGCGGGCGACGGCCGGCCTCCCGGCCACCGACAGCAGCCGGGTGAGCAGGCGAGAGTCCAGGCACAATCCGGTACGGGCCGCGCCCAACCCGAGGGTGGCGGGCAGGGTGTACTGGTCGGAGAACGGGAAGCGGTGCACGGTGCGCTCGCCGTACGGCTCCGGGAACCGCATCGTCCACGAGCCGTCCAACCGCCCGAGCCCGTCCAGCGTCCAGGCGAGCGCGGCGGGTCCGTGCGCCTCACCCGAGCCGAGCAACGCGCCGATGAACAGGCCGTCCGCCGCCGAGTGCTCGGCGCAGAAACGTGCCAGCAGGTTGGTGACACCGGGGATGAGGCCGACGCTGAGCGCGAGGGTGGCGCCGTGTTCCCTGGCCGCCCCGTCCAGTCGCTGCAGGCCGGTGAGCAGCGGGTGGGAGGCCGTCACGTCCACGTAGCCGATGCCGCGCTCCACGCAGGCGCGGGCGACGCGGACGTTGTCGGTCTCCGCGCACATGAGAACGGTGTCGGCTCCGTCCAACGCCCGGGACAGATCGGCCGGGTCTGCGGCGTCCACGCGCACCGTCGTGGTCCCCGGGATGGGCGCGGTCTTGCCCGGGTTGCGCCCGGCTACGACGACGTTCGTGCCGGGACGGCCGACGAGCGCGGCGGCGGCCTCGCGGCCGACCGCGCCGTAGCCGCCCAAGATGAGGACGGTGTTCATCGGCGGTGCGCTCCCTGCGGTTGCGGCGGGGCGGTGGCCGGGTCGGCGTCGGGGCGGGTGAACATGACGAGGGTGCACACGGCCCCGAGGACCGCCAGGCCGGCGGCGATGGCGAAGCCGGCCCTGAGGCCGTCGGCGACGTCTCCTGACGAGCCGGTCCACGCGGCCGCGGCCGGCAGCACGCCGGTCAGGCCGAGCGCGGCGCCCACCCGCGCATTGGCCACGGTGCCCGGGCGCACCTCGCGCTCGGCCAGCAGCAGTGCCGTGAGTCCACCCGGGCCCCATGTTTTTATAGTCATACTACAAGAATGTTTCTATAGTGACGCTATAGTCAAGTCGTGAGCGAAACACGACGACACCGAGCCGGCCGCGCACCCGCGAAGGAGGACGGGCGCACGGCGCGGGCCCGATCCACCCGCGCCCGCATCACCGCCGCCGCCACCGACCTGTTCACCACGGCGGGCTACACCACCACGAGCATCGCCGCCATCGCCGACAAGGCCGGGGTGAGCGAGCAGACCGTCTACTACGCCTTCGGCACCAAACGGGCCATCCTCACCACGGCCCTCGACCTGGCCATCGCCGGCGACGACGAGCCCATCCCCACTCTGGAACGCCCCTGGGTCCGCGACGCGCTCGCCGACCCCGATCCGCTCCGGCAGCTGCGCCGCCAGGTCGCCGGCGCCGGAGACATCTACCTGCGTGCCGCGCCCCTGCTCGACGTCGTGCGCAGCGCCGCCACCACCGATCCCGACCTCGCCGAGGTCTGGACCGTCAACCTCCGGCAACGGCTCACCGTCCAGCGCGTCTTCGCCGACGCCCTGGCCCGCAAGGCGGCCCTGCGCGACGGGCTCACAGCCGAGGCCGCCGCCGACATCGCCCTGGCGCTGCTCTCACCGGAGACCTACAACCTGCTCGTCAACGACCGCGGATGGACCCATCAGCGGTGGCACGACTGGGCCGCCGACGCGCTCGCACGCCTGCTCGCCACGCCGGACCTCCACGCCTGAACCCCGCTCCGCCGAACCCGGGAAAGCCACGCTCCATGCCCGACGTGCGTGTTCCTCCGAGGAAGGCGTCATGGAACGACACCCCGATCGCACCCGCGTCCGTCTCGCGCCGAGGTCCAGACACCACCGAGGCCGTTCCGGCGGAGCAGTGCCCAGGTCGGCGGCCAGTTCCGCGGCGCTCGCGAGTTCGGGGGCGCTCGCAAGGTCGGCGGCGAGTTCGGGGGCGCTCGCAAGGTCGGCGGCCAGTGCCCCGCGGCCGGCCGCGGACAGTTCCAGCGGCGCCCATTCGGCGTCGGTGAGACCGGTCAGGTAGGGGCGTCGGGGATCGGGCATGAGAGCCTCCCCCGCCCGGCAACGCACACCCGCAGGCAGCTGAACAGCGACGCGAACGCCAACTTTTCAGACACCCTCTACTTGACCTGGACGGATGAATTTTCGGCACCCGCAGTGCTGGAGAAACTCGTTCACGCGTTCATCGACGTCATGCTTCCTGTGGAACGTGGTACAGGGTTCGCGTTGACGCGAACCAGGCACGGTCGATGAACCGGCCGGTGATCCGTCCTGCCATGCACAAGTAGCGGTCAAAGGTTTCAGCGTCGCTGATTTCGCCGATGAGCTCCAGCCCGCTCGCGTGCGCCTCGAACTCGGGGACCTCCATCCATCCCCCGGGGGAGGAAGGAGGGAATATATCTCCACAGTATTCCCTGTCATAGGTGTACAGCAGTTTGCCGGGATCGGCCTCTTCCACATAATAGGCTTCGAGTACGCGTTTTCCGTCTGCGCTCAGCGCCTCTATCAGATGTGGCGGCACCGTCACACCGCTGACCGTGAGGATGGCCGACCAGCCGGCCGAGTGCTCTCCCACCCAGACGATGAGTTTCTTCGGGTCGTCATCGTATGATTGCATGGCTGTCTGAAAGTCACACAACGTGCCGTCTCGGGGATCGACGCCCAGCCGTCGGGCGATCTCGTTTCCATCTTCCGTGTCCGCCCATTGGCAGCTGAACCAGGATTCCAGTCCGTGTTCGGCCAGTAGATCCCACTGGCTTTCCTCAGGAAGGGCGCGATCGGGTTTCTGCATCATTGGCCTCTTGTTGGTTGGTCTGCGGACAGCGGGGTGCCGACCGTATATGACTAACGCCCTGTACCGTTTCAAGAGTCATCGCAAGGTGCTCGACCTGTAGATCGATCCGAGGCGGCGGTACAGGCAAGGTCGGTTCTTGTCCCAGTCCGTCTCCTGTATCTGATCATGATTCGCTTGTTCGGCCGGCTGGTGGAAGCCCTCCGCTTACACGACAACTGCGCCCGGGGCAGGCGGGATCCTCCGGACGGAGGCCGCGAGCCGGTCAGCCGACGCGGAGCCAGCCCTCGGTGTCGCGATCTGTACCGCGCGCGGATGCGGACTCCTCCGCAGTCGCGATGCCGACGGGAAGCCGGGCGCGGATCCGCTCGACCGCCCCCTGGATGAGGCCGTATGAGCTGCGCGGATGTATTTTCGGCAGGCGCACTCTTGACCATTCCCCGCCAACGGTCGGCGGAGGTACCCCACTTCGATGGAATGCCAGGTCAAGCTCGGTGTGATGAGTTTCGGTGCGGTACGGGTGAGCTGCCGTTGGTGAGCCCGGTGTCGGCCAGCATGCGCTGGGGGGTTTCCTCCAGTGAGCTGTCCGGGCCGATGATCTGCTCGCAGCCGTCGTCGAGCAGGTCCAGTGGGCGGAACCATTCCCGCATCTCGGTCTCGCCGTAGGCGGAGGCCTGGGGCTTGGCAGCGTGCCGTCACAGGGTCTCGGCGAAGGGCACATCCAGGTAATAGCAGTGACTGGAGCCCAGATGATCGGCGCGTAGCGTCTGCAACATCGCGCCGTACCGGTCGGCGTACAGGATGCCCTCCAGGACGACGTGGTAACCGCTGTCCAGCGCGTAGCGGACGACCACGTCGATCAATCCGATGTTGGTCGCCCCGGGCAGGTCCCGCTCCCTCAAGATGTCGCGGCGGATGACGATCCGCATGTCGCCCTCGGGCTCGGCGGGATCGGGCGGCCTGCTGGCCCGCGGTGCGGTCCCCAACAGGGCGAAGATTTCGGCAGGGTATTGAGCGGCTTGTGGAGAACCTCATCTCCCGGCGACCTACAGGCAGGTCCGATGCGACCGTCTCACGCCGGGCTGATCGTTTGCAGGAGGCCACGTGCCTCCTCGGCCGGGCGGCTGCGGCCCTTGCGCGCGGCCAGTTCGGCCAGCCCTGGGACATCGGCCCGCGCTCCGGCGAGGGCGGCGGCTTTGACCGCGACCGCAAGCACATCGGCAAGACCGGTGGCGGGCCGGTCTCCGGCCGCGGGCAGCAGGGCCGGAAGCGCGCGGGCCAGCATCGCCCACGTTTCGGTGTGCGCACCGGACAGCGTGAGTTCCTCCAGCGCCGGCGTGATCCGGTTGAGTTTCACGGCGTCCAGGCGGAACAGCTGCTCCAGTGCCCGCCCGAGATCGTCTGCGGGCAGTTCCCCGCGTGCGGCGAGGATCTTCGCCGCGTCGGTCGCCTGCGCCCGGAGGGCGGGCAGTTTATGCCCCATGCCCAGGACGATCGCGCTCGCGGTCGACGCTCCGATCGGGCCCTCGCCCCGGACCAGAGCGGGCAGCACGTCCACCTGGGCGTGGCCGTAGCGGATGTCCACGGCGAAACACTCCAGCACGTGCGCGGCGATCACTTCCCGATGGGATGGCATGATGGCCGGCCACCACACCATCTGGTCCGAATGGCCCGCGAACCACTCCTTCGGCTCGAGGGTGCACAGATCGCGGATGGGCTCCGGCAGGTCCTGCGCCGGTGCCATGCGGGCGTGGAGCTCGGTGACGAGGGCGTAGTTCTGATATCCGCCCAGGTTGCGCATCATGCTCGCCGGGCCGTACGTCATGATTGGGTCGGTCAGCCCGCCGCTGCGCAGCCACGCCGTCAGCTGCTTGCCCGCTGCCGACGTGAGCTTCTCGGCACGTGCGAGTGCCGCGGGATCGATGTCTCGGGGCAGGCGGAGCAGGGCTTGGCAGAAGTCGAGGGGCAGCGGTTCGTTGTCACCGAGGCGTTCCAGTCGGCCGACCAGCGTGTCGGCGTCGAGGTGCCCGGTGGGAGCGGTCGGCGTGGACAGCAGCAGCGGAATGGTTCGGCCGGCCTCGAATAGGGCGATGACCTCCCGGAACCGGTCCCGGACGAACCAGTCGAGCACGGTTTTGTAGGGAGGGTTCTTCGCGAGGTATTCGTCGATCCGGCGGGAGAGCCCGGCACTGGACGAGGGCGACATGACAGCGAACGCACAGAGGGTCAGCAACGAGTAAGGGTCGTAGGAGGTACGGCTGTCAGCGTAGAACGAGTAGGCGTAGTCGAAGTTCCCCCATCTCTCCCGCCACGGTGACCGCAGAGCCTCGGCGGTGGCGGCGTGGTCGCGGTGGGTCAGCCCGACCAGTGCGGACAGGATCCGCTCGTACCGCATAGGCCCGTACGTCCAGTCCAAAGAGAGCAGCTCATCGGCCAGTTCCGTCGCCGAGCCGATCGGCGGCGGCAGGTCGGGGAGCGGAGCCACCGGCGGCAGGGATCCGGCCACCGGGGCCTGCGACGGCATCGGCTCGACTTCACCGAAGACGTCGGCGATCCGGCCGAGCGGCTCCGGCGGAAGGACCGCTGCCGCCTCCCGTACCACGTCCCTGGCCGCCTGGCTCGCGTGCGGTGCAAACTTGAGCGCCAGCCGTACTGCTCGGTCACGCAAGGCCGGGGTGTCCTGGATGAAGATCTGTGCGAGCGCCGCGAGCGAGCTGTCGGCGCGTTCCGGCGCCGCCTGGGTGATCCACCGTAGCGCGGCCGTGACGTGCTTCTTCTCCGGCCGGAACGCCAGAGCGTAGACCGCCTCGGCGAACAGGTCGTCGTCGAGCCCCGTCGCCTCATCGACGCGGCGGAGTTCGTCGGTGGCCAGCTGCGCGAGCTGGGAGGTGGCGATCGGAAGCACCCGGACCAGATCCACGATCGGAAGCTCGGCGAGCGTCGGTTGCAGTTCCTGCCACAGGATCACGAATCCTCCGGCATCTTCCGCCCCGCTGCTGAGGAACCGGGCGGCGCATCCGTCCAGCAGCATCTGCCGGTCCACTCGCCCTTCGGCCGCCAGGTCGGCCAGCGCACCGATGATCGAAGGAAGTCGACTCCCGGTGTTCCGCACCCAGTCGTACGCCAGGGCATGAGCGACGTCCGCCGCACGGAACAGCCGGGGCACCATGACGTCCAAGAGCGGATGATCGCGGACCACCTGGATCTCCGCACCTGACCAGAGTCTGTGGTGCAGGTCCCAGACCCAACCTGCCACGAAGGCATCGTTCTCGGGAGGCTGGATCCCTGTCTCGATCACCAGGCTCGCCGCCAGCTCCCAGCCAGGTTCGCCCTGCGACCGCGACTCGGCTCCGCGCCCGCCTGGGCGAAGCCCGGCGACCAGCCGGTGGGCCAGGTCCCGCCGCCATTCTTCCTTCCGGTCGCGGAGCAGTCGCGAAATGAGTTCGGCGTTCGCCCTCGGCGAGGGCACGGTACGGAACTCCCGGCGATTGAGCCACGCCGCCACCTGCGCGGCTCCGGGCAGGCAGGCCGTGCCCACGACGCGGAACGCCTCGGCCTGATTCATGACCTCCCAGCGGGACCGAGTGCCGCTACGCAGTCGCTCGGTCAGGTATTTCGGCAGGTGCGTGGCCACCGCCTTACGAGCCGATACGTCAAGCTCTGCCACGAATGCCCGCAACTCGGCGGTGCTGCCGGTCTCAGCCTCGATCCGTTGCCGGATCTCATCCCACGGATTCACGCCCGCACTCCCACCGGGGTCGCCTGCATCGGCAGGTCGCCGGGGAACTGCGGACGGTTCACCAGGCCTTGCCGGGTCATCCTGGCCGACGTGGAGAGTTTCGGATGACCCGATGGAAGACCGACCTCGGAGGATCGGGGATGGGAGTACACCGGCACCGCATCAGACATGCGTGGCACGCTATCGATCAACACCGACAAACCGGACCACGTCCGGCGAAGAGAGGTAGAGGTCTTCGGAGTGCTTCGGACTGGCTGGATTCTGGGCGGACCGCTCTGACGTACGTGGGAGGACTTCCGCTCGCCGTTCCTTGCGGAAGCAGCCGAGCGGACAGGCCGGGACCTGCTCACGGTCGATGTGCATGTGCTGCGCCGTCATGAACGTGCGCAGCGGGCCGAGTGCGCACGTGCCGACCGGTGCTGGGACGAAGCGGGATACGTCTTCACCCGCCACGACGGTGCTCCGGTGGCGCCGGACTATCTCACCGCTCGGTTCCGGAGGCCGGCGGATACCAGCGGGCTGCCGCCGGTGCGGCTGCACGATATTTCGACCCGGCGATTGGCCGGATGCTCTGGCCAGATGCATCGGGAGCATTCCGCATATGTGCCGGATCTTCATCCGAGCGGGTCTTCACCGATAGGGCTCAAGGTGGTCGGTGGACCCGATCAGGGCAGGGCCACCATAACGAGCGGCAGGCAGGTGAACACCCGTGGCGCGTTCGGCGAGGGCAAGAGCCCGTGAGATCGGGTCATCGGGAAATTCGAGCGGGTCGCCGTCGTTCAGGCCGAGGTCCTCAACCTCAGCGCGGAGCCGGTCAGGATCAGATCCCTCCCGGAGGGAGTAGGAGTACAGATCGAACGTGGTGACCAACTGACCATCGACACAGTAGGCGAAGTCCTTCCTCTTGATGGTCGCGATGACTGCGGCGGCGGATGTACCCGCAGACAGCCGGCCGGCCATGTCGTAGATGATCCCCGCCCAGCCGCACTCGATCAGGACGGTCCCCCCACGAGCGGCATAGGCCGCGACGCCGAATCCGGAATCCTCCAGAGGACCGGGAGCGACGCCGATCCGCCGCAGTGCCTCTTGAGGGGACAAGCCCTGTACGAAAGTGGCGTAGAGCCAGGTCTCGTCAACGCCGTCGGTGAATTCCCGGTAGAGCCATTCGTAAGTCGCTGCCGTTGCACCACTCATCCCCATGCCCTCCTGAAGCCGTATCGCAGCGATCATGACAGAGAGAGCCGATGAATCCGTTCGTGGTTCCTGCGCGGTCAGCTTGAGAAGTCTCTAGCGATCATGACCTCTGAGCTGGGGAAGCGCTGACCTGCGGGGGAGCGCTTCGATTCCCCCTGGTTCCCCGTGAGCCCCCTTTGATCACGCTTCTGACGGGCACACAACGGGCACGGAGGTAGCCTCGTCACGGGTGGTCTCCGGCATTGCGCCGCCCCTCCCCGCAGGGGTACGGCTCGGCGAGCTGAGCCGTAGGCGATCGGGCACGACGTCGGGACGCTGGATAGCACCGGAGACCATCCTCTTCCCGCACATTCCCGCCCGGACTGATCTTCCCGTCTGCCTCGTCCCACCCGAAGGGCAACGGGCCGGCGACGGAGAGGCAAGCCCGTCTTCGCGTGTCCCTTGCCGGCTGATTTCCTCGATCATCGGATGCCACCGGTCACAGACGGGCTTGAGCCGGAGGAGTCGGTCTGCTGGGCTCCGCCTGGGACGTGGCAGGCGGGACGATCAGGCTCCACCTCAGCCGCTTACGGCTCTACGGGCTCGTTCGGACGATCATCCCGGAGCCGGGCGCCCCCGCTGGAGGTTGGGACTTTCCGCTGTTGATAGATGGTCAGGGCCGCGGCGGCGATGACGAAGCCGATGCCGACGATGGCCAAAGCCGCTAGCTGACCCGAGGCGAACGCAATGAAGCCCGATGTGCCCAAGGTGAGAAGTCCCAGGCTCAAGAGCGCCAGGAAGCCGTAGGACATGTTCTCTGGATCACTCATGCGGGTGATCGTATGGGGTGCCGCGTTGATGGCGACAGACCGCGATGAGGAATCGCATGGGCGGCCTGTCCGGTTGGCGCGGGGTTGGGCGGTGGCGCGGCCTCGGTGCGGCGGGTTGCAAGGGAGCGGTGGGCGCTGGGTGCGGCGCGCGGCCCTGTGTCCCGCGCCGTCCGGGAACGGCGCCCACGCCGCACGCCAGGACGGCTGGCGGGCGCCGGAGTCCACGCTCCGGAGGTCGCCGAGCGAGCCGGCCACGGGGTGGACGTGCTCCTTCGGGTCTACGCCAAGTGCATCGACGGGCAGCACGAGACGGCCAACAAGCGGATCATGGAAGCGCTCACGACGTGACAGCCGTGACGGCGGAACGCGGTGAAGGACCTCGGGCAAGCCTCGGGGTCCTTCACCATGTGCGGGGGCTGATCCTGAGGTCGGGTGTGGATCTCCTACGTGATCTCGTAGGTCAGCACCGACTTGGGGGGCTTGGGCAGTGCTTCGGGAGCGCGGATCCTGCTTCGGAGACGCGCGGAACCGTTCCGGCGGCTCCCGGAATCCGGGTGCTGACCTGGACGGACGGGCGCGGTTCCATTCCGCGTATGTTCCGCGACCAGTGGCAGGCAGCTGCATCCGGCTGCACTCGACTGCATGTGCCGGGGGAAGTGACCAGGAACGAAGGCCCAGGTCAGAGCCTAAGTTCCTGCTCACGACTGGTAGGGCGCCTGGGACTCGAACCCAGAACCTACGGATTAAAAGTCCGCAGCTCTAACCATTGAGCTAACGCCCCGCTGGAGACAGGGTACAGAGGATAGTGACCGTTGGTGTTCGTCGCCAGGCCTGCGGCAGGTCGCCTGCTCGCCGGAGAAGCCGGTCGTCCGCGAGGCCGTTCTTCCCGAGGAGTGGGCGAGCACGGCTGGTCTGTTCCTACAGTGGCATCTGTGACGAGATCAGGACCGGAGCTGGACCGCTCCCTCCGCCTGCCCGCGCGGGGCGGCTATGTCGTGGTGGACGTGGAGACCACGGGCTTCTCCCCGGCCAAGGGCGACCGGATCTGCGAGATCGCGCTGATCTCCCTGGACGAGGACGGCGCCACCACCGACGAGTGGCACTCACTGGTCAACCCCCTCCGGAACACCGGCGCCTCGCACATCCACCGCATCACCGACGCGATGGTCGCCGACGCCCCGGTGATCGACGAGGTGCTGGACGAGGTCTGGCAGCGGATCGCCGGACGGGTCCTGGTCGCCCACAACGCCTCCTTCGACCTCCGCTTCCTCAAGGTGCTCCCCGGCAGCCACTGGGTGACGGAGACCCTGTGCACGCAGCGGCTCGCCCCCGGTTTCCTCCCGGACGGGAAGTGGACGCTCGCCGCCTGCTGCGAGCGCGCGGGCATCCCGCTCCGGAACGCCCACTCCGCGCTGGCGGACGCCCGGGCGACCGCCGGGCTGTTCCGCCACTTCCTGAGCCGGGGCGCGTCCTGGGAGGAGCACCTGAGCCGGGCGGCGCAGGCCCCCGAGTGGAGGCCGTGCGGCCTGCCCCAGCGGGCCCCGCGCCGGCGGTAGGCCGGAGGGGCCGCGCCGACGGTGGGTCGAAGTCGAAGTCGAAGTCGAAGGGGACGGGAGGGCGAGGGGCCGGGCCGGAAGGCCCGGAGGGCACCGGTCAGCGGAAGGCGTCGATGCCGGTGAGCGCCTTGCCCAGCGTCAGCAGGTGGACCTCCTGCGTCCCCTCGTAGGTCAGCACCGACTCCAGGTTGTTCATGTGCCGGATCACCGGATACTCCAGGGTGATCCCGTTGCCGCCGAGGATCGAGCGGGCCTGGCGGGCGATGTCCAGGGCGGCGCGGACGTTGGACAGCTTGCCGAAGCTGACCTGCTGAGGGGTGATCTTCCCCTCGTCCTTCAGCCGGCCCAGGTGCAGGGCGGTCAGCTGCGACTGGCCGAGCCCGACGTACATCCAGGCGAGCTTCTCCTGGGTCAGCTGGAAGCCGCCGATGGGCCGGTCGAACTGGACGCGGCTCCCGGCGTAGTCGACGGCGGACTCCAGGCAGGCGCGGGCCGCGCCGACGACGCCCCACAGGATGCCGAACCGGGCCTCCGACAGGCAGGACAGCGGGCCCTTCAGCCCCTGCACCTCCGGCAGTACGGCGGAGGCCGGCAGGCGGACGTCGTCGAGGTACAGGGACGAGGTCACCGAGGCGCGCAGGGACATCTTCTTGTGGATCTCGGGGGCGGAGAAGCCGGGCGTGCCGGTGGGCACCACGAAACCGCGGATGCCGTCCTCGGTCTGGGCCCAGACCACGGCGACGTCGGCCACGGAGCCGTTGGTGATCCACATCTTGGCGCCGTTGAGGATCCAGTCGCCGGAGGGGTCCTGCTTGGCGTGGGTGCGCATGCCCGCCGGGTCGGAGCCGTGGTCGGGCTCGGTCAGGCCGAAGCAGCCGATCGCCTCTCCGGCGGCCATCCGGGGCAGCCACTCCTCCTTCTGCTCCGCCGAGCCGTACTTCCAGATCGGGAACATGGCCAGGGACCCCTGGACCGACACGAACGAGCGCAGGCCGGAGTCGCCGGCCTCCAGCTCGCGGCAGGCCACCCCGTAGGAGACCGCGTCGAGTCCCGCGCAGCCGTACCCGTCCAGGTGCATGCCGAGCAGACCGAGCCCGCCGAGTACGGGGGCCAGCTCGCGGGCCGGGAAGACGGCCTCCTCGAACCAGTCGCCGACGTGGGGGAGGATCCGGTCGCCGACGAACCCCTTCACGGTGTCGCGGATGAGGCGCTGCTCCTCGGAGAGCGTGTCGTCGGTGCGCAGGAGATCGTCCATGGGAGGTCCTCTCGTCCGTGATGACCCTGCCAGGGTATTGCGGGGAGTTCAGGGTCCGGCCAGGGGGAATCCCGATGTGACCGGGAAGGTTCAGCGGGCAGTCTGAAGACATGAACGAAAACGACTTCTCGGGCATCAAGCAGCTCCGCCGGACCAGGGACGGACGCATCGTCGCGGGAGTGGCCTCGGGCCTCGGCCGCTACGTCGGGATCGACCCGAACATCATCCGCGGAGTCCTCGCCGTCTCCTGCCTCTTCGGGGGCCTCGGCCTGGGCGTCTACGCGATCGGCTGGCTCCTCCTGCCCGACGAGGGCAAGGACACCTCGATCCTGCAGGACCTGGTGAACAACAACAAGGACAACCCGGTCTGGCAGGACGCCAGGGCCAAGGCCGAGCAGGGCTGGGCCAAGGCCGAGCAGAGCTGGAACGACAGGACCGGCCGGCACGAGCCGACCTACCCGGCCCCGCCGCAGGACTCCCAGGCCTCGCCGTACGCGGGCCAGCACCCGGCGCCGTACCCGACGCACCAGGACCCGGCGCAGCCGTACCCCGCCCCGGTGCCGCCGCGGAGCGACGACGAGACCAAGCCGCAGGCGTGAGTCAGGCGGGCGCCTCGGCGCGCACCCTCTCGATGATCTCCTTGCGGGAGTCGGTCCAGAGCATGGCCAGCGTGGCGGCGACGAGCAGTCCCGCCGCGCCGGCCAGTGCCACGACGGGCTCGGGCCCGAACTCGTCGGCGGCGGCGCCCCCGATGAGGATGCCGAGGCCCTGAGCGGCCAGCAGGCCCGACTGGACGAGTCCGAAGGCCTGGCCCCGCCGCTCGGCGGGCACGCACCGCACGAAGGCGGCGTTGGCGGCCAGCTGGTAGGCGCCGCCGACGCCGGAGACGAACCAGAGCACCAGCACCACGGCGAGCGGCGGACGCAGCGCGCAGAGGATCAGGGGCGCGCAGGTCAGCATCGCCATCCAGCCCATGGAGCGCAGCCGCCCGGAGGGGCTGACGTACCGGCTGAACAGGAACGCGCCGACGACCGTCCCGGTCGGGATGGAACCCATCAGCAGCCCGGTGACGAACGAGACCCGCTGCGGGTCGTCGGTGAGGACGGCGGCGTAGGGGGTCGCGATGCCCTCGGGGAGCACGTAGAACCCGCACAGCCAGGCGAAGAGCACCAGGGTCCGCAACCGGGGGTCGCCGAAGACCAGCCGGGCCCCGGCGCGCGTCATCTTCCACATCGAGGGCCGGCCGGAGCCGCTGCGAGCGGGGGCGGGGCGTCGCCGTACCCCCGAGACGAGGATGAGCGCGGAGGCCATGAACGTCGCCGCGTCCAGGGCCAGCGCGCGGTACGGCCCCATCCCCATGATCAGGGCGCCGCCGATGGCGAAGCCGAGCATCTGGGCGGCCTGGTTGGTCATGTTCTGCAGGGCCGAGCCCGCGACGTAACGGTCGCCTTCGAGAAGCTCGGGCAGGAGCGCCGCCCGGGCGGCCGAGAACGGCGCGCTGAGCAGCACCACGCAGAAGACCAGCACGCACAGGGCCGTGAACGAGGTGCCGGGGATCGCCATGAGCGCGACCAGGAGGGCCCGGAGCACGTCGCAGACGATCATGATGCGCCGCCGGGCGTAGTGGTCGGCGAGGCCCGACAGCAGCGGCCCGCCGACGATCGGCGGCAGGTAGGTGAGCGCGTAGACCGACGCGGTGGCCAGGGGCGACTCGGTCCGCTCGAAGACGAGCACGGACAGCGCCACCCGGGAGAGCTGGTCGCCGAGGAGGGAGAGCGCCTGCCCGGCCCAGAGCGCGCGGAACTCGCCGATGGCGAGGACCTCGCCGTAGGTGGCTTGACGTTCGGCTGGGCGACGGTGCCGACCGCCTGGCCGCCCGGGCTTGATGGCCGCCATGGGACTCCGGTGAGCTTGCAGGCGCATCTGACTGTTGGTGTTTGCTACGTGACCTACAGTGCCGGTTAGGAGTCGGCTTCGCAACCCAAAGCGACCAAGCGCATCCGGGGTGTGTCGGAAACTGTGAAATGTCGTCCATCGGCCGTCTGCCGGGACGACGGCGGTACGGCACCGCCGTATCACCCGGTTCCCGGCGTCACCCGCCGGGTTCGCGCAGGTTCCAGGCGTCATCGGCCGGCCTCGTACGGGTTCCCGGCGTCATCGGCTGGGTTCGTACGGGTTCCGGACGTCACCAGCCGAGTTCGTGCAGCCTGTCGTCGTCGATGCCGAAATGGTGGGCGATCTCGTGGACGACGGTGATCTGGACCTCCTCCACCACGTCGTCCTCGGTCTCGCAGATCGCGCAGATGGGGTTCCGGTAGATCTCGATCCGGTCGGGCAGCACCCCGGCGTACCAGTCGCCGCGCTCGGTGAGGGGGATGCCCGTGTAGAGGCCCAGCAGATCCGGCTCCGGGGGGTCGTCCACGACCACCACCACGACGTTGTCCATGACTTTCGTCAGCTCCGGGGGGATCGTGTCCAGTGCCTCGGCCACGAGCTCCTCGAACTTCTCCCGCGAGACCTCGATCACACCGTCATTCTGCCCTGTGTTTCCGGGTAACCGACTTGTCGGGACTTCGGGTAGACAGGGAGACGCATGGATCTCACGCGCTGGGCCCAGGGCATCCGCCGCGCCGCCACCGGACGGACGGTGCGGTTGATCTCGCGCGCCGTGGCGGGCTCGGTGGTCGCCGTCGTCGGCGTCTGGCTGGGCATGGCCCTGGGCGGCCCCGTGCTGGCCACCGTGGGGCCGGTGGACGTCGGGATGTCCGCGGAGCTGTCCCTGCGGGGGGAGACCGTCGTCGACGCCCACCCGCTGGGCAGCCTGCTGTTCGACACCCACGACGCCCCGGTACGGCTGCGCGTCACCCTGGAGAACATCGACTCCAACCAGGCGCGCGCCATGCTGGAGGACCCCCGCCTCTCCGACCGGCTCCCCGCGCTGCTGGAGAAGGAGTTGCGGGAGGGGGTGAGCGCCCTGGCGCTGCGCTCCATCGCCTGCGGTCTGGCCGGTGCGCTGATCTTCTCCCTCATCGTCTTCCGCGGCCTCAGGGCGGCGCTGGCGGGTCTGCTGGCCGGTGTCGTGATGATCGCCGGCATCGGCACGACCGCCCTGCTGACGTTCCGGCCGGGATCCGTGGTCGAGCCGGAGTACACCGGCCTGCTCGCCGGCGCGCCGTCTCTGGTCGGCGACGCCGAGTCCATCGTGACCAGGTTCGAGTCCTATCGCGGGCAGCTCGTCAAGCTGGTGGACAACGTCTCCCAGCTCTACGACGCGGTCTCCTCCCTGCCGGTCTACGACGCCGACCCCACCTCGATCCGGATCCTGCACGTCTCCGACATCCACCTCAACCCCATCGCGTGGAACCTCGTCCGCTCGGTCACCGCCCAGTTCAAGATCGACGCGGTGGTCGACACCGGTGACCTGACCGACCACGGCAGCGGCCCCGAGGACAACTTCGTCAAGGAGATCGGCCGGCTCGGCGTGCCGTACGTCTTCGTCCGCGGGAACCACGACTCCAAGGCCACCCAGCGGGCGGTGGCGAAGCAGAAGGGCGCGATCGTCCTCGACGACTCGGTCAAGGAGGTGGCGGGCCTGCGCGTCTACGGTCTGGGCGACCCCCGGTTCACCCCCGACAAGTCCGTGCCGGTCGACTCCGACCTGGAGTCCCTCACCGCCCTGGGCCGCGCCCACGCCGCACGGCTGACGCAGGCGTTCGAGCCGGTGGACCTGGTGGCGGTGCACGACCCGACGATCGCCAAGGGGTTCTCCGGCTCGGCGCCCATGGTCCTGACGGGCCACTCCCACGCCCGCTCCACCGAGCTGCTGTCCTCGGGCACCCGGGTGCTGGTCCAGGGCTCCACCGGCGGTGCCGGGCTGCGCGCCCTGGAGCACGACGAGCCTACCCCGGTCATGGCCTCGGTTCTGTACTTCGACCGGGAGACGCACCGCCTGCGGGCCTGGGACGACATCACCCTCGGCGGGCTGGGTGAGCAGTCGGTGCAGATCCAGCGTCACGTCGAGAACGACCCGGGGCGTACAATTTCACCGGAGCCGACGATCGCCCCGTCCCCGACGGGTTCGACCGTCGGCACCGCGACACCGTGATGACGCCGTGATCCGGGAAGCCGCTTTGGCATCAGGGGCAAACGTCCCCTATGCTTCAGAGGTCTCCAGCGGAAGACGGCGACGGAACGGGATGAGAATCCTGAGCCCCCATCGTCTAGTGGCCTAGGACACCGCCCTTTCAAGGCGGCGACACGGGTTCGAATCCCGTTGGGGGCACGGTCGAGCGAAAGCTCACCAGGGAAACGGCAGGTCGAAGACCTCCGAAGAGCTGGTAAGCTAAGCGAGGCGGAAAGAACGGAAACGAAAGTCTCCGGTCAAAGCAAGGTCCTGTAGAGCAGTTTGGAGTGCTCGCCACCCTGTCAAGGTGGAGGTCGCGGGTTCAAGTCCCGTCAGGACCGCTCTGGTAGGTGTTCGATCCACCACCGAGGTCAGGTAGCTCAGTCGGTACGAGCGTCCGCCTGAAAAGCGGAAGGTCGGCGGTTCGACCCCGCCCCTGACCACATCAGCTGAGCAGCACGGAAGCCCCGAACGATCATCGTTCGGGGCTTTTTCGTGTCGATGGTGATGGCACCGGTGGCGACGTCTCCGCCCGCCTCCGTCCGTGCGGGGATAGCCGGGTCTGTCGCGCAACGAACGCGGTGGCGCATTCACCGCCGGTGAGCGCGGCGGCGCATCCACGGAACGGCGGACACCGCCCGGTGCGGAATGCGGGATGGGCTCCGGCGACCGCCGGTGACCGGACCGCCGCGACCGCGGCTCGGGGGCCGCCCGTACGGAGGACGGCCCCCGGCCGCCGCTACCGGGTCGTGCAGACGGTTCCGTTGAGGGTGAAGACGGACGGCAGCACGTTCGGACCGGAGTAGTTGCCGACGAAGCCGATCGTGGCCGACGCCCCGGTGGGCAGCGAGCCGTTGCCGGAGTCGTTGACGACCCTGACGTCCCGCCCGCTCTGCGTCCAGACGGCGCTCCAGCCGCTGCCCAGGCTCTGCCAGGCCCGGGGCCAGCTGAAGTCCAGGGTCCAGCCGCTGATCGGCGCACCGTGGTTGGTGATCTCGATGGCGCCGACGTATCCGCTGGCCCAGTCGGACTGCTTGGTCAGCCGTACCGAGCACGGAGCGGAGGCGGGCGTGCCGGTCGTGAACGTCAGCGGAGCGGAGGGCGACGAGGTGCCCCCGCCGCCGTCGCGTGCGATCACGTTGACCGTGTGGCGGGTGCCCGGCTTCAGGTTGCCCACGGTGAGCGAGGTCCCGGTGGTCTCGCCGATCTGCTCGCTGACGGCCCCCTTCTGGAGGTGGACCTCGTACTTCACGATCGGACGCGCGCCGGCGGAGGCGGCCGGCCAGGAGATCGTGGCGGCCCTGTCCGTCACGCCCGAGGCGGCCGGCTGCCCCGGCGCGCCCGGCAGGCCGGTCTGGGCGGTGGCGGGCCGCAGGACGATCGTGGTCAGCGAGAGCGGGGGCAGCGTCCGGCCGGTCGCGCCGCCCGTGGCCGACTCCGTGATGGCGGTGGCGCCGTTGGTGTGGGTCAGCACGGTGGGAGCCCCGGACGCCGGGCTGAAGCCGGAGTAGTCGATCGTGACGGGGTAGGACGTGTCGGACGAGGTGTTGATCAGCAGGACGGCCAGACCGCCGTCGGCGCGCCGTACGGCGTGCGCGGTGACCTTCTCCTGGTCGGTCGCGGCCCGGATGAACCGGTCCCCGGGGCGGGCGAACCTGCTCACCATCTGCAGCGCGTAGTACGGCGCGAAGGGCGTGTTGACCTCCGGTTCGCAGACGCCGCCGTCGGAGGTGCACGTCCCGCTCGACAGCAGGCCGAAGTCGCCGTAGTCGGTGTGCCCCTCGACCTGCGTGACGTTGCCGATGCCGTTGCGGACGTTCCACCAGTCGACCGTGAACACCCCGTTGGCCAGCAGCGTCGCGTAGGCGTCGGCGGCGGCCAGCGCACCGGGCTGGGTGTTCGTGCCGTTGCTGCTCGACCCGGTGTTGAACTCGGTCATCGCGATGCCGATCCGCTCGGAGCCGGGCCCCGCGTACTTCGCGATCTGCTGCCGGGTGAGGTGGATCATGTCGGGGACGTGCGCGGTCCTGTCGAGGGCGCCGGGATACCAGTGCAGGATCACGAAGTCGATCTTCGATCCGGCGGTCGCCAGGACGACCTCGTTCCAGGTCCCGGCGTCGCCCTCGGCGACCAGCCCGTCGGGCCAGTTGGCCGGGGTGGTCAGCACCGCGCCGATCTTGATGGTCGGGTCGACGGCCTTCATCGCGTCGGAGTAGGCGACGACGTGGCGGGCGTACTCGGCCGGGCTCTTGTCGGCGTGCTCGTCGGCCTCCCAGGCGGTGCCGTAGCGGCCGTTGCCGTAGTTCTCGTTGCCGATCTCCCAGTACTTGACGCCGTAGCCCTTGGTGACGTTGGCGTGCCGCACCCAGGCCGCGGCCTCCTCCGCCGTCCCGGTGCCGTAGTTGGCGGTCACCATCGGCTGTGCCCCGGTGCGCCGCACGCCGCGCATGAAGGTGTCGAAGTCGGTGTCGGGCGCCACGTAGCCGCCGGGAGCGGTGTGGTCGGCCCAGTGGTAGATGTCGGAGTACGAGCCGCCGGGATAGCGCAGCAGCTTCATGCCCGCGGCCTTGAGCAGGTCGGCGGTCTCGTCGCTGCCCAGCCGGCTGTCCCAGATCGCGTGGTTGGTGCCGATGCCGGTCTCGGGGACCGGGGCCAGCGCGGCGCGGGCGTTGACGGTCACCGCGACCGGGTCGCCCTCGTCGGCGTGGGCCGGGGGGACGGTCAGGGCGGCCAGCGTCAGCAGGACGGCGGACGCGGTCCGTAACAGGGTTCTCGGCATCGGCGCACCTCATAGTGGACGGTGGTGTTCACTCGACGCCCCCCCCCTGACCGGAGGCAACATGATCATGGATGGTGGCCCCGCATCCGTCAACCGGTGCTGAAACTTTCAAGGTCCGGCCCGATCCGAGGTGATTGCATGATCCGGCGCGGGCGCGGGGCGTTCCGCGTCGAGTCCGGCGGCGGCCTCACGGCGGCGTGCGAGCCTCTCCGTCCGCGTTCACTTTCCGCGTCTCAGGAGCTCTCCGGTCATCAGGTCGAGGCTGTAGACGCGTTCGCTCTCGTAGCCGCGGAGTAGGAAACGGCCCTGCTTCGACCAGCCGAGGCCGACGTCGACGACGTCGTCACCGGGGAACTCGGGCATGACGCTGGCCATCCGTTCGCCGGTCTCCGGATCGTAGGTCTCGACGCGCCCCTCATCCTGCCGGATGACCACGACGCGCCCGCCGTCCGGCCGGAGGTGATAGGTGTCCTCGACGGCGTCCTGCGACGTCTTCTTGAGAGGGAGGCTCATCCGGGTCCTGCCCCGGTGGTCGAGGACGAGCACCCGGGTGGCCGTCGTGGCCACAATCCCGCTCCTGTTGAGGTCGTGGACCTTCTGGACGCCGGGGACCGGCACCGTCCTCCAGGTCTCGGTGTCGGTGATCCGCGTGCCGCCCTCCCCGGTCAGGGCGACGTACCTGTTCTGGCCGGCGAACGTGGCCGTGGGCACTTCGGTGTCGGCCAGGCGGCCGGTGAGGGGGCGGACGCCCCCGGCGTCCTGATACATCATGCGGCGGCTGCGCCTGTCCAGGTAGACGACGGCCTTATCGTCGGGGCGTGCCGTGAACGGCGCCCGCCCGGGTGCTCCGCCCTTTCTGACGACGTACGGCGCGGCCTGCGGGAACGGCTCCCCGTTCACCAGCCAGTGCCTGCAGGGGTCGTCCAGCTGGTCGAACCACGGACAGGTGGGCCCTTTGTAGTCCTCCACCGTCGTGAACATGGCCGTGTGCTCCGGGAACGGCCTGGGCACCGAGTATTCGGGCAGTTCGCGCCGGAGTGGCTGCCCGGGGGTGAGCAGCGCGCCCGACAGCACGATCGCGGTCCCTCCGAGGTAGAGCGCCCGGGTCGACCAGCGGCGGACGGCGTGTTCGGCCCGGGCGGTGCCATCCGTCGTGTCGTTCGCGGTGTCATCCGCCGTGTCGAGTGCCGTGTCATCCGTCGTGTCGGGCGCCGGTCCGGCGGCCGGGTTCCGGGCGGCGAGCGGTACGGCCACCGCCACGGCGACGACGACGGCGGCATGGGCCAGCCACGCCGGTGTGGCCCCCCTGTCCAGCAGTTGATGGGCGCCGGCCACCACGGCTCCGCCCAGACCGAGCAGCCACGCCTCCCGGTAGATCCTCATGTCGCCGTGGAGGTGCGGTGCCCGGCTCGGCGACCGTACGTCACGGAGGACGGAGACGGCGCACCAGCCCACGACCAGGTAGAACGGGTCGTCGGTGAGGCAGGCCAGGGGAACGGCCAGGGCGAGGGAGACCAACCGCCACCGGCGCAGGGCGGCGAAGTGGTCGATGATCCGGCGGGCGCCGGCCGTTGTGACGGAGAGACCGGTCAGCGTGGTGAATCTGGTGAGCCGTTCTGATGTGACCGGTACGGCCGCCACGAGCATGGCGGCCGCGGCGACCACCCAGAGGACCGCCGGGGATATCGTCACGACACGACACCATATATGGTTTTAGATCATGGATTCAGGCGACATATGGCAGCAATTCGGTGTTGCTACATGGCGTGGCGAGCGTATGCGCCAGTTGTCGCTGGTCGCGGTCTCCGGTTTCCTGTCGCTGGTGATCCTGTCGGCGTTCCTGTGGTGGTCGGGGGCCGTCACTCCGTATATCCGCTGGAGTGTCGACGATTTCTTCCTCCACGCCCAAGTGGACGAGAACGGCGTGCTTTCCGCCCGGGTTCTCATCGAGCTGGAGAACGAAGGGCCGGCCTCCTTCACCCTCACCGGCATCTCGATGGAAATGCCGGGTCTCCGGTTGCTGCCCGCCGACGAGAAGAAAGGCGAGCGTTCGGTGGTCACCGTGGAGAGCGGTGGCTACGAGGCCCTGGAGAGGCGTGTCGTCATCACCGACTGTGCGGCCGTGCCGCACGAGCCCCAGCCGGTCGGCTTCACCTACCGCACCTGGATCGGCTCGGGGTCGGCGGAGGTCACATGGAACTCGTGGCGGGTGACAGGCGCCGGGGGGAGTCTCCCGGTTGCCTGGCAGCGCGGCCTCGCCGCCAAGGTCTGCAACAACGCGGTGAACCCGGACCTGCTCTGACGGCGGACCCGTCCCCGGACCCGCCGGACGACGACACACCTGGAAGGCCACGGCGCATGCGACCCGTAACGAAGATCGCCACCGGTTTCGTTCTCGCCTTCGGCGCCCTCCGTATCAACGGCTTCGACCTGCTGCTCGATCCCGTCGGGTGGGGTCTGTGCGCCTCAGGGGCATCCGAGCTGCGGCGAACCGTCGATGACCCCTTCAGCCGGGCCGGACTCTCCGCCGTCACCATGGTCTGGACCTCGCTGGTCATCATGGCCACGTATTTCGTGGATGAGGATCGCCCCCTGACGGATTCACCTGTCGGACACGTGATGGGCATCGCCGGCACGGTGGGCGCCCTGATCACCGTCTGGCTGGCGGCCGACGCCGTCATCAGGCGGATCCGCCTCTGCGGAGACGTCTCCAGAGCCGGCCTCCTCGACGTGTTGCGCTGGGCCGTGGCCGGCCTGGGAGCGCTCGGCGTGCCGACCGGGTACGGCTACGCGGATCCAGGGGTCGTCCTGCCCATCGTCTGGTTCGCGGCCCTCGTGGCCCTGATCGTCGTGCTCTACCGCGCGGCCCGCCTGCCGTGCCTCTCCGAGGAGTGGGAACCCGCGGCGGTTTAGGCACGCGTGATCCCCGCCCATCGCGGGCCGCCGGGTCAGCCGGTTCGCGGCGGTTCCGCCGGTCCCGGGCCCGCGAGGGGGAGGAGCACCCGGAAGGCGGCGCCCCGGCCGGGGGCCGTACGGACCTCCACCCGGCCGCCGTGGGCGGTGACGATGGAGCGGACGATGGCCAGGCCCAGGCCCGCTCCGCCGCCCGCGGCGCGGCTGCGCGAGCCGTCCGCGCGGTGGAAGCGGTCGAACACGCGGGTCGCCTGCTCGGCGGTCATCCCGGAGCCGGTGTCCTCGATCACGAGCACGGCCTCGTCTCCGGCCGTGCCGACCCCGATCCGCACCGGGGTGCCCGGCGGAGTGTGGGCGACCGCGTTGCCGACGAGGTTGCTCGTCACCTGCCGCAGTCTGGCCTCGTCGCCGTGGACCGGGGCCTCCGCCGGAGGGCCGCCGTCCGGGCCGGTCAACGTGACCGGGCGGGCAGGATCCAGCGCGTGCAGGTCGTGGCGGGCGTCGGCGGCGAGCGTGCGCAGGTCCATGGGCGCCAGGTCCATCGGCAGGGCGCTCTCGCCCTCGTCCAGGCGGGCGAGCAGCAGCAGGTCCTCGATCAGCCGGGCCAGCCGGGACGCCTCGCTCTCGATCCGGCTCATCGCCCGGTCGGTGTCGGGCAGGCCGCCCATCCGGTGCAGCTCGGAGAAGCCCTTGATGCCGAAGAGCGGCGTGCGCAGCTCGTGGCTGGCGTCCGCGACGAAGCGCCGCATCCGCGCCTCCGACGCCTCCCGCTCGGCGAAGGCCGTCTCGAGCTGGCCGAGCATGCCGTTGAGCGCGGCCGACAGGCGGCCGATCTCGGTGCCCGGCGCGGCCGTGCCGGGCACCCGCCGGGACAGGTCGCCTCCGGCGATGGCCGCCGCGGTCTCCTCGATCTCGCGCAGCGGCCGCAGTCCCCCGCGTACGGCGAACCAGCCGGCGACGGTCAGCAGGGTCAGCAGCACGACCGCGGTGACCAGGCAGACCAGGCCCAGCCGGGTGATCGTGGACCGTACGCCGTTCAGCGACGCGGCCACGACGACGGCGCCGATCTCCGAGGGAGGCGGCCGTTCCGGGGACGGCCGTTCTGCGGACGGCTGTTCCGGGGACGGCCGCACCCCGGTCCACGGCACCGCGATCACCCGCCAGTTCGCGCCGCCCGCCTGTCCCGGTGCGTCGAAGGGCCGTCCGGCGCGCCGGGCGACGGCTCCGGCGTCGAGCGGCGGGAGCAGGGGGCCCCCGTCCGGGCCCCGGGCCGACAGGTTCTCCCGGTGCAGGACGGTCCCGTCCGGCGCGAGGTAGGCGACGTGCACCCGGTCGACCAGGCCCACGCCGGGAAGCGGCCGCAGGTCTCCGCCGCCCTCCCCGGGCAGGGGTCGCCGGACCAGGGCGGCCGGGAGGCGCGCCAGCAGCGTGGAGAGCGGCCTCAGCTGCTCGTCCACGCGGTCGACCAGGTGGGCGCGGAGGGTGGCGATCGCGACCGTGCCGCTGACCAGCAGGCCCGTCGCCAGCAGGACCGAGGTGATCAGCAGGAGGCGGCCGCGGAGCGAGAGGCCCCTGGGCCGCCGTGAGGCGCTCACGTCCTGGGCCTGCGCAGGACGTATCCGACGCCGTGCACGGTGTGGATGAGCTTGGGCTCGGTGGTGTCGGCCTTGCGCCGCACGTAGCTCACGTAGGTGTCGACGATGCTGGAGTCCCCGGCGAAGTCGTACTGCCAGACGTGTTCCAGGATCTGGGCCTTGGTGACCACCCTCCCGGTGTTCAGGACCAGATAGTGCAGCAGCCGGAACTCCGTGGGCGACAGCCGTACCGGCCGGCCGGCCTTGAGGACCTGGTGGCCGTCGGGGTCGACCTCCAGGTCGCCCGCTCTCAGCGTCCGGTCGTCGGGCGCGAGCCCGGTACGGCGGAGCACGGCCTGGATCCGGGCGAGCAGCTCCTCCAGGTCGAACGGCTTGGTCACGTAGTCGTCGCCGCCCAGCCGCAGCCCGTTGACCTTGTCCGCCGCGGCGTCGCGGGCGGTGAGGAACAGTACGGGGATCCGGCCCGGGTGACCGGCGCCCAGCGGTCTGGGGAGCTCCCGGAGGCGGCGGACGACCTCGAAGCCGTCCATGTCCGGCAGCATCACGTCCAGCAGCACCAGGTCGGGGGGTTCGTGCCGGGCGGCGTCCAGCGCCTCGGATCCGGTGGCGGCGGAGCCGACCGTGTATCCGGCGAAGCGCAGGGTGGCCGAGAGCAGCTCCCGCACCACGGGCTCGTCGTCGACCACCAGCAGCCGGTTCCCGTCCATGGGTCTCCCTCCAACGGCGGTGTCCTCTTCCGGAGGCGTTCCGCCCGGGGCGGGCGCGTTCCCCTCCGAGAATAGGGAGCGGTGTGGTCCCGGGGACCCGGCGCGGGCGTCAGACGTCCCGTGCCCGGAAGAGGGCCAGCGCGGCCAGCAGCAGAGCGAGCACGGTCGCGGCGAGCACGGCGAACCCGGCCTGGGGCAGGAGCCCGTCGGTGTCCGGGCCGGCCCCGAAGAGCCGGGCGCCCGCGGAGGTCGGCCAGTAGGTCAGGACCGCGCGGGCCAGCCACTCGGGGAACAGCGACGCCATCGCAGGCAGGATGAGCAGGAACGTGCCGAGGGTGACGGCTCCCGCCGTCCTGCGGAGCAGGAACCCCATGGCGACGCCGTACAGGCCGATCAGGGTCACGTACAGCCCGGCGCCGGCGATCGCGCCCGGCACGCCCGGGTCCGTCAGGGCGAGGCCGGGGGCGCCCTGGGCGGCGAGCGTCGCCTGGCTGGTGAGGAAGGACGCGAGCGCGAGCAGCGGCCCGCAGGGCAGCATGACCAGGGCGACGAGGGCCGCCTTGCCCGCCAGGAGGCGTCCCCGCCGGGGCACGGCGGTCACGCTCGTCCGCATCGTCCCCGAGGCGTACTCGGAGGTGACGGTGAGCACCCCCACCGCGCTGACGAGCAGCTGCGTGAGCATGAGGGCGCGGAACGCGGTCTGGAGGGGGTCGAAGGACGCCTGCTCATCGAGCGGGGCGCCCAGATACTCCCTGCCGTTCGCGGTGCCGAACAGCAGGCCGTAGCAGACGGCGACCACGAAGGCGCCGGCCAGCGTGCCCACGGTGGCGCGGACGGTGCGGAACTTGGTCCACTCCGAGCGCAACACGGCGGCGGGGCCCGGCGTCGTCCCCGGGCGCGGGACGGCGGGACCGGCGGTCGTCATCGCTCCCCCCGCGGGCCGAGATCCATGCCGCCGAGTTCCACGCCGCCGGACTCCATGCCGCTGAACTCCACACTGTCGCGGGTGAGCTCCATGTACGCCTCCTCCAGGGAGGTCCGGTGCGGGGTCAGCTCGTGCAGCACCACCCCGTGCGCCATCGCGACCTTCCCGATCACCGCGCTCTCCATCCCCGTCACCACCAGGGCGTCCGCCTGCCCCGCGCCGCCGGGCCGTACGGTCCCCCCGGTGTCGCGCAGCCGGTGGGCGAGCTCCTCCGCTTCCGGGGTGCGCACCAGGACGGTCTCCCGCGAGTTCGCGCGGACGAACGCGTCCAGCCCGGCGTCGGCGAGCAGTCGACCCCGGCCGATGACGACCAGGTGGTCGGCGGTCAGCGCCGTCTCGCTCATCAGGTGGCTGGAGACCAGCACCGTCCGGCCCTCCGCGGCGAGGCCGCGCATGAGGGTGCGGATCCACACGACGCCCTCCGGGTCGAGCCCGTTGACCGGCTCGTCGAAGACCAGCACCGCCGGGTCGCCGAGCAGGGCCGCGGCGATGCCGAGCCGCTGGCTCATGCCCAGGGACAGCCCGCCCGCCCGTCGGCCGGCGATCCCGGAGAGGCCGACGATCCCGAGCACCTCGTCGACCCGGCTCCGCGCGATGCCGTTGCTCTGCGCCAGGGACAGCAGGTGGGCGAGCACGCTCCGGTTCGGGTGCGCGGCGCGGGCGTCCAGCAGCGCGCCGACCTCCCGCATCGGGAAGGGGAGGTCGGCGTATCGGCGTCCGCGGATCGTCGCCGTGCCGCTCGTCGGCGCGTCCAGGCCCAGGATCATCCGCATCGTGGTGGTCTTGCCCGCGCCGTTCGGGCCGAGGAAACCGGTGACCGCGCCCGGTCTGACGTCGAAGCTCAGGTCGTCCACCGCCGTGGTCCGGCCGTGGCGTTTGGTCAACCGCCGTAACTCGATCATGCGACGAATCCTGGGCCGGGCGGCCGGGCGGTTCCGGAGAGGTTCTGTGAGCCCTCTGTGAGATCCGGGCCGCATCGGGCGCCGCGGCGGCGCACGGGCCGCAGCGCAGGCCGGATCGGGGACCCGGCGGCGCCGATCTCACAGGATGTTCACGGCGTCCGCGCCGGCCGGCGGCGCCCCGGCGGTCGGGACCATCCCGGCGCGGCGGCCGGGTCAGCGCCTGCGGGCGAGGGTGACGCCGTCGCGCACGGGCAGCATCACCGAGTCGACGCGGTCGTCCGCGACGACGGTCTCGTTCATCCGGCGCATGGCCACGTCGGCCTCGTCCTCGCAGGCCGGGTCGAGCACGCGGCCCGCCCGCAGCACGTTGTCCAGGACGATCAGCCCGCCCGGACGGAGCCGGGGGACCAGCTCCTCGTAGTAGAGGGGATAGCCGACCTTGTCGGCGTCGACGAACGCGAAGTCGATGTACGGCTCGGCGGGCAGCGCGCGGAGCGTCTCGATCGCGGGGGCGATCCGCAGGTCGATCCGGTCGGTGAGGCCGGCCCGCTCCCAGTAGCGCCGGGCGATCGAGGTCCACTCGTCGCTGACGTCACACGCGAGCAGGCGGCCGTCCGCGGGCAGGCCCCGGGCGATGCAGACCGACGAGTAGCCGGTGAACACCCCCACCTCGACGGCCTGCCGCGCGCCCGTGAGCCGGACCAGCATGGTGAGGAGCTCGCCCTCGTCGTGGGAGATCTGCATGCCCGCGGAGGACGGGAACGCCTCCCGGGTCTCGGCCGCCAATTCGCGGAGCAGGTCGTCGGCGGGGGTGCAGTGGGAGAGCAGGTAGTCGCTCACCCCGGGGTCGATGATGTCCATGTCCTGTCCGCTCCTCGGTGTCGTGCGCCGTACGGGGGCACCGCCCGGTCGGCGGCAGCCGCCCGGATGATGATCGTCGATCGATGGGTCCCGGCAAGCGTTCCCTTTCACCGAGGGCTTTGGCAAGCGGGTACGCGCCGCACGGAAGCCGGTACGGGGTGAGGGACGGAACATCCCGATCCGGGGCGGGAGACGGAACATCCCGGTCCGCTGTGAGGCACGGCACTCCGGTCGGGTCTCATGCTCCCGGCTCCGGTGCCGATCTTTTGACCTGCGCGACCCCCCGAACCACCGGAGAAGCAGCCGACACCGCGGCCGGGGTCCTCCTCTGACCGATCGGGAGATCTCCCCATGCCATCCACGACGGAACAGCGGGCCGTACCCGCCGAGAGCCCGTCCTCCGGGCGCCGCTCCCTGAGAGGCCGGCTCGCCGACCTCAGCGTCCGGAAGAAGATCCTGACCAGCCTGCTCCTGGTGGCCGGGGTCAGCCTGGCCACCTCCACGGTCGCCCTGACGGGCATGGCCGCGATGAGCGACAGGGTGGACCACCTCTACAGCAACAACGTCGTGCCGCTCACGGGGCTGTCGCTGGTCCACCACTCGGAGGTCAAGTCGCGGCTGGACGTCCTGCGGATCGCCATGGCGCCGGACGACGCCGCGACGCGGGACTACCAGGAGTCCCTGCGCGAGAGCGACGAGCAGATCGCCCAGGGCCTGGAGAAGTTCAAGGAGTACGTCCCGGAGGGCGGCGAGGAGCCTCTCGCCGTCTTCGAGGACAACTGGGCGCGCTGGATCGAGGTCCGCGACGGGCAGGTCCTTCCGCTGGCCCTCAAGCACGACGTGCACGCCGTCGACCGGATGATGGAGTCCACCGGCCAGCCGCTCATCTCCGCGGCGGTCGAGGGGCTGGAGGAGCTGGAGCGGATCGAGGCGGAGGCCGCCAAGGCGGACCACGCCGCGACCCTCGACGCCTACGAGAGCAGCCGGACCCTGCTGATCGTCTTCCTGGTGGCCGGCTCGCTGGCCGCGTTCGGCCTGGCGCTGCTCGTGGCGGGGTCGATCGTGCGGCCGCTGGCCCGGGTGTCGGCCGTGCTGTCGGCGCTCGGCCGGGGCGACCTGACGGCGAAGGCCGAGGTCCACAGCCGTGACGAGGTCGGGCGGATGGCCGCCGCCCTGGGCGAGGCCATGAGCGGCGTCCGCGCCTCGGTCGAGGCGATGACGCGCAGCGCGGACGAGCTGGCCGCCACGGCGGACGAGCTGTCGGACGTCAGCGGCCGGATCGCGGCGAGCGCGGAGCAGACCAGCGCGCAGGCCAGCGCCGTCTCCGCCACCGCCGAGCGGGTCTCCCAGAACGTGCAGAGCGTCGCCGGGGGCACCGAGCAGATGGGCGCCGGGATCCGGGAGATCGCGAGCAGCGCCGCGGAGGCGGCCCGGGTCGCGACGACCGCGGCGCGGGAGGCGGACGAGGCCAACGCGACCATCGAGCGGCTCGGCGAGGCGAGCAACGAGATCGGCAACGTGGTCAAGATGATCACGGCCATCGCCGAGCAGACCAACCTGCTGGCGCTCAACGCCACGATCGAGGCGGCGCGCGCGGGCGAGTCCGGCAAGGGCTTCGCGGTGGTCGCCGGGGAGGTCAAGGACCTGGCCCAGCAGACCGGTCAGGCCACCGACGACATCGGCACCCGGGTGCAGGCCATCCAGACGGGCACCTCGGTCGCGGTCGGCGCGATCAGCGCGGTGGGTTCGGTCATCGAGCAGGTGAACGACTACCAGGCCAGCATCGCCGACGCGGTCGAGGAGCAGTCGGCCACCACGACGGAGATCAGTCGCAACATCGCCGAGGCGGCCGGCGGCAGCACCGAGATCGCGCTGAGCATCGCCGACATCGCCGCGGCCGCCCAGGCCACCAGCGACGGCATCGGCCAGGCCCAGCGGGCCGCCACCGACCTGTCCCGGATGTCGGGCGAACTGCGCGAGCTGGTGGCCCGCTTCCGGCTGCGCTGACCCGCGCCCCCGGGGCGCCGGCGTCCCGGGGATCGCCCTGATGTCGGCGCCCCGGGCCGTCCTGATGCCGGCGTACCGGGCGTGCGGGCATCCGGAGAGGGTTCCGGCATCCGCGGGCGGGGCCGGAGCCGGAACGGCTAGCGCGCGGCCTCCCGGAAGCACTCCGCGAGCCGGCGCAGCCCCGGCTCGATCCGCTCCGGCGGGATCGCCCCGTACCCGATGACGAGGCCCGGCCGGCCGGGAGGCTCCGCGTGATAGCCGGACAGCGGCTCCACCGCGATCCCCGCCTCCCGGGCGCGCGACACGACGCGGTCCGGGTCGGCCGCCGCGCCGGGGAGGAACCGGGCGCACAGGTGCAGGCCCGCGGCGGAGTCGACCGGCCGGAGCAGGCCGGAGAAGTCGCGCCGGAGCGAGGTGACGATCAGCTCGCGGCGGACGGCGTACTCCCTGGTGGCCCGCCGTACGTGCCGGGCCAGGAGGCCTTCCTCCATGAACCGGGCCAGCGCCGCCTGGGTGAGGAGGTCGCCGTGCCAGTCGGTGAGCCGCTTGGCGGCGTGCAGCGCGGCTCTGAGCGAGGCGGGGGCCACCAGGAAACCGAGCCGCAGGGCGGGCAGCAGCGTCTTGGAGAAGGAACCGACGTAGACGACACGGCCGGCGCGGTCCAGGCTCTGCAGGGGCTCCAGGGGGCGCGCCCCGAAGCGGAACTCGCTGTCGTAGTCGTCCTCGACCACCACGGCGTCCCTCCGCTCCGCCCACGCCAGCAGCGCCGTACGGCGGGCGGGCGACATCGGCACGCCCAGCGGGAACTGGTGGGACGGCGTGACGTAGACCAGGCGGGCGGCGTCGGGGATCGCGGCCACGTCGATCCCCTCGTCGTCGACGGGCACGCCGGTGACGCGCGCGCCCAGGGACCGGAACAGCAGCCGGGCCGGAGGGTAGCCCGGCTCCTCGACCGCCACGAGGTCGCCCGGCCCGACCATGACGCGGCCCACGAGGTCGAGCGCCTGCTGGGCGCCCTGGGTGACGATCACGTCGTCGGCCCCGGCCCGGACCGAGCGGGCGACCCCGGCGTGGCGGGCGATCGCCTCCCTCAGACCCGCGTGCCCCGCGGGGTCGCCGTACCCGGCGGAGGCGATCGTCTTACGGCGGAGCTCCCGCGTGACGATCCTGCGCCAGGCCTCCAGCGGGAACAGCGACGGGTCCGGCGCTCCCACGCCGAAGTCGAAGGCGGGCGCTCCGGGCGCCCACGGGGGCGCGTCCGCGGCGGGGACCGACGCCCACGGGGCGCGCGGGCGCACGCCGTTCTCGGGAGCGCTCCGCGAGAGCCCGCGGTCCCGGCGCGCACCGCCCTCGGAGGCGCTCCGCGGGAACGTGCGGCCCGGGGGGCCGTCGCACACGAAGGTGCCGGCCCCCGCCCGGCCGGCGAGGAACCCCTCGGCGGAGAGGCGTTCGTAGGCGAGGGCGACCGTGTTGCGCGAGACGCCCAGCCGACCGGCCAGCTCGCGGGTGGACGGCAGGCGCTCGCCCGCCCGCAGGCGGCCGTCGAGGACGGCGTCGCGGATCTGCCGGTAGATCCGCGCGGTGAGGTCGCCGCGTCCGCCCAGGCTCACGTGGAAGTCCACCTTGGCCCAATCATCCGGTGACGAATCGGAACTTATGACCGGCCGATTCTCCTCCCAGAATGGCCTGCGCGGAGAACGCGGACCGAGGAGGAAGACGTGACGACCGTTGACATGTGGTTCGACCCGAGATGCCCGTGGGCGTGGATCGCCTCGCGCCGGCTGCTGGAGGTGGAGCAGGTGCGCGACGGCCGGAGCCGGTCGGGTGCGGGGAAGCGGAAACGCTTCCCTCCGCCGGTGTTTCGAACTAGAGTTCTCATGTGAACCAGGTGCTTCTCGTGATCGACGCCCAGCGCAACATGCTCCGGCCTCCCGCGCCGGTGCCCGACGCGGAGGCGGTCGCGGACGCGATCGCCGTGCTGCTGGAGCGCGCCCGCGCCGCCGGTGCCCCCGTGGTCTTCGTGCGCAACAACGGCTCCGAGGGCGATCCCGACCTCCCGGGGACGCCGGGCTGGGAGCTGGTCCACGAGGTGCTGCCCGGAGAGCAGGTGATCGACAAGCGCGTCCCGGACGCGTTCGACGGGACCGACCTCGCCTGGGTGCTCCCGCCGGTGGCCTCGGTCGTGGTGGCCGGGATGCAGAGCGAGTGGTGCGTCCGGGAGACCTCCCTGGCGGCGCTGGCGCGCGGGCACGCCGTCACGCTCGTCCGCGGGGCCCATGCGACCTACGACGGCGACGAGCCCGCCGCGGCCGTCTCCCGGAGGGTGGAGGAGGAGCTGACCGCGGCGGGAGCCAAGGTGGCTACGCCGTACGAGCTGTTCTGAGTCCTTCGGGGCCCTTGCCGTCCCGCTCCCGCCGCCGCGGACGCAGGAGCAGCGCGTTGGCGGCCACCGCGACGCAGACCAGGCCGAGCAGGAAGCCCCAGCTCACATCGCTCAGGTGGTGCATGCCGCGATACATCCGGGAGTAGGCGATCCCGAGCGGGACGCCCAGGCCGACCAGCCACCACAGCACGTTCAAGATCTTGTGGCGGTGGGTGTGCAGGGTGAGCACCAGTGCGACGCCGCAGTAGAAGGCGACCGCAGCGCTGGTGTGCCCCGAGGGGAAGCTCGAGGTGGGCGGCGCCGGGTCCAGATGCTGGACCGCGGGCCGCTTGCGCTCTGCCAGGACGGTGGAGAGCAGGAAGATCAGTGACTGCGACCAGACGGCCGTCACCAGGAAGAGCGACTCGTTCCAGCGCTTGAAGACCAACCGGAACACGATCAGGAGCACCGCGG
Source organism: Planomonospora parontospora (assembly GCA_014647935.1). Lineage (GTDB taxonomy): Bacteria > Actinomycetota > Actinomycetes > Streptosporangiales > Streptosporangiaceae > Planomonospora > Planomonospora parontospora. Next base: position 101,277 of record BMQD01000018.1, read on the forward strand.
TGGCGCCGACGATCACCGGGGTGTCCGACAGGCCGGAGAGCACGTCGGTGACGTCGCTCCAGAAGGTCGTCCGCTCCCGGGCCAGCTCCTCGTTGACCCCGCGGTCGTTCGCGCCGATGGTCGTCGGCTCCAGCACCTTGGTGATCAGCAGCCCGACGCCGATCGTCAGAACGGCCATGACGGACAACGGGAGCAGGATGAGCCGCAGGGCGCCCCGGAGATCGATCGGCAGTTTCGACATGAGGCGCGAGCTACCCCAAAAACGGCCACAGGAACACCCAAGGGGAGGCGTTCACGCCGTGCGGCCGGGGCTCCCCCCGCCGTCCTCCTCCATCTCCGGTTCCACGCCCTCCTCGTACGGCACCGCGGGCCTGCGGCCCTCGTCGCGCCGCCAGGCCTCGTACCCCGCGGCCGTCGCCGCCACGGTCGCGATCCCCAGGGTGACGCCCGCCACCACGTCGCTGACCCAGTGCACGCCGAGCGCCACCCGGCTGTAGGCGACGAACGCGGTGATGATCGCGGCGCAGCCCCAGGCGGCCAGATGGGCGGCCCGGCTCCGGAGGAAGGGGAGCAGGAGGAGCACGGCCATGCTCGCCCCCGTCGCCGCGGCCATCGCGTGGCCGGAGGGGAAGGACGCGCCGGGCGCCCAGGAGATCGGGTCGGGCATCACCGGCCGGGCCCGGTCCACGAGCTCCTTGACCGCCAGGTTCAGCAGGCCGCTGACGGTGATCGTGACGATCGTCCAGACGGCCAGGCGCCGCCGTCCCCGGTGCCAGAGCCAGATCGCGGCCAGCACCATCAGGACGCGCCACGTCACCGGGCCGAAGACCTCGGTCGCCACGTTGAGGAAGTCCCCGTAGCCGGGCTGGGAGAGCGTGTGTTCGTGTGCCCGCTCGGCCATCCGCTGGTCGAAGTCGTTCAGCGGTGAGAACGACGAGACCACCAGCGCCAGCAGCAGCACGAACGGCGCCGAGAACAGCGCCACGGCCGCCACCGCGAAGGTGAGCCGCATGCCCAGACGGCGATCCGAGTCCTGGCGTTCGAGGAAACCGACCATCGTCAATGGCTACCCGGTCAGACGCGTCCATGCGCGGAACGGGAACGCAATCCCGGTCGGGGCGGCGTGTCGCGCCTTCCGGCGGGTGGCTCAGGCGGCGGCGTGCCGGGCCTCGCGGCGGGCGGTCCAGCGCAGCACGTCGCAGTGGCGCCGCTCGGCCTCGGCGAGGGCGGGCTCTCCGGCGTAGGCGTCGAGCACGCGCCGCAGGTACGGCAGCTGCTCCGCCACGTCGGCCCACGCCTGCCCGGGGTCGCCCGCGCCGAGTTCGATCAGCGCGTCCAGGTGCACGGCGTAGGCCGCCCACCACTGGCGGCTCAGTTCGGCCAGGAACCCGTCGAGCCCGCCGAACTCGCGCTCGATCTCGGCCTCCCACCACGGCGGGACGGTGGTGTGCCCGGTCTCCGCCAGGTCGCGCAGCACGACGTGTGCCAGGGTGCGGCGGCGGCGGACGGCGGTGGGACGTGAAGGAATGCTCATGCGCACAGCCTGCCGATCTTCGCTTGACGAATGCTTGACGTCGCGTTGACGTCGATCGCCGGACTTCCCGGGGCCGTTCCCGCAGGCGGCCGCGGGGCCGCGGATCCTCGCTCATGAATCCTCCGTTTCTGGGCAGCCGGGGTCCCGAGTCAGGTGACGGGACGTCGTGGCGAAAGGCATTGCGCACATGTCATATCTGGACCCGGAAGCGTTGGTCGTGAGTCTGCGGCGGATCCGGACGGAGGCCCCCGAGACGGGGATCGTCCAGCAGCTCGAGCGGGCCGTCGAGGTCGTGGACGCGCTGCTCGGTTACTCGGGCGCGGGCCTGATGTTCGCCGAGGAGGGCAAGGAACTGCGCTACCTGGTCGCCACCGACGACCCCGGGCGCAGCCTGGAGGGAGCCCAGCTCCACCTCGGCCAGGGCCCGTGCGTGTCCGCCTACGAGCAGGACGCGGCGGTCACCTGCGCCGACGTGCGCGCGGACCCGCGCTGGCCGGAGCTGGCCGCACGGCTCCACCCCGGTGTGCGGGCGGTCGCCGGCGTGCCCGTACGGCTCGGCGGCCGGCCGGTGGGCACGCTGAACGTCTACCAGTCCACCCCCTACGCGTGGACCGAGACCGACGTCCAGACCCTGCACGCCTACGCCGACGTGATCGAGCAACTGCTCATCGCCGCGACGGCGGCCGAGGAGAAGACCGTCCTGGCCGGACAGCTCCAGCACGCCCTCGACTACCGGATCCTCATCGAGCGCGCGATCGGCTACCTGATGGGCAAGCACGACCTCACCGCCGCCCAGGCGTTCACCGGGCTGCGCAAGCGGGCCAGGGACAGCCGTCGCAAGGTCGCCGACCTGGCGGCCGAGGTGCTCGGCGAGGGGGCGGTCGGCGCGGGCGGCATCCGGCCGGGGGACTAACCTGACCGGTGATGTATCGATTCCTTTTCACCCAGCTGCTCAGCCGTATCGACCCGGAGGATGCGCACCATCTGACGGTCGGCGCGCTCCGTCTCCTCTCCACGGCGCCGGTGGTGAAGAAGGCGGTCCACCGCCGCCTCGCCCCGCGCGACCCGGCGCTCCGGGTGCAGGCGTTCGGCGTGCACTTCCCCGGACCCTTCGGCCTGGCGGCCGGTTTCGACAAGGACGCCGGGTGCGTGGAGGCCATGTCCGCGCTCGGCTTCGGCCACGTCGAGGTGGGCACGATCACCGCGCACGCCCAACCGGGCAACGCCAGGCCCCGGCTGTTCCGGCTGCCCCGGGAGCGGGCGGTCATCAACCGGATGGGCTTCAACAACGCGGGCGCGGGCGCCGCGGCCAGGGCGCTGGGCCGGACGCGCGGCGTCCCGGCGGTCGTCGGGGTCAACATCGGCAAGACCAAGGTCGTGCCCGAGGCGGAGGCCGCGGCCGACTACGTGGCGAGCGCGAAGGAGCTGGCCCCGCTCGCCGACTACCTGGTCGTCAACGTCAGCTCGCCCAACACCCCCGGCCTGCGGAACCTCCAGGCCGTCGAGCTGCTGCGCCCGCTGCTGTCGGCGGTCAAGGAGGTCGCGGACGGCACCCCGAAGCGCACCCCGTTGCTCGTCAAGATCGCTCCCGACCTGGCCGACGAGGACGTGGACGCGGTCGCCGACCTGACCCTGGAGCTGGGGCTCGACGGCATCATCGCGACCAACACCACGATCGGGCGCGAGGGCGTCTCCAGCACCGAGGCCGGCGGCCTGTCCGGCCGCCCGCTGAAGGCCCGGTCGCTGGCGGTGCTGCGCAGGCTGCGCGCGCGCGTCGGAGACCGGCTCACGCTCGTCTCGGTCGGCGGCGTCGAGGACGTCGACGACGTCTGGGAGCGCCTGCTCGCCGGGGCGACCCTGGTCCAGGGCTACACCGGCCTGATCTACCACGGGCCGCTGTGGGCGTACCGCATCCACCGGGGGCTCGCCCGCCGCATGCGCCGGCACGGCGTCTCCGATCTGCGTGAGATCGTCGGCCGCACCGCGGGCTGATTAGTACCCTGGGGGGGTACTATCGAGATCACTGAGATCATCGAGATCGGAGGCATCATGAGCGTCGCCACCTACACCGTCACCGGCATGACCTGCGGGCACTGCGTGAGCTCGGTCAAGGAGGAGGTCGGCGAGGTCCCCGGCGTCACCGCGGTCGAGGTCGACCTGGAGTCCGGCCGGGTGGACGTCACCGCCGACCCCCTCGACGACGGGGCCGTCCGCGCCGCGATCAAGGAGGCCGGCTACGAGGTGGCCGGCTGACGGTCGCCCGACCCGTCTCCGGGCCCGGTGCCCGTACGGCCCGCGTCCGGCCCGGCGTCCGCACCGCCGGCGCCGGGAGCGCGCCGCCCGCCCTCCCCGCCCGCCCGTGGCACCGGGCGGGCGGAGAAGGCGATCAGAAGCTCGTGCTGGGGCGGGTGGAGTCGGCGCTGCGGGTCAGCTCCTCCACGTGCTTCATGGCGTCCTCGACCCTGACGACGCCCGGCCGGTGGCGGCGCCACCCGGTCCCGCCGCGCTGCCAGGGGTGCGGACCGGAGAGCGGCCTGTACTCCACGCCCAGCGCGTCCAGCCGCCCGAGGTGCCGCTCCAGCCGGGCGTCGAACGAGGGGTCGGCCGATCCCGACCAGGCGACCTCCGCCAGCGCGCACCCCCGGGGCCACGCCCGGTAGTCGACGGCCCGCCCGTCGGGCAGGCGCTCGCTCCACAGCTGGAACTGCGCCCCCAGCACCCGCCCGGCCTCCTCGGGCTCCCACGACTCCGGCGCCGGGGCGAACCCCGCCACGTCCGCCACCGTGATCGCGTCCCCGATGGCGACGGGCTCGTCCTCCGACGACGCCTCCGCGTAGTCGAAGTAGAGCGGGAAGATCGGCGTCTGCACCACGTCGTGCCCGGCCGCGGCGGCGCTGCGGGCCACCCCCGGACCGCGCCAGGGCATCACGACCGTGTCCGGCCGGAGCGCGCCGCTGACGAACGCCTCGTCCCAGACCACCGCCCGGCTGCCCCGCTCCGCCAGCACGTCCGCGAGCCGCCGCAGGAACCACGCGTGCAGCTCACCCGGGCCGGAGAGCCCCAGCTCCGCCTGGAACGCGGTGATCTCCGCCGACGCCGCCCAGTCGTCGAGCACGCACTCGTCCCCGCCGATGTGCACGTACGGCGTCTCGCCCAGCGCGCCGAGCAGCTCGTCGAGGACGGCGGTCAGGAAGTCGATCGTGGGCGGCAGCGGGGAGAGGATGGCGGGGGAGATGCCCCACCGCTCCAGCACCCCGAACGGCTCCGGCGTCCGCCCGTCCGCGGCGCGCGCGTCGAGCTCGGGATGGGCGGCGAGGATCGCCGAGGCGTGTCCCGGCACGTCGATCTCCGGGACGACCGTCACGGCCCGGTCCCGCGCGTAGGCGGCGATCTCGGCCAGGTCCTCCAGCGTGTAGTACCCGCCGTGCGGGACGTCGTCGAAGGTCTCCTCCTCGCGGTAGTAGCTGGTCACCGTCCGCGGCCGGTGCGAGGCCACCTCGTGCAGCCGGGGGTACGCCCGGCTCTCGACCCGCCAGCCCTGGTCGTCCACCAGGTGCAGGTGGAGCCGGTTCAGCTTGTGCGCCGCCATGAGGTCGATCATCCGCAGCACCTCCCGCTTCGGCAGGAAGTGCCGGGCCACGTCCAGGTGCGCGCCGCGCCAGGAGAACCTCGGCGCGTCCGCGATCCGCACCGCCGGGACGCTCCCGCCGGCCCGGCCGGTGCGGAAGGCCGTGTCGGGCAGGAGCTGGCGCAGGGTCTGCGCGGCGTAGAACGCCCCCGCCTCCCCGGCCGCCGCGATCCGCACGCCCCGGGACGACACCTCCAGCCGGTAGGCCTCGGGCCCCAGCGCGGCGTCCCGCTCGACCGCGACCGCCGCGTCGGGCACCGCGCCCGTCTCCCCGGCCGCCGTCCCCGTCGTGCCGGGCGCCGTACCCGTCTCCCCGGCCGCCGGGCCATCCGCCTCCGGTGGCGCTCCCCGTCCCGCCGGCCCCGTGCCGTCCCCGGTGGAGCGCAGGTCCAGGGCCGGAAGCGCCCGCCGTACGGCGTCCACCAGGTCGGCGGGACCGCAGATCGGGTCACCGGGGGACAGGTCGAAGGAGCCGGGGCCGTACTCGGCGGACACGGGACGGGGAAGCAGGTCGGTCATGGCCCCGATCATGCCGAACCCGCGAGGAAATAGGAAGGAAACTTTCCGGATGTTCTGCAGGGCGGACCGGGCCCGGGGAACCCGAGGGCGGACCGCGCAGGAGAGCCCCGAGAGCGGACCGCGCCCGGGAGACGACCCCGGCGTGGGCCGGGGTCCGGGCAGGACGGGCGTACGGGGGACCGGCGCCCGCACGAGCGGGTCCCACGGTCCGGGCCCGGCCGGTGCGGCGCGAATCGGCGCCTACGTGAGGTAGTCCTGCAGCCCGTTGGCGAGGGAGAGTGCGATCCTCGCCCGGAACTGCGCGTTCCTGAACTTCCGCGCCTCATCGGCGTTGCGCATGTTGCCGCACTCGATGAAGACCTTGGGCACCTTGGAGAGGTTCAGTCCGCCGAGGTCGTTGCGGAAGCTCAGCGCGTTGCGCCCGATGTAGGTGGAGTACGGCAGGCCGGTGCCGTTCCTGAAGGCGTTGCGCACGGCGCGGCCGAGCTTCTCGGAGTCGTCCACGACCGGGTCCACCGGACCGTTGATCTTCTTCGGGATGATCACGTGGAAGCCGCGGTCGGTGGCGCGGGCCCCGTCGGCGTGCACCGAGATGGCCGCGTCCGCCCGGGCCCGGTTGCCGACGGCCGCCCGCTCGGTGATGCACGGGCCGACGCCCGTGTTGTTCGGGCGGGTCAGCTTCACCGTGGCGCCCCTGGACTCCAGGAGCGCCTTCAGCCGCCGGGACACGTCCCAGGTGAAGGCCGCCTCGGCGTAGCCGTCGTTGGTCGCGGTCCCGGTGGTGTCGCAGGCCTTCTTGTGGGTCAGGACGTCGACCTGCCGGTTGATCGCCGACGGGTCGCGGTAGTTGTGCCCGTTGTGGCCGGGGTCGATGACCACGACCTTGCCGCGCAGCGGCTTGACCGCGGCGCTCCCGCCCGGTGCGGGGACCGTCGAGTCGGAGGTCGCGGTGGTCTCGCCGGAGGGGGGCGCGGTGCGCTCCTCGGCGGGAGTGGCCGGCGCGTCGGAGTCCGGCGAGCCGGCGGGCGCGGAGGCGCCGGGGTCCGCCGGGCTCGTGGCGGGTCCGGGGCTCGCCGGGCCCGCCGCGCCGTCGTCCTGGGCGCCGCCGCAGGCGGCGACGCCCAGACCGCACAGGACGAGGGCCGCCGCGAGTGCTCTGCTGGTCACGTTCTTCCCTTCGCGCGGAACCGTCGGCACCCCAACCTACGCGGCCCGGCACCGTGATCGGTGCCCGTCGGTGCCGTCGGACGGTCACGGACCTGACGGCCGCGGCCGTCGGGCACGGTCATCGGCCGGCCGTCGGAGCGGTTCCGGGCGCGATCACCGGACGGTCGCCGACCCGGTCGACGAGCGCGATCCCCGGCCGCGATCCCCGGCCGGGATCACCAGGCGTGCTCGCCGGTCTCCTGCCGTTGCAGGAGTGCGGCGAGTTCCTGCGCCTCCTCGGCGTCGACGCCCAGCACCACGCGCGGCCGCCCCCAGGGATGGTCGATCGAATGGGCGACGTAGCTGGCCACGGAACCCGTCGTGGCGGCGGCCTCGGCCTCGGCGCCGCGACCCCGGGCGCTCCGCCACTGTGCCCACGCCCGCTCCAGCTCGGAGGCGGCGCGCTGGGCGCATGACACCAGTTCTGGATCACGCATAGTTACCCCCTTGTCACGCCAGAGTCAACACGAGGGACTCGTGGCGGCTCCGAGGGTTTGCCCAGCCTTGGTGCCCGCCTGGAGACGGGGTGACCCTCCCGGACCCCCTCCAGGCGGGCGCCTACGCCCCGGCGGGGCCCGTGCTGCGCCGTACGACGAGTTCGGGGGTGACCTGCCGCAGGCGGGACGCCTTCCGCGGGTCGCCGATGCGGTCGCTGAGCAGCGCCGCGGCCGAGCGGCCCATGGCCCGGCGGGGCTGGTCGACGGTGGTGAGGGAGATCGTGGGCACGCCCGCCAGGTGGGTGTTGTCGTATCCGACGACGGACAGGTCCTCGGGGACCCGCAGTCCGAGTTCGGCCGCGGCGGCGAGCACACCCATGGCCACCATGTCGTTGGCGGCGAAGACCGCGGTGGGCCGGGGGTCGCGGGTCAGCAGGCTCCGCGCCGCCCGGGCGCCGCCCTCCTCGGTGGGGTCGCCCTGCTCGACCATGATGTACGGCGCCAGCGCGTGCCGGCGCATCGCCACCAGGTAGCCCTCGCACCGGAACCGGCCGGAGGAGGACCGGGTCCCCTCGATGTGGGCGATCCGGCGGTGGCCCAGCTCCACGAGGTGGTCGATGGCCAGGCGCGCGCCCAGCCGGTCGTCGTCCACGACGACGTCCACACCGCCGAGGTCGATGTCGCGCTCACCCACCACGACCATGGGCGTGTAGCCGGTGGCCTCGATGAGCGTCTCGCTGGTCGGCGGGATGCCGAGCAGGACGAGCCCGTCCACCCGCAGTTCCAGGAAGGCCTCGACGGCCTCGTCCTCGAAGGCCGGGTCCCACTGGCTGTTGCCGATGAGCAGCCGCAGCCCGTCGCCGTGCAGGCTCTCCTGCAGGCCGTCCAGGAACTCGGCGTAGAAGGGGTTGTGCAGGTCGGCGACGAGGGCCCCGACCAGGTGGGTGCGGCCCTCGACCAGGCTCCGCGCGACCGCGTTGGGACGGTAGCCGAGGTCCCGGGCGGCCTGCAGCACGGCCTGCCTGCGGTGCTCGCTGACGTGCGGTGATCCGCGCAGCACGAGCGAGACCAGCGATTTGGAGACACCGGCTCGTTCGGCGACGTTGCGGATGGTGGGACGTGGTCGCGGCCCGCCGCCGTCCGGGAGGACGGCTGCGGCGAACTCGCGGGTTCGGGTGACGGCGGTGTTGACCGGCGGTCCTGACATGGCTCTCCCCCGGAATGGTGGGTGGGCACCTGCGGAGGGTGTCCTGACGCCCTCTCACTCAAAACGATCGAGTTCCGGATGGGGTACGGCTTTCGCGGGACGGAACTCGGATCTTGACCCGGCCGCCGTCCGCTCCCACTCCGATAGTGTGCGCACTGTGGGTTCGAGATCCGGGGCCGCGAGGCAGGAGAAGTCCGGCGACGCGCGACCGGCGCGGCGCAGGCTCAGCGTGGACCGGCGCCGCGAGGAGCTCATGGCCGCGGCGCTGGAGCTGTTCAGCAGGCACGACGCCGAGGACGTCTCCATCGACGACGTGGCCTCCGCGGCCGGGGCGTCGCGCGCCCTGGTCTACCACTACTTCGGTGGCAAGCAGGAGCTCTACGTCGCCGCGCTGAAGAGCGCCGCCGCGCAGCTGGAGGCGCGGCTGCGCCCCCACGGGAACGGCCGTCCGATGGACGAGCTGGCCCTGGGGCTGGAGCGTTACTTCGACTTCGTCGAGGAGCACGCGGCGGGTTTCGCCGCCCTCCTCAAGGGCGGCCCGGCCAACCGCAGCGGCGAGATCGGCGAGATCGTCGACAGTGTCCGGCACCGCCTGCTCCGCCTCATCATGCGGCAGATGAGGGTCGAGGAGCCGGGCCCGGCCCTCCGCATCACGCTGCGTTCGTGGATCGCCTCGGTCGAGACGGCGGGCCTCGACTGGCTGGAGCACCGGGACGTCGAGCGGCCCACGCTGGAGCGCATGCTGGTCGACCACATGGTGGCGCTGCTCGGGGTCGCCGCCAACCACGACCCGCAGGTCGCGGAGCTCCTCGATGAACTGGTCCGGGACCAGCTGCTCTGACGAGAGCCGGAAGGCCGGAGAGAGCGGGGGCGAAGCACCGCCGACCGCGGAGGGGCGTCCGACGGGGCGTCACCGGGGGAGCGGGCCGCCGGTGGACGGATCGCGCGAGGTCCCGGCACGTCCCCGCTGACGGAGCGTCACCGGTTACGGACAGTCACCGGCCGGGGAGGCGGCGCCGGGCGGGCGGCGCCGCTCTCCACAGAGCCTGTGCGGTCCACGCGCCCACACTCCCGGTGAGCGCGCGATGTTGTCCCCCCGGATCCGAGTACGGCCCCCGCCCTACTCGGAGCGCTGCTGCGGAATCCCCGCGAGCAGCGCGCGAACCTCGGTCTCCCGGTAGCGGCGGTGCCCACCCAGTGTGCGGATGGACGTCAACTTGCCCGCCTTCGCCCACCGTGTGACGGTCTTGGGGTCGACGCGGAACATGGTTGCGACCTCCGCCGGGGTGAGCAGCGGCTCGGCCTCAGGTGTACGAGCTGACATTTGTGCGGCCTCTCCTCCGTGTGGACCGACGACAGCGATCCTGCGACTTGACGCTTGTCACGGATGTCCCCCTATGGTCCCTTGCGTGCGGCAGTTCGGACCATATGCGGCATCACCCGATGTGACCATACAGCCACACAGAGCGATTGGCGAGTCTTTGGGGCGACTCATCTCTCTTGTGTATGCGGTGTTGTCACGCTCGGTGATTCTAGCGACACGTTTCGTGGTATCGCAGTGAAAACGGCAAATTACTCAGTTCGCAGATGCGTCCCCGGACGTTGACAGCCTCACTTATGCAGGTCAGAGGGGTGATATGCGACTCAGTTTGCTGATTCGAGAAGTTGTATTGACCTCCAGCGGGCGATCACCCTCTGGTACATGGCGAAGGCCAGCTCTTCCTGTCCGGTGTCCAGACCCGTCAGCGCGGCGGCGAGCTCGGCCACCGACTGGTCGGCCCGGAGCTTCTCGTCGTCCATCAGGTGGACGATGCCGCCGTAGTCCAGCTCCACCAGCGAGTGCGGGTGGAACTCCTCCAGCCAGCGGGCCACGTCCTCGACCTCCTCGGTGATGCCGACGTCGCCCACCTGGCGGCGGAGGATCTGCAGCGCGCGGGCGACGCGGCGGCGGGCGTGCGCCATGGAGGTGACGTAGATCAGGTTGCGGGTGGTGGTCGTCCCCCCGGTTCCCGCCTCGCCGTCGAGGGCCAGCCAGCGCTCGCCCCCGTCGAAGGGCAGGAACCAGGACGTCGGGATGTGCCAGGTCGAGGTGCGGATGTGGGTGCGCAGCGCGGCCGTCCCGCCGCGGCGCTTGAACCGGTCGAAGTCGTCGGCGGTCTGCTCGGCGATCGACAGCGGCACGAACCGCTCCGCCACCGCGACGGGGGTCGTCCCCCGGAAGCGCGAGAAGGCCAGCCACGAGCGCAGCCTGCTCTGCCACGGACAGACGTACAGCACGTCGTCCACGCGCCTCAGATAGGCGTTGGGGCTCTCGTGGACCGGGGCCGGGGCCGGTGGGACCCCCAGGAGACGGGCGACCGCCTCACCGTGCTCGGCGTGGAGCGCGCTCGCCCGGCGGGGCCGGTCGGGCGTCTCGGCGTAGGCCTGCCATGAGGCGCGCTCGGTGGGGCTGAACGCGGTCAGAGGTTCATAGACGCGGAGGTACGCGGCATAGGGCAGCACGCTCGCATCGTGCCATGAAGAGCCCGCCCTTGTCCGGTACCGGACCGTGCCGGACCCCCTGTCCGCCCGCTTCCGGCCCGGCGCGGGCCCGGCACGCCGTCCCGGCAGGTGAGAGGGGAGGGTTCCCGGTCGTCACGCTCGGCGGGTTGTGGTTACGCTGAGTCTGATCTCCGCCGCGACGGAGCGGCGGACCGGACGACGGGAGTCACCACCGTGACGGACGTCTTCGGGCTCTCCCACAAGGACAGCAGCCCGGTGAGCACCCCGATGAGCGGCCAGGCCGGACACGAGCAGGTGGTCTTCTGCTCCGACGAGCGCAGCGGCCTCCGCGCGATCATCGCGATCCACAACACCGCCCTGGGCCCGGCCCTCGGCGGGACCCGGTTCTACCCCTACGGGAGCGAGCAGGCCGCGCTGGCGGACGTGCTCAACCTCTCGCGGGCGATGGCCTACAAGAACGCCCTGGCGGGTCTCGACCTCGGCGGCGGCAAGGCCGTCATCATCGGCGACCCGGAGACGGACAAGAACGAGGCGATGCTCCGGGCCTACGGCCGGTTCGTCCAGTCCCTGGGCGGGCGCTACCTCACCGCGTGCGACGTCGGCACCTACAGCGAGGACATGGACCTCATCGCGCGCGAGACCTCCTACGTCACCGGCCGCACCCTCGCCCAGGGCGGCGCCGGCGACTCGTCCATCCTCACCGCCTTCGGCGTCTTCCAGGGCATGCGGGCCGCCTCCGAGCACGTCTTCGGCACCTCGTCGCTGCGCGGCAGGCGGGTCGGGGTCGAGGGCGTCGGCAAGGTGGGCCACCGGCTGGTCGACCACCTCGTCGAGGACGGCGCGGAGGTGGTGGTCTGCGACGTGAGCGAGCGGGCGGTCGAGCTCGTCCGGCGCAGGCACCCACAGGTGGAGGTCGTCGCCGACCAGGCCGCCCTGACCGCGGCCGACATCGACGTCTACGCGCCGTGCGCCCTCGGCGGGGCGCTGGACGACGGTACGGTCGCCCGGCTGCGGGCCTCGATCGTCTGCGGCGGCGCCAACAACCAGCTCGCCCACCCCGGGGTGGAGAAGCAGCTCGCCGACCGCGGCATCCTCTACGCGCCCGACTACGTCGTCAACTCCGGCGGGGTCATCCAGGTCGCCGACGAGATCCAGGGGTTCGACATGGACCGGGCGAGGGCAAAGGCCGAGAAGATCTACGCTACGACTCTCAAGATTTTCACCACGGCGGCGGAGGACGGCGTCCCGCCGGCTGTCGCAGCAGATAGGCTAGCCGAGCGCAGAATGTCGGAAGTCGGGCGGATTAGGGGCATTTGGCTAGGTCGCTAGCCCCTCATGCCCCCGCGGCGTACCGAGGCGGGCGCAAAACAGGTACGGTTGTAGTCGAACGAGAACTGACGCCTCAGTCAGGTGGCGTCAGTGCGTGGTGCGTTAGCGACGAGGGGTCGGGCACGACCCCACACGAGGGGGTCGAGCCAATGGGGCGCGGCCGAGCAAAGGCCAAGCAGGTCAAGGTTGCTCGCCAGCTGAAGTACAACAGCGGTGGCACTGATCTTGAGCGTCTTCGCAACGAGCTCGGAGTCAGAGACGACTCCGTCCACAAGGACGACGCTGACGACTCCTACGATGATCTCGCGGATCGGTATGCCGATTACGCCGATGACTTCGACCCCGGAGACGACCGGGACAACGGGACGTCCGGCCGCCGCTAGGCGGTCCGCACACTGAGCGGGTGGGAACGCCCGGCGGTCACCGCCGGGCGTTCTTTCCGCATCCGCCCTCGTTCCCACGTCCTCACCAGGCGCTCCGGCACCCGGAGCGCCTCAGGGCACGCCCGGAACGGCCGGCATCCACAGCGCCTCAGGGCGTGCCTGGGGACGGCCGGCGTCCGCAGTGCCTCCGGGCCCGCCCGCAGCCGGGACCGGAGCCCGGAACCGCTTCCGAGGAGGCCCTGCTTCCGGCCCGGCCCGGTGCGTCCCGGTGGTGCGTCCCGGTCCCACCGGACCGGGACGCACCGGGAACGGCTAGCGGTAGCGGGCCCGGCCGGTGCCGGGGACGATCTCGCCGAGGACCCACGCGGGGAGGTCCCGCTCCCTCAGCAGCGCCAGGGCCGGGTCGACCGCCTCGGCGGGGACGACCGCCGCCATGCCCACGCCCAGGTTGAAGGTGCGGTCCATGTCGGCCTGCGCGACCTTGCCGTGTCCCGCGAGCACGTCGAAGACCGCGGGCGGGGTCCACGACGACCGGTCCAGCAGGGCGTCCAGCTCCGGCGGGAGCGAACGGGACAGGTTGCCCTCCAGACCGCCGCCGGTGATGTGGGCGTAGGCGTGCACCTCGACCGAGCGGGCGAGCGCCAGGCAGTCCAGGGAGTAGATCCGGGTCGGCTCCAGCAGCTCCTCGCCCAGCGTCCGGCCGAACTCCGGGACCTCCTGCTCCAGCGAGAGCCCGGCGAGCCTGATGATGTGCCGGACCAGCGAGTAGCCGTTGGAGTGCACGCCGGACGAGGCCAGCGCCAGCACCACGTCGCCCTCGCGGACCCGGTCCCGGCCCAGCATCTCGTCGGCCTCCACCACACCGGTGGCCGCACCCGCCAGGTCGTACTCGTCGGCGCCCATGGCCCCCGGGTGCTCGGCGGTCTCGCCGCCGACCAGCGCGGCGCCCGCCAGGCGGCAGCCCTCGGCGACCCCGCCCACGATCTCGGCGATCCGCTCCGGGACGACCTTGCCGCAGGCGATGTAGTCGGTCATGAAGAGCGGCTCGGCGCCGCAGACCACCAGGTCGTCGACGACCATGCCGACCAGGTCGATGCCGATCGTGTCGTGCCTGCCCAGCTGCTGGGCCAGCATGACCTTGGTCCCGACCCCGTCGGTCGAGGTCGTCAGCAGCGGGCGGCGGTAACCCAGCAGGGCCGAGGCGTCGAAGAGGCCGGCGAACCCGCTGGCGTCGTCGACGACCTCGGGCCGGCGCGACCGCGCGACCTTCGCCTTCATCAGCTCGACCGCGCGCTCGCCCGCGTCGATGTCCACCCCGGCCGCGGCGTAACTGGTCACGCGTCCTCCTCCGTCGGTCGTACGGCCTCGGCGCCGCGGGCGGTGCCCCGGGCGCACGCGATCCCCCCGGCCGGCCGCGTGCGCGACGCGGCGGTGCCCCGGGGGTCCCCGGTGTTCCGGGTGCGCGCGCTCACGCCTTGGCCTCCAGGACGTACTTGCCCACGTTGTCGCGGTCGACGGCGATGGGGTACTCCCCGGTGAAGCAGGCCCGGCAGAGCCGCTCGGAGGGGATCGTGGTGGCCTCGGTCAGGCCCTCCAGCGAGATGTAGCCGAGGGAGTCGGCGCCGAGGGAGTCGCGGATCTCCTCCACGCTGAGCGAGCCGGCGATCAGCTCTGCCCTCGTGGCGAAGTCGATGCCGTAGAAGCACGGCCAGGCGACCGGGGGGGAGGAGATCCGGACGTGGACCTCACGCGCGCCCGCCTCACGCAGCATCTTGACGATCGCCCGCTGGGTGTTGCCCCGCACGATCGAGTCGTCCACGACGACCAGGCGCTTGCCGGCGACGACCTCCTTCAGCGGGTTCAGCTTGAGCCGGATGCCCAGCTGGCGGATCGTCTGGGACGGCTGGATGAAGGTCCGGCCGACGTAGGAGTTCTTCACCAGGCCCTGGCCGTACGGGATCCCGCTCTCCTCGGCGTAACCGACGGCGGCCGGGGTCCCGGACTCGGGGGTGGGGATGACCAGGTCGGCCTCGACCGGGTGCTCGCGGGCGAGCACGCGGCCGACCTCGACGCGGGTCGTCTGCACGCCGCGCCCGGCGATGGTGGTGTCGGGGCGGGCCAGGTAGACGTACTCGAACAGGCAGCCCTTGGGCTCGGCCAGCGCGAACCTGCGGGACCGCACGCCGCGCTCGTCGATGGTCAGGAGCTCGCCCGGCTCGATCTCCCGGACGAAGGTGGCGCCCACGATGTCGAGGGCGGCGGTCTCGGAGGCGACCGCCCAGCCGCGCTCCAGGCGGCCGAGGACCAGCGGGCGGATGCCCTGCGGGTCGCGGGCGGCGTAGAGCGTCTTCTCGTCCATGAAGACGAGGGAGTAGGCGCCCTTCACCTGGGGGAGCAGCTCGGCCGCCGCGTCCTCGACGGGCTGGCTGCGGTCCTGGGCCAGCAGCGCGGCCAGCACCTCGGTGTCGGTGGTCGCCCTGGTGGTGCCCGGAGCCAGACGCTCGGCCAGCTCCCGGGTGTTGATCAGGTTGCCGTTGTGCGCGAGCGCGAGCCCGCCGCCGTCGGTGGAGCTCAGCGTCGGCTGGGCGTTCTCCCAGACGCTCGACCCGGTGGTCGAGTAGCGGCAGTGGCCGATGGCCAGGTGGCCGCGGAGGGTGCCCAGCACCGACTCGTCGAAGACCTGGGCCACCAGGCCCATGTCCTTGTAGACGAGGATGCGGCTGCCTTCGCTGACCGCGATGCCGGCGGATTCCTGTCCGCGGTGTTGCAACGCGTACAGCCCGTAGTAGGTGAGTTTGGAGACTTCCTCCCCGGGGGCCCATACGCCGAAGACACCGCAGGCGTCTTTCGGGGGTCGGTCATGGGGGTCAAGGTCATGGCTCAGATGGCCGTCGCCCTTCAGCACGTGCTTCAGTCTAGGTCGGCCTTCCGTCTGCTCGTACCCCGGGGCCGCCTCTCCGGCTTGCGACACCCTGACCGAACGATCGTCCGCGGTTTGCCGCGCCGGTCCGCGCCGTTGGCGGAGGCCGGGGGAAAGTGGGGTCTCCGGCATCTCTACGCGTCGGGAGAGCGGACGTGACGACACCTGTGGACCCAGACCAGCCCGAACCGCGGCGTGAGCCGGGGGAGCCGAGGCCGGCGCATCCGGACGCGCCGGAGGCGCCGAGGCCGGGAGAGCCGAGGCCGCCGGAGGAGCCGAGGCCGGCGCATCCGGACGTGCCGGAGGCGCCGGAGGTGCCGGAGCCGCTCCGGGCCGAGCCGGGACCTCCCGGAAGCCCCTCGCCCTCCATCGGGGCGGGCGCCTCGGGGCCGTCGCGCTACGAGCCGCCGACCCCTCCTCCCGGCCTGTCACCCGTCCCGTCCCAGGCCACCGAGCCGGTGGGCGAGGACTTCCCGCCGGACCGGCCGTCCGCGCCGACGCCCGGCGACCCGCACGGCGGTCCACCCGCCGGAGGGCCCGGCGACCCGCACGGCGGCCCGCGCGCTGAAAGGCCCGATCCGCACGGAGACCCGCACGCCGAAGGGCCCGGGGGTCCGTACGGCGGGCCACCGGCCGGGGGGCCCGGCGGTCCGTACGGCGGACCACCGGGAGCACCCACCGGAGCGCACCCGTACGCCCCCTCCGCTCCGCCGTCAGGCGGATCTCCATATCAGGCGCCGCCCGCGGGCGGGCCGTACTCCTCCGCCCCGCCGGGCTCGCCGCAGGCACCCTGGCCGGGCGGTCCCACATATCCGGGAGGCCCGGCGCAGTACCCGGCGCCTCCCCCCGGCGGCCGTCCCGCGACCGGGCGCGGCGGGGGCATCGGCACCGCCGCGCTCGTGCTCGGAATCGTCAGCCTCTTCCTGCTGTTCGCCTGCGGACTGGGAACGCTGACGGCGGTCGCCGGCCTGATCGTCGGTTTCGTCGCGGTCTCCAAGGACTCCAACCGGGGACGGGCCTGGGTGGGCATCGGCCTGAGCGTCCTCACGCTGATCGTCGCCGCGGCGCTCGTCGCCTGGTTCTTCAGCCGGGCGGGCGTCTGCATGGACCTGCCCCCGGATCTCCAGGAGCGCTGCCTGGAGGAGCGGTTCGGCGTGCGGATCGACGTCCCCTGAGCGGGCGCGCTCAGGCGACCGGCAGGTGGTCCGAGAGGTCCGCGCGGGCCCCGCTCGCCGAGACACGGCCCGCCGCCATCGCGTCGGCCCACGTCAACCGGCCGGTGGCCAGCTCCAGCCAAGTCCGGGCGTCCGTCTCCACCACGTTCGGCGGGGTGCCCCGCGTGTGCCGGGGGCCCTCCACGCACTGCACGGCCGCGTGCGGCGGGACCCGCACCTCGACGGTCCGCCCCGGCGCCGCCGCGGCCAGCCGGTCCAGCAGGTGCCGTACGGCCAGCCGCGCGGCCTCCCGCTCCGGCCGGACCTCCCGTTCGTAGGCGCGCATGACCGCGGCCGCGCACGCGCCCAGCAGGGTGCCGAGACCCTCCGGCCCGTCGTAGGGGGGCTCGTCCAGGGCGGTCAGCTGGGCGTCCAGGGCGGTGCGGACCCTCTCGGGGTCGGGCTTGTGAGGCGGCACGCCTCCCATCATGCCCGCCCGCCCCGGCGGCCGGGCCGTCCGGACGGCCGGATCACCCGCTCCGGAGCGCAGGTTCCTCCGGGTGGCGGGACCGCCCGGACGGTGAGCCGATCGGACATCGATGACGAACGGTTCATCACCCGGGCAAACCTCGTTCACCTCGGGTTCGGCCGGCGCCCGTAGCGTCCCCGCTCGGAAACGCCTGTGCACAACCTTGGAGGCCCCTGTGGCGAACCCGTCGCCGCGCCGAACGCTCCCGCTGCTCAACAGCCCGCACAAGAGCGGGCGGTCCGCACTGACCTGCGAATTCCGCTGCGGCAACGCCTGCGCGCACGATGTCCCGAACACCGGCGACAACACGTACTTCGGCGACGTGGTCACCTCGGTCCTGTCCCGCCGCGGAATGCTCCGGGCGGGAGCGCTCGGCGCCGTCGCGGTCGGGGCGGGCGCGATCGGCGTGGCGGGAGCCGCACCCGCCGCCGCCGACCCCGGGGCGGAGGCCCAGGGCCTCGGCCGCGGGCACGGCCACGGGAACGGCGGCCGGGGAGGCCTCCGCTTCGCGGCCGTCGCGCCGAACCGGGAGGACCGCCTCACGGTGCCCGAGGGCTACGAGTCGGCCCCCGTCGTGCGCTGGGGCGACCCGGTCCTGCCCGGCGCCCCGGAGTTCGACTACGAGAACCAGAGCGCCGAGGCGCAGGCCCAGCAGTTCGGCTACAACTGCGACTTCGTGACGTTCTTCCCGATGGGCGGCCACCGCGGCCTGCTCTGGGTGAACCACGAGTACTCCGACGAGGCGCTCATGTTCCGCGGCTACACCGGTGGGGCGTCCGCGACCGAGGAGCAGATCAGGATCGGCCTGGCCGCGCACGGCGGCTCGGTGGTCGAGATCGAGCGGGTCGGGAACAGCGGTCAGTGGAGGCTGGTCACCCGGGGTCGCCGCCGCTACAACCGCCGCATCACCGCGCAGACCCCCATGCGCTTCACCGGTCCGGCGGCGGGCAGCGACCTGCTGAAGACCGCCGCAGACCCGAAGGGCGCCACCGTCCTCGGCATGCTGAACAACTGCGCGGGCGGCACCACCCCGTGGGGCACCGTGCTGACCGCCGAGGAGAACTTCAACCAGTACTTCGCGATGGGCGGCGGAGCTCCCGAGGAGCAGAAGGCCGGGCTCAAGCGGTACGGCATCGACACCGCCTCGACCAAGCCGAGCGGCCGCGGCTGGGAGCGCGTGGAGGAGCGCTTCGACCTGTCCAGGCACCCGCACGAGGCCAACCGCTTCGGCTGGATCGTGGAGATCGACCCGTTCGACCCCGGCTCCACCCCGGTCAAGCGCACGGCCCTGGGCCGCTTCGCCCACGAGGGCGCCACCACCACCCTCGCCGGGGACGGCCGGGTCGTGGCCTACATGGGCGACGACTCCCGCTTCGAGTACGTCTACAAGTTCGTCTCGAAGAAGCGCTACATCCCCGGCTTCGACCGGCACAACCGCACCCTGCTCGACGAGGGCACGCTGTACGTCGCCAGGTTCACCGGCGACAGCCCCGCCGCGGAGATCGACGGCTCCGGGAAGCTCCCCGCCGACGGGCGGTTCGACGGCTCGGGCGAGTGGATCCCGCTGGTCACCGGGAACGTCTCGCACGTGCCGGGCATGACCGCCGCGGAGGTCCTGGTCTTCACCCGCCTGGCCGCCGACAAGGCCGGCGCGACCAAGATGGACCGCCCCGAGGACATCGAGCGCAACCCCGTCACCGGCGGCGTCTACCTGGCGCTGACCAACAACTCCAACCGGACCCCGGCCCAGGTGGACGAGGCCAACCCGCGCCCCGCCAACAAGCACGGCCACGTGCTGGAGATCACCGAGCGCCGCGACGACGCCGCGGCCACGACCTTCGCCTGGTCGCTCCCGCTGGTCTGCGGCGACCCGGCCGACCCCTCGACGTACTTCGCCGGGTTCGACAAGAGCAGGGTCTCGCCGATCTCCTGCCCGGACAACGTCGCCTTCGACCGCGACGGCAACCTGTGGATCTCCACGGACGGCAACGCCCTCGGCTCCAACGACGGCCTGTTCGTCATGCCGGTCACCGGCTCCGAGCGCGGCCACCTGCGCCAGTTCCTCACCGTGCCGATCGGCGCGGAGACCTGCGGCCCGTTCATCACCGCGGACCAGCGCAGCGTCTTCGTCGCGGTGCAGCACCCGGGCGAGGTCGACGGCGCCTCGCCCGAGACCCCCGCCAGCCACTGGCCCGACGGCGGGGAGAGCCAGCCCCGCCCGTCGGTCGCGGTGGCCTGGCACACCCGGGGCCGGAAGATCGGTTCCTGACTCCGCACGCGCCCGCCGTACCCGGCCCGGGGGACCGGGTACGGCGGACGCGCGTGCGGTCGCCGCCCGGTCAGCCGGTGGTCCGCTCCACGGGGATCCAGAGCGCGGCCTCCGCCTCCCGGCCGTCCGGCGAGAACACCGTGCGGGTGATCTGCGGGCCCGGCCGGCTCACGTACGGGTTGGAGGGGAACCACTGGGTGTAGACGTCCCGCCACAGGTACTGCACGGTCTGCGGGGACGGGCCCGAGGCCTCGAAGACCGCCCAGGTGCCCGCCGGGACCTCCAGGACGTCCATGCCCTCGGGCGCCTCGCCGCCCGTCGCCGCGGCGCAGTAGTAGTCGAGCTCGCTGCCCTCCTCCCGCGGCTCGGCGATGTCGTGGGCCACGTTGACGAGGCCCTCCGGCTCCTGGTCCGACAGGGCCGCGATGCGCGCCAGGGCCTCCTTCCCGAGGCCCCGGGTGAACTCGACGATCGCCGGGTTCATCCCCTCGTGGACGAGGGGGACGCGGGTCCTCCTGCCCACGAGCCGGAACCCGTCCTTCTCCACGATCCGGTACCGCATGCCGCTGCTCCCTTCGACGACGAGGCGGAAGGACATCCGGGGCTGGGAGTACAGGGCGGCGCCGGTCCGCCTGGCCTCGCCGGGGCCGACGCCGTGCAGGGCGCGGAACGCGCGGGCGAACGCCTCACCCGAGCCGTAGCCGTAGCGCACCGCGACGTCGAGCAGCGTCTCCTTCCCGGCGAGCACCTCGGCGCCCGCGACGGTGAGCCGCCTGCGGCGGACGTACTCCGAGAGCGGCAGGCCCGCCAGCGCGGAGAACAGCCGCCGGAAGTGGTACTCCGACGTGGCGGCGATCCGCGCCAGCTCGGCCGTCTCGATCTCGGAGTCGAGGTGCCGCTCGATGTACTCCATGGCCTGGTTGAGCCGCTCCAGCACTCCCGGCTCTCCTTCCCTCACGAGGTTCACGCTAGGTGCGGGCGGCCGGGCCGGACCCGACATCCGCGGGCCCGATCCGGTCGGGTACGGCGCCCGCACGGACGGCGCGGCGGGCCGCCCCCGCGGCGGGCGCCCCGCCGGGGCGCTCACCGGGCGGGGGACGCCTCCCGGGGGTTTCCGGCCAGGGCGGCCAGCAGGGCGCCGGTCAGGGCGACGGCGAACAGCACGCCGTACGTCCTCTGGAAGCCGTCCATGAGCTGCTCCACGGCGACCGGGGAGACGCGGGAGAGCGTGCCCGCGTAGACCTGGTCGCGCAGCCGCGGGCTGACCGAGCCGGTGAGCACGCTCAGCGTGACGGCGACGCTGAGCACGATCCCCACGTTCATGATCATGAGGCGGAAGCCGTTCACCACGCCGAGGCTCCCGGGCGGCAGGGCCTTCATGACCTGGGTGGTGTTCCCGGTGAGGAACGTCCCGCTGCCGCAGCCGCACAGGAACAACCCCGCGCCGACGACCCAGTACGGCGTGGCGGGCGCGGTGTTGAGCAGCAGGATCCCGAGCCCGGAGGCGCTGAACAGGGAGCCGCCGACCGAGAGCGCGTAGGGGGAGACCCGGCGGCCGAGGGCGCCCGCGAGCGGGGAGGCGAGGGCCATGCCGATCGGGACCGGGAGCACGCCCAGGGCGGCGGTGACGGCGTCGACGCCCCTGGCCGCCTGGAAGTAGAGGGCGACCAGCAGGATCAGCGCCGAGCGGGCCAGCGCGTTGCAGAACGAGGCGAGGTTGGCGAAGGCCAGCACGCGCTTGCCGAACAGGCGCACGTCGAGCACGGGGTGGGAGGCGCGGCGCTCCACGGCGACGAGGACCGGGACCAGGAGTGCCGCGACCACCGCGCCGGTGATCACGACCGGGCTGCCGGGGCCGCGCGAGCCCGCCTCGGAGAGCGCGACGAGCGCGGCGGACAGCAGCGCGAAGACCACCAGGTTGCCCGCCGCGTCCACCGGCTCGCGGGGACCCTGCGGATCGCGGTCGGCCTTGCGCAGGGCGAACGCGCCCCAGCCGAAGGCGATCAGCCCGGCCGGCACGTTCACCCAGAAGATCCACTGCCAGCCGGCCGTCTCGGCGATCAGCCCTCCCAGGGTGGGGCCGGCGAGCTGGGCCACCGAGAGCGTGCCGATGTAGACGCCCATGCCCTGGCTGAGCCGGTCGGGCGGGAAGGCGTCGGTGATGATCACGGTCCCGTTGGCCAGGATCATCGCCGCGCCGACCGCCTGGAGCACCCGCATCGCGATCAGGAACCAGACGCCGGGGGAGAGCCCCGCGAGCAGCGAGGCGGCGGTGAAGAGGGCGAATCCGGCGAGGTAGACCTCCCGGCGGCCGAGGAGGTCGGCGACCCTGCCGAAGAACACCAGGGTCGCCGTGTTGACGAGCATGAACGAGAGCAGGATCCAGCCGGAGGCGAAGGCGTCGGCCCGGAAGTGCCGGACCACCGCCGGGAGGGCGACGTTCAGGGTGCTTCCGGAGACGCCGATCAGCACCAGCCCGAGACTCGTGACCGAGCAGACGCGCCAGGCGTAGCGGAGCCTGGCGGAGTATTCGGGCGAGCCGGGGAGGTCCTGGGGGATCGCGACCATGCCGACCAGTCTGACGCACACTGTACGTCCGTTTTGTCCCGGGTCGGGTGGCCGGTCACCTCGCGCGCCTGCGCAGCCCCTCCATGTCGTGGATGACCACTCGGCGGCGGCCGGTCTCGATCAGCCCCCGGTCCCGGAGCGAGCGCAGGGCCTTGCTGACCGCCTCGCGGGAGGAACCCGTCCAGCCGGCCAGCTCGTCCTGGGAGAGCGGCAGCGCCACCCGGACCGCGCCGCCCGCCTGCTCGCCGTACCGCTCGGCCAGTTCCAGGAGCCGGGTGGCGACCCGGCCGGCGGTGTCGAACGCGCCGTACTCGATCCGCTTGCGGTCGGCGTCGCGGACCCGGCCGGTCACCGTCTGCAGGAGCAGTACGGCGACTCGGCCGTGCTCGCGCAGGAACGCCGGGAAGTCGCGGACCGCGATGCCCTCGACCGGCTCCAGCGCGGTGACCGTGGCCGACCTCGGCAGGCCGTCGATGGCCGAGAACTCGCCGAGCAGCGCGCCGGGCCCGCGCACGGCGAGGACGACCTCGGTGCCGGAGGACGTGTGCGAGGAGATCTTCACCCGGCCGGACGTCAGCACGAGCACCCAGTCGGACGCGTCGCCCTCGGCCATCAGCGTCGCGCCCCGGTCCCACCTCCGGGGCCGCCCGGCCGTGCGCAGCCCAGCGGCCTCCTCGGGGGTGAGCAGGGAGAGGAACTCGCCCGGTTCGGACACGGACGGGGAGGGGGACGGGCTCACGGGTGCCTCCTGGAGGGGATGCTGGTCGACACGGGGTGGCGGGCCGGTACGACGGCGTGCGGCGCCGGTCGTTCCGGCGGGGTGTGGTCCGGCGGGGTGCGGTCCGGTGCGGCGGCCCCGCGGTGAGGTCCGGGCTCCCGCTCCGGCCGGATCAGGTCAGCCCGGACAGGACGTAGGCGTGCACGGGATGCTCCTTGCCCTTGAGGCTCAGCCCGCCCAGCGGCTGGACCTTCGCCCCGGGGCCGATCCGGTCGAGGGTGCTCTGGCCGATCACGACGGTACCGGGTTCGGCCACGCCCTCCAGCCGGGCGGCCACGTTCACGCAGTCGCCCATCGCGTTGAACCCGCGCAGCTGGGGGCTGCCGATGTTGCCGACCAGCGCGGGCCCGGTGTTGATCCCGATCCTGAACCGGGGGTAGCCGGGCGTGCCGGCGGCGATCTCCTCGGCGGCCTCCTGCATGGCCAGCGCCGCCCGGGCCGCGGCCTCGGCGTGGTCGGGCTGCCGGGCCGGGGCGTTGAACAGCGCCAGCATCGCGTCGCCGACGAACTGCACGATCGTGCCGCCGTTGGCGAGCACGATCGGCACGGCCGCGCCGTGGTAGCGGTTCAGCATGTCGACGATCTCCCCGGGCGCGACCCGCTCGGAGAAGCTCGTGAAGCCCTTCAGGTCGGCGAAGAGCGCGGTCAGCTCGACCAGCTCGCCGCCGAGCTCGGCCCGGCGCGGATCGGCCAGCAGCGCCTGCGCCACGTCCGGGGACATGTAGTTGCGGAAGAGCCCCTCCAGCTCCTGGTAGAGCCGGGCGTTCTCCAGGGAGATCGAGAGCTGCGCGGCCAGGGTCGCCGCGAGCGCCTCGTCCTGCGAGGTCAGGCCCACCGGGACCTCCAGCGCCCCGGCGAGGCGGCCCTTGACGGTCAGCGGGTGCAGGACCGCGCCGCCGCGCCGGATCGGCCCGCCGCCGGGGAAGTCCTGCGCGGTGTACGCGGCGGAGCCGACCACGACCCGCCCGTCCGCGACCAGGCTGATGCGCACGTCGCCGTAGGCCTGCCGTACCCGCTCCATCGCGTGGGAGAGCAGCTCGCCCTCGGGCAGGCCCACCCGGGCCCGGTTGCCCAGGTCCACCAGGGCGGCCAGCCGCTCGGACAGCTCGCGCTCGGTGGCCAGCGCCTCGCCCGCCCGGTCGAGCACGGCGGCCTGCGCCTCGGTGAGCCCGAACTTGCCCGCGAGCCTGGTCGCGACCGGGACCCCGGCGCCGGTCCCGTCGCCCGCCCCGCCGCCCGGCCTGCCGTCCTCCCGGCGGCGCAGGTGGGTGACGAGCTCCTCCAGCGCCTGGGCGTACTCGCCGCGCATCCTGCGGACGGTCGCGCTCAGCGCCACCGAGTCGAACAGCCCGGCACCGGAGCCCTCCCGACGGAACTGCAGGTGGGCGCTGTAGGCGACGAAGGCGAAGGCCAGGGTGAGCAGCACGTGCCAGAGCCACCAGGACAGGTGCCAGTTGTGGTGGGACATCCCCGCGACCACCGCCTCGGCGAGCAGGGCGTAGGCGGTGACCAGGCTGATCAGCATCGCCGCCGGTCGCCTGCGGTGCAGCCGGAACACCATCACCGCGGCGGCGCCGTACAGGGCGACGGCGAGCAGTTCGGCCCCGCCGAGGTCGGCGCCGTGCGCGGGCGGCCTGGCGCTCAGCGGGGTGAGGCCCGGCACCAGGCAGGCCGCCCCCCAGCCGGTGACCAGCGCGGCGAGCGCGCCGCGCAGCAGGTTGCGCGACCGGAGCACGGCCCCGGCCGCCCGCTCGCCCAGCGGCAGCGCCGAGGCGAACGCGAAGGCCGCGGCGACCAGGAGGCCGACCGGGTGGGACAGGTCGAACCCGCGGCTCGGCCCGCCGAGGACGACCTTGGGGGTGGTCAGGCCGTGCACGAAGAAGAAGCCGGCGCTGCCCAGGAAGACCAGCGAGACCAGGAGCAGCCGGGCGTCCGCGCGCCGGGAGGCGGACCGGCTGACCAGCGCGCCCAGGACCAGGCTGATCACGGCCACGACGTTGATCAGCCAGAAGTGGGCGGGGTTGTCCTGCCACCGGGCGTTGAGACGGGGCTGGGCGAGCAGCAGCCAGAGCCCGAGCATCGGCAGGGCCAGGTGCATCACCCAGACCACCGCGCGGACCGGCTGGGTCGCCGGAGGGAGGTACGGCTCGGGCCCGGCGCTGCCGGCCTCCGGCGCGGCCGTCGAGTCGTTCGTCGGCACAGTGGCCTCCGTATTCGTCGGGGGTCCCGTGACCCCCTGTGGCGTCCGCCCCGCCCCGTGGGCGGGTTCCCCCGAACGCCCCGATTATCCAGGCACACCGCCGGTGCCGCCAACGCCTTTCCGCTCCCGGGGACCACCGCGCGGAAACCCTGTGCGGAGATCCCGCGGGACCCCCGCGGAAACCTTACGGGACCCCTGCGGAAACCCCGCTGGACCTCCGCCGGTAAGCGTCCGTACCGGATGCGACCGGCGGCCCGCGACCCGGCGGCGGATGAATGTAATCATTCGCCGGGAATGAGAAGGTGGGCGGGAGAGGAATCCGTGGAAAGACCTGAGACGGACGGAGGTGAACCCTAAAGTGACAACGGATTCGGAGGGGGACGAGATGACCGCTGAAGTGCTGCCTTCCTGGTTCTACCCGCCGGCCGACGGCTGGGTCGCCGAGGATCTCGACCGGCTCCCCCCCGAAGCGCCGCGCCGCCTCGAACTCGTCGATGGAGCCCTCATCGTGATGTCCCCGCAGACCAAGTTCCACATGAGGGTCATCGACAACCTCACCCGAGTGCTGCGGTCCGCGGCACCGGAAGGCCTCGACGTGGTGCGGGAGATGACGGTCACGCTGGGGCGGCGTCAGCGGCCGGAGCCGGACGTCATGGTCGTCCGGGAACCCCCCGGGACGGGGCTGGAGCGCACGACTTACCGGCCCGAGGAGGTCGTCCTCGCGGTCGAGGTGGTCTCACCCGACTCGGAGGAGCGCGACCGGAAGGTCAAGCCTGAGCGGTACGCACAGGCCGGTATCCGCCACTTCTGGCGGATCGAGAACGAGAACAGCCTCCCCGTCGTCCACGTGTACGAGCTGGACGACACCACCGGCGCCTACGTGCCGATCGGCATCGAGCGGGAGAAACTCCGGCTCATGGCGCCCTTTCCCGTCACCGTCACGATACGGGAGCTGCTCTCCTGAGCCTCGCAGCGCGGTAGCGGGCGGGACCTCGCCCGACCGGACATCGTCCCGCGAAAAGGCGGAGGGGTACGGCCCGCGTGAGCCGTACCCCTCCGTCGTGCGTGGATCAGCCGAAGATGGCCGGGAGCGTGCCCGTGTGGGTCTCCCTGAGCTCGGCGACCGGGATGTCCAGGACGCCCTCGACGACCAGCGAGGCGCCGCCGGTGGTGCCCAGGCCGTAGCAGGGCACCTCGTGGGCCGCGCACAGCTCGGCGAAGGCCTCGAAGGACTCCGGCCGGACGGTCACCAGCGCGCGGGAGGCCGACTCGCTGAACAGGTCGACGAACGCGTCGTCGCCCGTGAGCGAGACCGTGCAGCCGATGCCCTGGGCGAGGCACGCCTCGGCCAGGGCGATGGCCAGGCCGCCGTCGGACAGGTCGTGGGAGCCGGTGAGCAGGCCCTGCGCGGCGGCCTCGGTGAGCACCCGGCCGAGGGCGCGCTCGGCCTCCAGGTCCACCTCGGGCGGGAGGCCGCCCAGGTGGCCGTGGGCGACGTGCGCCCACTCCGAACCGCCGAACTCCGCGCTGGTCTCGCCGAGCAGGACGACCTTCTCGCCGGTGCCGGTGAAGCCGCTGCGCACCCGCTTGGCCACGTCCTCGATCACGCCCAGCACGCCCACGACCGGGGTCGGGTGGATCGGGGTGGAGCCCGTCTGGTTGTAGAACGAGACGTTGCCGCCGGTCACCGGGACGCCCAGGGTCTTGCAGGCGTCGGCCAGGCCGCGCACGGCCTCGGAGAACTGCCACATGACCTCGGGGTCCTCGGGGGAGCCGAAGTTGAGGCAGTTGGTGACCGCGAGCGGGACGGCGCCGGTCACCGCGACGTTCCGGTAGGCCTCCGCCAGGGCGAGCTGCGCCCCGGCGTAGGGGTCCAGCCGGGCGTAGCGGCCGTTGCCGTCGGTGGCCAGCGCGATGCCGCGGGTGGTCTCCTCGGCGCCGGGCATGGCCTCGCTGATCCGCAGCACCCCGGCGTCGGCGGGCTGGGCCAGCACGGTGTTGCCCCGGACGTACCGGTCGTACTGGGAGGTCACCCACTCCTTGGAGGCCAGGTTCGGCGAGCCGAGCAGCTGCAGCAGCGCGGCGCGCAGGTCCTCGGGGCGCGGCAGGTCCGCGGGCGAGGAGGCGTTGAGCGCGGCCTGCCCGGCCGGCTCGTGGAAGGGCCGCTCGTAGACCGGGCCCTCGTCGGCCGCGGTGCCCGGCGGGATGTCCACGATGGTCTCGCCGTGCCAGGTCATGACCAGGCGGCCGGAGTCGGTGACCTCGCCGATCACGGTCGCGGGGATGTCCCACTTGGCGCAGATCGCCATGAAGGCGTCGATGTCGTCGGGGGCGACGACCGCCATCATGCGCTCCTGCGACTCGCTCATCAGGATCTCCTCGGGCCGCAGCGACGGGTCGCGCAGCGGGACGAGGTCCAGCCTGACGTCCATGCCGCCGGTGCCCTTGGCCGCGAGCTCGGTGGTGGCGCAGGAGACGCCGGCCGCGCCGAGGTCCTGGATGCCGACGACCACGTCGGCCTGGTAGAGCTCCAGGCAGCACTCGATCAGCAGCTTCTCCATGAACGGGTCGCCGACCTGCACGCTGGGGCGCTTGGCCTGGGACTCGTCCTCGAAGGTGGCGCTCGCCAGCACCGACGCGCCGCCGATGCCGTCGGGGCCGGTCAGCGCGCCGAAGAGCACGACCTTGTTGCCCGCGCCCGGCGCGATGGCCAGCTTGATCTGGTCCTTGCGGAGCAGGCCCACGCACAGGGCGTTGACCAGCGGGTTGCCGATGTAGCAGGGGTCGAAGACGACCTCGCCGCCGATGTTGGGCAGGCCCAGGCAGTTGCCGTAGTGGCTGATGCCCTCCACCACGCCGGGCAGCACCCGGCGGGTGTCGGCCTGGTCGGCGCCGCCGAAGCGCAGGGCGTCCATGACCGCGATCGGCCGCGCGCCCATCGACATGATGTCGCGGACGATGCCGCCGACGCCGGTGGCCGCGCCCTGGTGCGGCTCGACGTAGGACGGGTGGTTGTGCGACTCGATCTTGAAGGTGGCCGCCCAGCCGTCGCCGATGTCAACGACGCCGGCGTTCTCGCCCATGCCGACCAGGAGCGCGTCGGACTGCGGGGCCTTGGTGCCGAACTGCCGCAGGTGCACCTTGGAGGACTTGTAGGAGCAGTGCTCGCTCCACATGACGCTGTAGATGGCCAGCTCGGAGCTGGTCGGCCGGCGGCCGAGGATCTCCTTGACCCGGTCGTACTCGTCGCGCTTCATGCCCAGCTCGGCGTACGGCTGGCGCTCGTCGGGGGTGTCCGCGGCGCGCTTGACGGTGTCGAGGTTCACGTCAGGGTTCACGCGGCCTCCTCCGTCGGCCGCGTTCGCGACGTTGCTGTGTCTATCGGCTCGCTCGCTCCGCTCGCTCACGTGTTCACCAGCTTCTTGAGGATCGAGGTGAAGAAGGCGCGGCCGTCCGTGCTCGGGGCGCCGGTCAGGTCCTCGACGGCGTGCTCGGGGTGGGGCATCAGGCCGACGATGTTGCCGGCCTCGTTGCGGATGCCGGCGATGTCGTTCAGGGAGCCGTTGGGGTTGCCCCCGGTGTAGCGGAAGACGACCTGGCCGCCCGCCTCGATCGCCGCGAGGGTGGCCGGGTCCGCGACGTAGCGGCCCTCGCCGTGCTTGACCGGCAGCACGATCTCCTGGCCCTCGGTGAAGTCCGAGGTCCAGGGGGTGGCGGTGTTCTCCACCCGGATGCCCTGGTCGCGGCAGACATAGTGAAGCCCGGCGTTGCGCATCAGCGCGCCGGGCAGCAGGTGGGCCTCGCAGAGGATCTGGAAGCCGTTGCAGGTCCCCAGGACGGGGAGCCCGGCCCTGGCGGCGGGGATCAGCTCCTCCATCAGCGGCGCGAACCTGGAGATCGCCCCGCACCGGAGGTAGTCCCCGTAGGAGAACCCGCCGGGCAGGAAGACCGCGTCCACCCCCTTGAGATCGGGGTCGGCGTGCCACAGCGGGACGGCTTCGCCCCCCGCATGGCGCACGGCACGGGCCGCGTCCTGATCGTCAAGAGTCCCGGGAAAAGTGACGACGCCCACGCGGGCAGCACTCATGACAGCGTTCCCCTCCACAAACGAGCACCGCGCCGACGTCTCACACATCGGACGGCGGTCTGCGGCGGTGCGCCCAGGCTATCCGCTCTCCGGGGAGAGCTCACAACGAGGTGTACGGCCCGCGCCCCGGATCCGGCGGTGACCTGCCCGCGGCCGGGAATCCTGATCACGGGACCCGCGGCGCCGCGGGGCGGGACGGACGCGGCCGGAAGAGGTCAGACGGCGGCCAGCTCGCGGGGGCGCGCGGGGGCGGGGCCGTCGTGGCGGCGGAGCCGCTTGCGCAGGTGCACGGTGGTGCCGCGGCCGGGGGCGATGTCGAAGGAGATCTCGTCCACCACGGATTGCATGATCAGGATGCCGCGGCCGTTCTCGATGTCGTTCGGCGGGTAGTGGTCCGGCACCCGGACGAGACCGCGGCCCCGGTCGGTGATGCGCACGTCGCAGCGGTCGGGGCCGATGGCGGCCTCGACCTCGTAGCGGTTGTCCGGGCCGCCGTGGCGCACGGCGTTGGTGCACGCCTCGGTGACCGCGAGCAGGATGTCGGAGACGCAGCTCCTCGTCACACCGCGGAAGGCCAGGGAGTCGCCGAGAATCCTGCGGACCATCGGAATGCCGACGGCCTCTCTTGGCAGAGCCAATGAGAACTCGAAATCCACCGGATCCCTCCCGGGCCAGACGTCACCCAGTGAAGGTTTCCCTGGGGAATCCGGGCTAACCGCAAAATAACTGTGATGTTATCCACTGTTAGTCAGGACGTGGTGTGGGATGCCCCCAGGGATGGATTTAACCGGCACAGAGGGATTTTGCTGATATATCCGGCCGACTACTCTTCGACGGTGACCCTGTAGTCCTCGATCACGGTGTTGGCCAGCAGGGTCTCGGCCATCTTGCGGATGTCCGAAAGGGCGGCCTCGTCGGCCGGGCCGTCGAGCTCCACCTCGAACCGCTTGCCCTGCCGTACCGCGGAGACGCCGGAGAAGCCGAGCCGCGGGAGCGCCCGGGCGATGGCCTGCCCCTGGGCGTCGAGAATCTCGGGCTTCAGCATGACGTCGACGATGACGCGCGCCACGGTGTTCCTCCAGGGTGCAGCGGGGTCGGTTGGGCGCCTCAAGCGTAACGGTCCCCGCCGGCGGCCCGTCGCCGGGTCCGCCCCGGTCCGGGGAGGGCCGGGCGGGCGCGCGTCCCGTACCGGTGCGAAGGGCATCCGCTCCGCACGGGTGTAAAGGGGGCCGGAGGGGAACGGGGACCGTATGGAGGCCGGAGCAGGGCTTGCGCGCAGGTATGTGACGTCTGCCACGATGTCCACAAGCGCAGACGAACCATCATCGACCGGATCCGATGCGTCGCTAACCGGCCGGACACGAGCGGCGACCCCGCTCGGACGGCCCCGAGCACACAGGAGCGGCACGTGACAGCCGACGCCTCTCGCGGTGCCCAGGCACCCCCCGAGCTCGTCCAGTTGCTGACCCCGGAGGGGGAGCGGGTCGAGCACCCCGACTACGACATCGACCTGACACCCGAGGAGATCCGCGGCCTCTACCGCGACCTGGTCATGGTGCGCCGGATCGACCTGGAGGCCGTCGCCCTGCAACGCCAGGGCGAACTGGGCCTGTGGGCCTCGCTGCTCGGCCAGGAGGCCGCGCAGATCGGCTCCGGCCGGGCCCTGACCGACGCGGACATGGCGTTCCCGACCTACCGGGAGCACGGCGTGGCCTGGTGCCGCGGGGTGGACCCGGTCAACCTCCTCGGCCTGTTCCGGGGGGTCAACCACGGCGGCTGGGACCCCGCCGAGCACAACTTCCACCTCTACACGATCGTGATCGGCAGCCAGACCCTGCACGCGGTCGGCTACGCCATGGGCATCCAGCGCGACGGGGCCGTCGGCGAGGACGGCGCGGCCTCGATCGTCTACTTCGGCGACGGCGCCACCTCCCAGGGCGACGTGAACGAGTCGTTCATCTGGGCGTCGGTGTTCAACGCCCCGGTGGTGTTCTTCTGCCAGAACAACCAGTGGGCCATCTCCGAGCCGCTGGAGAAGCAGTCGCGCATCCCGCTCTACCGCCGGGCCAGCGGGTTCGGCTTCCCCGGCGTCCGGGTGGACGGCAACGACGTGTTCGCCTGCCTGGCGGTCACCCGCAAGGCGCTGGCCGACGCCCGCTCCGGGCAGGGCCCGGTGCTGATCGAGGCCTACACCTACCGGATGGGCGCGCACACCACCTCCGACGACCCGACCCGCTACCGGCTGGCCGACGAGCTGGAGGCCTGGAAGCTCAAGGACCCGATCGAGCGGGTCAAGGCCTACCTGGTCCGCAACCGGCTCGCCGACCAGGCGTTCTTCGACGGGGTCGACGCCGAGGCCGACGAGCTCGGCAAGGACGTGCGCAGGCGCTGCCTGCAGCTGCCGGACCCGGGGCCGATGGAGATGTTCGAGCACGTCTACGCCGAGCCGCACCGGCTGATCGAGGCCGAGCGCGCCGAGTTCGCCGCCTACCTCGCCGGATTCGAGAACGAGGGGGTCGAGGGATGACGACGCTCACCATGGCCAAGGCCCTGAACGAGGGCATGCGCAAGGCGATGGAGGACGACCCCAAGGTCCTCGTCATGGGCGAGGACGTGGGCAAGCTCGGCGGCGTGTTCCGCGTCACCGACGGCCTGCAGAAGGACTTCGGCGAGCAGCGGGTCATCGACACCCCGCTGGCCGAGTCCGGCATCATCGGCACGGCCATCGGCCTCGCGCTCCGCGGCTACCGGCCGGTCTGCGAGATCCAGTTCGACGGGTTCGTCTTCCCCGCCGCCGACCAGATCATCACCCAGCTCGCCAAGATGCCGATGCGCTCCCTGGGCAAGCTCAGGCTCCCCGTCGTGGTCCGCATCCCCTGCGGCGGCGGCA
This sequence comes from Planomonospora parontospora, assembly GCA_014647935.1. GTDB lineage: Bacteria > Actinomycetota > Actinomycetes > Streptosporangiales > Streptosporangiaceae > Planomonospora > Planomonospora parontospora. The sequence goes on from BMQD01000018.1 coordinate 133,417, forward strand.
TCGGCGCGGTGGAGCACCACAGCGAGTCCCCCGAGACGTACTTCACGCACACCGCCGGCCTGCGCGTGGTGACCTGCTCCAACCCGGCGGACGCCTACGCGATGATCCAGCAGGCGATCCGGTGCGACGACCCGGTCGTCTTCTTCGAGCCCAAGCGCCGCTACTGGGACAAGGCCGAGGTCGACACCTCCGGCGCGGCGGACTGGCTCCCCCTCGACCGGGCCCGCGTCGTACGGCCCGGCGCGGACGTCACGCTGCTGGCCTACGGGCCGATGGTGAAGACCTGCCTGGAGGTGGCCGCGGCCGCCCAGGAGGACGGCCGCTCGCTGGAGGTCGTGGACCTGCGCTCGCTCAACCCGCTGGACCTGCCCGCGGTCGTGGAGTCGGTACGGCGCACCGGGCGGTGCGTCGTGGTGCACGAGGCGCCCGTCTTCAACGGCTACGGCGCCGAGCTGGCCGCCCGGATCACCGAGGAGTGCTTCTACCACCTGGAGGCGCCGGTGCTGCGGGTGGGCGGGCCGTCCACGCCGTACCCGCCCTCCCGGCTGGAGGATCACTACCTGCCGGACCTGGACCGGGTGCTGGACGCCGTCGACCGCGCGTTCGCGTTCTGAGGAGGGGGACGGTGAAGGAGTTCAAGCTCCCCGACGTGGGCGAGGGCCTGACCGAGGCGGAGATCGTCCGCTGGCACGTGAAGGCCGGCGACCCGGTCAAGGTGAACCAGACCATCGTGGAGATCGAGACCGCCAAGGCGGTCGTCGAGCTGCCCTGCCCGTTCGAGGGCGTGGTCGCCGCCCTGCTGGCGGAGGAGGGCGAGACCGTCGACGTGGGCAGGCCCATCATCGCGGTCGACGACGGCTCCCCGGCCCCGGTCCCGCCGCCCCCGGCGGACGCCCCCGCGGGCCGGGCGGCGCTGGCCGACGACATGGTCCCGGCCGTCCCGGCGGTCCCCGCGGAGGCGGGCCGGAACGGGACCGCCGCGGGGGGAGGGGAGAAGCGCCAGCCCGTCCTGGTCGGCTACGGCGTCAAGCCGGGAGCGGCCAAGCGCCGCCCCCGCAAGCAGCCGCCCGCCGCGCCGGGCGCGGAGCGGAGCGCCGTGCCGGACCGGCCGGCCGCCGGACCGGCTCCGCAGGCCGCCGCGCCGGGCGCGGAGTCGGGCGGCGTGCCGGGCCCGGCGTCCGCCGCGACCGGTCCGGGGGCCGCGGCGGGACGCGTGGCGGTGCTGGCCAAGCCCCCGGTGCGCAAGCTCGCCAAGGACCTCGGGATCGACCTGGCCGCGCTCACCGGGACCGGGCCGCAGGGCTCGATCACCCGGGAGGACGTGCACGCGGCGGCGGCCGCACCCGTACGGCCTGCGGCGCGGACCGGGGCGGCGGACGAGGAGCGGATCCCGGTCAAGGGCGTGCGGAAGGCGACCGCCCAGGCCATGGTGGCCTCGGCGTTCACCGCCCCGCACGTCACCGAGTTCCTCCAGGTGGACATGACCGGGACCATGGAGGCGGTCGGGCGGCTGCGCGCCCTCGACGACTTCGCCGGGGTCAGGGTCTCGCCGCTGCTCCTGGTCGCCAAGGCGCTGCTCGTCGCGGTCCGCCGCCATCCGATGATCAACTCGGTGTGGGACGAGGCGGCGCAGGAGATCGTGGTCAAGCACCGCGTGAACCTGGGCATCGCCGCCGCGACCCCCCGCGGCCTGCTCGTGCCCAACGTCAAGGACGCCCAGTCCCTGTCGCTGCCGGAACTGGCGGCGGCCCTGGCGGAGCTGGCCGAGACCGCGCGGGCCGGCCGCACCCGACCGGCGGACATGGCGGGCGGCACGATCACGATCACCAACGTGGGCGTGTTCGGGGTGGACGCCGGCACGCCGATCCTCAACCCGGGCGAGTCCGCGATCCTGGCCCTCGGCCAGGTCAGGGACATGCCGTGGGTGGTGGACGGGCAGATCGCGGTGCGCAAGGTGTGCACGCTCGCGCTCTCCTTCGACCACCGGGTGGTGGACGGCGAGCTCGGCTCGCTGTTCCTGCGCGACATCGGGGCCATGCTGGAGGACCCGCTGCGCATGCTCGCCTGGGGCTGAGGCCGCACGGCCGGGGCCGGAGCCGGACGGTGAAGGACCGGGACCAGAAGGACCGGGACCGGACGCCGGAGGTCCCGGTCCGGAGCCGGACGGCCGGAGATCGGCGGGGCCCGCCGTGCACCGGCGGGGCCCGCCGTACGCTGGCGGGCATCCGAACCGCGAGGGAGACAGGACCGACCATGTTCCGCCACATCGTGCTGCTCGCCTGGACCGAGGACGCCACCGACGAGCAGAAGGCCGCCGTCGCGGCCGGACTGGGCAGGCTGCCGGAGCTGATCCCGCAGCTGCGCTCCTACGTGATCGGTCCCGACGCGGGGGTGAGCGCCGGCAACCACGACTTCGCGGTGGTCGCGGACTTCGACGGCGTCGAGGACTACGTCGTCTACCGGGACCACCCGGAGCACCAGGCCGTGATCGCCGAGCGCATCAAGCCGATCCTGGCCTCCCGCGCCGCCGTGCAGTACCACGTCTAGACCGGCGGCCGGACCCGGCCTCCGGCGGAGACGATCAGTGCACGCCGCCGTGCGGCACCACGTCTAGACCGCCCGCAGAACCCGGCCTCTGGCAGACGCGATCAGCGCCTTGTCCGCGGAGGTCGGGCCGGAGGAGCCGAGCCACACGGGCACGCCCAGCGCTCCGGCGACCGCTTCCGGCCAGTCGTCGACCCCGTCGGCGTAGTGCGGCCGGGCCCGCCCCAGCCGGGCGGTGAGCCGGGCCTGGCCCTCCAGGTCGCCCCTGCGGCCCACCGGCGGCTCGCCGATGTCGTAGGAGTCGCACATCCGCGAGACCGGCGCGTCCAGGTGGGTGAGGGCCAGGGCGTCCGCCCCGCCCGCCGCCGACAGCGCGTAGCGGTGCGCGACGGCGTCGAAGTGCCCGGTCCGGAACGGGCCCTGCCAGCGGCCGTCCCGGTTGTGCGGCTCGGGCAGGCGCAACCGGGGGTCCTCGGTGACCAGCGGCCCCGGACCGTGCCGGGTCGTGTAGGTGCGCAGCACGCCGAGCCGTACGGCGGCGGCCCCGTCGAGCAGCGCCAGCGCGTTGCCGAAGGTCGTCGTGCTCCAGGTCGTGTGGGGGTGGAAGCCGTGCCACTCGTCGAGCAGTACCCCCTGGGCGCCCTCGAAGACGACGGGCCGCCTGCGCAGCAGGGCGGTGACGTAGGAGGGGTCGACCAGGGCCACCTGCTCGGCGAACGCCCGGTAGACCGCCACGCAGTCGGCGACCGGCGGCCCGCCCGCGCCGAGCCGCTCGCGCAGCGCCTCCAGCTTGCGGGTCAGCGCCCACGGCCGCTCGCAGTCGCCGACCCTGGGGGCCATGAAGGGGTGCTCCAGCGCGTAGGCCATCGCCTCCCCGACGCCCATCCCGCAGGATCCGTGCCGCTTCCCGCCGCGGGCGAGCTCCCGGGCCCGCCCGGCCGCCACGTGGTACGGCGTGGCGAGCAGGGCCTCCCGGTCGACGGTGAGCAGGCCGTACGGGTCCGGGACGCCGATCCGGCGCAGGTGGTCGGCCTCGGCGGTGAGCGCGAAGGGGTCCACCACGGTGTACCGCGACAGGTGGGTCGGCACGCCGCGCAGGGTCCCCGACCCGAACTGGGAGAACGTGTGGTGCCGCCCGTCGGGCAGCACGACGTTGTGCCCGGCCTGGGCGCCCCCGTTGAACCTGACCACCGCCGAGACCCCGCCGCGGGAGCAGAGCCAGTCGACCACGGTGCCCTTGCCGGCGTCGCCGTATCCGAGGTCGACGACGATCACGTGGTCCCTCACAGCCGGGTCACCCCGCTGCCGCCGGGGGCGGAGGGGCCGCCCGGGCCGAGCGCGCCGCGCGGGCCGGAGGGGTGACCGGGGCCGAGCGCGTCCCGGGAGCCGGCGGGGTCACCCGGGCCGAGCGCGCTCCGGGGGTCGAGGGACGCGCCGAGGGCGGGGGAGTCCACCACCGCCGCGCCCCGCTCCAGACCGGCCAGCGCCCGGGAGACCGAGGCCTGCGCGGTGGAACCGAACTCGGCCAGGTCCGCCAGGCCCTCGTCGAGGCCGACGGCGTCCTCGCCCAGCCCGACGGTGAGCGCGATGGTCTCGCAGACCGCGTCCAGGTCGTCCAGTTCCAGCACGTTCTGCCCGAGCAGCCCGCGCCAGGCGGCCAGCACGTGGCCGTTGCGGGAGTGGCTCGCCCCGGCGGGGAGGATGAAGTAGACGTCGTACATCCGGGTCAGCTCGGCGACGACGTCCTCGGTGGGGATGTCCCGCTCCAGCCGGTCGCCGATCACCCCGGCGACCTCGCGCCGCTTCACCGCCGGGTACGGCAGCTCGTCGCCGATGATGAACAGATAGCCCCGGCGGCCCCGCTTCTCGTAGCAGTCGATCGAGGTGTGCCGGGCCATGAAGTACATCGCGAGCTCGTAGGACTCGGTCATCTGGCCGCCGCCCCCGCCTTCCAGCAGGACCTTGCCGAGGTGCTCGTCCATCCGGTTGTCGGACTCGAACTGGGCGACCTGCAGCGGCGCCCGGTCGCAGGTGGCGTCGCCGATCGCGCCGAACAGGATCTGCGGGTCGGTGGCGTAGCCCTTGCGCAGCAGCAGGCCGAGCAGGTCGGGCAGCCGGGTCTGCAGGGTGCGCGGCACGCCGCCCATCGAGCCGGTCACGTCGAAGAGCACGGCCACGGCCAGGGAGGCGGGATGCTCGGCGGAGTCGCGGCTCTCCCGGGCCGCCACGCCGTGCGGGTTCAGGTCGTCGTGCACGGTGCGCGCGCCGGAGTCGCTGTAGGCGAAGGCGCTGGCGCCCCTGGCCGCCCGGAGGCGGGAGGCGGCGGAGTAGACGTCGGTGGACCAGATTCCGCTTCCCATGGGTTCTCTTCCTTGAGGGGTCGCTGCGGGTCTTGAGGGGTCGCTACAGGTGGAGGGGCCGGTACTGCCGCGGCCCGTACAGGTCGTCGAGGAGCTCGTCGAGCTCGGCGAGGAGCCGCCAGGCGTCGCGCGGCGGGGCGAGCAGGCTGCCCCGGAGGAAGGCGCGCATCGGCCCGGGGACGCGCCCGGCCGGGCGGCGGGAGTCGTCGGGACCGGGGTGCCCGAGGCGGTCGGGTCCGGTCGGATCGGGATCGGGGCCGTCGGGGCGCACGCCCATCAGGGCGGCGACGCAGCGGGTGGCCAGGCGGATGTCCAGGGCCTCGGTGGCCGGCCCCCGGGCGAGGACGTCCGGCGGGTAGTCCGCGCGGTGCCGGGTGACCAGGGCGGTCAGCCGGCCGCCGACCGGCACCGACTGGCTCCAGTCGACGAGGACCAGGCCGTGCTCGACGGGGTGGACCAGGACGTGCTGCCCGAAGACGGCCCCGTGCACGATCCCGGCCCGGTGCGCGGTGCCGACCGCGACCAGCAGCCGCCGCCAGATCCAGGCCGCGTCCCGGGGGTCCAGCACCGGCCGCCGCCGCCGGACCTCCTCCAGGGTCAGGAACCCGTCCGGCACCCGGCTGATCACGTTGACGTGCCGCTCGACCCCGTCCGCGCGGTGCCGGAAGGAGTCCACCAGGCGCGGCACGTACGGCAGGAGCAGCGGGTCGGCCTCGCGCTCGAGCGTCCGGAGCGCCTCGGCCTCGCGCCGCATGAGGTCGTTGTCGGCCGGGCCGAGGGGGAGCTTGAGCAGCATGTCGCGCTCGCACGCGCGGAGCACCGCCGTGGCGCCCCGGTGGAGCGTCCCGCCGACCCGGTAGGTCCCGCCCGCGGTGGTGATCACCGTCTCCGGCCCGGCGTGGTCACCGGGAGGTCCCCCGCGCAGCGCGGCCCAGAGCGCGGACAGCCGGGCGAAGGCCTCCGGGGCGCCGGGGGCGGTGGTCAGGTCGGGGTGGAGGCACCGGGCGAGCCGCCGGTAGGTCCGCCGCGGCGCGTCCCCGCCGAACAGGTCCTGCGGTGTCGCGGCGGCGTTGACCAGGGCGATCGCCTCGGCGGTGGTGGTCACCGGACCTCCTCCTCCCGCTCGGGCCGGAGCAGGGCCGGGTGGAGGAGCCGGGCGTCGCCCGCGCGGTAGAGCCGGGCGCGGGGACCGCCCCGAGGGCCGCCGCTCTCGGTGGTCTCGCCGGTGCTCTCCACGAACCCGGGGACCGACAGGACCTTGCGGTGGAAGTTGCCGGCGTGCAGCGGCACCCCCCAGACCGCCTCGTAGACCCCGCGCAGCTCGGAGATGGTGAACGTCTCGCCGACGAAGGCGGTGGCCAGCGGGGTGTACTCCAGCTTGGCCCGTGCCCGGTCGAGGGCGTGGTCGAGGATGCGCGCGTGGTCGAAGGCCAGCTCGGGCAGGTGGTCGACGCCGTACCAGGCGGCGTCGGCGGCGTCCGATCCGGCCTGGGGGTCGGGCAGGTCGGGCGCGAAGGCCAGGTAGGAGACCGAGACGATCCGCATCCGGGGGTCGCGGTCCGGCGCCCCGTAGCTGGCGAGCTGCTCGATGTGGACGCGGTCGGCCATTCCGGTCTCCTCGGCCAGCTCCCTGGCGGCGGCCCGGTCCAGGTCCTCGCCCGGCCGGATGAAGCCGCCGGGCAGCGCCCAGCGCCCCGCGAACGGCGGCTCGCCCCGCTCGACCAGGAGCACGTGCAGCACCCCGCCGAGGATGGTGAGCGCCACCACGTCGACGGTCACGGCGACCGGCGGGAACTCCCGCGGGTCGTAGGCCGCCAGGTACTCGCTTTCACCGCTCATCACACGTCCTTCTCACTATGAGATGGTCTCAGTATGAGAAGAACGATGGGCCGTGTCAATCCCTCCTCCCGTACGGCGGGGCCCGCCGACGGCCGACCGGCCCCGGGGGCGGGGCCGGAGGACGGCTCCGGAGCGCGGATCGAGAGGACGGGCCGTACGGCGCCCGGGAACGGAGAAGGGGCGGTCCCGTGTCACGGGACCGCCCCTCATCGCCGACCTGCCGCGGGAGCAGGGGGTTCTCGCCCTCCGGGAGCGGCCGTCTCAGGGCCGTCCCGCGGAGTGGTCGCTCAGAACGCGTCCTCCGGGAGCTCCATCAGGTCCTGGCCGGTGGCGGCGAGGATGCGGCGCTCAGCGGAGATCCGGGGCAGCACGGTCTGGGCGAAGAAGGTGGCCGCGGCCACCTTGCCGGTGTAGAAGGACCGGTCCTCCTCGGAGGAGCCCAGCGCGGCCAGCGCGACCTCGGCCTGGCGCAGGAGCAGCCAGCCGAGCACCAGGTCGCCCAGGGCGAGCAGGAACCGGGTGGTGTTGAGGCCGACCTTGTAGACCTCCTTCGGGTCCTCCATCGAGCCGATCGCCCAGCCGGCCATCGTGTCGGCCATGGCCTTGACCTCGTCGGCGGCCTCGTCGAGCAGGGCGCGCTCCACCTTCAGCCGGCCGTTGCCCGCCTCGGAGGCGGCGAAGGCCTTGACGTCGGCGTGGAGCGAGCCGAGCGCGGCGCCCTGGTTGCGCAGGACCTTGCGGAAGAACAGGTCCAGGCCCTGGATCGCGGTGGTGCCCTCGTAGAGGGAGTCGATCTTGGCGTCCCGGATGTACTGCTCGATCGGGTACTCCTGCAGGTAGCCGGAGCCGCCCAGGGTCTGCAGCGAGCGGGAGAGCATCTCGTAGGAGCGCTCGGAGCCGACGCCCTTGACCAGCGGGAGCAGCAGGTCGTTCATCGCCTCGGCGTGCTCGTCCCGGCGGCCCTCGAACTCGGCGATCTGCACCGCGTCCTGGTAGGTGGCGGTCAGCAGGACCAGCGCCCGCATGCCCTCGGCGTACGACTTCTGGAGCATGAGCTCGCGGCGCACGTCCGGGTGGTGCGTGACGGTCACGCGCGGGGCGGTCTTGTCGGCCATCTGGGTCAGGTCGGCGCCCTGCACGCGGGCCTTGGCGTACTCCAGCGCGTTGAGGTAGCCGGTGGACAGGGTGGCGATCGCCTTGGTGCCCACCATCATGCGGGCCTGCTCGATCACCATGAACATCTGCTTGATGCCCTCGTGCACGTCGCCGACGAGCGTGCCGACGGCCGGGTGCTTGTCGCCGAAGGTGAGCTCGCAGGTCGTGGAGACCTTCAGGCCCATCTTCTTCTCGACGTTGGTGACGTAGACGCCGTTGCGCTCGCCGAGCTCGCCGGTCTCCAGGTCCACGTGGTACTTCGGTACCAGGAACATCGACAGGCCCTTGGTGCCGGGGCCGTGGCCCTCGGGGCGGGCCAGCACGAGGTGGAAGATGTTGTCGGCCATGTCGTGCTCGGCGCTGGTGATGAAGCGCTTGACGCCCTCGATGTGCCAGGTGCCGTCGGGCTGCTGCACGGCCTTGGCCCGGCCGGCGCCCACGTCGGAGCCCGCGTCGGGCTCGGTGAGCACCATGGTGGCGCCCCACTGGCGCTCGATGGCCAGCTCGGCGAAGCGCTTCTGCTCGTCGTTGCCGATGGTGTGCAGGATGTGGGCGAAGCCGGGGCCACTGGAGTACATCCACAGCGCCGGGTTGGAGCCGAGGATGAGCTCGGCCAGGGCCCACGCCACGCTGCGCGGCACGCCGGGGCCGCCCATCTCGGCGGGCAGGTCGAGGTTGGTCCAGCCGGCGTCGCGCAGGGCGAAGAAGGACTTCTTGATGCCCTCGGGCATCTTCACCGCGCCGGTCGCCGCGTCGAACACCGGAGGCGTGCGGTCGCCCTCCTCGAAGGAGTCGGCGAGCACGCCGGTGGCCATCCGGTTGAGCTCCTCCAGCATGCTGCGGACGACGTCCTCGTCCAGGTCGGCGAAGCGACCTGTGCCCAGGATCTCCCGGCGTCCGAACATCTCGAAGAGATTGAACTCCAGGTCACGGATGTTGCTCTTGTAGTGGCCCATGGGGTCTGCTCCTTGAAGCCGGGGGTCCGGGATCGCATGTGCTCGGGACAGGCGTGTACTCGCTCGGGACAGGCGTGTACTCGCCAGTAACCTTACCGAGAATGCTACCCGCCGGTAACCGCTAAAAAACAGGCCCGACAGGGACGTTTGTCACATGGTTATGGGGAACAGGTGACCTTCATGGCGCTACCCCCGCTCCGCCCGGCCGTCCTCCCGGATCCCCAGCCGCTGCGGAAGGTGCTCGGACCGGGAGTCATCGCGGCCGGCGTCGGCCTCGCCTCCGGCGAGTTCGTCATCTGGCCCTACATCTCCGCCAACGTCGGCCTGGTCTTCCTGTGGGCCGCGGTGGTCGGCGTGATCGCCCAGTACTTCCTGAACATGGAGATCGAGCGCTACACGCTCGCCACCGGCGAGACCGCGCTGACCGGGTTCAGCCGCCTGTGGCGGCACTGGGGCCTGGTCTTCGCGCTCATGGCGGTCCTGGCCAACATCTGGCCCGGCTGGGCCACGAGTTCGGCCACGGTGCTCACCTACGCCGCCGGCGGGGGAGACGTCACCGTCATCGCCGTGGTCGAGCTGCTGGTCATCGGCGTGGCGCTCACCTTCTCGCCGGTCATCTACCGGACCGTGGAGGCCACCCAGTTCGTCAAGGTCGGCGCGGTGGTCGTCTTCCTGGTCGTCGCGCTCTTCCTGGCCGTCACCGGCGACGCCTACCGCGGGCTGGGCGAGGCGGTCACCCACATCGGCCAGGTGCCGGCGGGACTCGGCGCGGCGCTCGTCCTGGGCGCGATGGCCTTCGCCGGGGCGGGCGGCGGGCAGAACCTGGTGCAGAGCAACTGGATCAGGGACAAGAACATGGGCATGGGCGCCCGGATCCCCCGCCTGGTCTCCCCGGTGACCGGCGAGGACCAGGCCGCTCCCGCCACCGGCTACACCTTCGAGCCCGACGAGGCGAACCTGGCCCGCTGGCGCGCCTGGTGGCGGGTGGCCAACATCGAGCAGCTGGTCTCGTTCGTGGCGATCACGGTCTTCACGATCTTCCTGATGTCGATGCTGGCCTACTCCACGGTCTTCGGCGCGGAGACCGCCAGCGACGTGACCTTCCTGCGCACCGAGGGGGAGGCGCTCAACCAGCGGCTGTCGTGGTTCGGCACCTTCTTCTGGGCGATCGGCGCGTTCTCGCTGTTCGCGGCGAGCATGGGCATCTGCGACTACGTCGCCCGGATGGTCGCCGACAACGTCAAGACGGTCTACCTGCCGGGCAGCGCCCGGTGGACCGAGAGCCGCGTCTACAGCCTCGTCGTCTGGTTCATCGTCCTGTTCGGCATCGCGATGCTCACGATCGGCTTCGACCAGCCGATCACGCTGCTGGTGATCTCCGCCAGCGTCGGCGGGATCATGATGTTCCTCTACTCCGCGCTGCTCGCCCGGCTGAACCGCAAGATGCTCCCCGAGGCCGTCCGGATCCGCGGCTACCGGCTGGTCGTCGTGCTGGTGGCCTTCGCGTTCTTCGGCTACTTCTCCGTGCTCACGCTGATCGACCAGTTCGGCAGGCTCTTCTAGGGCGGGGCCCGCCCGGCCGACGTGCCGGAGACCTCCGTCCGGCCAGGCATCCGGTCCGGCACCCGTTCCGGCACCCGTTCCGGCAGGGCCTTCTGGGGCCGGGCGGGCCCGGCGTAGGCTCGGCGGCATGGAGGAGCGGGAGACGCCGGACGAGCTGGACGAACGCTGGCGGGCTGACCTGTCGGAGTGGGGCATCCCCGACGCCATCGTGGCCGGGGCCCGCAGCGACCCGTGGGGGCACTCGCCCGCCCGGTTCGGCGAGCGCACCGACCGCGCGCTGGCCGACCCGGAGGGCCCGGCCCTGGCCCGCGTCGCCGAGGCGCTTCCACCGGGCGGGAGCGTGCTGGACGTGGGCGCGGGCACCGGGGCGGCCTCCCTGCCGCTGGCCCGCCTGGACGACGCCGGTCCGGGGCCGGGCCCGCCGACGCGGCCGTCCCCTGCCGGTACGGCGGGCGGCGCGGTGCGGCGCGAACACGCGCAGGGATCGGGGACCCGCCTCGGGGAGCTCATCGCGGTCGACACCTCCGCGGCGATGCTCGCCGAGCTGGCGGCGCGGGCGGGGAGCCTGGGCGTGCCCGTGCGGCCCGTCACGGGACGCTGGCCGGACGTCGCCGGGGAGACCCCGGCGGCCGACGTCGCGGTGGCCGCCCACGTCGTCTACAACGTGCCCGACCTGGCCGCCTTCCTGGCCGCGTTGACCGGCCACGCCCGCCGCCGGGTCGTCCTGGAGCTCACCCACCGGCACCCGATGAGCTGGCTGAGCCCCCTCTGGGCGCGCTTCCACGGTCTCATCCGGCCCGAGCGGCCCACCGCGGACGACGTGGCCGCGCTCGCCCGGCGGCTGGGGTACGGCGTGCGGCGGGAGGAGCGCCCGGCCCCGCTGCCCCGGTTCGCGAGCCTGGAGGCGATGGCCGAGAGCGCCTGCCGCCGACTCTGCCTCGACCCCGGGCGGGCGGAGGAGGTCGTCGCGGCGGCGGTCGAGCTGGACATGTGGCCGATGCTCAGGGACCGGTGGGTCACGCTCTGGTGGGACGTGGCGTAACCGTCATAGCCTATTGGGTGGTTATGTAACCGGCTTGACGGTTTAGCCGGTGTCACGGTTGGCTGGACGCATGATTGACATCGACTACGTCACCTTCGACTGCGCCCGGCCGTACGAACTGGCGGCCTTCTGGCGCGACGCCACGGGCTTCGAGATCTCCCCGGAGACCGGGGCGGACGACGACGAGGTCCTCCTGCTCGGCAAGGTCAACCTGCTGTTCATCCGGGTCCCCGAGGGCAAGGCCGTCAAGAACCGCGTCCACCTGGACGTCTCCGGTTCCGAGGGCTCCACCCGCGACCAGGAGGTCGAGCGGCTGCTCGCCCTCGGAGCCACGGTCCAGGCCGACCGGCGCGCCCCCGACGGCTCCGGTTGGGTGACCATGCTCGACCCCGAGGGCAACGAGTTCTGCGTCTGCAGGAGTGAGACCGAGCGGGAGTAGCCGCGGCAGCGGGCCCGCTCGCCGCCGTCCGGCAGGGCCCGCTCAGTGGCCGCGGGGCAGGGAAGCCTGCTTCCGCCCCCCGAGGACCAGGGCCAGTACGGCGGTGACCAGGTAGACCGCGACGCCGCCCTGGAGCGCGTCCAGAGCCGCGCTGAACGGCCCCTCGCGGTCGATGATGAGCTGGACCGGGTACATCAGCGCGGCGGAGCCGAGCGCGGGATAGAGCGAGAAGCGCCAGGGGTGGTTGCGCGCCCACTGGCGGGCCGACCGGGTCACCCGGTCGGCGACGTCCGGCCTGGTGACCGAGCCGACCGCCGCGATCATCGAGAACAGGCTGATGCCGAGGCACAGGGCCCAGGTCAGGCTGGCGTCGCCCGGCAGGATGACCCCCAGGCCGAAGCTGGTGGCCGCCGCCGCGCCGCCGGTCACCGCCGCGGCCTTCCAGGGGGCGCCGCGCAGGGCCGCGCCGGACAGGGACATCTCGTCACGTCGAGTCAGTTCCTCTTTCATGCCTCCAGGCTGCCCTTTCCGTCCCCTTGTCCACATCGGGGGACGACCCTGATTCCTCCCTTACCCGCGGGCGCGTCCCGGCTCGGGATTCCCACCGATCCGGCCCGCGCCGGTGATGTCCGGAAGTGTCACCTGTTCTTTCGAAAGAATGTGCGAGTCGTCCGTGCGGGGGACTCGTCGGCGAGGTAGCGTCGGGATCGTCGCAAGCCGGGCTCCCCCCTTCGGCATTCACCTGTCCTCACCAGGCTTCATCTGTCTTCACCAGGGGGATCGATGCTCGCCCTCGCTCGCTGGCAGCGTGTCGCGGTGATCGCGCTGCTCATCCTGCCGATCCTCGTGATCGTCCTGCTCTCCGTGCCGGTCTGGATGTCCTGGCCCTGGCTCCGCGCCGAGCGCCGGGCGGACGTGCTGGCCCTGGTGGAGAAGCTGACCGCCTGCCTCAGGGCGTTCGTGCGGGCCGACCGGACCTCCCCCGGCGAGCCCGGGCGCCGCCGGTAGGCCGTCACCGTGCCGGCGGCCTACCGCACAGGCGGCCGCACTCCCGGCGTGGGCCCGCCGGCCTGGGCGCGGGCAGGCCGGCGGGCTCACGCCGGGGCGACCTCCACCAGGTTGTCGTGGTAGGTCGCGCCCCGGCCCAGGTCGGCGTCGTGCTCGCCCACCACGGCGTTGACCGTCGAGCCGCCCGGGCTGAGCTTGCGCCAGTGCCCCTTGGTGGACGCCACCACGCCGGGCCGTACCGTCTCGGTGACCTCCACCTCGGCCTCGAACGCGCCGTCGTCGTTGAAGACGCGGGCCCGCTGACCGGAGGCCAGGCCCCGCGCCGCCGCGTCGGCCGGGTTCACCAGGACCCGGGGGCCCTTCGAGCGCCGCCGCAGCTCGGGGTTGTTGCCGAAGGTCGTGTTCAGGAAGGTGTGGGACGCCGGGGTGACCAGGACCAGCGGATACGTCTCCCGCGCCGCAGCGGCCGTGACCGTGCGCGGGGGCACGTAGGCGGGCCCGGAGGGGAAGCGCAGCCGCCCCGAGGGCGTCGGGAACCCGTCGGCGAAGGGCAGGAACGGCCGCGGCACGCTCAGCCGGACCCAGCCCTCCTTCCGGAGCCGGTCCACCGTGATCCCGTCCAGGGACGGGTGGCCGGAGGAGAGCAGCTGCTCGGCCAGCTCCAGGTCGGAGTCGAACAGCGACGGCTCGGTCAGGCCCATGTGCCGGGCCAGGCGGCGGAACGTCTCGGTGGTGGACAGGCACTCGCCCGGCGGGGGGACGGCCGGTTCGTTCCACAGCAGGTACATGTGGCCGTAGCCGGCGTGCAGGTCCAGGTGCTCGGTCTGCATCGTCGCCGGGAGCACGAGGTCGGCGTAGTCGACGGTGTCGGTCGCGAACTGCTCCATCACGACCGTGAACAGGTCCTCGCGCAGCAGCCGCTCGCGGATGCGGTTCTGGTCGGGGGAGGAGCCCACCGGATTGGCGCCGTAGACCCACAGGCACTTCACCGACTCGTCCAGCTCGCTCGCGAGCCGGGTCATGGTGAGCGTGCGGACCGGCCGGGCCAGCAGGTCGTCGCGGTGGTCGATGTCCAGGTGGATGTGGCCGCTGGTGGAGTAGGCGATCCCGCCGCCGGGCCGGCGCCAGTCGCCGGTCACCGCGGGGATCGCGGCGAGCGCCCGCAGCGCCGCCCCGCCGCCCGCGTGCCGCTGGATCCCCATCGTGGCGCGGATGCCGGTGGGGCGGGTGCGGGCCAGGCGCAGGCCCAGGGCCCGGACGTCCTCCTCGGGCAGTCCGGTGATCTCCGCCACCCGCTCCGGGGGGTGGCGGAGGATCTCCTCGCGGAACGCCTCCCAGCCCTCGGTGTGCCGCTCCAGGTAGTCGCGGTCCTCCGCGCCCTCGGCCAGCACGACGTGGAGCAGGCCGAGCGCCAGGGCCGCGTCGGTGCCCGGCCGGATGGGCAGGTGCTCGTCGGCCTGCTCGGCGGTGCGGGTCCGGATCGGGTCGACCGCCACCACGTGGGCCCCGGCCGCCCGGGCGTCCTGGACGAACTTCCACAGGTGGTGCCCGCTGGTGAGCGTGTTGGTGCCCCAGAGCAGGATCAGCCTCGACGACGCGAAGTCCTCGGGGTCCATGCCGCCGGGAGTGCCGTTGATCTCCGTCAGGCCCGCGTTGCCCGCCGCCGAGCAGATGTTCAGATGATGCCTGGAGGCACCCAGCACGTTCCAGAACCGGCGGCCCGCCACGCCCTCGCAGCCCTGGAGGTAGCCGAGGCTCCCGGTGCCGTTGTAGGGCCAGATCGCCTCGCCGCCGTGCTCGTCGACGATCGCGCGCAGCCGTACGGAGATCTCCTCCAGGGCCTCGTCCCAGGTGATCCGCTCGAACTCGCCCGAACCCTTGGGCCCGACGCGCCGCATCGGGTGCAGGAGGCGGTCGGCGGCCCGGGTCTGCTCCAGATAGCGGTTGACCTTCACGCACAGCGCACCGCGCGTGTAGGGGTGGTCCGGGTTGCCGCGCATCTTGACGGCCTCGCCGCCGGAGACGGTCACCACCCACGAGCACGTGTCCGGGCAGTCCAGCGGACACGCCCCCAGGACCTGCAGTTCGTCCGACATGGGCCCGACTGTAGCCGCGCGGCCGCGGAGAAGGGAAAGGGGTACGGCCCGCCCCGGCCGTACCCCCGTCCTCCGGCCGCCCGCTACGAGGGCACGCCGGCGTGGTCGTGGTCGTGACCGAGACCGCCCCCGCCGGAGGCCGCCCGGCCGGAGCCGCCGGCGGCCGCCCGCCCGGACCGGGTGGAACCGCCGGGCAGGACCGGGCTGTAGGCGTAGGTGAACGCCGCGGTGGCGATCGCGCCGCTGTTCACCCGCAGGGCCTTGTCGCTGATGTTGGCGATGGTGTCGCAGGCCTCGTGGTAGCACTTGTCGTAGGCCACCCCGGCCCGGCCGCCGAACTTCGCGGCCTCCGCCGCGGTCTTGACGCCCTCCGCGCCGGTGAACAGCCCGCCCGCCGGGATGCCCGCCGCGATGAAGGGGCCGTAGTCCGAGCGGCCGGTGAAGTCGGTCCCGGTGTACGGCTGGCGGGCGGTCCTGAAGTACGACTCGAAGAGCTTCTCGATCTTGTCCGAGCCCGCCGGACCGGCAGGGGACCCGGTGCGGTCCGAATCGTCGCCGTCGTAGATGCCGAAGACGTGGTTCGGGGACGCGATCATGTCGAAGTTCAGGTAGAGCCTGATCCCGGCCTTCTCCGCGGCGGACAGTCCCGCCACGTAGTGCTTGGAGCCGAGCAGGCCCAGCTCCTCGGCGCCCCAGAAGGCGAAGCGCAGCCTGTTCCTCGTCTGCAGGCCCCCGGCCTGGATCGCGGTCTCCAGCACGCCCGCGCTGCCCGAGCCGTTGTCGTTGATGCCGGGGCCCTCCGGGACGCTGTCCAGGTGCGCGCCGAGCATGGCGACCCTGTCCGGGTCGCCCCAGCGGCTCTCGGCCAGCACGTTGTGCGTCCTGCGCTTCGGGTCGCCCTCGGTGTGCGTGGTGAGGGTCACCGCCGTCCCGGGGGCGGACAGCTCCTTGCCCACCGCGAACGTGGTCCCGACGACCGGGATGTTCACGGTCGTCCCGTCGAGGGCGCCGCCGATCAGTCCCCGGCGATCCGCCCGGCCCTCCCCGGCCTGCCCCTCGTTGAAGATGATCACGCCCCGGGCCCCGGCGGCCTGCGCGTTCTCCGCCTTGACCTGGAAGGTGCAGGTGCCGCGCTGCAGGAGCGCGATGTCACCCGGGGTGAAGCCGGCGAAATCGGCCGCCTCGCAGCCGGAGGTGGAGCCGTTGGCGGTCGCGGGCGGCGGCAGCTTCACGTCCACGGCCCGGACCGCGGCGGTGACGCTGCCCGACCCGGAGTACGTCATGACCCGGAAGTGGGTCATGCGGGTGTAGGCCTTGGCCGAGGGGGCGACCCGGCGCATCGTGGTCTCGGTGATCTCGCGGAAGAAGGGGAACTCGAACTCCTGCAGGGTGACGCGGTAACCGGCCTCGCGCAGCCGGTCGGCCACGTAGCCGGCCGACGCGTCGTAGCCGGGGGTGCCCGCCGCGCGGGTGCCGCCGTGCGCGGCGGCGATCTCCTGGAACGCCTGCAGGTGCCGTTTGACGGCGGGGGCCTTGACCGCCTGGCTGAGCGTCCGGGGATCCGGGGCGGCGCCGGCCGGGGCGGCGGAGACGACGGGCAGGACCACGGCCGAAACCGCGGTGACGGCGGCCAGCAGGCCCCTGTGCGCGCGCGTGCGCATGCGGAACTCCTCCTCTGAACCAGTGGAGCGGGAAATCCCCGCGATCGCGATCAGGCGGAACACGTCCGGACAAATAGAACCTGATAAGCATTTCTCGACATTTGTTACCGAGTAGAGTCAGATGGAGGGCGACGCCGCAGGTGGCGGGGTGGATGACAGGGCATGACCCGAGCTTTCCAGGTCGCTCCCGCCCCGTACCGGCGATCGCGCGAACCGGAGGGTCAATTCTCCGTCTCGGACGGGCGGCCGATCCCCGCGGGAACCGTTCCGGACGGAAGTGTGGGGCGGTGAGGTGGGCACGGCCGCGCCTGTGGAGACTGGAAGGAAAGATCGGTGACGCAGATCCAGTACGAAACAGGCAGAATCGCAGGCGGTGAGAAATATCAAGGAACGCGGGGAGAGGACTTCCGCCGCCGGCGCGCCGCCGGGCGGCGACCCCGCCGTGCTCGTCGTCGAGCCGCTGCTGCCCCAGCGCATCCGCCGCCCCTCCGACGCGCTGCGCTTCCTGGCCACCCTGCTGGCGCTGGCGGCCGTGATCCTCCTCGCGCTGGTCGCCAAGAAGACGCTCAACGGCCTGGAGGCCGACGTCACCGAGGGCACCAGGCGCGTGCCGTTCCTGCTGAGCGGCCTGGTCGGCGTGCTGGGCGGCGGCGCCATGCTCGCCATCCCGGCCGCCTACGCGATCGAGCGGGTGATCCACCGCGACGGCCTGCGCGTCGCCGAGGGCCTGTTCGCGGCGATCGCCGGCATGGTCCTCTCGTTCGTCCTCGGCGAGTGGATCATCGCCGCCGGCGCCGAGGACCTGCGCCTGCTGCTCACCGGCGGCCGCGCCGGGGTCGAGCCGCTCAACACCCTGCTGACCTCGGTCATCGCCTACACCACCGCGGTGCGCATCTCCAACCGCCCCACCTGGCGCGCCGCGCTGTGGACGGCGGTCGTGGTGAACGCGATCGCGCTGTTCGCCGGACTGGCCGCCACCGTGCTCGGCATCGTCGTCTCCATCCTGGTCGGCCTCGCCGTCGGCTACGCCACGCTGTACGGCGTGGGCAGCCCCAACACCCGCCCGCCCGGCAGCGCGATCGTCGCCGCCGTCCGCAAGCTCGGCTTCCACCCGGTCAAGGCCCGCAGGCTCGACGACGACCACCAGAGCAGCCGCCGGTACGCCGTCGGGCTGCGGGACGGCAGCCGCCTCGACGTCACCGTCCTCGACCGCGACCGCCAGGTCGCCGGTCTGCTCTACCGCCTCTGGCGGCGCATCCGCCTCAGCTCCGAGACCCGCCGCAAGGCCATCCGCTCACTCCGCGCCGAACTGGAGCGCGAGGCCCTGATGGCGTACGCCGCGCACGCCGCTGGGGCCAGCACCCCCCGGCTCGTCGGCACCAGCGAGATCGGCTCGGAGGCCGCGCTGCTCGTCTACGAGCACACTCCGACCCGCGCGCTGGAGGACATCCCCGACGAGGAGATCGACGACGACCTGCTCGCCCAGATCTGGGAGCAGGTCCTCCTCCTGCAGGTCCAGCGGCTCGCCCACCGGCGGCTGACCGGTGACAGCATCCACGTCGACGACGAGGGCCGGGTCGTCCTGATGGACGCCCGCAGCGGCGAGATCGCCGCCGGAGACCTGCTGCTCAGCCTGGACATCGCCCAGCTGCTCACCTACCTCAGCCTCCGGGTCGGAGCCGAGCGCGCGGTCCGCGCCGCCGCGACCGTGGCGGGGCCGCACACGCTGGCCGCGGCGCTCCCGCTGCTCCAGCGGATCGCGCTCACCCGCGAGACCAGGGTGGCGCTGAGCAAGGACAAGGAGCTGCTGCCCGCGATCCGGGAACGGATCGTCGAGCTGGAGCCCAGGGCCGAGGCCGAGACGATCCGCCTGGAGCGGTTCCGCCCGAAGACCCTCTTCACGATCGTCGCCAGCGCCCTCGCCGCGTACCTCGTCGTCTCCTACCTGGCCGAGACCAACCTGAACATGCTCACCTCCGCCAAGTGGGGGTGGACCGGGGTGGCCTTCGCCGCCGCGATGCTGAGCTACGTCGCCGCCGCCCTGATGCTGAGGGGCTTCGTGCCCGAGAGGCTCCCGCTCGGCCGGACCGTGCTGGCGCAGTTCGCCGGGTCGTTCGTGAAGCTGGTCGCCCCGGCCGCGGTGAGCGGTGTCGCCGTCAACACCCGCTACCTGCAGCGACGGGGCATCCCGCCGGGCCAGGCGGTGGCCAGCGTCGGCGCGTCCCAGCTCGTCGGCCTCGCCTTCCACATCGCGCTGCTGCTGCTGTTCGCCTACATCACCGGCTCGGCCACGGCCGCGTCCTTCACCCCGTCGCGGACCCTGGTCTTCGTGCTGCTGGCGGTGGCGGTGCTGGTGCTCTTCCTGATGGGCGTGCCGCGCCTGCGCCGCATGGTGACCTCGCGGGTCCGCTCGCTGTTCTCCGGGGTCGTCCCGCGCCTGCTGGACGTGCTCCAGTCCCCCCGGAAGATCGCCGAGGGCTTCGCCGGCACCCTGCTGCTGACGGTCTTCTTCGTCGTCTGCCTGGACGCCTGCGTGCGCGCCTTCGACGACCCCCTCCCCTTCGCCGCCGTCGCGGTGGTCTTCCTGGCCGGCAACGCCATCGGCTCGGCCGCCCCCACCCCCGGCGGCCTCGGCGCGGTGGAGGCCGCCCTCGCGACCGGCCTCACCATCGCCGGTCTCGACCGAGAGGTCGCCATCTCCGCCGTGCTGCTGTTCCGGTTGCTCACCTTCTGGTTCCCGGTCCTGCCCGGCTGGGCCTCGTTCGCCTACCTGCAGCGGAACGAGGCCCTGTAGCCGGGCCGGATCCGGTGTCCCGCACGTACGGTTAGCCGGCCCCGAGGTCGACGCCGGCCTCGGCCGCGTCCTCGTCGATGGCCGCCAGCTCCTCCGGGGTGAAGGAGAGGTTCCGCACCGCCCCGAGGCTGTCCTCCAGCTGCCGCACGCTGCTCGCGCCGATCAGCACCGAGGTCACCCGCCGGTCCCGCAGCGCCCAGGCCAGCGCCATCTGCGCGAGCGACTGGCCGCGCGCCGAGGCGATCTCGTTGAGCCTGCGCACGCGCCGCATGGTCCGCTCGGTGAGCATCTCCGGTTTGAGGAAGTGCCCCAGCGAGGCCCGCGACCCCTCCGGGATGCCGCCGAGGTAGCGGTCGGTCAGCATGCCCTGCGCCAGCGGCGAGAACGCGATGCAGCCCGCCCCCTCCGCCTCCAGCACGTCCAGCAGGCCGCCCTCGATCCACCGGTTGAGCATCGAGTACGACGGCTGGTGGATCAGCAGCGGCGTGCCCATCTCGCGCAGGATCCGCGCCGCCTCGGCGGTCTGCTCCGGCGAGTACGACGAGATCCCGGCGTACAGCGCCCGCCCGGACCGGACCGCGTGGTCCAGCGCGCCCATCGTCTCCTCCAGCGGCGTGTCCGGGTCGGGCCGGTGGCTGTAGAAGATGTCGACGTACTCCAGGCCCATCCGCTTGAGCGACTGGTCCAGGCTGGCCAGCAGGTACTTGCGCGACCCCCACTCGCCGTACGGCCCCGGCCACATGTCGTAGCCCGCCTTGGTGGAGACGACCAGCTCGTCGCGGTAGCGGGCGAAGTCCTCCCGCAGGTGCCGCCCGAAGTTCGCCTCCGCCGAGCCGTACGGCGGGCCGTAGTTGTTGGCCAGGTCGAAGTGGGTCACCCCGAGGTCGAAGGCCCGGCGCAGGATGGCCCGCTGCACCTCGAACGGCTTGTCGTCGCCGAAGTTGTGCCAGAGCCCCAGCGAGACCGCGGGCAGTCTGAGCCCGCTCCGGCCGACCCGGTTGTACGGCTGCCGCCCGTCGTAGCGGTCGTCGGCCGCCCTGTAGTCGCCGGGGGTCACTGCGCCGCCTTCGCGGTGTCAAGGATCCAGGAGAGGGTGAAGGCCTCCTCGCGCCAGGAGTCGTACCTGCCGCTCCGGCCGCCGTGCCCGGCGCCCATCTCCGTCTTGAGCAGGAACGGTCCGCCGCGCGCGGTGTCGCGGAGCCTCGCGATCCACTTGGCGGGCTCGTGGTAGAGCACCCGGGTGTCGTTGAGGCTGGTGATCGCCAGGATCGGCGGGTAGACCCGCCCGTCCACGTTCTCGTACGGCGTGTACGACTTCATGTAGGCGTACACGTCCGGGTCGTGCAGCGGGTCGCCCCATTCGTCCCACTCGATGACGGTGAGCGGGAGCGACGGGTCGAGGATCGTGTTCAGCGCGTCCACGAACGGCACCTCGGCGACCACGCCGGCGAAGGACTCGGGCGCGAGGTTGGCGACGGCGCCCATCAGCAGCCCGCCCGCCGACCCGCCGCGCGCGATGACGCCGGAGGACCAGCCGGCGGCCTTGAGGTGCTCGGCGCAGGCGACGAAGTCGGTGAAGGTGTTCTTCTTCTGCTGGAACTTCCCGTCCTCGTACCACCGGCGGCCCATCTCGCCACCGCCCCTGATGTGCGCGATGGCGAAGACGAAGCCCCGGTCCAGCAGGCTGAGCCTGGCCACCGAGAACGACGGGTCGACCGAGATCTCGTAGCTGCCGTAGCCGTACAGGACCGTGGGCGCCGGCCGCTCGGTGCCCTTGCGCACCGCGATGGAGATCGGCACGCGGGTGCCGTCCGGGGCGGTCGCCCACTCGCGGAACTGCTCGTAGTCGGCCGGGTCGTAACCGCCGAGCACGGGCTTGCGCTTCAGCAGGATCAGCTCCCGCGACGCCAGGTCGTAGTCGTAGACCGACGGCGGCGTGATCATGCTGGTGTAGCCGATGCGGAGCCGCCCGGTGACGAACTCGGGGTTCCCGGAGGGCGCCACGTCGTAGATCGGCTCCGGCAGGCCGATCTCGTACGGCTCGCCGTCCGCGGGCAGGATGCGGATGCCGGTGAGGCCGTCGCGGCGGAAGTGCACGACGGTGTGACCGGAGAAGGCGTCGACGTCCAGCAGCCGGGTGTCCTCGCGGTGCGCGATCAGCGGCGTCCAGGTGCCGGGGTCGTCGAGCGGGGCCGTGGCCAGCTCGAAGTTCTCGGCGTTCTTGTTGTGCAGGACCAGGAAGCGGTCGCCGGCGTGGTCGAGGCCGTACTCGACGCCGGTCTCGCGGGGCCGCACGACGCGGAACTCGCCGGTCGGGCGGTCCGCCTCCAGGATGCGGATCTCGCTGGTGATCTTGCTTCCGGCGGAGAGGATCAGGTAGCGCTCGCTGCGGGTGAGGCCGACGCCGATCCAGAACCGCTCGTCCTCCTCCTCGTGGACGAGCACGTCGTCGGCGGCCGGGGTGCCGACGGTGTGCCGGTAGACCCGGTAGGGGCGCCAGGCCTCGTCGACCGTCGTGTAGAAGAACGTGGTCCCGTCGGCGGACCAGGCGCCGCCGTAGAAGATGCCGGGGATCTCGTCGGTGAGGGTCTGGCCGGTGACGAGGTTCTTCATCTTGAGGGTGAAGCGCTCGTCGCCGGTGAAGTTCACCGAGTAGGCCAGCAGGGTGCCGTCCGGGCTCACCGCACTGGTGCCGAGGGCGAAGAAGTCGCTCTCGCCGGCCAGCTCGTTGCCGTCGAGCATGACCTGCTCGCCGGGGAGCGGCTCACCGGCCTTGAGCTCCGGAGGGGTCTCCCCCGCGGCGGCGACCCGGCACTGGATGCCGTACTGCTTGCCCTCCTCGGTTCGGGAGTAGTACCACCAGTCGCCCTTGCGGGTGGGGACGGACAGGTCCGTCTCCAGGGTCCGGCCCTTGATCTCCTGGAAGATCGTCTCCTGGAGGGGTTTCAGGTGGGCGGTCATCTGCTGGGTGTAGGCGTTCTCGGCTTCGAGATAGGCGATCGTCTCGGGATCGTCCTTGACCGTCAGCCATGCGTAGTGGTCGATCACGGTGTCCCCGTGGTGCACGCGCTCGCTGGGGACCTTCTTCGCCGTAGGCGGCATCTCGCTGCTCACCCCGTCGAGTCTATGGTTCCGGCGGCTTCGGACCCGATCAGGTAATCAGCGCGTCCTCCGGTGCGTTGTCATGCTCCGGCCGGGGTCGAATGCGTTCATCCGGCGCGTCCCGGACCCGGACCGCCCGGTTCGCGGTTCCGTCTCGAGCGGTCCCCGGGGACTGCTAATCTTTTGACGTCGCCGAGATCCGGCGCAAACCACTCCACTCACTCCGGTGACTTCGATGTGGTTTGCCGTGTTCTGTCGACAATCCCCTGAAACCAACGGCTTCAGAGATCGGTTCGCAGAACCGCTCAAGGGCTGGTAAGTTTGAGGGGTTGCCTCGGAAACGGGGCGGTCCGAATTCTAGAAAGATCGGCCAGACCGGGTCAAATTGACACGGAAAAGCGGATCTGAAAGAATAAAGAC
>BMQD01000019.1 GCA_014647935.1 Planomonospora parontospora
TTCCGTGTCAATTTGACCCGGTCTGGCCGATCTTTCTGGAATTCGGACCGCCCCGTTTCCGGGGCAACCCCTCGAACTTACCCGAACATCCGATTCGCGTCGAATCGAGTGGAGGTGATCAAGGGATCCCGAGTCCCGGCGTCACCGCCGGCTCCTCAGGCCCGGTGAACTTTATGCACCCTCGCCCACCTCGTCAAATCGACCCGGCCACCTCCGAAAACCCTTTGCCCGGCCCCTGTGACGGGGCGCACGCTTGGACGGTGACGATTCTGGAGGCCAAGGCCCTGGCGAAGCGATTCGGTGCGGTGACCGCCGTCCACGAGGTGAGCCTCGACGTCGGCGCCGGCGAGATCATCGGGCTCCTCGGCCCCAACGGTGCCGGCAAGTCCACCACCCTGCACATGCTCCTGGGGCTCATCACTCCCGACTCCGGGAGCATCCGCATGTTCGGCCTGGACCTGGAGCGCCACCGCGTCGAGGTCCTCAGCCGGATCAACTTCGCCGCCAGCTACGTGGACCTGCCCGGGGTGCTGCAGGTCCGCGAGGTGCTGGACGTCTTCGCCCGCCTGTACGGCGTGCGCGACCCCGGGGCCCGCGTCGGGGAGCTCATCGAACTGCTCGACCTCGGCTCCTTGCACAGGCGCAAGGTGATGGAGCTCTCCTCCGGCCAGCGCACCCGCGTCCAACTGGCCAAGGCGCTCGTCAACGAACCCAGCCTGCTCATCCTCGACGAGCCGACCGCCAACCTCGACCCGGACGCCGGAGACCGGATCCGGAGCCTCCTGGTCCGCGTCGCCCGGGAACACGGCCGGGCCATGCTGATCACCTCTCACAACATGCAGGAGGTGGAGCGGATGTGCGATCGCATCCATTTCATGTCCGCCGGACGAATCGTCGCGAGCGGCAGCGCCGCCGAACTCGCCGACGTCTACAGCGCGGACAGCCTGGAGGAGGTCTTCCTCAAGGTGGCCCGCTCGCGACCCGAGGTGACCCGCCCATGACACCCGTGACCGTGACCCATCCCCCGCTCAGCGTCCCGGCGCGCATGACGCGCATCGGAGGCGTGGTCCGCCGGGACTTCGCCGCGTTGCGGCGCAGCCCGATCCGGATGTTCGAGATCGTGTTCTGGCCGACGATCGAGTTGCTCGTCTGGGGCTTCGTGACGGTGTTCCTGCAGTCGCAGCGGGTCCCGTTCGTGGTGGCCTTCCTGATCGGGGCCGTCCTCCTCTGGCAGGTGCTGCAGAAGGCCAGCAACGAGATCTCGATCGCGTTCCTGGAGGACATCTGGAGCAGGAACCTGCTGAACGTCCAGGTGAGTCCGCTCTCCACCGTCGAGTACGTGATCGGCCTGATCCTGTTCTCCCTCGGCAAGGTGGTCTTCGCCGTGGCTGTCATGTCGGGTCTGGCGCTGGCCTTCTACGGCTTCGGCGTCACCTCCTTCGGCGCCGGGCTGGTGCCGTTCATGGCGCTGCTGCTCGTGATGGGCTGGTCCCTGGGCCTGGTGGGCATCTCGGCCGTCCTCCGCTTCGGGGAGAACGCCCAGGTCATCGCCTGGTCGCTGGTCTTCGTCGTGCAGCCGCTGGCCGGGATCTTCTATCCGGTCGAGGTGCTGCCCGCGCCGCTCCAGGCCGTCGCCTCGTTCCTTCCGGCGACGCACGTGTTCACCGGCATGCGGACCGTCCTGGGCGGCGGCGCCGTACCGTGGGACTCCCTGGCCTGGGCGGCGGTGCTGGCCGTCGTCTACCTGGCGGCGACGCTGGGACTGTTCGCGTGGACGCTGCGCTACGCCCGCTCCCACGGGAAGCTGTCCCGTTTCGGAGAGTGACCGCGGGAGGAACGGCCCCGGGAGGAGCGGCCGGGGGACGGGTCAGCGGGGACGGGCCGCCGATGCCGGGGTGACGGACATCGCCGCCACGATCACGCTGACCAGTCCCTCGACGACCTCGGTCCGGTCCACCTCGGGATGCTCCAGCCACCAGTCCCCGGTGGCCTGGACCATGCCGACGAAGGCGTGCCCGAGCACCTGGGCGCGGACCGGGTCGGGGACGTCCGACTCCGCGGCGATCACCCTGCCGAGCTCCTCCCCCAGCCCGCGCACGACCGAGGTCATCTGGGAGTGGGTCCGGCTGTCCTCCGCGCCGGCCCGATGGAAGAGGAACCGGTAGAGGTTCAGGTTGGCCGAGATCATGTCGAGGTAGGCGGTGACCGCGGAGCGGGCGCGGCCACGCAGGTCGGCCCCGGCCCTGTCGAACTCGGGCCGCAGGAGGCCCACCACGCTCCGGACGTGCCGGCCGGCCAGCGCCTGGTAGAGCCCGCTCTTGTCGCCGAAGTGCCGGTAGAGGATGGGTTTGGTGACCCCGGCCTCCGCGGCGATCGCGGCCATGGACGCCTCCGGGCCCTCCCGCCGGATCACCCGGTCGGCGGCGTCCAGGAGCGCCCGCCGCCGCTCCGGATCCCGTCCGCTCACGAGTGTCCCCTCTCGGAAGAGATCAGGATAAGCGGGAAGGCCGATCCCGGGTCCGCCGGTTCCCGCCCCGTCGGAGGATCCCGCCCGAGTGCCCCGTCAGGGAGGTCCTGCCTCCCGTAAAGGTCTCATGGCGGTTTCCAAAGGATATTTCCCTGCATCCCGGGCAGGGCCAGCCTCGCAGGACGCGCCTTCGGGCGGGCGGACCGGTCGGGCAGGGGACTCTTCAGGTGACGGGCGATTCGATGGGGAAAGCGGCGAGGAAGGCTGCGGGGAGGATTCGCGGACTGGCGGCGCGGGTGGCGCTGTGGTTGCTGCAGGCGCTCAACGCCAGGCGGGCGCGCAGGGCGCCGGCGCCGGACGCCGGGACGGTCCGGGTCCTGCTGCAGCACGCCTACGGCATGGGCGGGACGATCCGTACCGTGTTCAACCTCGCCGGCTACCTCGCGAGGGAGCGCGACGTGGAGATCGTCAGCGTGGTCCGGACGGCCAGGGAGCCGTTCTTCCCCGTTCCGCCCGGCGTGCGGGTGTCGTTCCTGGACGACCGGACCGGGCCGGCCGGGCCGCTCGCCCGGCTGCTGTCGCGCTTCCCCAGTCTCCTGGTGCCCGAGCAGGAGCGGGTCCACCACGCGTTGAACCTCTGGACCGACCTGTGCCTGGTGCGCCGCCTGCGCTCGTTCCGCTCCGGCGTGGTGATCTCCACCCGCCCCGCGTTCAACCTCGTCACCGCGCTGTTCGCGCCGCCCGAGGTCGTCACCGTCGGCCAGGAGCACGTCACGTACGGCGTGCACGCCCCGGAGGTCCTGCGCCTGGCCAAGCGGAGGTACGGCAGGCTCGACGCCTTCGTCACCCTCACCCGGGCCGACCGGGACCAGTACGCCAGGCTGCTGCGGGCCGCCCCGCCGCGGCGGCTGGTCCGCGTCCCCAACGCCCTTCCCGACCTCGCGGGCGACGTCTCGGGGCTGGAGGAGAAGGTCGTGGCGGCCGCCGGCCGGCTGGTGCACGCCAAGGGCTTCGACCGCCTGGTCACGGCCTGGAAGCACGTCTCGGCGGAGCATCCGGACTGGGTGCTGCGCATCTACGGCGCGGGCACGCGGAAGGCGGAGGACCGGCTGCGCGCGAGGATCGAGGAGGCGGGCCTGTCCGGCAGGGTGTTCCTGATGGGGCGCACGGCGGAGCTCGGCGTGGAGCTGTCGAAGGCGTCGGTCTACGTCGTCAGCTCGCGCTACGAGGGGTTCGGCATGACGATCCTGGAGGCGATGAGCAAGGGCGTGCCGGTGGTGAGCTTCGACTGCCCGCACGGGCCGGGGGAGATCATCACGGACGGGCACGACGGGCTGCTCGTGGGTTCCAAGAAGCCGTCCGCGCTGGCCGAGGCCGTCTGCCGGCTCATCGAGGACCGGGAGCTGCGCCGCAGGCTCGGCGGGAACGCCCTGGTGACGGCCGCCGGGTACGACCTCGACACGGTCGGCGCGATGTGGGACGAGCTGCTGGACGACCTGACGGAACGCAATTCAACCGGGATGAAAGCGAACTTCCGGTAATCTTGCCGCTCTCTCCAGGAGGTGGCAGGTGGCCGAAGCAGGTGCCGTGGCGGTCCCGGGCTACGAGGTGTCCGGCGTGCTCGGTCAGGGCGGTTTCGGGATCGTCTACCGGGCCCGGCAGCTGGCCGTGGACCGGGAGGTCGCGCTCAAGGTCGACAACCGGGTCCTGGTCTCCGAGCGCGACCGGCGCCGCTTCATGCGCGAGGTCACCTCGGCCGGGGCGCTGTCCGGCCACCCGCACGTCGCCCACGTCTACGACGCCGGGGTGCTGCCCGACGGCCGGCCGTACATGGTGCTGGAGCTGTGCCCGGGCGGGTCGCTGCTGGACCGGCTGCGCGCCGAGGGGCGGCTGGCTCCCGCCGAGGTCGCCGACATCGGCGTCCGGATCGCCGACGCGCTCTCGGCCGCGCACGCCGTCGGCGTGCTGCACCGCGACATCAAGCCCGCCAACATCCTGATCAACCGCTACGGCAACGTGGTGCTGTCGGACTTCGGGCTGGCCACCATGCCGTCGGCGGGCGGCGAGATGTCGGTGACCCGCGAGTCGCTCACGCCCGCCTACGCGCCGCCCGAGGCGTTCGAGCTGACCGAGCCCACCGCGGCCGGGGACGTCTACTCCCTGGCCGCCACGCTGTACGCGCTGCTGTCGGGCCGCCCGCCGCGCTTCCCGGAGAGCGGCGTGGCCAACCTCGCGGTCATCATGGCCCTGCACCGGCAGCCGATCCCCGAGATCCCGGGGGTGCCGCCGGAGCTGACCGAGGTGCTCCGGCAGGCGATGGCCTCGGACCCGGCCCGGCGCACCCCCTCGGTCGCGGCCCTGCGCGACGCCCTCACCGACCTGCGCCTGGCGCGGCACGCCGCCTCCCTCCCCTTCTCCCCCGCGACCCCGTCGGCGGCTCCGTCGGCGACCCCGTCCGGGTTCGCGGCGGGGCTCCCGTCGGAGGCGCCGTCCGCCACCGGGCCCTCGCCGTACGGCATGCCGCCCGGACGGCCGCCGTCCGGTCCGTCCGGAACGGGCGGCGGGCCGGGCGGTCAACCGGTGCGCGCGCATCTGACCTCGCCCGGCCTGCGGGAACTCGCGCACACCCAGGCCCCCGCGGTTCCCACGACGTCCGGCGGGTCG
This sequence comes from Planomonospora parontospora, assembly GCA_014647935.1. Classification (GTDB taxonomy): domain Bacteria; phylum Actinomycetota; class Actinomycetes; order Streptosporangiales; family Streptosporangiaceae; genus Planomonospora; species Planomonospora parontospora. The sequence goes on from BMQD01000019.1 coordinate 5,132, forward strand.
AACGGCAGGGTGTTCGCCGCCGTGGCGGTGGCCTTCGTCATCCTGCTGCTGGCCGGGGTCGGGCTGATGTACATGGAGGGCGGCATGGGGGGCGGCCTGTCGGCCGGGTCCTCCTCCACGGGGAAGAGCACCGATGGGTCCGCGGCGGGCGGGGGTCCGGCCTCCACCGGGAGCGAGGGTTCCGCCGAGGAGGAGGCCCCGGCGAAGTCCGCCGCGATCGAGGGGGTCGACACCGTCACCGCCGGCTGCCCCGCCGCCGGGGTCTCCGGGGCGGGGGCCGCGTGCGTGGCGGAGGCCGAGTGCTGGAGCGGTCTGCTCGTCATGGCCGGCGACGCGAGCGCGGGACGGGTCGGCTGCGAGGAGACGCACTACTGGGAGACCTACGCGGTCGCCACCCTGCCGTCGGACGTCTCCACCCACGTCCAGCAGGTGGTGGAGAAGAACCCGACCGTGAAGAAGGTGTGCGCGTCGCGGATCATGCTCGCCTCCCGGTACGGCGACGCTCGCAAGATCGCCGCCGGGAAGTGGCGCTCGACGGTGCTGCCGCCCTCGAAGCAGCAGTTCGCCGACGGCGACCGCACCTACCGCTGCCTCGGGGGGATCCTCGGGCCGGAGGAGACGGGCACGCTCTTCCGGCCGTCCTGATCCGGTGCCGCGGCGGGCCCGGCCCCCGGTGGCGGGCCCGCCGCGGGCGGTCAGGACCGCTGCCCGGGCCGGTCCACGATCGTCGAGGCCAGCTCAGCCGTGACGTAGGCGCTGCCCGCGGGGAACGCCACCTCCCCGCCGATCACCTCGTCGCGCAGCCACACGGTCCGGCTCCCCAGGTAGCGGAAGGTGTCCGGTTCGAGGACGAGGTAGCGGCGCTCCCGCTCCTCTCCCGCGGGACGGTGGAAGACGCCCAGTCCCGCCCGGCCCGCCGCGTCGCGGACGCCGAGCTCCACCGCCACCCCGGGGATCCTCGCCAGCGCGCGGTAGATCGCCGCCTCCAGCTCCGGCGGCATGACGGCCCGCTGGCCCAGGTAGACGGAGAGCACCCGGAAGGCGCGGGCGTCGGAGGGCTCGGCCCCGCCCGGATCCTCCCTCGGCAGGTCGATCCAGTGCCGGTCCCCTGTGACGTGCGCCAGGAGCTCGTCGGGGTCCGTAGGCAGCCTGCGGAGCCTCTCGGCGTACTTCTCCGGTGAGAGGTCGTCGTCACCCGGGTCCGGTGGCACGTCCTGGATCCGGAAAGCGCCGTCCAGGTCGTATCCGGCGTTCTTCCGGCCGTCGTAGCGGAGCCACTCCTCGTGCTCCTGCACCTCGCCGTCCCCGTTCGGCTGCACGGTGACGTACCTGCGGTACTGCCACTGGTCCGGGCGGGGGGTCGCGGCCACCGGTCGGGACTCGGCGACGAGCGCCGCCCGCTCCAGCACCACGGCCGTCTCGGCGTACCGTGCGGCCACCGTGGGCGTCGCGGGTGCGCCGTCCCCGCCGCCGGGCGGACCGGTCGGCGCGACCTGTACGGCCACCAGCGCGAGGGCGGCCGCCAGCCCTGCCATCCCGGCCAGCGCGATCCTTCCCCGGTTCATCCCGGCCGGCACGATCCTTCCCCGGTCGCCGGAGCGCGGGAATCCCGGGCGGCCGGGCCGGAGGCGGCGACGGCCGGAGGCCGTCCCTGCTGGAGCGGTCCGCGCGGCCGCCATGAGGCGCTCCCGGGCGGGCCCGAGCCGGTCGGCGTCCGCCTCCGGCGCCTGCGCTCGCATCTCGCGCAGCGCGCTCAGCTCATCCATGACGCTCCTCCTCGGTAGCCGTCGGGTCGGCGCCGCCGAGCGCGGCGCGGGTCTTCCTCCTGGCCCGGTGGAGCCGTGAGCGGACCGTGCCGACGGGGATCCCCACCGCCTCGGCGACCTCGTCGTAGGTGAGGTCGGCCCAGGCGACCAGCAGCAGCACCTCCCGGTCCCCGGCCGAGAGCCCGGCCAGCGCCCCGGCCAGGTCCTTCTGCACGGCCGAGGCGCTCACCCGGGCGTCCACCCGGTCGGCGTAGCTCTCGGCCACCTCGTCGGCTCCGGTCCTGGCCAGTGCTCGGTAGGACCGGATCTCCACCCGGCGGTGCCTGCCGATGAGGTTCCCGGCGATGCCGTACAGCCAGGGGCGGGCGTCCGGCCGGGTCAGGTCGTAGCGGTCACGCCGCTGGAACGCCGCCAGGAACGTGTCGGCGACCACGTCGTCGGCCAGGGAGTCGCCCAGCCGCCGGATGGCGTAGCGGTGGATCTCCGGCGCGTACCGGTCGAACAGGAGCGCGAACGCGTCCGGTTCCTCCAGGGATCTCCGGATCACCTCGGCGTCGCCGACGTCACCGGTGTCCTCGGCCGCCCCGGCGCGGCCTGTGTGCGCGATCAATCCGGCTCCGATCGTCCGGCCCCGGAGCTCCGGGGTCCGTCATGGTGTTCACCTTCCTCTCACCCGATGCGCCGCGGAGGGTTCACGGCCGGTTCCGCGCCGCCGTGCCGTCGGGAGCCTGCGAGCCCGCCGGTCCGCGGGCGGCGTTCACCGTTGGCAGGATGGCAGGGTGCGTGTACGACCCATCTCCATGTCGTCTCTGGCCGAGGAACTCGCCGACCGGATCGCCGCGGCGCCTCCGGACTCCTGGGTGCGGGTGGCGGTCGACGGCGCGCCCGCCGCACGGCCCGGTGACCTCGCGGACGCGCTGGCCGGGCCGCTCCGGCTGCGCGGCCGCGAGGCCATGCGGGTGTCCGCATGGGACTTCCTGCGTCCGGCCTCGCTCCGCTTCGAACACGGCAGGACCGACCCGGACGCCTTCTACGAGGACTGGCTGGACGCGGGCGGCCTGACCCGCGAGGTGCTGGCACCGCTGGACCCGGGCGGTTCGGGAAGGGTCCTGCCCTCGCTGTGGAACACCGCCACCGACCGGGCGACGCGCGCGCCGTACGTCACCCTGCCGCCGGGGGCGGTGCTGCTGCTGGACGGGGCGCTGCTGCTGGGCCGGTGGCTCCCGCTCGAGCTGACCGTGCACCTGCGGCTCTCCCCCGGCGCGCTGGCCCGCCGCACCGACCCGGAGCTGCGCTGGACCCTGCCCGCCTACGAGCGCTACGAGCTGGAGGCCGAACCGGCCGAGACGGCCGACGTCGTCGTCCGGGCGGACGACCCGAGGCACCCCGCGGTCGTGATCGGATAGCCCGGCGGTGCCAGGCCGGTGCCGTGCCAGGCCGGTGCCGTGCCGGTGCCGTGCCGTGCCGGTGCCGTGCCGTGCCGGATCGGACCACCGCCGGAACGCCGCCCGCCGCGGTCCCTGTCCCGCGTCCGGCCCGCGGGTCACCTCCCGTCCGTGTTCCCGCCCCGGTCGCCGTCGCGCTCGGGGCGCGGGTACACCGTTCCGGCGTGCGCCCGCTCCTCCGGATGCCGCCGGACCCGCCTGAGGCTCAGGACGACGGTGACGAGCAGCACGGTGAGGATCACGCCGAGCGATGCGAGGGTGGGGATCTCCGGAATCTCCGCCGACACCTCCCGGTGCAGGAAGACCAGGATGAGTTTGACGCCGATGAACGCGAGGATCGCGGAGAGCCCGATCGACAGGTAGACCAGCCGCTCCAGCAGCCCTTCGAGGAGGAAGTAGAGGGCGCGCAGGCCGAGCAGGGCGAAGGCGTTGGCGGAGAAGACCAGGAGCGGGTGCTGGGTGATCCCGAAGATCGCCGGGATCGAGTCGAGCGCGAAGAGCAGGTCGGTGCTGCCGATGGCGACGAAGACGAGGAACAGCGGTGTGATAACGCGTCTGCCGTCCTCCCCGGCGACGAGCCGGCCGTCGTGGAAGTCGCCGGTGACGGGGAGGACGCGGCGGACCCAGCGCAGCAGCGGGTTGTCACCGGGGTCGGGGTCGTCGTTCCGGTGCCGGAAGAGCTGCACGGCGGTCCAGAGCAGGATCAGGCCGAACAGCAGGAACGTCGGCGAGAAGAACGAGATCGCCGCCGCGCCCGCGGTGATCAGGACCGCCCGCATGACCAGGGCGGCCGCGATGCCGAACAGCAGCGCCTTCTGCTGGTGGCGGGCGGGCACCGCGAACCGGCCCATGATGACCACGAAGACGAAGAGGTTGTCCACCGAGAGGCTCTTCTCGACGATCAGCCCCGCGAAGTACTCCGTCGCGATGTGCGGACCCGCAAGCGCCCAGAGCGCGAGCCCGAAGACGACACCTGCCCCCAGGTAGAACACCGACCAGAGGGCGGCCTCCTTCATTCCCACGGCGTGCGGACGGCGGGCGGCCACCACGAAGTCGAGGACGAGCAGCACGACCACGATCCCCACGACGACGGCCCAGGCCCCCAGCGAGTCGATGGTCATCTCGTCCTGCTTCCGTCCGCTGCACGAACACCACCTCATCTCGTCTTCCCCCCCGCCGCCCGCCGTACCCCGGGCGGCACCGCCGGAGGCGGCACGAGGTGCGGTGGGACGGGCCGCGCACCGCGACGGCCGGCGCGTACGGGGGCGCACGGCCGGGCGTACGGCCTGCCGCCCGGCCGGGCGGCGGGGCGCACGGCTCGGCGTACGGCGGGGGCGGCGTCAGCGGAACCGGCGGAAGAACTCCCGCACGTCCCCGACCAGGAGCTCGGGCTGCTCCAGCGCGGCGAAATGGCCGCCGCGGTCGAACTCGGTCCAGTGCACGATGTTCTCGCTCCGCTCGGCGAGCCGGCGGACGGGCGGGGCGATCTCGCGGGGGAAGACCGCCACCCCCGTCGGGGTCGCGGAGGCCTCCGGCCGGCTCCGCTCGCGCGCGAACTCGTGGTACAGCCGCGCCGAGGAGCCCGCGGTGTTGGTCAGCCAGTACACCGTCACGTTGGTGAGCAGCCGGTCGCGGTCGACCGCGTCCTCGGGGACCCGCTCCGAGTCCGTCCACTCCTTGAACTTCTCCGCGATCCAGGCCAGCTGCCCGGCCGGGGAGTCGGCCAGGCCGTAGGCGAGCGTCTGCGGCCGGGTGGACTGGATCTTCATATAGCCGGACATGTCGTCCAGGAAGCGGCCGAGACCGTCCAGCCGGGCCCTCTCGCCCTCGGTCAGGTCGTCCGGCTCCCCCGGCGCACCGGTGGGGACGGTCAGCAGGAAGTTCAGGTGCACGCCGGCGACGTGCCCGGCGTCGGCCAGGCCGAGCTCGCGGGAGACCATCGACCCCCAGTCGCCGCCCTGGGCTCCGTAGCGGTCGTAGCCCAGCCGGTTCATCAGCACGGCCCACGCCCGGGCGATGCGGCGCACGCCCCAGCCCTTCTCGGTGGTCGGACCGGAGAACCCGTAGCCGGGCATGGACGGGATGACGAGGTGGAAGGCGTCGGCGGGGTCGCCGCCGTGCGCGCGGGGGTCGGACAGCGGGCCGATGACGTCCAGGAACTCCACCACGGAGCCGGGCCAGCCGTGGGTGAGGACGAGCGGCAGCGCACCGGGCTCGGGTGAGCGGACGTGCAGGAAGTGCACGTTCTGGCCGTCGATCACGGTGGTGAACTGCGGGAAGGAGTTGATGTGCGCCTCGTGCGCCCGCCAGTCGTAGGCGGTGGCCCAGTGGCCGGCGAGCTCCCTGAGGTAGTCCGGCGGCACCCCCAGGTCCCAGCCCGCGTCCGGCAGCCCGTCGGGGAACCGGGTACGGCGCAGCCGGTCGCGCAGGTCGTCGAGGTCGGCCTGGGGGACGTCGATGCGGAAGTGCCGGATGGCGGCGTCGTCGCTCATGTCCACCACACTGCCATCCGGCGCGGCGGGGGCTCGCCCTCCCCCGCGCCGGGCCCTCCGCGGTCAGGTCCGGGCCGTGCGGGTGCGGAGCCACTCCAGCGCCGCGGTCAGGCCCGGCCCGTGCGGGTACGGAGCCACTCCAGCGCCGTACGGCCCTGCGCCCGCTGGAAGGCGCGGAGGGTGGGCAGGCCCGGCGGGTCGGGCTGCCTGGCCTGGCGGACGAAGTAGCCGGCGAGCGCGGCCAGGACCGCGGTCACCGCCTCCGGGTCGGCCGCCCGCCCGACCGGGTGGGCCGTGAAGACCTCCTCCGCCGGCGGACCGCCCTGCATCCGCACACTCGGCAGCAGCTGCAGCAGGTCGAACCAGGGTGCGCCGGTGAAGGCCCACGGCCAGTCGACCACCACCACTTCCCCGGGGGTGAGCAGCAGGTTGTCGGCCCTGATGTCGCCGTGGACCAGGCTCTCCCCCCGGATCGCCTCCGGCCAGCCCTCCTCCAGGCCGGCCAGGGTGTCCAGGTGGCGCGCGGCCCACGGGTCCAGGCCGGCCAGATCGTCCTCGCCGGCGTCGCGGGCCTCGGCCAGCAGCCGCCAGCCCCGGAGCTGCCCGTCGAGCCTCTCCTGCGCCGGCGGGGCGGGGATCGGGGACGGGGTCAGCGCGGCGGCCAGCCGGTCCAGCGCGTCGAGCACCCGCGCCAGCTCGTCGGCCCGCCACGGGGCGGCGGGCGGGCGGCCGTCCACGTCCTCGAAGAGCAGCGCCACCCAGCCACCGGAGTCGAAGGAGGCCAGCAGCCTCGGCGCGGGCACGTCCTCGGGAAGTGCGGCGGAGATCCGGGCCTCGGCCCGGTAGATGTCGGCGGAGAGCGGGTTCGGCTCGGGGCCGACGGCCTTGACGAACGCGCGCCGCCCATCCGCCAGGGTCAGCCTGGCGGCGGCGCCCGGGGAGAACCCGCCGGTCTGCGTCACGGCCTGGGCCACCGGTGCGCCCAGGCGGTCCTCGACCGCCCGGCGGATCTCCTCGGGCACGTCCTGCCAGGGCAGGCGCACGCCGGTCGCGGGAACGTCCACGGCCCCATCCTGCCGGGGGCGCGCCGCGCGGTCGAACCCTTTTCCGTCCCTTCTCCGGTACGGCTGGGCCGCCCTCCGCGTGCCACCGCCGCGGCCGCGTCCCTGGTCACGCCCCCGTCGGCGGCGGTGCCCGGCGGAGACCCCTTCCGGCAACCGGAGCGTCACCGTGGGAGCGCTCCCAATTTTTGGTCCCGACGTATTGAACAAAGGATCGGGCCCTACTACGGTGGTCGCAAATGAAAGCGAACCCGACGGACGGGGCGCCCTCTCATCTCCTGGAGGGAAGTCCCCGGACAAGAAAAGAATACTTACAGTAAAGTCGCGCGACCGGTGCATTCCCCCGCGGACCCCGTCCTCGCCGACGCTCCGCGCCAACGGGACGCATTCCTTCATGCTCCCGGGGCGCGCGACCGGTGATACACCGGGAAATGCCCGCCGGTCACCACGCGGAAATCCCGCGGACCACACGGTGCTGAGCTCTTGAAATTCGCGACCGATGATGCCCTGCCATTCTCGGCCGCCAGAGCGGCTGGATCCATGACGACGATTTCCCTGATCGTTCCGTGCTACAACGCGGCCCGGACGCTGCACCTGTGCCTGGAGTCGGCGCTGTCCCAGACCCGGCCGCCCGACGAGATCGTCGTGGTCGACGACGCGAGCACCGACGGTTCCGCGGCGATCGCGGAGGAACTCGGCTGCCGTGTCATCCGGCTGCCGGAGAACCGCGGGGTCTCGGCCGCCCGCAACGCAGGCGTCGAGCACACCACCGGCGACGTCGTCTTCTTCCTCGACTCCGACGTGGCGCTGCGGCCCGACGCGGTCGCCAACGCCGTGGAGATCCTCCAGCGCGATCCCGGCTACGGCTGCGTGCACGGCATCTACGACACCGAGCCGCTCATCGACGACGGGCCGATCGAGCGGTACCGCATCCTGCACGCCGTCCACTGGCGCCGCCGCCAGCTGGGCGAGGTCGGCAGCGCCGTGTTCGCCCTGGCCGCCGTCCGCCGCGAGGCCCTGCTCACTGCGGGGAGGTTCGACGAGGGGCTGCGGGACTCCGAGGACGTCGAGTACAGCAGCCGGCTCGCCCTCCGGTGCCGCATCGTGCTCACCGACGCGGTCGCCGGTCGTCACGACGACGGGAGCCGGCTGCTGCCGATCCTCACCGAGCAGTGGCGCCGGGCCCTGCCCGTGATCCCGCTGATGGCGAGGGCCGCGGCCCGGGGTACCGCCGGCGACGCCAAGCTGGCACGGGCGAACCGGCCGGCCGGGATCCTCGCCTGCGGGCTGGCGATGGCGTCGCTGCCGCTGGCCGCGCTGCACCCCGCCCTGCTCGCGGCGCCCGCCGCGGCGGTCACGGGGTTCGTCCTCGCCGACCCCGGGTTGCTGAGGTTCGTCCACCGGCAGCGCGGAACGGCCTTCACCGCCTATTTCATGGCCGTCCACCTCGCCGTCCACGTGGTGCTCGTCGCCGGCCTGGCCGCCGGCTCCCCACGGGCGATCCCCTCACTCCGCGCCATGGTCAGAAAAAGGAGGCCGATTCCCGGCCGATGACCGCGGGATCGGAAATCATCCACCGGACAGCACGTTCACATGAAGAATATGGAGAAGCGCGGCATGCTCTGCGCCGAAACTCACCGAAGCGAAACGACGGCCGCGGACGCACCGCGTCCGAATACGGCGGACGGGCGACCCGGAACCGCCCCGGCCCGCGAGCTCCGTACGCGGGCAGCCGATACGCGCGCGGTGTCCGGAACGACGATGGAACGGTCAACGAAAAGAATGGCGCCGAAATCACGTGTCCCGATGCCGGATCCCCCGGGGACGGGCACGGCCGTCCCCGGCCCGACCGGTGACCGGTGGGCCGGGACGTCCCCCGCGATGACGCGGCGGCTGCAGAGAAGGGTCCGGACCTCATGACCACGCAGCACGGCAGGCCTCCCGCGTCATCGCCCGGCGAAGGGGTTCCGGCCGCGGAACCCGGCCGCGCCGGCGACGTCGTCCTGACCGCCCGGCGCGGCTGGGCCCCCCACGTGTGGTGGATCGCCCTGGCCGCCGGGACCGTCGGCGCCGCGGTCTCCTGGCTGGCCCCCCACGGCAGGGAGATCCAAGCCGCGTGGGAGCTGGTGGTCAAGCTGCTCGCGTTCGCCTGCCTGTGCTGCGCGATCGCGTTCTTCCCATGGGTGTCGCGGCGCCTGCACTGGCTGCTGTACATCCCGTTCGTCTTCTTCACCGCGTACGTGATCCCCCGGGTCAGCTGGTTCTACTACGGCGACGCCGGACGCCTTCAGGGCGACGGCTTCTACACCCACCTGTACCTGCTGCTCTACCCCGGGATCGTGCTCACCGTCGCGGCCGCCTACCGGATCGGCGGCGGCACCCCGGGCCGCTGCCTGCAGGTCGCCGTCAGCGGCATCCTCATCGTGTTCTCCGGCCTGCTCGACGTCATGTGGCAGGTGGTCAACCCGGTCGAGATCCCCGAGCTCATCGACGCTCCGCACATCAACCTGTTCACCGGCGGGCCGATCTCGTTCGGCGCGGCGATCGTGTTCACCCTGGCGCACGTCCCGGTCGTCGTCGCGGTCAACCTGCTCCCCCTGGACCGCTGGATCGGCCGCCTGCTCGGGGCCGGGGAAGCCGCGGCACGGTGACCGGGACCACCACGAGGAGGCGAGGCGTGCCGTACGCCCACGACGTCCCCCGCGCCGGCGGCGCGGCCACGGACCCGAGCGCCGGCCCTGCCACCGGTGCGGTCACCGGCGCGCCCGTCGGCATCTCGGTGGCGGCGCCCGCCTACAACGAGGCGGACAACATCGCGGCGGCGGTGACGGAATGGCGGGACTACCTCGAAAGCCACCCGGCGGTCGGCGTCTGGGAGATCGTCGTCTGCGACGACGGGAGCACCGACGCGACCCGCGCCATCCTGACGGACCTGCAGCGGCGGTGCCCGGAGCTCGTCGTCGTCGGCTTCGACCGCAACCGCGGCGCGGGTGCCGCGATCGCCGCCGCGATCGCGGCCACCCGGCTGGACTGGGTCGTGCTGCTCGACTCCGACGGCCAGTTCCCCATCGCCAACCTCGACCGGTTCCTCACCCACCTGCAGGCCGGTGACGGTACCGCCTTCTCCGGGGCCCGGATCCACAAGGCCGATGCCCTGGCCTACCGGTGGGGGTCGGCGGCCAGCGGCGCGGTCAGCAACCTGCTGCACCGCACCCGTTACCGCGATTTCAACTCGATCTTCAAGGTGGTGCGCGGCCCGCTGCTGCGCGCGCTGCCGCTGGAGTCCGGCGGGATGAACTGCTCGACCGAGATCACCGCCCGCGTCGCCGAGGTCGGCCACGCCTGGGTGGAGATCCCGATCGAGCACCGCGAGCGCGGCGGGGGCAGCCGCGGGTGGCGGTTCTGGCGCGGGGCCCGCGACCGCGCCCTGTTCGTTGGCTACCTCGGCTACCGGCGGTGGCTGCTGCGCCGGGGCGTGCTGCGCGCCCCGGACGCGCCCGCGGCGGAGGAGGTCCGATGAGCCCGCCGTACTCCTCCCCCGGCCCCGGTCTCGGCTCCGGCCGCACGTCCGTGGCCCTGTTCAGCGGCGGGCGCGGCGGGGCCAGCATCGCGCGTCGGCTGCTGCGGATCCCCGGGGTCGAGCTCTCCCTGCTGATCAACGGCTACGACAACGGGCACTCCACCGGGGCGCTCCGGCGCTACCTGCCCGGGATGCTGGGACCTTCGGACTTCCGCAAGAACCTGCTGCTGCACCTCGACGGCGGCGACCCGCGCCAGGCCGCGCTGAGGAGCGTGCTGGAGCACCGGCTGCCCGCCGGGAGCACCCGCGACGACCTCGCCGGCCTCGTGGACCGGCTGGCCCGCGGGAGGACGTTCGGGATGCTGCCGCCGGAGGTGCGAACCCCGATCGTGCGGGACCTGACCGTCTTCCTGCGCCACCTCGACGGGCGTCCGCACGGGCTCAGCCTCTCCGACTGCGCGCTCGGCAACCTCGTGTTCGCCGGCGCCTACCTCCGGCTGGGCGGTGATTTCAACGCCGCGGTCGGTTCGTGCGCGCGGACGTTCGGCTCACCGGCCCGGCTGGTGAACGTGACCGGAGGCGAGAACGCCTTCCTGGTCGCGCTCAAGGAGGACGGCCGGCTCCTGGCGGACGAGGCCGACATCGTCGCCCCCCAGGACGCCGCCGCCATCACCGACCTGTTCCTGCTCCGCGAACCCGTCGTCCCGGAGTCCCGGACCGCGCTGCAGGCGCAGCCCGCCGAGCGGCTGCGGCGGACGCTGGACCAAGCCCGCGCCGGGATCTCGCTAAACCCGGAGGCCCGGGACGCGCTCCGGCACGCCGACCTCATCGTCTACGGCCCGGGCACACCGCACTCGTCGCTGCTGCCCAGCTACCTGACCCCGGGCCTGGCGGACGCGATCGCGGCGAACCGGGCCGCGGCCAAGGTCTTCGTCGTCAACATCCGCGACGACCACGACGTCCGGGGGCTCGGCGCGTCCGACCTGGTGGACCGCACCCTGGCCTATCTCGGGGACCCGTTCAACGAGCGGCGCACCGTCACCCACGTCCTCTGCCACCGGACCGCCGCACCGGCGGGCGTCACCGGCGGCGGCCGGGCGGGGGTGCGCTGGATCACCGGAGACCTGGAGGATCCCGGGCGGCCCGGCGCGCACTGCGGCCGGCGCACCGTCTCCGCCCTGACCGGCATCGCCGCCGAGGCGCCCCTGGTGGGTGCCGGATGAACCCGGCGCCGGGCCCGATCGCCACCACCGCCACCGCCGCCACCACCGCCGCCACCGCGGCCAGGGCGATCGCCGGGCGGCGGGCCTGGTTCTGCGACCTCGACGGCACGCTCGTGGACTCCGGCCCGGTCCACGAGGCGGCATTCCGTGACGCGATCACCGAGATCGCCCCCGAGCTGCTCGGCTCCTTCCGGTACGACGCGCACGCCGGGACGGGCACCCGCGAGGTGGTGGCCGGCCTGGGCGCCGCCGGCGACGTCGCCCGGCGGCTGGTCCGGCGCAAGCAGGAGCTGTACCGCGGCTACGTCGATGCGGGGATGGTGGCCCTCTTCCCCGGCGCCCGCCGGCTGCTCGACCTGCTGGCCGACCGCGGCCGCACGCCGTACCTGGTCACCGGTGGCAGCCGGGGGTCGGTCGAGCGGGTCCTGGCGGCCTGCTCGCTGGGCGGGTGCTTCCGCGGGGTGCTCACCGCCGACGACGTCCCGTGGAACAAGCCCGACCCCCGGTTCTACCTGCGGGCCTGCCGTGACTGGGCCGTCCCCCCGGACGGCGCCGTCGCCGTGGAGGACTCCGTCCACGGGGTGGCCTCCGCCGTCGGCGCCGGGCTCGTGACGCTGCAGGTCCACGCGGCCGGGCCCGCCGCCGGGGCGGTCGCGGTGCGGGACCTGGAGGAGATCGCGTCCTTCCTGGAGGCGGAGGACGGCGGCGGTTTCGAGACGGAACCCAGGACCGGGCCCAGAACCGGGCTCGAGACGGAGGACGGCGACAGTGAGTGACCGGCGCGTCTGCGCGGTGATCCCGGCGGCCGGGCGGGGCAGCCGCCTCGGGCTCGACATCCCGAAGATCATGATCGAGGTGGCCGGCGGCGTCACCGTGTGGCACCTGCTGCACCGGCGGCTGCGGCCGTGGACGGAGCACGTGCACGTCGTGGTCTCCCCCGCCGGCGAGGGCCCGTTCCGGGACCTGGCGGCCGACGAGATCGCCCGCGGCACCGTCTCGGTCGGCGTCCAGGACGAGCCGAGGGGCATGGGCGACGCCGTCTTCGGCGCCGCCCCGCACTGGGAGCCGTACGACGCGGCCCTGGTCGTCTGGGGGGACCAGGCGAACCTGTCCCCGGAGACCGTGCGCCGGGTCGTGCACGCCCACCGGCGGGAACATCCGGCGGGGCGGCCGGGGCTCACCCTCCCCCTGGTGCCGATGCCCGACCCGTACGTCGAGTACGAGCTGGCCGGGTCGGCCCTGGTGCGGGTGCGGCAGTCCCGGGAGGGCGACGAGTGCCGCCCCGGCGGGCTCAGCGACGTCGGCGTGTTCTGCCTCAGCACGGACGGGCTGGCCGCGGCGTGGGAGGACTACCTGGCCCGCGCCGTCCCCGGGGCGGCCACCGGCGAGGTCAACTTCCTGCCGTTCCTGCCCCACCTGTCGCGGTCCTGCGGCCGGCGGGTGACGGTGGTGCCGGTCACCGACCCCGACGAGGCACGCGGCGTCAACACCGAGGACGACCTCGCGTTCGCGCGGCGGGCGTTCCTGCGGAGCCCGGAGTGACGAAACGGCCGCACCGGGTCCACGTCGTCTGCTCCGAGCTCCCGCCCGACGTCGTCGGCGGGCTCGGGCGGTACGCCGAACGGCTGACGGCCGCGCTGGAGCGCTCCGGCGTCCCGGTGGAGGTGTTCGGGACCGCCGGGCCGCACTCCCGGTCCCCGCGCACGGAACGGGCCGGCGACGTCACGCTGCACCGGGTCCGCACGGTCGGCGCCGGCCGCGCCGGGGACTCGCGGACACCGCTGCCCGTACGGCACCTGGCCCGGATCGCCGGGCTGATCGCGTTCAACGTGCGCGTCGCGGCCCGCATCCTGCGCGCGGGCGCCGGCCGGCCCGGGTCGGTCGTCGTCGTGCACGACTGGATGGGCTGCCTCGCCGGGATCCTGTGCCGGGTGCTCGGCCGCGCACCGGTGGTGTTCCACGTCCACAGCCGCGAGTTCGACCGCGGCCCGTCCCGGCGCCGGTCCCCGGTGGCCGCCGGCATCGCCGCGCTCGAGACGCTCCAGGCCCGCACGGCGCGGCTGATCGTGGTGCCGAGCGAAGGCATGCGCGACGACCTCGCGGCCCGCGGCTGGCCGCGCGACCGGCTCCGGGTCGTGCCGCACGGCTTCGAGGACCCCGCCCTGGTACGGCTGGCCGGGCTGCCCGGCGCCGACCGCGACCGGCTCCGCGCGGAGGTCCGGCGCCGCCACCTGCCCGGCGGGCGAGGGCGGCTCGTCGTCTTCGCCGGGCGGCTGTCGCCGCACAAGGGCGTCCGCACGCTGATCCGGGCGGCGTCCGCGGTGGCGCGGGAGCACGACGACGTGCGGATCGTGCTGCTGGGCGCGCAGGTCCCGCGCACCGGGGACAACGCGGAGGTGGCGCGGCTGATCGAGCGGGAGGGCGTCGGCCGGCACGTGGTCCCCGGCTACCGGTTCCTGGCCTCCTCCGAGGTGTTCGCGCACTTCCTGGCCGCCGACGTGTGCGTCTTCCCGTCCGTCTACGAGCCGTTCGGGCTGGTCGCCGTCGAGGCGATGGCGCTGGCCCGGCCGGTGGTCGTCGGACCCGGCTACTCCCCGGAGGTGGTCGGGGACGGGGCTCTCCGGTACGGGCGCGACTCACCGGAGGAACTGGCCGCCGCCCTGCTGCGCTGCCTCGGCGACCCGGAGGCCGCCGCCCGGCTCGCCGTACGCGGCGCCGCGCACGTCCGCGAACGGTTCACCTGGGCGCGCACGGCGGAGCTCACCCTGACAGCGTACGGCGAGGCCGTCCGGTGACGGCGATGACACCCGTGACGTCCCGACCATCCGGCACCGCCGTGACGGCCGTGCCGTTCCCGCCGCCCGCGCCGCTCGCGACGACGGACCGCGAGGCCGTCCGATGACGCCCCGCGGGACGGCCGGAGGCCTGCGCGCCCGGGCCGCGCGGCTGCTGCACGGCCGCGGCTGGGCGGTCGGGCCGACGGTGACGGGCGCCGCCGCCAGCGGGGTGACCGCGGCGACCGGGCTCGTCATCGCCCGGGAGATCGGCGCCGCGGCGTTCGGCCACTTCACCGTGGTCCTGACGATCGCCACGATCCTCACCGTCGGCATGCTGATGAGCCTGCACTACGTCATGTACCAGGAGCTGCCCCGGGCCGAGGCCCCGGACCGTCCCGCCCTGGTGACGACGGCGCTGCTGTCCGCGCTGGGACTGACCGCGGCCCTGACCGGCGCCGGGCTGCTGGCCGCCGGGCCGCTGACCGCCCTGCTCGGCGTCGACGTCCGCACGCTGTGCTTCTCCCTGGCGCTGGCGGCGGCGATGACGGTCAACCAGCTGACCGAGAGCTTCCTGCGCGGCCTGAAGCGGTACGTCCTCACCGCCGTCCTGAAGTTCGCCGTCGCCGTCGCCTACCTGGGCGGCTCGTCCTACTGCCTGCTCGTCCTGGGCATCCGGGACGCCGAGTTCTACCTGGTCGCGCTCATCGCCACGAACGCCGTCTTCGCCGTCGCGGCCGTGGCGGGCTGCGAGATCGCCCCCCGCTCCTGGTCGCCGGCGCTGGCGCGCTCGCTGTACCGGCACGGCGGCTACGTGACCGTCCTCGCCGTGTTCACCGCCCTGGTGTTCGGGGTGGACGTGATCTTCCTCAACCACTGGGCGGGCCCGGCCGACGTCGGCGTGTACTCGGTGTACAACGGCTTCCCCAAGCGCCTGTTCGGCGTCCTGTTCACCGACGGGATCGGCCTGGTGCTGCTGCCGACGCTGGCCACCATGGACAAGCCCGCCCTGCTGCGGCGCATCGGCAGGATCACCCCGGCGGTCGCCGCGGCCACGGTGCTCCTGTCGTTCGCGGGCAGCACCGTGTTCTTCCTCCTGCTCGGCGAGCAGTACCCGTACGAACTCGACCTGATGGCGCTGTCGGCCGCGGGGATGGGCGCCCACATGCTGTTCAACCTCTACTCCACCGTCCTGCTGATGGACGGGGTGCGCGGCGCCAAGGTGCTCATCGGCTGCATGGCCGCCGGGACGCCGGTCGCGCTCGCCTGCCAGGCGGCGCTCACCGCCTGGCAGGGCCTGGCCGGGGCGCTGGTGGCGTTCGCGCTGAGCAATCTCATCCTCGTCGCCCTCGTGGCCGCCGCCGCGACCCGGACGTACCGGCGGGCGGCCCCGGCGGGCGCGGCCCGTTCCCAGGAGACCGCACCGTGAAGATCGTCCACGTCATCAACCAGTTCCCGCCCAACATCACCGCGGGGCTCGGCCGCTACGCCGAGGAGATCGTCCCGCATCTGGCCGGCCACCGGCCGCTGGCGGTCTTCACCCTCAACGACACCGGTGACCGGCCGGTGCACGAACGGCGCGGCGCCGTCACCGTGTACCGGCCCCCGGGCCGGATCCTCGGCGCGCTCGGCCGCAGGCGGCGCCTCAACCGCACCCGCCGGACCGAGTTCGCCCTGCTCGCGGCGAACGTCGTGGCCAGCAACTGGCGGTACTTCCTGCGGCTGCTGCGGGCGGGCCGGAGCGGGCGGCCCGACCTGGTCGCCGTGCACGACTCGACGAACTTCCTCGCCGGGCTGCTCTGCCACTACGTGCTGCGGCTGCCGGTCGTCCTGCACGTGCACACCACCGAGTACGGCGTGGCCCCGCAGCGCAGCATCACCGATCCGCTCGGCGTGTTCGCCGCCGTCGAGCGGTGGCTGGGGCGGATCGCCCGCCGCGTCGTCGTCGCCACCCCGGAGGTGCGCGACCAGCTCACCGCCGCCGGCTGGGACCCGGCGGCGATGGACGTCGTGTGCCTGGGCGGCACGTTCGAGCGGGTGCTCGCCGACCCCGGCCTCGACCGGGACGGGCTCCGCACGGGCGCCGCCGCCCTGCGCGCCCGGCTCGGCATCCCGGCCGGGGATCCGGTCCTGCTGTTCGTCGGCCGCCTGGAACGGCAGAAGGGCGTCTACCAGCTGCTGGAGGCGATGCCGCGGATCGCGGCCGCCGTCCCCGGGCTGCGGCTGGTCCTCGTCGGGGAGGGCGACCGGGACGGCATCGAGCGCATCGCCGCCGAGGCCGGGCTGGGCGGGCGTGTCCTCACCTCGGACGGGTTCGTCGACGGCCGGGCCCTGCTGGAGTACTACACGATGGCCGACGCCTGCGTCTTCCCCTCCCTGTTCGAGCCGTTCGGCCTGGTGGCGACCGAGGCCATGGCCCTGGCCAGGCCGACGATCCTCGGCGACGGGTTCTCCCGGATCTTCCTCGGCGACCCGGAGCGGCCCGCGACGCGGTTCGTGCGCGCCGCCGACCCCGGAGACATCGCCCGCTGCGTGATCGACGTCATGACGGACCCGGAGCTGCGCCGCGCGCTCGCCGAGAACGGCGAGCGGTTCGTGCGGGAGCGGTTGAGCTGGGCCCGGGCCGCCGAGGAGACGCTCGCGGTGTACCGGTCGGCGCTGAAGGAGGCCGCCCCCCGCAGTCGGTAGCCGTCCCGCCCGTCCAGCAGGGCCGCCACCGCGTGGCAACCGGAGACCGGACCCGCCCCCGAAGTCAGTGACCGCCCAGCAGGGCCACCACCGCGTGGTGGTCGGAGGCCGTACCGGTCTCCACCACGTCGGCCCATTCCAGGCGGGCGGCCAGCGGCTGCGACAGCATGATGTAGTCGCTGCGCGTGTCGACCAGCACGCCGGCGCCGCCGCGGGGCGCGGTGGCCCAGCGCGACGAGCGCGGCCGGGCCCGCAGGGCGTCGACCCAGCCGGCCTTCTCCAGCCGGTCCATCACCTCGAACCGGGGCGGCCGGCCGTACTTGTCGATCCCGGCCTCGGCCAGGCGGTCGGCCAGGTCGTCCGGGTAGGGGTCGTGGCGGGAGAGCCCGTTGAGGTCGCCGACCAGCAGGCAGTCGCGCACGGCCAGCAGTTCGGGCGGGAGGAGGCGGAGCAGTTCGTCCGCCTCGGCCAACCGCGCGTCCTCGTCGCTGGCGACGAGGTGGGTGCCCAGGACGAGCAGCGGGTCGCCCCCTCCGGGGGAGGCCAGCTCCACCTCGACGGCGCAGTGCGCCATGAACGGCGGCGCGTGCACCGCCCGGCGCAGGATCGGCGCGCGGGACGCCAGGCAGACGTTGTACCGCCGGCCGCTCGGCCGCCGGTTCGCCGTCCCGACGACCAGGTGCTCGTCCCCTGCGGGGATGCCGATCGCCCCGGCCAGCTCGCGGAGCCGCCCGCCGTCCTCCCAGCCGACGCACTCCTGCAGCACCAGCAGGTCGGGCCGCTCGGCCGCCACGATCGAGCGGATCTCGTCGAACCGCTCCTCGCCCCCGACGAGCACGTTGAAAGACAGAACCTTCATGCCTCAGACGTTCCCACAAGCCCGCCGCGTACCGGACATCGGCGGACCCGGATGCTCCGTACGGCGGGACCCGCGCCGGGACCGGTAATCCTGTTGCCCGGCCGGGACGGGTTTCGCCACGCTGGTGGGCATGTCCCCGCCCTACCGGCAGATCCGTGCTGTTCACACCGACGACTCCGTCACCGTCTACCAGGCCTACGACCCGTCCATCGCCGGGCCCGCGGTCGCGGCGCAGCGGTTCGTCCCACCGTTCAAGCGGGAGCGGATGACCTGGATCAAGCCGTCGTTCCTGTGGATGATGTACCGCTGCGGCTGGGCCGCCAAGCCCGGGCAGTCCCGGGTCCTGGCGATCGAGATCACCCGCGAGGGCTTCGAGTGGGCGCTGGCCCGCTCCTGCCCGAGTCACCCCGGACGCGACGCCGGCGACGCCGGCCGCGACGCCTGGGCACGCCGGCTCCGCCGCAGCCCGGTCCGCGTCCAGTGGGACCCCGAGCGCGACCCGCACCTGAACGCCCTGCCGTACCGGTCCATCCAGATCGGGCTGTCCGGCGAGGCCGTGCACCGCTACGCCGACGACTGGACCGTCTCGATCACCGACGTCACCGACCGGGTCCACGACGTCCACGCGGCCGTCCGGGCCCGTGCGCAGACGGCCGGTCTCCTGCCGGTCGAGCGTCCCTATCCGCTGCCGCCGGACCTCGCGCGGATCGTCGGCGCCACGGCGGACGGCTCCGAACCGGCACCGGCCCGCACGCTGCCCGGCGGTGCAGCACGGACTCGGGTGAGCCCGGACGGGACGGCCGAGTCCCACGGCGAGCGCGGCCTGTGACGGTCCCGAACCAGCCGTTCCGCTGGGACCTGGTCCGTCGCGACCGGCTCGGCGGCCTCCTGCGTGACCACCCCGGAAGCAGGTTCCCCTACGTGGACGAACTGGTCGGCTGCGCCGCCAAGGTGGTGGCCCGCAGCGCAGACGGCGACCTGTACTTCGTCGGACGCTCCGCCGACAGCGTCCACGACCTGCTCTCCGGCGCCCTTGCCCGGACCTCGCACCGCGACCGGCTGCACCTGCTGCCCTTCTCCCACCGCCTGGACGGCCCGCTGCGAACCGCCGAGGTCCGGCAGCTGCGGGCCAACCTCGACGCACTGGGCATCACCCCGTACGGCCTGGCCCGCCGCGGGCGCCCGATCGTCTTCACCGACCTGGTGTACGGCGGAGCCACCTTCACCCACCTGTACGGCCTGCTGCGCGACTGGATCTCCGACGAGCGGGAGACCTGGGACGTCATCCGCCTCAAGCTGCGCTTCCTCGGCATCACCGCACGGGAGAAGACCAGTCCCAACACCTGGCGGTGGTGGCAGAACGCCCCGTGGACCGGGTCTCTGCCGCGAAGGGCCGTGACGAGCGTGTCCGTCGCACCGCGGTTCTGGAGCTACCTCGGCGACGACCAGCACAAGCTCACCCCGTCGTTCCGGCGGACCCTCTGGGCCGACGAGGCGGTCACCGTACCGCGCCGCGACGATGCGACCCTGAACGCCCTCGCCCAGGCGGTCGCCCTGGTGGAACTGGGCCGCAGCCGCCGGGTGCGCGACGACCTCGCCCGCCGGATCACGGCGGAACCGTCCTTCGCCCGGCCCTGGCTGCGCTCGCTGACCCTGCAACTGCGCCGGGGGTGACCGAGGTCCGAGCCTCCGCGCCGCGGACGTCCGGTGAACAAGGACCGAGGCGCGTCGATCGCGTACGCCGCTCCGCTCAGCCGGCCGGGTGGATCCGGAGCAGGCGCTCGCGGTCGCGGGGGTCGGCGGTGCCGCGGGCGAACCAGTCGGTGAGCCGCCGCAGGACGTCGTCGTCCGTGCCCGTGTCCAGCAGCAGTTCGGAGCCGATGAGGGCGGCGACCTCCTCGAACGCGTCTCCGTGATCGGTCAGCGTCCAGCCGCGCCAGTGGTGCGCCGGCCACGCCGGATCGAGGAGGCAGTCCAGCGACCACCAGTCCAGGCGGCGGCCGGGGACGTCCAGGAGGGCCCCGTTCCAGGGGACCGACTCCAGCGCCGCGAACCCGGTGGCCTCCTCCTGGGCGGAGGCGAGCACTGCGGGCCCGGCCAGCAGCGGCTCGGCCAGCCCACTGGCCCAGCAGCCGCCGAAGGACAGGCGGCCGCCCTCGTCGCGGACGGCGATGAGGGTGGGGGCGACCTGGGCCAGGTCGTCATCCTCGGTGGGCGCCAGGGCCCACTGGCCCGCCAGCGGAGACGGCGGTTCGTCCAGGTAGAGCACGGTGTCGTACGGCAGGCCGAGATACTCCATGACCTGGTACAGCCCGCGCGGCACCCACGTCACCGTCCAGCCCGGCCACAGGGCGGCCATCATCCTGAGCCAGGCGCGGACCTCTCTCAGGCCGGTGCGGGGGTACCCGGCGATCTCACGCTCGTTGTGCACGAGGAGCCGCCGCTCGCCCAGGTCGAGCAGCGCCACGGCCCGCCACCACACGGAGTTCATCCAGAAGGCCGCGTGGCCGCCCTGCTGCCGGCGGATGAAGCCGAGGGTGCGTTCGGGGCCCCAGAGCAGGTCGCGGTGGAAGGTGGCGGCGCCGCCGCGCCGCGACCAGACCCGGTGCCCTCCGCGGTCGACGACGACGTAGTGGGCGTTCCCCGCGCTCATGACCGCCAGATTAGACGGATTTCATGCAGATTAGACGGATTCCACGACCACGCGTGATCGCCGGACCGGACGGGCCTCGGCCACTCATGACCGCCGGGCCGACCGGGCCTCGGCCGCTCATGACCGCCGGACCAGGCGGGCTTCAGGGCCCCCGGACCGGCCGGGTCCACGGCGAGGCGGTCAGGCGGCCAGGTCCAGGGGCGGTTCGAGGGAGATGACCTGGCCCGCCGTACGGCGCAGCCTGCGGCTGAGAGCGCCGGGGCGGGAGACCACGACGACCTGGACGCCGCGGCCGCGGAGCCAGTCGGCGAGGTCGGTGAAGGCGCCGTCGCCGGAGCCGATGACCACGCGTTCGAACCGGATGTGCAGGTGGTCGAGGCGGATCACCTCGCGCAGCGCCTCGTCGGCGCCGTCGCGGCCGGAGCGGACCAGGAGCTGGATCCCGGCCAGCGCGAGGCCGACGGGGAGCATGGCGCCGTGGTTGACGGCGGCGACGTACTGGTCCATGCCGCCCGCGGGGACGCGGCGACGGTAGAGGCGCATCATGGTGACGACCTCGCCGAGGGCGGGGCGCGGGGCTCCTACCAGGTTCTCCACGTCCAGCAGGTGGACGGTCCGACCCTGCGACAAGTTGCGCATGAAATGCCCCTTTCGCCCACATATCACCACATGTCTTGCACTTTAATGCTGGAAATCGCTGGAATTCAAGGGAGGCGGGTGGAACTCCTGTTACGATCCGGGCCGTGAGTGAACCACTGGACGCGCTGGAGCAGCGGATCGCCGAGCTCCGCGCCGAGGTGCGGCGGGCGGTCAAGGCCCGCGACACCTCGCTGGCCCGGCTCCTGCGGGCGGACCTGCGCCGGGCCGAGCGGGCCTGGGACGAGGCGGTCGTCACCGAGGAGGCCGGGAAGCCGGCGGAAGAGGCGGGCCCCGCCCTCCGCGAGTCCGGCGCGGCGCTGATGCCGATCCGGGAGCAGGTGCACCAGGCGCTGCTCCTGCTGGGGGTGCCGACCGCCGCCAAACTGGTCGTCGCGGTCAACGAGGCGTTCTTCGCCGGCGGGCTGCGCAGCCCGCAGCTGTCCAGCCTCCGCCGGGACGAGGAGCGCTCCTTCCGCAGCGATCCCTACGCCCGGCCGTACTACCTGTGCGCGGCGCTGACCGACCGCCTCTCCCCCGCCCGGGGGCTGCTGGCCGACAGCACCTGGCCGCTGGAGGTGCGGGTGGTGGGGCCGCTGAGCCCGCGGGTCGACTTCCTCACCACCGCCGTCCGCATCGCCGAGCACCTGACCCGGCTCGCCGAGCCCCCGCCGGGCGCGGTGCGGCTGCTCTCGCGGATGGCGCAGAACATCCCGGGGGCCGTGGAGGGCGGGTTCGGCCCGGCCGACCCGGCGACCGTGGTCGGGGCGGCCCGGGCCGAACTGGAGGTGCACCTGCCCGCCGACACCGCCCAGCGGGCCGAGGTGGCGGCGCGGGCGGGCGATCAGCTGACCGACGTGGAGCGCCTGTTCGGCGCGGCCGCACTGAGCACATTGAGGGGAGCCTGCTGATGGGCGGGCATCACGAGGTCCTCCGGGGACACGACCGACACGGCGGGCGCAGCAGAGGAGCCGTCCTCCACGACCGCTCCGGGGGCGTGCGGTGAGCCGGCTGGACGACCTGCGCGGGCCGGTGCCGGCCCGCGCGCACGACGCCCGGGCCATCGCGGCGCTGGCCGCCAATCCCGGGTGCGCCCGGCGGTCGCTGCTGGACGCCGCCGGGGTCGACAAGGACGCCGCGGCCCGGCACGTCGGCTTCCCCGCGCCCTTCGGCCAGTCGCAGTTCGCGATCACCCGCGGGAACGTCTTCGAGTCGCTGGTGAAGGAGAACGGCTGCGCCGAGCTGCTGCGGCTGCTGCGCGAGCTGATGGGGCTGCCGATCGCGCAGGTCGGCTACCAAGACGTGGAGAACGTCGGCGCGCACCTGCGGGCCTCGCACACCCGGGCCCTGATCGACCGGGCGGCCCGGGAGAGCGAGGACTCGGCGGTCTTCTACGACCACCCGCTGCTGAGCCTGCGGATCGCCGGGCAGACCTCCTACCTGGAGCCGGACGTGGTGGCGTTCCAGCTCGGCGGACGCTTCCACGTGGTGGAGATCAAGTCGTTCTCCGTGATCGACGGTCAGGCCGAGCCGGAGAAGGTGGCGGCGGCGGCGCGGCAGGCGGCGGTCTACGTGCTGGCGCTGCGCGCGCTCATGGAGGAGCTGGGGCACGACCCGGAGCGGGTCTCCCACGACGTGGTGCTCGTCTGCCCGGAGAACTTCGCCAACCGCCCGGTGGCCTCGCTGGTGGACGTGCGCAGGCAGCTGGCGGTGCTCCGGCGGCAGCTGGCCCGGATGACCCGGGTGGACCGGCTGCTGGAGGACCTGCCGGAAGGGCTGACCTTCTCCCTGGAGCCGGACGCCGACGGCGTGCCGACCCGTTCGGCGGGCGAGCTGGCCGAGGCGCTGCGCCGGGTGCCGGCCCGGTACGCGCCGGACTGCCTGGCGGCGTGCGACATGTGCATGTTCTGCCGGGACGAGGCGCGCGGCTGCGGTTCCACCGACCTGCTCGGCCGCCAGGTACGCGACCAGCTCGGCGGCGTCTCCGGGATGGACGAGGCGCTGGGCCTGGCCGAGGGCACGCGTGAGCCGGAGGAGGGCCAGGAGGAGATCGCCCGCCTGCTCCGCCTGGCCGACCGCCTGCGCCGGGAGTGCGTGGCATGAGCGAGCGGACCGGAAGACACAGCCGCCTCGCGCTCATGAGACCGACGGAGGAGGCCGCATGAGCGAGCGCAGCGAGCGGACCGGAAGACACAGCCGCCTCGCGCTCATGAGACCGACGGAGGAGGTCGCATGAGCGCGCTCACCGCGCTGGCGCGGCTGCGGGCGATGCGGGAGGGCGTGGCGCAGCGGATCACCACGGTCCGGCACTGCCACGTCTCGGACCGCCCCATGGTGTTCGTCCCGCTGAAGATGGCCGGTGAGGCCGCCGCCCCGCTCGGCGCGATGGTCGGCACCGACCCGGACCACCCCCGGCTGCTGGTGGTGCCGCAGCCGCGCAACCGGAACCTGCGGTTCGCGTTCACCGCCGAGCTGGCCGAGGTGCTGCTGCCGTACGTCGAGGGTTTCCAGAAGCGGACGGAGACGGTCGAGCGCAAGGGCGGCGAGCCGTACGAGCGGTGCCTGGAGGCGCCGCAGGTCCTGGTGCCGAACCGGCCGGCGGCGGAGTTCACCGGGCTGCTGGGCCGGTCCACCCGGTTCCGGCGGGTCGACGGCCCGTATCCGGTGCACCCGTCGGTGCCGCTGCTGGGGCGCTGGCTGACCTACTTCGCCGACCGGTCGCGGCAGCCGGGGTCGTCGCTGCTGCTGGCGGCCACCGAGGCGCTGGGCACGCACTGGGCGACCGGGCAGAGCGCGCTGGAGGACGCGAACCTGGCGGCGCTGCTGGGCTGGATCGACCCGCCCGCCGGGACGACCGGGCGGCGGGCCGCCGAGGAGGCCGAGGATCCGCTGCTGTGGCCCCCGGCGGGACCGGCCACCGATCCGGGGTTCGACAACGAGGTACTCGCCCCCGCCGTGCAGGCGTACGAGGAGGCGCCGACGGACCGGGCGGTGGAGCGCGTGGCCGAGGCGCTGCGCACCCAGCTGGAGCCGACGTGGCGGCTGATGTGGCGCTCGGTGGAGCTGCTGCGCGCGCTGCCGGAGGGCTCGCGGGTCGCCGGGCGCTGGGAGTCCGACCGGGGCTCGTTCACCCGGTTCGTCGAGCGGATCGCCGAGGGCGGCCCGCCGCAGGCGCGCCGGGACGGGGCGGTGAGCGCGGCGGCGCGGCTGGCGGGGCTGGAGCGGGCCCGGGCCTCCTACGACGTGCAGCGGGCCTACGACGATCCGCTGGTCATGGCGGAGTACCGGCTGACCGGCGAGGCGTTCGCCGGGGTGGTGACGGCGGTGGAGCCGGAGCACTTCGAGGGCGAGGGCCGCTCGCGCAAGCTCCGGCCGCTGGTCACCGTCCGCACCGAAGATCCGGTACGGCTGGCGCCGGGCGCGGCGGTGGGCAGCCCGGAGCGGCGCGGCCACGGCGCCGAGGTGGTCGAGGTGGTCGCGGTCTCCGGCGCGGGCGGGGTGCCCGGCGGTGGGACGGGCGGGGCCGGCGGTGGGACGGTCGAGATCGTGCTCAAGGTGACCAAGGGGATGGGTCGCGGGAAGACGCCCGCTCCGGGGGCGGTGCCCGAGCCGGGCGAGCGGGTCTGCTACACCTCGCTGACCGACGACTTCCAGACCTCGGCGGCGCTCCCGGACCCGGAGGAGACGCCGTGGACCCACGGCGGCCCGCCCGAGGAGTACGTGCCCGGTGACGACGACGCGCAGGAGGAGTGGGAGTGACGCTCAAGGTCGTGCGGGACCCGGCCCCGGAACCGGTCCCGGCCGGGCCGCGGACGCCCGCGCCGGTGCCGGGCCTGACCCCGCGGCAGGAGGCGGCGGGGGTGGTCGCGGGCGTGCTGGCGGACCTGCCGCGCCATCGCGGCGTGGTCGTGGACTCCCCGCCGGGGGCGGGCAAGTCGACGCTGGTGGTGCGGGCCGCCGGGCACATCGCGGAGACCGGCGAGCCGCTGATGATCGTCGCGCAGACCAACGAGCAGGTCGACGACCTGGTGGAGCGGCTGGCGACCGAGCATCCGGATCTGACGATCGGCCGGCTGTCGGCGAGCGGGTACGTCACGCCGCAGCGGATCCTGGCGCACCCCGGCGTCTCGGTGGCGGGCAAGCTGCCGGACCTGGGCGATCCGGCGGTGGTGGTCGCCACGGCCGACAAGTGGGCCTGGGTCGGGGACCGGACCTGGCCGTGGGCGATCGTCGACGAGGCGTACCAGATGCGCTCGGACAAGCTGCTGCGCATCGCCTCGCTGTTCGAGCGGTCGCTGTTCGTGGGCGACCCGGGGCAGCTGGACCCGTTCTCGATCGTGGACGGCGACCGGTGGGCGGGCCTGTCGTGGGATCCGGTGCAGAGCGCGGTCTCGGTGCTGCTCCGGCACAACCCGGACCTGCCGGTGCACCGGCTGCCGGTGTCCTGGCGGCTGCCGGCGTCGGCGACGCCGGTGGTGTCGGAGGCGTTCTACCCGTTCACCGGGTTCCGGGCGGGCACGGAGCACGCCGACCGGTCGCTGGAGCTGACGGTGGACGGTATGCGGACCTCCTACGACCGGGCGCTGGAGGAGGCGGCGGGTTCGGGCTGGGCGCTGTACGAGCTGCCGAGCCGGCACACGGTCCGCACGGACGCCGAGGCGGTCCAGGCGGTGGCGCTGCTGGCCGTACGGCTGCTGCAGCGGGCGCCGGTCGCGCACTCGGAGCGCGGCAGCCACCCGGTGACGGCCGACCGGATCGCCATCGGGGCGGCGCACCGCGACCAGGTGGCGGCGATCCGGGCGGCGGGGGTGCCGGAGGAGATCACGGTGGACACCGCCAACCGGCTGCAGGGGCGGGAGTATGACGTGACGATCGTGCTGCACCCGCTGTCGGGGCGGCGGGACGCCACGGCGTTCCACCTGGAGTCGGGGCGGTTGTGCGTGCTCACCTCCCGGCACCGGCACGCGTGCATCGTGGTGGCGCGGGCGGGCATCCCGGAGCTGCTGGACGCCCACCCGTCGGCGGAGCCGGTGCAGCTGGGCGTGCCGGTGAAATTCCCCGACGGGTGGGAGGCCAACCAGGCGGTGCTGGCCCACCTCGCCAAGCACCGGGTGGCCTCCGACTGAGCGGCGGCCCGGCGGGCTCGCGGGCGCGGTCGGCCGGCCGGTCGGCCAGTGGATGTGATCGGCCGGCCGGTGGTCGCGGCCGGCCGGTCAGTGGGTGTGGTCGACCGCGGGGACGTCGGGATGCGCGCGGAGCCAGGCGATGCGCTCGCGGCTCTCCTCGTCGAGCGGGGTGTAGACGACCATCCGCGCCTCGGGCGGCGACGACAGGGCCAGACTGGTCGAGACGGTGCGGATCAGCCCGACGGTGCAGTGCTGGAAGATCTTCATCCGGCTGCCGGGCCTGGCCACGTCGTGGGTGGCCCACATGCGGGCGAAGTCGGGGCTGGCGGCCGACAGCCGCCGGACGAATTCGGTCCAGGCGGGTTCGCCGAGGTGCCGGCCGAACCCGGCGCGCAGGGTGGCCACCATCTGCGGCAGCTCCTCCTCCCGGTTGACCACCGGGTTGCAGCAGTCGCGGGTGGTGAACAGCTGCCAGAGCGCGTTGCGGGTGGCGGGCGGCTGCGTCGTCGTGCCGGGGAAGAGCCGCTCGTAGGTGGCGTTCCAGGCCATCAGGTCGTAGCGGGCGTTGTAGACGGCGGCGGGAAGCGGCCCCAGCTGGTCGAGGATGATCCGGGTCTCGGGCTCCAGGCCCCGGTCGCCTTCCGTCTCGGCCACCGCGGGCACGTCGGCGAGCCGGTAGAGGTGCTCGTGCTCGGCCTGGTCCAGGCGGAGGGTGCGGGAGATCGCGTCGAGGACCTGCGTGCTGGCGTTGATCGGCCGGCCCTGCTCCAGCCAGGTGTACCAGGTGACTCCGACCCCGGCGAGCTGGGCGACCTCCTCGCGGCGCAGTCCGGGGGTACGGCGGCGCGAGCCGGGGGGCAGGCCGACGTCCTGGGGGGTGACGCGGCCGCGGCGGGTGCGCAGGAAGGCGCCGAGCTCGGCGCGCCGGTCCCCCGGCGGGATCCGCTCCGGCGCTCCGGGCCGGACGTCCGCGCGGGGCTTCTCCGGTCCCCCGGCGCGGGCGCCGGTCCACGCATCGGTCCGGGCGTCGGGCTGGGTCACGGTCACCCCTCCATGCTGGTCGCTGAGCGGCAGGTCTGCCAGGTGCCGGTGGTACCAGGATCGGCAGGCTCTCACCACCATGATCCTCCCGCCGCCAGGCTCGTGCCATGACCGCGATCTCCACTCCGAGCAGGACTCCGGCCCTGCGTGCGCCATGGCTGCTGACGATCCTGCTGACCGGGCAGTTCATGGCCGTCCTCGACGTCTCCATCGTCAACGTCGCCTCCCCGGTGCTCCGTTCCGATCTCGGCACGTCCGGCTCGGGGCTCCAAATGATCATTTCCGGTTATACCGTCGCCTACGCCATGCTCCTGATCACCGGCGCCCGCCTCGGCGGCCGGTACGGCGGGCGGCCGCTGTTCCTGTCGGGGCTGGCGCTGTTCACCGCCGCCTCGCTCGCCTGCGGCCTGGCCGTCTCGGCCGGGCAGCTGATCGCCTTCCGGCTGCTGCAGGGGGCGGGGGCGGCCCTGATGGTGCCGCAGGTGCTGAGCATGATCCAGACCGGTTTCGAGGGGGCGGCCCGCGCCCGCGCGCTCAGCCTCTACGCCGCGGTGATCTCCGGGGCCGCGATCGCCGGTCAGGTGCTGGGCGGGGTGCTGGTCTCCGCCGACCTGCTGGGCGGCGGGTGGCGGCCGGTGTTCCTGGTGAACGTGCCGATCGGCCTGGTCCTGCTCGCCGCCGGCGTCCGGCTGCTCCCCTCCGCGGGCGGCGCACCCGCCGCCCGCCGCCCCCTCGACCTGGCGGGCCTGGTGACGCTCTCCCTGACGGTCGGTCTCCTGGTCGTCCCCCTGGTGCTGGGCCACGAGCAGCACTGGCCGCTGTGGGGCTGGGCGGCGCTGGCGGGGAGCGCGGTCATGGCGGGGGTCTTCGCACTGGTGGAACGGCGGGCCGCGGCCCCGCTGGTGCCGGGCCGGGTGTTCGGCGCGCCGGGGGTGCTCGCGTCGGCGCTGGCGGTGTTCGGGGCGATGGCGACCTACGGCGGTTTCCTGTTCGCCGTCACCCTGCACCTGCAGGGGCGGCTGGGCGACAGCCCGGTCGCCGCCGGGCTGACGTTCCTGCCGGGGATGGTCACCTTCGCCGTGGCCAGCCTCAACTGGCGTCGGGTGCCCCAGCACCTGCACCGGCGGATGATCGTGGCGTCGTTCGCCGTGGCCTCGCTCGGCTACCTGGGCCTGGCGGCGGCGCTGGGCGGCGGCGGGCACGGGCAGCCGTTGCTGGCGGCGGCGATGGCGGTGACCGGACTGGGGCTGGGCGGGACGTTCAGCCCGGTGCTCGCGGTGGCCCTCGCCCGCGTCGCGCCCTCCGACGCCGCCGACGCCAGCGGGCTGTTCGTGATGGTCACGCAGCTGGGTCAGGTCCTGGGGGTGGCGACGTTCGGCACGCTGTACCTGAGTCGCGGCTCGGCCGCGGAGACGGGGACGGCTCTGGCCGTCGCGGCCCTGGCCGCCGGGACGTGCGCGCTGCCGCTGCTCCGGGCACGGCCCGGCCGCTGAGGGGCGGTCACCCGGCGCCTCCCGGTCGGCGTGCCCGAGGTCCAGCGCCTCGCGGACGCCGGCCGCGTCCTCCGGGTCGGGAGTGCGGGTCTCCGGCCGTGCGGCCCGGTGCCCGGGGGCACGGCCCGGCGTCCGAGGGCGTGAGGGCGGCCGGGACCGGGTCCCTTCCGGGTCCGGTCCCGGCCGGAGGGGGCGGGCTCAGACCGTGCGGCGCCACACGTCGATGGCCAGCACCTGGCGCATGCCCACCGAGAGGTAGAGGTCCAGCGCGGGGGTGCTGTTGTTGGCGTCGACGTGCAGGTAGGTGCCGACCCGGCCGCGCCGCGCGTCGGCGGCGAACGCCGTGCGAAGCATGAACCGGCCCAGGCCCCGGCCGCGGTGGGCGGGCAGGACGGCGAGCTGGCGGACGTAGCCGCAGTTCTCGTCGCCGGCGAACATGTCGGTGCCCAGCAGCATCGCGGCCGGTTCACCGTCGATCCGGGCCACCAGCAGCTGGGACCAGTCGGTGCTGGCCGAAGCATCGAGGTCGGCGGACCACTCGCCGAACCCCTTGGGGGTGAACCCGAAGTGGTCGGCGAAACCCGCCTGCTGGACCGCGTGGCCCTGGCGGCGCACCTCCTCGGTCAGGCCGTCGTGCAGCGTCAGTCCGGCGGGCGGCGCGGGTTCGGCGACCTGGCCGGCGTGGTCGGCGAGGAGCCGGATGAAGCTGGTGGCGGGGGCGAATCCCCGGGCGGCGGCGACGGCGCGCTTGCCGCTGTCCTCCCGGTACAGGCCGATGTCCAGCACGGCGCGGTCGTGGCCGAGCCCGGCGGTGATCCGCCGCGCCCGCTCGGTCACGGCGTCCCAGAGCCCGCCGGTGAGGGCCTGGGCGTCGGGGTGGACCACCACGTCGACGTCGACGTTGTCGCTGGCGCCCTTCCGGCAGGCCCAGGCCCAGGCGACGAGGCGGCCGCCGGCGTCGTGGACGAGCCAGCCGTCCCGCTCCCGGTCGAAGGCGGGGTCGTTCAACTGGTCGGCGACGTCGTCCAGGGTCATGTCGGCCTTGCCGATCACCTGCGTGTCGCACAGGGAGATAAGCCCGTGGACGGCGGCGGCGTCGGCCGCCTCAGGCCGCCGGGCCGTGTACCCGGCGGGAGGCGCATATGCGGTGGGGGTCGCGGCGGCGTCCGGTGTGGTGGTGTTCATGTCTGCGAGCGTGCCCGGCCCGACTTGGGATCGGCTGGGTCGCGGCTTGGCCCGGAGTGTCGAGCGCCCGGTTGATGGGCTCACCAAGGTCCACCTCGGCGAGTTCGGCGTCCAGGTGGCGGGCCAGGGCGGCGACGCGGCGGGCGACTTCGCCCAGCAGCCATCCGGTCTCGGTTACCGCCTGCGGTTGCGACAGACTGAGGGCATGACCGAGGTGCGACCCGCTCCGAATGCCGACGCGGCTCGATGGCTGCTCCGGGCCGATGTCGAGTGGTGGGATCTTGTTCGCTACGGCCCACCGGGCTTCGACGTGTACGTGCGTATCGCCTTTGCCCATGGGGCGGAGGGCGTCTACCCGCAGGGAGAAGATCGCGCCGTTCACGTGGCACTCGCGACTCTCGCGACATGCACGACCACGCCTTCCAGCGGATACGCGGCGATCTGGGAGGGATGGGGCGGACACCCGCCGGATCCCGAAGCGCCACGGGTGGCCATTCCGAATCGGGAGATGCTGCTCTTCACCGGCCCTGTCGAAGTACTGAGCGACGCGCCCACTCTCGCCTGGTACGGCTCTGCGCTGGGCTGTCAAGACCCGCACCTCGTGTGGCCCGAAGATCAAGCCTGGTGCCTGGCCTGCGAGGTCGATGAGGAGATCGAATTCACCGTCGGATGTTCCGTCGAGGCGTCCCAGGCTCTGGCCAAAGCCCTGCCCGGTGCTGTTCGACGGGTGCACTACGGAGATCCGGCACCGATGTACCTCGACCAGGCCTAGCACCGGCAGCACTCGCACGTCGGCACGAGAGTGCGTCGATCGCGTCAGGGACGTCCGACGGGCGTCACGGGATGTCACCGGACATCGTCGCCATCTACGACGTGGAACTGGACTCCGGCCCGCTCTCGATGACCTCGATCACTGCCGTCGCGATACCCCGCCGCCGGACTTCCGCGTTCACGAACAAGTCC
Source organism: Planomonospora parontospora (assembly GCA_014647935.1). Classification (GTDB taxonomy): domain Bacteria; phylum Actinomycetota; class Actinomycetes; order Streptosporangiales; family Streptosporangiaceae; genus Planomonospora; species Planomonospora parontospora. The sequence continues at coordinate 36,057 of BMQD01000019.1, forward strand.
GCCGAAGCGGAGCAAGCTCACCGGAGTGCGCAACACGGAGCGCGGGCACCGGCGGAACGTCGCGGACGCTCCTGGAGAGACACCCGAGATAATTAGTTCTGCTAAATATCTTTAGGGTAACAGAGCGATCTTTGCCCTATCTCCGCCGGACGCCTTTTGCCACCCTTGCCCGCGTACGACCCCGTACACCCTTTTTCCGCATACCAGAGGAGAGCAAAGGGTGGCTGGCAGCCTCGCGCTGCTCGAACCGGTCCACAAGGCCTTCGAGCAGCAGGTACGACGCACTCCGCAGCACACCGCGGTCATCACCGGGACGACCCGCACGACCTATGCCGAACTGAACGCCCTGGCCAACCGGATCGCCCACGAGCTCGCCTCCCGGGGAGTGGGGCGGGGCTCGACCGTCGGCGTGTGCCTGGACCGCGACGAGACGCTGATCGCGGCGCTCCTCGGGGTCTGGAAGACCGGCGCCGCCTACGTCCCGCTGGACGCGGCCTTCCCGGCCGACCGCCTGGGATTCGTCATCGAGGACGCCGGGGTGTCGCACACGGTGGCCTCCGCGGAGCAGGCCGGGCGGCTGCCGGAGCGCGGCCTCGTCCCGGTGGAGACGGTCGGCCACCGCCCGTGCGGTGATCCGGGGCTGCCGAGCGACCCGGGCGATCCGGCCTACGTCATGTACACCTCCGGATCGACCGGCCGCCCCAAGGGCGTCGTGATCGAGCACCGCAGTGTGATGACTCTGCTGCGCTGGGACTCCGGGCACTTCGGCGCCGAGGAGCTCGCCGGTTTCCTCGCCTCGACCTCGGTCTGCTTCGATCCGTCGGTCCCACAGCTCTACCTGCCCCTCCTTGTGGGCGGCACGGTGATCATGGCCGACAACCCCCTGGCGCTGCACACCCTGCCCGCCAGGGACGAGGTCACGATGATCAGCGCGGCGGCCTCGGCGCTGACCGCGCTGCTGCGGGAGCCGCTGCCGGCGAACGTGCGCACGGTGCTGTCCAGCGGCGAGCCGGTGAGCCGGGCGCTGGCCGACCGGGTCTTCGCCAACCCCGGCGTGCGGCGCATGGTGAACCTGTACGGGCCGACCGAGTGCACCGTGCACTGCTGCGCCCACGAGATCTCCCGGGACGAGAAGGGGGAGCCGCCGATAGGCACGCCGTACGCCTGGTCGGAGCTGTCGGTGCGCGACGCCGACGGCGCGGAGCTCGGCGACGGCGAGCTCGGCGAGCTGTGGGTGGCCGGCCCGCTGGTCGGACGGGGCTACCTGAACCGGCCCGAGCTGACCGCCGAGCGGTTCGTGGCCGACGCCGCCGGCGTGCGCCACTACCGCACCGGCGACCTGGTCCGCAGGGAGGGCGGGGTCCACTTCTACCAGGGGCGGATCGACGACCAGGTGAAGGTCGCGGGCTTCCGCGTCGAGCTCGGCGAGGTGCAGGGCAGGCTGGTACGCCACCCGCTGGTCGGCCACGCCGTCGTGCTCGCCCCCACCGACGAGGAGGGCACCCGGCGGCTGGTCGCCTACGTCGAGCCGGCCGGTCCCGGCCTCGACGCCGGGGAGCTGAGGTCCTGGCTGCGCGGCTGGCTGCCCGACTACATGATCCCCGCCAGGATCGTGTTCCTCGACGCCATCCCCGTGGGCCCCACGGGGAAGGCCGACCGCTCCCGGTTGCCCGCGGTGGCGTTCCCCTCCCCCGCCCGGGGCTCCTCCCCCCAGGATCCCCCGGTCCAGGACGGCGCGCCGGTCCGGCATCCCTCCGCGCACGGCTCCCCCGCCCCCGGCGGGACCGAACGAGGCCGGGACGAGACCGGACGGGCCTCCGACGAGACCGGGCGGGCCCGGGACGAGACCGAGCGGCGGCTGGCCGCCGTCACCGCCGAGGTGCTCGGCGTCGAGCGGGTCGGCGTCCACGACCACTTCCTCGACCTGGGCGGGCACTCCCTGGCCGCCGCCAGGATCTGCGCCAGGATCGAGCACGAGTTCGGGGTCCGGGTCCCGCTGACGGCGTTCCTGGCCCGGCCCACGGTCGCCGAGCTGGCGCCGTACGTCGCCGGGGCCGCCCCGGCCGGGACGGCCCCGCTGGTCCGCCACGCCGGGCGGACCCGCTATCCGCTGACCGGCGTCCAGCGCGGCATGTCCCTGCTGCGCGAGGTCAGCCACAACCCCGGTGCCACCGCCATCGCCTTCCGGCTCGGGCTGCGCGGCCTCACCTCGGCGGAGCCGCTGCGGGCCGCGCTGGACGGGATCGTGCACCGCCACGAGGCGCTGCGCTCCGTCATCGTGGACGGCGAAGCCGCCGAGGTCCGGCCGGCGTCGCCGGTCCCGCTGGCCGAGCACCGCCCGGCCTCGGAGGAGGAGGCCGGCGAACTGCGGCGGGCCGCGGTCGCCCGCGGCTTCGACGTCTCGCGGGAGTCGCCGCTGCTGCGGGCCACCCTGCTGTGGTCGGGGCCGGACAGCGCGGAGCTGGTGCTGCTGACCGACCACACCGCGTTCGACGGCTGGTCGCTGGGGGTGGTCATGCGGGAGCTCCTCGACGGGCTCACCCTGTCCGGCGCCCTGCCGGATCCGCCGCTCCAGTTCGGCGACGCCGCGCTGCGCGAGCAGGAGACCACCCCGGACGCCGAGGCGCTGCGCGCCTTCTGGGCCGAGGAGCTCGCCGGGGCGGTCCCGCCGTACGAGCTGCTGCCCCGCACCGACGACCGTCCCAGCCGGCTGCGCGGCGAGCGCCTGGTGCGCCGGATCGATCCGGCGACGGCCGCGCGGGCCGGCGAGCTCGCGGCCGAGTGCGGCACCACCCCGTTCGCCGTCCACCTGACCGTGCTCGGCATGCTGGTCGCCGGGCTGACCGACCGGCGCGACGTCCTCCTCGGCGCCGCCGTGGCCGACCGCGCCGCCCCCGGCCTGGAGTCCGTGGTCGGCCTGCTGGTCGACGTGGTGCCGGTACGGCTGCGCCTGGAGGACGGGCTGCCGCTGCGCGAGGCGGTACGGCGGGCGGGGGCCGCGACCGCCCGCGCGATGGACCACCGGGCGCTGCCCGCGCGGGAGCGGGCCGACGCCGGCGGCGTCGAGCGCCCGCCCGGCGCGGTCCTGACACCTGTCACGCTCTCCGTCCAGCCGCCCGAGGTGCCCGTCTCCGTGGAGCGCGGGGGCGTCGGCGTGGACCTGCTCGGCGAGCTGGCCGCGGGCGGCGCACAGGCGCCGCTGATCGTCTACGTCAACGCCACGGCGGACGGGCCCGAGCTCCAGGTCGAGTACGACCTGGAGCACCTGGACCGGGCCGGGGCCGAGGTCCTCACCGACCGCCTCCTCCGCCTGCTGGCGGACGTGCTGGCCCGTCCCGACCGGCCGCTGTCGGAGTTCGAGGTGGTCGGCGCGGAGGAGCGGGCCGCACTGCTGGCCGCGGGGACCGGCGTGCCGCTGCCCGCCGGCGCGCCGCGGACCGTGGTGGAGGCGGTGCTGGAGCAGGCCGCCCGGCGCCCGGACGCGCCGGCGGTCGCCGACGCCGGCGGCGTCCTCACCTATGGCGAGCTGACCGGTCTGGCGCGGCGGGTGGCCGCAGCGCTCGGCCCGGCGGCCGCGGGCGCCTGCGTGGGCGTGTGCCTGCCCCGCGACCGGTACCTCCCCGCGGCGCTGCTGGGCGTGCTGCTCGCCGGAGCCGCCTACGTCCCGCTCGATCCCGGCCACCCGCCCCCGCGCCTGCGCCACCAGGTCGACGACGCCGACATCAAGATCATCGCCGCGGCGGGCGAGGCGCTGGCGGCGGCCCGGGAGCTGGGCGGCACCGTCGCCGACCTGTCCTGGCTCCCGTCGGCGCAGGCCGTACCCGGCCGGGTCGCACCGGAGCGGGCCGTACCGGAGCAGGCCACGCCTGGCGGAGGCGTGCCGGAGCAGCCCGTATCGGAGCGGACCGGCTCCGGCGGGGCCGTACCGGGACAGGGCGGCTCCGGCGGCCTGCCGCGGGTGGGCCCCGGCGACCTCGCCTACGTCCTGTACACCTCCGGCTCCACCGGCAGTCCCAAGGGCGTCGAGGTCACCCACGCCAACCTCGCCGCGTTCGCCACCTCGATGACGGTCGCCCCGGGGATCGGGCCCGGCGACGTGATGCTCGGCCTGACGCCGTTCTCGTTCGACGTGTTCGGCTTCGACCTGTGGGTGAGCCTCTGCCACGGCCTGCGGCTGGAGCTGCTGGGCCGGGACGACGCGCTCGACGCGCGGGCCGTGGCGCGGCGGATCGAGGAGAGCGGGGTCACGCTGATGACCGCGACCCCGACGACGCTGCGCATGCTGGTCGCCTCCGGCTGGCGCGGCGGGAAGGTGCGGGTGGTCAGCATCGGCGAGGTGCTCGACCCCTCCCTCGCGGGCGACCTGCTGGAGCGGGTCTCCGAGCTGTGGAACGCCTACGGCCCCACCGAGACCACGATCTACTCCACCATGGCCCGGGTCACGGCCCCGGTCGGCGACCAGGTGCCGATCGGCACGCCGCTGGCCGGGGAACGGGCCTACGTGCTGGACCGGGCGGGCCGCCTGCTGCCCGCCGGGACGCCCGGCGAGCTGTGGATCGGCGGCGCCGGCGTGGCCCGCGGCTACCGGGGGCGGCCGGAGACGACCGCCGCGGCCTTCACCGACGACCCGCTGGACCCGCCGGGCGGGCGCCGCTACCGCACCGGCGACCTGGCCCGCTGGCGGCCCGACGGCACGCTCGACTTCCTGGGCCGCCGGGACCGGCAGGTGAAGGTCCGCGGGCACCGGATCGAGCCGGGCGAGATCGAGGCGGCGCTCCGGGAGCACGTGGCCGACGCGGTCGTGACCGTGCACGGCGGCGACCACCTGGTCGGGTACCTCGCCGCACCGCCCGGGACCGACACCGGCGAACTGGAGCGTTCCCTGAGCGCCCGGCTCCCCGATCACCTGGTCCCCCGCCGCTGGGTGGTCCTGGACGCCCTGCCCGTCACGGCCTCCGGCAAGGTGGACCGCGCCGCGCTGCCCGAGCCCGGCGGCGCGGCCCCGAAGGCGCCGCCGGGCACCGAGGCCGAGTTGCTGGTGGCCGAGATGTGGGCCGCCGTGCTGGACCGCTCCGGCATCGGGGCGCACGACGACTTCTTCGCCCTCGGCGGTCACTCCGCGACCGCCGCCCTGGTGGCGGCCCGGCTGGGCGACGCGCTGGACCTGCGGGTGCCGGTGCGCCTGCTGTTCGAGCACCGCACGCTGTCCGACTACGCCGCCCGCCTGGAGGCCCTGCTCCTGGCCGACCTGGAGGAGACCCCGTGACCGAGCCGCCCGCCGAGACCACCGATCCGGTCACCGAGCGGGCGAAGGAGGCCTCATGACCGTCAGCGACGAGCGCCGGAGCGCTCTGGCGGCCCGGCTGGCGGCCGCGCGCCGGGCCGCCGCCCGGACCGTCCCGGCGATCCCCGCCAGGGAGGCGGCGGACGGCCCGGCCCCGCTGTCCCCCGCCCAGGCGCGGTTGTGGTTCCTCTCCCAGCTCGACGACCTGGCCGCCTACAACGTGCCCGCCGCGCTGCGGCTGCGCGGCCCGCTGGACACCGCCGCGCTGCTGGGCGCCGTGCGCGACCTCGCCGACCGGCACGAGGTGCTGCGCAGCCTGGTCACCGGCGAGGGCGCGACCCCGGTCGGCCCCGACCGGGTGCCGGTCGCGGTGGAGGACCTCGACGGCCCCGAGCTGCTGGAGGCGCGGCTGCAGGAGGAGCTCGCCCGCCCGTTCGCGCTGGACGCCGAGCCGCCCGCCCGCGTCCTGCTGCTGCGCCTGCCCGGCGGCGACGAGCACGTGCTGGCGCTGACCGTGCACCACATCGCCTTCGACGCCTGGTCGCGGAACCTGGCGCTGGCCGAGCTGGCCGCCCTGTACGCGGCCCGGCTCGGGGCGGCGGAGCCGCCCGAGCCGCCCCGGCTGCAGTACGCCGACTACGCGGCGTGGCTGGCCGGGCGGCCGGAGGGCGACCTCGCCTGGTGGACCGAGCGGCTGGCCGGGCTGGAGCCGGTCCTGGACCTGCCCGTGGACCGGCCCCGGCCGTCGGTCGCCGACTGGTCGGGCGCCGCCGTCCCGGTACGGCTTACGCCCGCGCTGACCGCCCGGGTCCGCGAGGCCGCCGCCGGGACCGGCTGCACGCCGTTCATGGTGCTGCTCGCCGTCTGGCAGGAGCTGCTGGGCCGGATCTCCGGCACCGACGACGTGCCGGTCGGCGTGCCCGAGGCGGGGCGGCTCCACCCGGACACCGCGCGCATGCTCGGCTGCTTCGTCAACACGCTGGTGCTGCGCGGCGACCGGTCCGGCGAGCCGACCGGGCGCGAGCTGCTGGCCCGGACCAGGGACGCCGTGCTGGACGCGCTCACCCACCGCGACGTGCCCTTCGAGCGGATCGTGGAACACCTGCACCCCGAGCGGAGCCTGGCCGTCACGCCGGTCTTCCAGGTGCTGCTCAACGTCCTGGACGACCGCCCCGCGGCGCTGGACTTCCCCGGCCTGACCGCCGAGCCCGTGCAGGCCGCGCCGCGCACCGCCAAGTACGACCTCAACCTCGCCTTCGTCAACGGGGGCGAGGCCTACGACGGCGAGCTGACCTACCGCACCGACCTGTTCGACGAGGCGACCGCGCGCCGCCTGACCGGCTGGTACCTGAACCTGCTGGAGGGCGTGCTCGCCGACCTGGACGCGCCGGCGGCGGCCGTACCGCTGGAGCCGGTGACCGGGCCCGTCGCCGCGGGCCCGCGGATCGGCATGGACCTGTCGCGGCCGCTGCACGAGGTGATCGGCGACCGCATCCGGAGCGCGCCGGAGGCGGTGGCCGCGGTGGACGCCGCCGGGTCCCTCACCTACGGCGAGGCGGACCTGCTGGCGGACCGGCTGGCGCGCCACCTGTCCATGGCCGGCGTGCGGCCGGACGAGCCGGTCGGCGTGCTGGCCGGCCGGCACACCGGGCTGGTGCCCGCGCTGCTCGGCGTGCTGCGGGCGGGCGGCGCGTACATGCCGATGGAGCCCGCCTATCCCGACGACCGCCTCGCCTACATGGTGGAGACGGCCGGCGCGCGCGTCGTGCTGGCCGACCGCGAGCACGCCGGGCGGGTCCCCGGCACGCTGGTCCTGCCCGACCTGCTGGCCACGGAGCCGGAGGGGCCCGACGGGCCGGGCGGGCCGGTGGACGCCGGCGTCACCCCCGGCCACCTGGTGCACGTGATCTTCACGTCGGGGTCCACCGGGCGGCCCAAGGGCGTCGGGATCGAGCACCGCTCGGCGCTGCACTACCTGCACGGCGTGGCCGAGCTGGTGCCCGACGCCCACGCCTCCTACGGCGTGGTCTCCACGATCGCCTCCGACCTGGTGATGACCTGCCTGTACGGCGCGCTCACCCGGGGCGCGGCGGTGCACTTCGTCGACCAGGAGACCGCCACCGACCCGGAGGCGTACGCCGCCCGCCTCGAGGCGCATCCCGTCGACGTGGTCAAGATGGTGCCCAGCCACCTGGAGCTGCTGGCCGCCCACGGCGACCTGGCCCGGGTGCTCCCGCGGCGGCTGCTGATCCTCGCCGGTGAGGCGACGTCGTGGGAACTGGCCGGGCGCGTCCGCGCGGCCCGCCCCGACCTGGAGGTGCAGATCCACTGCGGGCCGACGGAGACGACGGTCTCGGTGCTCGGCGGCCGGGTGCCGGACGGGCCGCCGGGGCCGGGCTCGGTCCCGCTGGGCCGTCCGCTGCCCGGCGTCGAGTGCCACGTCGTGGACTCCGCGGGCCGTCCGCTGCCCGCCGGGGTTCCGGGCGACCTGTGGGTGGCGAGCCCCAGTCTGGCCCGCGGCTACCTGAACCGGCCCGACCTGACCGCCGAGCGGTTCGTGCCCGACCCGGTGACCGGGACCGGCCGCTGCTACCGCACGGGCGACCTGGTCCGGCTGAACTCCGCCGGGCTGGTGGAGTTCCTCGGCCGGGTCGACGACCAGGTCAAGATCAGAGGCTTCCGGGTGGAGCTGGGCGAGGTGAAGGCCGCGCTGCAGGAGCAGCCCGGGGTCCGCGAGGCCGCGGTGCTGCCGGTCGGCGAGGGCCGCTCCCGGCGGCTGGCCGCCTGGGTGACGCCCGCCTCCGTGGACCCGGCCGCGGTCCGGGCGGGGCTGCGCGAGCGGCTGCCCGACTACATGGTCCCGCCCTCGATCACCGTCCTCGACGAGCTGCCGCTCACCCCGCTGGGCAAGGTCGACCGGGCCCGCCTGCCGCTCCCCGAGGCGGCGCCCGCCGCGGCACGGGTCGCGCCGCGCACCCCGGCCGAGCTGCGGATCGCGGCGGTGTGGGCGGACGTGCTGGGCGTGGCGGAGATCGGCGTCGACGACGACTTCTTCGCCCTCGGCGGCGACTCCTTCCGCGCGGTGCGGGCGGTCCGGGAGATCGACCCGGCGCTGCGGGTGATCGACCTGTTCACCCGGCCCACGGTCCGCGAGCTGGCCGCCCACCTCGAACACGGTTCCGCGGACGCCGGCTCCGGGCTGCTGCACCGCCTGGCCGGTCCGCGGACGGCGAGCCGTACCCTCGTCTGCCTGCCCTACGGCGGCGGCTCGGCCGCCGCCTACCGGCCGCTCGCCGCCGAGCTGGCCCGCACCTCCCCCGCCACGGCGGTGCTCGCCGTGGAACTGCCCGGACACGACCCGGCCCGGCCCGGCGAGGCGATGCTCCCGCTGCCGGAGCTGGCCGAGCGGATCGCGGCCGAGCTGGCCGGGGTCTCCGGCCCGATCGCGCTGTACGGCCACTGCGTCGGCTCGGCCGCCGCGACCGAGGTGGCGCTCCGGCTGGAGGCGGCGGGCAAGGCCGTCGCCGGCGTCTTCGTCGGCGGCAGCTTCCCCGACGCCCGGCTGCCCGGACGGCTGTCGGCCTGGTGGAACCGGAGGTTCCCCGCCCACCGGTGGGCCTCCGACCGGACGCAGCGCGACTTCCTGCGCATGCTGGGCGCCCTGGACGAGGACTTCGGCGACACCGAGGTCATGCTGCGCGGCCTGCGGCACGACGTCGGGCAGGCGCAGGCGTGGTTCAGCCGCCGTCTCGACCCCGCCTCCGGCGAGGAGCGCAGGCTCGCCGCGCCGCTGCTGTGCGTGGTCGGCGACCGGGACCGCGCGACCGAGCTCTACCGGGAGCGCCACCGCGAGTGGGGGGCGTTCGCCGACCGGGTGGAGCTGGCCGTGATTCCCCGGGCCGGTCACTACTTCCTCAAGCACCAGGCCGGGGCCCTGGCCCGGCTGATCGACGGGCACCTGGACCGCTGGGCCGGCGGGGACCTGCCCGAGCCGGTCGGGGAGGTCGAGGTCGCGGGCCGCGGCGCACGCCGGGACCTGCGCCGCTTCTACACCGTCGCGGCCGGGCAGACCGTGTCGCTGCTCGGCGCGGCGCTGACCTCCTTCGCCCTGGGCGTGTGGGCCTACCAGGAGAGCGGCCGGGTGCTGGACTACGCCCTGGTCACCATGCTCGCCCTGCTGCCGTCGCTGCTGGCGGCGCCGCTGGGCGGCGCGGTCGCCGACCGGGTGGACCGGCGGCTGGTCATGCTGGTCTGCGACGGCGTCTCCGCCGCGGCCACCGCGGCCCTGGTGGTCCTGCTCTGGCTGGGGCGGCTGGAGGTCTGGCAGGTCGGCGTCATCGCCGGGCTGCTCTCGCTGGTGTCGGCCTTCCACCGGCCCGCCTACCTGGCGGCGGTGGCGCAGCTGGTGCCCAAGCCGTACCTCATGCAGGCCAACGCGCTGGCCAACCTCGGCACCGGGCTGGGCATGCTCGTCGGCCCGCTGGGCGGCGCCGCGCTCATCACGGTGGTCGGGCTGCACGGCGTGGTGGCGGTGAACATCGCCACCTTCCTCGCCGGGCTCGGCACGCTGCTGCTGGTCCGCTTCCCCGACCGGCTCTTCCACCGCATGGAGGAGTCCTTCGGCCAGGCCATCGCCGGCGGCTGGCGCTTCCTCGTACGGCGCCGCCCGCTGATGATCATGATCGGGTTCTTCGTCGTGGAGAACTACCTGGGCATGCTCGCCCTGTCCGTGACCGTGCCGGCGGTGCTGTCGTTCAGCGACGTCACGGGGGTGGGCCTGGTGACCGCGATGCAGGGTCTGGGGGCGGTGCTGGGCTCCCTGCTCATGGTGTTCTGGGGCGGCACCGAGCGGCGCGCAGTCGGCATGGTCGGCTTCGTGATCGGGTTCGGGGCCGGGGTGCTGCTGGTCGGGCTGCGGCCCTCGCTGGTGCTGGCGGCCTTCGGCGGGCTGGTGTCGTGGGCGTTCCTGACCGTGCTGAACGCGCACTGGCTCGCGCTCATCCAGCTCAAGGTCGGCCTGGAGCTGCAGGGCCGGGTGCTGGCCACCAACCAGATGCTGGCGGTGTCGATGACGCCGCTGGCGTTCCTCACCTCACCGGTGCTGGCCGACGAGGTCTTCGGTCCGCTGCTGGCTCCCGGCGGGGCGCTGGCGGACACGGTCGTCGGCGACGTCGTCGGGGTGGGGCCGGGGCGCGGGGTCGGGCTGCTGCTGGCCGTCTGCGGCGCGCTGCTGATGCTCTGGGGCGCGCTGGGGCTGTGGTACCGGCCGCTGCGGCGCATGGAGGACGCGCTGCCCGACGCGGTCGCGGGCGCCGAGATCGCCGAGGACCTGGACGCGGTCCAGGCCGAGGCCGACGCGGTCCTGGCGGAGGGCGCCGGCCGGGGCCGGTGACCCCGGGTGGGCGCCCGCCCGGCCCGGTGATCCCGTCCCGGCGACGGTCGGGCCAGGGCCGAAACCGGGGCGGTGGCCCGTCCCGGCGGCGGTCAGTCCAGCGCGGGGACCGGGGCGGCCGGCTCGGCGGCCTCTCCGGTCCTCCCGCTCTCCCCGGGGCCGCCGCGCAGCGGGATCTCCTTGATGAAGGCGGCCAGCAGCGGGACCACGACGGCGAACAGGATCGCCCACCAGAACACGCCGGAGATGGAGGCGGCCAGCGACTCCAGGAAGCCGGTGCGCACGGCCGCAGGCAGCTGCCCCAGCGCCTCCGGGGTGACCTGGCCGCCCGCGGTGGCGAGCTTCTCCCCCTCCGGGCCGAACCGGGTCGTCAGCTCGTCGCCGAGCCGGTTGTTGAAGACGGCGCCGAACAGGGAGACGCCGAACGAGCCGCCGATGGAGCGGAAGAAGGTGGCGGTGCTGCTGGCGACGCCCAGGTCCTTCGCCTCCACGCTGTTCTGCGCGATCAGCATGGTGGTCTGCATCAGGAAGCCCATGCCGAGGCCCAGGACGGCGATGAACACCCCGGTCTGCCAGGTGGGGGTCTGCACGCCCATCAGGGACAGCAGCCACATGCCGAGGGCCATGCCGACGCCGCCGACGACCGGGTAGGCCTTGTACTTCCCGGTCTTCGTGATGGCCCGGCCGACGAACAGGGAGACGATCATGGCCGCGCCCATCATGGGGAGCAGCAGCAGGCCGGAGTTGGTGGCCGAGGCGCCCTGGACGGTCTGCTGGAACAGCGGCAGGAAGTTGATCGCGCCGAACATGGCGAAGCCGAGCAGGAAGCCGATCAGCGAGATCAGCGTGAAGTTTCGGTTGCGGAACAGGCCGAGCGGCATGATGGGCTCGGCGGCGCGGCGCTCGACGGGGACGAACAGCGCGAGGGTCACCACGGCGAGCCCGACCAGGCCGAGGATCTGCGGCGAGCCCCAGGCGTACTCGTTCCCGCCCCAGGTGGTGATGAGGACCAGGGCGGTGATGCCGGTGGAGAGCAGGGCCGCACCGAGCCAGTCGATGCGGTGCTCGGTGCGGTGCCTGGGCAGCTTCAGCTTGACGGCGAGCAGCGCCAGGGCGGCGAACCCGACGGGCAGGTTCACGTAGAAGGCCCAGCGCCAGTCGAGGTGGTCGGTGATGAACCCGCCGACGAGCGGTCCGGCGATCATCGCCAGGGACATCACGCCGGCCATCATGCCCTGGTACTGGCCGCGCTCGCGGGGCGGGACCAGGTCGCCGATGATCGCCATCGCGTTGACCATCAGGCCGCCCGCGCCCAGCCCCTGGAGCGCGCGGAAGGCGATGAGCTGGGCCATGCCGCCGTCGGGGCCGCCCAGGAGGCCGGAGCCGGCCATGCCGCAGAGCGCCGAGCCGATCATGAAGATGACGATGGAGCCGAGGAAGATGTTCTTCCGGCCGTACAGGTCGCCGATCTTGCCCCAGATGGGGGTCGAGACGGTGGTGCCGAGCACGTAGGCCGTCACCACCCAGGAGAGGTGGTTCAGGCCGCCGAGCTCGCCGACGATGCGGGGCATCGCGGTGCCGACGATCATGTTGTCCAGCATCGCCAGGACCATCGCCAGCATCAGGCCCGGGAGGACCACCATGACCTCGCGCCGCCGTGCGGGTGCCGCTCCGGTCTGTTTCACTCGTCCGCCCCCAGGGAGAGAATCCGCCTTACCTGCCGACCGGCAAGTGTCCGATATGCTAGGAATGTAGGCGGCTTACTTGCCGGCCGTCAAGTTGGTTTCCCGGCCGCCGGCACAGTGACGACACGACGACGAAGGACACCATGCGGGAACAGGCCGACACGCGCACGCGCATCCAGGAGATCGCGCTGCGGCTCTTCGTCGAGCAGGGCTACGAGGCGACCTCGCTCCGGGAGATCGCCGAGATCCTCGGCGTGACCAAGGCCGCCCTCTACTACCACTTCAAGACCAAGGACGACATCGTCGCCAGCCTGGCCGAGGAGCGGTTGCGCATCGTCGAGGAGCTGATCGCCTGGGCCGAGGCCCGGCCGCGCACCGACGAGACCCGGCGCGAGCTGCTCCACCGCTACGCCGACGGCCTCTACCACGAGCACCACCACCAGATCATGCGGTTCTTCGAGCGCAACCAGACCGCGATGAAGAACCACCCGGTGATGGAGAAGACCCGCGAGCGCATGCTCCACCTGATCGGCTTCCTGGTCGAGCCCGGCGATTCGGCGGTCGTCCGGCTGCGGAGTTCCATGGCGCTGTTCGCCCTGCACGCCTCCGGGTTCCTGCTCTCCGGCGACGACCTGTCCGACGACGAGCGCAGGGCCGCAGCCCTGGAGGTCGCGCTCGACCTCGTCCGGCGGTGACGGCGGTGACGGCCGCGCCGGTGACGATGACGGTCACAGCGGTGGCGGTGACCGCCGCGGCGGTGACGCCGGTGACGGTCGCGGCGGCGCTCCGGGGGCGTCCCCGGCCCGCCGGACGCGGGGCGGTGCGCCGGTGAGCGTGCTGATCGACCCGCCGGCCTGGCCGGGCCCCCGCGGCCTGCTCTGGTCGCACCTGGTCAGCGACTCCTCGGTCGAGGAGCTGCACGACTTCGCCGCCCGGCTGGGCGTGCCGCCCCGGGCCTTCGACCGGGACCACTACGACGTCCCGGAGACCGTCTACGAGCGGGCCCTCGCGCTGGGCGCCGAGGCGGTCTCCTCCCGCGAGCTGGTCGCCCGGCTCACCGCCGCGGGACTGCGCAGGCGCAAGGTCCGCCGCCCGGCCGGAGAGCCCGCATAGGTCCCCTCCGACCGGGCATGACGTGCCGCTGGAGAGCGCGTACGCGCACGCCGGACAGAAGGGGAGATCATGCTCAACGGCAAGACGATCGCGTTCCTGGTGGCCCCCGAGGGCATCGAGCAGGTAGAGCTCACCGAGCCGTGGCAGGCCGTACGGCAGGCGGGCGGCACTCCGAAACTGATCTCCACCCGGGCGGGGGAGGTCCAGGCCTTCAACCATCTGGACCGGGCCGACCGCTTCCCGGTGGACGCCGTGGTGGACGAGGTCTCGGCGGACGACTTCGACGGGCTGGTCCTGCCCGGCGGCGTCGCCAACCCCGACCTCCTGCGGACGGTGCCCGGGGCCGTGCGGTTCACGAAGGCGTTCTTCGAGGCGGGAAAGCCCGTGGCGGCGATCTGCCACGCGCCCTGGACGCTCGTCGAGGCCGACGTGGTCGGCGGCCGGGCTGTCACCTCCTGGCCCAGCCTCCAGACCGACCTGCGCAACGCCGGCGCGACGTGGGCCGACCGGGAGGTCGTGGTCTGCGACGCCGGGCCCAACACCCTCGTCACCAGCCGCAAGCCGGACGACCTCAAGGCCTTCTGCGAGGCCGCCCTGGACGCCTTCTCGGGCTGAGCGCCATCGGCCGCGCCGCGGGTCCCCTCCCGCCGGACCGGGACGGGGCCCACGGTGCGACCGGTTCCGCCCCGCCGGGCGGTTAGGCCCGTCCTTGCGGGGCAGGGGTCGGCAAGGCCACCGGGGAAGGGGGAGACCGTGGAAGCCACCATCGCGTTGCGCCTGCCGCGCGACGCCGCGAGCGTTCCGGTCATCAGGCAGATGCTGGACTCGTCGCTGGGCGCGCTGGGCGTGCAGGCGCACATCCGCGACGACATCCAGCTCATGCTCTCCGAGGCGTGCTCCAATGTGATCAAGCACGCCACCGAGAGCGACGACTACATGGTGCGCACCGAGCTCTCCAGGGACCGGTGCGTGATCAAGGTCGTGGACGCCGGGGGCGGCTTCGAGTTCTCCGGGACCCGCCAGCAGGCCGCACCGACCGCGGAGTCCGGCCGGGGACTGCAGATCATGCGGGCCCTCGCCGACGACATCCACTTCGTCAAGCGGCGGGAGAAGGGCTCGATCGTCTGCCTGGAGAAGGTGCTGCACTTCGTCGACGACGCCCCCGGCGCGTCACTGCTGCTCGACGATGAGCACCAGCTCCGATAGGGCCGCCCGGAGGTGGTCGGTGATCGTCCACACGTCGGGGACCATCTCCCGGCAGGCGACCACGCCGACGTCCAGCGAGCCGTCGTAGGAGAAGACGGTGACGTTGAGGCCGCCACTCATGTCGGTGATCACCGACACGGGGTGGTAGGCCAGCAGCCGGGCGCCGCTGACGTACAGGGGGAGCTGCGGGCCCGGGACGTTGGAGATCACCACGTTGATCGGTCCCGCGGTCCCGGCGAACAGGTCGAAGGCCGCCCGGGCGGCCAGCCCGGTCAGGGCCGAGGGCATCATGTCGCTGACCTGCTGGAGCCAGTGGGCGGGCGCCAGCGACGAGCGGTCCTTGATCACCGTCATGGCGTCCCGTACGGCCAGCAGCCGCTCCACCGGGTCGGCGATCTGCGTGGCCAGCTGGGTGATCATGAGGGTGACCTGGTTGCCCGCGCTCTGGTTGCCCATCGTGCGCAGTGAGAACGGCACGCCCGCGACGAGCGGCCGGTCGGGCAGCGCGTCGTGCTTGATCAGCCACTGCCGCAGCGCCCCGGCGCAGACGGTCATCACCACGTCGTTCACCGTGACGCCGAAGGCGTTCTTGACCCGCTTGACGTCCGCCAGCGACAGGGTGGTGAAGGCGAACCTGCGGTGGCCGCTGATCCGCCCGCTGAACGGGGTGCGGGGCGGGGTCATCCTGGGCAGCGCGGGCGCCGGGTCCCGGCCGGTCAGCCGGCCCGCAAGATCACGCGTGACGCGTGAGACCAGCCCCGCGCCGGGCAGCTGCGAGACGACGGGGATCTCGTCCAGGTGCGGGACCGCGTCGACGAGGAAGCGGACGGTGTTCGCCGGGTTGGCGACGGCCTTGGCCACGCCCTTGGCGAGCATCTCCCCCGTGCTGATCCGCTCCTGGTCCCGGGGCGCGGGGACCGAGGACGTCGCGGTGGGCTCGGGCGAGGTGTCCAGCAGCGCGGCGAGCACGTCGGCGCCGGTGATGCCGTCGACCGCGGCGTGGTGGACCTTGGTGTAGAGGGCCATCCGGTCACCGGCCAGGCCGTGGATGAGGTACATCTCCCAGAGCGGTCGGCGCCGGTCCAGGGGGCGGGCGTGCAGCCGGGCCACCTGCTCGCCCAGCTGCTCGTCGCTGCCCGGCGGGGCCAGGCCGAGCTCGCGCACGTGGTAGTCCAGGTCGATCCTGGGCTCGTCCACCCAGTACGGGTGGTCCAGGCCGAACGGGACGAAGGCCAGTCTCCGGCGCAGCGGCGCCGCCAGGTGGAGCCGGCCGGCCAGCAGGGAGAGCAGGTCCCCCCGGGTCAGCACGCCGTCCAGGATCGCCAGCCCGGCGATGTTCGCGACGTTCGTCGCGGTCTCGAAGTTCAGGAACTGCGTGTCGACCGCGCTGAGTTGCCGCATCGCCTACCTCCGGAGGGTTCCGTTCCCATCCTGCTCCCTCCCGGTGGTCAGGGCCAGCACCGCGAGCACCACCAGGACGACGACGGACAGGACGAGCATCGCCAGGCCGGCGATGCCGAGCACGATCACAATGGTCATGATCTCGCTGATCATCTGCCACACCGCAAGACTGTGCCCTGATTCATCCGCTGTCATACCGGTTTTTGACTCCGGCGTGAACCGTGCGGCTCCCCCGCGCTCCCCGGAAACCGCTTCTGCACGGCCGGGGCCGCCCGCCCGAACCGGCCGCCGGTCCTCCACGGTGCACCGCCCGCCGCGGCAGGATCCGCCACCGGACGGTCGGGCCTCCGGCACCGGCGCGCCCGCCTCCTCGACCCGCGGAAGAGGCACAGGCGGGCACCGGACGTCGGGCGGGTGTTCCGCCGGGACCGTCCGGAGACGGATGATGCCGTCATGGACCGGCGGGAGCAGGGCGGGGCCCCGGTACGGCCCCCGCCGCCGACCGCCCGTGAGAGGAGAAGCCAGTGGAAGACGGCGCGGACGAGCGCAGCCGGATCGCCCCCTGGGCCCCGCCCCGCGCGCGGCGGCGGCTGGCCGGGCTGGAGTCCGCCCTGGGAGGGCTGGACGCCGACGGGGTCGCGAAGGCCGCCGGGGAGGCGCTGGCCGGGCACCTGCGCCGGCTCGGCGAGGATGGGATCGTCCTGTACGCGGGCACGAACACGATGAGCGCGCGGGCCCGCGCGGTCTGCGAGCCCGCCCTGGCGAGCCGGCCGTCGATGGGCTGGCCGGGCGAGAAGTTCCAGACCGGGCTGGAGGAGCTGGACGTGCTGGAAGTGCTCGCCCCGCTCCAGGTCGCCGCAGTGATGGGCGGGGGATTCGCCGAGGTCCGGCTGCAGAGCGCCACCCTGGCCAACCTCGCCTGCTACACCGCCCTGGCCCGGCCGGGCGACACGGTCGCGGTGCTGCCGGAGGCCGCGGGCGGCCACGCCAGCCACCACGCGCAGGGCGCGGCCGGGGTCCGGGGGCTGCAGGTGGTGGATCTTCCCTACGACGCCGCCGGATTCGACGTCGACCACGCGGCGCTGCCGGGCTTCCTGCGCGCGCACCGGCCCGCGCTGGTGGTGGTCGGGGCGAGCCTGATGCTGTTCCCGCACGACGTCGCCCGGATCCGCGCGGCCTGCGACGAGGTGGGCGCGCCGCTGGTCTACGACGCCTCGCACGTGGCCGGGCTGATCGCCGGGAAACGGTTCCAGCGGCCGCTGGACGAGGGTGCGCACGTGGTGACGATGTCCACCTACAAGTCCTTCGGCGGCCCGCCCGGCGCGGCCGTGGTCACCCGGGACGAGGAGATCGCCCGCCGGGTCTCGGAGGCCGCCTACCCGGGGCTGACCGCCAACTACGACGCCTCCCGGCTCGCCCCGCTGGCCGTCACCGCCGCCGAGCTCGCCGAGGACGGCCCCGCCTACGCCGACCGGTGCCTGGCCAACGCCGCCGCCCTGGCCGCGGCGCTGGCGGGCGAGGGCTTCGCCGTCGTGGCGGCCGAGCGGGGCTGGACCGCCTCCCACCACGTCGCGGTGGACGCCGCCGCGTTCGGCGGCGGGGACGAGGCGGCCCGGCGGCTGGCGGCCGGAGGCGTCTTCCTCAGCGGCATCGGCCTGCCCGGCCAGGCCCCCGGCGAGCCCATGCGCGGCCTGCGCATCGGCACCCAGGAGGTGACCCGCCGCGGCCTCGGTCCCGACGCCATGCGCGGGATCGCGGTCCTGGCGCGCCGGCTGCTGATCGACGCCGAGGACCCGGCGAGGGTCCTGCCCGACGCCGTCGCCCTGCGCCGTCCCTGACGTCCCGGGCCCCGGCCGCCCCCTGTCCCGTCCGGCCCGCCGGGGCCCGGGGCGGTCAGTCCGTACGGTCCTCCCATCGGCCGGCCCCGCCGCCTCCCGGGCGTTCAGTCCGTACGGTCCTCCCGCCGGCCGGCCCCGCCGCCTCCCGGGCGGTCGCTCCGTACGGTCTCCCCGAGCATGTCCAGGAGCGCCCCGTGGAGCCGTGCCGCGGCCTCCCGAAGGACGCCCAGCGCAACCGCGACCTGCTCGTCGCCGCGGCCCGGCGGCTCTTCGCCGAGAAGGGCCTCGACGTCCCGCTGGAAGAGGTCGCGCGCAGCGCCGGGGTGAGCATCGGCACGCTCTACAACCGCTTCCCGGACCGGGCCGAGCTGGTCGGCGCCGTGTTCGCCGACCGGGTGGAGGCCACCAGGCTGCTCGCCGAGGAGGCGCTGGCCCGTCCCCGCGCCTGGGACGGGCTCGTCCACTTCCTGGAGGGCGTCTGCGCGCTGCAGGCGGCCGACCGCGGCTACAACGACCTGGCCGCGGGCCGCGGGCCCCGCTCCCCCGCGACCGAGCGGGCCCTGGCCGACGGCTACGCCCTCATGCGGCGGATCGTCGAGCGGGCCCGGGAGAGCGGCGACCTCCGCCCCGACCTGGTCCTGGAGGACATGGTCTTCGTGGTCTGGGGGCACGCCCGCACCGTCGAGGCCACCGCCGGCATCGCCCCGGAGCTCTGGCGGCGGCACCTGGCGCTGCTCCTCGACGCCTTCCGAGCCCCTGCCGCGCACCCCCTCCCCGTGCCCCCGCTCACCCCGGAGCAGGCCCGGGCCGCGCTCTCCTCGCGGTGCACGCCGTGACGAGGGTGAACGGCTCCGAACCCATCGACTTTACATTGTAGATTTACTTTTTGGAGAGGGCCCGTCGGCGGGCACCGCGCTCCGCCGCCCCGGCCACGTTGCGCGGCATCCGGCCGAAGATCAGGCTGTGGAAGGGCGAGACCGCCCACCAGTAGAGGTGGCCCGCCAGACCGTGGGGGTGGAAGAGCGCGCGCTGGCCGTACACCGTCCGGCCGCCGGACCGGTGCACGCTCAGCTCCAGCCAGGCGAGGCCGGGAAGGCGCATCTCCGCGCGGAGCCGGAGCAGCCATCCCGGCTCGACCTCCTCCACCCGCCAGAAGTCGACCGCGTCGCCGACGCGGAGCCGCCGGGGGTCGCGGCGCCCCCGGCGCAGCCCCACCCCGCCCGCCAGGCGGTCCATCAGCCCGCGCAGCCGCCACGCGGCGGGCAGGGAGTACCAGCCGTTCTCGCCGCCGATGGACTCGATCACCTCCCACAGCGCCTGCGGCGGGGCGTCGACGCGGCGGGCCCGCCGGTCGGTGTAGAGGGTGCCGCCCGCCCAGTCGGGGTCGGTGGGCAGCGGATCGCTCGGCGCGCCGGGCGTCGAGGCGGACGACCAGCGGGTGGCGACCTCCGCCTCCCGGATCCGCCGCAGCGCCAGGGCGACCGCCTCCCTGAAGGGAACCAGGCCCTGGGGCGGGTCGGGCAGGTAGGCGGCGATGTCGTGCTCCCGGCAGACGGCCTCGTTGCGCAGCGACTCCACCAGCGGGCGGGCGAGGACCGCGGGCACCGGGGTGACCAGCCCGACCCAGTGGCTCGACAGAGCCGGGCTGAGCAGCGGAACCGGGATGATCACCCGCCGGGGCAGCCCCGCGACCTCGGCGTACCCGCGCATCATGCCGGCGTAGCTCAGCACGTCCGGCCCGCCGACGTCGAAGGAGCGGTTCACCTCCTCCGCCACGCCCGCCCAGCCCACCAGGTAGCGCAGGACGTCGCGGATGGCGACGGGCTGGGTCCTGGTCCGGACCCAGCGGGGCGTCGTCATCACCGGGAGGCGCTCGGTGAGGTGGCGCAGCATCTCGAACGAGGCCGATCCCGACCCGATGATCACAGCCGCCCTCAGCACCACGGCGGGCACTCCCGATCGGAGGAAGATCTCCCCCACCTCGGCGCGGGAGCTCATGTGCGGCGAGAGGTCCTCGTCCGGCGCGAGGCCTCCGAGGTAGACGATGCGCCGGACACCCGCCCGCTCCGCGCAGGCCGCGAACGTCTCGGCGGCCCGGCGGTCCGCGGCGGCGAAGTCCCTCCCCGCGCCCATCGTGTGGATGAGGTAGTAGGCGACGTCGACGCCGTCGAGCGCCGCCCGGGTCGCCTCGGCGTCCGCCGCGTCGGCCCGGGCGGTCTCCACCCGCTCCGCCCACGGCTGGTCCCGCAGGCGGCCGGGCTCGCGCGCCATGCACCGCACGTCATGGCCCGCCGCCAACAGTTCGGGCACGAGCCGCCCGCCGATGTATCCCGTGGCTCCCGTGACGAGGCATCTCACGTGGACATTCTTCGTCAGGCGGACAACGGAGGTTGCCTTCCTGGCCGTTTCATGACGTTTCAATGGTTTCCGTGCGTCGCGAGCGCCGATCCCGCCCTCGGGCCGATACGGCCCGGCCAGGGCGGTGCGAGGGTCACTCCCCGGTGAGCCCGTCCACCGACTCCCGGAGGAGGTCGGCGTGACCGTTGTGCCGTGCGTACTCCTCGATCATGTGGACCAGGATCCAGCGCAGGCTGGGCGCCCGGCCGTCGGGCCAGGTGCGCCGGGCCCGCTGCTCCAGGCCTCCGGCCGCCAGCGCGTCCTCGGTCAGGGAGCGGGACCGGGCCACCGCGTCCCGCCAGAGCGCGCGGAGCTCCTCCGGCGGGTCCCCGGCGGCCGAGCGCCAGTCCCAGTCGGGGTCGGCCTCCCAGTCCACCGTGTCCCACGGGGACCGCCGTTCCTGCCCGTGCAGCCAGCGGGAGAACCAGTCGTCCTCGACGTAGGCCAGGTGCTTGAGCAGGCCGCCCAGGGTCATCGGCGACGCGCCGACGGTCGCCCTCAGGCCGGAGGCGTCCAGTCCCGCGCACTTCCACTCCAGGGTCGCGCGCTGGAAGTCCAGGAAGCCCAGGAGGGTGCCGGCCTCGTCGGCCTCCAGAGGAGGCTCGGGACGGCCCTGATCGTCCAGCTGGGTCATGCGCGGGAGTCTAGACATCGGCCGCCCGCCGGACCAGGGGAGAGAACGGCCCGCAGGGATATTCCTGGATCGTGACTCCTCCGCTCCCTGAAGGGAGCGGCTTCTCGCTAAGCCGCTTGCGCAGCCTCACGAAGGGCAAGCCCTGCCCTGAGGATGTTGACCGCCGCGTTCACGTCGGCATGCGCGGCATGCCCGCACGCCGTACAAGCGAACGCGGCCTGGGTGACGCGGTTCTCCTTCGCCACGTGCCCGCATTCGGCGCACGTGCGGGAGGTGTTGCGGGGCTCGACCGCGATCAGCTCTCGACCGGCGCTTTCAGCCTTGTACGCGAGGACCGTCAGGAACACCCCCCAACCCGCATCCAGGATCGAACGGTTGAGTCCGGACTTGGCGGCGACGTTGCGGCCGGGGGCCTCGATCGTGCCGGACGCCGAGCGGGTCATGTTCGCGATCCGCAGATCCTCGTGCACGATCATGTCGTAGTCGCGGACCAGGGCGAGCGCGGTCTTGTGCGCGTGGTCGAGGCGCTGCCGCCGCACCGTGGCGTGCAGCGCGGCGACCCGGGCCACCGCCTTGCGCCGCCGCGTGGAGCCCCGCTTGGTGCGGGCGAGGTCGCGCTGCGCCGTCGCGAGACGATCGGCGGTCGCGGCAAGGTGACGCGGGTTGGCCACGTGTGTGCCGTCGCTGGTGGTGACAAGCGAGGCGACGCCCAGGTCGATCCCGGCCACCGCGCCCGTGGCGGGCAGCGGCTCGGCGGGCACCTCGTCGCACGACAGGATCACGTACCAGCGGGAGCCCTCCCGCTTCACGCTGATCGTCTTCACCCGGCCCTTCACGGGCCGGTGCCGGTGCACCCGGACGTGGCCGACGCCCTGGAGACGCACGAACGTGGCGGTCGGGTGGCCGGGCTGGGAGTCCCACCGGCAGCCGTCGCCGTCCTTGGGCCACTCCACCGTGTCGAACCGGCCGCGCCCCTTGAAACGCGGGAAGCCCGGCGTGCGCCCGGCCTTGACCCGGTCGAAGAACGCGCGAAACGCCTTGTCGAGGCGGCGCAGGGTGGCCTGCTGGGAGGAGAAGCTCCAGCGGCCCTGCCCGTCGGGGTCGTCGCCGCGGATGTGCTTCAGCTCGGCCGACTGGTCGCCGTAGCGGATGCTCACGCCCGCTTTGGCGTAGGCGGTGCGGCGGTGCTCCAGGGCGGCGTTGTAGAGCTGCCGGTGCTCCTCCAGGCACGAGGCGAGCGCCGCCGCCTGTCGAGTGGTGGGGCGCAGCAGGAACTTCAGCGACCTGCGCACCCCCACCTCCCATCACGTTCGGTAACGATAACACCACGATACGGGCTGGCACCGGTAAAATCGGGAAGGACATTCATGATGCGCGGACCTGACAGGTCAGGGCACGCTCGGGCCTTGGCGGCCCTCCCGCTTCTGATTCCCCCGTCGCCTGAAGGCGACGGTCCCCTCGGAAGGATCTGATGGAGTCCGGTCCTTCCGTGGCCGTTCCCCTCGGCCAGCGGGCGGAAGCGCCACGGGCCGATCAGACGGCACACGCGGACGGAGCGGGAGAACGGCTGTGGAACTGATCGCCAAGGGCAGGAGCGCCGACGTCTACGCCCTCGACGGGGATCGGGTGCTGCGCCGCTACCGCCGGGGCGGGCCGACCCGCAAGGAGGCCCGGCTGATGGCCTATCTCGCGGCCCGGGGATATCCCGTTCCGCGGGCGCACGAGGTCACCGACACGGACCTGACGCTCCAGCGGCTGCACGGGCCGACCCTGCTCGAGGCCCTGCGACTGCGGCCCTGGCGGGCGGCGGCGTACGGCCGGCTGCTCGGCGGGCTGCAGAACGAGTTGCACGCCATCGCCGCACCTGACTGGCTGCCCCGCCGGTTCGCCGGCGCGTCGAACCACCGGGTCCTGCACCTCGACCTCCACCCGGACAACGTCATCCTCACCGAGCGCGAGCCGAGTGTCATCGACTGGTGCGACGCCGCCGCCGGCGACCCGGCGGCGGACGTGGCCCAGACCCTGGTGATCCTGGGTACCGGCGACGCGCCGGGTCCCGCCGCCCGCCTCGTCAGGGGCGTCTTCCTGCGGGGGTTCCGGAGCGTGTGCCGTACCGACCCGGGGCCGCGCACCGCCGCGGTCGTCGCGGCGCGCCTGGCGGACCCGAACCTCACGGCGACCGAAGTGGTGCGGCTGCGCCGCCTGCGGCCGCCGGGCGCCGATCCGGATCCCGGGTGAACCGTCCGTCTCCGCCGGACCGGAAGGACGTTACAGCTCCTCGCGGATGCGGGTGAGGATCGCCGCGGTCTCCGACGCGGGCTCGGCCGCGATGCACAGGCGCTCCATCACCTCCAGGTAGCGCTCGACCTCGTCGCGCTTCTCCAGGTAGACGGCGCTGGTCAGCTGCTCCATGTAGACGATGTCGGGCAGGTCGGGCTGGGCGAAGCGCAGGATGCTGAACGGCCCGCCCGCCGCGGCGTGGCCGCCGATGCTGAACGGCGCGATCTGGACCGTCACGTTGGGCAGCTCGATCGCGTCGAGGATGTGGTCGATCTGGCCGCGCATGACCTCGGGCCCGCCGAGCGGGCGGCGCAGCACCGCCTCGTCGAGCACCGCCCACAGGTGGGGCGGCTCGGAGGCGCGCAGGAGCCGCTGGCGCGCCGTGCGCAGCCCCACCCTCCTGCGGAGCTCGGCCTCGGAGGCGTCCGCGTGGCCCAGCCTGATCACGGCCCGCGCGTAGTCCTCGCTCTGCAGCAGGCCCGGGACGAACTGGACCTCGTAGTTGCGGATGACGGAGGCGGACTCCTCCAGGCCGACGTAGGTCTCGAACCAGCTCGGCAGGACGTCGCCGTAGTTGTGCCACCAGCCGGGCTGGTTGGCCTGCTCGACGAGGCCCAGCAGCGCCCCGCGCTCGCCCTCGTCCAGCACGCCGTACAGCGTCAGCAGGTCGGCCACGTCCCGGATCCGGAAGCCGACCCGGCCGAGCTCCATCCGGCTGATCTTCGAGTGGGAGGCGCGGATCGTCCGGCCCGCCTGCTCCAGGGTGATGTGCCGCGCCTCGCGGAGCCTGCGCAGCTGGGCGCCGAGCACGATCCGCAGCACCGTCGAGCTCCCCCGCGGCCCGGCCATGGGGATCGGATCGGCGGGCTCGTCGTGGGCGTGGGATCTGGTCATCGGCGGTCCTTCGTGCACGGAGTGCGAGTCTGCGCCCACCCCTCGTGGTCGTCGCGGCCTTCACGGTACTCCGGCGGGCCGCCCCGGACCAGATGGAACTTTATTCTTCAACCGCCTCAGTCGATGAGGTCGTCGAACTCGCCGTCCTTCACACCCCGGACGAAGGCGTCGACCTCCGCGCGCGTGTAGATCAGCGCCGGCCCCTCGGGGTCGCGCGAGTTCCGTACGGCCACCGCGCCGCCGGGCAGCCCGGCCACCTCCACGCAGTTCCCGCTGGGGTTGCTGAAGCGGCTCTTGCGCCACCGCGCCTCGCCCAGGAGGGCCGCGGCCATGCCGTTACGCAGCTGATCCATCCTCGCCTCTCACCGAATCAGGCAGGGGAACACTGGAAGCAGCATAGACCCGTGTGCAGATGCACGTGCATCTGTACTTGCGTTTGCACATCACCCCCAGGCAAGATGACTGGGCTAGACCCCTCGTTACGCGATCGCCGCCTCTCCCCCAAGGTCGCCGATGACTGGTTATCCACGGCACGACGTCGCTTCCGTCCGGGCAGAGATCTGCGGATGGGAGCGCTGGCTGTCGATGCTCGACCACCTGCTCCCGCCCAGCGGCCTGCCGCCCTGGTCGGACGGGGACGGCCAGCTCGACCAGCTGCAGATGGCGGTCCGGAGCCTGCGCGACGAGCCGTGCGCCACCCGGACGGCCCGGGACTTCACCTCGGCCTCCCTGCGGTCCTGGGGACTGGCCGCACTCGTCGACGACGTCACCCTCGCGGTCTCGGAGCTGGTGGCCAACGCCCTGCGCCACGGGGTCGTGAACGCGTCCTACGCCCCCTCCCGCAGGCACGCCAGGATCGTGCTGTGCAGCACGGAGCGCTCGGTGCTGTGCGCGGTCACCGACCCCTGCGACCAGGGGCCCCGGCTGCGGGACTTCGACGACGAGGCGGAGAGCGGCCGCGGGCTGCAGATCGTGCGGGGGGTCAGCCACACCTGGGGGTGGTCCCCGCTGGAGACCGGGGGCAAGGCCGTGTGGGCGGCGTTCCTGCCCTCCGCCGTGCACGCCCGGCACCTGGAGTCCTGCCGCTGACCCGTCCCGCAGGACCCCGCCGGTTTCCGGACCCCGATCCCGCAAGACCCGGCCGGTTTCCAGACCCCGGCCCCGCAGGACCCCGCCTCCCGGGCCGCCCCGCCGGCCGCTCCTCGCCTCCTCGTCCGCCGGCGCGCGGAGGTGCCGGCGGACGAGGAGGCACCCGACACGGAGGAATCAGGCGATCTTGACGGTGATCTCCCCGCCCAGGTGGAAGCCGCCGCTCAGCTCGAGGTCGTCCCCGCTCCAGAACCGGCCCGGGTCGTACCAGTTCGGGCGGCGCCCGCCGGGCAGCAGGCCCATCGCCTCGTAGGTGACGGCCACGATCTCGGCGCAGTAGGCGCTCTCCAGAGCGCTCTCCTCCCCGCCGCGCTTGAGGATCCTCGGCAGCCGGCCGCGGGCCCACCGCCCGGCGAGCCGGGCCGTGGAGGGGAACGGCGTGCCGTCCAGGCGGGCGATCGTGCGCAGGACGGCCTCCTCCATCTCGGCGGTCGTCTCCGGCTCGAGCTGGCGCAGCCAGCCGCGCTGGCCGTACCGGGTGGCCCAGACCTGCACCGCCTCGCGCAGGTCGTGCAGCTGGACCCCGCGCTGGTGGGTGCCCGACCACATGTCGGGCAGCGACCTGCCGAGCTCGGCGTGCCACATCAGCGGCGGCATGTCGTCGATGACGACGGACATCCCGACGTGGTTGACCGGGCTGTTGGTCACGGTCTGGATGGCCCGGTCCGGCACCGAGCGCCCGCGGAACAGCCACACGTCGCCGGTTCGTGTCAGGTCCAGTGCCTCGTCGAGGCTGATGCTCGTAGCGGACATTCCCATACTCTAAGTACATGCGCTGGTGGAAGATACTCGGCCTGGCAGGGATCGCGGGCGTCGCGGCGACCGGAGCGGTGGTCGCGCGGGCGGAACGGCGCCGCCGCGCCTACACTCCCGACGAGATCCGCGTGCGGCTCCGCTCCCGCCTGGAGGAGGCCTCGGCGGACGCCCCCGCCGGGCAGGGGACCGACGAGGAGTAGGAACGCCCCCGCCCGGCCGGTCCGCCGGCCGGGCGGGACCGCGGACCCGATCCGCACGCCGCCGGGACCGGGGACGAGGACCGGGGACGGGGGCGGGGACCGGGGTCTCAGCCCGTCCCCGACGGCTCCGCGGGCGGCGCCTCCGCGGCGTAGATCCGCCAGGCCGCGGGCAGGACCGTCCAGCGGCGGCCGGTGACCGGGCCGGTCAGCTCGCCGTCGGCGTTCACCGGGACGGGATCGCCCGACACGGCCACCTCCCCGCCCCGGTCCGTGACCACGTCGCGCAGGCCGAGGTGGGTCCCGCGGCGCAGCCGCAGGGCGTAGGCCAGCCTGGCCAGCGGGCCCGTCGTCGCGGCGACCACCACGTCCACCCTCCCGTCGTCCGGCCGGGCGCGCGGGGTGAGGGGCGTGCCGCCGCCGATCGTGACGCCGTTGCCGACGGCGACCATCAGGACCCGGCGCCCGTGCGCGAGCGGCCGCCCGTCCACCGTCACCCGCAGCCGCCACCCCCGGCTCCGCACGCCCGCGAGCAGCCCGCCGAGGGGGTAGGCCAGCTTCCCGAGCACCGGTTTGAGCGGCGCCGCCCGCTCCGAGGCCTCCGCGCCCGCGCCGAGGTGGACGGCGTTGACGACGATCCCTCCGTCGTCGTCCACCAGCAGGTCCATCGGACGGCGGTGCCCGGCGAGCACCACACGGGCCGCGGCCCCGGGATCGGACGGGAGCCCGAGCGCGCGGGCGAAGTCGTTGCCGGTGCCCAGCGGGACGAGGCCCACGGTCCGGGCGCCGAGCTCGCCCCGGCGGTGCAGGGCGGCGACCACCGCGTGCAGCGAGCCGTCCCCGCCGAGCACGACCACGTCCCGGCCGGGGCAGGCGCCGAGCACCCCGTCCAGTCCCCCGCCGGCCTCGGCCTCCACCACGTCCGCCCCCCGGCGCAGCGTGCCGAGGGCCGCCTCCAGCGCGGCCTCGCCCGCACCGCCCGCCCTCCTGTTGCAGATCGCCAGCAGCTCGGCCATTGCCGTCCCTCCGCCCTCGGCCCGGCACCGGCTTCTCCGGTCACCCCGGCCGGACCCTGCCCCCGGGAGCGGCGGTCACGCTCCCCTGGCCTCCCGGGTACGGCTCCGCCGCCGGGGCCCGCCCCGCCGGGCGGAGCCGTACCCGCATGGAGCCGTACCCGCAGGGCCCTGAGGCCGCGGTCACCGCGGCTGCGGCTGCGGCTGCGGCTGCGGCTGCGGCTGCGAAGATCCGCACGGTGGTCACGGCGCGCCCGTCGAAACCCTCAAATGACGGGTATGTAGCGTTGTCGGTGACGATATTGAGGAGACTTCGATGACGCATGAGCGCGCCGGGCAGCCCGCCCGGCCGTCCGACCTGGTGGACGTGGCCCGGCTGGTGACCTCCTACTACGCGCTGCGCCCCGATCCCGGAGAGGTGGGCCAGCGGGTGGCGTTCGGCACCTCGGGGCACCGCGGCTCGGCGCTGAACGCCGCGTTCAACGAGGACCACATCCTGGCCACCAGCCAGGCCATCGTGGAGTACCGGGCGGCGCAGGGCGTGGACGGCCCGCTCTTCCTCGGGGCCGACACGCACGCCCTGTCCGAGCCCGCCCGGGTCTCGGCGCTGGAGGTGTTCGCGGCCAACGGGGTGACGGTCATGATCGACGACCGCGACGGCTACACCCCGACGCCCGCGGTCTCGCACGCGATCCTCTCCCACAACCGCGGGCGGACGACCGGCCTGGCCGACGGCGTGGTCGTGACCCCTTCGCACAATCCCCCGGGTGACGGCGGTTTCAAGTACAACCCGACGCACGGCGGACCGGCCGACACCGACGCCACCTCCTGGATCCAGGACCGGGCGAACACGCTGATCGCCGACGGGCTGAAGGAGGTCCGGCGGATCCCGCTCGCCCGGGCGCTGGCCGCCGACACCACCGTCCGGTACGACTTCCTCGGTTCGTACGTCGGCGACCTGCCCTCGGTGGTGGACCTGGACGCGGTCCGCGCGGCGGGGGTGCGCATCGGCGCCGACCCACTGGGCGGGGCGAGCGTGGCCTACTGGGGCGAGATCGCCGAGCGGCACCGGCTGGACCTGACCGTGGTCAACCCGCTGACCGATCCCACCTGGCGCTTCATGACGCTCGACTGGGACGGGAAGATCCGCATGGACTGCTCCTCCCCGCACGCCATGGCCTCGCTGATCGCGAACCGCGACGCCTTCGACGTCTCCACCGGCAACGACGCCGACTCCGACCGGCACGGGATCGTGACCCCCGACGGCGGCCTGATGAACCCCAACCACTACCTCGCCGTGGCCATCTCCTACCTGTACTCCCACCGGCCGGACTGGCCGGCCGGCGCCGGGGTCGGCAAGACCCTGGTGAGCAGCGGCATGATCGACCGGGTCGCCGCCGGTCTGGGCAGGCGGCTGGTCGAGGTGCCCGTCGGGTTCAAGTGGTTCGTGCCGGGCCTGCTCGACGGCTCGCTCGGCTTCGGCGGGGAGGAGAGCGCGGGCGCGTCCTTCCTGCGCCGCGACGGCTCGGTGTGGACCACCGACAAGGACGGCCTGATCCTGGCCCTGCTGGCCGCGGAGATCATCGCGACCACCGGCCGCTCCCCCAGCGAGCACTACGCCGACCTGGTGGTGCGGTTCGGCGACCCCGCCTACGCCCGCGTCGACGCCCCGGCGACCCGGGAGGAGAAGGCCGTGCTGTCCAGGCTCTCCGCCGAGCAGGTCACCGCCGACACCCTGGCGGGCGAGCCGATCACCCGGGTGCTAACCTCCGCGCCCGGCAACGGCGCCGCCCTCGGCGGCGTCAAGGTCTGCACCGACAGCGCCTGGTTCGCCGCCCGGCCCTCCGGCACGGAGGACGTCTACAAGATCTACGCCGAGTCCTTCAAGGGCCCGGACCACCTGGCCGAGGTCCAGCGGGAGGCCAGGACCCTGGTCTCGGCTTCCCTGGGCTGAGAGGCCTCCGTCTCCCGGGCCGGGAGCCGAGAGGCCCGGCGCCCGGCCCGGGACCGGACGTGCGGTCACACGGGGATCTTCTCCGCGGTCTTCTCCGGGATCACCACCGGCACGGGCGTCTGGGTCCTGCCCTGGAGCGCCACCGGAGCCGTGCCCGAGACCTTGTCCAGGGAGACCCTGTCCGGGACCCTGCCGGACAGGGTCTCCAGTACCTTCCCGGGCGCGCCCTCCAGCGCCGCCTTCCCGGACGCGGCCTCCCGCGAAAGCACCCCCGCCCGCGAGCACAGCGCCTCCACGACGGCGCCGAGCCGGTCGCGCGCCACCGGGTCGGCGAGGCGGCCGGCGGCGTCGAACTGCCGCAGAACCGGAGAGGCGGACAGGTCGGCCCCGTACACGACGGCACCGGCGACACCGAGCGGGCGCCGTAGGGCGGTCTGCGCCCACATCGCCTCGTGCGGGCGGACACAGGCCGTGACCACGGCGACGGGCTTGCCCAGCAGGACTGCGCCCGCGCCGGGCCGGGACGCCCACTCCAGCGCGTGGAGCAGCTGGACCGGCAGGACGCTGTGCTCGGGGGCGGTGATCAGCAGCCCGTCCGCACCGGACAGGAGATCGCAGAACTCCCCGGCGGACCCCGGAAGCGGGCCGTCCGTGAAGGGCGGGATCTTCCCGAGCCCCTCCCACACCGTGAAGTCCGCGGAGACGGGCAGCTCCCGCGCCACCGCCTCCAGCAGCCTGCCGACGTGTGCCGCCGGCCGCAGGCTTCCCGCGATCCCCACGATCTTCATCCCCGAACCCCTTCCCCTGAGCGACGTCACGGCGCTTGTGCCCGAGGAAGAAGGCAACGAACATGATCGGCGTACCGATAGTGCATGAAGTTGCCATTTCGTAGCAAAGGTACATATGCGGCATATGTCACCTGCGGTGACCCGTGTGCCGCAGCTCCGCCGTCAGTCCCGGCGCCCGCCCTCCGCGGCTCTTCCCGCCTCGGCCCCGGCGCCGACGTCCCCCGTCTCCGCCGCCACCCCCTCCCGTCCGTCTTCCCGCCCCGCACGGGCCCGAGCGGCCAGGTCCGGCGCCGCGTCGGCGATCCGCTGCCTCATCGGCCGCCGGCTCAGGGCCTCCAGCACTTCGTCGACGAGCCGGCTCAGCGGAAACGACAACTCCGCCTCGAGCTCGGCGGCCGCCGCGGCGGTGGCCGCCCATTCCGCCTCCAGCATCGGGAGCAGCGCCTCGGCCTTCTCGGTGGGGTGCACGATCCGGCGGCGCGCGTCCGCTCCCGGCATCAGGACCACGAACCCCTCCCCCGCCATCTGGGCCACCGTCTGACTCGCCGCGGAGTGGGTCACCCCGATCGCGTCCGCCAGTTCGCGGATGGAGGAGGGGCCGAACGCGGCCAGCGCCCGCAGGACGGGGGTGAACCGGGGGCGGAACCCGGCCTCCCCCAGCTCGGCGTAGACGGCCGCGACGTCCGCGTCCAGCAGTTCGAGCAGGTGGCGCAGGCGGGTCCCGAGCAGGCCCGGCCCGGAGTCGAGGGGAGGCATCCCATCAACATAACAGCGCTGTTGCATCCATCCCCTCACCGGGTCGTCCCGTCTCGGCGCGGCGCGCGCGCCGGAGCGCGAACCGCCTCCCGGGCCGGGCGTCATCTCACCGGCCGGCCCTCCTGGACCGGGCGCCACCTCACCCACCCGCCCTCCCGGACCGGGCGCCATGCCATCCGGGCGCCCTCCCCGCGTCAGGCGTCATGCCATCCGGGCGTCGGCGTGCCGCCCTTGACGCGGCATATCACCGGTGGCCGGGGTAGGGGCCGACCATGAAGACGACACCATCCAGCATCCCGTCCTCCGCGCGGACGGGCTCGGGGCGCCGTCCGGAGGGCGACGCCCCGAGCCGGGCGCGGCGCCGTACGGAGGAGATCGTCCGGGCCCGCGCGGGCGTCCGCGGCCGCACCCTGGCCAGGACGCTGCTCGCCGTGAGCGCGGCGGCCGCCGTCGGAAGCCTGGCGACCAAGCCCGCCTCCCTGTGGTACCGGCGGCTGCGCAAGCCGTCCTGGCAGCCGCCGTCACAAGCGTTCGGCCTGGTGTGGACACCGCTGTACGGCCTGATCGCCGTCGGGGCGGCCCGTGTCCTCGACCGCCGGGAGGGGACCGACCGCACCGCGTTCGCCGCCCGCCTGGCGGCCAACCTCGTCCTCAACGCCGGCTGGAGCCTGGCCTTCTTCCGCGGCCGCTCGCCCAAGCTCGCCCTGGCCGAGATCACCGCGCTCAACGCCTCGAACGCGGACCTGATCAGGCAGGCGTGGGCGACCGACCGGGCCGCCGGGGCGGTGCTGCTCCCCTACGGCGCGTGGACGCTGTTCGCCACCGCCCTCAACACCGCGATCGTCCGCCTCAACCCGGCGGAGGACTGAACCGGGGACCGCACCGGAGACCGAGCCGGGGACCGGGCTGAGGACCGCACCGGAGACCTGGCCGCGGGCTGAAAATTACATCGCCGCACCGGCGGAGCCGCAGGTCGGCGCGGTGCCGGGGAGCGGCCCGCTTCCCCTGGCCCGGTGCGGATGCCTAGCATCGCGCCGAGCCACGACGGGAGCGGGCGATGCGCAGAGGCGAGACGGTGCTGGCGGTGCTGGCGGTGCTGGCGGCGATGGCCGCCGCCCTGGGGTTCGTGCTGGCGGGTACGGCGGGCGCCGCGATGTCGGCGCGGGCCGCGCCGACCAGGATCATGGCCCTCGGGGACTCGATCACCGGCTCCCCCGGCTGCTGGCGGGCCCTGCTCTGGCAGCGCCTCCAGGAGGCCGGGCTGGCCGCGTCGGTGGACTTCGTCGGGACGCTGCCGCCGCAGGGCTGCGGTTTCCCCTACGACGGCGAGAACGAGGGGCACGGCGGCTTCCTGGCGACCAACGTGGCCGACCAGAACCAGCTTCCGGCCTGGCTCTCGGCGACGCGGCCCGACATCGTGATGATGCACTTCGGAACCAACGACGCGTGGAGCAACCGCTCCACCGCGACCATCCTGGCCGCCTACGGCAGGCTGGTCGACCAGATGCGCGAGAGCAACCCCGACATGAAGATCCTGGTCGCCCAGATCATCCCGATGAACCCGGGCTCGTGCGGCGAGTGCGGCCGGCGGGTCGCGGCGCTCAACGCGGCGATCCCCGGCTGGGCGGCGGGCAAGACGACCGCGCGTTCGCCCGTCGTGGTGGTCGACCAGTGGACGGGTTTCGACACCGCCACCGACACGGGCGACGGGGTGCACCCCAACGCGGCCGGTGACCGGAAGATCGCCGACCGGTGGTTCCCCGCCCTGACCGCGCTGCTCGGGGCCGGACCGACCGCCACCCCGACCGTCACCCCCACCTCGACCCCCACCGTCACCCCCACGGGCAGGCCCACCTCGACCCCCACCGGAAGCGGCTGCACGGCCGCCTACCGGGTCGTGAACCAGTGGTCCGGCGGCTTCCAGGGCGAGGTGACCGTGCGGAACACGGGAGCCTCCGCGATCAGCGGCTGGACCGTGGACTGGACCTCCGGAGGCGAGCGGGTCAGCCAGGCCTGGAACGCCGCGGTCACCCAGGCCGGCTCCGCCGTGACCGCGAAGCACGCCTCCTGGAACGGCTCCCTGGCGGCCGGGGCGAGCACGTCCTTCGGCTTCCTCGCCTCCGGGACCCCCACCGTCGCCCCCATCATGTCCTGCACGGCCGGATAGCCGCTCCGGCGAGCGCCTCGGAGGGAGCGGCCCCTCCGGGGCGCGGGGCGGTCCTGCATCCCCGGCCCGCCTGCGGTCCCGATGGTCCTTCTGCGGTCCCGGCCATCCTGCGGCGCGGACCGGTCCTGCGGATCGCGGAGAATGGACGCCATGAGCTATCGCGTCTGCGTGGTGTGCCTGGGGAACATCTGCCGCTCCCCCATGGCCGAGGTCGTGCTGAGGAAGGCCGTCGCCGACCGCGGCCTGGACGGTCTCGTCACCGTCGACAGCGCGGGCACCGGCGGTTGGCACCAGGGCCGCCCGATGGACGAGCGCGCCGCCGAGGCGCTGGCCGGTCGCGGCTACGACGGTTCCGCGCACCGCGCCAGGCAGTTCCTGCGGGAGTGGTACGGCCAGGCGGACCTGGTGCTCGCCATGGACCGGGAGAACCTCCGCGCCCTGCGCCGGCTTGCCCCGCCGGGCGCCGACGTGCGGCTCTTCCGGTCCTTCGACCCGGCCGCCCCGGAGGGCGCCGAGGTGCCCGACCCCTACTACGGCGACCACGAGGGTTTCACCGAGGTACTGGAGATGATCGAGGCCGCCGCCGAGGGGCTGGCCGGGGAACTGGCGGAGAGGTTGCGAGCCCCGCATCCGCGGGAGTCCGCCCCGCGCCTGTAAGGGACCGCGGCTGACCTCGGGTGGGAGGGCCGGACGAGTGCCGCCGGGCGGACCCGGCGCACCCGCGTTGCGATGGTCCCGCGCGGCTGGGGAAGATACGGGTGCGGTGGAACCGGCACGGTGACACGGGATCTCCGGCGCGCGTTCCCGACAGGAGGCAGTGGTGGCGGACGAGTTCGACGTGATCGTGATCGGTGCCGGGCCGGCCGGTGAGAACGTCGCGGACAGGGCCGTGCGGGGCGGGCTGAGCGCCGCGATCGTGGAGGAGAACCTGGCCGGCGGCGAGTGCTCCTACTGGGCGTGCATCCCCAGCAAGGCGCTGCTCCGCCCGGTCGAGCTGGCCGCCGAGGCCCGCCGGGTGCCGGGCCTGGACGTCGGCCCGATCGACGCCGCCGCCGTGCTGGCGCGCCGGGACGAGGCCGTCTCCCGCTACGACGACGCCGGTCAGGTCGAGTGGATCGAGGGCGTGCCGGCGGAGTTCGTCCGGGGGCGGGGACGGCTGGACGGCCCGCGGCGGGTCCGGGTGGACCTGCCCGACGGCACCTCGCGGTCGCTGACCGCCCGGCACGCGGTCGTACTGGCCACCGGGAGCCGCGCCGCGGTCCCGCCGGTGCCGGGCCTGGCCGAGGCCGCGCCGTGGACCAGCCACGAGGTCACCGCCGCCGGGGCGGTCCCGGAGCGGCTGGCCGTGATCGGCGGGGGCGTGGTCGCCTGCGAGATGGCGCAGGCCATGCACGGGCTCGGCGCGCTGGAGACCACGGTGCTGGTGCGCGGGGAACGGCTGCTGGAACGGCTGGAGCCGTTCGCCTCCGACCTGGTGGCCGAATCGTTCGCCGCCTCCGGCATCTCCGTGCGGACCCGCACGGAGGTGACCCGGGTGGAGCGGCCCGCGCCGGGCGGGCCGGTGACCGTGCACCTGTCGTCGGGCCCGCCGGTCGAGGCCGACGAGCTGCTGGTGGCCACCGGCCGCCGGCCCGCCGTCGCCGGCCTGGGCCTGGAGAGCGTGGGGCTGGCCGGTGACCGGCCCGTGGCCGTCGACGACAGCATGCGCGCCACCGGCGTCGACGGCGGCTGGCTGTACGCCGTGGGCGACGTCAACGGCCGCGACCTGCTCACCCACATGGGCAAGTACCAGGCCCGCGTCTGCGGTGACGTCATAGCCGCCCGGGCCAAGGGCGAGCCCGACGACCTGCCCGCGCTGCGGGACCTCGCAGGCGGCTACGGCGCGCCGCAGGTGGTCTTCACCGACCCGCAGGTCTGCGCGGTCGGCCGGACCGAGGCCCGCGCCCGCGAGGAGGGCTTCCCGGTCCGCGCGGTCGAGTACGACCTGGGCGCGGTGAGCGGCGCCTACCTGCTCGGGGACGGTTACCGGGGCCGGGCCAAGGCCGTGGTGGACACCGAGCGGCGGGTGCTGCTGGGCGTCACCTTCGCCGGCCCCGGCGCGGCCGAGCTGCTGCACGCCGCCACGATCGCGGTCACCGCCGAGGTGCCGCTGGAGCGGCTCTGGCACGCGGTGCCGTCGTTCCCGACGGTCAGCGAGATCTGGCTGCGCCTGCTGGAGGCCTACGGCCTGTGACCTCCCGGCCGGTACGGCACGCCGCTCCCCTCTCCGAGGAGCGCCGGAGCGAGGGGAGCCGGCCGACGGCGTCGCAGAGGACCGCGACCAGCGCTATGCTGCTGCCGCGGACGACCCAGGGTGATCATCGGGGCACGGGTTCCCCCTGGTAGTCGGCTGCCCAAAAAGCCACCATTTTCCCTCCGGCAACGAGGGTCGCTGCAGCTCTCCCCTCCGTTCTTCACGATGGGCTGTTCCCGACGACGCTGGCAGGAGCAGAGGGGACGAACGGATCGTGGGAGCGGAGCCTGGGGTGCCCCCGGCGGCTCCGGACGCCCCGCGATCCGATGATCCCGGCCCTCGGGAGGAGACTCCGCCGTCCTCCGGCGGGTCCCGCGGGGCGGGGACCCGGTCGCGCTGGGACCTCATCCGCATCTGCGCGGGTTCGATGTCCTCGACCGTGGGGTTCCGGACCCTCGGGGTCACCTACCCGCTGCTGGCCCTGTCCCTGACGAAGTCGCCGGTGCACGTCGGCTGGGCCGGTTTCGCCCTGACCCTTCCGACCCTGCTCTTCTACGTCCCGGCGGGTCTCCTCGTCGACCGGATGACCGCACGCGCCGTCATGGCGGCCACCGAGGCGGCTCGCCTGCTGGCGGTGGCGAGCGTGTTCCTGGCCGTGCTCTTCGAGGGCGTCACCCTCCCCCACCTGCTGGCGGCGGCCTTCGTGGAGGGGACCTTCTGGGTCGTCTACTCGCTGGCGGAGACCGCTCTGATCCGATCCGCGGTACCCCGGGCGAGTCTCGTCGGCATGCTGGCCACGAGTGAGACGAGCTCCCACGTCGCGGTGATGGCGGCCAGGCCCGTGGGAGGGTTCCTGTTCGGGCTCGGCCACTGCGTGCCGTTCGTGATGAACACGATCCTCTTCCTCGCCTCGCTCACCGCCGTTCTCACCCTGCCGGGCGGCGGGGAGCGCCATGTCCTGCGGACTGCGCCCCCCGGCGGTGGGAAGACGTCGTTCCTCCAGGAGATGACGGCCGGCGTCGGGGAGCTCAGGAGCCATCGCTTCCTCCGCAACGCCATGGCGCTGACCACGGTCACGAACCTGATGATCAATATGTTGATCATCGTCTTCGTCGCCGGTTCGGTGACCCAATCCCCCCTGGAGGTCGGCCTGGTCCTCGCGGCCAGCGGCCTGGGCGGTGTGCTCGGGTCGGCTCTGGCGCCTCCGCTGCGGCGCCTGCTCCGGCATCCGCTGCTGGAGCCGCGCCTGGCGCCGCTCGGGCCTCCCCGGGAGATCCTGCTCTTCGCCCACATGTGGATATGGGCGTTCGCCCTCCTCATCCCGGTCGTGGGCGAGTCTCCCGGTTTCTTCGGCGCCGCGCTGTTCCTGATGGGGTGTGCCGGAGCGCTCAGCAACATGTCCGTCAGGGCCTTCGAGATCGATCGGGTCGCCGAGGGCAAGCTCGCCCGGGTGGTCAGCGTGCACCGGCTCACCACCCACGGGGCCGTGTGCCTGGCGGCGCCGCTCGGCGGGTTCCTCGTCTCCGCGGTGGGGGTGCCGGCGGCGACGAGGAGCCTGTTCCTCGTCATGTCCGGCATCACCCTGTCCGTGGCCGTTGCGGTCCCGCTCCGGAGGGTCCTCCGGAGCGGGACCCCCGCCGGTCCGCCCGTCTCCGGCCGGATCCGCCGACGGCCGGAGGACCTCGGCCCGCCCGTCCCGGAACCGGCCTGCCGCCGGTCAGACCTGTTCCGCCAGGCGGTCCGCCTCTGCGGTCAGGTGCGGAGGAAGCCGCGGAGCCACCGCGGTCTTCGCACGCCGAGCCAGACCGGCCGCTGAGGGTGCGTCACCGGCCAGCTCCCTGACCCTGGCCGCGTACAGCAGGACGGGGCCGTGGTCGCCTGCTTCGGCCAGTACGGCCGTGATCTCCCGCTCCGCCTCGGCGGCCCGCCCTTCGGAGGCGAGCGCGAGGGCGTACGCCGCCCGGGTGGACGGCCACTGCAGCGGCCGGACCCGTTCGAGGTCGTGCAGGGCCTCCGCCGTCCGGCCGAGGTCGGCCAGGATCTCGCCCCGCGCCCGCAGCGCCTCCGCGGCGTCCCCCTCCCGGGCGAGGGCGTCGTTGAGGACGTCCCGCGCCGCGTCGGGGTGCCCGCCGTACCACAGGGCCCAGGCGAGTTCGGTCTGGATGGCGGTGTCGCCGGGGACGCGCCGGATCGCGGAGTACAGCTCCTGCACCGCGACCGCGGGCCGCCCCTGCGCCAGCCGGAGCCGCCCGATCCCGGCGAGCAGCCGGCCCACCGCGGTGGTCGCGCCCAGCGTCTCGAACAGGACCGCGGCCGTGCGGTAGTGCGCGACCGCCTTCTCGAAGTCCTCACGCCGGTGCGCGACGTTGCCGAGGAAGGATTCGATCTCCGCGCGGAGCCACGTGTCGTCCCCGCACCTGCTCAGCGCCTCCTCCGCCTGTTTCGCGGCCAGTCCGAACTCGCCGTCGCGGAAGGCGAGCTCGGCGGCGCGCAGGTACTCGTCCGGGGTGGCCCGGCTCTCGACCGGCTCGGCGGCGCGGCCGTGCTGGAGGATGGGCTGGATGAGCCGCTCGTGCGAGAGCTCGCACCAGCGCGCGCCCGCCCGGAGGTCCTCCCGCAGGATGTGGCGCTCCACCAGCGCCCTGACCACGCGGTTCGGCTCCCCTGCCGTGAGGGTCTCGCCCTGGTAGACGATCTCGCGCTTGCCCTGCTCCGTGATGAAGTTGCGGTGCAGCCAGGTCCGCAGGCGATCGGTGTCCCCGTCGAGGTGATCGCGGGACACCTCGGCGATCATCCGTTCGAAGAAGCCGGTGAGCGACCGGTCGGCGTCGGCGAAGCGGCGCACGTGCTCGGCGGTGATGACCCGCACGTCGGCGGGGAGGGAGCGCCACATGGTGGAGCAGACGACCTGGAGCTGGACCGGCTCGACCACCTTCGCGTCGGCCACGACCTCCTCCCCGAGCGCCTTTCCCACCCGGATCCTGCGCAGGTCCTCCACCAGCCCTTCGGCGGCTCCCGGGGCGAAGGACCGGCCGGTGCCCTCCAGCGGACCCTCCGTCGCCCGCACCGCAGCGGCCGTGTCGAGCGCGGCCAGGGGGAACC
Source organism: Planomonospora parontospora (assembly GCA_014647935.1). GTDB lineage: Bacteria > Actinomycetota > Actinomycetes > Streptosporangiales > Streptosporangiaceae > Planomonospora > Planomonospora parontospora. The sequence goes on from BMQD01000019.1 coordinate 74,296, forward strand.
GGCCCCGGGGCATGCCTGCCAGTTTGGGCTCGTGGGGAAGGATCGCCGCCAGGTAGTCCTCGCGGATCGACACGAGCAGGCGCAGGTGCGGATCCGCGTCCAGTGCCTCCACGAGCTGGTCGATGAACCATTCCCGGTACGGCTGGCGGTGGGCGAGGTCGCCGAACAGCTCCTCCGCCTGGTCGATCGCCGCCAGGGTCAGCACGGGATCTCCGTACGGATCCTGGCGCGGCGGTCTGCGCCGCAGGAACCCGCGGAGCGTCAGGCCGGCCAGCCTGGTGGGCGTCTCCTCCGGCGACCAGGACGACAGCAGGGCGAAGACGTGCGGGTTGTGCTGCGAGAGCGCGGCCGAGGGGAAGGGGGAGCCGTGCGACACGCGGCCGATCGGCAGGATGTCGACCGTGGTCGGATCCATCAGCGGGAGCACGCCTGCCTGGATGAGCGAGGTCTTGCCCACCCCCGAAGGGCCGTAGAGGATGGTCAGCCTGTTGGCCTGCCAGAGGTCCGCGATCTCGTGCGACTCCCTGGCCCGCCCGAAGAAGCGGGCGCTGTCCTCCCGCCGGAACGCCCGCAGCCCGACGTACGGTTCGGCCGCCGGCGCCGGGCGGGCATCGTTCGGGTTCACGGCATCGACCCCATCCGCCGCCGCAGCTCCATGCAGAACTCCTCGGCGGTCCCCCAGAAGATGGAGATCCGCCAGTCCTCGTAGTATCGGGCCAGTTGCCGCTGCACGTCCTTCACGTCCGCCTTGCTGGTGTCGAGCGAGGGGGCGAGCTGCACGCTGATGTGCCTGCGCCGGTTGATGCCGGGAACCGCCCTCAGCAGCCCGCGGAACAGGACGCGGAACGTCCAGTCCTGCAGGCTGTAGCCGATGAACAGCAGGGGCCGCCGGGTCAGCGCCGCGAGGATCGAGGTGGGCAGCATCCGCTGGCTGCCCGCGACGCCCTCAGCCGCGAGGCTGGTGAGGAACTCCAGGTAGTCGTCCTCGGCCAGCACGATCGACGTCGGGTCCTGCAGGTTTCCGTGAAGGTGGTAGATGAGCGGCGTGTCCGGCTGGGGGTTCCACCCGGCCTCGTTGCTGAACAGCTTCTCGGCGTAGGCGATGTCCTTGTTCCACGGGCAGACGGCCACGTTCGGGCGTTTCCCCACCGCTTTAAGAGAGCGGAAGATGAAATCGTCGTAGTTGGTCGTCAAATATACCGGGAGGGGGAACTCCGCCAGCAGCCCGTGGGGTTCCAGCGGATGCAGGAAATCCGGGGGATCCGCCGCGTCCAGCTCGTCGCAGACCAGTCTCTTGACATGCACGGCGTCGCCGTATTTGATCGCCCCGAACTGCGCCACCCGGGGGAGGTCGTGGTCGTCTCCGTAGGGATATCCCCAGCGGCGCGCCATTTCCCGGCTGAGCGCCGTTCCCGTCGGCAGGGTCCCCACGCACGCCCCCGAACCCAGGAACGGCGTGCAGTCCCCGCTTCTCAGCTGGTAGATCAGGCGCTCCCATTCGGCGTCACCCATGTCGTACACGCACGGCACCACCTCGTCGACCGCCGGCCCGGCGGATCACGGGCCGATGCCGTACGACTCTATTGGCCCGGTCAATGCCCGGCAGGGGTCATGCCGCTCCGGACTGGGCCTTGATGGAGGCCGAGAATCCCGCCAGCGGAGGCCGGTCGTCCAGGAGGAGCGACCGCAGCATCCTGTTCAGGCCGTCGTTTCCGATTCCCCGGACGTCTTCCAGGGAAATTCCGTCGAGATCGATGAGAACCGCCGCGGCTTCGGAGCCCGCCTCGCCCTCGCGCATAAGCACTCCTCCACTTTCCCGGTCCATCCCGGAGTTACGGCCGGCCCGGAAACAGCGCGGCCGCCCTGCCCTCCGATCGCCCGGGACCTTGATACCGGTGTTCAAATCATTCTGGGATACCCCACCCCGTGAATCAACCTTTAGGATGACCACAGGATTGTTTCGGCTCACAGGGTGGAGGCCTCAGGTGGCGGAGCTTTCTCACACGGTGAACGCGGTGCCCGAGCGATCGCCTGAGGTCTGGGAGAAGGTGCCGCCGCGCAACAGGAACTTCACCGGCCGCGAGGAGCTCCTCACCCGGCTACGCCGGGGCATCAGCACCGTGACCGCCGTCGTCCCCCAGCCTCAGGCGCTCCAGGGCCTGGGCGGCGTCGGCAAGACCCATCTGGCCATCGAGTACGCCTGGCGCTACCGGTCCCACTACGACCTGGTCTGGTGGATCCCCGCCGACCAGCGCGTCCTGGTGCCGTCGGCGCTGGCCATGATGGCGCCCCACCTCGGCCTGCCCAGCGCCGCGACCACCGGTGTCGAGGAGGCGGCCGAGGCGGTGCGCCGGGCGCTGCAGAGCGGCGAGCCGTACCGCCGCTGGCTGCTGATCTTCGACAACGCCGAGGACCCCGCCAGGATCGAGGAGTTCATCCCGCTCGGGCCCGGGCACGTGCTGATCACTTCGCGCAACCCCGACTGGGAGGACCGTTTCGAGACGCTCCAGGTCGACGTGTTCGAGCGCGAGGAGAGCGTGGAGTTCCTCCGCAGGCGGCTGCGGCGGGAGATCTCGGACCAGGACGCCTCCCGGCTCGCGGAGAAGCTCGGCGACCTGCCGCTCGCGCTGGAGCAGGCCGGGGCGCTCCAGTACGAGACCGGCATGTCGGTCGACGAGTACATCGAGCAGCTCGAGGAGCAGGCCGGCCGGCTGCTCGGCGCGAACAAGGCGTCGGGCTACCCCCTGTCGATGACGGCCGCCTGGCAGGTCTCGGTCTCCATGCTGCAGGACCGGCTCCCCGAGGCGGTCAGGATCCTGCGGTGCTGCGCGTTCTTCGGCCCCGAGCCCATCCCCCGTGACATCTTCCGCCGGGGCGGCAGGACCATCGGCCGCGGCACCGGGGAGAAGGCCGATCCGCTGCTGAGCGCGATCCTGTCCGACCCCATCATGCTGACCAAGGCCCTGAGCGAGCTGCGGCGTTTCGCCCTCGCCAGGATCGAGCCCGAGACACGCACCATCCAGGTCCACCGCCTCGTTCAGGCGCTCCTGCGCGACGGCCTGTCCGGTGAGGAGCAGCGGACGGCGCGGCGGGAGGTCCACCTGCTGCTGGCCGGCGGCGCACCGGCCGATCCGGACGACAGCGCGAGATGGCGCCTGTTCGAGGAACTGGTGGGCCACGTCGCCCCTTCGGAGCTCGCCGAGAGCACCGAGCCCGTCGTGCGCAGGTTCGCCCTGAACATCGTCCGCTACCTGTACCAGGCGGGCAACTACCAGTCGGCCCTCACCTTCTCGGAGGACTTCATCGGCAGGTGGTCCGAGAACAGCGGGCCCCGGCACCCGGACGTGCTGGTCGCGCGCAAGCACCTGGGCAACGTGCTGCGCGGGCTCGGCCGGTACGCCGAGGACTACGAGCTCGGCAGGGAGACCCTGGAGCTCATGCGCGAGGTCCTCGGGCCGCAGCATCCGGAGACACTGTCGATGACCAACACCTTCGGCGCCGCCCTGCGCGCCCGGGGGGAGTTCATGAGGGCCCGCGAGCTCGACGAGGAGTCCCGGCAGGCCCACGAGCAGGCCTTGGGGCCGGCCCACCCGTCCACTCTGCGCGTGATGAACAACCTCGCCCTCGACTACGGCCTCACCAGCGACTACATGCTCGCTCGGAGGCTGCAGCAGGAGACCTACCTGGAGCAGAGCGACGCTACCCAGGGGATCAGCAAGTCCTCCCTCCTGCTGTCGTGGAACGGCCTGGCCCGCGTCGTGCGGCTCTGCGGAGACTACGCCGAGGCGTGCGACCTGGGTGACGAGGCGCACGCCTACGGGGTGCAGGAACTGGGCCCCGACCATCCCGTCACCCTGCTCACCGCCAAGGACCTGTCCATCGCCCGGCGCCGGGCCGGCGACCTCGCCGAGGCGCTGGACATGGCGCGCGACGCGCACGCGCGGTTCCAGCGGCTCTTCGGCGACGAGCACCCCGACACCATGGCCGCGGCGGTCAACCTCTCCAACGTCCTGCGCACGACCGGTGAGCTCGACGAGGCGTTCGCCGTCGCGCATGAGACCGTGCTCCGCTATCCCCGGGTCTACGGCGAGGACCACCCGTACACCCAGGCCTGCCGGAGCAACCTCGCGATCCTGTACCGGCTGCGCGGGGACGCCGAGACCGCCCGGGCCGTCGACGAGGCGGCCCTGGAGAGGCTGACCGCCACGGTCGGCCGGACGCACAACTACTCACTGGCCTGCGCCGTCAACCTCGCGACGGACCTCGCGCTGCTGGGTGAGACCGCCGGGGCGCGGGAGCTCGGTGAGGACACCCTCGGACGACTCCACGCGCTCTTCGGCGAGGAGCACTACCTCTCGCTGCTGTGCGCCGCCAACCTCTCGCTCGACCTGCGGGCCGCCGGCGCGGAGAAGGAGGCGGAGCGGCTCCGGACCGAGACCCTGGAGCGCTACGAGCACAGCCCGCTGTCGTCGGTCCAGCCCGACATCCTGGCGGCGGTCGCCGGCCTGCGCATCGACACCGACTTCGACCCGCCGCCGATCTGACCGGGCACCGCGGTCAGGTGTTCCGCCTGGTCCACTCCTCGCGGTGCCGGTCGGCCTCGCGGTGCGCCTGCGCCGCCGCCGCGGGGTCCACCGGTTGGGCGAGGAGCCGCTCCAGCGTTCCCCTCATCACGGCGACGAACTCCTGCCCCTGCTCGGTCAGGCACCCGCTGGCTTGGAGCGTGCCGGTGACGAGGTGGGCGCCCTCCCGCCAGCGCGCGAACTCCACCTGGGCCCGGAAGCCCGCCTCCCCGCTCTCGAACCGCCGCTGCCGCTGCCAGAACCCCGCCACGCCGAGGTAGGCGTAGGCGCCCTGCAGCAGCCCGTAGACCGGCCGCGGGTCGGGCCGCCAGGGCGCGTAGTGGCGCTGCCCGTCGTCCGGCAGCGTGAGGTCGACCATGTCGGTCAGGGCGGTCAGCTTGGCGTGCTGGACCTCGTGGGCGAAGGTCTCCGCGAATCCGAGCCCGTGGCGGGGCTCCGAGAGCGCCATCGTCCCGAACGTCTCCCGGGACGTCGCGCTGTTCTGGCCGGAGGCGGGCGCCTGGATCGGGGTGAGGACGCGGGTCGCGGCGGCGACCTCCTCGGCGACGGTGCCGTGGTGGGCCGTCAGGATGCGCCAGGCGTCCCGCAGGCACGACTGCCACCAGCGGCGCCGCTCCGCGCTCAGCCTCGGCTCGACGACGTCGGCCACCGCCCACCGGTACGGGTCCAGGTCGTCGACGACCAGGCTGAGTCCCGGCCGCACCGCCAGCCGGTGCAGCGCCTGCCAGCCCGGTCCGTCCCGGAGGGGGTCGGCCCGGACCGTGAACCGGCCGAAGCGGAGTTCGGCTCCGTCGCCGTCCCCGGTGCCGCCGGTACCGGTGCCGTCCGGCCGCACGGCGACGTCGGCCACCTCCCCGAGCCCGGCGGGCAGGGTGAGCAGGCCCAGGGACGGCAGCATGACGTCCCTGCCCGCGACGGGAAGCCGGAGCTCGCACGCGGTCTGCGATCCGATCGCGGCCGACAGCGCCAGCGCGCCCAGCCTCCCGGGATCCTCCTCACCGGTCCGCCGGCTCAGCGACCGGTAGGTCCGCCACGCCCACGCCCCCGCCGCCGGGTGGAGCAGCACCCGCCCGACCCGGTCCGCCGCGCGGTTCTCCATGTCCGACAGGAGCCCGTAGGCCTCGGCCGCCAGTTCGGCATGGGGGTGCCGGGCCGCCGCCGCCTCCTCGACGACCCCGCGCAGCAGCAGCAGGTTCTTCAGGCGCTGCGCCGCCGCCAGTTCGCGCACGGCTGCGGCCCCGCCCCCTCCCGCCGCCAGTTCCGCCAGGGCCGTCCCGGAGAGCGGCCGGGTGAAGAGTCTCATCTGCTTCCCTTCAGCAGGGCGACGTCCCGGGCAAGTGTGGCGTGGATGTGGGTGATGAGCCGGTAGAGGTCGGGACAGTAGACCGAGGGCGCGAGGAACCCGGTGCCGGTGTTGTAGCGGTGCGCGTAGAGCCCGCCGCCGCAGACCCGGGCGAGGTCGCATTCGAGGCAGGTCTTCGCCAGAGCGAGCTCGCCGATCTGGCGGGCCGCTATGGCCGGGTGGGCGAGCACCTCGTCGAAGGAGTTCCGCAGGACGTGCATGCGGGTCGCGGTGGCGCCGTGGTAGCTGGACTTGAGGATGTCCGACTGCTCGATGCTGCCGTCCGTCTCGACGACTGCCATCCGCACCGGTGAGAGCCCGACCGTCTCGGTCCGCGAGGGCCGTCCGGTCAGCAGCCGCATGATCTCGGTGAACAGCCGGATCTCCGTCTCCTCGGCGGGGGCGCCGTACCAGCGGTCGAAGATCGGGATCAGCCAGTCGGCGTACGGCGTGGCGGCCGACTCCGGATCGCGGAAGGGCGGCGGCGCCGACCAGTTGCCGTGCGGGAGCAGGAAGTCGACGGCGGGCGGATCGAAGGCGAGCAACGCCTCGTAGGTGGCCACGGGGTCGTTCCGGACGTCGATCGTGCAGAGCAGGCCGCTGAAGAGGTGGTGGAAGCGGCCGAAGGCGAGCCCTCGGAGGGAGCGGGAGACCGCCTCGTGGCTCCCCCGCCCCCCGGCGAAGCGCCGGTGGCGGTCGTGGGCCTCCTCGTCGCCGTCCAGGCTCACGCCCACCCGGATCTCCAGGGCGTCGAACAGCCGCAGGAAGGCCTCGTCGAGCCGCACCCCGTTGGTCTGCACCGCGATGTGGGCCCGCGTCCCGACGTCGGCGGCCGCCGCTCTGATCACGTGCACGGCGTGGGAGATGAACTCCGATCCGGCCAGGAGCGGCTCCCCGCCGTGCAGGATCACCTCCACCTCGGCGAGGTCGTGGTCCAGCGCGTGCTCGGCGATGCGCAGCGCCGCGCGGTCGGCGATCGCCTCCGACATGCGGCGCGGCTGGGCCTTCCACGACTGGTCCGCCATCTCGTACATGTAGCAGTACGCGCAGGCCAGGTCGCAGCGACTGTGGATCTTCAGGATGAACTGCTGGAAGGCCGACGGCCGCCATCCCGAAGCCAGCAATCCGTCCACGTCGAGCATTGCTGGAAACATGTTTTCGGGTGGCAGATTTTCGGTTTTGGGTTCTTTTGGCAACCGCGGCACACCTCTCTTGCGCCATTTACCATTTCGCCTGACTTCTGATCGATAGTCAAGATTTCAATCCGCGGGCGCCGGAATCGTTACGGAGCGCGCACCCGCCGCCGACCGATTTCCCCCTGCGATACGGATGTCGTTCCCCTATCCTGCGCTACGTAATGTGGTCTCAACTCGGAGGCTGATCAGCGGTGCACGAGTGGCCGTCGACCCTCGACGTCGGGGAACTGATGGCCGGAGGCTGGCGGCCGACTCCGTTCCGGCAGTTCATCCTGAAGATCCACAGCCGCTGCGACCTGGCCTGCGCGTACTGCTACATGTACGAGATGGCCGACACCAGCTGGCGCGGCCGCCCGAAGCGGATGGCGCCGGAGACCTTCGCCGCCACGGCCGCGCGGATCGCAGAGCACACCCGCGCCCACGGTCTCGGTGAGATCGAGGTCGTCCTGCACGGCGGCGAGCCCCTGCTCGCCGGGCGGGAGGCCATCCGCGACCTCGTCACCCGGATCCGCTCCGCGGTCGGCGGCGGCACGCACGTCCGGGTCACGCTGCAGACCAACGCCACCCTGCTCGACCACGGCTACCTCGACCTCTTCGACGAACTGGACGTACGCGTCGGGGTCAGCCTCGACGGCGACGAGGCGATGCACGACCGCAGCCGCCGGCGCGCGAACGGGCAGGGCAGCCACGCCGCGGTCGTGAAGGCCCTCGGCCTGCTCACCTCACCCGCCTACCGGCACCTCTTCGGCGGCCTGCTGTGCACCGTCGACCTCAGGAACGATCCGCTGGGCGCCTACGAGGCGCTTCTGGAGTTCGACCCGCCCGCCGTCGACTTCCTGCTCCCGCACGGCAACTGGTCGGCTCCTCCTCCGGGCCGCGATCCGCGGACGAGTGCCACGCCGTACGCCGACTGGTTGATCCCGGTCTTCGACCGCTGGTACCGCTCCCCCCGGCAGCCCACCCGGATCCGGCTGTTCGGTGAGATCATCCATCTCCTCCTCGGCGGCGCGTCGGCGAGCGAGGCGGTGGGCCTGTCCCCCGCGGCCATGGTGGTGGTGGAGACCGACGGCGGCATCGAGCAGTCCGACTTCCTGAAGTCGGCCTACCAGGGGGCGCCCGAGACCGGACTGCACGTGGCGCGGGACTCCTTCGACGACGTCCTGCTCCTGCCCGCCGTCGCGGCCCGCCAGATCGGCGAGCTGGCCCTGTCCGCCGCCTGCCGCCGCTGTCCCGTCGGCCGGGTCTGCGGCGGCGGGCTGTACGCCCACCGCTACCGGGAGGGCCACGGGTTCGCCAACCCCTCGGTCTACTGTCCCGACCTCCTCCGCCTCATCGAGCACGTCAAGCACACCGTCGAAGCCGACCTGTCGGCACGGATCCGAGCACACCGTCGAGGCCGACCCGTCGGCACGGACCAAGGAACGCCCATGAAACTGCGCGAGCACCGCATCCCGGCCAAGATGTTCTCGGAGCTGGCCGCGGGCGGCGGCGGTGCCGGCGCGGTCGCCCAGCTCGCCGCCGCCCAGCGCAGCAAGCACGTGCTCCTCGTCCGCGGCGTGATGGAGACGGCGCGGGTCACCGGCCATCCGCAGGCCGCCCTCGCCCGCCGTGCCTACGACCTGCTCGCCGTCATCCAGCGTGACCACCCCGGCGCCGTCGACGCGGTCCTGCGCCATCCGTCGGTGGGCGCCTGGTCCCGGCACACGGTCATGGCGCTCAGGGCCGGGGACGACCGGGCGACGCCGGCGCAGCTCGCGGCTCTCGCGGCCGCCGCGGCGATCCGGTCCGGCACGGTCTGCGAGATCGACGTGCCCGCGGCGGAGGGCGTGGTCACCCTGCCCTCACTGGGGCAGGCGGTCCTGTCCCCCACCGTCTCGGAGGCGACGGTCCAGTGCTTCGCCGACGGCGCGGACATCATGGGCGGCAACCTCGCCGTGCGGGTCCCCCGCGACCCGGGGTCGGACGCCCCCGCCTGGAGGGGGCTGCGCAGCCTGTCGGCGGAGTCGGACGGCGCGCCGTTCCGCGTCGTCGTCGACGATCTCGACCCCTACCGCATGCCGGGTACGGCGAACATGGGCGGGCGGCTCACCCCCGCCGAGGCTGGGCGCTGGCAGGCGGGCCTGGACGGGGCGTGGAGCCTGCTCGTGCGCCACCACCGGGCCGTCGCCGAGGAGGTGGGCACCGCCATCTCGGTGCTCACCCCCCTGGCGGCTCCGCCCCAGGGGCAGTCGAGCGCCTCCTCCCGGGAGACCTTCGGCTGCGTGGCGCTGTCCACCCCGCCGGACGCCATCACGTTCGCGGTCACCCTCACCCACGAGACGCAGCACGCCAAGCTCTCGGCCCTGCTCGACATCGTGCCCCTGACCGAGCCCGACGACGGCTCCCGCCACTACGCCCCCTGGCGGCCGGACCCCCGTCCCGTCCCGGGTCTGCTGCAGGGGGCCTACGCCTACGTGGGGGTGACCGGCTTCTGGCGGCGCCAGCGCCGCCTCGAGAGCGGTGCGGCCGCGCTGGAGGCCGGAGCGGAGTTCTCCCGGTGGTGCGAGGCCGCGCGCCTGGTCACCGCGACCCTGCTTAGCAGCGGGAGGCTGACCCCACCTGGAGAGGTCTTCGTCTCCACGATGGCGCGGCGCCTCGACCGGTGGTCGCGGGAACCGGTTCCGGCCGGAGCCCGCGCGCTCGGCCGCGAGCGCGCGGACCGGCACCGGGCCCTCTGGCTCGAGCGCAACGGCTGACCCCCGGCCGGCGGTCAGAGGGCGGGCGGGTCGAAGTCGAAGTCGAGCCGCTCGCCCGCCCTCGCGACCCGCACGTCGGGGTGGTCCTCGCCCAGCACCCTGCGGTAGCGGTCGAAGGTGTCCGCCGCCAGGGCGCCAGCCTCCCCCTCCTCCCCCGCGGCGCGCAGGTCCACCACCAGGTTCGCCGCCGAGGCCAGCGTCAGCGGGTGGTCCTCACCCAGGAGGTTGCGCAGCCTGCCGAGCGTGTCCGCGCCGAACACCCTGGCCTCCTCCCCGTCCCCCAGGGTCGCCAGGTCGCTGACCAGGTTGATGGCGCAGGTGAGCGAGTAGTGGTGGTCACGGCCGAGCCGGCGGTCGAGGCCCTCGAGGGACTCCCGGTCGAGTCGGCAGGCCTCCTCGACGTCGCCGTTGACCCGCAGCAACAGGGCGCGGTTCATGTCGCAGCCGTACCTGAAGGGGTGGTTCTCCCCGAAGATCCGCGGGTAGCGGCGGGCGGTGTCCCGCAGCAGCTCCAGCGCCTCGACGGTCCCTCCCATCGCGCGCAGCGTGTTGGCCATGCATAGGGCGGCCGCGAGCGTGTCGGGATGGTCGCGGCCGAAGACGCGCTCCACCCTCTCGAACGTCCGCTGCGCGATCTCGAAGGCCTCCTCGATGAGCCCGGCCCGGCGTTTGGCGATGGACAGGTCCTTGGCCGTTCGCAGGGTCCAGGGGTGGTCGGCGCCCAGTGCCTGGACCCCGAACTCGTAGGCGTCCTCTCCGAGGTCGCAGGCCTCGAAGTACTCGCCCCGGAGCCGCACGATCCGGGCCAGGCCGTTCCACGAGCTGAGCTCCTCGACCTTGCTGGAGTTCGGGCTGCGCCGCTGCTCGGTGAACGCCTCGTTCTGCAGGTCGAAGGCGCGCTCGTAGTCGCCGACCAGCAGGTAGTCGACGGCGAGGTTGTTCAGCGCCCGCAGCGTCCGGGAGCTCTTCGGGCCGAACTTCTCCCGGTGCCGGTGCAGGGACTCCCGGTCATGCTCGAGCGCGGCGGTGAAGTCGCCCCGCGTCCGGAAGTCGGCACCGTGGCTGTTGGTGAGCAGCAGGGTCTCCTCGTGCTCCGGTCCGAGGGACGTCCTCATCAACTGGAGGGTCCTCTGGTTGAGCGCGAAGGCCTCCGCGTAGTCGCCGAGCTCGCGCAGGACGATGCCGAGGTGCCGCTGCGCGGAGAGCACCCAGGGATCGGACTCCCCCGTGGCCCGCCATTCCTCCAGGAACTCCTGCGCGAGGTCGCGGGCCGACGGGTAGTCGCCGGAGGAGTAGAGGTAGCGCACGGTGTCGAGGGCGAAGCGCCGCACGGCGGGGTCCGCCGCCGTCTTCACCTGCGCGGGAGTCACGTGGCCGAGCAGTTCGGCGTAGAGGGGCCAGTTCTCGGTGTCGTCGGGGCGGTCGGGCGCGGCCGCGGCGAGCAGCAGGTGCACCTCCTCCCGGAATCCCTGCCGGTTCTCCTCACCCACGTCCTCGCGCAGGAGCGCCTGGACCAGGCGGTGCACCTGGATGGTCCGGCTGCCCGAGTCGATGCGCACGAGGGCGTAGCGGCCCAGTTCACGGATCGCCTTGCTCAGCAGGATCGGGTTGGCCAGCAGCCTGCCCAGCCGCGACCGGGCCGTCCTCTCCTCGTCGAGCCTGCCGAACACGTCCCGGGGGATGGGCTCGGGCCCGAAGAAGGCGCAGCACCGCAGCAGCTCCACTGCCTCGGGCATCTTCGCCTCGAGCTGCGAGACCGACAGCGCCCAGGCGGCGGTCATGGAGAGCGGGTAGTCGGACGGCTTGTTGGCGTCGAGCAGTTGGGTCGTCTGCTCCTTCAGCAGCCGGAGGTACTCCTCCACCGACATGCCCGTCTCCGCGTGCAGGGCCCCCGCCTGCTCCAGCGCCAGGGGCAGGTCGCCGAGCTCCTGTGCCAGCCGGCTCGCGTCCTGGGGGTTGATGCCCTTGAGCACCCGCTTGCGCAGGAACTCGATGCTCTCCGTCCGGCTGAAGACGTCGACGGGAATGGTATCGACGACCCCCTGCCAGGCGTGGTTGCGCGAAGTGATCAGGACGTGTCCCGGGCCGCGCGGGACGATGTCGTTGATGTCCTCCGGCTGCTCGGCGTTGTCGAAGATGAGCAGCCACTTGGCGTACGGCTCGCCGCGGCGCAGCGCGTCCAGCACCGCCGCCGACGCGTCCTCGATGCCCGCCGCGCTGGAGGGCGGCAGGCCGAGGTGCGGCGCGAGGCCGGCCAGCGAGGAGCGCACCAGCATCGGCTGGTCCGCCGGGATCCACCAGACCAGGTCGTACTCGTGCCGGTAGCGGTAGGCGTACTCGATCGCGACGTGGGTCTTGCCGACGCCGCCGAAGCCGTGCAGGGCGTGCGGAACCACCGCCGTCACATCGGAGGTGACGCTGTCGTGCAGTTTGTCGAGCAGTTCACCGCGTCCGGTGAAGTTCTTATTCCTCTGTGGCACTTTGCCCCACACCAGAGGCTGACGTCCCAATGCTCCAGGGATATCCGAACCTGCAGAAATCGACATACCACAGCCTCCGCTCGCCCGGCCTGAGACCAGCCTAGGGATTCAGTCGGCGCAGATGCATACACGCCGAAGTCAGCGTCCCATGGCCGGCGCCCCGGTGCGAGGCCGTCCATACGGAACCATCGATCCCGCCAGGCCGTAAACAGCCTCCGCCCCGCGTTAGAAACGGCCGTCGGGCATGGAAGGATATGGATGTCACGGGAAGCGCGGACGGGCACGGACGCGCACCGGACCGTCATTGGCACCAGTACGTTGATGCAAGGAGTCCGCGTGAGCGAAGAAGTTGCCGACAGCACAACCGAGTACGGCGCCGGCCTGATCGACGTGAGCGGACTCGACCTCCACGATCTCGACGAGATGGGCGAATCCAGTCTTGACCACGCATTGCGGCTCCTAGCCGACGATGAGAACACCGGACCGGTGGCGGGATTCCAGTCGTCCATATAAAAGATCTTGACTTCGGCGCCATCTTTGTGGGACATAAAATGTCACAGGGGGTCTTTTCCCAACACTCAGGGCGGCGCAGTGGACGATGCGGACTGGCAACGGCTGATAAACCAGCTCCGCAGGGGTGACTGCACGCCCTTCCTCGGCGCCGGTGCCTGCCGGACCCTTCCCACCGGCACCGCATTGAGCCGCGAATACGCCGCCCGTTACGGTTATCCTTTCGCCGACGCGCACAATCTCGCCCGCGTGATGCAGTACGTCGAGGCGGTGGTGCGCGATCCGGTGGACCTCAAGGACGAGGTCTGCCGGCTCCTCCAGTCGCACGGGCGTCCGCTCCCCGGCGACCCCACCGATCCGCACGCACTGCTGGCCGGGTTCCCGCTCAGGGTGTTCCTCACCACCAACTACGACAACTTCCTGCACGAGGCGCTGCGGGCCGCGGGCAAGGAGCCGCGCAGCGCCGTCTCCCCCTGGTGGGACGCCAACCCGGCCGACGTCCCCGCGCTGCCGGAGCCCACGGCCGAGCGGCCCCTCGTCTACCACCTGCACGGGACCTGGTCGCATCCCGCCTCGCTGGTGCTGACCGAGGCCGACTACCTGTCCTACCTCGTGAACATGGTGGACGCCTCCGCGGGCGACGGCAGGCATCCGCTCCCCACGCCCGTCCTGGAGGCGATGACCCACCGGCCGCTGCTTTTCATCGGCTACAGCCTGCAGGACTGGACGTTCCGGGTGCTCTTCCACGGCCTGGCCCGGAGCACCCCGCGCAGCAACAAGCGCCGGCACGTGAGCGTGCAGCTGATGCCCGAGGTCAACGACTCGGCGGGCGACGCGGTGGACAAGGCCAAGCGCTACCTCGTCCACTACCTCAACGGCTGGAACATCTCGATCTTCCTCGGCACCGCGGCGGAGTTCTGCGAGGAGCTCCGCCGGAGAATGGGGTGAGCGCCATGGAGACCGCGGCACGCGGAGACGGCGGAGCGGCCGGGCCGTACGTGGGCCTGCGTCCCTACCGCAAGAGCGAGCACGATCTGTTCTTCGGCCGGGAGCGGGAGGCCCGCGAGATCGCCACCATCTGGCAGGCGACCGGGCTCACCGTGCTGTACGGCACGTCCGGCGTCGGCAAGACCTCCCTGCTCCACGCGGGGGTGCTGCCCCGTATCGAGGCCGAGCGCGCCGACGTGCTGCCGGTCGCGCGTGTCTCGCCGCGCGGGATCGCCGCACCGCCCGCGCGGGCCGGGGCGGGCCTGCACGTCCTGGCGCTGCTGTCGGCCTGGGCACCGGACGAGCCGCTGTCGGCGCTCGCCGGGCTGACGGTCGCGGAGTTCCTGGCCCGGCGCCCGGAGCGGCACGACCGGTACGGCGACCCGGTGCCGGTGCTGGTCGCCGTCGACCAGGCCGAGGAGCTGTTCAGCGGCCCCGCTCACCAGGAGGCCGACCGGACCGAGCTCCTGGCCCAGCTGGCACAGGCGGTGGAGGAGCACGACGGCCTCCATCTGCTGCTGTCGTTGCGCGAGGAACACCTGGCCGCCGTACTGCCCCACGAGCGGCCGCTCGGCCGCGGTTCGCGGGCCCGGTTCCACCTGCGGCCGCTCGCCCGCGCCACCGCGCTCGACGCGGTGACCGGGCCGCTGGAGGGCACCGGCCGCGGCTTCGCCCCCGGCGCCGCGGAGCTGCTCGTCGACGACCTGCGCACCGTCGAGGTCTCCGACGCCGAGGGCCGGGCGACCACGCTGGCGTTGGAGTCGGTCGAACCGGTCCAGCTCCAGGTCGTCTGCTCCGCGCTGTGGGATGCGCTGCCCCCGGACCTCAGCGAGATCACCGTGGAGCACGTGCGCCTGCACGCCGACGTCGACCGGTTCCTGACCGGTTTCTGCCGGCGCGCGCTCGCCCGGGTCGCGGCCGAGCACGGCATCCCGGCCACGGAGATCCAGTTCTGGCTGCGCAACGCCTTCATCACCGAGCACGGCACGCGCAACACGGTCTACGAGGGGCTCCACGAGACGGCGGGCATGCCGAACGCCGTGGCCAGGGCCCTGGAGGACCAGCACCTCCTCAAGGGGGAGCACCGGCTCGGCATCCGCTGGTACGAGCTGCAGCACGACCGGCTGATCGCCACCGTGCGCCGGTCGGAGCGGCCCGCCACCTATCTGGCGGACGCGCGGGCCGCGCTGGCCGGGCGGCGCTGGGAGACGGCGCAGCGCCTGGCGGAGGAGGCGCTGCGCGCCTCGGAGTTCGGCGAGGCGTGGGTGCGCGCCGAGGCCCAGGAGATCCTGGGGGCGGCCGAGGCGGCGCGCGGGGAGACGGAGAGCGCCCGGCGCCGCTTCGAGGAGGCGGCGGAGACCTTCGCCAGCCTCCAGCAGTTCGACGGGGTGGCCCGGGTGCTGACCGGGAGCGGGCGGCTCCGGCTGGCGGAGGGCGATCACGCCGGGGCCGTGGAGCTGTTCAAGGGGGCCCTCACCTGGGCGCCCAACGACCTGCCCGCCCGGCTGGCCCTGGGGCAGGCGCTGTGGCACGCGGGGCAGCCGCGCGCCGCGCTCGCCTGCCTCAACGGGGCCGTGGCGCTGGCGGCGCGGCCCCCGGCCGACGCGCTGGCCCTGCGCGGGGCGATCCACGCCGACCTCGGCAGGCCGGCCGAGGCCCTGCGCGACCTGGACCGGGTCCGCCGGGACCAGCAGCCGGACACGGTGGCCGCCCGCGCGCTGGCCCTGGCCCTGCAGGGGCGTTTCGACGCCGCCGAGCAGGAGATGCTGGACGCGGTCGCCGCCGAGTCCGGCAGCGGACCGGCGCTGCTGCGGGCGGCGCGCGTGCACGCCCTGCTCGGCCGGAGGTCGAGCTCGGCCGCGCTGGCCGCCCGCGCGCTGACCGCCCGCGTCCCCGGTCTCCCGCCCCATCTGCGGCGGCAGGCCGAGGAAGTGCTGCGGGCGTCGGCCTGACCCCGGCCCTCCCCGCGGGCGGGCGCCGGCCCGTCACACGGTCCGCGGCCTCCCGCGCTCTCCCGGCGGAGCGGGCGCGGACGTCACGGGATCCGCACGATCCCTGAGCGGCCCGCTGCGATCCGGATGCGGGGGTAGGTGGGGGGCATGACATCTTCCTCGCCTGATCAGAGCGGCCCTGTCCCCTCGCTGTTCCGCCGGGTGGCGGCGCTGCGCGGCGGCCGCGCGGTGCACACCCGCGGGCGGTTCTTCCACGCCGCCTTCCGCGTCCTCGGCCGCACCGACCCCTACCTCGGCATCCCCGTGCTCGACGAGCCCGGCGAGCGGGAGGTCCTGGTACGGCTCTCCAAGGGGGCCTCTCTGCCCGGCGCCCTGCCCGACGTGCTCGGCCTGGCCGTCCGGCTCCCCTGCGACCAGGCGCCCGGCGGCGACCTCGACCTGCTGCTGGCCACGATGGGCTGGCCCCGGTGGCTGCCCTTCCCGAGCGCGGGGTTCGGCTCCGGGGTCTTCTCCACACTGATCCCCTACCGGCACGCGGCCGGGCGGATCCGGTTCCTGGCCGTGGCGGCCGACCGGGGCCGCGCCCGCTCCGCCGACCCCGACGAGATCGCGGAGTCGGTCGCGGCGGCCCCGCTGGACTTCGTCCTCGGCGTCGAGGGCTACCGGCGGCCGTTCGCGCGGCTGAGCCTGCACACCGTGCTCCCGGACGGGGAGTTCGCCGCCTTCGACCCGATGCTGAACCGCCATCCGGCGCTGAGTTTCCCCAGGTCGTTCCTGCGGGTGCGCGAGGCGGCCTACGCCGGTTCGCGGCGGGGGCGCGCCCGGGCCGGGGAACGGACCGGGCAACGGGCCGGGGAGGCGGGGGCGGGCCCCCGCCCGGACCGTTCCGGCCTTACCATTGCCTGACCTCCTGCCGGTCGAGACAAGCGATGGTGGACATGGTTGAGATCGCCGACGGTCCCGTGAAGAACGGGACCGCGACCGCTTCGGGCGTGGACGAGCTGGACCTGCGCCGGCTCCTCGCCGGGCTCACGGCCGTGCGCGACGGCGACTTCGGCACCCGCCTGCCCGGTGAGGGCGACGGCCTGCTGCAGGAGATCGCCACGGTCTTCAACGGCATGGTGGACCAGCTGTCCCTGTTCACCTCCGAGGTGACGCGCGTCGCCCGCGAGGTCGGCACCGAGGGGCAGCTCGGCGGCCAGGCCGACGTGCCCGGCGTCTCGGGTACCTGGAAGGACCTCACCGACTCGGTCAACGCCATGGCGGGCAACCTCACCGGCCAGGTGCGCTCCATCGCCCAGGTCACCACCGCGGTGGCCAAGGGCGACCTGTCGCAGAAGATCACCGTGGACGCCCGCGGCGAGATCCTGGAGCTGAAGAACACCATCAACACGATGGTCGACCAGCTCTCCTCCTTCGCCGACGAGGTCACCCGGGTGGCCCGCGAGGTCGGCACCGAGGGCAACCTCGGCGGCCAGGCCGACGTCAAGGGCGTCTCCGGCACCTGGCGCGACCTCACCGACTCGGTGAACTACATGGCGGGCAACCTCACCGACCAGGTCCGCAACATCTCCCAGGTGGCCACGGCCGTGGCCCGCGGCGACCTCTCCCAGCGGATCACGGTCTCGGCGCGCGGCGAGATCCTGGAGCTGAAGAACACCATCAACACGATGGTCGACCAGCTCTCCTCCTTCGCCGACGAGGTCACCCGGGTGGCCCGCGAGGTCGGCACCGAGGGCCGGCTGGGCGGCCAGGCCGACGTCAAGGGCGTCTCCGGCACCTGGAAGGCGCTCACCGAGTCGGTGAACGTGATGGCCGACAACCTCACGGCCCAGGTCCGCAGCATCGCCGAGGTGACCACGGCGGTGGCCAAGGGCGACCTGTCGCAGAAGATCCGGGTGGACGCCCGCGGCGAGATCCTGGAGCTGAAGGAGACCATCAACACGATGGTCGACCAGTTGTCGGCCTTCGCCGACGAGGTCACCCGGGTGGCCCGCGAGGTCGGCACCGAGGGCAACCTCGGCGGCCAGGCCACCGTCCGCGGGGTCTCCGGCACCTGGAAGGACCTCACCGACAACGTCAACGTCATGGCCTCCAATCTGACCAGCCAGGTGCGCTCCATCGCCCAGGTGGCCACGGCGGTCGCCCGCGGCGACCTCTCGCAGAAGATCACCGTCGAGGCCAAGGGCGAGGTCGCCGCGCTGGCGCAGACCATCAACACGATGGTCGACACGCTCAGCGCCTTCGCCGACGAGGTCACCCGGGTGGCCCGCGAGGTCGGCACCGAGGGGCAGCTGGGCGGCCAGGCCCGCGTGCCCAACGTGGCCGGCACCTGGAAGGACCTCACCGACAACGTCAACTCGATGGCCGACAACCTGACCAGCCAGGTGCGCTCCATCGCCCAGGTCACCACGGCGGTCGCCCAGGGCGACCTGAACAAGAAGATCGACGTGGACGCCCGGGGCGAGATCCTGGCGCTGAAGACGACGATCAACACGATGGTCGACCAGCTCTCGTCCTTCGCCGCGGAGGTCACCCGGGTGGCCCGGGAGGTCGGCAGCGAGGGCCGGCTGGGCGGCCAGGCCGAGGTCGAGGGCGTCTCGGGCACCTGGAAGCGGCTGACGGAGAACGTCAACGAGCTGGCGGGCAACCTGACCCGCCAGGTCCGTGCGATCGCCGAGGTGACGAGCGCGGTGACCTCGGGCGACCTGACCCGCTCGATCACCGTCGACGCCGAGGGCGAGCTCGCCGACCTCAAGGACAACATCAACTCGATGGTGAAGTCCCTGCGCGAGACCACCCTGGCCAACCAGGAGCAGGACTGGCTCAAGTCCAATCTGGCGCGCATCTCCGGGCTGATGCAGGGCCACCGGGACCTGGCCGTCGTGGCCGAGCTGGTGATGAACGAGCTGGCCCCGCTGGTCTCCGCCCAGTACGGCACGTTCCTGCTGGCCGAGGAGGGCCCGGCGGGACCCGAGCTGCAGGTGGTCGGGACCTACGGCCACCGGGAGACCGCCCGCCGCCACGGCTTCGGCGACTCGCTGGTCGGGCAGGCCGCGCTCGCCCGGCGTCCCATCCTCGCCGAGGACGTCTCCGCCGGGTACATCACCGTCTCCTCCAGCCTCGGCGGGGCCGCGCCGGTCAACCTGATCGTGCTGCCGATCGTCTTCGAGGACCAGGTGCTCGGCGTGATCGAGCTGGCCAGTCTCAACCGCTTCACCCAGGTGCACCGGACCTTCCTGGGGATGCTGGTGGAGACCATCGGCGTCAATGTCAACACCATCGTCGCCAACGCCCGCACCGACGCCCTGCTGACCGAGTCGCAGCGGCTGGCCACCGAGCTCCAGGTCCGCCAGGAGGAGCTGCAGCGCTCCAACGCCGAGCTGGAGGACAAGGCGGAGCTGCTGGCCCGGCAGAACCACGACATCGAGACGAAGAACCGGGAGATCGAGCAGGCGCGCCAGGAGCTGGAGGACCGGGCCCAGCAGCTCGCCCTGGCCTCCAAGTACAAGAGCGAGTTCCTGGCCAACATGAGCCATGAGCTCCGCACCCCGCTCAACTCGCTGCTCATCCTGGCCCAGCTGCTGGCCCAGAACCCCACCCGCAACCTCACCGCCAAGCAGGTCGAGTACGCCAACGTCATCCATTCGGCCGGCACCGACCTGCTCCAGCTGATCAACGACATCCTCGACCTGTCCAAGATCGAGGCGGGGAAGATGAACCTCAGCCTGGAGCCGCTGCCGCTGCGGCAGCTCCTGGACTACGTCGAGGCGACCTTCCGCCCGCTGACCACGGAGAAGGGCCTCAGGTTCGACGTCACCGTCGACTCCGACGTGCCCGCCGAGCTGCTCGTGGACGAGCAGCGCCTCCGGCAGGTGCTGCGGAACCTGCTGTCCAACGCGGTGAAGTTCACCGAGGAGGGCTCGGTCGGGCTGCGCATCGAGCGCGCCGCCGAGGTGGAGCTGCCGGGCGCGGAGGGCCAGGAGGTCCTCGTCTTCCACGTGGTGGACACCGGCATCGGCATCGCCGAGGAGAACCTCTCGCAGATCTTCGACGCGTTCCAGCAGGCCGACGGGACCACCAGCCGCAGGTACGGCGGGACCGGGCTGGGACTGTCCATCAGCCGGGAGATCGCCGCGCTATTCAACGGCGAGATCCGCGCGGTCAGCGCCGTCGGCAAGGGCAGCACCTTCACCCTCTACCTGCCGCTTCCGGAGAACGCGGCCGCGGCCGGCCGCTCCGGCTCCGCGTCCGCCGCGGCGCCGCCGAGCGCCCCGGCCGAACCCGCCCGGTTCACCGGGGAGCCCGAGCGTCCGGGCGGCGGGGACGTGCGCCGCCTGCTCGTCGTGGAGTCCCGCGTCAACGGGCTCCTGTCCCAGCTGGCCGAGAGCGTGGTGGCGGACCTGCCCGAGACGCACGGGCAGGTCCGCGTGTCCACCACGGACGACCCGGCCACCGCCCTGGCGGCGCTGGCCCGGGAGGACCACCACTGCATCGTGCTCGACCTGGGCATGCGGCAGGACGCCGCGGCGGAGTTCCTGCGCGGGCTCGACCGGAGCCCGGCGCTGCGCGGGGTGCCGGTGCTCGCCCACCACAGCCGCACGCTCTCGCGCCCGCAGGAGGACCTGCTCCAGGGGCGTTCGGCCACCCAGCCGCTGGAGCGCCTGCCCAGCCTCGACGAGCTGCGCGAGCGCATCACCCTGCACCTGTCGGCGCAGCAGCCCGGCGACGTGCTCCCCCTGGTCCAGTCCAGCCCGGACGTCCGCCCCCAGGAGCCCGGCGAGCCGGACACGGCCCTGTCGACCCGCAAGGTCCTGGTCGTCGACGACGACGTCCGCAACGTGTTCGCGCTGACCAACATCCTCGAGCTGCACGGCATGCAGGTGCTCTACGCCGAGAACGGGCGCAAGGGCATCGAGGTGCTGTCCCGCAACGAGGACGTCGACCTGGTGCTGATGGACATCATGATGCCGGAGATGGACGGTTACGCGGCCACCGCGGCCATCCGGAAGATGCCGCGATTCGCGGACCTGCCGATCATCGCGGTGACCGCCAAGGCGATGCAGGGCGACCGGGAGAAGGCGCTGGCGGCGGGGGCGACCGACTACGTGACCAAGCCGGTCGACGCCGAGGACCTGCTCACGCGCATGCAGCGCTGGGTCGGCGTGTGAGCCGGCGGCTCGCCGAGGTCGCCTCCGTCTTCCTGAAGCTGGGCGTGATCGGGTTCGGCGGGCCGGCCGCGCACATCGCGATGATGCGCGAGGAGCTGGTACGGCGGCGCGGCTGGGTCTCCGACGAGCGCTTCGTCGACCTGATGGGCGCGACCAACCTCATCCCGGGCCCGAACTCCACCGAGCTGGCCATCCACCTCGGCCACGAGCGGGCCCGCGGGAAGGGGCTGGTCGTGGCCGGGGTCTGCTTCATCCTCCCGGCGTTCGCCATCGTGCTCGCCCTGGCCTGGGCGTACGTCCGCCACGGGCAGGCCCCTGCGGTCGAGGGACTGCTCTACGGGATCAAGCCCGTGGTCGTGTCGATCGTGGTGTGGGCCCTGGCCGGCCTGCTGCGGACCGCGGTCAAGGGCCCGCTGACGGCGGCCGTCGCCGCGGCCGCGTTCGCGGCCTACCTGCTCGGGGCGGACGAGCTCCTGGTTCTGGCGGCCGGCGGGGTGCTCGTCATGGCCGTGCGCACTCCGCCGGTCCGCCCGCCGGGCGGTGGGCGGACCGGCCTCGGCGGGATCGCCCTGCTGCCCGCGGGGCCGTACTTCCCCGACCCGTCCGGCGGCCAGCTCGCGCAGCTCTTCCTGACCTTCCTCAAGATCGGCTCGGTGCTGTACGGCAGCGGCTACGTGCTGCTGGCCTTCCTGGAGGGCGACTTCGCGGAGCGGCTCGGGTGGATCACCCGGACGCAGCTGCTCGACGCCGTCTCCATCGGGCAGGTCACCCCCGGGCCGGTCTTCACCACCGCGACCTTCCTCGGGTACGTGATAGCCGGGCTGCCCGGTGCGGTCCTGGCGACCGTGGCGATCTTCGCGCCCTCGTTCGCCTTCGTCGCCCTGCTGACCCGGATCGTCGACCGCATCCGCGACCGCGTCTGGTCCTCGGCGTTCCTGGACGGGGTCAACGCGACGGCGCTGGCGCTGATGGCGGGGGTCACGGTCGAGCTGGCGGGCGAGGCGTTCGTCGACCCGCTCACCGTCGGCCTGGCCGCGGCGGCCCTGCTCCTGCAGTGGCGCACCAGGCTCAACACCGCCTGGTTCATCGCCGCCGCCGCGGCGGTCGGCCTGGTCCGCGCGCTCGTCACCGGATGACTCCGCGGCCCGGCCTCCGGTCGCGCCGGGACCGCACGCGGCGGTCCCGGGCGGAGCGGGAACCCGCGCGGCGGGCTCACGGCCCCCGCGCGGACATCATCCGCGCGGCGGGCTCACGGCTCCCGCCACAGACGTCCCTCGGCGGCGAGCGGGTCGCAGGCGAGGTGCCCGGGGTCGTCGAAGATCCGGACCGGTCCGCCGGGCCCGCCGTACGGTGGCCAGCCGGGGTCGCCGGTGGCCGCGAACCCCGTCCAGGCCGCGTGCACGGTGCGGGCCAGGTCCGGCGGGGGCGCGGGCCCGCACAGGCGCTCCACCCCCTCCGCGTCCAGGTCGTCGAAGACGAACGGCAGGTCCACGCAGTGGCCGGCCCCGACGGTGCCGTCGCGCGCGGGCGAGCGCCAGCGGAACTCGTAGGCGTGGACGGACCTGCCGGCGGCCGCGCAGGCCCGGGCCAGGCGCAGGGCCGGCACCCGGAAGAGCCGGTCGGTCAGGATCTGCCCGAGCACCTCGCGGCCGGCGGGCAGCCGCTCCTCGTAGAACCGCCGGGCGTCGGGACCGGCGCCGAGCGCGCGCAGGGCGTCGCCGTACTCCCGCTCGCCGAGGGGACCGGGCCGTGAGCGCACCAGCGCGTTGAACTCCTCCCGGGTGGTGCCGACGAGCAGCGCGGCCGGGTGGGCCGAGCCGTCGCGGATCATGTCGTACGGGCTGCGCACCACGGTCTCGCCGTCGTTGACCGGGTTGAACCCCTTGGGGCCCGGCCCGAAGACCGCGCCGAGGGGCCCGGGATCCGGCTCGCCCGAGCCGAGCGAGCCGTACGCCGCGGCCAGTTCCTCCGGGGTGAACGCCGAGAACGCCTCGCGGGTGGGCGGCACGCCGAGGCGGCGGGCGAGCGCGCGGGCCGCCTCCCGGGCGGGCTCGACCGGCTCCCAGGTCACCGATCCGCCGCTCATGTCGATCACGCGGTGGAGCAGCCCCGCGGCGGCGGGCGCCGCGAGCAGGGTCACACTCGCCTGGCCGCCGGCGGACTGCCCGCCGACGGTCACGTTGCCGGGGTCTCCGCCGAAGGCGGCGATGTTGTCGTGGACCCAGGTGAGCGCCCGGATCCAGTCGAGCACGCCGAGGTTGGCCGGGGCGTCGTCCAGCGGCAGGAACCCCTCCACGCCCAGGCGGTAGTTGATCGCGACGAACACCAGGCCGTCGCGGGCGAAGGAGGCGCCGCGGTACCACGGGCCGGCGTTGCCGCCCGCGTTGAAGGCCCCGCCGTGGATCCACACCAGCACCGGCAGCCCGGCGGCCCCGGGGTCGGGCGTGCGGACGTTGAGGTTGAGGAAGTCGTCGCCCGCGACGAGAGGTTCGGGCACGTCGCCCCCGCCGTCCTGCGGCTGGGGGGCGGTCGGCCCGCAGGTCCGGCAGGACCGCACCCCGTCCCAGCGCGGCGGGGGGACCGGGGGCGCGAAGCGCAGCGCGCCGACGGGGGGCGCGGCGTAGGGCACGCCGAGGAACTCGGCCACCCCGCCGGTCCAGCGCCCGCGCACCCGCCCGCTCGCGGTCACCACCTGGGGGTCCATTCCCGCTGTCTACCCGCCCGGCGGGCGGCGGATCAGTTCGGCGCGGTGACGGGTTCCTCTCCAGTGGGAGACCTCCCGGCCGCCCGGGGCCCGCCCGGCACGCGGAGCCCGTCCACCGCGGGGGGCACCTCCGCCACGGCCGGGGGTTCCTCCGCGACGGGCGCAGGAGGCACGAACGGCGCGAGCGGCCGGTGCCCCGGCACCGCGACCGGGACGCCCGTTCCCGCCCGGCGGGCGGCCGCCTTGCGCTCGATCAGGTCCAGGATCGGGTCCCGCAGGTCCACGTGGCCGAAACCGCCGAAGGCGGGGAAGGAGTTGGTCTCCAGGATGACCGGGCCGCCGCGGCCGCGCAGCAGGTCGGCGCTCATCAGGTCGAGCCCCGCCGCGCGGGCCGTACGCTCCACGACGGCCACCTCCTCGTCGGTGAGGGCCACCGGGCGGCACACGTCCCCCGGTCCGTTGGAGCGGAAGTCGCCCGGCCGGCCCGTCTGCTCGACCGCGGCGACGAACCTCCCGCCGACGACGACCACCCGGTGGTTGCGCCCGGCCGCCTCGGCGACGAACCGCTGGACGAGCAGCGGCCTCCCCCGGCCCCGGATCGACTCGGCCTTGGCGATCAGCTCGTCCTCCCCTCTGGCGAGGGCGACCTCCGAGCCCCGCGCCCCGTCCGGCTGCTTGAGCACGACGGGGTAGCCGTAGGCCCGGGCGAAGATCCTGAGCTCGCGGTCGCCCGGGCAGAAGGCGGTGGCGGGCGTCGGCACGCCGTACGCGGCCAGGCGCACGTGCGTGGCGAACTTGTCGGCCGAGCGCAGCACGGCGGCGGTGGAGTTCAGGTGCGCGATCCCGTCCTCCACCGCGCCGAGGACGGTGAGACCCGGCAGTGCGTCGGTGGACATCTGGTGGACGATCCCGTCCACCGCCAGCGGGAGCCCGCCGGCGCAGAGCCGCGGTCCCCGCTCGTCGAGGGCCACGCTCAGTTCGCTCCAGGAGACGACGAGCGGCAGGTGCCCCCGCTGCCGCGCGCCCTCCTCCAGGTATTTGATGTCATCGTTCGCGGGACCTTCGCCGATTATGATCAGCAAGCGGAGTCCCGACCCGCTCACCCCGTTTTTCATACTCTGCGTAGTGCCCTGATTACATAAAGTCACTCACTGTCGGGCATGGGCCCTTTCCTCCTGCGGAAAACCTGTTGACGAGATGCTTAGCCTTAACGGGCCCTTCACCGCCCGTGGTGACCGGCGTCAACCGAGACCCGTGAGGAGCGTGCTGCCTGACGATGTCCCCCGAACCCCCGGATACCGCCGCCCCCGAGCCGGAAACCGCGACCCGGCCGCCACGACCCCGCACCCGGCCCCTCGCCGGGATGCGCTCGCTGTGGCGGATGAAGTCCTACCTCCGCCCCTACTCCACCCGCCTGGCCGTCATCTGGGCGGCCTCCTTCCTCGGAACCGGGATCGGGATCGTCATCCCGCTCGTCGGCAGGGAGGTCGTCGACGGCCCCGTCGCCCGCGGCGACGACTCGGGCCTGCTCCCCCTGGCACTGCTCGCCCTCGCGCTGGGCGCGGTCGAGGCGCTGCTCATCCTGGTGCGCCGCTGGCTGCTGGCCGACGCCGTCATCGGCCTGGAGACCCGGATCCGCGACGACCTCTACCGGCACCTGCAGCGGCTGCCGATGGCCTTCCACGGAGCCTGGCAGTCCGGCCAGCTGCTCTCGCGCGCGACGACCGACCTGTCGACGATCCGGCGGTTCCTCGGCTTCGGCATGCTCTTCCTCGTGCTGATCACCGCGCAGATCCTCACGGTGACCGTCCTGCTGCTGCAGATGTACTGGCCGCTCGGCCTGCTGGTCGCCGCGTCGGCGGTGCCGGTCGTGGTCACCTCGCTGCGCTTCGAGCGCCGTTACATCGACGTCTCGCGCCGGGTGCAGGACCAGCAGGGCGACCTGGCCACCGTCGTCGAGGAGTCGGCGGCCGGCATCCGCACGATCAAGGCCTTCGGCCGCGGCCGTCACGTCTACGGCGCCTTCGACGCCGGAGCCGGCGAGGTCTACCGGACCGCGATGGAGAAGGTGCGGCTCTCCGCCAGGTTCTTCACCTTCCTGGAGGTGATCCCGAACGTCACCCTCGCCGCCGTGCTGCTGCTCGGCGCGCTGGCGGTGGGCTCGGGCGCGCTGTCGCTGGGCACGCTGGTGGCCTTCACCACGCTCATGCTCCAGCTGGTGTGGCCCATCTCGGCCCTCGGCTTCATCCTGGCGATGGCGCAGGAGGCGATGACCGCGGCGGACCGGGTGATGGAGGTGCTGGACGTCGAGCCCGCCATCACCGGGGGCGTCCGGACGGTCTCGCGGCCGAGCGGGCACCTGCGCTTCGAGGGCGTGGAGTTCCGCTTCCCGGGCGCCGCGGAGCCGGTGCTGCGCGACGTCTGGCTGGAGGTTCGGCCGGGCGAGACGGTCGCGGTCGTGGGCGCGACGGGTTCGGGCAAGACCACGCTGACCGCTCTGGTCCCCCGGCTGCACGACGTCACCGCGGGCCGGGTCACGATCGACGGTCACGACGTGCGCGACCTGTCGCTGCCCGCGCTGCGCTCCATGGTCGCCACCGCCTTCGAGGAGCCGACCCTGTTCTCCATGAGCGTCCGGGAGAACCTCACGCTCGGGCGGCCGGACGCCACCGAGGAGGAGGTCGAGGCGGCCCTGCGGGTCGCCCAGGCGGAGTTCGTCCACCGGCTGCCGTGGGGGCTGGAGACCAGGATCGGCGAGCAGGGCATGTCCCTGTCCGGCGGCCAGCGCCAGCGCCTCGCCTTGGCCCGCGCGGTCCTTTCCCGGCCCCGGGTCCTGGTGCTGGACGACACCCTCTCGGCGCTCGACGTCGAGACCGAGGCCCTGGTGGAGGGGGCCCTCCGGCACGTGCTGCGGGACACCACCGGGATCGTGGTCGCGCACCGCGCCTCCACCGTGCTGCTCGCCGACCGGGTCGCCCTGCTGTCCGGCGGCACGATCGCGCACGTCGGCCGCCACCAGGAGCTGATGGCGGGCGTGCCGGAGTACCGCGCGCTGCTCTCCGCCGACCTGGAGGAGGACCCGGGCGAGCGCGCCGGTCTCGATGACGACTTCGACGATGACGTGGACGCGGAGGGGGCGCTGCGGTGAGCGACCAGAAGACGACGGACACGGCGGACACGGCGGGCACCACCGATGCGACCGGGGCGACCGGCGCGGTGCGGGACTGGCGCGGTGTCGCCGCCGAGGACCGGGACGAGATCCCGGAGCAGGTGTCGCTCCTGCTCCGGGACCGCTCCCGGCGGCTGCTCGGCGACCTGCTCCGGCCGTACCGCAGGCGGATCGCGGTGCTGGTCGCGCTCATCGTGGCCGGCAACGCGGCCTCGCTCGCCATCCCCTACCTGGTCAAGGTGGGCATCGACGACGGCATCCCGCCCATGGTCGCGGGCGAGGGGCCGGCCGTGCTGGTGACGGTCGTCGCGGCGCTGCTGACCGCCGCGGTCGTGCAGGCGGTGACCCGGCAGGCGTTCCTCGGGATGTCCGGCCGGATCGGCCAGCGCATCGTCCTGGAGCTGCGGCGGCGGGTCTTCCGCCACTTCCAGCGGCTGTCCCTGTCGTTCCACGACGACTACACCTCCGGGCGGGTGGTGTCCCGGCTGACCTCCGACATCGACGCCATCTCCGAGATGCTGCAGTCGGGCTTCGACGGCCTCGTCACGGCCGTGCTGACCCTCGTCGGCACCGCGGTCGTGCTGCTCTTCCTCGACGTGCGCCTCGGGCTGGTCGCCCTCCTCCCGCTGCCGGTCCTGCTGCTGTTCACCCGCTGGTTCCGGCGGCAGTCGAGCCTGGCCTACCGCCGGACCCGGGAGACCGTGGCACTGGTGATCGTCCACTTCGTGGAATCGATGACCGGTATCCGGGCGGTCCAGGCGTTCCGCGGGGAGCCCCGCAACCAGGAGATCTTCTCCCGGCTCAACGCCGACTACCGGGACGCCAACGTGCGGAGCATGCGCCTGATCGCGATCTTCATGCCCGGCGTCAAGCTCATCGGGAACGTCACGACCGCCGCCGTGCTCTTCTACGGCGGCCTGCTGGCCTCCGGCGGCTCGGTGACGGTGGGCGTGCTCGCCGCGTTCCTGCTCTACCTGCGCCAGTTCTACGAGCCGATGCAGGAGATCAGCCAGTTCTACAACACCTTCCAGTCGGCCGGGGCGGCGCTGGAGAAGCTCTCCGGCGTGCTGGAGGAGCGGCCCGCGGTGGCCGAGCCGCGCGACCCGGTCCCGCTGGAGCGCCCGGCGGGCGCCATCCGGTTCGAGGGGGTGGAGTTCTCCTACCGGGACGGCACCCCGGTGCTGCCCCGGACGGACCTGGAGATCCCGGCGGGGCAGGTCGTGGCGCTGGTCGGCGCGACCGGGGCCGGCAAGACCACGCTGGCCAAGCTGGTCGCCAGGTTCTACGACCCGGTCTCCGGCCGCGTGCTGCTGGACGGGGTCGATCTGCGCGACCTCGGCGAGGACGCGCTGCGCGCCGCGGTGGTCGTGGTGACGCAGGAGAACTTCCTGTTCAGCGGCACGGTCGCGGACAACGTCAGGTTCGGCCGGCCGGACGCCACCATGGACGAGGTCGTCGAGGCCGCCCGTTCCGTCGGCGCCCACGACTTCGTCTCGGCGCTCCCCCAGGGCTACGACACGCCCGTCGGCAAGCAGGGCGGGCGGCTGTCGGCGGGGCAGCGGCAGCTGGTGGCGTTCGCCCGCGCCTTCCTCGCCGACCCCGCCGTGCTGGTCCTCGACGAGGCGACCTCCAGTCTGGACGTCCCCGGCGAGCGGCTGGTGCAGCGGGCCATGCGGACGATCCTGTCGGGCCGGACCGCCCTGGTCATCGCGCACCGGCTGTCGACCGTCGAGACCGCGGACCGGGTGCTCGTGATGGACGGCGGGGTGATCGTGGAGGACGGCCCGCCGGAGGTGCTCATCGCGCGAGCCGGCCGCTTCGCCGGCCTGCACCGGGCCTGGCTGGACAGCATCTCGGATCTGCCGCGCCCCTCCGGCTGAGGGCCCGGCTCCGGAGGGGGCCGGGGCCGGTGCGGCACGCCGTCGCAACCGAGACACAAGTGGATCACCAGTGTGCCCTGTGATGCTCCGCGGGGTAAGCGAAACCGCGTCGCAGGAGGCACACGTATGAGGAAGAAGGCATTGTCCACCGCGGCGGCCGCCCTGACCGCTCTGGCGGCCGTGGCCGTGGCGGCTCCCGCGCCCGCGTCCGCCGCGGCCGTGACGATCGAGGTCGAGCGCTCCTACGCCGGGACGGTGCGGGAGTGGATCGACCCGTTCACCTGTCCGACGAACATGGTGCTCACCGGCCGCTCGCACTACGGCGACGAGAGGGCCCCCACCACCTACTACTGCAGCTTCATCCTCATCAACGGCGAACAGGCCCAGGTGCGGATCGGCGAATGGACCTCCCGCCAGAAGGAGAGCAGGGCCGACTACAGCGCCCTCGACCACCAGGTGGTCGTCGGCCGGTGGCACGAAGGCGACGAGAACGGCTACACGAGGTACCGCCCCGCCACCGTCTACTGGCGGGGTCAGCAGGTGCTGCTGGCCGACGGGGACATCAGCGGCGCGTACAGGGAGAGCAGCCACACCTGGCACGCGGACCAGGTCAAGGTCCTGACCGGTCGCAAGCACAGCGGGGACGAGAACGGCACGACCTACTACCGGTTCGCCACCGTGACCGTCGCGGGCTGACCCCGCTGGCCGCCGCCCTCGAAGCGGCGGCGATCCGCCGGCCGTCGCGCCGGGCGGCGTGACCGGCAGGAGCCTGCCGTTCCCGAAGCGGTCCCCTCCTTGGGCACCCCGGGAGCACCCGGCCGGGCTCCGTCCGGTCTTCACCGCCGTCTTGCGCGTGATCGCATTTCGAAAGGAACCGAAGACAATGAGAACGTACGGCAAGGCCCTGTCCGTCGTCGCCGTGGTCGCCGCACTGTCGGCCACCACCATGGCCGCCCCCGCCTCGGCGGCGGTGACGATCAAGATGGAACGCATCTACAGCGAGACCGTGTCCGAGTGGTGGGGCGTCCAGTTCACCTGCCCGCCGAACCAGGTGCTCACCGGCCGCTCGCACTACGGCGACGAGAACGCGAAGACCACCTACCACTGCAGCCGGATCCTGATCGACGGCGAGCAGGTCCAGGTGCACGCCGGAGACTGGACCCCCGCGCAGCGGGAGAGCAGGGCCGACTACAGCGCCCCCGACCACCAGGTGGTCGTCGGCCGGTGGCACGAAGGCGACGAGAACGGCGACACGAGGTACCGAACCGGCGCGATGTACTGGCGGGGCCAGCAGGTGCGGCTGATCGACGGGGACACCAGCCGCGAGTACAAGGAGAGCAGCCACACCTGGCAGGCGGCGTACGGCAAGGTCATGACCGGCCGGGTCCACTACGGGGACGAGAACGGCAAGACCTGGTACCGGTTCGCCACCGTGTCGTTCGAGGGCTGACCCCCCGCGCCGCACGGCTCAACCGCGCAGTCGCGCGTTGAGCCGTGCGGCCTGCCGCGTGAGGTGCTCGCATTCGGGAAGGCTGGGCGCCGCTCGGGCGGCTTCGGCGTACAGCCGCGCCGCCGTCACCGGGTCGCCGTCGCGCTCGTGCAGGTACGCCGCGACGGCGGCGTGGCGGGGCAGCGCGGGGTCGAGCCCGGCCAGGGCGGCCAGGCCGGCCCGCGGGCCGTCGGCCTCGCCGACCGCGACGGCCCGGTTGAGGCGGGCCACCGGGCTGCCGGTGAGACGCACCAGTTCGTCGTACCACTCGACGATCTGCACCCAGTCGGTCTCCGCGGCCGTCCGGGCGTCGGCGTGGAGCGCGGCGATGGCCGCCTGGGCCTGGAACTCGCCCAGGCGGTCGCGGGCCAGGGCCGTCTGGAGCACGCCGACGCCCTCGGCGATCAGGCGGGTGTCCCACCGGCCGCGGTCCTGCTCGGCGAGGGGCACGAGCCTGCCGCCGGGGCCGGTCCGGGCCGGCCGCCGCGCGTGGTGCAGCAGCATGAGCGCGAGCAGCCCCGCCGCCTCCGGGTGGTCGATCGCGGCCGCGAGCCGCCGGGTGAGCCGGATCGCCTCGGCGGCGAGATCGACGTCGCCGGAGTAGCCCTCGTTGAAGACCAGGTAGAGCACGCGCAGCACCGTGGCGACGTCACCGGGCCGGTCGAACCGGACGCCCGCGACGGTCCGCTTGGCCCTGCTGATGCGCTGGGCCATGGTCGCCTCCGGCACGAGGTAGGCCTGCGCGATCTGGCGCGTGGTCAGGCCGCCGACCGCGCGCAGGGTGAGCGCGACGGCCGAGGCCGGTGTCAGCGACGGGTGCGCGCACAGGAAGTACAGCCGGAGCGTGTCGTCCCCCTCCTGGACCGGGCCGGGCGCGGGCTCGTGCTCGACGCGTGCCTCGCGGTGCCGCCGGGAGGCGTCGCTGCGGGCGGCGTCCAGGAACCTGCGCCAGGCCACGGTGACCAGCCAGCCCTTGGGGTCGCACGGCGGGTCGTCCGGCCACACGCGCACGGCCTCGACCAGGGCGTCCTGCACGGCGTCCTCGGCCGCCGCGAAGTCTGCTCCGCGACGGACGAGGACGCCGGTCACGGCGGGGGTGAGGGTCCGCAGCAGGACCTCGTCCACCGTGCGTCACTCCGTGATGGTCGGGGGCGCGGCCAGGAAGGGGCGCACCTCGAGCCACTCGTGGATCGGCTTCCCGCCCGCCCCCGGAGCCGCGGACAGCTCTCCGGCCAGTTCGAGCGCCCGTTCGTAGGTCTCGACGTCGATCACCATCCAGCCGGCGATCAGGTCCTTGGTCTCGGCGAACGGCCCGTCGGTGACCGGCGGCCGTCCCTCGCCGTCGTAGCGGACGAACGTGCCCTCCGGGGAGAGCGCCTGACCGTCGACGAACTCGCCGGTGGCCTCCAGCCGGTCGGCGAAGTCGTGCATGTACCGCACGTGGGCCGAGATCTCCTCCGGCGTCCACCGGTCCATCGGCACGTCGTTGACCGGAGCCGGGGCGCCG
Organism: Planomonospora parontospora; assembly: GCA_014647935.1. Classification (GTDB taxonomy): domain Bacteria; phylum Actinomycetota; class Actinomycetes; order Streptosporangiales; family Streptosporangiaceae; genus Planomonospora; species Planomonospora parontospora. The sequence goes on from BMQD01000019.1 coordinate 106,001, forward strand.
CGGTAGTGCTTCAGCAGCAGGTATTTGGCCATCGTGTTCTCCTCGGTGCTCGTGCGGCCCATTGTGGCCGTGTTCGCTCCGGAGACGGAGCCGCACTCGGATTCTCGACATCCCGCCGCGATGTTTTTCCGGCGGACTTCGGCGGCCCCCTGACACCCCCGCTCCGCGGGGCCGTGTCACCGGGGCCGCAGCCCGTCGAGGATGATCCCGGCGATGTGCGCGGAGCGTTCCTGACCGGCGTCCTCACCGGCGTGGCGGATCGCGGCGAAGGCGCCGGCGACGATCGCCATCACCTCGTCGGCCGTGACGTCGTGGCGTACGACGCCGGCGCGGCGGGCGCGGTCGAGCAGGCGTGCGACCTGGTGCGTGAGGTCCGCCGCGGCGTCCGGCGCGGCGTCGCGCAGGTCGAACTCGGCGGCCGCGAGCGCGCTCTTCACCGCCGCGTTCTCCGCGCCCGAGGCCGTCATCCGGGACAGCAGGGTGAACAGGGCGGCCGGATCGCCGGTGCCGGCGAGCGCCTCACCCTCCGCCACCAGTCGCCTGATCCGGTCGATCGCAACGGCGAGGTACAGCGCCTCCTTGGTGGGGAAGTGCCGGTGGACGGTGCCGGGGCCGACACCCGCGCGGCGGGCGATCTCGTCGAGCGGGACACCCAGGCCGTGCGCGGCGAACAGCCGCTGCGCGGTCCGCAGCACCCGCTCACGGTTGCGGCGCGCGTCGGCCCGCAGCCCCCGGTCGTCCCCGGGAGGCGTCACCGGCTCGGCCGGAGTGCGGTCAGGCGTTCGGCTGGACATCTCACCCCTAGCTTAACCGGGGCAGAGCCCCGTATGCTGCCCGGTATAAACGGGGCGACGACCCGTTTAATGCCCGCGCCGTTCCGCCGCGGCCGGATCCCACCGGACACCAGGAGGCCGCTCCGATGACCACCCGTGAGCAAGCCCGCACCCTGATCCTGCGGATGCAGGAATGCTTCAACACCCGGCGGTTCGACGAGGCCGCCGACCTGTTCACCCCCGGCTTCCGCAACCACCCGCTCGGCGCCACCGGGTTCGAAGCGGGCAGGGAGGCCTGGCGCCAGGTCGTCGCCCGGTTCCCGGCCATGCGCGTCGTCGCCGACGACATCCTGGTCGACGGCGACAAGGTCGCCGTGCGCTCGTCCGTCGAGGGGATGACCGCTCCGGGCGGCGGCGCCCGGCCGGTGCTCATCGAGATCTTCCGCGTCGCCGACGGCCGGCTCGCGGAGGCCTGGGGCGTCACCGAGGGCCCGGACCCGCGTCGCTGAGCCCCTGTGCCGGGGCCGTCCCGCGGTCTGCGCCACGTGGCGCGGGCCGCGGGACCGGGCAGGCGGACGGTCGCTCCGGCCGTGCCGTACGGCTCACCCCCGCCGCAGGGCGGGCAGCAGTTCCTTCTCCGACCACTCGATGAACGCGCGCTGGTGCTCGGCGCCGATCTGGACCAGTGCGACGTGGGTGAACCCGGCATCGGTGTAGGCGCGGACGGCCTCGACGACCGCCTCCACGTCGGCGCCGCACGGGATCTTCTCCGCGACGTCCTCCGGGCGCACGGTCTCGGCTGCGGCGGCGAAGTTGACCGGGGCCGGCAGCTCGGCCATGACCTTCCAGCCGGGCAGGGCCCAGCGCCAGAGCCGGTGCGCGCGCTCCACCGCCGCGTCGCGGTCCGGGTCGTAGCTGATCGCCAGCTGGCCGTAGACCGGCCTGCCCTGGCCGCGCGAGTCGTTGAACCAGCGCACCAGGTCCGTGTCCGGGTCCACCGCGACGAGCGCGTCGCCGTACCGGGCGGCGATGTCGCCGGACTGCGTGCCGGAGGCGGCGATCGCCAGCGGCACCGGCTGCTCGGGCAGGTCGAACAGCTTGGCCGAGTCGACGTCGAAGTACTCGCCCCGGTAGGTGAAGTAGCCGCCCTCGAAGAGCCCCTTGATGATCTCGATGGCCTCGCGGAACATCTCGTGCCGGGTGTTGACGGGCGGCCAGCCCTGGCCGATCACGTGCTCGTTGAGGTTCTCCCCCGCGCCCAGCCCGAGCGTGAACCGGCCGCCGGACAGCACTCCCACGGTGGCCGCCTTCTGCGCCACCACCGCCGGGTGGTAGCGCATGATCGGGCAGGTCACGTAGGTCATCAGCGGCAGGCTCTCCGTGGCGTACGCCGCCGCGCCGAGCACCGACCAGGCGTACGGCGAGTGCCCCATCTCCTCCAGCCACGGGAAGTAGTGGTCGGAGACGACCGCGTAGTCGAAGCCGGCCCGCTCGGCCGCGACCACGTCGTCCACCAGCTGCCGGGCGGGCGTCTGCTCGCACATCATCGTGTATCCGATTCGCGTCATGCCCGGGCTCCTACCCGCCCCTTCCCCGATCTCTCCCCGGGGCGGGGCGGGCAGGACCCGTCCGACGCGGCCGCCGGCCCCGAGCCGGGCCGGGCCGGAAGCCCTGTCAGAAGCCCTGGGCCAGGCGGTAGTAGGCCTGGTTCCAGCGCAGCTCCTTGGCGAACTGCCGGGAGGTGGTGTCGGCGTCGATGACGAGCAGCTCGACGCCGAGCATGTCGGCGAAGTCGGTGAGCTCCTCGGCGCCGATCGCGGCCGACAGCACGGTGTGGTGCGGGGCTCCGGCGGTGAGCCAGGCCTCGGCGGAGGTGCGCAGGTCCGGCCGGGGCCGCCACACCGCGCGGGCCACCGGCAGGTTCGGCAGCGGCGCGGCGGGCTCGACGACGTCGATCTCGTTGGCGACCAGCCGGAACCGCTCGCCCATGTCGGCCAGGCCGACCACCACCGCGGGGCCGGGCTCGGCGTCGAAGACGAGCCGGACCGGGTCCTCCCGGCCGCCGATGCTCAGCGGGTGGATCTCACACGACGGCGTGCCGGAGGCGATCGTCGGGCAGACCTCCAGCATGTGCGCGCCGAGGATGAGCTCCTGGCCCGGGTTCAGGTGGTAGGTGTAGTCCTCCATGAACGAGGTGCCGCCGGGCAGGCCCGCCGACATCGTCTTGAGCGTGCGCAGCAGCACCGAGGTCTTCCAGTCGCCCTCGCCGCCGAAGCCGTACCCGTCGGCCATCAGCCGCTGCACGGCCAGGCCCGGCAGCTGCCGCAGGCCGCCGAGGTCCTCGAAGTTCGTGGTGAACGCGCCGAACCGGCCCGCCTCCAGGAAGCCGCGCAGGCCCAGCTCGATGCGGGCGGCGTAGCGCAGCGAGTCGTGGCGCTCGCCGCCGGAGCGCAGCTCGGGCGCGACCTTGTAGACGTCCTCGTACTCGCCGACGAGCACGTCGACCTCGGCGTCGGACGCGGCGTCGACGGCGGCGACCAGGTCGTTGACCCCGTAGGTGTTGACCGAGACGCCGAAGCGCCGCTGCGCCTCCACCTTGTCGCCCTCGGTTACGGCCACGTCCCGCATGTTGTCGCCGAAGCGGGCCAGCCGGAGCGAGCCGACCTCGGCGCGCCCGGCGGCGGCCCGGGCCCAGGCACCGATCCGGGCCGCGACCGACGGGTCGCCGACGTGCCCGGCGACGGTCTTGCGGGGCACGCCGAGCCGCGACTGGATGTAACCGAACTCGCGGTCGCCGTGCGCCGCCTGGTTCAGGTTCATGAAGTCCATGTCGATGGAGTCCCAGGGCAGCGCCATGTTCGCCTGGGTGTGCAGGTGCAGCAGCGGGGTGCGCAGCGCGTCCAGCCCGGCGATCCACATCTTGGCCGGGGAGAACGTGTGCATCCAGGCGATGACGCCGATGCAGGCGTCGTCGGCGTTCGCCTCCAGGCAGACCCGGCGGATGGCGTCGGCGTCGGTGAGCACCGGCTTCCACTCCACCCGGAACGGCACGGCCTCGGCGTCGTTCAGCGCCTGGGCGATCTGCCTGGACTGCTCGGCCACCTGGCGCAGCGTGTCCTCGCCGTACAGGCCCTGGCTCCCGGTGAGGAACCAGATCTCGCGGCCGTTGAGGGACTTCATCTGTTCGGACTCCTTGTACATGCGGTTCAGCGCTGGCCGTAGACGTTCTGGTAGCGGTCGTGGAGGCGGTCGATGTCGGCCTGGGCGATCGGCAGCGGCTCGCCGAGCTGGCGGGCGACGTGCACGGTCCGGGCGACGTCCTCGCACATGACGGCGGCCTTCACCGCGGCCCGGGCGTCCTTGCCGATGGTGAACACCCCGTGGTTCTGCATGAGCACCGCCGGGGAGCGGTGGCCCTCCAGCGTGGCGACGACGCCCTTGCCGATGTCGTCGTTGCCGATCAGCGCGAACGGTCCCACGGGGATCTCCCCGCCGAACTCGTCGGCCATCGCGGTGAGCACGCACGGGATCGCCTCGCCGCGGGCCGCCCAGGCCGAGGCGTAGGTCGAGTGGGTGTGCACGACGCCGCCGACGTGCGGCATGGCGCGGTAGACGTAGGCGTGCGCGGCCGTGTCGCTGGACGGGGCGAGGTCGCCGTCGACCAGGTTGCCGTCCAGGTCGCACACCACGATCGACTCGGGCGTCAGGTCGTCGTAGGAGATGCCGCTGGGCTTGATGACGAACAGGTCCTCGCCGGGCACCCGGCCGGAGACGTTCCCGGCGGTCCAGGCGACGAGGCCGTAGCGGACCAGCTCGTCGTGGAGGCGGCAGACGGTCTCCCGCAGGGCGGTGACGGCGCTGACGGCGCTGCCGGTGATGGCGGTGGTCATCGGTTCTCCCTGGCCGGCCGCCGAGGCCGGCGCGAATCGGTGGAACGGTGGTCGGAGGCGCCCGCGGGCGCGGGCCCGGGCACGGGCACGGGCACGGACGCGGGCGCGGGCGCGGGCACGGACGCGGGCACGGACGCGGCGGGACGGCTCACGCGCCCGCCTCGCCGGCCTCGTTGCGCAGGGCCCGCAGCCGGTGCAGGACGTCGTTGCGGCCGGCACCGGCGGCGCCGGCGGAGTCCTCGCCCCGGCCGAAGTGGTCGTGCAGGCGGCGGTACTCGGCGTACAGCCGGTCGTAGGCGTCGGCCCGCTCCGGGTCGGGCAGGTAGGCGGCCTCGGTGCGCTTGCCCATCGCGGCGGCGGCGGCGGTGATGTCGGGGTAGGCCCCGGCGGCGACGGCCGCGTGGATCGCCGAGCCGAGGGCGCAGCCCTGCTCGGAACCGATCACCGACAGCGGGCGGCGCAGCACGTCGGCGTAGACCTGCATGAGGAAGCGGTTCTTCAGCAGCCCGCCGGCGACCACGAACTCCCGCACCGGCACGCCGGAGGACTCGAACGCCTCCACGATCGTGCGGGCGCCGAAGGCGGTGGCCTCGATGAGCGCCCGGTAGGTGTCCTCGGGCCGGGTGGCGAGCGTCTGGCCGACGACCACCGCCGACAGGTCGTGGTCGACGAGCACCGACCGGTTGCCGTTGTGCCAGTCCAGCACCACCAGGCCGTGCTGCCCGACCGCCTGCTCGGCGGCGAGGGCGGCCAGGTGCTCGTGCACCGAGACGCCCTTGCGCTCGGCCTCGCGCTCGTAGGAGCCGGGCACGCAGGTGTCGACGAACCAGCCGAAGATGTCGCCGACGGCGGACTGGCCCGCCTCGTAGCCCCACAGCCCCGGCACGATCCCGTCGCGGACCACACCGCACATGCCGGGGACCTCGGCGAGGCTGTCGGAGGGCATGATGTGGCAGGTCGAGGTGCCCATGATCGCGACCATCTGGCCGGGCCGTACGGCGTCGGCGGCGGCGGCGGTGACGTGCGCGTCGACGTTGCCGACGGCGACCGCGATGCCCTCGGGGAGTCCGGTCCACCCGGCGGCCGTCGCGGACAGCGTGCCCGCGAGGCCGCCGAGCGGCACCGGTTCCGGGCCGAGCTTGCCGGTGAGACCGGCGAGGGCGGGATTCAGCTCGGCCAGGAAGTCGTCGGACGGGTAGGTCCCGTCCTGGCGGATCGCCTTGTAGCCGGCCGTGCAGACGTTGCGGGTCTGCACGCCGGTCAGCTGCCAGACGATCCAGTCCGCGGCCTCGATCCAGTGGTCGGCGGCGGCGTAGACCTCGGGGTCCTCCTCCAGCACCTGCAGCGCCTTGGCGAACTGCCACTCCGAGGAGATCTTCCCGCCGTAGCGGGGCAGCCAGGTCTCGCCCCGCTTGGCCGCGGCGGCGTTGATCCGGTCGGCGTGCGGCTGGGCGGCGTGGTGCTTCCAGAGCTTCGGCCAGGCGTGCGGCCGGGCCGCCAGGCCCTCGGTCTCGCACAGGGGGGTGCCGTCGGTGGTGGCCGGCAGCACCGTGCAGGCGGTGAAGTCGGTGCCGATGCCGACGACCTGCGCCGGGGAGATCCCAGCGGCGATGATCGCCTCCGGCACGGCGGTGCGCAGGACCTCGCGCCAGTCCTCGGGCGACTGCAGCGCCCAGTCCGGCCCCAGCCGCACGTCCGTGCCGGGCAGCCGGTCGTCGATCACCCGGTGGGGGTACTCGTGCACGGCGCTGCCCAGCTCGGCGCCGTCGGCGACCCGGACCACCACGGCGCGGCCGGACAGCGTGCCGAAGTCGACGCCGACCACGTATCGGTCGCTGTTAGCGTTCACACTCTCTCCTGGTTCGGAAGGATTCACGAGGTACGGCTCCGCGGGGGGACGGGTCACGCCCGGCGCGCGGAGATGAGGCGCTGGAGCAGGATGAAGGCGAAGAGCAGCAGCCCGATGAAGATCTTGGTCCACCAGGAGCTGAGGGTGCCCTCGAAGCTGATGATCGTCTGGATCAGGCCGAGCACGAGCACCCCGAGGACGGTGCCCGCGAGGTAGCCGGACCCGCCGGTCAGCAGGGTGCCGCCGATGACGACCGCGGCGATCGCGTCCAGTTCCATGCCGAGCGCGTTGAGACCGTACCCGGAGAGAGTGTAGAGCGAGAACAGCACGCCGCCGAGCGCGGAGCAGAAGCCGCTGATCGTGTAGACCGCGATCTTCGTCCTGGCCACGGGCAGGCCCATGAGCAGCGCCGACTGCTCGCTGCCGCCGATCGCGTAGACGTTGCGGCCCAGGCGGGTGTAGTGCAGCACGTACGCCGCCGCGCCCGCCACCGCCACCGCGATCAGGACGCTCACCGAGACGGCCATCTCACCCGGCAGCGCGATCCGCGCCTGGGCGACGGCCGTGTAGGCCGGATCGGTGATCGAGATCGAGTCGGTGCCGATCACGTAGCACAGGCCGCGGGCCAGGAACATGCCGGCCAGCGTGACGATGAACGGCTGGATGTCGAAGTAGTGGATGATGCAGCCCATCGCCAGGCCGAGCGCCGAGCCGATGAGCAGCACCAGCGGGACCACCAGCAGCGGCGGCCAGCCGCCGTCCGTCATGAGGCTCGCCGAGACCATCGTGGACAGCGCGACGACCGCGCCGACCGACAGGTCGATGCCGCCGGTGAGGATCACGAAGGTCATGCCGACCGCGACCACGAGCAGGAAGGCGTTGTCGATGAAGACGTTGAGCACGACCTGCCCGCTGGCGAACCCCGTGTAGCGCACGCCTCCGGCGACGAACATCGCCGCCAGCAGGCCGGCCGTCGCCAGGACGGGGATGTAGGCGCTCCGGAGGCGGCCGGGCAGCCGCAGCCGGGCGGAGGTCAGGATGCCCGAGCTCATGCCGGCACCTCCACCTTCTCGTCGTCGGTGGCCTGGGGCGCGGCCGGTCGGCGGCGCCCGCGGCGCTGGAAGACCTTCTCGCGGAAGGCGGGGGACTGCACCAGGCACACGACGGTCACCACGAGCGCCTTGAACAGCAGGGTGGTCTCCGGCGGGATGCCGATCGAGTAGATCGTGGTGGTCAGCGTCTGGATGACCAGCGCGCCGAGCACGGTGCCGCCGAGCGAGAACCGGCCGCCCATCAGGGAGGTGCCGCCGATCACGACGGCGAGGATGGCGTCGAGCTCGATCCACAGGCCCGCGTTGTTGCCGTCGGCGCTGGAGACGTTGGAGCTGATCATCAGTCCGGCGATGCCCGCGCACAGGGCGCAGAAGGCGTAGACCGCCACGGTCAGCCCGCGCGAGCGGATGCCCGCCAGCCGGCTCGCCGTGGCGTTGCCGCCGATGGACTCCACCAGCATCCCCAGGGCCAGGCGGCGGGTGAGGAACGCGGTGAGCGCCAGCACGGCCAGCACGATGAGGATGCTGAACGGGAGCGTCAGCCAGTAGCCGCCGCCGATGAGCTTGTAGGAGGCGCTGTTGACGGTGACGATCTGGCCGTCGGTGATCAGCTGGGCGAGACCGCGCCCGGCGACCATGATGATCAGCGTCGCGATGATCGGCTGGATGCCGATGCCGGCGACCAGGAACCCGTTCCAGGCGCCCAGCACCAGGGCGAGGCCCAGGGCCAGCCCGACGGCGGTCAGCACGCCGCCCACGTCGTTCTGGTCGGGCAGGCCGCTGATGTGCAGGCAGGCCAGGGCGCCGGAGATGGCCACGACCGAGCCGACCGACAGGTCGATGCCGCCGGTGGCGATGACGAGCGTCATGCCGATCGCCACCAGGATCAGCGGCGCGCCGAAGCGGAAGATGTCGATGAGGCTGCCGTAGAGGTGGCCGTCCTTCATCTCGATGGACAGGAAGCCCGGCGTGAACGCCACGTTGGCGGCCAGCAGCAGGAGCAGGACGGCGGCCGGCCAGAAGAGGCGGTGCCTGACGAGCGCGGTCATGCGCGGCCTCCGCTCGCGATGGTCTCCATGATCACTCCGGTGGTGAGGCCGTCGTCGTTGGGCAGCTCGGCCACCAGCTTCCGGTCCCGCAGGACGGCGACCTTGTGGCTGAGGCGGAGCACCTCCTCCAGCTCCGCGGAGACGAACAGCACGGCCATGCCGCCGTCGGAGAGCTCGGCGACCAGGCGCTGGATCTCCGCCTTCGCGCCGACGTCGATGCCGCGGGTGGGTTCGTCCAGGATGAGCAGGCGGGGTTCGAGGATGAGCCAGCGGGCCAGCAGCACCTTCTGCTGGTTGCCGCCGCTGAGGTTGCGGACCAGCTGCTCGGGGTCGGCCGGGCGGATGTTCAGCGCGGCGACGTACTTGTCGACCAGCTCGTCCTGGGTGCGCCGGGGGATCGGCCGGTGCCAGCCGCGCATCGCCTGCAGCGCCAGCACGATGTTCTCCCGGACGGTGAGGTCGGGGATGAGGCCCTCGGCCCGCCGGTTCTCCGAGCAGAACGCGACCCCGCGGTTCATCGCCAGGCGCGGCGTGCGCAGGGTGACGGGCTCGCCGTCGATCCGGAGCGCGCCGGTGCTCGCGTGGTCCGCGCCGAACAGCAGGCGGGCGATCTCGGTGCGGCCCGAGCCGAGCAGTCCGGCCAGGCCGACCACCTCGCCCTTGTGCACGGTGAGCGTGAACGGTTCGATCGCGCCGCTGCGGCCCAGCGCCTCGGTCTGCACCAGCGGCTCGCTCGTCCGCGCCGGCGGCCTGTCCTCCAGCTTCTCCAGGTCGGCCAGCTCCCGGCCGATCATCTTGCCGACCAGCTCGACCTGGCCGAGCTCGCTGGTGAGGTACTCCCCCACCAGGCTGCCGTTGCGCAGGATCGTCATCCGGTCGGAGATCTCGTAGATCTGGTCGAGGAAGTGGGAGACGAACAGGATGGCGATGCCCTCGGCCTTGAGGCGGCGCATCACCCGGAAGAGCTGCTCGACCTCGCCGCTGTCGAGGCTGGAGGTGGGTTCGTCGAGGATGAGCACCCGGGCGGAGATGTCGACCGCGCGGGCGATGGCCACCATCTGCTGGACGGCCAGGGAGTAGGAGGACAGCGGTGCCGAGACGTCGATGTGCAGGTCGAGCCCGGCGAGCAGCTCGGCGGCGCGCCGCCGCATCCGCTTCCACTGGATCCGGCCCAGGCGGCGCGGCTCGCGGCCGATGAAGATGTTCTCCGCGACCGAGAGGTTCGCGCAGAGGTTGACCTCCTGGTAGACCGTGCTGATCCCGGCCTGCTGCGCCTGGAGGGGGCCGGCGAAGACGACGTCCTGACCGTTCAGGGTGATCCGGCCGCCGTCGATGTCGTAGACGCCGGTGAGCACCTTGATGAGGGTCGACTTGCCTGCGCCGTTCTCCCCCATCAGCGCGTGCACCTCTCCGGGGAGGAGCCGGAAGTCGACGCCGGACAGCGCCTTCACGCCGGGGAACTCCTTGCAGATCCCGCTCATCTGCAGGATCGGGGCGGGGGGTGCCATTGCGGCGTCCCTTTCCTTCGGGGAGACGGGCCGCTCGCGGAGTGCGAGTCCGCAAGCGGCCCGGTCCGGTCAGTACGGGCGGGTGGGCAGGGCGGCCTTCGCCTGCTCGGGGGTGAACGTCGTCTCCTCGGTCAGCACGCGCGCGGGCACCTGCTCACCGGCGACGACCTTCTTGGCGAGGTCCATCAGCTGCGGGCCGAGGATGGGGCTGCACTCGACGATGAAGTTGATCTTCCCGTCGGCGAGCGCCTGCATACCGTCCTTGACCGCGTCGACCGTGATGATCTTGATGTCCTTGCCGGGGACCTTGCCGGCGCCCTCGATCGCCTCGATGGCGCCCAGGCCCATGTCGTCGTTGTGCGCGTAGAGCACGTCGATGTCCGGGTTGGACTTCAGGAAGGCCTCCATGACCTCCTTGCCCTTGGCCCGGGTGAAGTCGCCGGTCTGCGAGGCGATCACCTTGAACTTGGACTCGGCCCCGATGACCTCGGCGAACCCGGCCTTGCGGTCGTTGGCGGGCGCGGAGCCGGTGGTGCCCTGCAGCTCGACGATGTTCACCGTGTCGGTGGAGTCCTTGTACTCCTCCACCAGCCACTTGCCGGCCTTGCGGCCCTCCTCGACGAAGTCGGAGCCGAGGAAGGTCTTGTAGAGGCTGGTGTCGGCCGAGTCCACCGCGCGGTCGGTGAGGATCACCGGGATCTTGGCGGTCTGCGCCTCCTTGAGCACGTTGTCCCAGCCGGACTCCACGACCGGCGAGAAGGCGATGACGTCCACCTTCTGCTGGATGTAGGAGCGGATCGCCTTGATCTGGTTCTCCTGCTTCTGCTGGGCGTCGGAGAACTTCAGCTCGATCCCGGCGGCCTTGGCCGACTCCTGGATGGACTTGGTGTTGGCCGTGCGCCAGCCGCTCTCCGCGCCCACCTGGGCGAAGCCCATGGTGATCTTGCCGTCGTCCGCTCCGCCGGCGGAGGCGGTGGTGTCGCCGCCGCTTCCGCATCCCGCTGCGGCCATGATGGTGACACCGGCCAGCAGCAGCGCTGACATCCTCTTGAACACGATCATCGTTCCTCTCTTCTCACGATCTCGTGAGCGTGTTTCCGTTAGCGCTAACATCACGTCGCGACGTCACCCCCGATCCCTTCGCGACGGGCTTTCTCAGGCCGGCGAGGTGCTGGCCCTGATCACGAGCTCCGGCGGGACCACGAACGCTTCGCGGACCCACTGCTCGCGTGTCTCTATCCGCCGGAGCAGCACCTCGATGCTGCGCCGGCCCACCGCGGCGAAGTCCTGCCTGACCGTGGTGAGCGGCGGCGAGAAGAACTCCGACTCGGGGATGTCGTCGAAGCCGGCCACGCTGATCCGGCCGGGTACGCGCACCCCCTCCTCGGCGAACGCCCTCAGCACGCCGAGCGCCATCTGGTCGTTGGCCACGAACACCGCCGTGACGCCCTCCATCCCGGCCAGGCGCCGCCCGGCCTCGTATCCCGAACGCGGGCTCCAGTCACCGGACAGCACCTCGGGCGCCTCCCGGCCGGCGTCGGACAGCGCCGCCCGCCAGCCCTGGATCCGCCCTTCGGCCTCCAGCCAGTCCGACGGGCCGCTCACGTGCCAGACCGTCCCGTGGCCGAGTCCGAGCAGGTGCTCGGTGACCAGCCGGGCGCCTTCGACCTGGTCGACGCTGACCGTGGAGACGTCCCCGGCCTCGCCGCCCTCGACGGCCACCACGGGGATGCCCGCGGGCAGATCGGCCAGCGCACGGGCCGCCGACCGCTGCGGGGCGACCACGACGATGCCGTCGACGGCCTGCTCCGCCAGGTAGTCGAGCGCGTCGCGCACCCCTGCCCGGTCGATGGACTTGAGGCTGACGATGCTGACGAAGTAACCCGCCGCCCTGGCCGCCTGCTCGATGCCGTAGACGGTGCTCGCCGGGCCGTACAGGGTCGTATCGAAGCTGACGACGCCGAGCGTGCGCGAGTGCCTGGTGACGAGGGCGCGGGCCACGAGGTTGCGCCGGTAGCCCAGCCGGTCGATCGCGTCCATGACCCGGATGCGGGTCTCGGCGCGGACGTTGGGGTGGTCGTTGAGCACCCGCGAGACCGTCTGGTGCGAGACACCCGCCAGCCGGGCCACGTCCGCCATCACGGGCAGACGCTCCTTGCTCGGTGCCACGGGCGGCTCCCCTCGTCGGTTTCGAACGGCCTCGGGCGGGCTGCACCGGATGGCCTGGGACAGACTGTGAACGCTAACAACACGCCGCGTCAAGCATCTTCAGGATTACGGTCGTATCACATCCCGCCTGCGCGAAACCCGCTGTTAACCCGGTCTTGACGCGGGGCGCCCGGGGAGCCTTAGATGTTGGGAGTTCGCGTTGTTAGCGTTCACATCACGCGTCCGTCCACCCTGCGCCGGACGCGGTGCCCCGCCCGCTCCCGCGCGATCCGCGTGAGCGGACGACGCGGGAGCCGCGGCGTGCCGGCGGATCCGGCCGGGGACCCCCGGGAACCGGTCCGGAACCTGCGCGGAGGGCTCCGGACCGGTCCGCGGGCCCGGCGACGGGCGGATCAGCCGCCGTAGGCGGGGTGGCCGAACCCGACGATGGTGTCCATGGTGCGGGTGCGGGTCACGACCTTGTCGCTGATGTTCCCCTCCACGGTGGAGACCGAGCCGTCGGGGTTGACCCCGGTCACCAGGCCGATGTGGTCGATCGCCGAGATGCTGCGCGAACCCGCCCAGTCGAAGAAGACGAGGTCGCCGGCCTGCGGCTTGCGGTCGAACCGGCCCTGCTTCTTGAACCACTCCGCGTGCCAGGGGGTGTAGGCGAAGACTCCCATCTGCTTCTCCAGGCCGTGCTGGACGGCCACCCACGAAAGGAACATGTCGCACCAGGCCGCCCCGGCGAAGCCCTTCTGGTCGGTGTAGTCGTCGTACCAGGCTCCGTAGAAGGTCGTACCGTCCTTCCGCTCGCCCTCCCCGACCTTGCCGAGCGCCGTCGTGACGACCTGCCGCACCCTGGCGGCGGCCGTGCCGCCCGCGGCCTGCGTCCGGGCGTCCTGGGGGGCGGCCTCGGGCAACGGCAGCCCTCCGGCCTGCGTCCGGGCGCCTCCGGGCTGGAGCGGCTCGGGCAGCCGCAGGTCTCCGGACTGGAGCTCGGGCAGCCGCAGGCCTCCTCCCTCCAGCTGCGCCTGGACCTCGTCCAGTGCGGCCTGCCCGGGCAGCCGCAGCTCTCCGGCCTGCGCCCCGGTCCCGGTGGAGTCCGGCGTCCGGAGCGCGGTCTCCGCGGGCGGCTCCTGGGGGGTCCGTCTCTGGAGCGTCTCGATCCTGGACTCGATCTCGGCGATCCGGGACTGCATCTCCGCGAAGGGGGCCCCGCCCTGCTGGTCGTCGGCGACCGGGAGGGCGGCGGCGACGGCCGCCTCGGCGGGCAGCGCGGCGAATCCGGCGAGGGCGGTGAAGGCCAGGCCCGCGGAGAGGGTTCCGCGGTAGAAGACGCGTGACAGAGCGGACAAGGACGCGTTCCCTTTCTGCTGCCCGCCGGAGGAGGACCCGCGCCGCGGCGGGCGGGGTCCGGTGGAAGGCTCCCGGCCGGGGGCGGCGCCCCGGCCGGGACTCGGCTCCGGCCTGCGGGCGAACGGCGGCCGGTGCACAACCTGTTGTCGCCTCACTGTTCGGCCGTCGCGAACGGTTACTGAGGCAAATGAGAGGGTGACGTTCCGTAATGACCGGAGAGCGCATCCGAAGGCGTCTGGGATATATCGTCACGGAGTGTGAAGATTCAGCTCTCCCACCCCTGGCCGGAGACCGCCGCCGAGGCCGAGGCCGTACAGGACGCCCTGCGCGCCTCGCTCGACCTGGCCGGTCCCGGCCCCCGCCGTCCGGCGGCGGTCGCCGGAGTGGACGTCGCCTACGCCGGCGACCGGCTGGCCGCCGCGGTCGTCGTCCTCGACGCGGTGACCCACCGGGTCGTCGAGCAGGTCGCGGTGACCGGCCGGACCGCCTTCGAGTACGTCCCCGGACTGCTCGCCTTCCGCGAGCTGCCCTCCCTCACCGAGGCGCTGGAACGGCTCACCATCGTCCCCGACCTGGTCGTCTGCGACGGGTACGGCCTGGCGCACCCGCGCCGCTTCGGTCTGGCCTGCCATCTGGGCGTGCTGACCGGCCTGCCCACCGTGGGCGTGGGCAAGACCGCGTTCGTCGGCTCCCACCGGGAGCCGGGCCGGGAGCGGGGGGCGTGGAGCGACCTGGTGCTGGACGGCGACGTCGTGGGGCGCGTGCTCCGCACCCAGGACGGCGTCAAGCCGGTCTTCGTCTCCACCGGACACCGGATCGACCTGGAGACGGCCTGCCGGCACGTGCTGGCGCTCAGCCCCCGCTACCGGCTCCCGGAGACGACCCGGGCCGCCGACCGGCTCTCCCGGACCGCCCTGCGCGAGGCCGCCGGCGGCTAGCCGGCGGGCAGGGTGACGGTGAAGCGGCTGCCGGGGTCGGCCGGGGCGTAGGAGGCGTCGCCGCCGTGCGCGCGGGCCAGCTCGCGGGTGATCCACAGGCCCAGGCCGACCGAACCGCCGCCGGTGTCGGCGCTGCTGAAGCGGGAGAACAGCAGGGGGCGCTTGTCCTCGGGCACGCCGGCACCGTGATCGCGCACGTGCACGGCGAGCATGCCCCGCCCGTCGGGCGCCGCGCTGACCACGATCGGCGGGGCGCCGTGGCGGGCGGCGTTGGCGGTGAGGTTGACCAGCATCTGCTCCAGCCGCTGCGGGTCGGCCCGCACCGTGAGACCGTCGGGGACCTCGACCCGCACCGGGGTGCCGAGGTAGCCGACCGCCTCCTCCACGGCGGCGCGCAGGGGCACGGTGGTCAGGTCCAGGCGGAGGCCGCCGCGGCTGTCGAGGCGGTCGGCGTCCAGCAGGCCGGCCGCCAGCCGCCGGATCCGGCCGGTCTGCCGCAGCGCCACGGAGACGATCGAGTGCCGCTGCTCCGCGGGCAGCTCCCCCTCCTCGTCCAGGGTCTCCAGCGCGAACTGGACGGAGGTCAGCGGGGAGCGCACGTCGTGCGCCAGAGTGGCGCTCAGCGCGGCCCGCCAGCGCTCCATGCGGCGGATGGTCTCCCGGTCGCGGCGCTGGTGCTCCATCTGGCGGGCGATCAGCACGCCTACCCCTACCAGCGCGGGCACGAATGTCACCGCGCCGGTGAGGGTCATCGGCCCCCGCTCGACGGCGAACAGCGGCACCAGGTAGGACGCGGCCACGAACGGGGACAGCGCCAGTACGGCCCGCACGGAGAAGTGCATGCCCGCCCAGACGGCCAGCAGCAGGTAGAACGGGGCCGTACCCGCCGTGCTCCCGCCGAACGCCCAGGTGGACAGGGCCAGGATCACCAGCGCGGGCAGGCTCAGCACCAGGGGGGCACGGGGGTCGGACCGGTGCCACGGAAGCCACCAGGCCAGGAGGGCCAGGACGGCCTGCACCGCGGCGAGCACCACAAGCGCGGTCCGCTGCCCCGGGACCGACGGGATCCCGGCCAGCGACAGCCCCAGACCCAGGGCGAACATCAGCGCCATCTGCCGGGAGGCCGTCCGCGGACCCTCTCCGAACAGCCCCCGGTCCGGCTCGCGCCCCTCGGTCACCGGCGCCCCCGGCACGGACCCGTCAGCACGTCAGCGGACCCGCCCGCGTGTCAAAGATGGGTCCCCGCCACGCGGGCCAGCAGGTCCTGCACGCGCGTCGCGAGGTCCTTGGGACTGAAAGGCTTGGTCATGTAGTCGTCGACGCCCGCCTCGAACGCCTGCGTCACATCGTCCTGCTCCGATTTGGCCGACAGCATCAGCACCGCCACGTTCTGCCCCCCGGGCATCTCGCGCAGCCTGCGGCACACCTCGGGGCCGGACAGCCCCGGCATCATCCAGTCCAGGATCACAACGTCGGGCAGCTTCTCGGCCAGGGCCTCCATGGCCGCCAGACCGTCACCGGCCATCTTCACTTCGTGTCCGGCCTTCTTCAGCGCGAAACTGATCACGAACTGGATGTCCGTGTCGTCCTCCACCGTCAGAACCCTGGCCATGCACTCACCCCCCGACGAAGCACATCCCCGGTAGGGACATTGCCCTGACCACTGACATTCATACCGCTCTCAGGCGCTTTGCACGAATTTGAAGCGCCTGCCCACCCCTCCGGAAGCGCCTCCCCGGGCCCGGATCCGGTGCGCCACACTGGAACGGACACCGGGCCCGAAGGGAGCGGCGAGCCGTGAGCCCCTGCGAGCTGGTGATCCTCATCGGCCTGCAGGGCGCGGGGAAGACCAGCTTCTACCACCGTACGCTCTCGGCGACCCACGCCCACGTGAGCAAGGACCACTTCCCCAACGCCCGCCGCCGCCAGGAGCGGCAGCTCCGGTTGGTCCGCGAGGCGCTGGAGGAGGGGCGCGACGTCGCCGTGGACAACACCAACCCCTCCCCCGAGGAGTGGCGGCCGCTCATCGAGGCGGCCCGGGAGTGCTCGGCGCGGGTCGTGGGCTGCTGGTTCCCGCCCGACCTGCCCGGCTGCCTGGAGCGCAACGCCGTACGGCGGGGGCGGGCCCGGGTCCCGGAGGTCGGCCTCTACGCCACGCTCAAGCGGCTGCGCCGTCCCCGCCTGGCGGACGGGTTCGACGAGCTGCGCACCGTCCGCTTCGACGGCCGCGGCGGGTTCGAGGTGGAGCCGCTGGAGGAGCGTCCGCCCTGAGCCGGGCCGGACCGTGCCACGGGGCGTGCCATGCGCCGTGCCGCTCCGGCGGGGAGGCCGGGAGACGGGACGGGACAGGCGCGCGATCCGCGGTTACCCTGAGATGAAGGTCAGGATAGTCCGCTTCGTCGGCTGTGCGGAGATGAAGGTCATGACCATGCCTCGCGCGGGATCGGGCGTGCTGCGCCGCAAGCCCATCGAGCACCTGGACGAGCCGGAGGGCGGCAGCGGCGAGCAGCTCACCCGCGTGCTCGGGCTGTGGCAGCTCACCGCGATCGGGGTGGGCGGCATCATCGGCGCGGGCATCTTCACCCTGGCCGGTACGGTGGCCAACGGCACGGCCGGTCCCGCGGTCGTCGTGTCGTTCCTGATCGCCGGGATCGCCAGCGCGGCGGCGGCGCTCTCCTACGCGGAGTTCGCCGGGCTCATCCCGAAGGCCGGGTCGGCCTACACCTACGGCTACGCGGTCCTCGGCGAGCTGGCGGGCTGGTTCATCGGCTGGGACCTGCTCCTGGAGTACACCGCGATCGTCGCCGTCGTCGCCATCGGCATCTCCGGCTACTTCTCGTTCCTCCTGACCGACCTGGGCGTGACCCTGCCCGCCTGGATGCTCGGGGCGCCGGGGACGGGCGAGGGGCACCGGGTGGACCTGTTCGCCGCGGCGCTCTGCCTGCTGATCGCCTGGCTGCTGACCCTCGGCATGAGGAACGCGGCCCGCTTCGAGACGGCCGTCGTCGCGCTGAAGGTCGCCGTGGTGCTGCTGGTCGTCGTCGTCGGCGTCTTCCACGTCGACTCCGCCAACTACACGCCGTTCTTCCCCTACGGCGTCGGCGGCGCCCTCACCGGGGCGGCCACCGTCTTCTTCGCGGTCTTCGGCTACGACGCGATGAGCACGGCGGCGGAGGAGTCCCGGGACGCGCAGCGCCACATGCCGAAGGCGATCGTGTACTCCCTCGTCATCTCGATGGTGCTCTACGTGCTGGCCTGCCTGGTGCTGACGGGCATGCAGCACCACTCGGAGATCGATCCGGAGAGCGGCTTCTCCTCGGCGTTCCAGTCGGTGGGCCTGCGCGGTCTGGCGGACGTGATCGCGGTCGGGGCGATCGTCGGCATCCTCACCGTGATGTTCACGTTCATGCTGGGCGTGACCCGCGTCTGGTTCGCGATGAGCCGGGACGGCCTGCTGCCGAAGTGGTTCGCCAGGACTCACCCCACCCGGCGCGTGCCGACGCGCGTGACCTGGATCGCGGGCGCCGTCTCCGCGCTCATCGCCGGGTTCCTGCCCATCGGGGAGGCGGCGGAGCTGACCAACATCGGCATCCTGCTCGCCTTCGCCGTCGTCTGCACGGCGGTGATCGTGCTCCGCTACCGGCGGCCCGACATGCCGCGGACCTTCCGCTGCCCGGGCATGCCGGTCGTGCCCGCGGTGGGCGTCGTCTTCTCCCTCTGGCTGATCACCTTCCTGCACTGGGAGACCTGGGCGCGCTTCGCGGTGTGGTTCGCCCTCGGGCTGGTCGTGTACTTCGGGTACTCCTACCGGCACTCCGCGCTGGCCCGGGCGGAGACCGCGGGCCCCGGGGGCCCGGGGTCCGGAGGATCGGGGTCCGGAGGATCGGGGTCCGGAGGATCGGGGTCCGGAGGCTCCGCCTGACCGCCGCCTGACCGCCGGAGACCACCGTGACACCGCGGAGCGTGACCCTGCGGCCCGTCAGCCGGTCGCCGGCACGCGCCGCGCCCGGATGCCGTGCGGGTCGGCCCGCTCCGTGCCGGCCGCGTCCGGGTTGGAGACCCGGATCAGGCCGCGCACCTGGCCCGACTTCCCGTCGGCGGTCACCCTGATGACCAGCATCCCGGGGTCGCTCCCGTGCGAGGAGTGCGGGTCGCCGGAGAGCGGGTGCGGCCCCCGGGTCGAGGCGAAGATCCATTTCTGGTCGGGCGAGCTCGCGAAGAGGTCGACCGTCGGGTCGGCGCTGAACGGGGAGACCAGGTCGACCGTGCCCTCGTGGGCGCCGGTCACGCCGTCGAAGACCTCGGCGACGTTGCCGTCGCGGTCGCCGACCCAGATGTGGCGCTCCCGGGTGGAGACCGCCGTGCCGTGCGCGTCGCGGTCGGCCGCCTCGTCGTCGTAGAGCCGCTCGACGGCGGGCGTGTTCGGCGGGTTCGCCGGGGAGTAGCCGCGCATCGGCAGCCGGAAGACGCTGAACTGGTCGAGGTTGGCGGGCGTGCCGCCGCCCCCGTCGCCGAAGACGAAGCCCCCGGCCTCGATGAACCCGCAGCCGTTGGCGGGGATGTGGGCGGTGTCGTACTCCCCCGTGATCGACATCGGCGTCGTCCGCCAGTCGGCCACCAGCATCCCGCCGCCGCGGAGGCTGACGAAGACCGGGCCGTTGTCGGAGGCGATGAACGGGCAGATCGGCGCGTTGTCGGGGCGCAGCCCCGGCGCCTGGCACGGCGCCCCGTTCGGGGTGGTGCAGCCCGCCAGGTCGAGCGTGGCGGCCGGTTCCTGCACGAAGCGGCCGGCGGCGTAGTCGGTGCTGATCCGCTCCAGCTTCTTGCCGTTCTGGTTGGCGATGATCAGGTATCTGTCGTCCTCGGTGGGCCAGAGGGCGTGGGCCTGCCGGGCCCCTCCCGCCCCGGCCTCGGTGCGCAGGCAGGCGAGCGGCCGCCGGGTCGCGGCGTCGAAGACGACCACGTGCCCGCTGGCGACGAAGGAGAGCGCCGCGTGGGTCTCGGCCTTGTTGAACACGATCATGTGGGGGCGCACCGGGAGCGCGCCCGTGCTCGCCGCGCACAGGGACGAGGTCTCGCCGCCCAGGTCGACCACGTGCGCGGGCCGCGTCCCGGACAGGTCGCGGGTGACGTCGTCCCCCGCGTACACGTGGATGTTCCCGCCGTACGACCGCCCGGCGCTGTCGGACTGGTCGACCAGCCACACCTCGTACGGCTCCGGCGGCGCCGCCGCCGCGGCCCCCGTCGTCCCCGCTCCGCCCAGCGCGAGCACCGCCAGCATCGCGGCGGCCGCGGCCCGCCACTTCCCCATGCGCCCTCCTGAGATCGGGTAGGCCGCAGTCTTTCCGGAGTGACGCTTCATATCAAGGAATTTCATGATTGATGGCCGGATGCGGCCCCGCACCGGGCAGGGCCGCATCCGGCCTCGCGGAGGGCCGTCCGACGGGTTCCGCGTACGGAACGGCCGCTCGGCAGGCCCTCGGCGGGCTCCCCGTACGCGGAGGCCGTCCGGCGGTCTCCGCGTACGGGGGCCGTTCAGCGGGCGCGGCGGACCACGGCGAAGTAGCCGGGCACCTTGACCGACGCCGTGTCGGACTCCGGGTCCACCGCGTCCAGCTCGACGGCGCCGGAGGCGACGTGCTCCCAGCCGCCGGCCGCGCCGAAGAACCGGTCGAGCTCGGCGTCGCCGAACCTGCTGGAGTGCAGCACGCCCGCCCGCTCCAGCGGGCGCACCAGGGTCGCGGCCCGGCCCCGGTCGCCGCCCACCACGCCCAGGTAGCCGAAGGAGGACTCCTCGTAGGCGGGTTCGAGCAGGATGAGCACCCCCCGGTCCCCGGTCAGCTCGGCCACCGTCTCGGCGAAGGCCGCGCGGGCGGCGTCGTCGAGCACGTGCAGCACCGCGCGGACGAACACGTTGGCGTCGCCGATCTCCTCGGCCAGCTCCGCGCCCTCCTCGGGCCGGGTCGCGTCCAGGGTGCGGAAGGCCGTGCGCGGCAGGCCGGCCGACTCGGCGACGGCGTGGGCGATGGCGCTCGCCGAGACGTCGGTGCCGATCGCCGCCGGGAAGTGCCCGGCGAAGGCCCTGGTGAACCGCCCGTTGCCGCAGCCGATGTCGACGACCGGCAGCGCCCGGTCCATCCGCTGCACGGCCACGCCGACCCAGGCGGTGAGCTCGGAGTCGCTGTCGGGGTCCCACAGCACGTCGCCGCCGGACCCGGTCCTGCCGACCCCCGCCCAGAACTGCTCCCAGGCCTCGCCGGTGTCCCGCGTCTCCCGCCGGTCGGCGGCCGAGGCGGCCAGCGCCGCCACGTCGAACGGGCCGAGGCCGAAGGAGCCGGTCCGCCAGGCGGCCGGGTCGTCGACGAGCCTGCCGAGGATCTCGGTGTAGGCGTCGAACATCTCCTCCACCAGCCCGTCGGGGAAGAGTCCGGGCAGGAAGTCCCAGTTGAACAGCAGCTCCCCGGCGACCTCGAACACCTGGAAGTCGATGGAGACCTGCGGCGTCTGCGAGATGGAGTAGGTCGCCTCGCCCAGCGAGGCGGCGAAGGCGCGCGGCGGGTGCCCGGCCAGGCTGGTCAGCACGATCGGCATGGCGGGGGCCATCGTGCCGCGCCGGCGGGCCAGCGCGCGCAGCACCTGGACCCCGCTGAAGTAGCGGTGCTCCAGGTCCGCCCAGAGCTGTGCCTGCAGCGCCTGGGCCCGCTCGGCGAACGTCCCGTCGAACTTCTCCACCGCCAGCAGCATGGTGGTCGTGGTGTCGCCCAGCAGCCCGTTGACGTCGGGGTGGAGCGGCAGCCGGTTGAAGATCGGGAAGTTGATCGTGAACCGCTCCATGCCGCTCCACGCCCGCAGGGTCTCGGCGAAGATCGCGCAGAGCAGGACCGAGGGGGTCACCCCGAACTCGGTGGCCTGCGCCTTCACCCGGTCCCAGGTCGCCGCGTCCAGGCGGTGGTCGCGGCGGTCGAAGCGGATGGGCAGCGCCTCCTGCTCCGGCGGCCGGGCGGGCAGCTCCGGGGCCGGCGGCAGGGAGTCGATCCGGTCCAGCCAGTAGATCTCCGAGCGCCGGTACACGTCGCTGGCGGCGAGCCGGTCGCGGCCGCCGATGACGTAGTCGCGGAAGGTCAGCCGGAGCGGGGGCAGGTCCTCGTCCGGGCGCTCGTAGAGCTGGACCAGGTCGGGGATGAGCACCTGGAAGTAGCTCCACGCGTCGGAGATGAGGAAGTCCAGGCTCAGGTGGATGCGGACCTTCCACGGGCCGGGCAGGATCGACAGCCGCACGTCGAACAGCGGCCAGTGGCCGTCGTCGAGCACCTGGTGGGAGAGCCGCTCGCGCAGCCGGAGCAGCGTGGCCTCGGCCTCGGCGGGCTCGGTGCCGCGCAGGTCCAGCACCTCGATGGCGTAGTCCGGCGGCTCGGCCAGCACCTGCTGCAGCGCGTCGGGCCGGATCACCGTGCGCAGGGCGTCGTGGCGCAGGACCAGCTTGCGCCAGGCCGCGGTGAAGCGCTCGACGTCCAGGTGGTCGCTCTCCCACTCGAAGTAGCCGTGGCAGCCCACGTTGCCCAGGTCGACCGCGTCGCCCCGGCCGACCCAGAGCGCCTGCTGGCACTCGGTGAGCGGGAACGGCTGGAAGCGGTTCTCCGGGTCGGGCTCGATGGCGGACATGCCGGCGAAGTCGGAGCGGCCCGTGGTCCGGCTGGTGGTGACGAGCTCGGCGAGCCCGGCGACGGTCGGGCTGCGGTACAGGTCGGGCAGGCTCAGCTCCACCGCGAAGGCCGTACGGACCTCGTCGATGAGCCGGAAGGCGAGCAGCGAGTGGCCGCCCAGCTCGAAGAAGTTATCGTGCACGCCGACCCGCTCGACGCGGAACAGCGCGGCCCAGATGCGCTCCAGCGCGGTCTCCGCGTCGTCGCGCGGCGCGACGGCCTCCGCGCCGGTGTCCAGCGCGGCGGGTTCGGGCAGCGCCTGCAGGTCGAGCTTGCCGTTGGCCAGCCGGGGCAGGGCGTCGAGGGCGACCACGGCGGCCGGGACCATGTACTGCGGGAGCCGCCGGGAGACGTGGGTGCGCACGGTCCTCGCCTCCGCGGCGGCCGGGGCGACGTAGGCGACCAGCCGGGTGCCGCCCCACTCCTCCTCGCGCGCGACCACGACGGCCTCCGCCACCCCGGGTGCGGCGGCGACGGCGGTCTCCACCTCGCCGAGCTCCACCCGGAAGCCCCGGACCTTCACCTGGGCGTCGGAGCGCCCGAGCAGCTCGACCGCCCCGTCCGGCCGGTAGCGGGCCAGGTCGCCGGTGTCGTACAGCACCGCCGACGGCTCCTCGGCCAGCGGGTTGAGCCGGAACCGCGCCGCGGTCAGCTCGTCGCGGCGGTGGTAGCCGCCCGCGACGCCGGCGCCCGCGACGTGCAGGCGGCCGACCACCCCCACCGGGACCGGGGTGCCGAACCCGTCCAGGATGTAGACCCGCGTGTTGGCGATCGGGCGGCCGACCGGCACCTGCCGCGCGGCGCGCACCTCCGCGGGGGTGGCCTGGGCGGTGAGGTCGGACCCGGCGCCGAGGTCGAGGCAGGACAGCACGTTGGTGGTCTCGGTCGAGCCGTACGTCATCACGACCTGGAACGGCGTGTCGGCGGGCGGCCAGCTGTGCACCCGCTCGGCGGTGGTGACCATGACGCGCAGCGCGGCCTGCGCGGGCCACTCCAGCGGCCACACGCGCTCGGCCAGCGCCGCGACGAGCATCGTGTGGGTGACGCGCTCGGCGACCAGCCAGTCCCTGACCTGCTCGGGGGTGCGGTCCTCGGCCTCCCCCACGCAGACGGTGACGCCCAGCGCGAGGTAGGGCATCCACTCCATGAGCTGTACGGCGAAGCCGGGCGTGGACAGCCAGGAGGCCCGGTCCCCGGGGCGCACCCCGTAGGCGCGCCCGGTCCAGTGGACGAGGTTGACCAGGGCCCCGTGCCGCTCCAGCACCGCCTTGGGCCGCCCGGTCGAGCCGGAGGTGTAGATCAGGTGGCTGACGGCGTCGCCGGTGAGCTCCACGGCCGGGGCCTCGGCCGGCTCGGCGTCGAACTCGGGGGCGTCGACGCGCACCGCCCGCACGCCGCCGGGCACCCGCTCCAGCAGCGCCTCGGGGGCCAGCACGGCGAGCGGCCGGGCGTCCTCGGCCATCTGGGCGATGCGGGCGTCGGGGTTGATCGGGTCGAGCGGCACCACGGCCGCGCCGGACTTGAGGATGCCCAGGACGGCGACGACGAAGTCAGCCCCGCGGGGGCACAGCAGGCCCACCCGCTCGCCGGTGTCCGCGCCGACGCGCCGCAGGAAGTTCGCGATCCGGTTCGCCTGCGCGTTCAGCTCACCGAAGGTGATCACTCGTGTCCCGTGCACGACCGCCGGGACGTCCGGCGTGGCAGCGGCGCGCGCGGCGACCAGCGCCGGGTAGTCGCCGTCCGGCCAGGCCGCGTCGGTGGCGTTCCACTCCACCAGCAGCCGCCGGCGCTCCGCCGCGTCCAGCAGCGGCAGTTCGGCGACGGGGACGTCGGCGGCCCGGCGCGCGGCGGAGGCGAGGGTGGCCAGGTGGCGCGCCATGCGCTCGGCCGTCTCCGGGAGCCACAGGTCGCCGGCGGCCAGCAGGACCGCGCCGTCCCCGGTGACGAGGAGGGTGAGGTCGGCCCGGACGCCGCCGCCGTGCTCGGCGGTGGTCAGCGCCACGGTGACGCCCCGGGTCTCGGCCCGCCGCTCCCCGGTCCCGTCCGCGGCACCCTCTGCGGCCCCGTCTGCGGCCCTGCCTCCGGCGGTGGAGGCGTCCCCGCCGACCGGCCGGGTGGTGACGCGCGCGGCCAGCACGCGCACGCTGTCGGCGGCGGTGACGCCGTAGCGGTGGGCCAGCCCGTCGGGACCGGTGAGGGTGATCTCCGTCGCGCCGCTGTAGCGGTGCAGGAAGGCCAGGAACACGGCGGTCCACCACGTCGCGGTCCGGCCCTCCACGGGCACCGGCACGCTCACGTACCCGGCGGCGGCCCCGCTGGTCCCGTCGGCCCCGGCGTCGCCGGTCCTGCTCCGGTCCACCGGGAGGTCGAGGTGCTCGGGGACGGTCGCCCGTCCGTCATGATCGATGATCTTGATGGCCACGCTGGTGCCTCCTTGGGCGACGCGGGCAAGCCGCGGGGGGAAAGACGCGAGGAAAGACGAGGGGGAAAACGCAGGGGAAGGTGATGCGGGGATCCAGAGCGGTCCGGGCGGGTTGCCGGGCCCCGGGAGCGGTCCGGGCGGTGCCGGAGCCGTGGCGGTCCGGATGGTCTGGGCGGTCCGGATGGTCTGGGCGTGCCGGGCGGTCTGGGCGTGCCGGGCGGCGGGGTCAGGCGGGTGCCGGGACCCGGGCCGGCGCGAGCCGTACCGGCAGGCGCCGCAGGCCCCAGGTGAAGTTCGAGGCGTTGTACACCGGGTCGCCGGTCAGCTCGATCCGCTCGACCCGCCGGGTCAGTTCGGCCACGAAGGCGCTCAGCTCCAGCCGGGCGAGCCGGGCGCCCAGGCACAGGTGGGGGCCGTGGCCGAAGGCGATGTGCCGGTTGGGGGTGCGGTCGGCGAGGAACCGGCCGGGCCGGTCGAACACCTCCTCGTCGCGGTTGGCGGAGACGTTCCACAGCGTCACCCGGTCCCCGGGCTCGACGCGGACGCCGCCGACCTGGGCCGGGCGCATCACGGTGCGCAGCGCGTGCACGCCGGGGGTCGTCCAGCGGAGGATCTCCTCGGCCGCCGCGGACGCCCCGGCCGGGCCGGCCGCCCGCAGCAGCTCCCACTGGCCGGGGTCGCGCGCCAGGGCGAGCACCCCTCCGGCCGCGGAGTAGCGCGTCGTCTCGTTCGCCCCGGCCAGCACGCCGTTGCAGTTGAAGATGATCTCCTCGTCGGTGAGCGGGCGCTCCCCGCCGGGGACGTCGGCGGCCCGGCGCTCGGTGGCGATGGCGCTGACGAAGTCGTCGCCGGGCCGGGCCCTGCGCTCGTGCAGCAGGTCGGCGAAGTAGAGGAATATCTCGCCGTGCGCACCGCTGCGCTCGGCCTCGTCCTCCGACTCGAAGGCGTCGGTGGTGATGCCGCCGATCCACTCCCGGTCCTCGCGGGGGATGCCCATGAGGGCGCAGACCACGTGGTTGGGGATCTTCTTGGCGACGTCGATGAAGTCGACCTCCCCGGTCTCGGCCGCCTCCCCGACCACCTCGGCGACGACCCCCCGGACGAGCTCCTCCATCCGGGGCATGGCCGACGGCCCGAAGGACCGCTGCAGGACCCGCTTGAGCCGGGTGTGGTCCGGGGCGTCGGAGACGATCAGCATGCGCTGGGCGACCGCCTCGACCGCGCCGGGGTCGCTGTCGAGGCGCATGCCGTACCGCGAGCTGAACGTCTCGGCGTCGGCGTAGACGGCGGCGATGTCCCGGTAGCGGCTGACCACCCAGAACCCGGGGCCGTCCGGCTCCGGGTGCCGGTGGACCGGCGCGTTCCGCCGCAGCCAGGCGAAGACGGGCCAGAAGGCGTCCCTGGCGAACAGGCCGGGGTCGAGGAGGTCCAGCCCCTCGGGCGGGCCGGGCAGCTCAGGCATGCCGCTCCCCCGCCCTCCGGCGCAGGTGGAGCGGGCGCGTGTCGGTCCAGTGCTCGTCGACGTACCGGGCGCACTCCTCCTCGCTCCCGCTGAACCCCGCGGCGCGCCAGCCGCGGGGCGGACCGGCGTCCTGCGGGTGCAGCGCGTGCTGCCCGGCGTCGTTGACCAGCACCGCGTAGCGGCTGATCCCGTCGTTCATGGGGCCTCCTTCGTGGATACCCCGGCCTTCAGGCCGGGGAGGAAACGAAGCTCCCGC
>BMQD01000020.1 GCA_014647935.1 Planomonospora parontospora
CACGGCGTGCTGGGTGTCGCGGAGCATCTGGAGGCGGTGCCGGGCGGTGATGTCATGGCCGACGTTCACCGCGCCGAGGCGATGTCCGGTGGGGGAGTCGAGCGGGTGGCCGTTGACCAGGTAGCGGCGCGCGGGCCGCCCGGGACGGCGGACCACCACCTCCTGGCCGGTGAACCGCTCCCGCAGGGCCCGGACCAGGGGCAGCTCCTCCTCCTTCAGCAGGTGCCTGCCGTCGGCGTCGAACAGCTGGTAGGCCCGTGCCCAGTGACTGCTGTGCACCGGCGTCTCCGGTCCGTGGAGAGCCTCGCGCATCGGCCGGTTGAACCGGATGATCCGGCCTTCGGTGTCGCACGCCGAGACCGGGACGTCGAGGCTGTCCAGCAGGGCCGACAGGAACATGCGCTCCTCCTGCAGCTCCTGCCGGGCCCGCTCCGCGGACCGCGAGGAGATCTCCGCCTCGGCCATCACGGCCAGGCTGCCCAGGGTCTCCAGTTCCTCCCGGTCCCATGCGCGGGGGCGGCCGTCGATCACGCACAGGGCGCCCAGGGGCTGGCCGCAGGGGGCGTGCAGCGGGGTGCCGGCGTAGGCGGCCAGCTCGCCGCGGGCCACGGCGCCGATGTCGCGCCACCGCTCGTCGCACCGGGCGTCGCCCACCGCCAGCGGGGCGTCGTCGACGAGCAGGTGCCGGCACATGGACTGCGACAGGGGAACGTCCCGGGAGGGCGGGAGCCCTCCGGTCCCGGTGTAGCTGAGGATGACCTGCCGGTCCTCGGCGATCAGCGTCACCAGGGCCGCCTGCACGCGCAGCAGCCTGACCGCCATCCGGGTCACCTGGTCCAGCAGCGGCACCCGGCGGACCTCCAGCAGGCCGGTCGAGCGCAGCGCCTCGAGCCGCTCCGGATCACGGACGCGGTCTTCCGTCGTCATGTGCCCATCTCCCCGTGGATCTCTCGTCAGTGAGAAATCGGTAGATGTAAGCCGTTTATGCCCTTTGTTGCGCGAGAATCTCATTCTCCCGCCCGCCGTCCGCGGGTGAGGCCGGCCGGCGGGAACGTTTGGACCCGCTCCTCGCGGAAAGGGAGTCGGGGCCTCCCCGTCCGGAGGCGGGCCGGGCCGGTGTCCGATCGGGAACCGGTTGGCGAACCGCCCCGTGTCGCACCGCGCGACCCGTTACGCTCCGGTCATTCCCCCGACAATCGAATCCCCCTGGAGAGATTCCGTGGCCATCGACCTTGTTACCCGGCGCGAATGGGGTGCTCGCCAGCCGCGCGGTTCGTACACGCAGATCAGCTCCACCAGGGGCGTGAAGGTCCACTACACGGGCGGCCGGGTCGATCCCGGGATCGTCAACGACCACACCCGGTGCGTGGCCCTGGTGAAATCCATCCAGAACAGCCATATGGATGGAAACGGCTGGATGGACATAGGCTACTCGTTAGTAGTTTGTCCGCATCGGAAGGTGTTCGAGGGGCGGGGGGCCAGACGCCTGCCCGCGGCGAACGGCTCCGGGCTCAACAGCGGCCACTACGCCGTGCTCGGCCTGGTCGGCTCGTCCGGCCTGGTCCAGCCCACCGACAACATCCTGCACGGCATCCTCGACGCCGTCGAGTACCTCCGGGAGCGCGGCGGCGCGGGCCGGGAGATCAAGGGTCACCGCGACGGATACGCGACCTCCTGTCCCGGCGAGCCGCTCTACACCTGGGTGCGGCGCGGCGCCCCCCGGCCCGGCGGCGCCCCCGACCCGCCCGAGCCGCACCCGTCGTTCCCCGGCCGGACGCTCAAGTACCCGCCGGTCATGGCCGGCGAGGACGTCCGCGCCTGGCAGCAGCAGATGCGCAAGCGCGGCTGGGGCATCGAGGTCGACGGCCTGTACGGCGAGCAGTCGCGGGACGTGTGCCGGGCCTTCCAGGAGGAGAAGGGGCTGACCGCGACCGGCGCGGTCGACCGCCTCACCTGGAACGCGACCTGGCAGGAACCGATCACCTGACCTCCGGGCGGTGGCACGCCACCCAGTGGTCCTCGCCGATCCGGCGCATGACCGGCTCGACGGCCGCGCACTCCGGACCGGCCTCGGGGCAGCGGGTGCGGAAGCGGCACCCGCTGGGCGGCGTCACCGGCGACGGCGGTTCACCGCTGATCAGCCGGTCCGCCGGGGGCAGGCCGAGTCCGCCGCGGGGGACGGAGGCCAGCAGCGCCCGGGTGTAGGGGTGGGCGGGACGCTCCACCAGGGCGTCGCCGGAGGCCAGCTCGCAGGTCTTGCCGAGGTACATCACCAGGATGCGGTCGCTGACGTTCCTGACGACAGCCAGGTCGTGGGCGATGAACACCAGCGTCAGCCGGTAGCGCTCCTTGAGCCGCTCCAGCAGGGTCAGGATCTGCGCCTGCACCGAGACGTCCAGCGCGGAGACCGGTTCGTCGCAGATCACCACCTCGGGGTCGAGCACGAGCGCCCGCGCGATGGAGACGCGCTGGCACTGCCCGCCGGAGAACTCGTGCGGCCGGCGGGCGGCGGCGGTGGCCGGGTCGAGCCCGACCGCCGCGAGCATCTCGTCGACCCGGTCGGCGCCCGTGCCCCAGATCCGGGGGCCCTCGGCGACGATGTCGCGGACCCTGCGGCGGGGGTTCAGCGCGGAGACCGGATCCTGGAAGATCATCTGGAGTCGTCTGCGGGTCGCGCGCAGCGCCTCACCGCGCAGGGCGGTGAGCTCCACCCCGTCCAGCCGTACCGAGCCGCGGCGCGGCGGGGGCAGCTGCATGAGCGCCCGCGCGGTCGTGGACTTGCCGCAGCCGGACTCGCCCACGATGCCGAGGGTCTCGCCGCGGGCCACGTCGAAGCTCACCCCGGAGACGGCGTGCACGCTCCGCCCGCGCCCGGCGGGGAACTCCACGAACAGGTCCTCCACCCGGAGCACCACCTCGCCGGCGGGACGGAGGTGGGCGGTTCCGCTACCTGCCACGACTGTCGGCTCCTTCATCGAGATCACTGAGATCATTGGGACCACTGAGATCACCGGGGCGGCCGGCCGCCGCGGGGCGACCGGGCCCGCAGGGGCCGTCGAGGCCGCGGCCGTCGCTGTCGGTGCCGGTGCCGCTGCCGGTATCGGCGGGGGCCCGCGCCCCGGTGTCCCGGGGGTACCAGCAGGCGTAGAGGTGGCCGGGCGTCTCGGCCGGCAGCAGCGGTGGCTCCTCCACCGCGCACCGCTCCCGGGCGTAGGGGCAGCGGGGATGGAACGAGCAGCCCGCCGGCGGGTCGGCCAAGTCGGGCGGGCGCCCGGCGATCAGGCGGAGCGGATGGTGGGCCGGGTCGGTCAGCTTCGGCACCGCCGCCAGCAGCGCCTCGGTGTACGGCATGCGGGTCCGCTCGAACAGCGCGGCGGTGGGCCCCCGCTCGACGACCTTGCCGGCGTACATCACGACGACCTCGTCGGCCCACTCGGCCACCACCGCCAGGTCGTGGCTGACCAGCACCACGGCCATGCGGCGCTCCTCGCGCTGCCGCCGGATCAGCCGGAGCACCTGGTCCTGGACGGTGACGTCGAGCGCGGTGGTCGGCTCGTCGGCGAAGAGCACGTCCGGGCCGCACGAGAGCGCCATGGCGATCGTCACCCGCTGCCGCATCCCGCCGGAGAGCTGGTGCGGGTAGCGGCGCATCACGCGCGCGGGCTCGGGGACGCCGACCGAGGCGAGCAGTTCCGTGCCCCGCGCCCGGGCGGCCTTCGCGCCCAGGCCCAAGTGAACCCGGAGCGGCTCGGCGAGCTGCACGCCGATCCTGCGGACCGGGTTGAGCGCCGTCATCGGGTCCTGGAAGACGGCGCCGAACCGGGTCCCCAGGACGCGGCGCATCCGCTCGGGGCTCAGCCCGGTCAGGTCCCGCCCGTCCAGGTAGACCCTTCCGCCGCGCAGCGCCCCGGGGCCCGGGACCAGCCCGAGGACGGAGCGGATGAGCATGGACTTGCCCGAGCCGGACTCGCCCACGATCGCCAGGGTCCGGCCGCGCCGCACGGTGAAGGAGACGCCGTCGACGGCGCGGACGGTGCCGCGCGGGGTCGGCAGGTGGGTGCGCAGACCGGCGACCTGGAGGAGCGCGCCCTCCTCGATCCGGTGCACCTGCCCGGGCGCGGGGAGGGGGACGGCCGGGCGGCGCCGTACGGGCTCCAGGCCGCTCTGCCGGACGTCGGTGAGCGCCCGCAGCCGGTCGCCGACCAGGTTGGCGGAGAGCACGGTCAGGAACATGACGAGCGAGGGGAGGAGCACCGCGTGCGGCGCGGTCTCCATGACGGGGCGGCCCTCGTTGATCAGGCCGCCCCAGGTGGGGGTGGGCGCCTGGACGGACAGGCCGAGGAAGGCCAGCCCGCCCTCGGCGACGATGGTGACGGCCATGCCGACGAAGGCGTAGGAGGCGGCGGGCAGCGCCACGTTGGGCGCGATCTCGCGCCACAGGACGCTCCGGTCGCGGGCTCCCAGTGCACGGGCCGCGGTGACGAACTCCCGTTCGGCGAAGACCAGGGTCGTGCCCCGGACGAGCCGGATCCAGGCGGGGACGCTCAGCACGCCCAGCACGGCGAGCACGTTGACCAGGCTCGCCCCCGCGAACGCCACCACGGCCAGCGCGAACACCATCGCGGGGAAGGCGAGCGCGACGTCGTTGGCGCCCATGATGACGGCGTCGGTCCTGCGCCTGCGGTACCCGGCCAGGACGCCGAGGGGGGCGCCGGCCGCCAGACCGAGCAGGACCGCGCCGACGCCCACGCCGAGGGAGACACGGGCGCCGTGGGCGACCCGGCTGAGCAGGTCGCGGCCGAGCGCGTCGGTGCCGAACGGGTGCTCCGCGCTCGGGCCGGACCGGGGCGGCCCGGCGAGGGTCTCGTCGTAGCGGGGCAGCGGGAGCAGGTCCGCCGCCGCCGCGACGGCGACGACCAGCGCGAGCCAGCCCGCCGCGAGCCAGAAGGCCGGGCCCAGGCGCCGCAGGAG
The DNA here is from genome assembly GCA_014647935.1 of Planomonospora parontospora. Taxonomy (GTDB): domain Bacteria; phylum Actinomycetota; class Actinomycetes; order Streptosporangiales; family Streptosporangiaceae; genus Planomonospora; species Planomonospora parontospora. The sequence continues at coordinate 4,972 of BMQD01000020.1, forward strand.
GCCGCGGTGTTCCGGGCGGTCCGGGCGGTCCGGACGGTCCCGGCGGCCCGGCGGCCTAGGCACGCCGGATCCTGGGGTCGACGGCGGCGTAGGCGAGGTCCACCGCGAAGTTGACGAGCACGTAGCCGACCGAGATCAGCACCACGCCTCCCTGCACTGCCAGATAGTCACGGGCGAAGATGGAGTCCACGACGAACCGGCCGACACCGGGCAGGCCGAAGAGCGTTTCGACGATCACCGCGCCGCCGATCATCGCGCCCAGGTTGAGCCCGACGGCGGTGACCAGGGAGACGGCCGAGGGGCGCAGCGCGTGCCGCCACAGGATGCGGCGCGGGGACAGGCCGCGGGCGCGGGCCAGCGTGATGTGGTCCTCCTGGAGGGTGGCGATCAGGTCGGTGCGCAGCAGCCGGGAGTAGACGGCCGTCTCCGGCAGGGCGATGGTGACCGCGGGCAGCAGCACCGAGGTCAGGTTCCAGCCGAGGTCCAGCGAGATCGGCGTCCAGCCGGTCGCCGGGAGCAGTTTCAGCTTGATCGCGAACACGAGGATCAGCAGTACGCCGAGCACGAACACCGGGGTGGAGAGCAGCCCGAAGCAGATCGCCGTCAGCGCGTGGTCCAGCGGCCCGCCCGGCCGCCGGGCGGCGGCGACCGCCGCCGGCACGGCGACGCCGAGCGCGACCAGCTGCGCGGCGGCCAGCAGTTCCAGGGTGACCGGGAGCCGGTCGGCCAGTGACTCCAGGACGGGGACGCCGGTGATGTAGGAGGTGCCGAAGTCGCCGGTGAGCAGGCCGCCGAGCCAGGAGCCGTACCGGACGAGCAGCGGGTCGTCGAGGCCGAGCTCCCGGCGGAGCCGCTCGTGCGCCTCCGGGGTCGCCGCCCCGCCCAGGATCTGCCCGACCGGGTCGCCGGGGAGCAGGCTGAGCAGGGCGTACGACAGGAAGGTGACGACGAGCAGCACCACCAGGAGGCGGACCGCCCGGAACACCGCGGTCATGACCGGCTGAGCCAGACGGAGCCGAACGGGTGGTAGGGCGTCGGCTGGCCGGTCAGCGGCAGTCCGGGCGAGCCGTCGGGCAGGGTGTGCTCGCCGATGCCGCGGACCCTGCTCCTGGCGATGACCGCCCCGGTGCTGAGGTGGTCGACGAAGATGTACGGCACCAGCTCGCGCAGCCGTCTCTGCACGGTGGCGTAGGCCCGCCTGCGCACGTCCGGCTGCGGGTTGGCCCGGCCGGTGTCGAAGGCGGTGCTGAGCTCGGCGTCCTGGATCCGGGAGACGTTGATGGAGATGTCGCCGACCGGGCGGGCGTAGTTCTGGTGCAGGTAGATGTACTCCCCGTCGGGGTCCTGCGCGCTGAAGCCCACCGTGAGCATGGCGTTGAAGGCGCCGGTGACGGCGCTGGTGACCATGTCGGCCTGGTCGGCCTGCTTGATCGAGACGTCCGCGCCGGCCCTGCGCCACATGTCCTGGGCGAGCTCGACGCCCTGCAGGCTGTTGGGGTCGGGTGTGGTGTGCAGGGTGAAGGAGACGGGTCCCTTCTCCGCCTCGACCTCCTTGATCAGCGCGGCCGCCCTGGCCGGGTCGTAGGAGGGGTAGTCGCCGCCGGGGGCGTACCACTCGGACTCCTTCGACCAGGGGCCGTCGGCCGGCTCGGTCAGGCCCGCGCGCAGGGTGGTGGAGAAGGCCCGGCGGTCGAGGGCGTGCCCGAGGGCCCGGCGGACCCGCAGGTCGTCGAGGGGGGCGACCGCGGTGTTCAGCACGAAGGAGTACTCGGGGACGGCCATGCCGGCGGCCCGGTGGACCGTGTAGGCGTCCTTCATCGCGCCGAACCTGGTGATGTCGTCGTCACGGGTGGTGCCCATGGCGTCGACCCCGCCCGCCTCCAGGGTCTGGGCCCGGGTCTGGCTGTCGGGCAGGATCCGGAACTCGATCTCGTCGAGGTAGGGCAGGCCCTTGCGCCAGTAGCCCGGGTTCCTGGTCACCACCATGCGGCTGCCCGGCTGGTACTCCTTGAACAGGAACGGGCCCGTCCCCACCGGCTTCCTGGAGGCGCCCTCCGGGTCGGCGAGCGACGCCCTGGGGACCATCATGCCGATCTGCGAGGCGAGGTAGTTGGGGAAGGCGACCCAGGGCCCCCGGAGCTCGACCTTCACCGTCATCGGGTCGACCAGGGTGAAGGACTCCACCGGCGCGAAGACCGCGCTGGTGAGGCGGGAGGCCTTCTGCGCCTCCAGGTTGGCCTTGACCACCGCTCCGTCGAGCGGTTCGCCGTTGGAGAAGGCGATCCCCGGGCGCACCTTGATGGTCCACTCGTCGGCGTCCGCGCTGGGGGTCACGGACTCGGCCAGGTAGGGTTTCCACTCGCCCTTCGCGTCCATGCCCACGAGCGGTTCGATGATCGTCGTCGCCATGCTGTAGGTCTGCGAGGCGAAGGAGTCGGCCGTGGGGTCGAACCCGTTCGCGTCGGCGCTGAGTCCGTAGACCAGCCGCCCGCCCGCCACCGGGGACGCTCCCGAGGCTCCCGGCGGTCCCGTCTCCGCGGTGGGGCGCTCCCCGCTGCAGGCGGCCAGCCCCAGCGGGACGAGCGACGCCAGCGAGACCGCCATGATCCTCAGACGTTTCACACGTTCTCCTCCCGGTAGCCCCCGAGAGCAATTTCACCGATAGTACTATCGGTGAAAAATCGCACAAGTCCTTCGTGCCGTCCGTTCGCGCCGCCGGTTCCGGAGAAGCCACAGGTAGGGTGGTCGGCGGATCGGGAAGGGCGTCGCGGAGCGGGAGACGGGGTGGCAGTGGCCGGTGCACCGCTGAGCCGCAGCGAGGCCAAGGACCTCACCCGGCGCCGCCTGATGCGCGCGGGCTTCGCCATCCTCGACGCCGAGGGCGAGGCGGGACTGACCACCGTCAAGGTCGCCCGGGCGGCGGGCATCGCCCAGTCGAGTTTCTACGTGCATTTCAAGGATCGGCAGGACCTGCTGCGGGCGCTCGGCGAGCAGGCGGGCGAGCGGCTGCGGGAGGCGATGCGCGAGGCGCGGATGCGGTCTGGGGAGGCCCCCGACGACAGGGAACGGCTCCGCGCGGCCTTCCGGCTCCCGCTGGAGGCCATCTGCCGTCACCCCGAGCTGTTCCGCATCGGCCTGCGCGCCCGGCACGACCCGGCGTCGCCGCTGCGGGAGTATGCCCTGGCGACCGCGGCCGCCTACCGGGCCCACTTCGTCGCGGACCTGACGGCCATGGGCTTCCCGGTCGCCGACGAGGGCGACCGGCGCCGCCTGGAGATGATCGCCGACGGGGTCGGCGCGCTGACCAACGCGATGGCCCTCGGCCACCTGGAGGGGCGCTACCCCGATCTGGAGGAGGCAGTCGACGTCCTGGTGACCTTCTCCCGGGGCTATCTGCGGCTGCTCAGGCCGCCGCGCCGGCCGTTCAATGGGATCTAGGGGCGGTGCCCCGGCGGGCGAACGCATACTATCCCCTGCATGACCGTCCCACCTGAGGAGCTCCGGCCGGCCCTGCGGCCGGCGGCGGACTTCCCGCCGCCCGCCCGCGACGAGTGGCGGGAGCTGGCGCTCGGGGTCCTGCGCAAGTCGGGGGTGCAGGCCTCCTCCCCGGAGGAGGCGCTGGCCTCGACGACCTACGACGGCGTGACCGTCGCGCCCCTGTACGACGCCGCCGACCTGCCCGGCGACCCCGGCCTTCCGGGAGCCGCCCCCTATCTGCGGGGCGCGCGCCCGGTGCGCGGCGGCTGGGACGTCCGGCAGCGGCACGAGGCCGCCGACCCCGAGGCGGTCCTCGCCGACCTGGAGAACGGCGTCACCTCCCTCTGGCTCGCCCTGGCGCCCGAGGACCTGCCGCGGGTGCTGGAGCGGGTCCACCTGGAGCTGATCTCGGTCGTCCTGGAGGCGGGGGAGCGGACCGGTGAGGCGGCCGAGGCGCTGCTGGCGATCGCGGCGCGGCGGGCGGAGCCGGCGGGTTCCGGAGCCGCCGGGCTCACCGGGAACCTCGGCGCCGATCCGCTGGGCCTGCGCGCCCGCACCGGGAGCGCGGCGCGCACGGGGACGGGCGCGGCGGCGGACGCCCGCTCAGGCACGGCGGGTACGGCGGACCCGGCGGCGACTGCGGCGGACGTCCGCGCGGACGCCGCGATGGGGGAGGCCGTCGGGCTGGCCCGCAGGTGCGCGGCGGAGTTCCCTGGGCTGCGGGCGCTGGTGGTGGACGCGACGCCGTACCACGACGCGGGCGGCGGCGACGCCGAGGAGCTGGGCTGCTCGCTGGCGACCGGGGTGGCCTACCTGCGGGCGCTGACCGGCGGCGGGCTGGGCCTGGAGCAGGCGTTCGGGCAACTGGAGTTCCGCTACGCGGCCACCGCCGACCAGTTCCTCACGATCGCCAAGCTCCGCGCCGCCCGGCGCCTGTGGGCGCGGGTGGCCGAGGCGTGCGGGGCGGGCCCCGAGCCCGATCCGGCGGACCCGGGGCGCACCCTGGCCGCGCAGCTGCAGCACGCGGTCACCTCCTCGGCGATGATGACCGCCCGCGACCCGTGGGTGAACATGCTCCGCACCACCCTGGCCTGCTTCGCCGCCGGGGTCGGCGGCGCCGACGCGGTGACCGTGCAGCCGTTCGACGCGCGGCTGGGCCTGCCCGACGCCTTCTCCCGCCGCATCGCGCGCAACACCCACGCGCTGCTGGTCGAGGAGGCGCACGTGGCCCGGGTGACCGACCCGGCCGGCGGCTCCTTCTACGCCGAGCGGCTCACCGCCGACCTGGCCGAGCGGGCCTGGGCGTGGTTCCAGGAGATCGAGCGCGCCGGCGGCATGGCCCGGGCGCTGGAGTCGGGCCTGGTCGCCGACCGGCTGGCCGCGACCCGGGAGCGGCGCGCGGCGGACATCGCCCGCCGCCGGTTCCCGATCACCGGCGTCAGCGAGTTCCCGAACCTGGACGAGCGGCTCCCGGAGCGCACACCCCGGCCCGCCGCGCCCGGGACGGCCGGTCCCGCCGGCGCGGGAGGGCTGCCGGTCGTGCACCACGCCCGGGAGTTCGAGGCGCTGCGCGACCTGGCCGACGCCCAGGAGACCCGCCCGGCCGTCTTCCTGGCCACGATCGGCCCGGTCGCCGCGCACACCGCGCGCGCCTCGTTCGCCGCCAACCTGTTCCAGGCGGGCGGCCTGGCCACCGTCTCCTGCGGCCCGCTGACCGACCCGGGCGAGATCGCCGCCGCGTTCACCGCGAGCGGCGCCCGGGTCGCCTGCCTGTGCTCCGGCGACAAGCTGTACGGCGAGCACGCCGAGGCGGTCGCCGCCGCGCTGGCCGGGGCCGGGGCGAAGCGGGTCTGGCTGGCGGGCAGAGGGGACCACCCGAACGTGGACGGCAACGTGTACGCCGGGTGCGACGCCCTCGCCGTGCTCCGCGAGACCTTCGGCGACCTGGGGGTGGGCCGGACCGCTCCGGACGGCCCGGCGGACTCCGGCGGCCCGGGGACGGACCCGGCCGCCGGCGGCGGTCCCGTGACGGCTCCCGACGAGCGGGGAGAGACCCGATGACGATTCCCGACTTCTCGCAGATCGACCTGGCGGGCGGGGCCGCGGCGCAGGACGGGCCGGACCCGGCCGCCTGGGCGCGGGCCGTACACCGGGCGACCGGGCAGGAGCCCGCCGACCTGGTGTGGGAGACCCCGGAGGGCATCGCGGTCAAGCCGCTCTACACCGCCGCCGACACCGCGGGCCTGGACTTCCCGCACACCTATCCGGGGATCGCGCCGTACCTGCGCGGGCCGTACCCGACGATGTACGTCAACCAGCCGTGGACCGTCCGGCAGTACGCCGGGTTCTCCACCGCCGAGGAGTCCAACGCGTTCTACCGGCGCAACCTGGCCGCCGGGCAGAAGGGCCTATCGGTCGCCTTCGACCTGGCCACCCACCGGGGTTACGACTCCGACCACCCGCGGGTGGCGGGCGACGTCGGCATGGCGGGCGTGGCGATCGACTCGATCTACGACATGCGGCAGCTGTTCGACGGGATCCCGCTGGACCGGATGAGCGTGTCGATGACCATGAACGGCGCGGTGCTGCCGATCCTGGCGCTGTACATCGTGGCCGCCGAGGAGCAGGGGGTGGAGCCCGGGCAGCTGGCCGGGACCATCCAGAACGACATCCTCAAGGAGTTCATGGTCCGCAACACCTACATCTACCCGCCGGCGCCGTCGATGCGGATCATCTCCGACATCTTCGCCTACACCAGCGAGCGGATGCCGAAGTTCAACTCGATCTCGATCTCCGGCTACCACATCCAGGAGGCCGGGGCCACCTGCGACCTGGAGCTGGCCTACACCCTCGCCGACGGCGTGGAGTACCTGCGCGCCGGGGTGGCGGCCGGGCTGGACGTCGACCGGTTCGCGCCGCGGCTGTCGTTCTTCTGGTGCATCGGGATGAACTTCTTCATGGAGGTCGCCAAGCTGCGGGCCGCCCGGCTGCTCTGGGCGCGGCTGGTGGCGGGCTTCGGCGCGAAGAACCCCAAGTCGCTGTCCCTGCGCACCCACTCGCAGACCTCGGGCTGGTCGCTGACCGCCCAGGACGTGTTCAACAACGTGGTGCGCACCTGCGTGGAGGCGATGGCCGCCACCCAGGGCCACACCCAGTCGCTGCACACCAACGCGCTGGACGAGGCGCTGGCCCTGCCGAGCGACTTCTCCGCGCGGATCGCCCGCAACACCCAGCTGCTGCTGCAGCAGGAGTCGGGCACCTGCCGGGTGATCGACCCGTGGGGCGGCTCCTACTACGTCGAGCGGCTCACCCACGAGCTGGCCGAGCGGGCGTGGGGGCACATCCAGGAGGTCGAGGCGGCCGGGGGCATGGCCAGGGCGATCGACGCCGGGCTGCCCAAGCTCCGCATCGAGGAGGCCGCGGCCCGCACCCAGGCGCGCATCGACTCCGGGCGGCAGCCGGTCATCGGCGTCAACAAGTACCGCCCGGACGCCGACGAGCCCATCGAGGTGCTCAAGGTCGACAACACCGCCGTGCGGGCCAGCCAGCTGGACAAGCTCCGGCGGCTGCGCGCCGAGCGCGACCCGCGGGCGGTGGAGGACGCGCTGGCGGCGCTGACGGCGGGCGCGGCGGGGGACGCCAACCTGCTGGAGCTGGCGGTGGCGGCGGCGCGGGCCAAGGCGACGGTCGGGGAGATCTCCGACGCGCTGGAGAAGGTCTTCGGCCGCCACGCCGGGCAGATCCGCACGATCTCCGGGGTGTACCGCGAGGAGGTGGGCTCGGGCGTGGAGGCCGTACGCGCCGCGTGCGCGCGGTTCGAGAAGGCCGAGGGGCGGCGGCCGCGCATCCTGGTCGCCAAGATGGGCCAGGACGGCCACGACCGCGGCCAGAAGGTGATCGCCACCGCCTTCGCCGACCTCGGCTTCGACGTGGACGTCGGCCCGCTGTTCCAGACCCCCGAGGAGGTGGCCCGCCAGGCGGTCGAGGCCGACGTGCACGTGGTCGGCGTCTCCTCGCTGGCGGCCGGGCACCTGACGCTGGTGCCCGCACTGCGGGCGGCCCTGGCCGGCCTGGACGCCGAGGACGTCATGATCGTCGTGGGGGGCGTCATCCCGCCCGGCGACTTCGACGAGCTGCGCGCCGCCGGCGCCTCGGCGATCTTCCCGCCGGGCACCGTCGTCGCCGACGCGGCGCTGACCCTGCTGGAGGACCTGTCGGCCCGGCTCGGCCATGCGTCTTGACGACTACCTCCACGGGGTGCGGTCCGGTTCGCGCCGCTGGATCGGCCGGGCCGTCACCCTCGTGGAGTCCACCCGGGCCGACCACCGGGAGCTGGCGCAGCGGCTGCTGGTCGAGCTGACCCCTCTGGCCGGCAAGGCCCGCAGGGTCGGCGTCTCGGGGGTGCCCGGCGTGGGCAAGTCGACCTTCATCGACGCGCTCGGCACCCACCTGACCGGGCTGGGCCACCGGGTGGCGGTGCTCGCCGTCGACCCGTCGTCCACCCGGACCGGCGGGAGCGTGCTCGGCGACAAGACGCGGATGGCCCGGCTGGCCGCGGACGAGAACGCCTTCATCCGCCCCTCGCCCACCTCCGGGACCCTGGGCGGGGTGGCCAAGGCGACCCGTGAGGCCATGATCGTCGTCGAGGCGGCCGGATACGACGTCGTGCTCGTGGAGACCGTGGGCGTCGGGCAGTCGGAGACCGCCGTCGCCGACATGGTGGACACCTTCCTGCTGCTGGCGCTCGCCAGGACCGGGGACCAGCTCCAGGGCATCAAGAAGGGCGTGCTGGAGCTGGCCGACGTGATCGCGGTCAACAAGGCCGACGGCCCGCACGAGCAGGACGCCCGCAGGGCCGCCAGGGAACTGGCCGGGGCGCTGCGGCTGCTCCGCACCGAGCGCACGGTCCCCGTGCTGACCTGCAGCGGGCTCACCGGAACCGGCCTGGCGGAGCTCTGGCGGCAGCTGGCCGCCCACCGGGACGCCCTGGAGGCGTCGGGCGAGCTCGCCGACCGGCGGCGGCGCCAGCAGGTCGGCTGGACCTGGGCGCTGGTCACCGACCGCCTCCTGCGGAGGCTGCACGACCACCCGGGTGTGGCGGCGGTCGCGGGAGAGGTCGAGCGTGCGGTCCTGGACGGCTCCCTCACCCCGGCGCTGGCCGCCGACCGCATCCTGGACGTCTTCGCGGAGGGCGGCCCCCGGCCCTGACCGTGCGGATGCCCTCACCGTGCGTGACGTGCGGAGACCGGGTCGGGCCGTCAATTAAGGCGTTTCCGTTAACCCGCGGTTAAAGTCACGCTTCTGTCGGTTTGGGGAGATTTCGGGGTGGAGGTGAACTTGATCGATGGTAGTCGATCATGTGATACTTCGTCCCGAGAATTACAAATGTCGCGATGCGATCTGCCTTGAATGTGCAGCGCCTGAAAGAAGGTGAACGGCGAGACGGGCGTGGGCCGGGTCCGATCCGTGTCCGTGCAGCGAACGCCGGGCGCCGGCCGCCGTTTCCGCATCTGCCGTCGCCGTACCGCTGGGCACCGCGGACCGCATCGCGCAGGTGGGAGACAGGCAGTGCCGATCGACGTGGACGCCGGGCCTTCCCGGCGGGTGAGATCCGTTCCGATGCGCCGGGCGCTGCCGAGGCTGGTGCACGACCCGGTGAGCGCTCTCGCCGAGTTCGCGCGGGAGGCCGGGGGAGAGGTCGTCCGGCTGGACCTGGGGCCGTTCCGGCCGTACCTGGTCACCCATCCCGACCACGTCCAGCAGGTGCTCCGTACGGAGTGGACGAACTACCAGCGTCAGGGCGTGTTCTGGAAACCCCTGGGGCGCATGCTGGGCGGCAGCATCCTCGGTGAGGGCGAGCCGTGGAAGTCCAGCAGGAAGGCGCTGCAGCCCCTCTTCACCTCCCGGTACGTCGCCGGGATCGCCGGTGAGATGGCCGCGACGATCAACGAGCGGGTCGGGGAACTGGCCGGGTACGCCCGTGGCGGCAGGCCGATCGACGCCGCCCGGGAGATGAAGGACATCGTGAACCAGGCGGTCGTCCGGGTGCTCTTCGGGGACAAGATCAGCCGTGCGGACGGGGAGCGCCTGGCGCCGGCCTACGACACCGCGGCGGGCTCGATCGGGTTCCGGCTGCTCATGCCGTTCGTTCCCTACTCGGTGCGGGTACCCGGCGACCGTGCCTTCATGAAGGCCGTCAGGACGGTCGACGAGGTGGTGTTCCCGCTGGTCCGTGAGGCGCGGGCCGACCCCGGTGACGGGACGGACGTCATCTCCGCCCTGTGCCGGAACCGCGGGAAGGAGGTCGACGACCGGCAGATCCGCGACGACCTGGTCAGTGTGTACGGCGCGGCGTCGGAGACCACGGCGATGACCCTCACCTGGCTGTGGCCGCTGCTGGACGCCCACCCGGAGGTGGCGGTGAAGCTGCGCCGGGAGATCGAGGACGTGGTCGGTTCGGGACCCGTCACTCCGGCGCACGTCCCCGAACTGGGCTACACGCGGATGGTCCTGCAGGAACTCATGCGGCTGTATCCGGCGGGCTGGATCTTCCCGAGGATGGCCATGGAGGACGGGACGGTCGGCGGAGTGCGGATCAAAGCGGGTTCGCAGCTTCTGATCACCCCCTACGCCACCCACCGGCTGGACGACTTCTGGGAACGGCCGCTGGAGTTCGACCCCGACCGGTTCCTGCCCGGGAAGCAGGAGCGCCGACACAGGTACGCCTACTTCCCCTTCGGCGGTGGCCCGCACCAGTGCCTGGGGCAGCACCTGTTCTACATCGAGGCGCCTCTCCTGGTGGCCGCCATCCTGAGCCGGTTCCGCACCGCGGTGCGGAGCCCGGGGCCGTTCACCCCGGCCAGGAGCGCGTCCCTCCGCCCCGAGCAGAGGATCGAACTGGACCTGACCGAAGTCGTCCCCGTCCGAGGGACGTCGTGACGGCGGCCCGCCCCGGCCCCGCGGACCGGGTGGCGGCCATGGAGAGCGGGACGGTCTGCGCCGTCGCGGGACGGTCCCAGCGGGAGATGAGCGAATGGGCGCAGGCCTATCCGGGCCTGTTCTCCGCCAAGCCGTTCGACGCCGCCCTGTACAGCACGCTCTCACTCGCCATGGCCTTCAGCGGGCCGTGGCTCACCGCCGGGCAGCTGCGCATGGCGAACAAGGCCTCCCTGTGGGCGTTCGGCCTGGACTGGCTCGTCGACTACGTCGCCGCCTCGTCGCAGGAGGTCGAGGAGATCGCCCGGCGGTGCCTGGAGGTGGCCGGCGGGGCCCCGCCGGCCGACGGCGACGACCTGGCCCGCATGCTCGCCGACATCCGGGACGAGCTCGCCTCCTCCCCCGCCTTCCCCGAGCTCGGGCCGGTCTGGCGGGACGAGCTGGAGCGGATGCTGGACGGAATGCTCGCCGAGTGGCGCTGGAAGGCGGACAAGACCGTCCCGACGTTCGAGGAGTACCTCGGCAACGCCGACAACCTCGGCTTCTCCTTCGTGTTCGCCGCCCACTGGATCCACGTCTCGGACCGGGACGCGGTCGCGGACGTCGACCGGGTGCGGGAGGCGAGCCGCGCCGTGCAGCGGGTCATCCGCCTCCTCAACGACCTGGGCACCTACGAACGGGACGTCGCCTGGGGCGACCTCAACGCCCTCCTGCTCGACGTCACCCGCGCCACGGTGGAGCGGCGGGTCACCGAGCTCGCGGCCCGGAGCCGGGAACTGATCGAGCCGCTGCGGGAGGCCCAGCCGGGACTGGCGGGCTACCTGGAGCGGCAGATGGACTTCTGCGCCGGGTTCTACCGGGTGGGCGACTACTGGGGGACCCTTTGACCGTCGACGTGAACGCGGGTACGGCCCTGCTCCCGGGAACGTGCGCGACCGGCGGCGCGGCCGATCCGGCCGCCGGGGCGCGCGAGCTGGTCGCCGGTCTGCTGGCCCGGCCGTGGGGGCAGGTGTCCCCGTCGGTCTACGAGACCGGACGCGTGGTGAGCCTCGCCCCCTGGCTGGCCGGCCACGCCGAGCGGGTCGCCTTCCTGGTCACCGCCCAGCGGGCGGACGGCGGCTGGGGCCGCCCCGAGGGCGGGTACGCGCTCGTCCCGACGCTGAGCGCGACCGAGGCGCTCCTGGCGGAGCTGCGGCGCCCGTCCCCCTGCGCGGACCCGGTCGTGCTGGCCGGGGCCGTCCGCCGGGGACTGGAGGCGGCCCGGCGCTGGTCGGGCCCGGACGGACCGCCGCTGCCCGACATGCCGGCGATCGAGCTGATCGTTCCCTCCCTGGTCTCCCTGATCGACGGGCACCTGGCCGGTGGGCGTCCGGAAGGCGGATGCCCTGGCGCGCGTTCGCAGAACGGGGTCCCGGACCAGGTGGACCCGGCCGGTGAGGGGCTGGGTCTCCCGGCGGGCATGGACGGTTCCAGGCTCTCCGCGGTCCGGGCCTGGCTGGAGGCGGGCGGGCAGGTCCCGCGCAAGCTGGTCCACGCGCTGGAGGTCGCGGGTCCCGCGACGGCCGCCGCGGAGATCGTCCCCACCCCGGTCGGTCCGGGTGTGGCGTCCGTCGGGGCCTCGCCCGCGGCCGGCGCGGCGTGGCTGGGCGCGGTGCGGGCCGCTGACGACCCGGGACGGCTCCGCGCCGCGGCCGGGGTGCGGCGCTACCTGGAGGCGGTCGTGGACGGATCCGGCGGGCCGGTGCCGTGCGCGATCCCCGTCACCGTGTTCGAGCGGGGCTGGACGCTGAGCTGGCTGCGCCGGGCCGGTGTGCCGGTGGACGTCCCGGCGGGGCTGGCGGCGAGCCTGCGGGAGGGACTGGGCCCGGAGGGCGTCGCCGCCGGGCCGGGCCTCCCGCAGGACGCGGACACCACCTCCGTCGCGCTGTACGCGCTGACCCTGCTCGGCGAGCCGCGCGAGCCGGACGGGCTCTGGCCGTACGAACTGGAGACCCACTTCTGCACCTGGCAGGGGGAGGAGGGCTTCTCCCCGACCACGAACGCGCACGTGCTCGACGCCTTCGGCGCCTACCTGCGCGCGACCGCCACCGGAGGCGCCGCATCCGCCGCGTCCGCCGAGACCCCTTTCCCCGCGCCGGCGTCCCCGGCTCCGGTGGGCCGTCCGGCGGCACGTTACGCGGCCGCGGTGCGGAAGGTGTCGGCGCGGCTGCGCGGCTGCCAGAGCGAGGAGGGGAGCTGGCTGGACCGCTGGCACGCCTCGCCGTACTACGCCACGGTCTGCTGCGCGCTCGCGTTGCACGAGTTCGGCGGCGCGGAGTCGGTGCGGGCGGTGGACCGGGCCGTGCGCTGGGTGCTGGCCGGCCAGCACCCGGACGGGTCCTGGGGGCGGTGGGAGGGCACGGCCGAGGAGACCGCCTACGCACTGCAGACCCTCCTGCTGACCCTCCCGGAGTGCGGGGACGCGCCTGCGGAGACGGCGGAGGCGGTGGCGCGCGGCCACCGCTTCCTGTCGGACACCGCAGACGGGGAGGAGGGCCCGCGGCTCTGGCACGACAAGGACCTGTACTTTCCGGCGGCGATCGTCCGGGCGGCCGTCCTGGGCGCGCTGCAGCTCGCCGACGGGTTCCTGGCTTCGGGGCGAACCACTGCAAGACGACCATGACAGCTGTTATGGTTTATATTTACTGGCGACAGTTAGGACCCTAAAGGGGACAGACGGTTACATGTGGCCGAGGCCGCCTTGAGTGTAATTACCGACGTTGCTAGGGTTCGGCGGGTGCGATGGGCTGTGCCCCGCCACTTCGGTCTTACGGCCTCTGTGGATTCACGCGTCTATCGCCGTGAAATTTAATGCGATTTCTTTTCATTTCCCCAGGGTGGTGTCATGCGCTTGCGCAATGCGCGTCTGCGGACCAAGGTCACGGCGCTGCTGCTGTCGCTCGCGGCCCTCTGGGCGTTCACCGCGTGGGTCACCGTCCGTGACGGACTGAACATGCTGGGCGTGGCGACGCTGAACTCCGGCGTGGCCGAGCCGAGCGAGCGGCTCCTGGTCGAGTTGCAGGCCGAGCGGCGGCTCACGGTGACCCTGCTGGGAGCCTCCGGCGAGGACGCCCGGCAGCGCGAGGCGCTGATGGCCCAGCGCAAGCGGACCGACGCGGCCGGGGCGAACCTGCGTGAGCGCTCGTCCTCCGCCGACGTGGGGCTGGCGGCGAGCGAAGAGCTCGTCCGGCGTATCGAAGGGGTCCTCCGGCGGCTGGACGGTCTGGGCGCCGCCCGTCAGGCGATCGACGACGGCCGCCTGGACCGGCTCCGGAGTGCGGAGGCGCTCACCGGCGTCATCGACGCACTCCGGCGTGTCTATGACGCCATGGCGGTTCTGGACGACGAGGAGATCGCCAAGATCACCCGTACGCTCATCGACCTGACCGACGCCGCGGAGATCCTGGCCCAGGAGGACGCCCTGGCCGCGGGTGCCCTGACGGCGGGGCGGTTCACCGACGGCGAGCGTGTCCTGTTCACGCAGATCGTCGGCACCCAGCGCTTCCTCACCGCCCAGGCGGTGGCCGAGCTGCCCGCCGTCGCTCAGGAGGAGTACCGCCGGCTGACCCGCAGCGGGGACTTCACCCGGTTGCGGGCCATGGAGGACCTGCTGGTCCAGGGGCGGGCGGCGGGCCGGGTCGACGCCGGGCAGTGGACCGCCTCCGCGCAGCGCGTGCAGACGGAACTGTGGCAGCTTGTGCTGAGGGCCGGCGACAGGTTGGTCGAGCAGTCCACTCCGGTCGCCGCCGGTGTCGTCGTGCGGCTGGCGCTCGCCGGCGGTCTGGGGCTCATCGCCGTCATCGCCTCGGTGGTCCTGTCCATCACCACGGCCCGCGCCCTGATCCAGCAGCTCGAGAAGCTGCGGGTCGCCGCCTGGGAGCTGGCCGACAAGCGGCTGCCCGGCGTGGTGGACCGGATCGGCCACGGAGAGGAGGTGGACATCGCGGCCGAGGCCCCGCCGCTGCAGTTCGGCGACGACCAGATCGGGCAGGTCGGCCAGGCGTTCAACGCCGTCCAGCGGACCGCGATCAAGGTCGCGGTCGAGCAGGCCCAGCTCCGCCGCGACATCGCCGACATCCTGCGCAACCTCGCCCGCCGGACCCAGGGCCTCGTGCACCGCCAGCTGACCGTCCTGGACACCATGGAACGGCGCGAGCAGGACCCGCAGGAACTGCGCGACCTGTTCCGGCTGGACCACCTGGCGACCCGCATGCGCCGCTACGCGGAGAACCTCCTCGTCCTGGCCGGGGCCGCCCCCGGCCGCGCCTGGCGGGACCCGGTGCCCATGCTCGACGTGGTACGCGGAGCGCTGGCGGAGATCGAGGACTACACCCGGGTCGACGTGCTCCCCATGGGGGAGGCGTCGCTGGACGGGCGGGCCGTCGGCGACGTCATCCACCTCGTGGCCGAGCTGGTCGAGAACGCGGCCTCCTTCTCCCCGCCCTACACGACGGTGAAGGTCGTCGGGCACAGCGTGGCCCACGGCTACGCCATCGAGATCGAGGACCGGGGCCTGGGCATGAGCGAGGAGGACATCGCCTCCGCCAACGAGCGGATCGCCAACCCGCCCGAGCTCAAGCTGGCGGGCAACGCCCGGCTGGGCCTGTACGTCGTCAGCAGGCTCGCCGAACGGCACGGCGTCCGGGTGACGTTCAAGGCCTCGCCGTACGGCGGCACCACCGTCGTGGTGCTGATCCCGCAGGGACTCGTCGTCCAGGGCGCGGGGTCCGAGGACTCCGGCGGCGTGAGCGTCCCGGCGGCCCGTGCCGGGGCCGTCCCGGCGACCCGGGCGGAGGCCTTCCCCCGCGCCGGGACCGCGGGCCCGGCCGGCGCGGCCGTCGCCGTGGCGCCCGCGCGGGAGACCGGCCCGCCGGAGATCGCGACCTCCCCCGGGCCGACGGGAGCACGGGGAGAGCCGAGCGCCTCCCGGGAGGACCCCGGGGCGGACGCGGTCGCAGCCGGACGGGCGGGGACCGAGGGGAAGGCACCGGTCTCCGGGCGGGCGGAGGCCGAAGCGGGCGCGCCGGTCTCCGGGCGGACGAAGGGCGGCGCGGGCGCCGCGGTCTCCGACTCCTCCTCGCCCTCGATCCTGCCGCCGCCCGACACCAGCCACACCCCGGGCGGCCTGCCGCGCCGGGTCCCCCAGACCCACCTCGCCGTGCCGCTGCGCGAGGACGACCCGCTCCCGGAGCCGGAGCGGCCCGCGGAGGACGGTGAGCGTTCCCCCGAGGAGATCCGGGCCGCCTTCTCCTCCTTCCAGGCGGGGACGCGCCGGGGCCGGTCCGACGCCGCGCAGCTGCTCGCCGGGGACGGGGGACCCGCGGACGGAGACCGACCGTCCGGGTGAACCCGGCGACGACCGTGATCCACGCGTGCCCGCGGGCGCCGGAGGCCGGAGCCCGAACGGCGAAGAGAGGACGACAAGTGGTGCAGGGAACAGGATCCGTCACCGACCTGGCCTGGTTGCTGGACGACCTGGTCACACGCGTGGCCGAAGCGGAGAACGGCATCGTCTTCTCCACCGACGGCCTGCTCATGGCCGCCTCGGCGGGGCTGAGCCCGGCCGACGCCGAGCACCTGGCCGCGGTGGGATCGGCGATCCAGAGCCTGGGCAGGGGGGTCAGCGACCGGGTCGGCGGCGGAGCGGTGCGCCAGACCATCATCGAGATGCGCTCGGCCTACCTCGTCGTCTCCGCGGCCGGGCAGGGCGCCTGCCTGGCGGTGCTCTGCACGCACGAGGCCGACGTCGGCCTGGTCGCCTACGAGATGGCCATGCTCGTCACCCGCGTCGGCCAGTACCTCACCTCGCCCGCCCGGACGGCGGGCGCCCCGGCCGAGGGCGACGCCGCCGGATGAGTCCCCACGACGAGCACCCCGACGTCCAGTGGGTCGACGACGAGGCGGGCCCGATCGTCCGGCCGTACGTCCTCACCCGGGGCCGGACCGAACCCGCCCGCGGCCGGTTCGACCTCATCACGCTGGCGGTGACCCTCCGGCCCGTCACGCCGGGGGAGACGGAACTCGGGCCGGAGTGCCTGGCCATCGCGCGGCTCTGCGCCCAGCCGCAGTCGGTGGCGGAGATCGCCGCGCACGTCGACCTGCCGGCGGGCACCGTCCGCGTGCTGCTCAGCGACCTGCTCGACCAGGGTTACATCACCCTGCAGGAACCCCAGACGGAGACGGACATGAACGACGAGAGCCTGTATCAGGCGGTGCTGGATGGACTCCGTGCGCTCTAGCCGCGACGCCGGGAGGGCCGTGCTGCCCAGGGCGATCAAGATCCTGGTCGCGGGCGGGTTCGGCGCGGGCAAGACCACCCTGGTCGGCGCCGTCTCCGAGATCGAGCCGCTGCGCACCGAGGAGACGCTGACCGACCGCGGGGTCGGGATCGACGACCTGTCCGGCGTGGAGGGCAAGGGCACCACGACCGTCGCGATGGACTTCGGCCGCATCACCATCGGCGACGCCTACCGGCTCTACCTGTTCGGCACCCCCGGGCAGGAGCGGTTCTGGTTCCTCTGGGACGAGCTGGCGCTCGGCGCGATGGGCGCGGTCGTGCTGGCCGACACGCGCAGGCTGGCCGACTGCTTCCCGTCGCTGGACTACTTCGAGCGGCGGGACACGCCCTTCATCGTCGCGGTGAACTGCTTCGACGGCGCCCGCCGCTACGACCTGGACGAGGTGCGGCTCGGGCTGACCCTCCCCGAGGACGTCCCGATCGTGCTCGGGGACGCGCGCAGGCGGCAGTCGGGCAAGGAGATCCTGATCACCCTGGTGGAGCATGCGATGAAGGTCCGCCTCGGCCGTGCCCCGACTGCGGGTCCGGGAGGACCGGCGCCCGCCCGGTAGGGCAGCGCGTCCACCCGGGCAGGGACCGATCAGCCCCCGGCGCCTCCGCTCGGTACCCTGGCCCGCGTGAGGTTTCGAACAGGGACGGCCCTGACGCTCATCGCGCTGGTCGCGCTGCCGGTCGCCGGCTGCGCGGCGGGCTCCGCCGTCAGCGACCACGGGAAGGTGACCGCGGGGCGGATCGGCACGACCGTCCAGGTCGAGGTCGCCCCCGGCCAGCGCTTCTCCCTCGCGGTGGACGAGAACGCCTCCGTCGGGGACAGCTGGCGGATGGAGGCGCTGCCCGACGTGGCGGTGGCCTCGTTCATCAGCGACGAGTACGAGCACGAGGGCGAGCCCGGCACCACCGGCGGGGGCGGCACCCGCTACTTCGTCTTCAACGCCAAGCGCCCCGGCACGACCGCCGTCACCCTCTCCAACTGCTGGCGCTGCGCGGTGGACCGGGTCCCGGTCGACGAACAGAGCCGCCGCCTCTCCGGCGAGGCGACCTTCCGGATCACCGTGCGCTGAGGCGTGCCAGTCTGGAAGGCATGAACCGACTGGCTGAGATCGACCTGTCCCGGAGACTGCACAAGAAGGAGGCGTCCGAGCGGCTCGACGCCGCGCTGCACCGCCTGCTGAGATTGCGCCTCATGCTCGGCGGGCAGATCGGCGACAAGCGCCTCGGCCCGCCGCTCTGCGTCGTCTTCGAGGGCTGGGACGCCTCCGGCAAGGGCGGCGCGATCAAGCGGCTGGTCCGCCCGCTCGACCCGCGGCACGTGCGGGTCGCCCAGTTCGCGGCCCCGACCTACGACGAGAAGCGCCACCACTTCCTGTGGCGGTTCTGGCCCGTCCTGCCGGGCTGGGGCGGCATGGCGGTGCTCGACCGGTCCTGGTACGGACGGGTGCTGGTGGAGCGGGTCGAGGGCTTCGCCACCGAGGAGCAGTGGCGGCGGGCCTACGGCGAGATCGTGGAGTTCGAGCGGACCCTCGCCGCCGAGGGCATGATCCTCGTCAAGTTCTGGATGCACGTCTCGGAGGAGGAGCAGCTCCGGCGCTTCCAGGACCGGGCCGACGACCCGCTGCGCGCCTGGAAGCTCACCGCCGAGGACTGGCGCAACCGGGAGAAGCGCCCGCAGTACGAGATCGCGGTCGAGGAGATGCTGGAGCGCACCGACCACCCGGACGGCCCCTGGCACATCGTGCCCGGTGACGACAAGCGCCTGGCCCGGGTCACGGTGGTGGAGACGGTGTGCGCGGCGGTCGAGGCGGAGCTGTCGGCCCGCGGCCACGACCTGAGCGACCCGGCCCCCGGCTCGACCGACCAGGACTGACCGGGCGGAACGCGCGGTTGACGATGATTTTTCCTGCCGCGACCAGGAGGGAGGGACAGTCCGGGGAAGGTGGCGGATGAGGCCGGGTTGCTCGCGGAACGAGCGGGTAGGGCAGCCGGTCCACGCCTACGGCCACCGAACGAGGAGAGGCGAATGACCTTCAATCCGTTGCAGGAGCGGGGAATCCCGCTGGACCGGCAGCTGCGCAACTGGCGTGAGCTGAACGTCGACCCGATCGACCCCGACCACTCCGATCCCTACACCCGGTGCCGCGTCATCGCGATGAACGGCATCGAGGTCGAGGCGGTCATGTTCAGCCACCAGTTCGCCCGGCACTGCCCGGATCCGCTGGTCAAGCAGCAGCTGGCCGAGGTCCGCTACATCGAGGCCCAGCAGCAGAAGGTCGTCAACTGGCTGCTGCCGGGACTGGCCTCGGTGCTGGAGACCACGCTGGCCTACGAGCAGGTCGCGGTGGACCTGACCGCGTGGGTCGCGCGGATGGAACCGGACCCCTACCTCAAGCAGGCCTACCAGTTCGGTGTGCTGGAGGACTTCGACCACCTGTACCGCTACGCCAACCTGTTCGAGATGATCGAGCACCGCAAGGCGGAGAAGATCGTCGACGGCCTGACCGAGGTCATGCCGGGCCGCCCGACCTACCTGCACCACCGCCATCCGATCGACAACGTGCGCGCGCCGTACGACAGGAGCGTCACCGAGCCGATCTCGAAGCTGCACGCCCTGACGATCATGGCGGCCGAGCAGCAGACCATGAACTTCTACATGAACGTCGGCCCGACCTACATGGAGCCGATCGCCCGCCAGCTCTACCAGGAGATCGGGCTCATCGAGGAGGAGCACGTCACCCACTACGAGTCCCTGGTGGACCCGGGGGAGACATGGTGGGAGATGCTGCTCAACCACGAGTACAACGAGTGCTACCTGTACCACTCGTTCATGGAGACCGAGTCCGACCCGAAGGTGAAGGCGGTCTGGGAGCTCCACCTGAACATGGAGCTGGAGCACCTGCGCATCGCCGCCGAGCTGTTCAAGCGGCACGACGGTCGCGACCCCGAGGCGGTCGTGGCCCCCTACCTGCCGGCCCCGGTGACCTTCGAGCCGAACAAGGAGTACGTGCGCGAGCTGCTGGCCACGCAGATCGACTACACCACGATCGGCACCGGCTACGTGCAGGAGATGCACGAGCGGTTCGAGAAGCTGCAGGCGTCCATCCACGGCGGGGAGAAGCCGCCGAGCGAGCTCGTCATCGACGAGAACCGCGCCAAGTCCGGCCGGGAGTACCGCCACCAGACGGAGGGCGAGCACCCGGTCGCCAGCCTCCGCGGCATCAGGTAGGCGCCGGTCGCGGGCGCCCGCCCGGCGCCCCGCACACCGTACGGCCCGCACCCCTTCCGAGCGGGTGCGGGCCGTACGGTGTGCGGGGCGGGCTCAGCCGTCCTTGCCCATCGCGTTGCGGATGGCGTCGCGGACCCGGTCCATCATCGCCACCGGGGTGCCGATCAGCAGGTTCTTGGTCGCCGACTCGACGCCGGGATGGGGGTGGGTGGGGGCCATCGCCTCGGCGGCCTTGAGCCCGGCGGCCATCGCCCGGCGCTCGGTCTGGCTGGTGCGGGCACGCAGCTGGGTGAACTCGTAGCGCTCCTCGCTCCTGGCGTGGGCGAGCACGGAGGCCCGCAGCACGGCCAGGTTCGTCATGAACCGGGAGTCCTCGGGGCCCGCCTTGTCCATCTCCATCAGGAGCTTCTTGGCCTCGTGCTCCTCCGCCAGGCGGTCGTCCACCACCGCGTCCCCGCCCTCCAGCTTGCGGCGGGCGTAGGGGTGCACGATCTCCTCCTCGGCGGTCTCGTGCACGGCCAGCATCCGGACCAGCCGCTGGAACGCCTCGCCCCGTTCGGCGCCGGACGCTTTCTCGACCTCGTCGAACATGTCCCTGATCAGCGCGTGCTGCCGGATCAGCAGGTCGACGACGTCGTTCTCTTCCATCAGTTCGGGCACCGTCCGGTGCTCTGTCATGTCGTTCTCCCTTCGTGTACCGGTGGCCTACCCGTGTCCGCGGGCCGAAACCAGGCCCCCGCCGCGCCCCTGCCCGGGGGCGTTTGCCCCGCGATGGGCGGGGCAACGGCCACGCATGGGAGAAGACGTGGAAGCGGGTGCGGGGGGCGACCGGGCACAGGGGACGGGCACACCGTGGGCGGCGCGCTGCCACGGGGCGTTCAACGTTGCGTCGGGGGTGTGGCCGCTGGTCCACCTGCCGAGTTTCGAGAAGGTCTTCGGCCCGAAGGAGGACGACTGGCTGGTCCGTACGGTGGCCGGGCTGCTGGTCGGGGTGGGCTGGTCCCAGCTGCGGGGCGCAACCACCCCGGAGGGCCGTGAGCACGCCCGGCGGGTGGGGATCGCCACGGCGGCGACCCTCCTGGCGATCGACCTGGTCTACGTGCCCAAGGGGCGCATCCGGGCCACCTACCTGCTCGACGCGGCTGCGGAGGCCGCGTGGATCCTGCTGTGGTCGCGCCGCCGCGCGGGCCGGAGGAGCGCCGCCCGGAGGCCTGCCGGGCGGCGATGAGCGCGGTGCGGGCGGCCGGGTGACGGCCGGGCACGCAAACAGGCGCGAAAGCGAACATCTGCGTAGGAGTAGAACCAGAAGCGGACGCGGAAGCGGCGGAGGACGGTCGGTCCCGTCCTCCGCCGCGTCGCTCCTGGCATGTCAGCTCTTGAAAGCGTCCTTGATCTTCTTGCCGGCGTCCTTCACCTTCTCGCCCGCCTGCTTGAGGTTGCCCTCGGCCTGGTCGGCCCGGCCCTCGGCGCGCAGCTCCTCGTCGCCGGTGGCGTATCCCACGTTCTCCTTGGCCCGGCCCTTGAGCTCCTCGGCCTTGTTGGAGATCTTGTCATCGGTGCCCATGATCGTCCCTCCGTAGGTGCGTTCTCCGACGAGGAGAGCCCCTATCCCCGCAGCGGCGGAGCAAACGCGGTCGCGGCGGCGAGCGGCGGCGCCGGGGCGATGCCGGGTGACCGCTTCACCGCACCTCATTTCGTGAAAGACATTTTCGGCGGGAATTGCCCGGAGCGAATGAAAGAGGTGCGCGTGGGATATGGGGATGGTCGGCGGAATCGAGTGCCTGTTCATGTGCCCGTCATTCGGGAGGGTGGGGACGATGCGGTTGCGGGAGCGGCTCGGCAGGATGGACCGGCGGCTGTTCGCCGCCGTGGCGGGCGCGCGGCTCCCCGGCCTCGAACGCGTGGTTCCGGCCCTGTCTCGCGCGGCGGACAACTCCCTGCTCTGGGCCGGCATCGCCGGGACGCTGGCGGTCAGCGGCAGGCGGCCGCTGCGCCGGGCGGCGACCCGGGGCCTGCTCGCGGTCAGCCTCGCCAGCCCGCTGGTCAACCTGGTGGGCAAGCAGGCCTTCCGCCGGAACCGGCCGTCCCCGGACGGGCTCCCGCTCGCGCGGCTGGTCCGGATGCCGCTGTCCGCGTCGTTCCCCTCCGGCCACTCGGCCTCGGCCGCCGCGTTCGCCGCCGCCGTGGCCATGGAGGCGCCCCGGGCCGTCGCCGTCCCGGTCGGGCTGCTGGCCGCCGGGGTCTGCTTCTCCCGGGTCTACACCGGCGTGCACTATCCGGGAGACGTGCTGGCCGGGGCGGCCGTCGGGGTGGCGGCGGGGGTGCTCACCCTGCGGCTGTGGCCGGAGGCGGCCGAGGCGGGACGGGCTCGCGCCGCCGTCACCGCGCCGCCCGTCCGGCTCGACCCGGAGGGGGAGGGGCTGGTCGCCGTGGTGGACGAGGGGGCCGGCCGGGGCGCGGGGGAGGAGGGCGGGGAGGCCGCGTTCGCCGGGGCGGAGGCCGGGACGAGGACGGCGGACGCGCTGCGCGCCGCGCTCCCGCGCGCCGAGGTCTACGAGCCCGGCCCCGGGGACGACCTCGGGCAGGTGGTGGACGAGGCCGCCTCCCGCGCCAAGGTGCTCGCGGTGGCCGGGGGCGACGGCGTGGTGAGCCGGGTCGCCGGGCAGGCGCTGCGGACCGCCGTCCCGCTGCTGGTCGTGCCCTCGGGCCCGCCCGGTGACTTCGCCCGCGCGCTCGGGCTGCTGACCGTGGACGACGCCGTCGACGCCTACCGCTCCGGCGACCTGGTGACCGTCGACGTCGGGGAGGCCGCCGGACGGCCCTTCGTCGGCTCGGCGAGCATGGGCATCTACCCGGAGGTGCTGGCCCGCAGGCAGCGGCGGCAGGGCCGGATCGGCAAGTGGCCCGCGCTGCTGTGGGCGATGGCCGAGGTGCTCGGACCGGGTGGCGCGCGCCCCGCCGACCTCGTCGTGGACGGCGTGCCGCGCCGGGTCTGGCTGGTCTTCGTGGGCAACTGCCGCCACCAGGTGCGCGGGGCGGCGCCCACGCGGCGCGAGCGGCTGGAGGACGGCCTGCTGGACGTGCGGATCCTGACCGCGGCCCGCCGGCTGCCGCGGGCGCGGGCCTTCCTCAGCGTCCTGACCGGCAGGTTCCGGCTGTCGCGCCACTACCAGCAGTGGCAGGCCGACACGCTCCGGGTGTCCTCCCCCTCGGGTGAGGTACGGCTCGCATGCGACGGCGAGGTGTTCACCGTCTCCGGCGAGGTGGAGTTCGCCAAGCGACCCCGCTCGCTCCTGGTGTTCCGGCCCCTCGGCTGAGCGGCGCGGGGGCGCCCGGGCGGCCCCGCGCCGGTGTCCGTACCGCATCGGGCCGCCGTCCGCGCGGCCTGGGGCCCCGGTGCCGGTACGGCCTCGGCGGCCGTCCGGGCGGAAAAAGAGTTGACGCCTCCGATTTCCGCGACGTAACGTCGATGACGTCCTGTCGCCGTCATCTGGGGAGTCCGGTGGAGTTCTGAGGTTCGGACACCGCGCTGTGAGAGCCGCTCTGCGGCCCGGCGCGCAGCCGACCTCAGTGGAGCCTCCCCGCCTCCGGCGGCGCTTTCCTGTGGGCTCTTCCCTGCCAAGGCGTGCGTGCCCGCGGTGTCTCCCGTGTCCCCGAAGCCACGACACATTCCCGGGAGCCGCCCATGTCATCCTCCATCTCGTCCTCCATCGTCTGCGACCGCCTCTCGTTCGCCTGGCCGGACGGCACCGTCGTGCTGGACGGCCTCGACGCCGCCTTCCCTGCGGGCCGTACCGGCCTGATCGGCGTCAACGGGTCGGGCAAGTCCACCCTGCTCAAACTCGTCGCGGGTGAGCTCGCCCCGCTCTCCGGGTCGGTCACCGTCAGCGGGGAGACCGGCCATCTGCCGCAGAACCTCACCCTGGCGGCCGGCCGTACCGTCTCCGACCTGCTCGGCATCACGGACCGGCGGAACGCGCTGCTGGCCGTCGAGCGCGGAGAGGTCGCCGAGCACGAACTGGCGGAATACTTCGCGGTGATCGGCGACGACTGGGACGTCGAGGAGCGCGCCCGCGCCGAGCTCGGCCGGCTCGGCCTCGGCCACGTCGGCCTCGACCGGACGGTCGCGACCCTGTCCGGCGGCGAGACCGTCATGGCCGGCCTGGCCGCGCTGCTGCTGCGCCGTCCCGAGGTGCTGCTGCTGGACGAGCCGACCAACAACCTCGACCTGGACGCCCGGCACCGCCTGTACGCCGCGGTGGAGGCGTGGACCGGCGTGCTGGTGGTGGTCAGCCACGACCGGGCCCTGCTGGAGCTGGTGGACACCGTGGCCGACCTGTCCGGCGGCGCGGTCCGGATGTACGGCGGGAACCTGGCGGCCTACGAGGAGATGCTCGCCGCCGAGCGGGAGACCGCCGAGCGGATGGTCCGCGCGGCCGGGGCCGACGTGCGGCGGCAGCAGCGCGAGTGGGAGGAGGCGCAGGTGAAACTGGCCCGCCGGGTGCGCTACGGCAACACGATGTACGAACGCAAGCGCGAACCGAAGATCATCATGCAGGCGAGGAAGCGCGAGGCGCAGGTCTCGGCGGGCAAGCACCGCAACCTGCACGCCGGCAAGCTCGCCGAGGCCCGCGACCGGCTCGGCGAGGCCGAGTCCGCGGTCCGCGACGACCCCGAGATCCGGATCGGGCTGCCGGAGACGGCCGTGCCCGCGGGCAAGACCGTGCTGACCGTGACCGGCCTGCGGACCGCGAGCGGGACCGCGGTGGACGAGCTCGTCGTGCGCGGACCGGAACGCGTCGCGCTGACCGGCCCCAACGGGTCGGGCAAGACCACGCTCCTGCGCACGATCGCCGGGGAGCTGGCACCGGTGGAGGGGGCCGTCGCGGTGGGCGTGCCCGGCGTGCGGTACCTGCCGCAGCGGCTCGACCTGCTGGACGACGGGCTCAGCGTGGTGGACAACGTCCGCCGGTTCGCGCCGTCGGCCACGGTCAACGAGGTCCGGGCCGGGCTGGCCCGCTTCCTGCTCCGGGGCGAGCGGGCCGACCGGCCCGCCGCGACGCTCTCCGGGGGAGAGCGGTTCCGCGCCGTGCTCGCGGCGCTGCTCTCCGCCGAACCGCCGCCGCGGCTCCTGCTGCTGGACGAGCCGACCAACAACCTCGACCTGGCGAGCGTCCGGCAGCTCACGCAGGCGCTCGGGGCCTACCGGGGGGCGCTGGTCGTGGCCAGCCACGACCAGGCGTTCCTGGAGTCCGTCGGGATCACCCGCCGGCTGGTCCTGGACCGGGCGGGCGTGCTGTCGGAGCAGCCGGCCTCCCCTGCCCGTGAGGAGGTTTGACGTGGGCTGATCAACCGGGCGATAGTGGGGCAGATGAGTCCCCTGGCTGCCCCCCGCACGCGCTCGCGCGCCGCGCTCGCCGCGGCCGCCACCGCGGTCACCGCCCTGGCCCTGGCCGCCTGCACCTCCACCACCGGCGTCCGGCCCGTCGCAGGGCAGGCCACCGCGAGCGGAGTGGTCGGGTCGCCCGGCGCCCCGGGCGGCACCTCGCCCGGCGGCCCCGTCGCGAGTGCCACGCCCTCCCCGTCCGCCCTGACCGCGGAGGCCTACCGGGCCGAGCTGCAGCAGGCGCGCGGCCCGGTCCGGGACGCGCTCAGGAAGGTGGCCGACACCGGCGGGCTGAAGAACCTCGACAAGCGGATCGGCCAGGCCGCCACGGCGGTGAGCGAGGCGGCCTCCCGGCTGGAGACGCTGGCGGCCCCGCCCGAGCTGGCCGTCCAGCACGCCACCTACCTCGACGCGCTGCGCACGTTCGGCGCGGCCCTCGACGGGGCGCGCCCGGACGTGCTGGCGCAGGAGACGTGCACCGGTCCCGCGGTGCTGACGAAGCTGGACCGCGCCGGGGACCTGGCCGACATGAAAGAGGCCGCCGCGGCGCTGACCGGCTACCCGGCCGACGTCGTCTCGGTGAAGGCCGCCAAGCAGAAGACCCGCCGCCTGTCCAACGGAAAGATCATCCAGTCCGAGAGCCGTACCGGGCGGGGCTCGATGAAGGTGCACAACGGCGGCTCGCGCGACGCCGTCGTCGTGGTGATGCGCGGCAAGAAGAAGGCCTTCAGCCTCTACGTGCGCAAGAAGGCCAAGGCCACGGTGCCGGGCGTGCGCGACGGCAGCTACCGCGTCTTCTACACCACCGGCACCGACTGGGACTCCGGAGCCAAGGCGTTCACCCGCTCGTGCGTGTTCACCGAGTTCGGCAAGAGCGTGAAGTTCCGGACCACCCGCTCTGGCGGGTACATCCGCTGGAACAACTGGACGCTGACCCTGCACGCCGTCAAGGGCGGCACCGTCCGCTCCAAGCCGGTGGACCCGGACAAGTTCCCGAACTGACCGCCGTGCCTCTCCGGTGACCGTTCCGGCCGGGCCCGGCCGGAACGGTGCGCGACCCCGCCGGCGCGACCCGCCCGTACGCGGGGACGTCCGCTTGTGCGACCCGCCCGTACGCGGGGACGTCCGCTTGTGCGACCCGCCCGTATGCGGGGACGCCCGTACGCGAAGACCGCGACCTCGCCGAGGCCGCGGTCTCGTGTCATCCCCCCTGAGCCGATCGGGACCCGATCAGGTGGAGAAGAGCATGCCCACCCAGCTGCGCTGGCGGTGGTGGCCGTAGTGGCCGCCGTAGTGCGGGGCCGGGGCTCCCCAGCCCGGGGCGCCGTGGGCCGGCGGCGGGGGCGGCGGGGCGGGGGCGGCGTGCTGCTGGGACCACTGACTCTCCATGCGGGTCAGCGTCTCGAGCTCGCCGTAGTCCAGGAAGATCCCGCGACAACCGTCGCACTGGTCGATGTGGACACCATTGCGCTCGTACGTGCGCATGTTGCCGCGACACTTCGGACACTGCATGTGGTCGATCTCCTTGCCTTGGCATCGGGTCGTCGTAACAACAACCTACTGCGTGTCAGCACTATGGCAGGCGCTCCGGAACCGGACAATCCTCTGGCAGGAGTCGATCAGCACCTGCTCCACCTCGTCCAACTCCCGCCCCTCCCGCCCGGCCGCCGCCACCGCCGCCGCCGCGAGCTGCACGGTCAGCGCCTGGGCCGGGAGGTCCAGCCGCTCCCACGGGTCGCCGCCGGCCCCCACGGCGCAGCCGCCCGCGGCGCGGTAGGCCGCCAGGAAGCGGTGCCACACCTCCGGCTCCAGCAGCCCGGCCGCGAACCAGGCCGCGGGCCGGGCCAGGTCCCAGGCCGGATCGCCGACCCCCAGGTCGTCGGCGTCGATCAGGATCCACTCGCCCCGGACGCGGACCATCTGCCCCAGGTGCCAGTCACCGTGCGCCAGCGAGCACGGCCCGGCCGGGCGCTCCCCGGCGGCGTGCGGGAGGCCGGGACCGGGCTGCGGCCCGGTCGGCCCGGTCGGCCCGGGCAGTGCGGGCAGTCCGGGCAGCGAGTCGAAGGCGCGGCGCACGACGCGCTCGGCCGCGGAGGCGGCGGGACCGGAGGCCAGACGGGCGACGGTCCTCCCGACCCGGGCGGGCCCGCCCGCGGGCGGCAGCGGCGGCAGCGCCCCGGCCGGTACGGAGTGCAACCCGGCCAGCAGCCGCGCCCCCGCCTCCCAGGGAGCCGCGTCCGGGTCCTCGGGATCCACCGGCGTACCGGCCGGCCAGACGGTGACCAGCCGGTCCCCGGCGGACATGACCTCGCCCGTCACCGGCTCCAGAAGGATCCCGCGCAGCTCGGGACCGGCGACGGCCCGCATCCGCGCCGCCAGCGGCTCGCGTCCGGCCCCGGGGGCGTGCGCCTTGACCACCACGGACCCGGCCCGCACGATCACCACGTCCGGGCGGGTGGGCAGCACCACGGGGGGCGCGTCGCCGTACCGGAGGCCGATCCGGCCCAGCTCGTCGATCAGTTCGCCGCTCGCCCGCAGAGTCTCGTCCACCCCGCAAGTCTCGCCCATCCGGGAGGTCCCGCTCGCCCGGGAGGTCCGTCCCTTCCCGCAGCGCAGCGCGGCGCAGCGCGCCGCCGCGCCGCGCCGGGCGAGTGGGCCGCAGGCGGGCGCGTAAGGTGCTCGGCATGAGGATCGGATTCGCGGTGCCGGTGTCCGGGTCGTGGGCGACGCCCGCCAACATGGTCCGCGTCGCCCGGCGGGCCGAGGAGCTCGGCTACCACGAACTGTGGACCTTCCAGCGGCTGCTCTACCCGCAGGGCCACCCGATGGGCCCGGTCTACCGCAGCGTGCACGACCCGGTGGTCACGCTGGCCTACCTGGCGGGTGCGACCAGCCGCGTCCGGCTGGGCGTGGCGGTGCTGAACATGCCGTTCTTCTCGCCCGCGCTGCTGGCCAAGCAGCTCGCGAGCCTGCAGGCGGTCTCCGGCGGCCGGTTGGACGCCGGGCTGGGGCTGGGCTGGCTACCGGAGGAGTTCGCCGCGTCCGGGACGCCGTTCGAGCGCAGGGGCGCGCGCGGGGAGGAGTTCGTCGGCCTGCTGCGCAGGCTCTGGTCGGAGGAGACCGTGGCGCACGACGGCGGGTTCTACCGGCTGCCGCCGGTGCACCAGGACCCCCGGCCCGGCACGCCGCCGCCGATCCTGCTCGGCGGGAGCGCGGAGGTGGCGCTGCGGCGCGCGGGACGGCTCGCGGACGGCTGGATCAGCTCCAGCCGGGAGGACCTGACCCGCATCGACGAGAAGATCGCCGTCGTCGGAGAGGCGGCCCGCGCCGCCGGACGCGATCCGGGGGCGCTGCGCTTCGTCACCCGGGGCGTCACCCGGATCCGGCCCGCCGGGGCCGCGGACCGCGCGCCGCTGAGCGGGTCGTTCGAGGAGATCCGCAAGGACGTGGCGGACCTGGCGGCCCGGGGCGTCACCGACGTCTTCCACGACCTGAACTTCGACCCGGAGATCGGCTCGCCGGACGCCGACCCGGAGGAGTCGATGCGCCGGGCCGAGGCCGCGCTGGAGGCCCTCGCCCCCTGACGGCGCGGTACGCCGGTCACCGTGGACCTGTCATCCTGGTTGTCTCCAGACAGGACCGAATATAGGACCGAAAAGCGGGGGATATCCGATCATGGCGGACGTGCGCAAGCCGATCGAGTGCTGGCTGTCGGACATGGACGGGGTGCTCGTCCACGAGGGTCACCCGGTGCCGGGGGCCGACGAGTTCATCCGCCGCCTGCGCGAGACGGGCCGCCGGTTCATGGTGCTCACCAACAACTCCATCTACACCCCGCGCGACCTGGCCGTACGGCTGCGCGCGGCGGGCCTGGAGATCCCGGCCGAGTCCATCTGGACCTCGGCGCTGGCCACCGCCCAGTTCCTCGCCGACCAGCGGCCCGGCGGCTCCGCCTACGTGGTCGGCGAGGCCGGGCTCACCACCGCCCTGCACGAGATCGGCTACGTCCTGACCGACCTCGATCCGGACTACGTGGTCCTGGGCGAGACCCGCACCTACAGCTTCACCCAGATAACGCGGGCGATCCGGCTGATCGAGGGCGGGGCCCGCTTCATCGCCACCAACCCCGACCCGGTCGGCCCCTCCACCGAGGGCTCCCTGCCCGCCTGCGGCGCGGTCGCGGCGATGATCACCAAGGCGACCGGCGTCGAGCCGTACTTCGTGGGCAAGCCGAACCCGATGATGATGCGGAGCGCGCTGCGGGCCATCGACGGGCACAGCGAGACCACCGCGATGATCGGCGACCGGATGGACACCGACATCGTCTCCGGCATGGAGGCCGGGCTCCACACCATCCTGGTGCTCACCGGGGTGATGGCCCGGGAGCAGATCGACCGCTACCCGTTCCGCCCGTCCCAGGTGGTGGAGTCGGTCGCCGACCTCATCGACGCGATCGAGTGAGCTCCCGCCGTCCGCGACGGTCGCCGGGCGGGCGGGAGGCGGTTGCCGCGCCGGGGCCGCACGGGCCGGCGGAGCGGGCCGGGCGGGCCGGACGGGCGTGACCGGGGATTCCGGGCGGCCGGGCTGGGAAGACCAGTGAGGTGACGATCGAGCAGGCCGGGACGGGGAGCGGGACCGGGGACGGCGCCGGACCGCCCGGTGGAGCGCTGCCCGGCGGGGCGCTGCTGCAGGCGGTCTTCGCCGGTCTGGGCGAGGGCCTCTACCTCACCGACCGCGACGGGCGCATCAGCGCGGTCAACCCGCGGGCCGCCGAGCTGCTGGGCCGCCCGGCGGAGACGATGCTGGGGGCGGACGCCCACGATCTGCTGCACCGGGCCGCCGACGGCTCGGTGATCCCCCGCTCGGCGTGCAGCCTCTGGCCGGTGCTGGAGCACGGCCTGGCCGTCCGGGGCGGGTGCGCCCGCTTCCTGTGCGGCACCGGGCACCTGCTGCCGGTGTCCTGGTCGGTCTCGCCGGTCCTGCGGGACGGCCGGATCCGCGCCGCGGCGGTGCTCTTCACCGACGCCACCGAGCACCTGGAGGCCGCCGGGCGCCGGGCCGACCAGCTGGCGGCGCTGGAACGGCTCGCCGACCGGCTGGCGGCGGCCACCGAGGCCGGCGCGATGCTGGCCCGGACGCCGGAGGCGGACGAGGCGCTGCGCCGGCTGGGCCGCCTGATCGTGCCGCGGCTGGCCGAATGGGCGGCGGTGGACCTGCGCACCGGCTCCGAGGAGGTCCGCCGGGTCGTGGTCGTCCCGCCCGAGGGCTACTCCGGAGATCCCGCCTGGGAGGGGCCGCTGCCACCGGTCACCGAGTCCTCCGGTGCGCCGCTGGCCCGCGTGCTGCGCGGCGGTGAGGCCCTGCTGCTCGGCCCCGACGACATCGCCGTCTGCGACGACGAGCCGCTGGCGGACGCCCACCGCGAGCTGGTCTCCGCCTTCGGCGCCACGTCGCTGATCATCGCGCCGCTGCGCACCGCCCGGCGGATCCTGGGCGCGCTGACCGTGGCGCGCACCGACCCGGCCCGTCCCTTCGACGCCGCCGAGCTGGCGCTGGTCGAGGACCTCGGCCGGCGCGCCGGGCTGGCGGCGGACGGTGTCCGCCTGTCCGACCGGCAGCGCGAGGTCGCCGAGACCATGCAGCGCCATCTGCTGCCCTCGCTGCCGCAGGCGGGCCGGCTGGGCCTGGCGGCCCGCTACCGGCCGGCGCCGGAGGGCTCGGCGGCCGGAGGCGACTGGTACGACGTGCTGACGCTGGCCGACGGCGCGACCGCGCTGGTCGTCGGCGACGTGGCCGGCCACGACGTGCAGGCCGCCGCGCGGATGGCCCAGATGAGCAACATGCTGCGGTCCATCGCCTGGGACCGGGTGGAGCCTCCCGGCCTCATCATGGACCGCCTGGAGAACTCGGTGCTCGCCGTCGGCGACCCCGCCCTGGCCACCTTGGTCCTGGCCCGGGTCGAAGGCCCTGCGGAAGGCCCCTGGCAGCTGCACTGGGCCAGCGCCGGCCACCCGCCGCCCCTGCTGGTCACCGAGGACGGCCGCGCCCGCTATCTGGAGTCGGCGCAGAACGTGCTGGTCGGGGTGGAGTGGCACGACGTCGGCGACCGCCACGACGCGATCGAACCGCTCCCGGCGCGCAGCACCGTGCTGCTGTACACCAACGGCCTCGTCCACGCGCCGGGGACCGGGCTGGACACCGGCCTGGACCGGTTGCGCCGCCGCGCCGCGGCGCTGGCCCGCCGCTCGGTGGAAGGCTTCTGCGACGAGCTGCTGGAGAGTGCGCCGCCCGACGGCGTCGACGACATCGCCCTGCTCGCCCTGCGGGTGCCCGGTCCCGACGAGGACTCATGACCACCCCGTACGGCGGAGCCGTCCGCGCCGGGCACCGGTCCGGGGCCACGGCCCCGGCCGCTCCGGAGGACGTGGGCGGGACGGGGCCGTGATGACGGAGGCACGGGACCCCGGCGAGGGCGCGGAGCGCCTCCGGGAGTCGGACCGCGAGCGGCTGGGCGGCACCCGCAGCGTGACGGACGATCAGGGACCGGGCGGGCTGCGGGAGGGCGCCCCTCCACCGCCTCCCCCGGTCCTCATGGAGCCGGACTTCTCCGCCCTCGCCACCTCGGCCGCGCTGGCCTGCGAGACCCCGATCGCGCTGGTCAACGTGATCGGGGCCGGCGACCGGCGGCTCACCGGCCGCGCCGGCGCCGGCGCGGCGGCCCTGGACGAGCAGGCGCTGTCCTTCTTCCCCTGCACCATCCAGGGCCGCGAGCTGCTGGAGGT
This sequence comes from Planomonospora parontospora, assembly GCA_014647935.1. Taxonomy (GTDB): domain Bacteria; phylum Actinomycetota; class Actinomycetes; order Streptosporangiales; family Streptosporangiaceae; genus Planomonospora; species Planomonospora parontospora. Next base: position 37,110 of record BMQD01000020.1, read on the forward strand.
CCCCGACGCCCGCGACGACCCGCGCTTCCGGGACGATCCCGCGGTGACCGGGGAGCCGGGGGTGCGCTTCTACGCGGGTGTGCCGATGATCGGCCGGTCGGGGAACGTCCTGGGCGTGTTCTGCGTGATGGACCGCCGACCCCGCCGCCTCTCCGACGAGCGGCACCGGATCCTGCGCAGCCTGGCGGCCAGCGCCACCTCGCTGCTGAAGACGTACCGCTACGCCCGCCAGTCCGACCAGATCATCCACGGCCTGCAGGAGGTGCAGGACCTCAAGGACCAGTTCCTGCGCACCGTCAACCACGAGCTGCGCACCCCGCTGACCTCGATCCGCGGATACCTGCAGCTGGTGCGGGAGGGCGGGCTGGACGAGGCCACCGAGCACCGCTTCCTGCAGGTGATCGAGCGCAACAGCGAGCACATCCTGGGACTGATCGACGAGCTGCTGCTGATGTCCAGCCTCAACGCCCGCACCGCCGTCTTCACCCCCGAACGAGTCGACCTGGTCGCCGTCGTCCGCCGCGCGGTCGGCGACGCCGCCGCCGAGGCCGAGAGCCGGGGCCACACCCTGCGGCTGGAGGCCCCGCCCTCGATGACGGCCTGGGCCGACGCCCGGCGGCTCCAGCACGCGCTGGACCACCTGCTGGAGAACGCGATCAAGTACACCCCGGACGGCGGCACGATCGAGGTCACCGTGACCGCCGACCCCGCGCGCCGCATCCGGATCCGCGACACCGGGATCGGCATCCCGCCCGGCGAGGTGGAGCGGGTCTTCGAGGACTTCTACCGGACGCGGCAGGCCGAGGACCTGACCGGCGGCACGGGGATGGGCCTGCCCCTCGTCGACAAGATCATCCAGTTGCACGGGGGCAGCGTCCGCATCGACAGCGAGCCGGGGAAGGGCACCTCCGTGCGCGTCACGCTGCCCGTCCCGCCCTCGGACCCCCCTCCGGACTGACCCGGCGGCGCGGCTCCGTCTCCGGCTCGACCGGCGCGTGGCTCCGTCTCCGGGCCGGCCGGCGGTGAGGCCCTCTCTCCGGACCGGCCGCCGGGGACCGGGCCCCGGTCAGCCGGCGATCAGGTCGGGCAGCCGGGCGGCGGCGCCGGTGAGATAGTCGCCCAGTTCCGGGGGGACGAGGTTGAGGGCGCCGATCTCGTCGGGGTCGAGGGGGACCCGCACCACCTCGTAGACGCCGCGGGCGGGATCGGCGAACTCCGGGCCGCAGCGCAGGGCGAGGTCCATGGAGACCAGGCGGCAGCCGTACACGTGCTGGAGCTTGACGCCCTCCTCGCGCGGGCAGCGCAGGGTGGTCAGCGGGGTGACGGCCGAGACGGTGGCGCCGAGCTCCTCCAGGAGCTCGCGGTGGAGGGTGTGCTCCAGGGAGGCGTCCTCGGGCTCGACGTGGCCGCCGGGGGCGGACCAGTACAGCTCCTTGCCGGGCACGGTGCGCCGGAACAGCACGAGCCGGTCGTCGTCGAGGAGCACGGCGCGGACGCTGGGAACGGGCGGCATCTTCCGGATTCTCGCATCCGCCCCCGCGCCCGTCTCCCCCGGGGAGCCGAACGCCGGGCCAAACCCGAGGCAAGGGGCCGGCCGAGACCGGCCGAGACCGGGCCGCGCCCCGGCCGGGCTCAGATGTCGCGGCGGAGCCGTTTGAGGTCGGAGCGGTGCTTCTTGGCGGCGATGCGGCGCTCGACGGCGCCCCTGCTCGGCTTGGTCGGGCGGCGCTTCTTCGGGGGCGGGGCGACGGCCTCGCGCAGGAGCTGCGCCAGGCGCACCTCGGCCGCCTCGCGGTTGCGCAGCTGGGAGCGGAACTCCGAGGCGGCGATGGTGACGACGCCGCCGGTCAGGCGGGAGGCGAGGCGCTCCAGCGCGCGGGTCTTGAGCAGCGGAGGGAGGGACTCGGTGGCGGCCAGGTCGAAGCTGAGCTCGACCCGGCTGTCGGTGGTGTTGACCCCCTGGCCGCCGGGACCCGAGGAACGCGAGAAACGCCAGTGGAGCTCGGACTCGGGAACGGAGACCGAGCCGCTGATCTGAAGCGGGCCGGGCATGGCGGACGACTCCTTCGGGCAGGGGGTGCGTGTCCAGCGTAGCGAGGGGGCACACCCGTCGATCAACCGGTTTATGCCCCGTTTGCCCATTTCCATCGGCCGATGGCTGCTCGTGCCGGTCTTGTGGCGCCCGGTTCCTTCCGCCACAGTGATGGCGGGCGCAAGCCGTACATGTCGGTGGGGGAGGGGCGAGGGCGCGTGGGTGCGATCGTGGGCGTGCACGGGATCGGGAAGTACCGGTACTACCGCGAGGCGGGGAACTCGGTCGCCGGGGCGGAGGCGGCGATGCGCGCCAAGTGGGACCGCTATCTGCACCGGGGGCTCGCGGCCGGGGCGCCGCACGCGGGGGAGCGCTACGTCACCGAGATCGCCTACTACGCCCACCTGCTCGGCGAGCACAAGCAGGACGGCGACCCCCGTGCGGTGCGGAGCATGGCGGCGGGGGAGCAGGAGGTCCTGGTCGCCTGGGCGCGCCAGCTCGACGCGGTCGGCGAGGGGCTGACCGGCGCGCTGCACCTGGTGGCGGGCTGGATGCTGGAGCGTATGCCGGACCAGGCGGCGCGGTTCGCCGCGCTCTTCGCCCCCGAGGTGGCGGCCTACCTCGCGGTCGGCGGCGAGGCGCGGGCCGGCGCGCGGGCGGCGGTGGCCGAGGTGATCCGGCGCAACCGCCCGAAGGTGGTCATCGCACACTCCCTCGGCAGCGTGGTGGCCTACGAGACGCTCTGGGCCCACCCCGACCTGGAGGTCGAGCTGCTGATCACCCTCGGCAGCCCGCTGGGCATGCGCGACGTGGTCTTCGAGCGCCTGCTGCCGGCCCCGGTGAACGGCCGGGGCGAGCGGCCCCGCCAGGTGCGGCGGTGGGTCAACATCGCCGACCGGCACGACATCGCCGCGATCCCGCCCGCCCTGCGGTCGTGCTTCACCGGGGTCGACCGGGAGGTCCTGGTCGACCTCGACCGGCTCGACTTCCACACCGTGGAGAAGTACCTGGGCTGCGGGGCGCTGGGCGAGCACCTGAGGCCGTACCTGTCCTGACGGCGAGGACGCGGGCGCGCGCGTCCCGGTGCGGACCGGTGCCCTGCGGGAGTGTTCACCTGCCGGCAGGGGGCGGGCCTCCCGCAGGTCCGGCGGCGTCCACCCCGGAGGGGAAGGCGCGCCCGGCCGTCCCGCGGCTGTTCACCCTGCCTTGACGTGCGGGTCACAGCGGGGTCAGGCGGGTCGGCTGCACTGGTGGCGTGGAGCAGAAGCCGTCACGCAGAGCGTTCCTGTCCGCCGCCGCGGGTGCTGGCGGCCTGTTGCTCGCCGGGGCCGGGCCCGCCTCGGCGACCGTCCGGCCGGCGCGGTCCGGGGCCCTGGCCCGGGACCCGTTCACCCTGGGGGTCGCCTCCGGGGACCCGTCGCCGGACGGGTTCGTGCTGTGGACCCGGCTGGCGACCGATCCGCTGAGCGGGGACGGCCACGGGGGGATGCCGGGCCGGGACGTGGACGTGCGGTGGCAGGTCGCCGCCGACGAGCGGTTCACCGAGGTCGTGCGCTCGGGCACCGAGACCGCGCGCCGGACGCGGGCGCACAGCGTCCACGTCGAGCTGGACGGGCTGGAGCCCGGCCGGGAGTACTTCTACCGCTTCCGCGCCGGCGGCCACCTGTCGCCGGTCGGCCGCACCCGCACCGCCCCGTCGGCGTCGGCGGCGCGGGGGGCCGGGCTCACCTTCGCCGTCGCCGCCTGCGCGCACTACGAGCACGGCTACTACACGGCCTACCGCAGGCTCGCCGAGTCCGAGCCCGAGCTCGTGGTCCACCTGGGCGACTACATGTACGAGTACGGGCCGCAGGGGTACACCGCGCTCGGCGGCGGCGTCCGGGAGCACACGCCGGGCAAGTGCGAGACCCTGGCCGACTACCGGATGCGGCACGCGCAGTACAAGAGCGACCGCGACCTGCAGGCCGCGCACGCGGCCGCGCCCTGGCTGGTGGCCTTCGACGACCACGAGATCGAGAACAACTGGGCCGCCGGGGTGTCCAGCACCGGCGCCCCGGCGTTCGCACGGCGCCGTGCCGCCGCCTTCACGGCCTACTACGAGAACATGCCGCTGCGCCGATCCAGCGTCCCCGGGGGCGCGTCGATGCGGGTGCACCGGCGGGTGGACTGGGGCCCGCTGGCCCGCTTCCACCTGCTCGACACCCGGCAGTTCCGCGACGACCAGGCGTGCGAGGACGGCGTCCGGGCCGGCTGCGACGACCGGCTCTCCCCGGAGCGCACCCTGCTCGGCGCCGACCAGCGCGACTGGCTGCTCGGCGGGCTCGCCGCCTCCCGGGCCCGCTGGAACCTGATCGGCCAGCAGATCCTGATGGCCCAGCGCGACCACCGGACCGGTCCCGGCAGCGAGGTGAACCTGGACTCCTGGGACGGCTACGCCGCCGAGCGCACCCGCCTGCTGACCGGCCTGCGCGACTCCGGCGCGGCCAACCCGGTGGTGCTGACCGGTGACGCGCACATGCACCACGCCGCCGACCTCACACTCGACTTCGACGATCCGGACGCGGAGAAGGTGGCGGTGGAGCTGGTCACCTCCTCCGTCTCCAGCGACGGCGACGGCTACCGGGACGAGAGCCGGGTCTCCGAGATCGTGGCGGAGAACCCGCACATCTCCTACCTGGACCAGCGGCGCGGCTACATCCTCTGCCGGCTGACCGAGGAGGAGCTCCGGGCGGACTTCCGCGTCATGGAGTACATCAGCCGCCGCGGGGCCCCCGCCAGGACGGGCGCCCGCTTCACCGTCCCGGCGGGGGAGCGGGGGCTCGACCCCCGCTGAGCCGGCCGGGCCGCGCGGGGGTCCGGTCCGGGCGGGACGCCGACCGCGCGGGGATCCGGTCCGGGCGGACGAGACGGCGGTGCGACCGACCGGACCGATCGGGTCGGGGAGAAAATTCTCATGATTTACCGGAAAATGGGCTATATGAGTCACCCCGTTACGAGGCTCACCGCCGCGGCCCTGGCTGCCGCGCTGGGCGGCGCCCTCCTCCAGACCCCCGCCGCGGCCGCGGTCCCGGCCGCCCGCACGGGCCCCGCGACCGCCGCGGTCCCGGCGCTCACCGTGGCCGCCGGGATCTCCGGCGTCTCGTCGGCCGCCAAGCCGAGGTTCACCGCCTCAGTCCGCTACGACAAGTACGTCCGCCGGGGCGGTTACGTGACCTACCGGGTCAAGGTGACCAACAAGGGCGGTTACCGGGGCCAGGCCTACGCCCTGCTCGGCGGGAGCTTCCCGTCCGGGACCCGGCGGATCAAGGTGGTCGCCAAGCCGCGCAGCATCAGCTGCAAGACCAGGGGCCGGACCCTGAACTGCTGGATGACCTCGCTCGACAACGGCGACACCACCTCGGTGACGGTCCGCGCCTGGCTGCGCCCCGCCAAGCGCGGAAAGTACGTCCCGAGGTTCGGGGTCGCCTACACCGCGGACCGCGACGCCGACCGGAGCCGGCTGTTCCGCACGATCCGCTTCAAGAAGCTCACCGGGACCCGGATCCTCTGAGCGCGTAGCCGAACAGGGCGCTCCCGGCGCCGGTGGCGAGAGTCCGCGCCGTCGCCGGGCGCACCCCCGTCTGCGCCCCCTCCCGCGCGCCTCCGCGCAGCAGGACGAGCCTGCCCGAGGCCGGCGCGGCCACGACCAGGCCCCGGCCGGGCACGATGGCCAGCGCCGCGCCGAAGTCGCCTCCGCGACCGGTGACCAGCAGGTCGTTCCGCTTCGTCAGACCGCCGGACCGGGTCCCGGCGAGCACCTGGACGGCGTTCTCCCCCGGTGCCCCGATCGCCAGCTCGTCGTCGCCGTCCCCGTTGAGGTCCCCGGCGGCCAGCGCCGCGCCGAACCGGTCGAAGTAGCGCGGCACGCCGTCGAGCCCCCGCTGGGAGAAGGCCTCGGAGGTCGCGGTGCGCAGGCCCCGCGCCGAACCGTGGACGGTCACCACGGTCCCGTCGCCGTAGTCCATCGCCCGCTGGTTCGCGGTCAGGCCCTCACCCGGCACGCCGACGGCCAGGTCGGCGCGGCCGTCGGCGTCGAAGTCCCCCGTCGCCAGCGCGGCGCCGAAGGCGTCCCAGGGCTCGGCGGCGCCGGCGACGCCCGGACTGTCCTGGGTGAGGCGCAGGGCCTCGCGCCGCCGCACGTCGAGCACGGTGACCGAGCCCTCCCCGCTCTTGCGGAGGCTGTCGGCGGGCGCGCCCACCGCGATCTCCGCCCGGCCGTCGCCGTCGAAGTCACCGGTCGCGAGCACCGACCCGAACTGGTCGGTCTTCCGCTCCCGCTGCCCCACCCAGCGGGTCCGCTGCGTGACGACGTACGGCCTGCGGCCCCGGGTCCCGTGCACCCCGACGCCGCCCCCGCCCAGTCCCGGGATCCCGATCACCAGCTCGTCGTCGCCGTCCCCGTCCAGGTCCCCGGCGGCCAGCGCCGCGCCGAACCGGTCGGGCCCGCGCCCGCGTCCCAGATCCCCGGCGTCGAGCACCGCGCCGGGCCGCAGTCCGCCGGGCGAGCCGCGGAAGAGCTGGACCACGCCCCTGCCGTCGGAGCCCGGCCCCGGCCGGTCCTCCTCCGAGACCCCGACGGCCAGGTCCGCGCAGCGGTCGCCGTCGAAGTCGCCGGTCGCCAGCGCCGAGCCGAACGCGTCGCCGGTCTCGGCCTCCCCCGGCACCCCGGGGTCGTCCTGGGTGAGCCGCCGCTCGGTGCGCATGCCGTACAGGACCGTGACGGACCCCGCGCGGGCGTGGCCTCCTACCTCCGTGTACGGCGCGGCGACCGCGAGGTCGGCGCGGCCGTCGCCGTCGAAGTCGGAGGGCACGCCGGAGCACGCCCGGAAGGCCGCCGCCGGACCCGGGACCGGACCGGAGACCGGCCAGGCGGGAGGGCCCGGCGCGGAGGCCGTTCGGGTGGGAGGGCCCGGGGCCGCGGGGGAGGCGGGGAGGGCCGGGGCCGCGGGGGAGGCGAGGGCGGTGGCCAGAGCGGCGGAGGCGAGGAGCATTGCTCTCATAACCGGGATGTTCTCCGGCGTTTCGGGCTCCCCTCCCTCCGCCACGTGAACGATATGTGGCCGGTTTCGGTAGAGCGCGTGCCAGGATGAGCAGATGGACATCGACCTGGCTGATCTGGGGTTCTGGCGCCGTCCGACGAAGGAGCGGCACGAGGCGTTCGCGAGGCTGAGAGAGCTGGAGCGGCCGGTGTTCTTCACCGAGAAGCGGGTGCCGCTGCTCCGGTCCGGCAGCGGGTTCTACGCGCTGGTGCGCCACGCCGACGTGGTGGAGGCCAGCCGCAACGCCAAGGTGTTCTCCAGCGAGCCGGCGGCGAGCAGCCCCGAGCCGCCGGGCTGGGTCAAGCACGTGTTCGGCGAGTCGATGGTCAACATGGACGACCCCCGCCACGCCCGGCTGCGCCGGATCGTCTCGCGCGCGTTCAGCCCGAAGATGCTCGCCAACCTGCAGGGTGACATCGAGAAGGCCTGCGCCCGGATCGTCGACGACGCCGTGGCGGCGGGCCCGGGCGGCGACTTCGTCGAGCAGGTGGCCGCCCGGCTGCCGATCCATGTCATCTGCGACATGATGGGCGTCCCGGACGACCTGCGCGAGCAGGTCCACCGGCACGTGGACGTCTCCACCGCCTACACCGGCGTACGGCCCAGCCTCGCCCGGACCGTGCGGATGGCCGTGGGCAACATGCTGGCCCTGCTCGCCCTGCAGCGCATGGTGATCGGCCTGGGCCGGGAGCGGGCCGCGGAGCCCCGCGACGACCTGGTCTCGGCGCTGGTCACCGCCAACGTCGACGGGGAGCGGCTGACCGACCGCGAGCTCGGCTCGTTCTTCGCGCTGCTGCTCGTCGCCGGCAACGAGACCGCGCGCAACACCATGGCGCACGGCATCAAGCTGCTCACCGACAACCCCGAGCAGCGGCGGCTGCTGCTGGAGGACTTCGACGGCCGCATCGGCGGCGCGATCGAGGAGATGGTCCGCTACGTCTCGCCCATCATGCAGTTCCGCCGGACCGTGACCGAGGACTACGACCTGCGCGGCCTGCACCTGAAGCCGGGCGACAAGGTCGTGCTCTTCTACGGCTCGGCCAACCGCGACGAGACGGTCTTCCCCGACGCCGACCGGTTCGACATCACCCGCGACGCCAAGGGGCATGTGGGCTTCGGCGGCCCGGGCCCGCACTTCTGCCTGGGAGCCAACCTCGCCCGGCAGGAGATCCGGACGATGTTCCGCGAGCTGTTCACCCGGCTGCCGGACGTGCGGTCGGTGGGCGAGCCGGAGCTGCTGCTGTCCAACTTCGACAACAGCGTGCGGAGCCAGCGGTTCACCTTCTGAACGGCGCCGACGCCTGTCCGGACGGGCGAGGGCGCCGTTTCCGACGAACCGTGCAATGGTGGACGAATCATTCAATCACTTGACTGTATGATTCATTCATGTTGTCATGACGGGCATGCTGTACGGCACGCCCGCACTGGACGCGGCAGACGAGAAGGTCCTCGCCGAGATCGAGGACATGCGCACCGACCTGCGGCACCGGCTCGCCGAGACGCACCGCTGGGACGGCCAGCTCCGCAGGCATCTGCAGGCGCTGGCCATCCAGGGGTCGAACGCGATCGAGGGTTACCAGGCGAGCGCCGAGGACATCGGCTCGATCATGGCGGGGGAGGAGCCGCTGGACGCCTCCCCGGCGGTGGCCAGGGAGATCGCCGGATACCAGCAGGCGATGACCTACATCCAGTTGCTGTCGCGGGCCGCGGTCTTCCGCTACGACGCCGGCCTGCTGCACGCGCTGAACTTCATGATGATCGGCCACCACCGGGACAAGACGCCGGGCACGGTCCGGCCGGGGGCGATCTTCATCAGCGACTCCGGCACGGGCGAGGTCGTCTACGAGGGACCGGACGTGGAGACGGTGCCCGGCCTCCTCGACGAGCTGGTCGACTGGCTCAACACGGGCGACCTGGACGCCCCAGGCTACGTCCGCGCGGCCATGGCCCATTTCAACCTGGTGAAGATCCATCCGTGGCGGGACGGCAACGGCCGGGGCTCCCGGGCGCTGCAGACCCTGGTGCTCGGCCGCGACCGCATCCTCACCCCGGAGTTCGCCTCGATCGAGGAGTGGCTCGGGCAGGGCCGCACGACCTATGACTACTACAACGTGCTCGGCGAGGTCGGCCGGAAGCGGTGGAGCCCGCACGGCGACACGCTCCCCTGGGTCAGGTTCAACCTCCGCTGCCACCACATGCAGGCGCAGAAGGTCCGGCAGCGGCTGCGCGAGGCCGGCGAGGTGTGGACCGTGCTGGAGGAGGGGGTCGACGCCGACGGCCTGCACACCCGTTGCGTCTCGGCGCTGTACGAGGTCTTCGTCAACCGGCGGCTGCGCCGCACCATGTACCAGGCGGACGAGTCGCTCAGCCAGGGCCAGGCCGCCCGGGACCTGCGCGAGCTGACGGCCAAGGGCTGGCTGCGGCCGTACGGCGAGACCAAGGGCCGGTTCTACGCCCCCGGCCCGAGGATGGAGGTGATCAAGGCCGACTTCGCCGCCCGGCTGGTCCCCCTCCGCGACCCCTACCGGCGGGAGTAGCCCGACGCCCTCGCCTGGAAGGCTCTTCCTGCGCCGGCTCCCGGCGTCAGCCGTACAACTCGAACGGGTTCACGACGGACACCCCCGTGCCCTCGAAGTCCTTGACGTTCCGGCTCACGAGCGTCCAGCCGTTCACCCGGGCCGTCGCGGCGATCAGGCCGTCCGCGGTCGGAAGCGGACGTACGGCGTTCAGCCGTCCCCACTCCTCGGCCACCTCCGAGGTGACGGGGGCGATGCGGTCGACGAACCACCGATGAAGGTCGTGCAGCCAGCGTTCCAGCACGGCCGCCTGGGCGGGGTCACTGCGCCTGCGGCGCTCCACTCCGCAGCGGATCTCGCCGACGGTCAGGCTGCTGAGATGGAGCGTCGGTCCATGGGCGGTGCCGATCCAGTCCTTGACCTGGGGGCTTCCGTTCCGCTTGCGCGCCTCGGACACCACGTTCGTGTCGAGTAGATAACCGGTGCCCATCAGTCGAAGTCCACATCTCGGGGCAGGTCCCGGCTGCGCGGGAACTCGACGTCGTCGTCCCAGTCGGGCCCGGTGAGGAGGAAGCGTGCGAAGTCGGGGGTGTCGCCTTTGAGCCGGCGGTATTCGGCGACGTCGATGACGACGGCCACCTCCTCCCCGTGCCGGGTGACGATCTGCGGCCCTTCGTCCGTCGCGCGCCGCACGACCTCGCTGAAGCGCTGTTTCGCCTCCTGGACCTGCCATGCGGTCATGAGCCGCCTCCTGTCTAGTCTGTCTAGACCTAGACTATACGACCAAGGTCCCGGCTACGGGGCGGTCAGCACGTTCCCCCGGACGGCGACGAAGGCGGCCAGCGCCGAGACCGCCATCATCGCCGCGCCGATCAGCATCGCCGTGCGGAAGCCCGCCGTGAAGACGGCCGGGGAGGTGAAGGCGTCCCCGGTCAGCCCGGCCAGCGGCGGGATCGCGGCCACCGCGAGCAGGCTCCCGGTGCGGGCCACGGCGTTGTTGACGCCGCTGGCCACCCCGGCGTAGCGCTCCTCGGCGGCGGCCAGCACCGTCGCGGTGAGCGGCGCGACCGCCGCCGACAGGCCCAGGCCGAACAGGGACACCGGGAGCAGCACGTCCACCGCGTAACCGGAGCCCTCGCCGATCCGGGCCATCCAGAGCAGCGCGGCGGCGCAGACCAGGGTGCCCGCGGTCATCGGGAGCCGAGGCCCGATCCGCCTGGCCAGCTCGCCCGCGCGCGACGACAGCAGCAGCATCAGCACCGTCACCGGGATCATCGCCGACCCGGCGAGCAGCGGGGAGAAGCCCGAGGAGACCTGGAGCTGCACCACCAGCAGGAAGAACACCACGCCCATCGCGGCGTACATGACGAACGTGACGGCGTTGACGGCGGTGAACACCCGGGAGGCGAACACGCCGACCGGCACCAGCGCCTGCGGTGAGCGCCGGACCTGCAGCCAGGCGAACGCCGCGCCCAGCGCGGCGCCGAGGATCAGCGGGAGCGGGAGCAGGCCGATGAGGCCGTAGGTGATCCCGGCCAGCGCCGCGGCGGCCAGCACCGCCCCGAGCACGTCGAACCGCCCGCCGGCCGAGGTGTCCCGGCTCTCCGGCACGTGCCGTACGGTGACCGCCACCACGAGCGCGGCCACCGGAAGGTTGATCAGGAACACCCACCGCCAGCCCGCCGCGTCCACCAGCCACCCGCCGAGCAACGGCCCGACCGCCGCGGCCACCCCGCCCAGCCCGGACCAGGCGCCGATCGCCCGGGGCCGGTCCCCGGGCTCGAAGGACGCCTGGATGATCGCCAGGGAGCCCGGGGTGAGCAGCGCCCCGCCGACGCCCTGCAGCGCCCGCGCCGCGACGAGCGTCTCCAGGTCGGGAGCCAGCCCGCACAGGGCCGAGGCCAGGGCGAACCAGACCACGCCGACGAGGAAGACCCGGCGCCTGCCGTACCGGTCGCCGAGCGCGCCGCCGAGCAGGATCAGGCCGGCGAGCGTGAGCGTGTAGGCGTTGACCGTCCACTGCAGTCCGGCCATGCCGGCGTCCAGATCGGCGCCGAGCGCGGGCAGCGCCACGCTGACGACCGTGCCGTCCAGCAGGGCGATGCCCGAGCCGAGCACGGTGGCCAGCAGGACCCACCGCCCGGCGGGCGAGGCGAACCGGATGCGGCCGTCGTCCATTTCGATCATCGTCCTCGGTGTCCGTCGCGGCCCGTCCGGTCCATCGGCGTCCCGGCCGGGCGGCGGGCCGCGTTCCAGGAACGTGCGAACAACGGGCCGCACCGCCTGATTCCCCGCCGCATCCCCCGCCGCGCGGCCGTACCCCCGGAATGCGGGAAGTGTCGGCGATCTCTGGTAGGACGGGTCCGTCGCGTTCCGCCTGACAGGAGCCCCGGATGGACCACAGCGAGTTCAACGACAGCGTCGGCAACCTCTCCGAGGGGGTCTACGCCGGACTGCCGATCGCGCACGCGCCCGAGGAGGACGGCGAGGAGCTTCCCGCCGCCGACCGGGCGGCGTGGCGGATCGCGGTGGAGACCTACGACCCGGAGGAGACCTTCGAGGAGCGGTTCGCCCGCTTCCTGGCGAGGGTGGACACCACGCAGGTCAAAGCGCTGATCATCGGCGGGTGGGCGGAGGCCTACGAGGAGGACAGCTCCGCGGTCGTCCGGCTGCTCACCGGCGACGCGGCGCGGTTCCCGGCGCTGCGCTCGCTCTTCCTCGGCGCGATGGAGTCGGAGGAGTGCGAGATCTCCTGGATCCAGCAGAGCGACGTCACTCCGCTGCTGGAGGCGTTCCCGCTGCTGGAGCGCCTGGAGGTGCGCGGCGGGAGCGGGCTGGAGCTGCGGCCGGTCCGGCATGAGACCCTGCGGATCCTCCGGTTCGAGACCGGCGGGCTGCCCGCCGGGGTGGTGCGCGCGGTGGGCGCCTGCGAGTTCCCCGCACTGGAGCACCTGGAGCTGTGGCTCGGCGTCTCCGACTACGGCGGCGACGCCACGGTCGCCGACCTGGAGGGCATCCTGTCGGGAGACCGGCTGCCCGCGCTGCGGCACCTGGGGCTGCAGGACAGCGAGATCCAGGACGAGGTCGCGGCGGCGGTGGCGTCGGCGCCGGTGGTGGCGCGGCTGGAGTCGCTCGCCCAGTCGATGGGCGTGCTGACCGACGCCGGAGCCGAGGCGCTGCTGACCGGCCAGCCGCTGACCCACCTGAAGCGGCTGGACCTGCACCACCACTACCTGAGCGACGGGATGGCCGAGCGGATCCGCAGGGCGCTGCCGGAGGTCGAGATCGACCTGACCGAGCGGGAGGACCCCGACGACGAGTGGCGCTACGTCGCCGTGGGCGAGTGACCGGGATGGTGCGGAGCGGTCTCAGCAGGTTCGGCACCCTGCCTCCGGAGGGGTTCCCCTGCCTCGCCGACGTGGACGAGGAGGACGGCGAGCCGCTGCCGCGCGCGCAGGCGTGGTCGCTCTGGCTGAACGAGTACTACGACGACGGTGAGGAGCCTTTCGCGGACTACTTCGCCAGGTTCCTGGCGGAGGTGGACACCACCGTGGTCCGCGAGCTGGTCTTCCAGATGTGGGGGTCCCCGCACGCCTCCTCGGAGCAGGCCGTGCGGATGCTCGCCGAGGCGGCGGACCGCCTCCCCGCCCTGCGGGTGATCGCGCTGGGCGACATCCCCTCCGACGAGTGCGAGATCTCCTGGATCGAGCAGAGCGACGTCACGCCGCTGCTGGAGGCGTTCCCGAAGCTGGAGGTGCTGGAGGTCAGGGGAGGCAGCGGTCTGCGGTTGCGGCCGGTCCGGCACGGGAGCCTGAGGGTCCTGCGCTTCGAGAGCGGCGGCCTGCCCGCACGGGCCGTCCAGGCGGTGGGGGCGTGCGAGCTCCCCGCGCTGGAGCACCTGGAGCTGTGGCTCGGCGTCTCCCGGTACGGCGGTGACACCGCGGTGGAGGACCTGGAGGGCGTCCTGTCGGGGGAAGGGCTGCCGGCGCTGCGGCATCTGGGGCTGCAGGACAGCGAGATCCAGGACGAGGTCGCGGCGGCGGTGGCGTCGGCGCCGGTGGTGGCGCGGCTGGAGTCGCTGGCGCTGTCGATGGGGACCCTGTCGGACGCCGGGGCGGAGGCGCTGCTGAACGGCCAGCCGCTGACGCACCTGAAGCGGCTGGACCTGAACCACAACTTCCTGAGCGACGGGATGGCCGCGCGGGTCCGCAAGGCGCTGCCGGGGGTCGCGGTCGAGCTGTTCGAGCGGGAGGGCCCCGGCGACGAGCGGCGCTACGTGGCGGTGGGAGAGTGACCCGGTGAGTCTTCTGAGAAATCCGGACGAAGGCCTCAGCCGATTCGCGAGCCTCCCCAGGTCGACCTTCACGCACTCCGACGGGCCCGGTGACGGGCCGCTGCGGGCGGAGGCGTGGCGCCTCTGGCACAACTACGTGCACAGCGGCCGGGACGTGAGCTACGAGGACTACTTCGCCGGGTTCGTCGAGAGCGTGGACACCGAGGCCGTCCGCGAGCTGGTCCTCGGCTGCTGGGGCTCCTCCTGGGAGGACTCGGCGGAGGAACCGATCGGCCTGCTCACCCGGGCCGCCGACCGGTTCCCGAACCTGCGGCTCATCGCGCTGGGCGACATCCCCTCCGACGAGGCCGAGATCTCCTGGATCCGCCAGTGGGACCTGACGCCGCTGCTGGGGGCCTTCCCGCGGCTGGAGGTGCTGGAGGTCAGGGGAGGCGAGGGTCTCGGACTCCGCCCGCTCGCGCATGACTCGCTGAAGGCGCTGCGCGTGGAGTCCGGCGGCCTCGACGGCGCCGTGGTCCGCGCCGTCGGCGGATCGGACCTTCCCGCGCTGGAGCACCTGGAGCTGTGGCTCGGCGTCTCCGACTACGGCGGCGACGCCACGGTCGCCGACCTGGCGGAGATCCTGTCGGGGGAGCGGCTGCCGGCGCTGCGGCACCTGGGGCTGCAGGACAGCGAGATCCAGGACGAGGTCGCGGCGGCGGTGGCGTCGGCGCCGGTGGTGGCGCGGCTGGAGTCGCTGGCGCTGTCGATGGGGACCCTGTCGGACGCCGGGGCCGAGGCGCTGCTGAACGGCCAGCCGCTGGGGCACCTGCGCACGCTCGACCTGCGCCACCACTACGTCAGCCCGTCCATGGCGGAACGGCTCGCCGGGGCGCTGCCGAGGACCGCCGTGCTCCTGGGCGAAGCGCGCAAGCCGTACGACTTCGACCCGGACGGCCGCTACGTGGCGGTGTCGGAGTGAGCGGCGGCCCGGCCCTGGCGATCATCGGCACGCCCGGCGACCGGCGGGTGACGATGTTCGCCGACGCCTGCGCCCGGTACGGCCTGCGCCCGCCCGGGGTGGTCCCGTGGACCTCCGTGCTGCGCGGCGAGGAGATCCGGCTGGAGCCCGGGACACTCGTCCGGATCGACTCGCCCGGCGAGGATCCCGAGGCCGACGCGCTGCTGCGCGGGCCCGGCGAGCCGTCCCGGGTGGGCGGCGGCGCGCGCTGGCACGCCTCCCTAACCGTCGGTACCGCGCGGGTCCGCGAGGCCGTACGGCGCACGCCCGGCGCGGTGCTGCTGGCCGACCCCGATGAGATCGCGGTGATGTTCGACAAGCGGCTCTGCCACGCCCGGCTGGCGGCGGCCGGGGTGCCGGTGCCGCCCGCGCTGCCCGGACCGGTCGAGGGCTACTCCTGTCTGCGGCGGCGGCTGGACGAGGCCGGCTGGGGCCGGGTGTTCGTCAAGCCCGCGCACGGCTCGTCGGCCTCCGGGGTCATCGCCCTGCACGCCGCCGGGAGCCGGGTCAGGGCGGTGACGTCGGTGGAGCTGTCGGACGGCGGGCTGTACAACTCGCTCCGGGTGCGCTCCTACGACCGGGAGGCCGAGCTGGCGGTGATCGTCGACCGGCTGGCGCGGGACGGGCTCCACGTCGAGCGCTGGTTCCCCAAGGCGGGCGTGGGCGGGCTCACCTTCGACCTGCGGGTGGTCGTCGTGGACGGCGTGCCCACGCACGCGGTCGTGCGCGCCGGCCGCGCCCCCATGACGAACCTGCACCTGGGCGGGGTGCGCGGCGATCTGGACGCGGTCCGCGACCGGCTCGGCGCGCCGGGGTGGGCGCGGGTGCTCGACGCGTGCGCGCGGGCGGCGGCGTGCTTCCCCGGCAGCCCGGCCGTCGGGGTCGACGTGATGGTCGGCACCGACTGGCGGAGTGTGGCGGTGGCGGAGGTCAACGCCTTCGGCGACCTGCTGCCCGGGCTGACCGGCCTGCCGGGCAGCGGGGCCGAGGAGCTGGACACCTACGGAGCCCAGGTGCGGGCGGTCCTCGCCGGATGGCGCGGGCCGGGCGCGGCGGCGGGTCCGCGAGTGCGGGCCCTCCGGGCGGGCCGGGGCGCGGAGGCGGGCCGGGAAGCGGAAGCGGAAGCGGGCCCGCGGCGAGCCGTACGGACCGCCCGGGGCGCCCGGGGTGCGGAGGCGGGGGCATGACGCGGGACATGAACCGGATCGTGGGGAGCCACGACCTGCTGCTGGTGACGCTCGACACGCTCCGCCACGACGTGGCCGACGAGCTGCTGCGGGCCGGGCGGCTGCCCAACCTGGCGCGGGCGCTGCCCGGCGGGCGGTGGGAGCGGCGGCACAGCCCCGGCAGTTTCACCTACGCCGCGCACGCCGCGATCCTCGCCGGGTTCCTGCCGACCCCGGCCGCGCCGGGGCCGCACCCCCGGCTGTTCGCGGCCACCTTCCCGGGCAGCGAGACCACGGGGCAGGGGACCTGGGTGTTCGACGCGCCGGACCTGCCCACGGGGCTGGCGGCGGCGGGCTACCGCACGATCTGCGTCGGCGGGGTGGGGTTCTTCAACAAGCTCACCCCGCTGGGGTCCGTGCTGCCGGGCATGTTCGCCGAGAGCCACTGGGAGCCGGGGTTCGGGGTGACGTCCCCGACCTCGTTCGAGGAGCAGGTCGCGTGCGCCGAGCGGGCCGTCGCGCGGGCGGACGGGCCGGTGTTCCTGTTCGTCAACGTCTCCGCGCTGCACCAGCCGAACTGGTTCCACCTGGCCGGCGCGACCCGCGAGCACGGTGACGGGGCCGAGAGCCACGCCGCCGCACTGGAGTACGTCGACCGGCACATCGGCAGGCTCTTCGCGCTGGTCAGCAGGGAGCGGCCGGGGTTCGCGATCGTCTGCTCCGATCACGGCACCGCCTACGGTGAAGACGGATATGTCGGGCATCGGATCGGTCATGAGGTGGTCTGGACGGTGCCCTACGGTGAGTTCGAGCTGAAGCAGGGAGAGTGGCGTTGACCTCGATTTCCGCACGGGCGACGGGGACGGTGGAGGCGGCCTCTCCCCCCGGAGGCGGCCTCGGGCCGGAGCCCGATCCCGCACCCGGACCCGGCCCGGTGCCGCTCTCCGATCCCGGCCCGGTTCCCGGCAGGGGGACCGGCGGCGGAGGGCTCGATGCGGGGACCGGCCCCTACCAGGGATACGTCTACGCCTATCCGCACAAGACGGCCTACCGGCCGCTGGACCCGCGTCCGCCGCTGCGGGAGGTGTGGGCGGGCGAGCCGACCGGCAGCCTCTTCCTCTACCTGCACATCCCGTTCTGCGAGATGCGCTGCGGGTTCTGCAACCTGTTCACCCGGACCGGCGCACCCGAGGAGCTCGTCGCCGCCTACCTGGACGCGCTGGAGCGCCAGGCGCACGCCGTACGGGACGCCCTGGACGCGCCGGAGTTCGTCACCGCGGCGATCGGCGGCGGCACGCCGACCTACCTGAGCGCGGGCGAGCTCACCCGGCTCTTCGACCTCACCGAGAAGACCATGGGGGTGGACCTGCGAGCCCTCCCCCTGTCGGTGGAGACCTCGCCCGCCACCGCGACCGCCGACCGGCTCGCGGTGCTGGCCGAACGGGGCGCGACGCGCGTCTCCATCGGCGTGCAGAGCTTCGTCGACGCCGAGGCCCGCGCGGCGGTGCGGCCGCAGCGGCGGGCCGAGGTCGAGGCGGCGCTCGGCCGGATCCGGGAGGCCGGGTTCGAGGCGCTCAACCTCGACCTGATCTACGGCATCGACGGGCAGACCGAGCGGTCGTGGCGGCACTCCCTGGACGCGGCGCTGGCGTGGCGGCCCGAGGAGATCTACCTCTACCCGCTCTACGTCCGCCCGCTCACCGGCCTCGGCCGCCGGGCCCGCGACTGGGACGACCACCGGCTCGGCCTGTACCGCCAGGGCCGCGACCACCTGCTGGCCGCCGGGTACGAGCAGGTGTCGATGCGGATGTTCCGGCTGCCCGGGACGGGGAGCGCCACCGAGTACTGCTGCCAGAGCGACGGCATGGTCGGCCTCGGCTGCGGGGCTCGCTCCTACACCTCCGATCTCCACTACTCCTACGAGTACGCGGTGGCCGCCGGGCAGGTGCGCGCGATCATCGACGACTACGTACGGCTCGCGCCCGAGGAGTTCGCGGTCGCCAACGTCGGTTTCCGGCTCGACGCGGGGGAGCGGCGCAGGCGGCATCTGATCCAGTCGCTGCTCCAGGCCGAGGGCGTGGACCCGGCCGCCTACCGGGACCGGTTCGGCACCGAGGCGGCCGACGACTTCGGCGGCGAGCTGGCGCTCCTCGCCGGGCGCGGCTGGCTGGAGTCGGCCGGCCGCTCGGAGGACGGGGCGGCCCGGATCCGGCTGACCGCCGAGGGGCTCGCGCACTCCGACGCGATCGGCCCGGCGCTCTTCTCCGGCCGGGTCCGTGCGCTGATGGCCGGGTACGAGGCCCGGTGAACGCCCGCCCGCGCCCGCCGGCCGGCGCCCTGAGCGGTGCCGGTGGTCCCGGTGACGGTGAGCACCTGTGCCCGCCGGCGGGCGGTCCGAGCGGCGCCGGGGGTCCTGGGGGCTCCGGTGACGGCGACCACCTGTCGATCCTCTACCGGGGACCGCTGGCGAGCTGCGACTACGACTGCCCCTACTGCCCGTTCGCCAAGCGCCGTGACAGCCCGGAGCGGCTGCGGGCCGACCGGGCGGCGCTGGAGCGGTTCACCGGCTGGGTGGCCGGGCGCGACCACCCGGTCTCCGTGCTGTTCACCCCGTGGGGCGAAGGGCTCGTCCGGTCCTGGTACCGCCGGGCGATGACCGGGCTCAGCCACCTGCCGCACGTCCGCCGGGTCGCCATCCAGACCAACCTCAGCAGCCGGACCGACTGGCTGGCCGGGGCCGACCTGGGCACGCTCGCCCTCTGGGCGACCTACCACCCCGGCCAGGTCGACTACGGACGGTTCCTCGGCAGATGCCGTGACCTGGCCGGCCGGGGCGTGCGGTTCAGCGTCGGCGTCGTCGGCCTGCCCGAGCACCTGGAGCAGGCCCGCAGGCTCCGGGCCGACCTGCCGGAGGGGGTGTACCTGTGGGTGAACGCCGCCGAGGGACACCTCTACACCGACGCCGAGGCGGACGACTGGACGGCGATCGACCCGCTGTTCCGGCACAGCCGGTTCCCGCACCGCAGTGCCGGGCAGGCCTGCCGTACCGGTGACAGCGTCGTCTCGGTGGACGGCGACGGCACCGTGCGGCGCTGCCACTTCGTCCCGGCCGTGCTGGGCAACCTGTACGACGGGACGTTCCGGCGCCGGGTCCGGCCGTGCCCGGCGGCGCTGTGCGACTGCCACATCGGCTACGTGCACCTGGAGCCGACCGGCCTGTACGACGTGTTCGGCGGCGGCGTCCTGGAGCGCATCCCGCACGGCTGGTGACAAGCGCCGAGCCGCGTCCCGCCTTCGGCGCCTCCCCGGCGGGGGTGTTCCTCCGGCGGCGCCGGAGGAACACCCGGTGGCAGCGGACCTCCCGGTGGCAACGGCAAGAGAGCGGCCCCACGACCGTGGGACCGCTCTCTCACTGACTGACCACCAGAAGGTCCCCCCATGGGAGGGGCGGTGTCTCCACGGGAGGGCGGCCCCCGTTTCGACGTTCACGCCCGGTCGTCTCCGGCCGGCGGAGACGACCGGGATGGATTTCTCCTCCGGCGCCGGCGCCCGGTGAGATGAAGCCGGATGCGCCGCCGCGCTCAGTCGTCCAGGAAGAGGATCAGTTGTCGATGATGCCGAGGATGGCGATGTCGATGAGGTCGTTCAGGACCTCGTTGTGGTTGCTGCGGTCGATGTAGGTGAAGTTGGGCCGGTCGTAACCGCGGCCGTAGTCCCCGTCGCCGGCCGACGCGGGGCCGGCGACCGCCAGGCTGGCGAGGCCCGCGACGCCGGTGAGGACCGCCCCGGCGAGAATGCGACGAATCATGGGTTTTCCTCCATGGGAACGAAACGGAGCACTGTCGGTGACTCCGGCGGCGGACCGCGTCCGGCCGGCCGCTCGGCGTCGTGAACAAGCATCGCTCCCGGAAAGAGCGCCGCTCCGCCGGGTTCCTGCAGTGTCCGGCCAAGGCCGGGTGATGCTTTCTTGGCCGCCCCCGCCGTTTCGCCCGCGCCGCCGGGAGGTATCCGTGCGGCCGGGAGGTATCCGTGCGGCCGGGAGGTATCCGTGCGGCCGGGAGGTATCAGGTCTCGCGCTCGGGGTGGTAGTCGGCCTCGGACAGGCCGAAGGTCCAGGCGACGCCCTCGCGGGCGGTGCCGGTGGTGGGCGGGACCCGCAGCCAGTACTTCCGGAAGGTGCCGTCGGGTTCGGCGGTGGAGTTGACCACCTCGACCATCACGACGGGCTCGTCGTCGGGCAGGTCGATCCGCCAGAGGACGCCGGTCTCGTCCCGGTGCAGCGGGGTCGCGCCGGACTCCGCCAGATAGCGGTCGTAGCCGAAGTGCTCCAGCATCACCCGGCGCAGCTCGGCGTTCTCCTCGGCGCGGATGCGCGCGGGAGACAACCCCGCCATGGATGCGGCGAAATCCGCGGGGACGGGCATGCCGCCCCAGGCGTGCACCGCGAAGCCGTCGGGGAAGAGCAGGGCCGGACCGTCGGCGCGGTGCAGGCGGTGCAGCTCGTCGAGGTGCAGCTCGGCGGGGCGCTCGCAGACGACGGCCACCCGCTCGAACGGCCACCACCAGCCCGCCGACCGGGCGACCCGGGCGAGTCCCTCGGTCTCCGGCCTGCCCAGCGCGTCGAAGAGCGCCAGCCAGGCGGCGTCCTGCTGGCCCAGCACGGCGTCCAGCGTCGAACCCCGGAGCGCGGCCCCGGCCTCCTCGGTCTCCTCCGCCGCGGCGACGCCCCGCCGGATCTGCGCGGCGAGGTCGCCGACCGGGCCCCAGAGCCGGCCTCCCGTCAGGGACCAGGCCAGCGACCAGTCGGCGGTGCCGAGCGAGGCGTGCACGGCGGCCCTGGCCAGCTCCCACTGCCGGGTCCTGACCTCCTCGCGGACCGGTCTGCCGGCGCCCGGCGCGGTGGCGGCCCGCGCGCCCGCGAGCGGCGAGTCGACCCAGACGATCTCCTCGGGCTCCGCCAGGCCGGCGGTGCGGTAGGCCAGCCGCACCCCGGCCTCGGCTCCGGGGCGGTCGGCGGCTCCGGAACGGAAGGCGACCCCCTCCCAGTCGCGGGCCGTGGCGGTCAGGACGTCGGCGAGTTCGATGGTGACGGTCATCTCGTCGGTCTCCCGGGATCAGTCGGCGACGACGCGGAACGCGCCGGGGGCGTATTCGCGCTGGCGCTGCACGCGGTACCACCCCTTGGGGAGGGGGATCGCGGCGTGCTCCTCGTGGACCACGCGGCCTCCGGAGGGAAGGTGGAGGAAGTCGGGGTCCATCGGATGCGGACTCCGGACCAGGGCTCCGGGGCCGACGACGGCGTGGGCGTGGCCGGTCGCCTCGCCCAGGGCCAGCACCAGCCGGCCGCCGGGGTCACGCGACGAGGAGGGGGCTGTGCGGACGACCGCGGGCACGGCCTCCTCGGGGACGGGCACGATCAGGATGTCACCCTGGCGGTACATGGCCGGCTGGTCTCCTCAGGTCGGGGTCGATCGCAAGCTAGCCCCCGCCACCGACATTCCAGTGGTTCCGGGACGACGGACCCGGACCTGCTCCCGGCCCGCGGCCCGGCGCGGCTTCCGGCCGGGCTCCCGATCGTCCTTCCGGGCTCCCGGGACGGAAGGAGCACGATCGAGACGGGGACCGCGGGCGGAACCGGTGCGATTCCGGCTGGCTACGGTGATGTACGCCTTTTTCGAATAGAACGACAGAAAAGCGGCTCCACGGCCGGGAATTGGCCGTGGAGCCGCTCTAGATTGCGTTGATCAACGCTCCAGAAGTTTCCCCTGAATCGGGGTGGTGTTTACAGGGAAGACGGTTTCCTGTTTTGGAGGACATTCACCTGGTGAATGTTTCCGCTCGGCGGGGACGCCGGGGCGGACCGTCTCCGGACGGGCGTGTCCGATCTCGGGACCGGGCGCGCCGTCGCGCAGAGAGGATCAGTTCTCGATGATGCCGAGGAGCGCGAGGTCGAGGAGGTCGTTCAGGACCTCGTTGTGGTTGCCACCGTTGACGTAGGTGGTGCCGCGGTCGTGACCCCAGTCGCCGGCCGAGGCGGTCCCGGCGACGGCCAGGGCGCCGACGCCCACGAGACCTGCGATGGCCGCACCGGCGAGAATACGACGGATCATGATTTTTCCTCCATGGGAATGGAACGGGGAACTTTTCGGCTTCCGCGGTGGGCCGCATCCGGCCGTCCGCAGGTCGCCGCGAATAAGCATCCCGTACCGGCGGCGTGGTTTCAGCGAATTAACGCCATGATTGATCAAAGCCTGGTGACGGTTCTTTTAAGGTCGTCGCCGGTTTTATTGATTCGCTGATCGCGGCCGTTGTTTTGTTTCTTCCGGACCGGCTCCCAGTGCGCGGAGCACGAATCCGGAGACGATGTCCTCGGCGTCCTCCACCGTCACCGTGCCGTCGAGCAGCGGGAGCCGTTCCGCGCCGATGACGGCGAGGATGAGCCGCGCGGTGGCGGGCACGTCGACGGCCTGGAAGTCGCCCGAGGCCACGCCGCCCTCGATGATGCCGGTCAGGATCCGCTGCATCGGCGCGACATGCTCGGCCAGCCGCTGGTAGGCGTCGGGTCCCAGGGCGGCCGACAGGTCGGCGGGGCCGGGGTGCGGGTGGGCGAGCAGCCCGGCCAGCTGGAGCCGGACGAACGCCCGCAGCCGCTCGGCGGGTGAGGCGTCGTCGGCGAGCTCGCGCTCGTAGGCCTCGATGAAGTAGTGCGTCACCCGCTCGGTGAAGGCCAGCAGCAGCGCGGCCTTGTCCGGGAAGTAGTTGTACAGCACGGTGCGGGTGATCCCCGCCTCGCCGGCCACGTCGGTCATGGAGATGGCGTCGATGCCCTGGCCCCGCGAGAGCCGCGAGACCGCCTGCAGGATGCGCTCCCGCGTCTGTGCGCGGTGCTCGCCTATCGTCGCGGCCGAAATGCGGGGCATGGGCCCATCGTCGCACATGCCCGGCGCGCCGGCCGGGGAGTCGCGTGGGGCGCCGGCCCGGCCGGCCGCTCGGCCGCGGACCCGGCTGCTCGTGCGGGCGCCGGCCCGGCCGACCGGCCGGATGACGGGGCCGGTGGCGGCCGGAGCATCGCGGTCAGGCCGCGAGCTCGGCTCGCGCCACCCGGCCGAGGTCGGCCAGGACCTCCGTGTTGAGCTGGTAGGCGAGCCTGGTCTCGCGGATGATGCGCTGCTTCTCGGGCTCGTCCACCGGCAGGGCGTCCAGCCGGGCGCGGTAGGCGTCCTTGAACCGGGGCAGGCTGCCGACCCGGTCGAAGCGGTAGAAGTCGACCCCGCCGCCGGGCCCGAAGTCGTAGATCTTCTCCAGCTCCATCCGGATGAACTGCCCGCCGGACAGGTCGCCCATGTAGCGGGTGTAGTGGTGGGCGATGTAGCCGCCGGGCCAGGCGGCGACCTGGTTGATCCGGGCGACCAGGGTGAGGGTCGGCTTGGAGGGCTCGATCCGGTCCGCCCAGCGGGCGCCGTAGACCGTCTCCAGGTCGCGGACCAGCGCCTCCTCCCGGTAGAGCTCGGGCAGGACGAACGGCCCGGCGACCGGGTCGCCGGCGAGCTCCCGGGAGGCGCCGTCGAGCGCGACGTAGGCGAAGTAGTGCTGGGCCACCAGCTCGCCGTAGGCCTCGCGGCTGAGCCGCCCGGCCATCAGCGCCTTGAGGTAGCCGTCGTCCTCGGCGGAGGCGTGATCGCCCCAGGTGGCGGTCCTGAGTACTTCGGAGAACGGCGCCTGGCTCATGATCACTCCGTGTCGCAGGGGACTTTCATGACAGAGTGTCACAAAGAATCGGAGGGCACGTCAAGGTGATGATGACACCTTGTCGTGAAACCGGGGGCGCGGGGGTCCCCGGCCGGCTCCGCGCCGTGCGGTGGCCCCTGAGTCGCTTCTGCGGCACGTGGCGATCCCTGAGCCGCTTCCGCGCCGTGCGGTGGCTCCTGAGCCGTCCCTCCGGTACGCGGTGGTCCTTGAGCCGTCCTCCCCGCATGCGGCGTCCGCGTCCGGCGCGCGGCGGGGTCCCGATGTGCGGCGGGGTCCCGGTGTGCGGCCCGCAGCCCGGGACGGCCCCGGCGTACGGCCCGCAGCCCGGCGCCGGCCGTACCGGCCAGGGCGAGCAGTGCGGTGACCACCGCCAGCCAGCCCAGTCGGTGCGCGAGCCAGCCGGGGTCGGCGGGGGAGGAGAGCAGCCCGGGGACGTCCCCGAAGCGGAGCGCCGCGACGGCGGTCACGGACAGGGCCGTCTGGTGCCAGAGGAAGACCGTCATCGCCGACAGGTTGACCATTGCGGTCACCGCCCACAGGCGGGGCCGCCGCATCAGCCGGGCCAGCCGCCCCCGGACCAGCAGGGCCAGCCCCACCTGGGCGAGGCCGAAGCAGACGGCGGCGAGCGTCGGAGGGCTGAGGTTGGACACCTCCGCCCCGGTCACCCCCACCATGCTCGCCGGATATCCGGCCGCGGCCACCAGGAGCACCGCCCCGGCCGCGCCCCCGGCCAGCAGCGCGCCTGCCGCCCGCCGCGAGGCGAGCATGCCGCGCGCCCAGCCCATCCCCAGCGCGTACGGCACCAGCCACCCGGCCGCGAGGTTCACCCAGCCGAGCCGGTCGAGCCAGGCGGGACCGCCGGGCCAGAACCTGGCCGCGTCCGCGGCGAGCACCACCGCGGCCGCCGAGGCGGCCGTGACGCCCGGCCGCAGCCGCGCCAGCAGCGGGGTGGCGGCGGTCAGCGCGGCGAAGACCGCGAGGAACCAGAGCGGCGCGAGCGCCGGCAGCGCCAGGGCCCGGACCGTCGTCCAGGGCGTGCCGTGCAGCGTCAGCCCCGCGACGATCCCCGCCCAGACCAGCAGGAGCGGCATCACCGGCCGGAGCAGCCGCGCGGCCCTGCTCCGCAGCCACGCCCGGACGCCCGGAGTCGAACGCAGGCTCCGCGCCGCTGCGTAGCCGCCGACGAAGAAGAACACCGCCAGGGTCTGGAGCACCCAGGACAGCGGTGTGAACGCCGGCAGGTGGGCCAGCGGGCTGGAGATCGCCAGCTTCCCGCCGGGGGCGGGCGCCCACGCGGTGACCAGCCAGTGCCCCAGGACCACCCCGGAGATCGCCAGCGCCCGGAGCGCGTCGACCCCGCGATCCCTGCCCGCCGGGGTCGAGGCCTCGATCCGGCCCGCCCAGCGGGCCGCCCAGCCGGTCGCGGGGCCGTCCGGGGTGTCGGTCGCGGAGCCGACCAGGGGGCCGGTCGCGGGGCCGGTCACGGGGCGGAGGGTCTCCAGGTCAGCCACGGGACACCTCGGCGGCCCGCCCGAGGGCGATCAGCGCGAGGTTGCGCAGCGACCGGCTGCCCGGCTCGAGGTAGTCGCTGTGCCCGGCGGCACCCGTGGCGAAGATCCGGGAGCCGAAACCGGATCCCGCCGGATCGGGGCCGAAGCCGAGCGGCCCGAAGCGGACCTTGGGGACGTGGCGCATCCAGTCGCGCGTGCCGCTGCCCGCCCACAGGCGCGTCCCGCCCAGTTCGGCGGCCGATGACACCCGCAGGCCCGGGCTGCCGAACACCGCCAGGTCGGAGACCTCCGCCCCGGGCACGGCCCCGGCGCACACCACCGACCCGTAACTGTGGCAGAGCAGGGTGACCCGCTTGCCGCGGAGCGTGTCGGAGACGTAGCGGCGCAGCGCCCGGGCGCCCCGCTCGGCCGCTCCGCCGGTGGCGACGTGCAGGCTGACGGTCGCCGGGCTGTCGTAGCCGAGCCAGGCGACCACCGCCAGCCGCGCCCCGGGGTCGAGCTCCCGCGCCTGCGCCAGCAGGGCCCGGGCGCCGCCCCCCGGCGTGCTGTGCACCTTGGCCCGGCCGCCCTCGAAGGTGGCGGCGGTGGTGTCGGCGCCGGGGACGACGACGGCCACGTGCTCGGCCGTGTGCAGGTCGCCGTAGACCTTGACGATCCGGTCGCCCGGGGGTTGCGGGACGATCACGTAGGTGAGCGCGGTGATCGCGCTCACGGCGAGCACGGGGCGGAGCATGCGGGCCTCCTGTCGGGTTCCCGGGACGTTCCGGGGAACAGGACAGGACGGTACGAATCATGATCGATAACCCGCGTCACCCCGCGGAGCCCACCGCGTCGTCACTCCGGGGAGGGACGGGGACGACAGGGCAAGACCCGGTGCGCGTCACTCGCCGGGGCGGACCACTCCGGTCTCGTAGGCGTACACGATCGCCTGGGCCCGGTCGCGCAGGCCCAGCTTGGCCAGGATCCGGCCGACGTGCGTCTTGACCGTCTGCTCCGAGAGCACGAGCTCCCCGGCGATCTCCTGGTTGGACAGGCCGCGGGCGATCAGCGCGAGGACCTCGGTCTCCCGCTCGGTGATGTCGTCCGGCCGGGCGCGCGGGCGGCTCGGTCCGACGCGGGCGAACTCCGCGATGAGCCGCCTGGTCACTGACGGCGCCAGCAGCGCCTCTCCGGCCGCGACCACCCGGACGGCCTCGGCCAGCTGCTGGGCGGAGGCGTCCTTGAGCAGGAACCCGCTGGCCCCGGCCCGCAGCGCCTCGTAGACGTAGTCGTCGAGGTCGAACGTGGTCAGGATCAGGATCTTCGGCGCGTGGCCGCCGGAGGAGAGGATCTCCCGCGTCGCCGCCAGGCCGTCCATGACGGGCATGCGCACGTCCATCAGCACGACGTCGGGCCGGAGTTCGGCCGTGCGGGCCACGGCGTCCCGCCCGTCCACGGCCTCCCCGACGACCTCCAGGTCGGGCTGGGAGTCCAGGAAGACGGTGAAGCCCGTCCGCACCATGCCCTGGTCGTCGGCGATGAGCACCCGGATCGGCATATGTCCTCCATCGTCATGATTTGTCCGCATCCGGGAGCATGGCAGAGACCGCGGAGAGCGGGAACGGATCACGCCCGGGAGCGGCGGCGGCCCAGGGTCAGGGATCCTCAGGGAGCGGGAGCACGGCGGTGACCGCGAAGCCGTCGCCGGCCGGTCCGGCCCACAGCCTCCCGCCGAGCATGGACACCCGCTCCCGCATGCCGAGCAGGCCGTGCCCCGCGTGCCGGGAGGCCTCCCCGATCCCGGGCTCCGCGGGGGAGCGGCGCCCGCCGTCATCCGCCACGTGGAGATGGAGCTCGTCGGCGGTCCGGGTGATCCGCACCGAGACGGCCGAGCCCGGGGCGTGCCGCATGGCGTTGCTCAGCGACTCCTGCGCGATCCGGTAGGCCGACAGGCTCACCGCCGCGGGCAGCCCGGTCAGGTCGCCGCCGAGCTTGAGCGTCACGGCGAGCCCGGCCGAGCGCGCGGTGGCGGCCAGCTCATCCAGGTGGCCGAGACCGGGCTGCGGCGCGGTGTCCCGCGCCCCGTCGGCGTCCCGCAGCACGCCCAGCACCCGCCGCATCTCGGTCATGGCGGTCAGCGAGAGCGTGCGGATCTCCGCCAGCCCCTCCTCCAGCAACCGTGCCTGGCCCCGGGCCTTCAGGGGTACGGCCTCCGCCTGGATGGCGATCACGGACATGTGGTGGGCCACGATGTCGTGCAGCTCCCGGGCGATCCTGGCCCGTTCCTCCAGCACCGCTTGCCCGGCCAGGGCCTGCTCGCTGCGGCGCTCCTCCTCGGCCAGGAGCCTGACCGCCGTGCGCCGGGCCCGGACGTTGTAGCCGAGCAGGACGGCCGCGGTCATCAGGCCCACGCCGATGGCGGTCACGCCGGACTGGTCGATCTGCACCTCGAGCCACCACGCGCCGGCCGCCGAGACGAGCCATGCACCGATGGTGACGTGCCGCTCGCAGCGGACCGCGACGGCGTAGAGCACCAGCAGGTACATGATCACGGTATCGGCCGAGTAGGGCGTCTCCAGGGTCTGCAGGCGGGTGAGGATCCCGGCGGGGACCAGGACCGCCGCCAGGCGCCAGGCCCCCAGCGGCCAGCGGTCGCGCAGCGCCAGCGGGAGCGCGGAGCAGGCGGCGGCGAACTGGATCTCCCCCCAGCCCAGCGGCGCCGGCAGGCGCGTCGTGTCGGTCTGCAGCATCGACTGCACGGCGCTGTACAGCACGAAGGCGAGGACGAGGTCGGCCAGCAGGATCAGGTCGATCGTGCGGAACGGCAGCAGGCCCAGGAAGCCCGGCACGCGGGGGGCCAGCCGCCGGGAGCGGGGGTGCGCCGGGTCGGCCCTGCCGCTCCACGCCGCGCCGGCGAGCGCGCGCGCCAGCCAGGTCACAGGGCTGCGGGCCCGGTCCCGCGGGGCGGGAGGGGGGATCATCCGGCCAGTCTAGAGAGGGGGATCCCGTCCCGCGTCACCCCGGAGAGGCACCCGCGGACTCACCCCGCAGAGGGACGGCGAGGGATGATTACACGATTACGATCGCTGACAGCGAACAGGCTCAAGCCTGGGAACAATCTGCGGCTCCTGTTAATTGAGTCGGTATAACTCAACCTGATGGAGCCAAGATGAGTGAGAGCTTGAACCTCCCGGTCCTTCCCCTCGACGACGAGGTCGTGCTGCCGGGCATGGTGGTCCCCCTCGACCTGTCCGACACCGAGGTCAGAGCCGCCATCGACGCGGCCCAGGCCCTCGGTGAGAAGAAGCCGCAGGTGCTCCTCGTCCCCCGGATCGACGGGCGTTACGGGGCCGTCGGCGTCAGAGCGGTCGTGGAGCAGGTCGGCCGGCTGCCCGGCGGCGAGCCCGCCGCCGTCGTGCGCGGAGTGGACCGGGTCCGCGTGGGCGCCGGCACCACCGGCCCCGGCGCGGCGCTGTGGGTGCAGACCATCCGGGTCGAGCCCGTCGAGGCGGGGGAGCGCGCAGAGGAGCTCGCCAAGGAGTACAAGGCGCTGGCCACCACGATCCTGCAGAAGCGGGGCGCCTGGCAGGTCGTCGACGCCGTCAACGCGATGAGCGACCCGTCCGTCCTGGCCGACAACTCCGGCTACGCGCCCTGGCTCACCACCCCGCGCAAGGTCGAGATCCTCGAGACCGCCGACCCCGCGGGCCGGCTGGAGAAGCTGGTCGAGTGGGCCCGCGAGCACCTGGCCGAGCTCGACGTGGCCGAGACGATCCGCAAGGACGTCCAGGAGGGCATGGAGAAGCAGCAGCGCGAGTTCCTGCTCCGCCAGCAGCTCGCCGCGGTCCGCAAGGAGCTCGCCGAGCTCGACGGCTCCTCCCCGGAGACCGAGGAGGAGGACTACCGCGCCCGGGTCGAGGCCGCCGACCTGCCCGAGAAGGTGCGCGAGGCCGCGCTCAAGGAGGTCGGCAAGCTGGAGCGGACCTCCGACCAGTCCCCCGAGACCGGCTGGATCCGCACCTGGCTCGACACCGTCCTGGACATCCCGTGGAACGTGCGCACGGAGGAGCGTCGTGCCGAAGGCGCGCCGGAGGGCACTGTCGACATCGCCGCGGCCCGCGAGGTCCTCGACGCCGACCACACCGGCCTCGACGACGTCAAGGACCGCATCATCGAGTACCTCGCGGTCCGGGGCCGCCGCGCCCAGCAGGGCCTCGGCGTGGTCGGAGGCCGCCGCAGCGGCGCGGTGCTCGCGCTGGCCGGGCCTCCCGGAGTCGGCAAGACCTCACTCGGCGAGTCCGTCGCCCGCGCGATGGGCCGCAAGTTCGTCCGCGTCGCGCTCGGCGGCGTCCGGGACGAGGCCGAGATCCGCGGTCACCGGCGCACCTACGTCGGCGCACAGTCCGGCCGGATCGTCCGGGCCATCCGCGAGGCCGGCTCGATGAACCCCGTCGTGCTGCTCGACGAGATCGACAAGGTCGGCTCCGACTACCGGGGAGACCCGACCGCCGCGCTGCTGGAGGTGCTCGACCCCGCGCAGAACCACACCTTCCGCGACCACTACCTGGAGGTCGAGCTCGACCTGTCCGACGTGCTCTTCCTGGCGACCGCCAACGTGCTGGAGGCGATCCCCGGCCCGCTGCTGGACCGCATGGAGGTCGTGACGCTCGACGGCTACACCGAGGACGAGAAGGTCGCGATCGCCCGCGACCACCTGCTCCCGCGACAGCTGGAAAAGGCCGGCCTGTCCGCCGCCGACGTCGCGGTCGGGGAGGACGTGCTGCGCCGCCTGGCGAGCGAGTACACCCGGGAGGCCGGGGTCCGCTCCCTGGAGCGCTCGATCGCCCGGGTCCTGCGCAAGGTCACCGCGCAGGCGGCGCTGGGCGAGGCCGAGCTGCCGGTGACGGTGGACGACCTGGTCCCCTACCTCGGACGCCCGCGCCACGTGCCGGAGTCCTCGCTGCCCGAGTCCCGCCAGCGTACGGCGGTGCCGGGCGTGGCCACCGGGCTGGCGGTCACCGGGGCGGGCGGCGACGTCCTCTACGTGGAGGCGTCGCTGGCCGACCCGGAGACCGGCGCCACCGGGCTGACCCTGACCGGCCAGCTCGGCGACGTGATGAAGGAGTCGGCGCAGATCGCGCTCTCCTACCTGCGCTCGCGCGGGGCGGAGCTGGAGCTGCCCGTCTCCTCGCTCAAGGACCGCTCGGTGCACATCCACTTCCCGGCCGGAGCCGTCCCGAAGGACGGCCCCTCCGCAGGCGTGACCATGACCACGGCCCTGGCCTCGCTGCTCTCCGGCCGACCGGTCAGGAACGACGTGGCGATGACCGGCGAGATCTCCCTCACCGGCCGGGTGCTCCCGATCGGCGGGGTCAAGCAGAAGCTGCTGGCCGCCCACCGCGCGGGCATCACCACAGTGCTGATCCCGGCCCGCAACGAGCCCGACCTGGACGACGTGCCCGAGGCCGTCCTGGGCGAGCTGACCGTGCACGCGGTGAGCGACGTGCGGGAGGTCCTGGAGATCGCGCTCACCCCCGCCAAGGTCGCCGAGCCCGCGGCGGCCTGACGCCCGGCCGCCCGGTCACGGGTCAGGTCCGGACGGCCCGCACCCCGCCGCCGGGGTGCGGGCCGTCCGCCGCGTCCGGGTCCGGAGAGGCGGCCGACGGGCCGAGCCGGTGAACGCGGCCCGGACGGGTCACGGGTCATCCGGAAGATCACGATTTGCCCCATGGCTCCCTGTCCGGGCCGGGGAGTTGGAAGAATCTCGGTCCGGCGGACGTGGACCGAGCAGAGAGCCTTTCATGAGCCCTTCGACGAGCACCGAGACCGACATCTACCACCCTTCGCTGTACGAGACCGCCATGCCCTGGGAGCGGTACGCCCGGCTGCGGGCGGACGACCCCGTCCACCGGCACGCCGAGCCCGGCGGCCCCGGTTTCTGGGCCGTCATGCGCCACGCCGACATCCAGCACGTCTCGCGGCATCCCGAGGTCTTCTCGTCCCGCGCCGGGGGCGTCATGGTCCCCGACGCGAGCGAGGAGCAGCTCTCCCGGAACCGGCTCATGATGCTCTTCCAGGACCCGCCGGAGCACACCGCCACCCGCGCCGTCGTCAACCGGGGCTTCACGCCCCGGATGATCGGGAAGCTGGAGGAGCACATCCGCCAGATCTGCCACGAGCTGGTCGACGCGGCACTGGCCCGCGACTCGGTGGACTTCATCGCCGACATCGCCGCGCCGCTCCCGCTGTACGTGATCTGCGAGCTGCTCGGCGCGCCCGCCGAGGACCGGGAGAAGATCTTCGCCTGGTCGAACGCGATGATCGGCGCCGACGACCCCGACTTCGCCGGCCAGGACACCGCGCCGATCTTCGAGCTGCTCGCCTACGCCTCGGCGCTCGGCGCCCGGCGGCGCGAGGAGCCGCGCGACGACATCGTCAGCAAGCTCGTCGCCCCCGCCGAGGACGGCTCCAGCATGGACGACCTGGCCCTCGGCGTGTTCGTGGTGCTGCTGGCCGTCGCGGGCAACGAGACGACCCGCAACGCCGCCTCCGGTGGGCTGCAGGCCTTCTTCGACCACCCGGACCAGTGGCGGCGGCTGCTGGAGGACCGGTCGCTGCTGCGCACGCTTCCCGACGAGGTCATCCGCTGGGTGTCCCCGGTGATCACCATGCGCCGCACCACGCTCACCGAGACGGAGCTCGGCGGCAGGACGATCCCGGCGGGGGAGAAGGTGGTGCTCTACTACCCGTCGGGCAACCGCGACACCGCCGTCTTCCCGGACGCCGACGTCTTCGACATCGGCCGCGACCCCAACCCGCACGTCGGCTTCGGCGGGGGCGGCCCGCACTTCTGCCTGGGCGCCCACCTGGCCCGGATGGAGGTGCGGGTGCTGTTCGAGGTGCTCGCCGAGCGCACCCCCGGCATCGCCCCGGCCGGTACGGCCCGGCGGCTCCGCTCCAACTTCGTCAACTCCATCAAGGAGATGCCCGTCCGGCTCCGGCTGTGAGCGGCATCACACGAGATGTCGGGAATGGAATGACAGGAACGGCGTGTTGACGCCGACGTGAACGCGGCGCCCGACATCGAGGCGGCCCGGCCGGCCGGCCGGGCCGCCTGTCGTGGCGGGCGAATGCGCCGAATGCGCTGTCGGGCCGTGGAGACACCCCGCACGCGCTGAGACCCGCCCCGCCCGTTCCCTCCCGCCGAGAAGGCCCCGCCGACATGACCTGCCCCGCGGACACCCTCGTCCTGCGCCGTCTGAGCCACCTGCCCTTCCCTCCCGGCACGCGCTAGCCGTACCCCCGCCGAAGTCCTTTCTCCGTGCTGAACCGTTCCGTGTTGGGGGAACCGCTGTGATCGATGTGTCGGGCCTGCGCAAGGTCTATCGAGATAGGGGGCGCGAGGTCGTCGCCCTGGGAGGGGTCGACCTGCGCGTCCGCGAGGGTGAGATCTTCGGCGTGCTCGGGCAGAGCGGCGCCGGCAAGAGCACCCTGCTGCGCTGCGTGAACCTGCTGGAGCGGCCCACCGAGGGCACGGTCTCCGTGGCGGGCCAGGAGCTGACCGCGCTGCGGGAGGGCGAGCTGCGCCGGGCCCGCCAGCGGATCGGGATGATCCACCAGCACTTCGCGCTGCTGTCCTCCCGGACGGTCGCCGGGAACGTGGCCTTCCCCCTCGAGGTGATGGGCGTCGGGCGGGCCGAGCGGGCCCGGCGGGTCGCCGAGCTGCTGGAGCTGGTCGGCCTGGCGGACAAGGCCGGAGCGCACCCGGCGCAGCTGTCCGGCGGGCAGAAGCAGCGCGTCGGCATCGCCCGGGCGCTGGCAGGCAACCCGTCGGTGCTGCTCTCGGACGAGGCCACCTCGGCGCTCGACCCGGCGACCACGCAGTCGATCCTGTCCCTGCTGCGGAACCTCAACCGCGAGCTGGGGCTCACCATCCTGCTGATCACCCACGAGATGCACGTGGTCAAGGGCATCTGCGACTCGGTGGCGGTCATGCGCGACGGCCTGGTCGAGGAGTCCGGGGCCATCCCCGAGCTCATCGCGCGGCCCGGCTCCCGCCTCGCCGCGGAGCTGTTCCCGCTGCCCCGGCCCGAGGCCGGGAACGTCACGATCACCTTCACCGGGCAGGCCGACGAGCCGGTGGTCTCGGAGATCGTGCGCAAGTTCGACGTCGACGTGAACATCCTCGGCGGGGTGCTGGAGGAGGTGGCGGGCGTCTCGGCCGGCCGCCTGCGGGTGCGCCTGACCGGCGGCGAGCGCGAAGCCGCCCTCGACTACCTGACCGAGCGCGGCCTGCTGGTGGAGGTGACCCCGTGACCTGGGACGAGATGAGCCCCCTGCTGCTGGAGGCCACCGGGCAGACCGCCCAGATGGTCGTCTGGTCCACGCTGTTCACCGTGCTGTTCGGGCTGCCGCTCGGCATCGCGCTGGTCGTCA
Source organism: Planomonospora parontospora (assembly GCA_014647935.1). Taxonomy (GTDB): domain Bacteria; phylum Actinomycetota; class Actinomycetes; order Streptosporangiales; family Streptosporangiaceae; genus Planomonospora; species Planomonospora parontospora. The sequence continues at coordinate 70,871 of BMQD01000020.1, forward strand.
CCGACCGGGGCGGGCTGCTGCCCTCCCCGGTGCTGAACCGGGTGCTCGGCCTGGTGGTCAACCTCGGCCGGTCGCTGCCCTTCATCGTCCTGATGATCGCGGTGATCCCGCTGACCCGCCTCATCGTGGGCACCACCATCGGCACGTTCGCCGCGGTCGTCCCGCTGACCCTGGGCGCCGCGCCGTTCTTCGCCAGGCTGGTGGAGACCGCGCTGCGCGAGGTCGGCCGGGACACCGTGCAGGCGGCCCAGGCCATGGGCGCCGGACGCGGGACCATCATCGGCAAGGTCCTGCTCCCCGAGGCGATGCCCGGTCTGGTGGCGGGGCTGACCGTGACCGTGGTGGCGCTGATCTCCTACTCGGCCATGGCCGGGGCGATCGGCGGCGGCGGCCTCGGCGACCTGGCCATCCGGTACGGTTACCAGCGCTTCGAGACCACGCTCATGGTGGTCACGGTCGTGGTGCTGGTCGTCATCGTCCAGCTGGTGCAGACCCTGGGCGACGTCGTCGCCCGCCGTCTCGCCCGGCGCTGAACCCCATCGCTCCCCAGGCGGTCCGCCACGAGGGATATCCTGGGTTTTCCTATCTACAAATAGGGTTTTACTCACCGAAGGAGCGCACAGTGCGCAGATTGTTCGCCATCGCGTCCGCCGCGACCGCTCTCGTCCTCACCCTGGGCGCCTGCGGTTCCAGTGACTCCGGCACCGCCGGGGACGCCGCGGGCAAGGCCTCCGCGCCCGCCGCGGGCGAGGTGCTCAAGGTCGGCGTCAGCCCGGTCCCGCACGGCCAGATCCTCAAGTTCGTCAAGGACGAGCTGGCCGCCAAGGAGGGCCTGAACCTGGAGATCGTCGAGTTCACCGACTACGTGCAGCCGAACGTGCAGCTCCAGGACGGCGAGCTCGGCGCCAACTTCTTCCAGCACCGGCCCTACCTCGACGACTTCAACGCCTCCAAGGGCACCAAGCTGACCTACGTCCAGGACGTGCACCTGGAGCCGCTGGGGCTGTACTCCAAGAAGCTCAAGGCCGTGACCGAGCTCGCCGACGGCGCGACCGTCGCGGTGCCCAACGACGCCACCAACCTGGGCCGCTCCCTGAAGCTGCTGGCCGACAACGGCGTGGTCACCCTGAAGGAGGGGGTCGGCACCGCCGCCACCGAGCGCGACGTCACCGGCAACCCGAAGAACCTGAAGTTCCAGCCGCTGGAGGCCGCGCAGTTGCCCCGCTCCCTGGAGGACGTGGACGCCGCCGTCATCAACGGCAACTACGCGCTCGAGGCCGACCTCAAGCCCGCCTCCGACGCGCTGGTGCTGGAGAAGGCGGAGGGCAACCCCTACGCCAACGGCCTGGTCGTGGCCGCCGGCCACGAGCAGGACCCGCGCGTGGCCAAGCTCGCCAAGCTGCTCTCGGGCGCCGAGGTGAAGCAGTTCATCGAGCGGACCTACAGCGGTTCGGTCGTTCCGGTGAACGCGGGCTGAGAACCGGCGGGACCCCGGACCGGAGATCCTTTCACGGCGCTTCACGCAAGATCGGGAAAAAGCGCTTATCGGATTTCCGGTCCGACCTCGCCGTTTAAGCGGCCTGTAAGCGGGCGGCAATCGGGTGGACATACAACGGGAGCGTCAGAAAATCCTCATTCCCGAGAGGTTCCCTCAGATGCGATTCGCCACCCGTATCCTCGTCGGCGCCGGCGCGGCCACCCTCCTGGCCGTGGGCGCCCCCGTCGCGGCCAACGCCGCCACCCCCATCGAGAACGCCGCCACCGGCCCCGGCGGGGTCTCCGCCTCGCCGTACTTCTCCGACCACTGGGGCCCCTACGCCTCCGCCAACCACAAGGCCGTGGCCCAGGGCAAGGTCCAGGTCACCAAGGAGTCGAAGAAGCAGGGCTACTGGAAGAAGTATCCCAAGGTCGTCAAGAAGTGCTGGTGGAAGAACGGCCACAAGAAGTGCGCCTGGATCAAGACCTGGCAGAAGAAGTGGGTCTGGAAGTGGGTCCACGAGTACGACTACACCGTGCACGGGAAGCTCACCAACCACAAGTGGTGGGGAAACCCGAAGTACCGCTGCTCGTGGGCGACCTTCAAGATCGAGGGTTTCGACGGCTCGACCTCCTTCAAGAGCTTCAAGAACTGCGGCAAGCCCGCGAAGTTCTACTCCTTCAGCGGTGAGGGAGCGCAGGAGATCTCCGTCAAGGTGAGCCGCGGCAACCACTTCGGTCCCAAGGGCTACTACGGCGGCTGGGAGAACGTCTACAGCCACGCCTGATCGCACGGCCGCACCCGTCCGGTAGTACCCGGCGACACCCGATGACACGGGGCCGCGACCTCCTGAAGGAGGCCGCGGCCCCGTCCGGCGTTCCGGGGTAAGCGGGCACTTCCCGCGGATCATCGAACCGAGTAACGTTCGGTTATGCATCCGGGAGCCATCGCAGCCGTTTCGCCCGACAAGCCCGCTGTGATCATGGCGGGCTCCGGACGGGTCGTCACCTACCGCGAGCTGGACGAGGAGTCCAACCGCCTGGCCCAGCTGTTCCGCGCCTCGGGCCTGCGCCCGGGCGACCACGTCGCCTTCATGCTGGAGAACCACCCGCTCTTCCTGGCGGTGGCCTGGGCGGCGCACCGGTCGGGCCTCTACTACACCGCGATCAGCTCCCGGCTGACGGCCGGAGAGCTCGCCTACATCGTGGACAACTGCGAGGCCAGGGTCTTCATCTCCTCCGCGGCCCTCGCCGACGTCGCCACCTCGATCACCGTGGCCACCCCCCGGGTCGAGATCCGCCTCATGCTGGACGGCACCGCCCCCGGTTTCGCCTCCTACGAGGAGGCGGTCGCCGCCCATCCGCCGACGCCGGTCGAGGACGAGTGCCAGGGTGCGGACATGCTCTACTCCTCCGGGACCACGGGCCGGCCCAAGGGCGTCAAGCCGGCCCTGCCCGCCGCCTCCCTCGACGAGCCCGGCCCGCTGCTCCAGCTGGTCCAGTTCCTCTTCGCGCCCTCGGCGGAGAGCGTCTACCTCTCCCCGGCGCCGCTTTACCACGCGGCCCCCCTGCGCTACTGCATGAGCTTCCAGCGCCTGGGCGCGACCGTCGTGGTGATGGAGCGGTTCGACCCCGAACGGGCGCTCGCGCTCATCGAGGAGCACCGCGTCACCCACTCCCAGTGGGTGCCGACCATGTTCATCAAGATGCTCAAGCTCCCGGAGGAGACCCGCGCCGCGTACGACCTGTCGTCGCTGGCGTGCGCGATCCACGCCGCCGCACCCTGCCCCGTCCCGGTCAAGGAGCAGATGATCGACTGGTGGGGGCCGATCGTCCACGAGTACTACGCGGGGACCGAGGGCAACGGCTTCCTCTACGTCGGCCCGGAGGACTGGCTCAAGCACAAGGGCACCGTGGGGCGCGCGCTCCTCGGCGTGGTGCACGTCTGCGACGAGGACGGCGAGGAACTGCCGCCGGGCGAGCACGGCACGGTCTACTTCGACAAGGGGCCGCAGTTCGTCTACCACGGCGACGAGGACAGGACGAGGGCGTCCAGGGATCCGAAGGGCCGGGGTTGGACGACCCTCGGCGACATCGGCTACCTGGACGAGGAGGGCTTCCTCTACCTGACGGACCGGCGCTCCTACATGATCATCTCCGGTGGGGTGAACATCTACCCGCAGGAGGCGGAGAACGTGCTCGCCGTCCACCCCGAGGTCGCCGACGTGGCGGTCTTCGGCGTCCCGGACGAGGAGATGGGCGAGCAGGTCAAGGCCGTCGTCGAGCCGGCCTCCATGGACCGGGCCGGGCCGGGGCTGGAGGCCGAGCTGATCGCCTACTGCCGCGACCGGCTGGCGCCGTACAAGTGCCCTAGGTCGATCGACTTCCGCGAGGAGCTTCCCCGCCACCCCACGGGCAAGCTCTACAAGCGGGTCCTGCGCGACGAGTACTGGCCCGCCAAGTCATGATTTTTTATCTTTCGTACGGCCTCCGCCCGGGCCTCTGACCACGGCTGATAAAGCGGCCGTCAGGAGGCGCGGATCATCCCGATCACGCCCTTAACCAGCTCTTACGCCCCTCCGCGCAGGATATGGACACCGGAGAGAACCGGTCGTCGCCGTGGTGTCCACGGAGGGACGCAGGACTGGGGGATGAACGAGATGGACGACAAGAAGAACGAGCAGGACACCACCCCGATCGAGGCGGCCTCCGGCGGCTGGAGCCAGTTCGGCGCGGAGCCGCCCCGGGCCGGGGGGTTCCCGGGCGGCCGTGCCGCCGGAGCCGCCGGGGCCGCCGGGCAGGGGCGGACCGCCCCGCTGCCGTCGCTGCCTCTCGGCGCACCGGCCGGGGTTCCGGCAGGGACGCCCGCACCGCCCGTCGGGGCTCAGCCGCTCGGCACGCCCGCCGGATCGCCGTCCGGACCGGTCGCGCCGCCGGTGACGCCGTCCGGGGCCCCGGCAGGGCCCGCGGCGCCCGTCACAGCGCCCGTCACAGCGCCCGTCACGGTGCCCGCCCAGCGGGGCCGGTTGAGCGGGATGCAGAAGCTGGGGGCGGGGCTCGCGCTGGCCGCCATGGCCGTGGGCGGTGGAGTGGCGGGGGCCTTCGCCGCGACCGCCCTCGACGACGGCCCCGCGCTCGTCTCCTCGGCGGCTCCGGTGGTCAGCGCCGCCGGCAATGTGGCCACGGTCGCCGACGTCGCCGCGGCCGTCCAGCCCGCGGTCGTCTCGATCGAGGTCAAGACGGCCGCCGGAGGCGGGGAGGGCTCGGGTGTGGTGCTCTCCGCCGACGGACTGATCCTGACCAACAACCACGTCGTGGGCTCCGCCGGCCAGGACGGCCGGGTGACCGTCAAGTTCAGCGACGGCAGGACGGTCTCGGCCAGGATCGTGGGCACCGACCCGGCCACCGACCTGGCGGTCATCAGGGCCGAGAACGTCTCCGGCCTCACGGCGGCCTCGCTCGGCGACAGCGACCGGCTCAAGGTGGGCGACTCCGTCCTGGCCATCGGCAGCCCGCTCGGCCTGTCCGGCTCGGTCAGCGCGGGCATCGTCAGCGCGCTCGACCGGACGGTGACCGTCGGCGGCGAGCGGGAGCAGCAGCTCCCGCCCGGCTGGGGCGGCGACCGCCGGCAGCAGAGCGCCGCGCAGGTCACCACCATCGGCGGCGCCATCCAGACCGACGCGGCGATCAATCCCGGCAACTCCGGCGGGGCGCTGGTCGACTCCTCCGGGCGGGTGATCGGCATCAACACCGCCATCGCCACCAACGGCGGCGACGGCAGCATCGGCGTCGGCTTCGCCATCCCGATCAACACCGCGCGGCAGGTCGCCGACCAGCTCATCGAGACCGGCAAGGTCGTCCACGCCTTCCTGGGCGTCGGTCTCGCCGACGCCACCGGTGACACCGCGGGCGCACTGGTCGGCCAGGTCACCGAGGGCAGCCCGGCGGCCCAGGCGAGGCTGCGGCAGGGCGACGTGATCACGAAGATCAACGACACCGCGGTCGAGGACGGGGACACCGTGGTGGGAGTGGTGCGCGGGCTCAAGCCGGGCGACAAGGTCACCCTCGTCTACCTCCGCGACGGCCGGAGCCAGACCGTCACCGCGACCCTGGTCCAGAAGACCGGGGAATGACCTGACGGGCCGTACCGCCGGGGTCGCCGCGACCCCGGCGGCACGCCCGGCGGTACGGCCCGGGTCCGGTCCGGTTCCGGTCCGGCCGCCCCGGGGGCGAACGGCTCCGTGGCCCCCGCCCGCGGGGGCGGCCGAAGGCCGGGCGAACGGCGCCGCGGTCCCGCCTCCGCACCGTGGACCGCGGCCGGCGGATCACCGGCGCAGGGGTCGCGGGCCGCGGGGGACGAGGGGGACGGCGAGCAGCGGGGCAGCGGCGGCGAGCGCCCACACCGCCTGCCAGGAGGCGGCGTCGAGGACCACGGGGATGAGGAGCGGGGTGAGGAACGCGGCGGCGAAGACCGTGGTGCCCTCCAGCCCGAGGGCCGTCCCCGCCCGGTCCGCGCCCGCCATGGCGGCGATCTCGGTGTAGGCGACACCGTGCCAGGCGTTGGCCAGCAGGCCGCCGAGGGCCAGGGCGGCGACGGTCAGCGGGGTGGGCGCGTGGGTCAGGACGGCCGCGCCGGCCATGGCCACCGCGGTGAGCGTCCCGATGCCGCGGATGAGGGTGCGGCGGCCACCGTGCCGGTCGCCGTGCCGGTCGCTGTGCCTGCCGGTCCAGATGCGCGCCGCGCCGCCCCCGAGCTGGGCGATCAGGACGGTCAGGCTGGCCAGTGCCACCCCGGCGCCCTTGGCGTCGTGGAGGAAGACGGCGGTGAAGGACAGCACCGCGAACTGCGGGACGGTGAGCAGGCCGCTGGCCAGGGCCAGCCGCCAGACGTCCCAGCGGAGCAGGGGTGAGCGCCCGGCCCCGGCCCGCTCCGCCGCCGGGGCGGGTTCCTGGTCCGGCCCGTGCAGCCAGCGCCAGGCCGCCGCGGCGGACAGCAGGCAGAGTGCGGCCGGAACCGCGTAGGCCGCGCGGAAGCCGTACGCCGAGGCCAGCCACGGCAGCAGGGCGACCCCGACGGCGCCGCCCGCCGGAATCGCGGTCTGGCGGATGCTCATGGCGAAGCCGCGGTTCCCGTCGGTGAACCAGGTCATGATCGCGCGGCCGGAGGAGGCGTTGACGCTGCCGCCCAGCGCCCCGGCGGCCAGCATGCATGCGGCCAGCATCGGCACTCCGGCCCGGTCGCCGGGTGTGACGGCGGTGGCCATCAGCGCCAGCAGCGAACCGGTGGAGACCAGTCCGACGAGCAGGATCCGCCGGTCGCCGAACCGGTCGGTCAGCAGCCCCCACGCGATGTCGGACACCGCCACGCCCAGCCCGAGGCAGCCCAGCACCAGGCCGAGCGTGCCGGTGGACAGCCCGTAGCCGGCGCGCATCGCGATCCCGGTGACCGGGATGCCGGAGAACATGGCCGAGAAGCTCGCCTGCGCGGCCACGCCCACGGCGAGGACGATCCAGCGGTGGCGGGGGCCGTACCGCCGTGGTGCGCGGGCGGATGCGGCCGCCGTGCCGGTGGAGACCGGGAGCGCCATGGGCTTCCCTCCATGAAGTAACCGTAAAGAACGGTTACTCACTCTGGCAGCCTTCGAAATAACCTGTCAATGCGGTTACTATGGGGCGATGGAGTTCACCTTCGTGAGTGGGAACCTCGGCCTCGACCTGGCCGGGACGGTGGGCCGGCGCCGGACCGGACGCGTCGATCTGCTGGCGACGCCGGCGGATCTCGCCCGGTGGACGGTCGCCGCGGGGCTTCTCGACACCGAGCCCGCCGTGAGCGACGAGGATCTGGCCCGGACGGCGGCGCTGCGCGAGGCGGTCTACCGGCTGGCGTCCGCCGCCCGCGCCGGCTCGCCGTTCGAGGCGGCCGACCGCGAACTGCTCAACCGCGCCGCGGGCCGGGCGCCGGCCGGTGTCAGACTGCGCGACGACGGCGGGCTGGAGCGGACCGGCGATCTGGAAGCCGCGCTGGCCACCACGGCGCGGGCCGCCGTCGAACTGCTCGGCGGCCCCCGCGCCGTGCTGATCCGCGAGTGTGAGGCGTCCCCCTGCACCCGCCTCTACGTCGACTCCTCGCACCGGCGTTCCCGCCGCTGGTGTGACATGCGCGGCTGCGGCAACCGCGCCAAGGCGGCGGCGTTCCGGGCACGGGACCGCCGGGACGGGCAGGGCGCGCCCGCGCCCGGCCGGACCACGGGCTGAGCCCGCCGCCGCGCCGCGGGGCGGCGGGACGACGGGTTCACGGGCCGTTTCGGAATCCCGGGCCGTCCGAGGCGTCTGAGGAGCCCGAGGAGCCCGAGGAGTCCGAGACGTCCGGGCTTCCGGGCCGTTCAGGATCTCGTTCTCCGAGGCCCGGCGCGGAGGGGCTCAGGAGAAGCGGCGGCCCTCGTCGCGGCGGTAGGCCCAGACCGCCAGCGCTCCGGCGACCGCGACCCAGACGGCGAACATGGCCGTCGCCAGCGGCCGGGGCGAGCCGTACCCGACCGCGGCCCAGACCAGCTCGACCGCGCCCCGGCTGGGCAGGAAGGGTGCGACCGCGTCGATGAAGGCGGGGGCGTCCATCGGGTTCGTCAGCAGGCCGCCGCCCACCGCCATGGGGAAGAACAGCAGCTGCACGACCGCGATCGCCGCCTTGGACGGCAGCGCGTACCCGATGAACAGGCCGAGCAGCTGGAACGGGACCGATCCGAGCAGCAGGGCGCCCACCCCCAGGACGAGCTGGACGGGGGTCACGGTGGCCTCGGTGAACAGCGCGGAGATGACGAGGACCGGCAGCACCCCGACGAGCGTGAAGAGCAGCGAGTTGAGGATGCGGGCCCCGAGCCTCGGCCACGGCCCGGCGGGCAGGGTGCGGGTGTAGGGGTCCCAGGGCTGGACCCGGTCCTCGGCGACGCCGATGCCGTGGGTGAACAGGGCGCTGGACATCACCGCGAAGGTCATCATCGAGGCGGTGGCCAGGGTCGCCCCGACCGGGTGGTCTCCGGCGAACGGGACCACGAAGAACAGCATCGAGGCGGCGGGGAAGAAACCGTTGCCGATCAGCGCGATCGGCACCCGTACGGTCTCCATGAACTGGTACCGGGTGTGGGTGAGAAGGAGCGACATGGGGCCTCTCTCGGAGAAGGGGGACGGCCGGAGGGCGCTCGCGTCGGGGCGGGCGCGGCCGGAAAGGCTCCCGGGAGGAGCGGACGCGGAAGCGGGGTGCGGTCAGGGGCGTGCCGGGCGGGGCAGGGCAGGGCGGGGCGGGGACGACGTGCGGCCGGAGACCGGGGGCGGGACCGGGTCAGGCCGCCTCGGAGCCTGCGGTGATGGTCAGGAACGCCTCCTCCAGGGAGGTGGGCCGGACCTCCAGGCCGGAGAAGGGCACGTCGGCGCGGACCAGCTCGCGCACCAGCGCGTCGGCGTCGGAGGTGAGCAGATGGGTCCGGTCGCCCTCGCGCTCCACGCGCAGGACCCCGGGCAGCGCGGGCAGGTCGCCGGCCGTCAGGGTGACGCGGCGGACGCCGGCGATGTCACGCACCTGCTCGGTGGTGCCGTCGGCCAGGACCCGGCCCTGCCCGATGACCACGACCCGTTCGGCCAGTGCCTCGACCTCCTCCAGATAGTGGCTGGTGAGCACCACGGTGCCGCCGCCGGAGTGGAAGTCCCGGATGGCGTCCCACAGCGCCCGGCGCGCCTCGACGTCCAGTCCCGTGGTCGGTTCGTCGAGGAAGACCAGCCGGGGGTCGCCGACGAACGCCAGCGCCACCGCGAGCCGCCGCTTCTGCCCGCCCGAGAGCCCGCCGACCTGGCGCCGCTCCAGCCCGGACAGGCCGAACCGCTCCAGCAGCGCCCCCCGGGCGACGCTCCGCGGGTAGTGGGCGGCGACGAAGTCCACGATCTCCCCGACCCGCAGGGTCGCCGGCAGCCCGGTCTCCTGCGGCGTGACGCCGATGCCGCGCCGCCGTACCGGATCGGCGGGGGAGCCGCCGAGCAGCTCGACGCGGCCCGAGGTGGGCCTGCGCAGCCCGCAGAACAGGTTGATCAGCGTGGACTTGCCCGCCCCGTTGGGGCCGAGCAGCCCGACCAGCTCGCCGGGCCGGACGCCGAGGGAGACGCGGTCCAGCGCCGTCACGTCCCCGTAGCGCCGGGTGACCTCCACGGCGCGCACCAGGGACTGCTCCGGCTCCGCGCCGGGATCCGGCGGCGAGCTCGGTGCCGCACCCGGTCCTGCGCCCGGTGCCGTTGTAGGTTCCGCCATCGCGGGACCTTCCTTTCTCGAATGTCGAACGGGGGTCAGGCGCCGGAGGGCGGCGCCGAGGTCGTGTCCAGCAGGGTGCGGATCGCCGCGGTGTACTCCTCGAAGGCGAGGCGGCCCCGCCGGGTGAGGGCGACGTAGGTGGCCGGGGTGCGGCCGCGGTGCGTCTTGACGATCTCCACGTAACCGGCCTCCTCCAGCTTGCCGAGGTGGACCGAGAGGTTCCCGGCGGTCATGCCGAGCAGGTCCTTCAGGCCGGGGAAGGCGATCTGGTCCCCTTCGGGCAGGGCGTTGAGCGTGACGACCACCCGGAGCCGGGCCTGGGCGTGGATCACCGGGTCGAGCTCGGGGGTCACCGGCGGACTCTCCTGCTGAACACCAGGCCGGCGACGATGAACCCGCCTCCGCCGCCCACCGCGATCAGCAGCGCGTGCCAGCCCGCCCCGGCGGCCGTTCCCACGGCGTTGAGCACGGCCATCCAGATGCCGACGGCGAACATCGGCCAGTCGTGCCAGACGGCGGCACCGGCCATGTAGAGAACGGAGACCAGCATGATCGACATGCTCGCCCACAGGAGGTTCCGCTCCGCCTCGGGGAGCTGGGCGGCGAACCGATCCGCGATCATCGACATGGTGAGGAATCCGGTCGGCCAGGCGAGGCCGTACATCATGCCGCGCTGCTGGGAGGCGCCTCGGACCTGGTTGCCGGTCCGCCAGAGGACGAAGGCGTTGACCGCCCCGGCCAGCAGCATGGCCCCGAAGAGCACCGCCAGTGCGACGTCTATGGAGATCGGTGCGTACGGCCTGCCGGACAGGCCGTGGTGGAGGAAGAGCGCGCCGAACCCGACCAGCCAGGCGAGCCCCCACGGCAGGTAGAGCAGCGATGTGTCGGGCACGAACCGGCGGACGGCCGCGGAGTCCTGCCGGTCGATCAACCGGAGCATCTCCTCCGGGCTCAGCGCTCGATCGTCTTCCTCCACGGCTTCCTCCTTGTCGGCACAAACCGGTTTGCATTTCAAACTTGTGGTTTGAACTGTAAACCACATTGCTCCGCCAACTCAATCCCCACGGCCGTACCAATCCGGTCCCGCCCGGACCGGGCGGCGGTACGGGGCGCCGGCCCCGCTCGCGAGAATCTCCTCGGCAGACCTGTCGATTCCGGCGGGCGCCGTACGTCATTGGAGTGCGTACGGCATCCGCCGGACGGCGTCGGAAGGGAGAACCATGAGATACGTGCTGCTGGCCGCGGGGGACGAGAGGCCCTGGGCGGAGGCCGGCCCGGCCGAGCGGGAGGAGGTCTACGCCCGGTGGGGCCGCTTCGAGGAGATGCTGACGGCCCGGAACGCGGGCCGGGGCGGCGACGAGCTGGCCCACTCCGGCACCGCCACCACGGTCAGGAAGACCGGGGGGAAGGTGGTCGTCACCGACGGCCCCTACGCCGAGGCGGTCGAGCAGGTCGGCGGGTACGTCACGATCGAGGTCGCGAGCATGGAGGAGGCGATCGAGTTCGCCGAGGCCTGCCCGTCCGACGTCGTGGAGATCCGGCCCGTCCCGGACCGGGGGTGACGGCGCGGTGAAGTACGCACTGCTGCTCTACGGGGACGAGAGCAGGTGGGCCGCCGCCACCGAGGCCGAGATCGAGGAGCTCTCCGCCGCGCACGGCCGGTTCACGGACATGCTCACCGCCCGCGGGGCCTACCTCGGCGGGGAGGAACTGGACCTGTCCACGACCGCCGTCACCGTGCGCACCGCCGGCGGGCGGACGCTGCACACCGACGGCCCCTACGCCGAGACCGCCGAGCACCTGGGCGGCTTCTACCTCGTGGAGGCCCGGGACCTGGACGAGGCGATCGAGTTCGCCACGGCCTGCCCCGAGGAGATCGTGGAGATCCGTCCCGTGGTCGAATATCAAGGGTGAGCGTGACAGCGGTCGAGCAGGCGTACCGGCGGCACTGGGCGCGCCTGCTCGCCCTGCTCACCGCCGAGCTGCGCGATCTGGACCTGGCCGAGGAGTCGCTGCAGGACGCCTTCGCCGCGGCCGTCGCCGCCTGGCCGCCGGAGCCCGGCAACCCGCCCGCCTGGCTGCTCACCACGGCCCGCAGGCGCGCGCTGGACCGGCTGCGCCGGGACGCCGTCGCGGCCAGGAAGTTGCCGCTGCTGGTCGTCGACGACCTCCCGGACCCCTCGGCCATCCCCGACGAGCGATTACGGATGATCTTCACCTGCTGCCACCCGGCGCTGTCCATGGACGCCCGGGTGGCTCTCACGCTGCGCTGCGCGGGCGGCCTGACCACCCGCGAGATCGCCCGGCTCTTCCTGGTCTCCGAGACCACCATGGCCGCCAGGATCACCCGGGCGAAGAAGAAGATCGCCCAGGCGGGCATCCCCTACCGGATCCCGGCCGGACCGGAGCTGGCCGAGCGGTGCGACGGGGTGCTGGCCGTGGTCTACCTCGTCTTCACCGAGGGGTACGCCGCCACCGGGGGAGACCGGCTCATCCGCGCCGAGCTCGCCGCCGAGGCGATCGCGCTGGGCCGGATGCTGCGCGAGCTGCTGCCCGCCGATCCGGAGGCGGACGGGCTGCTGGCGCTGATGCTGCTGCACCACGCCCGCCGGGACGCCCGGTTGGGCCCGTCGGGGGAGCTGGTCCGGCTGCCCGACCAGGACCGCTCGCGCTGGCACCGCGACGAGGTGGGCGAGGCGATCTCCCTGCTGGAGGCGGTGCGCCCGGGCGGCACCGGCGGATTCCCCGGCCCCTACCTGCTGCAGGCCGCGATCGCGGCCGAGCACGCGGTCGCCGAGCGGGCCGAGGACACCGACTGGCCCGCCATCGCCCGGCTGTACGGCAGCCTGGAGGAGGTCACCGGGTCGGCGGTGGTCCGGCTCAACCGGGCCGTGGCGGTCGCCGAGGCCGACGGGGCCGAGGCCGGGTTGGAGCTCCTCGACGGGCTGGACGGGGCGATGGGCCACCACCACCTGCTCCACGCCACCCGCGCCGAGCTGCTGCGCCGCCTGGGCCGGGACCGGCAGGCCCTGGACGCCTACGGCCGGGCGCTGGAGGCCGTAGGCACCGACCCGGAACGCGCCTTCCTGCTGTCGCGCAGGGAAGAGCTGTCCGCCCGCTGACCCCGGTCCCGGAGCGGTGCTACGCCCGGGAGACCAGGGCCTCCGACCGCCACAGGTCGCGGTAGTAGCCGGGGACCTCCACCAGTTCCCGGTGGGTGCCCCGCTGCAGGACCGAGCCGTTCTCCAGCACGACGATCTCGTCCACCTCCTCCAGGCCTCGCAGCCGGTGCGTGACCAGCAGGGTCGTGCGCCCCCGGGTGGCGTCCAGCAGGTCGGCCATGAGCGCGTCGGCGGTCTCCTCGTCCAGCGCCTCGGCCGGCTCGTCGAGCAGCAGCACGGGCGGGTCGTTCAGCAGCGCCCGGGCCAGGGCGAGCCGCTGCAGCTGCCCGCCGGAGACCGTCCGCCCGTCCTCCCCGAGCACGGTGTCCCACCCGGTCCGCTCCGCCCAGTCCTCCAGCCGTGCCCGCCGTACGGCCTCCGCCAGCGCGGCCTCGTCCGCCTCCGGCCCGGCCAGCCGGAGGTTGTCGCGGAACGAGGCCTGGAACACGTACGGGTCCTGGGTCAGGCCCGTCATGATCCGCCGGGCCTCGTCCGAGGGCAGGTCGCGCAGATCGACGGTCTTCCCGGTCCCGGTCCAGGTCCCAGTCCCGGCCCCACCGGCCCCGGCCTCGATCCCGGGCGCGTCGCCGTCGCCGTCGCCGTCGGCGTCGGCGTCGGGGCCGGTGGAACCGGAGCCGGACAGCCGGATCGCGCCGGACTCCGGCTCCACCAGGCGCATCAGGGCCGCCAGCAGGGTGCTCTTGCCCGCCCCGCTGGGGCCGACGACCGCCACCCGCTTACCGGGGGTGAGGGTGAGGGCGACGCCGTTCAGCGCCGGGGCGCGGTCCGCCGCGTGGCGGACGACCAGGTCCTCGACCTCGACCGTGAGCGGCCCGCCGGGGACGGCGGCCGGCCGGGCCGGCTCGGCGACGGCGGGCGGGGTCGCGCGGACCTCCCGCAGCCGGCGCAGGGCGGCGGACACCCCGGTCATGCGCTCGGCGGCCGTGATCATCGGCAGTAGGGGCTCGAAGCAGACCAGGGAGGTCAGCGCGAGCACGGCGGTCGCCACCGAACCGGTGCCCGACCCCTGCGCGACCAGGACCACCCCCGCGACGGTCAGTCCCTGGGCGAGCACGCCCAGGCAGGTGGCCACGGCGCCCGTGCGGGCCTGGGCCCGCTCCAGCGCGGCCAGCCGGGCGTCCGCTCCGGCGGAGGCGGCCAGGGCCCGGTCGCCCGCTCCGTAGGCGGCCAGGTCGGCCGCTCCGTGCAGCAGGTCGGCCACCCGGGCGGCCAGCTCGGCCCGGGCCGGGGCGATCAGCGCGGCTCGGCGCCGTGTGACGGCGGCGACCCCGGCGGGCAGCACCACGCCCGCCGTCAGCAGGCCGGCCGTCAGCACCAGCGCGGCCGCCGGGAGCAGGAACAGGCCGAGCACGACCGCCGCGATCCCGGTCACCAGCGCCGCGACCGCCGGGAGCAGACCCCGGACCAGCAGATCCTGCACGGCGTCGGTGTCGTCCACCATCCGGCTGAGCAGGTCGGCGCCCTTCTGGCTCGGCGGACCGGCCGGGACGAGCGCCTGGTAGAGCCGTTCCCGGGTCGTCGCCTGGGCGCGGAGCGCCACGTCGTGCCCGGTCAGGCGCTCGCCGTACCGGAGGACGCCCTTGCTCGTCGCGAACGCGCGCACCCCGACGATCGCCACGCTCAGCGCCGCCAGCGGCGGCTGCTCGGCCGCCCTGGTGATCAGCCATGCGGCCGACCCGATCAGGGCCAGTCCGGCGAGTTCCGCCGCGACCCCGGCCGCCGCCGCCAGGGCGATCCGCCCGCCCATACGTCTCATCGCGTCCCTCCGGCACCCGTCGCCACCGTGTCGCCGGAAGGCCCTGCGTCCCTGGAAGCCGTCGTGTCATCGGAAGCCGCCTCGCCACCGGGACCGGTCGTGTCAGGGGGCGTCGCGCCGCCGGGACCGGTCGTGCCACCGAGAGGAGCGGCTTCGCCGCGTGCCGCCGACGCACCGGGGGAGCCGCTGTCGGACACGATCCGGCCGCCGGCGATCCGGACCACCCGGTCGGCCAGATCGATCATCGCGGGCCGGTGGGCCACGATCACGGCGGTCCGGCCCTCGGCCAGCTCGCGGGTGGCGGCGACGATCGCCGCCTCGCTCCGGCCGTCGAGCCGGGCCGTCGGCTCGTCCAGCAGGAGCAGGTCCGCCGCGGGCCGGCAGAAGGCGCGGGCCAGCGCGACCCGCTGCCGCTGGCCGGCGGAGAGGTTCGCACCGCGCTCACCGAGCACCGTGTCGTAGCCCTCCGGCAGTTCCGTCACGAAGCCGTCCGCGTGCGCGGCCCCGGCCGCCGCCCGGACCTGCTGGAGCGTCGCCCCGGGGGAGCCGAGCCTGATGTTGTCGGCCACCGAGGCGGCGAACAGGTGGGGGCGCTGGGGCACGAACGCCAGCCGTCCGCGCCAGGCCTCCCAGCGAGCCCCGGCGTCCTCGGCGATTCCGGCGTCACGCGCCACCCGGGTTTCCGTGCTTCCGGCTTCTCCGCCGCCCCGCGTCTCCTCGGCCCCCTCGGCTCCGGCGTCTCCGCCTTCGGTTCCGGCGTCTCCGGCCCCCTCGGCTCCGGCGTCTCCGGAGGCCGCTGCGGCGGGTCCGGAGGCGGGACCGGAGAGTTCCACCCCGTCGACCAGGATCCGGCCGCTCTCCGGGGTGAGGAAACCCAGCAGCAGGTGGAGCAGCGTGCTCTTGCCCGCGCCGCTCTCGCCGACCAGCGCCACCCGCTCGCCCGGCGCGATGACCAGCGACACGTCCTCCAGCGCCGCCTCCGTCCGGCCCGGATAGCGCACCGTCACGTTCTCCAGCCGGATCTCCGGCGCCGCCGCGGGACCGGCCGGGTCGAGGGCACCGCCGCCGGCGGACCGGGGCTCGGGCTCCCTGTCGAGTACGGCGAACACGTCGTCGGCGGCGGTGACCCCCTCCATCGCGGCGTGGAACCTGGTGCCCATGTTCCGCAGCGGCAGATAGGCCTCCGGGGCCAGCAGCAGCACCAGCAGCGCGGCGGGCAGGTCGAGCGTCCCGCCCAGCAGGCGGAGGCCGATCGGGACCGCGACCAGCGCGAGCGAGAGGGAGGCGGCCAGCTCCAGCACCAGCGAGGACAGGAAGGCCACCCGCAGCGTGCGCATCGTCGCGCTCCGGTGGGCGTCGGTGACCCGCCGGATCACCTCCGCCTGGTAGCGGGCCCGGCCGAAGGCGCGCAGCGTGGGCAGGCCGCGGACCACGTCGAGGAAGTGCCCGCCGAGGCGGGACAGGGCCCGCCACTGGCGCTCGGTGACGGCCTTGGTGTGCATGCCGACCAGCGCGCCGAAGACCGGGATGAGCGGGAGTGTGACGAGCACGATCACCGCGCTGGACAGGTCGGCGAAGACCAGCCGGGCGAGCACGGCGACCGGTACGACGCCCGCCACCGCGACCGCCGGGAGGTAGCCGTTCAGGTAGGGGTCGAGGGCGTCCAGGCCGCGCCCGGTCAGCGTCACCAGCTCGCCGGAGCGGTGGGAGGTCAGCCGGGCCGGGCCCAGGTCCCGCAGCCGGGAGAGCAGC
Organism: Planomonospora parontospora; assembly: GCA_014647935.1. Classification (GTDB taxonomy): domain Bacteria; phylum Actinomycetota; class Actinomycetes; order Streptosporangiales; family Streptosporangiaceae; genus Planomonospora; species Planomonospora parontospora. Next base: position 87,330 of record BMQD01000020.1, read on the forward strand.
CGGTGGCGCAGGACCGACTTCACCGCGGTGGTGGTGCGACCGGCGGCGATCCCCTGGGCGAGGCCGAGCAGCCCCCGGACCCCGACGACCACCGCCAGCAGGGCCAGCGCCGGAGTTTCGAGCCTCCCGGAGAGGACGCCGGCGAGCAGCTCGGCCTGGACGAGGACGAGCAGCCCGGCGAGGACCGCCGCGGCTAGGCAGAGGGCCAGATGGCGGCGGACTGCTCGCTCGCCCCGCACCAGCCGCAGGAGATCCTTGTGCATGTGAGCCCTAGAAGAACGAGGGGAACCGGTCGGCGGCACGCCGGGGACCGAACGTACGCCACACCCATACTTGCGCACCCGCCATGAGCGGCGCGCACGGCAGGATCATGAGACTGAGCACATTCAGCGTATCCGCCGGGGCGGTGTGCTCCAGGAGCCACGGAGCGGTGCCGGCCAGCAGCGCCGCGGCGGGTGCGGCGGCCAGGCAGGCCGTACCGGCCAGCGCCGCCGCGCCGCGGCCCGCACCCGCGGCCGGGCCGGGAAGCCGCCCGGCCGCGCCACCCAGCACGGCGCCGGAGAGCTCGCCGGCCGCCTCGGTGGTCCCGGTCGCGACGGTGGTGGTCCCGGTCGCGACGGTCCCGGCCGCGCCGCCGGGCAGCAGCCAGGAGGCGAAGGCCCGGCCGTGGAAGGCCAGCAGCGCCGCGAGCGCCGCCGCGCCCGCGAGGGCCGCCGGGGTGATCGACAGGCCGGTCGCCAGGGCGGTCAGGGCCGCGCCCCAGGAGAGGGCGAGTCCCCAGGAGCCCAGGCAGATCATCCGGTCCCACCCGGCGCGCCAGGCGGGGCCGTCCGCTCTGCGGCGGAACCAGAGCCCCGCGTCGCGCACGATCCAGGAGACCAGCAGGCAGACCACCAGCGGGTAGAGGCCGAACAGCACCTCGCCCTCGGCCTGCGGATACACGCCGAAGAGCGTTCCGGCCACGGCCACCAGCCACACCTCGCCCGCCAGGACGAACGGCGCCATGGCGGCGACGATCCGGTCCCGGCCCTCCTGGGTGCGGCCGAGTGCGGGCAGCAGCATGCCGAGGCCGATGTTCGCACCCTCCAGGGCGAAGTAGCCGATCAGCAGGACGGCGAAGAGCACGGTCCAGAGGATGTCCATCGGTGTCTCCTTACAGGCTCAGCGCGGGGGTGCGCTCGGGCGGCGGGAGCGGGGCGGCGCCCAGGGTGGCGGCGGCGGGGCCGCGGCGTACCAGGCGGGCGATGAGCAGGTAGTCGACGACCGCGAGCAGCCCGAGCACACCGGTGAAGGCCACCAGGGACGTGGTGATCATCGCCGGGGTGAGGCCGGGGGACATCGCGTCGGCGACGGTGAGCCTGCCGTACACCAGCCAGGGCTGGCGACCGGCCTCGCGGGCGAGCCAGCCGAGGATCGCGGCCAAAAACGGCAGCGGGGTCATCAGCATCACGATCGGGTGCGCCCACCGCCAGCGCGGCAGCCAGCGGATGACGGGCAGCAGCACGAACAGCACGACGAGCTGGAGCAGGTATCCGATCAGGATCATGAATCCGAGGCCGAGGCCGGCCAGGGGGCTGTCGAACTTGCCCGGCTGGAACTCTCCGATCGGACCGAACTGCGCGTAGCCGAAGCCGACCGCGAGCACGACGCCGATCGAGGCGACGGACACGCCCAGCCGGAGGGACTTGGTGAAGAACTCCTGCTCGGCCGTTCTGCGGAACAGCTGGTAGGCGCTGGCTCCCATGATCACGGATCCGCCGGTGAGCAGGGCCGCGCCGGCCACGTGGGGCAGGGCCATGGCGAGCATGGGGTTGGTCAGCACCGCCCCGAAGTCCTCGACCACGAGCCTGCCGCCCCGTTCCACCGCTCCCGCCGGGTTCTGCAGGAACGCGTTGGCCGCCATGATCCAGAACGCCGAGACGTAGGCGGTCAGCGTGACGATCCAGATGCACGCCAGATGGAGCCGGCGGGGCATCCGGTGCCAGCCGAAGATCCACAAGCCGAGGAACGTGGACTCCAGGAAGAAGGCGACGAGCGTCTCGATCGCCAGCGGCGCACCGAAGACGTCGCCGGCGTAGTGCGACAGCCCGCTCCAGCTCAGGCCGAACTGGAACTCCATCACCAGGCCGGTGACGATGCCGAGCGCGTAGTTGATCAAGTAGATCTGGCCCCAGAAGCGGGTCATCCGCTCGTGGACCGGCTTGCCGCCGAAGGTCCAGAGGGTCTGCATGACCGCCACGAGGGGGGCCAGGCCCAGCGTCAGCACGACGAACAGGAAGTGGAGACTCCCCGTCACCGCGAACTGCGCCCGGGCCAGGTCGAGTACGTCCATGGCGCCGCCTCCATCACATGTCTGTCTACCTATAGACACTCTACATGTAGAGAGCCTACATGTAGGTTGCCTATGCGAGGGGTAGGGTGATGGGCGTGAACACCGACGCGCTCCGCGGGCACATGGACGCCCTGCTGCTCTCCGTCCTGGAACACGAGCCCCTGCACGGATACGCGATCATCGAGGCGCTGCAGGCGCGCAGCGGCGGTGCGCTCAGCGTGCCGACGGGCACGGTCTATCCGGCGCTGCGCAGACTGGAGCAGGCGGGATACCTGGCCAGCGAGTGGGCCACGGTGGGCGGGCGCAAGCGGCGCACCTACCGGCTGACCTCGGCGGGCCGCACGGCCCTGGCCGGAGAGCGCTCGGCCTGGCGGGAGTTCACCGGGATCATCGGCAGCGTGCTGGAGCCGCGTGCCACGAAGTGAGCGCACCGGTCTCTGCGGCGGTGTGCGGTGGTGCGCGGTTTCGGCTGTACGGGTGCGCGCGGTCTCAGGCGGCGGGGCGTGCGCCGGTCGCCCGGTCCTCTCTCACGCGGCCGAGGTCCGCCGCCGGGTGAGGGAGAGGCAGCGGGTCGCACAGTAGAGCTGCAGGCCCCAGAACCCGTAGCTCACCGCCGAGGCGGCGAGGCCGGGAGGATAGCCGGAGAACCCGGCCGGCCCGTTCGAGCCGTACATCAGGGCCCCGCACATGACGAGCATGACCGGCATCATGGCCCAGACGAACAGCGCCAGCCCCCGGGCGACCAGCCACGGCCGCCGGATCCGGCGCCGTCCCCGGCCGAGCGCGAGCAGCGCCAGCGCGCCGAGCACCCCGATGGCCATCTGCGTGACGTCCACGGCGCGGGCCACCGGCACGAACCAGCCGGGCCAGGCGTCGCGGGCGGCCGGAGCCGTCGGGAACAGCTCCCAGATCGCGGTCCACATGACCGCGGTGAGCGGCACGGCGAGGAAGAGCAGGGTGGCCAGCCTCCGGCCCGCGGCTACGGACAGCTCCTCCTGGTAGCCCGGGGCGATCTCGTGGACGGCGCCGAACTCCTCGACCGCGGCCCGCTCGGCCGCGGTCCGCTCCAGGCCGCCGTCCTCCAGGGCCTCCGCGGCGTCGAGCAGGCTGTCGCGGGCCTCGGCGACCAGGTCGAGCCTGAGCCCCCTCGGCCCGCGGAGCGTACGGCCGAGCTCTGCGACGTAGTCGTCGATGACTCCGGCGTCCACCTGTTCCCCCTGCTCGCGCGGTCCCCGTCCAGGGGTGTCCGGCGCCCATCATGACCCCTGCCCGGCGCCCGCGCATCAGGGAGGACCCTGATGCGTCCCCGGATCCAGACCAAGGGCAGCCAGTGTTGCCGTGAACCGCTCGACACCATCTGCCAACATTTTCTCATTTCATCATTCGTCCATCTATAGAGGGACGCTAAGGGATCAAAAGACCTCTACGCTCCTGCCCATGCGTGCTTTATCCCGGGCGTTCGCCGCCCTCGCGGCCGTCGGCGTCACCGCCGCCGGCGTCGCGACCCTCACCACGACCCCGGCCCTGGCCGCGCCGGGCACCGTCGTCATCAGCCAGGTCTACGGCGGCGGCGGCAACAGCGGCGCGCCGTTCGCCAACGACTTCGTCGAACTGTTCAACCGCAGCGCGGCGCCCGTCTCCCTGGAGGGCTGGTCCGTCCAGTACGGCAGCGCCACCGGCACCGGCACCTTCGGCGCCAACCTGGTGCCCCTGTCCGGCACGCTCGCGCCCGGCCAGTACCACCTGCTCCAGCTCGCCGGCGGCGCGACCGGCGCCGCGCTGCCCGCTCCCGACGGCACCGGAACCGTCAACATGAGCGGCAGCGCGGGCAAGGTCGTCCTGGCCCGCTCGGCCGACGGCCTCGCCTGCAACGGCGGCTCGGTGCCCTGCACCCCCGAGCAGACGGCGCTCATCGCCGACCTCGTCGGCTACGGCACCGCCAACTACGCCGAGGGCGCCGCGGCTCCCGGCCTGTCCAACGGCACGGCCGGGCTGCGCAAGGACCACGGTTGCGCCGACACCGACGTCAACGCCGCCGACATCGAGGCCGCCGCCCCCGCGCCGCGCAACCGGGCCACCGCCCCGGCCCCCTGCGGCGACGCGGAGCCCACGCCCACCCCGACGGTGACGGCCACCCCGACCGCGACGCCGACGGTGACGCCGACCGCCACGCCGTCCCCGACGCCGACGACCGCGCCGTGCGAGACCCCCGCCACCCACCAGATCGCCGAGGTGCAGGGGAGCGGCGACGCGAGCCCGCTCGCCGGCCGGACGGTCCGGGTCGAGGGCGTGGTGACCGCGGATTTCCAGGAGACGAACCAGCTCAGCGGGTTCTTCCTGCAGGATCCGACCCCGGACGCCGACCCGGCCACCTCCGAGGGCCTGTTCGCCTTCGCCCGCTCGTCCTTCAAGGACGTCAAGGTCGGTGACCGCGTCCTGGTCACCGGCAGGGCCGTGGAGTTCAACGGCTGGACCGAGCTGTCGCCGGTCACCGCCGTGGACGTCTGCGGCACCGGCAGGATCGCTCCGGTGCGGCAGAGCCTGCCGCGCCCCGAGGGCGCCACCTTCGAGCGGGTCGAGAACATGCTCGTCACCTTCCCCGAGCCGCTCACCGTCAGCGACCACTACAACCTGGCCCGCTACGGCGAGATCAACCTCTCCTCCGAGGGCCGGATCTACCAGCCGACCGACCGGCCGGGCGTGAGCGCCGCGCTGAACGCGCGCCGCACCCTGCTCGTGGACGACGGCTCCGGTGCGGAGAACCCGCCGGTCGTCCCGCACACCGACCCGCGCGCGGTCCGGCTCGGCGACACCACGCTCGGCGTCACCGGCGTGATGGGGTACGGCTTCGGCAAGTACCGCCTCCAGCCGACCGAGCCGGTCCAGTTCCTGCGCACCAACCCGCGCCTGCCCAAGCCGTTCCCGGTGCTCGGGAACGTCAGGGTGGCCAGCTTCAACACCCTCAACTGGTTCACCACCCTGGGCTCGCGCGGTGCGAACACCGCCGAGGAGCAGCAGCGGCAGCTGGCCAAGCTGGTCGCCGCGCTGAAGGGCATGGACGCCGACGTCGTCGGCCTCATGGAGGTCGAGAACAACGGCCAGACCGCCGTCCAGGCCCTGGTCGACGCGCTCAACGCCGAGGTCGGCGCGGGCACCTACGCGGCGCTGGCCCACCCCTACCCGGGCACCGACGTGATCCACGTGGCGATGATCTACAAGCCGGCCAGGGTCCGGCCGGTCGGCGCGGCGCAGTCCTCGACCGACCCGGTCTTCCGGCGGCCTCCGCTGATCCAGACCTTCCGCCGCCCCCAGGGCGGCCAGTCGTTCACCGTCCTGGTCAACCACTTCAAGTCCAAGGGCTGCGACGAGGACGCCACCGGCGCCGACGCCGACGCCGGTGACGGGCAGAGCTGCTACAACGGCGAGCGCGTCCGCCAGGCCCAGGCCACGCTGGGCCTGATCGACAGCCTGGACCTGCCCGGCCCGCTGGTGCTGGGCGACCTCAACGCCTACGGCGAGGAGGACCCGATCGACACGCTCGAGGCCGGCGGCCTGACCAGCGTGACCAAGAGGTTCGTCCCCGCCCCGCTGCGCTACAGCTACCTGTTCGAGGGCCAGGTCGGCGAGCTCGACCACGCGCTGGTCGGCAGGGAGCTGCTCAAGCGGGTCACCGGTGCGACGATCTGGCACATCAACTCCGACGAGGCCAGGGCGCTCGACTACAACACGGAGTACAACCCGCCCGGCCTCTACCGGCCGGACGCGTTCCGCTCCTCCGACCACGATCCCGTGGTCATCGGCCTGACCCTGCCCGGCGGCAGGCGCTGACCAGGACGCCCACCGGCGTCACCGAGGGGGCCCGTCCCGCGCCGTACCGGCGGGGCGGGCCCTCCGCGCTCCCCGCGGTCCCGGGGCCCGGCCGGAAACCGGGTCCCCGCTGCTCAGAGCGGATCCGCCCCAGGCGGATCGCGTCGACGCCGGTCCGGACCGCCGCGCATGATGGGCGCATGAGCGGAGAATCCAACCTTCCACTGTTCGACGCGCGGGTGCGGCGCGAACTCTACGACCAGCGCGTCCTCGTCCTCGACGGCCCTCTCGACGACGACAACGGGACACTGCTGGCCACGCAGCTGATAGCCCTCGCCGCGCACGACGCGTCAACGGACATCGCATTGTGGATCCATTCGCCGGGCGGTTCGGTCCCCTCGATGCTCGCGATCCGCGACATCATCCGGCTCATCCCCTGTGACGTCTCGACCCTCGTGCTGGGCATCGCCTACAGCGCCGGGCAGTTCCTGCTGTCGTCGGGGGCCCGCGGGAAGCGCCGGGCCCTGCCGCACTCACGCGTCCTGATGCACCAGGGCTCGGCGGGGATCGGCGGCACCGCGGTCGACATCGAACTGCAGGCCGGCGACCTCCGGCACACTCGCGACACGGTGCTCGGTCTCATCGCCGAGGACACGGGGCAGCCCGTCGAGCGCATATTCGAGGACTCCCTGCACGATCGCTGGTACACGGCGCGGGAGGCGCTGGACTACGGCTTCGTGGACGCGATCGTGCAGGACTTCGACGAGATCGCGCCGCGCAACCGCCCGCGGCTCGGATTCGACGTCACCGAAGGGGCCGGCCAGTGAGCGCGTACACGATTCCGAACGTCATCACCCAGAATTCGCGCGGCGAGCGGATCATGGATGTCTACTCGCACCTGCTCACCGAGCGGATCATCTATCTGGGCACCGCGATCGACGCGGGCGTCGCGAACGCGCTCATCGCGCAGCTGATCTTCTTGGAGTCGGACAACCCCGACGCCGAAATACAGTTCTACATCAACTGCGAAGGCGGGGATCCGAGCGCGATGCTCGCGATCTACGACACCATGCGCCACATCCGTCCGCGGGTCTCGACGACCTGCGTCGGACAGGCCGTCGCGGTGGGCGCCGTCCTGCTCGCCGCGGGCGCCGAGGGGAAACGCGCGGCTCTCCCGCACGCACGAGTGATCCTGCACCAACCGGCCGCTCAGGGGCGGGGGGCGATCCCCGACCTCATCCTGCAGGCCGACGAGGTCGTCCGCGTCCGGGCGGACATCGAGCGCATACTGTCACGGCACACCGGCCAGACGATCGAGACCCTGCGCGCCGACACCGATCACGATCGCGTGTTCACCGCGACCGCGGCCCTGGAGTACGGGCTCCTCGACCAGATCATCGAGGAGCGTCCGTAGGCCGGCGGATGATCCTGGCCGATCGCGCTACGCGGCCAGGGCGTACGCCGCCGAGCAGGTGGCGCCGCTCGAGGTGCTGCGCTGAGCGGACCGCAGGCTCTCGGTGACGGCGAGGGTCAAGTCGACCAGGGTCACGTCCAGCGCACCGGCGACCGCGGCGATCATCTCGCTCGACGGCTCTTTGACGCCCCGCTCCATCTCGGAGAGATACTGCGGCGAGACTCCGGCGCGGCGCGCCGTCTCGCTCAGCTTCTCGCCCCGCTCGTGACGGAGGCCTCTGAGACACTCGCCGAGCGCGTGCCGCCACAGCGGCTCGCGAGCGGAAGACGGCTTGGAGGCGGTCCGATCGGTCGCCGGACGCAGCGGCGGGATGGAAGAGGCCATGGCCTCACCTTAGGTAGACGATGCGTTCGATTTCGGCCGGATCCGCGCAGGGCGGAATCCTCCCCGTCTCCTCGGGCCCGTCCGGGGCGGATCACGCGTCCGCCGGGTGGCCACCGTGGCGGAGATCGTCCGGTGGTGCCGACGGCCGTTCCTGTGAGGGCGCCGCGGACGGTGCCGCCACGTGCCCGGGCACCCCGGTCCGCACCCGGCAGGCCGGTTTCCCCGGAGTCCGGAGGGATGGAATGCTCAGCGCGGGTACGCAGTTATGCGAGCCGTACAGACGCAGACACAAGAGGAGCCAGTGGTGGCGACCATCGAGGTAACCGAGAAGAACTTCAACGAGATCGCCGACCAGGGGATCGTTCTGCTGGACTTCTGGGCGGCCTGGTGCGGGCCGTGCCGCACGTTCGGCCCGATCTTCGAGAAGGCCTCCGAGAAGCACGGCGACATCACGTTCGGCAAGATCGACACCGAGGCGGAGCAGGCGCTGGCGCAGGGCTTCGACATCACCTCGATCCCCACCGTCATGGCCATCCGCGACGGCATCGTCGTCTTCGCCCAGCCCGGTGCGCTGCCCGCGCCGGCGCTGGAGGACCTGATCACCCAGGTCCGGGCGCTGGACATGGACGAGATCCGGGCCGAGCTCGCCAGCGAGCTGGGCGCCCAGAAGAACTGACGGGCGGAAGGCGGGCGCCCGCCCGGGGCGCCCGCGGTGCCTCAGAGCGACCGGTAGAGCTCCGCCACGCGGAAGGCGAGGTCCAGCGACTGGCTCCGGTTGAGGCGCGGGTCGCAGGCCGTCTCGTAGCGCAGGGCCAGGTCGCCCTCGGCGATCTCGTGGCCGCCGCCCACGCACTCGGTGACGTCGTCGCCGGTGAACTCGATGTGGATGCCGCCGGGGTGCGTGCCCAGCGCGCGGTGCACCTCGAAGAAGCCGACCACCTCGTCCAGCACGTCGTCCAGGCGGCGGGTCTTGTGGCCGCTGGGAGCCTCGAAGGTGTTGCCGTGCATCGGGTCGCAGATCCAGGCCACCTGGGCGCCGCTCGCGGTGACCTTCTCCACCAGCTCGGGCAGGTGCTGACGGATCTTCGACGCGCCCATCCGGGTGATGAACGTCAGCCGGCCCGGCTCGTTGTCCGGGTTCAGCTTCTCGATCAGGGTGAGGGCCTCCTCGACCGTGGTGGTCGGGCCCAGCTTCACGCCGATCGGGTTGCGGATGCTCGCGAAGAACGCCACGTGCGCGCTGTCGAGCTGGCGGGTGCGCTCGCCGATCCAGACCATGTGCGCCGACACGTCGTACGGCAGGCCGGTCCGGGAGTCGATCCGGGTGAGCGCCTGGTCGTAGTCGAGGATGAGCGCCTCGTGCGAGGAGTAGAACTCGACCGTGTGGAACTCCTCGGGGTCGGCCCCGCAGGCGTGCATGAACGCCAGCGCCTGGTCGATCTCGCGGGCGAGCTGCTCGTAGCGCTTGCCGGCCGGGGACTCCGCCACGAAGTCCTGGTTCCAGGCGTGCACCTGGCGCAGATCGGCGTAGCCGCCCTTGGTGAAGGCCCGGACCAGGTTCAGCGTCACCGCCGAGGAGTGGTAGGCGCGCAGCAGCCGCCAGGGGTCGGGGATGCGGGACTCGGGGGTGAAGTCGAGCCCGTTGACCATGTCGCCGCGGTAGGCGGGCAGCTCCACCCCGCCGCGGACCTCGGTGCCCTTGGACCTCGGCTTGGCGAACTGCCCGGCCATGCGGCCGATCTTCACCACGGGCACCTTCGCCGCGTAGGTGAGGACGATGGCCATCTGCAGCAGGGTCTTCAGCTTGTTGCGCACGTCGTCCGCGGTGGCGCCGGCGAAGGTCTCGGCGCAGTCTCCGCCCTGGAGCACGAAGGCCTCGCCTCGCGCCACCGCCGCCAGATGCGCCTTGAGGCTGTCGCACTCCCCGGCGAACACCAGGGGAGGCAGCCCTTCGAGCTCGGCGACGACCTTCTTCAGCTCGTCGCGGTCGGGCCATTCGGGCTGCTGAGCCGCGGGCAGCCGCCGCCAGGAATCCAGGTTGATGCTCACGCCCACCAGGCTATTGCAAGCGGTCGGGCGGACTGGCCGTAATGTCCACGGACTGAGAAGGTCTTTCCTCCTGGTGAGACGCGGCCGGGATCCTCACGTGCTCGGGAAGCACGCCCAGGCCGATGAAACGGCGGGCCGCGGCACCGGCCAGCGGGATGCGGGCCAGGGCGGGAACCCGTACCGGCCGGGCGGGTCCCGACAGGACCGGTCGTATCAACCGGTTCTGGACGAGGCGCTGGGCGAACTGGGTGACCGCCGTCGGCGGCGTGCGCCGCCGCTGCACCCGGGCGAGCAGCGACTCGGGGACCTCGCCCCCGGCCAGCAGCGGCCCGGCCAGCAGGTTCGCGGCGGCGACCGCGTCCTGCACGGCCAGGTTGATGCCGACGCCGAAGATCGGGGACATGGCGTGTGCGGCGTCACCGATGACGAGCAGGCCGGGCCGGTGCCAGCGGCGCAGCCGGTTGAGCGCCACCGACAGCATGCTGACGTCGTCGAAGCCCTCGATCAGGCCGACGCGGCCGGACAGGTGCGGCAGCATCGCGGCCACCGGCCGGCGCAGCGCGTCGACCCCCCGCTCCCGCAGGGCGTCGAAACCGCCCTTGGGGATCACGTAGGCGAGCTGCCAGTAGGTCCCGCGGTCGATCGACACCACCAGGTGGCCGGCGGAGGCCCGCAGGAAGGTCTCGTCGGGATCGGACGGCTCCCGGGGCAGCCGGAACCACAGGACGTCCATCGGCGCGCCGTACTCGGCGGGGACCAGCCCGGCGGCCCGGCGCACGTCGGAGCGGCGGCCGTCGGCGGCGACGGTGAGGGCCGCCCGGAGCTCGTGCTCACCATCCGGGTCGCGGTAGCGGACCCCGCGCACCGCGTTCCCCTCCCGGATCACACCGGTGACCTCCGCGTTCATGACCAGCTCGAACCCGGGGTACCGCGCGGCCGCGGAGGTGACCAGGTCGAGGAAGTCCCACTGCGGGACGAACGCGATGTAGCGGTAGGGGCCCTTCAGCCGGGACAGGTCGGCGACCGGGATCTCGGCGTCGTCGGTCCTGACCGTCATGCGGTACGCCTTGCGGTGCGGGAGCCGGTGGAACTCCTCCGCCAGGCCGAGCTCGTCGAGGACCTGCAGGGTCGAGGGATGGATGGTGTCGCCCCGGAAGTCGCGCAGGAAGTCGGCGTGCTTCTCCAGCAGCGTCACCCGGACGCCGGAGCGGGCCAGCAGGAGGGCGAGCACCGCTCCTGCGGGGCCGCCCCCGGCGATCACACATGTCGTTCGACTCATAATTCATCACCCATTGAAATTATGGCACGGGCCGGGCGCGGGGAGAAGGCCGGGATCCCCGGTGGCGCGCCGATCACGCGGCGCGGGGCGGGGGACCCGGCCGGATCCGTCCCGCGGGTGATGCGGGGGCGGGCACGCTGCGGGAGAGTGTCCGGCATGACCGTCTACGAGACCGAACGGCTGGTCGTCCGCCTGTGGACCGGAGCGCAGGACGACCTCGACCGGGTGACCGACATCTACACGCGGCAGGAGGTGACCCGCTGGCTGCCGCCCTTCGACGGCTTCGACGCGGCCCGGGCGGTGGAGACCTGGCGGGCCTTCCACGAGAGGGACCGCAGGTACGGCTCCTGGGCCGTGCAGGTCCGCGCCACCGGGGCGGTGGCCGGGACCGTGCTGTTCCGGCCGATCCCCGGAGGCGGGGGAGAGGTGGAGGTGGGCTGGCACCTGCACCCCGACTCCTGGGGGAACGGCTACGCCACCGAGGCCGCCCGCGGGGCCGTGCGGCGCGGGTTCGCCGCCGGGCTGCCGGAGGTGTACGCGCTGACGATGCCGGGCAACGAGGCGTCCATGGCCGTGTGCCGCAGGCTGGGCATGAGCCACCTCGGGCGGACCCGGCGCTTCTTCGACCTGGAGGCGGAGCTGTTCCGCCTGTCCGGGGAGGATGTCGAGCCGCACGGTCCGATCGAGACCGAAGCGGCTCGACGCCTCGCCGAAGACCTCGATCCGGAGTGATCGCCCGGTTACCCGACACCTTCTCTCAGAGCGGCGTGCAGGTCAGGTCGAGCAGCGGGCCGAACGGCACGCTGGAGCTGCCGTTCGCCGCGAGCTGGCCGGTCTGGGCGCCCGGCGCGAGGTTGCCGTTCCAGAACGCGTTACCGGCGGTGACCTGCCGCCCGGTCTGACTCCACCGGCTGCTCGTGATCGCGTGGAGTTTCTGGTCGCCGGTGAACGTCCAGGTCACCCGCCAGCCGTTCAGGGGGACCGTACCGGTGTTGACCACCCTGAGCGGGATGTTGAACCCGCCCCGCCACTCCACGCCCTTCTCGACCGCCAACGAGCACGACGGCCCGTCCGCGTGCGCCTGGCCGGGGAAGCCGGCCACGGCGGTGGCGAGGGCCGTGAACGCGGCGGCGGACCAGACGGCCAACCTGCGCCGTGTGCCGGACCGGACTCGCTGCTCTGTCATTTCGTCCCCTCCCGCCGCGGATCCGGCCCGGTCCCGCCGGGCGGGGCCGGGCCGCACGCGGCTCTGCCGAATGAACGTCACCCGGATTGTGGGTAAGGATCACGATCCTGTCACGGCCGGCGGACTCCGCCCGGCCGGGACGCGGTCCGCCCGCCGCCCGGCGCCGGCCGGCGTTGCGGGAGGTCAGCGGGGAGCCGCCCGGCGCCGGGCGGAGGCATCGGGCGGCGGGGCGGCGATGAACGTTTCACGGAGGCCCCCGCGCGGTTGCCGTCCCGGCGCCGGGGCCGCCAGCACCCCCCAGGCCGCCCCCGCGAGCACGGCGGCGCCGCCGGCGAGCTGCGGCCACGACAGCGTCCCGCCCAGCAGCAGCCAGGTGGCGACCACCGCGACCAGGGGCTCGAACATGCTGAGCAGCGAGGCGCGGACCGGGCCGAGCGCCGCCGACCCCACGAAGAACAGCGACATCGCGAGCACCGTCGACAGCACCGCCACCGCCGTGACCCAGCCCCATCCCGCGGTCGCGAAGCCGAGGTCCAGCGCGCCGGCCGCCGACCCGAGCAGCACGAAGGAGCCCGCGGCGAACATCGACAGGTAGCCGGTGGTGACGGCGGGGGACAGCGCGGCGGAGACCCGGGTGCCGACGACGATGTAGAGGGCGTAGGTCACGGCGGATCCGACGGCCGCGAGCACCCCGAGCAGGTCCAGGTCCGCGCCCGGGGGCCCCACGACGAGCGCCAGCCCGGCGAGGGAGACCAGGATCGGCCCGAGGACGGCCAGGCCGGGACGGGACCGCTCGACCACCGCCGAGACGACGGACACCAGTGCCGGATACAGGTACAGGAGCAGTACGGCCAGGGCCGGGGCGATGCGCTCGACCGCCGTGAAGTACAGCAGCGACTGGGCGGCGTACATCACCCCGCCCAGCAGTGCGAGGACGGCCCACTGCCGCGCGGTCGGCCGCTCCAGCCGGCCGCGCGCGCCCAGCCAGGCCAGGAAGACCGCCGCCGCGATCGTGAAGCGCAGGGCCAGCAGCGTCGGCACCGACATGCCCGTGCCGTACGCGTAGGACGCCAGAACGGGCATGAGCCCGAACGCCGCCGCGGACACCAGCGTCGCCGAGACGCCCCGCCGTGTCATCACCGTCACCTCCGACGGATCATTGTGGCGTATCGCCTCCGCCGCTCCGGGTCTGCGACCTGCGCGTCTGCCGAGGTGTCAGATCGTGCGGATAGTCGGTTACACCTCGTTACGAGGGGGTAACGCTAAGAACGAACCGTCATCGGGGGGATGAGAAATGATCAGCATGCTTCACAGGATGGGTGTGAAGTCCGGCATGATGTACACCGCCGGGATAGCGTCGATCGGCCTGTCGTTCGCGACGTGGTGGGCCTCGAAGAACAAGGAGAACGCGGGCCTCGACCGGGCGGACCGCTGGGGCATCTTCGTGGGCGAGTGGGCGCCGACCTTCTTCGCCATGGGCGTCGCGCTCCGCATCGAGGAGACGCACCGCGACCTCTCGCAGGGCGGGGAGCGCGAGATGCTCGACGGCACCTACGCCGAGGGCAGGATGCCCTCGCACGCCAGGGTCTGAACCCCGGCGGCGGATACCGGCGGGCGGGCCGTCCCTTCCTCGGAAGGGGCGGCCCGACCTTGTTCGTTCGCCCTTTTTTGTCCGCGATGGCCGGTCCGTGCTGACCGGTCCGCGCCCGAACCGCCCGGATCCCGGCGGGCCGGGCGGTTCAGCGGGCCGAGACGACGTCCAGGGCACGGGCGAGATCCGCGACGGCGCCGTCGCGGATCGGGGCGTACTCCTCCTCGGGATACTGCCGGGGCCCGTTCTCGACGAGCAGGATCAGGTCCAGGTAGAGGCGGTAGAGCGCCATCCGGACGCGGGCGCCGTCGTCGAAGGGCACGACCCCGCCCGCCTCGCGGTAGCCGGCCACGATCGGGTCGTCCTCGGCCAGCTCGCCGAAGATCGTCGGAGTGACGAAGTCGGCCAGCGGGTCGCCCCAGAACGCGCGTTCGTGGTCGATGATCGCCTGGACGCGGGGGCCGCCCTCCAGGGAGACGAAGACGTTGCCCGGCCAGACGTCGAAGTGCACCAGGCGGGGCGTGGTCACCTCCTCCAGGGCCTCGGCCCCGGCCTCGACCGCCGCGGCGACGGCCGCGGCCGGGACGGGCAGCGGGATGGCATAGCGGCCGGCGTCCGACAGCACCGCGCCGACCATCGCCGGGAAGGCCTCGCGCCAGGTGCGGCCGGTCAGCCCGGCGTGCGGATAGCCGTACGTCTCACCGGTCACCGCGTGCAGCCGGGCCAGGTGCGCGCCCACCTGGTGCCAGAGCGGCCCGTCGGGCACCTCCCCGGCGCGGTTCCAGGCCGTGCCGTCCAGCACGGACAGGATGAGGTGGTCGCCGCCGAGCACCGGGTCGTCGAACCCGGCGTGCAGCAGCTCGGGGCCCGGCAGCGAGCCCGTGCGGTAGACCATCGCCTCGGCGCGCAGCAGGTTGCGCTCGTAGCGCAGCTGCTCCAGCTCGGGCGGGGGCGAGAGCTTGAGCACCACCTCGCGGCCGTCGTCCAGGGTCAGCCGCCACACCGCGTTGGCGAACCCGTCGCTCAGCTCGGCGGAGGAGACGACCCCGGCGCCCAGGGACCGCCGCAGCAGCGCGTCCAGCTCGGCCGGGCCGAGCCGGCGCTTGGTCCTGCTCTCCATCGCCCTATCCCCCCAGCGGGGAGATCGTCCAGGAGGCCTCGGCCTTCTCCCCGGGCTGGAGCACGATCAGGTCGGTGCCGGAGTTGAAGGCGTCGGGCGGGCAGGTCATCGGCTCGACGGCCAGCCCGGCGTGGTCGAGGGCGCTGCCGGTGCACACCTGCACCCACGGCAGCTCCGCGGCCTGCCAGCGCATCTCGACTCCGCCGTCCGGGCCGCTCACCCGGACCCGCACGAGGCCGTCGGCGCCGGGCCGGAGCCCGGTGAAGGCGTGGTCGACGGCGGTGCCGCCGACCGGGCGGGGCGAGGTGAAGTCGTACGGCGTGCCGGAGACGTCCTCCAGCGAGCGGGGGAGCAGCAGGTCGTCCACGAGCAGCACCCGCTCGGCGGGCAGGTGCAGCTCGTACTCCCCGACGTCCCCGCCGGCCAGCAGCCACGGGTGCGGGCCGCAGCCGTACGGCGCGGCGGTGTCGCCGGTGTTCTCCGCCGTCAGCGTCGTCGTCAGCCCGTCGGGGGTGAGGGAGTGGAGCACCTGCAGGGACAGGGTGAACGGGTAGCCGGGGACGGGGCCGACCGTGTGCGCCAGCCGTACGGAGTCACCGGGGTCACCGGGGTCACCGGGGTCACCGGGGTCGCGATCGTCCTCCACCGCCTCCCAGACGGCGTCGGCGACCAGCCCGTGCAGGGCGTGGCCGCGGTCCTCCTCGTTGACCGGGAGCCGGTGGGTCTCGCCGCCGAAGGAGTAGGAGGCGCCGCCGACCCGGTTGGGCCACGGCGCGAGCAGAGAGCCGCTGTAGTAGGGCATCGGCCCGTCGGCGGGCCAGCTCGTCACCAGGTCGCGCCCGCCGTGGCGGAGCAGCCGCAGGGCCGCGCCCCGCTCGGTGATCTCGGCGTGCAGCGTGCCGCTGCGGAGGATGAACTGCCGGGACAAGGGGGAGTCCTTTCGCGTGACCGGGTGGGAGAGCCGGCATGAACCGGTGTGTCGCTCTTCGTCTTCCCCGTTCCGGTCGTCCGACTGTCTGTCCGGTCTCTAGGGGATCGCTCCCGGGAGAGCACGCTAGAGAGGCTTATTCATTCGGTCAACTAAGTCGTGATTTAAGCAGCCGGGTATCCGGGTCGTCACCGGACGCCCGGCTGCGGGCGAACCGGCCCGTCGTCTCCGCTCTCGAAGGCGGGCCCGGAGCACCCGGAGGGCTCCTCAGGCGGAGGCCCGCTCGACCAGATGGGTGTCGAGTATCACCACGGGCTGCTCCAGGTGCTCGCCGTTGATGCGGGCGACGAGCAGGTGGGCCATCTGACGGCCCATGGCCTCGGTGGGCTGGTGCACCGTGGTGAGGCTGGGGGAGGAGTGGGCACCGGCGGGGGAGTCGTCGAAGCCGATCACCGCGACGTCGCCGGGGATCTCCCGGCCCTCCTCGCGCAGCACCCGCATCGCGCCGAGCGCCATCGGGTCGGAGGCGGTGAAGACCGCGTCGATGTCCGGGTTCTCCGCCAGCAGCCCGCGCATGGCGAGGATGCCGCTCTCCTCGCTGAAGTCGCCGTAGGCCACGATCTCCGGCACGCCGGTGGCGAGCAGGGCGTCCCGGTAGCCCGCGAGCCGGTCGACGCCCACGCCCATGTCCTGCGGGCCGGCGATGGTGGCGATCCGGCGGCGGCCCTTGGCCAGGAGGTACTTCACCGCCTGCCGGGCGCCGGCCCGGTTGTCGACGTCCACGTAGCTGTAGGGGTTCAGGCCGATGGGGCGGCCGCCGATGACGGTCGGCACGCCCATCGCCTCCAGCCGGCCCGGCAGCGGGTCGGCGCCGTGCAGCGAGATCAGCAGCACGCCGTCGACGTGCTGGCCGGTCAGGTAGAGCTCCAGCCGCTCGTGGTCCTGCTGCGACTGGGCCATCGCCAGGATCAGCTGCAGCCCGGTCTCCGACAGCGCCGAGCCGATGCCGCGGATCGTCCCGGCGAAGTAGGGTTCGTCGAAGACCCTCAGCTCCGACTCCGAGACCACCAGCGCGACGGTGTCGGTCCGCCGGGTGACGAGCGCCCGCGCGGCCCGGTTGGGAACGTAGCCCAGCTCCTGGATCGCCTGGTGCACCGCGTCGCGGGCCTTCTCGCTCACCTTCGGCGAGCCGTTGATGACCCGCGACACCGTGCCGCGGCCGACGCCGGCCAGAGCCGCGACCGCCTCGAGAGTCGGACGACGATCGCCGTTCATGTGCTTCGCCCCCATGGGTAATGTGCTGCCCTTATTCTGCCGGACCGCTCAGGCCTCCGCGCCTGATGGTTTCGGCATACCAAAGAGCGCTCTCCTTGGGAACTCTCACCTGGGTCTCATAGTCGACGTGCACGAGACCGAAGCGCTTGCCGTACCCCCACGCCCACTCGAAGTTGTCCATCAGCGACCAGGCGAAGTATCCCTCGAGCGGGACCCCCGCCTCGATCGCGGCGTGGCAGGTGCGCAGGTGGGCGGCGATGTAGTCGCGCCGCTCGTAGTCCCGCACGGTCCCGTCGCCGGTCATGACGTCGTCGAAGGCGGCGCCGTTCTCGGAGATGACCAGCGGGACCGCCGGGTACTCCCGGGCCAGCCGGACCAGGAGCTCGTAGAGGCCGGAGTCGTCGATCTCCCAGCCCATGGCCGTGACCGGCCGGCCGCCCTGGACGAACGAGACGTGCTCGCTGCCGACCCACGGGGAGCCGCTGTCGGTGGGAGCGGCCGCCGCCGACGCCGCGCCGCCGGGCTTGCCCGAGACGGTGAAGCGGCTGTAGTAGTTGATCAGCAGCATGTCCAGCGGGGCCGAGATCACGTCCAGGTCGCCGTCCTGGGCGAAGTCCGCCATCGCGCCGAAGTCCTCCAGCACGTCGGCGGGGTAGGCGCCCTTGAGCAGGGCGTCCAGGAAGAACCTGTTCTGCAGGCCGTCGATGCGGCGCGCGGCGTCCAGGTCGGCCTCGGACTCGGACTCCGGAGAGATGGCGTAGAGGTTGACGCAGCCGCCGATCCGGGTGTCGGAGCGCTGGGCCCGCATCGCCTCCACGGCCAGGCCGTGCGCGAGCAGCAGGTGGTGCGCGGCGCGCAGGGCCTGGGCCGGCTCGCGCCGCCCGGGGGCGTGCTCGCCGGAGGCGTAGCCGAGGAACGCGGCGCACCACGGCTCGTTGACCGTGCTCCAGTTGCGGACCCGGTCGCCCAGCGCGTCGTGCACGAGGGCCGCGTAGTCGGCGAAGCGCTGCGCCGTGTCGCGCGAGGGCCAGCCGCCCGCGTCCTCCAGCGACTGCGGCAGGTCCCAGTGGTAGAGCGTCACCCACGGGTCGATGCCCCGGGAGAGCAGCTCGTCGACGAGCCTGCTGTAGAAGTCGATGCCCTTGGCGTTGGCCGGGCCGGTGCCGTCCGGCTGGATCCGGGGCCAGGAGATGGAGAACCGGTAGGCGCCGAGGCCGAGGCCGGCCATCGTCTCCACGTCCTCGCGGTAGCGGTGGTAGTGGTCGATGGCCGTGTCCGCGTTCTCGCCGTTGACCACCCGGCCGGGCTGCCGGACGAAGGTGTCCCAGATGGAGACACCGCGGCCGTCCTCGGAGACGGCTCCCTCGATCTGGTAGGCGGAGGTGGCCGCGCCCCAGACGAAGCCGGTCGGGAACACCAGATCCGGGACCTGAACCTGCGTCTCTTGCGTTGTCACGCCTTGACCGCACCTTCCATGAGGCCGCCGACGATCTGCCGGCCGAACATGACGAAAACGATGACGAGCGGGAGGACCGAGGCCGCCGTGCCGGTGAAGAGCATGACGTAGTCGGTGCCGTGCGCCTGGTTGAGCGCCGCGATCGAGGTCTGGACCACCGGGTTGTCCGGGTTCAGCACGATCGACGGCCACAGGAACTCGTTCCAGTTCTGCATGAAGGTGAGCAGCGCCAGAACCGCCATGCCGGGCCGTACCGCGGGCAGGATCACGTTGGCGTAGATGCGCATGGTGGAGGCGCCGTCGACGCGCGCCGCCTCGACGAGCTCGTCCGGCACCGCCTGGGTGGTGTACTGGGTCATCATGAAGACCCCGAACCCGTTGACCAGGAAGGGCAGGATCACGGCCTGGATCTGGCCGGTCCAGCCGAGGTTCACCATCATCTCGTAGAGCGGGACGATGCCCATCTGCTGGAGCGGGACCATCATGGTCAGCAGGATCGAGCCCAGCAGGATCTTGCTGCCCCGGAACCTCAGCTTGGCGAAGGCGAAGCCGGCCAGGGTGGAGATGATCACCACCGAGAGGGTCACGGTGGTCGAGATGATGATCGAGTTGATCAGGCCGGTGGCGAAGTACGCGTCCTCGGTGGCCAGCAGCCGCTCGACGTTCTCGCCGAGGTGACCGCCGGGGAGCAGCGGCGGCGGGGTGTCGAGCGCCTCGTCGTTGGTCCGCGTGGCCATGATGAACATGTAGTAGATCGGGAAGGCCGACAGCACGAGGGCGAAGGCGAGGGTCACCTTCGTCAGCGGGCCCGCGTCCCAGATGCGGTTCGCCGAGGATGCGGGACCCGACGAGCGCCGCCGGGTTTGGATCGCCGTCACTTTTTACCCCCGATGCGGCGGGTGAAGGAGTAGTTGATCAGGATGCCGATGAGGATCAGCGCGAACAGCAGCCAGGCGGCCGCCGAGG
The DNA here is from genome assembly GCA_014647935.1 of Planomonospora parontospora. Lineage (GTDB taxonomy): Bacteria > Actinomycetota > Actinomycetes > Streptosporangiales > Streptosporangiaceae > Planomonospora > Planomonospora parontospora. The sequence goes on from BMQD01000020.1 coordinate 107,117, forward strand.
CGTAGCCCATGTCGAAGTCGCGGAACGCCTCCTTGACGATGAACATGGCCACCGTCTGGTACTGGCCCGTGGCGCCGCCGGCCATCGTCGGGTTGCCCTCGAACATGACCGGTTCGGCGAACAGGGTCAGGCCGCCGATGGTGGAGACGAACACCACGAAGATGAGCGTCGGGCGCAGCATCGGCACGGTGATCTGCCAGAACTGCCGCCGGGCCGAGGCCCCGTCGAGGGAGGCGGCCTCGTAGAGGTCCTTGGGGATCGTCTGCATGGCGGCCAGCAGGATGATCGCGTTGTAGCCGGTCCAGCGCCAGTCGATCATCGTGGCGATCGCGATCCACGCGCTCCAGCTCTGGTTCTGCCATTCGATGGCCTCGACGCCGAACAGGCTGAGGAACCAGTTGATCATGCCGTAGTCGCGCCCGTAGAGTTGGGTGAAGACCACGGCGACCGCGACGACGGAGGTCACCAGGGGGAGCAGGATGCCGAGGCGGAAGAAGAGCCGGCCCCGGATGCGCTTGTTGAGCGCGTTGGCGAGCATCAGCGCCAGGACGAGCTGCGGGATCGTCGCGATGACGAAGATCCCGACCGTGTTGAGCACCGCGTTCCAGAAGGCTCCGTCGGCGATCAGCTCGGTGTAGTTGTCGAGTCCGGTGAAGGTCTTGTCCCCGGCGAGCTCCCAGTCGTGCAGGGACACCCAGGCGGTGTAGCCGAGCGGGAAGAGGCCGAAGACGGCGAAGAGCAGGAAGTACGGTGAGACGAGGAAGTACGGGGTCGCCCGGAGGTCGAACCGGGCGAGTCCCCTGCCGCCGCGTCCCGGGTTCCGGGGCCCGGAAGACCGGCGGGGGCCTTCCCGCCGCGCCGGAGCGGGGGTGTCGACGTTGAGGGTCATCGGTCAGCCTTTCAGCTCAAGGGCAGGCGACGGGCCCGGCGGCGGGGGTAGCCGCCGCCGGGCCCGTGCCGAACGGGAGGGGGATCAGCCCGCTGCCTTGGTGCCGGCCTCGACGAACTTGGTCCAGGCCTCGGCGTAGGGGATCGAGCCCTTGTCCATGCCCTCCAGGACCTTCTCCGCCGCGGTCTTCACCTGGGCGTGCTTCTCACCCAGGAAGAGGGGGAGCAGGTCCTTGACCGAGGCGCCGAAGATCTGGCCGGTCGGCGCGTCGTTGAAGAACTCGTTCTTCAGGTCGGCGACGGCCGGGTCCTGCTGCGCGGGCAGGGAGCTCGGGAAGGCCGCGGCCTCCTTGAAGGCCGCGATGTGGCCCTCCTTGCCGGTGAGGTAGTTCAGGACCTCAGCGGCCTCCTTCTGGTGCTTGCTCTGCGCGGGGATCGCGAGGTAGGAGCCACCCCAGTTGCCGGCGCCGCCGGGGACCGAGGCCACGTCCCACTTGCCCTTGTTCTCGTCACCGGCCGCACCGGAGACCACGCCCAGCATCCAGGCCGGGCAGCCCATGGTGGCGAAGCCGCCCTTCTTGATGGCGGCGTTCCACTCGGGGGTGAACGAGGCGAGCTTGGCGGTCAGACCGGCCTCGCTGAAGGACTTCACCGTGTCGAACGCGGTCTTGACGGCCGGGTTCTTGTCGATGACGAGCTGGTTGTTGGTGTCGAAGTAGGCGATGTTGCCGTTCTTCGGCCCCTCCTGCGAGAGCACCACGTTGTAGAGGGTGTTCGGGCCGTCGAGGAACTTGGGGTCGCCCTTGCCGGGGTTGGCGGCCTGGAACTTCTTGCCGGCCTCCATGAAGGCGGCCCAGTCCGGCCAGAGCTTGCCGACTTCCTCGCGCTCGGTCGGCAGGCCCGCCTTCTCGAACAGGTCCTTGCGGTAGCACATGGTCATGCCGCCGATGTCGGTGCCCAGCGCGAAGAGCTTGCCGTCCTTGTTGACGCCGTTCTCCCACTTGGCCGCGGGGAAGTCGGCCTTGCGGTTCTCCAGGCCGAACTGACCGAGGTCGGCGAAGAACTGCGGGCGGGCCTTCATCAGGCCCATCGCGCCCTCGTCGATGCCGACGATGTCGGCGGCGCCGCTGCCGGCCTGCAGCTTCTGCAGCAGCTGCGGGAGGAAGACGTCCTCGAACCGGTCGGTCAGGTTCTGGTACTTGACCTGGATGTTCGGGTGCTCGGCGTTCCACTTCTTGACGGCTTCGTCGTAACCGAAGTTCTCGCCGCCGCCGAAGGTGTGGACGGTGATGGTGACCGGCGCGGCCGCGGCCGAGGACGCGCCGTCGCCGCCGGCGGCGGGCGTGGGCTCGCTCGAACCGCAGGACGTGATCGCAAGGGCGGTGGCCGCCATGACCGCTACTGCGGCGAGCTTGCCCTGCCGCTTGGTGTTCAACATTCCGGACCCCTCTCAGGTGGTCGCCCGAATCGGTGGGAGGTGCAGCCGCGGCCGGTCCCCGACAAACCCGGACCGAGGCTGGCTGCTCTGCAACATGCTTTGGGAGCGCTCCCACGAAGAGTGGACGATAGGCAACCGGAACGTCAATATGCCGAAACTCAACCGTTACATCTCGGACTTAAACCTAGGACATATAGCGGTTTATCGGGAGATAAGCCTCAGATAGGCTGTTGGGAGCGCTCCCATCACGCGAACATGTGTCCCGCCCCTTCCGGAGCAGGGAGGGGAGAACCCTCCGTTCGCGGACGGCGGAACCCCGGCCTCGGACGGCGGAGCGGGGACCCCGTGTCCGGCGGTCGGAAGAGGGGCACGGCCCGCCGGGCCGTACCCCTCCGGAGCGCCGTCCGGCGCGGATCAGCCCCGGTAGACCGGGTAGCCGTAGCCGACGACCTCGGCTTTGGGCCGGACGCGCCGTTCGACCTTGCCGTTGCCGGTGTTGCCCTCGATCGTGGTGATCGTGCCGTCGCCGTTGTCCTCCTCGACCAGGCCGACGTGGTCGATGCCGTACAGGCTGTCGCCCCGCTTCCAGTCGAAGAAGACGACCGCGCCGGGCTTGGCGGTGGTGCCCCAGTGGCCGTTGGCCCGGAACCACTGGGCGTAGGTCACGGTGTAGGCGTCCCAGCCGAAGACCGGCCGGATCCCGGCCTGCTCGCCGACCCAGGAGACGAACATCGCGCACCAGGGCGCGTTGGCGTAGCCGCGGATCGCGCCGCCGTCGCGCTCGACGGTCTCCGCAGCGCGGTAGGAGTCCATGTACCAGCGGTGGAACCTGGTGCCGCCGCCCCGGTCGTTCTCCTCGACGCCGATCTGGCTCTCGGCGATGGAGAGCACCTCCTCGGCCGAGACCCGGGGCAGCCCGTCGGCGATGAGCTGCAGGGGGGTCCTGGCGGAGGCGGCGGAGGCGGGCAGGCCCCCGGAGGTCCCGGCGGCCGCGGTGAGGGCGCTGGCCGACGCCTGGAGGGGGGCCTCGGCGTGGGCCGGGGGGCTCGCCACGGCGCCGCCCGCGAGGGTGACCGACGCGCCCAGCAGGGCGTGGGTCAGGCGGCGCCCCCTCGTGGAGGCGGGAGAGGAGGGGGCGGCGGGGGAGGAGCCGCCGGTCTTCACGGGGGAGGTGCGCTTCACGGGGGAGGTACGGCGGTGCTTGCCCATGCGGGGGTTCGACTCCTTGCTCGGCTTCCGTGCCGCCTACCGGGTTAGCTGACGGGTTCGGGCCAGGAAGTGCCCTACAGCGCGCGGGCGCTGATTCACCCCAGGGGAGGTGGGTCCCCGGTTCCGCGGGGTCGCGGATTCGGCGTCCATGACCTCATCGGGAGGAGACCGGGCGGGTTGAGTCACGTCCCGGCAAAGTCCGGTCAAGACGGGATGGGGATGCGGGCGGGAAGCCAGAGCAGGGTATCGATCGGGAAAAACATTGATAAATACGAAAAACCGGGCAGGGCTCGCCCGGCGGCGAGCCCTGCCCGTAACGGCGGCCCCTCGAACGGTCGCCGAGCGGTGCTCAGCTCACCTGGTTGAACGTCGCGGGGTCCGGGCCGAGGCGCCGGCCCGCGTCCAGCGAGGCGATCGCCGCCATGTCCTCGTCGTCCAGCTCGAACCCGAACACGTCGAGGTTCTCGGCGATCCGCGACGGCGTGACCGACTTGGGGATCACCACGTTGCCCAGCCGCAGGTGCCAGCGGAGCACCGCCTGGGCCGGGGTGACCCCGTGCCGGGCCGCGACCTCGGCCAGCACCGGCTCCTCCAGCAGCCCCCGGCCCTGCCCGAGCGGGCTCCACGCCTCCGTGACGATGCCGTGCCCGGCGTGGTGGCCGCGCAGCTCGGCCTGGGGGAGCTGCGGGTGCAGCTCGATCTGGTTGACGGCCGGGACGACGCTCCCCTCCTGGAGCACGCGCTCCAGGTGCTCCACCGTGAAATTGCTGACCCCCACGGCCCGCACCCGGCCGTCGGCGTACAGCTTCTCCAGCGCCCGCCAGGCCTCCGGGTACAGGTCCTGCGCCGGGACCGGCCAGTGGATCAGGTAGAGGTCGAGGTAGTCCAGGCCGAGCCGTTCCAGGCTCGCGTCGAACGCGCGCAGCGCCGCGTCGTAGCCGTGGGCGTCGTTCCAGAGCTTGGACGTGACGAACACCTCCTCACGTGGCACGCCCGAGGCGCGCAGGGCCCGGCCCACGCCCGCCTCGTTGCGGTACAGCGCGGCGGTGTCGATGCTCCGGTAGCCGGCCTCGAGGGCGGTGGCCACGACGGTGGCCGCCTCGTCGTCGGGCACCTGCCAGACGCCGAAACCGAGCCGGGGCATGCGGACGCCGTTGTTGAGAGTCACGAATTCCATGCCTTCATGATCTCCCATCCACACCCGGACGAACCGGTTGGAACAGTGCTTTACCTCTCGCTGGGCGTGGTCGGCTGTTCACCCGGGGTTCCCGGTCCCGTAAGACCGCCGCGTTACGTTGGGGCGGTCGTGAACGGGTCATCGCCCGGCGTGGAGCAGGACGGTCGAGACCACGCGCGGGATCAGTGTTCGGCCGTAGCCTGGGTGGAGTCCCCGCTGCAGATGCTCTGCGCGGTGGAGGCCCACCACGCGGGACTGCTGGGCACCCGGACCCGGGTCGTGTCCCGGGCGGGGCTGCGCCCGCTCGCCGTCACCCGCCGGGAGCTGCACCGGCTCGGCCTGCCGGACGGGCTGGAGCTGGCCGGACCGGAGCCGGACATGCCGCGCCCGGAGCGCGCCGCCGCCTGGGTGGTGGGCGACGCCTTCTCCGGCCGGGTCCAGCTGGCCTGGCTCACCGCCTTCCCGCGCCGGGTCGTGATCGTCGACGACGGGCTGGCCACCGTCAGGCTCCTGGAACTGCTCACCCGGCGGCCGGGCACGCCGCTGCTGCGGGCCCGCGCCACCGGCGGGGCGCTGCGCTCCGCGCTCCGGGCGGCACTGGGAACGGCCGCAGCCCTCCGGCTCCGCGCCGCCGCCCGGTCCGGCCGGCTGACGGTCTTCACCGCGCTGCCCGTCCCGGACGAGCTGGCCGAGGCCGTACGGAGCACCGGAGCGGAGCTGGTGGCCCACGACTTCGCCTGGCTGCGCGGCCAGCCGCTGCACGGCCCCGGCCCGCGGGAGCGCACCGTCGTGCTGGGCACCTCGCTGGTCCGCAACGGCCTGATCCACCGCGAGCGCTACTTCACCTGGCTGTCCGGGCTCGGCTCGGCCGGGCCGGTCGCCTACTTCCCGCACCGGCGGGAGGACCCCGACGACCTCGCCCGGGTCGGGCGGCAGCCCGGGATCACCGTCTACGACGGCGGGGGCCCCGCCGAGATGACCCTGCGCGGGCTGGCCGCGGAGCAGCGGGTGCTGAGCCTGCCCTCCACCGCGGTCACCTCCCTTCGGGTCCTGCTCTCGGCGCGGGGCGTGACCGTGGAGACGGTGCGGGTCCCCGACGAGTGGTGGACCTCCCGGGCGGCGCCGTCGCTCCGCTCCCACCTTTCGATGTTCGCCCATCACGACACTGGAGCGGTTCGTTGAAGGTCCTGGCCGTGGCCGACTCGGATTCCTACCTGAAGTGGGCGGCCTGCCTGCTCGCCGGCCTCCCCGCAGGCTGCACGACGGAGCTGGCGGTGGTCCGCACGCCCATCACGCCGTCCCCCGCCCAGATCCGCGCGGCGGTCTCCGGTGCGGTTCCGGGCCCCGCGTCCGGCCCCGCATTCGACCCCGTGTCCGGTACGGTGCCCGGCTCGGTGCCCGGCTCGGTGCCCGGTGCGGCGGCCGGCCCGCCGGTGCTGTCGGCCCGGGGGCTGCGCCGTACGGCGGAGCGGTTCCGGCCGGACGCGGTGCTGGTCGCCTGCACCGGACCCGTGGTGGACATCCTGACCGCCGAAGTGCTCGCGGGGCTGTCCCCGCGGCCGGTGTTCGTGACCGGCCTGCCGGGGATCTCCGTCCCGGCCACCGAGAAGGCCTGGCTGTTCCGGAGCGGGTGCGACCTGTTCGTGCTGCACAGCGGGCGGGAGGTCGAGGAGTTCTCGGAGATCGGCCGGAGGCTCGGCGGGGGCGGGCGGGTGGGGCTGGCCCGGTTGCCCTTCCTGCGCGCGGGCTCCGGTGGATTCGGCGGCTCTGACGGTCCCGCAGGTCCCGCAGGTCCCGCGGGCTCAGGCGGCCCCGGCGTCCCCGTGGCGCGGCAGGACGCGGCCGCCCCGGCGCGGCCGCGCGACCGGGTGGTGTTCGCCACCCAGGCCAAGGTGCCCAGGCGGCGCGAGGACCGCGAGCGCATCCTGCTCGCGCTGGCGGACCTGGCCGGGCGGCGCCCGGACCTGGACGTGGTCGTCAAGCTCCGGGCGCTGGCCGACGAGCGGCAGACGCACAACGAGCGCCACCACTACCAGAACCTGTGGCAGGAGCTCGGCGGGCGCTCCGGCGCCCTCCGCTTCGAGGCCGGCCCGATGCACGAGCACCTGGCCAGGGCGGCGGGGTTCGTCACGGTCAGCTCGACCGCCGCGCTGGAGGCCATCGCCTGCTCGGTGCCGCTGCTGGTGCTGTCCGATTTCGGGGTCAGCGCCGAGATGATCAACCTCGTCTTCGAGGGGAGCGGGGTCCTCGGCACCCTGGAGGACCTGTCCGCGGGACGTTTCCGCACCCCTGACGAGGCGTGGTGCAAGGCCAACTACTTCCACGGCGACGGGGAGAGCGACTGGACCGGCCACCTGGTGTCCCTGGTCGGACAGGCGCGCTCCGGGCGGCTCGCGCCCGCGGTCTCGCTGCTCGACGGGCCCGGGTACGCCGCCGCCCGCCGCCGTGCCCGGCTGCGCGTGGAGGTGCCGCCCAACGTGCTCCGGGTCGGTTACCGGGCCAAGCGGCGGATGCGCCGCTACCTCAGGGCACTGGGCTGACACGGGCCCCGGACCGGCACGAGGCCACGCGGGTGCCGCTCCACGCGCCGGAACCGCTCCGCGCGCCTCGGGACGGCCGGACCGCCTCCGGGCGCGGGGATACGGCGGCTGGGCGGGGGGCGCCGGTCGGCTGCCGGGAGGAGGTGGTTGACTCGGTAGTGGCAGGCCCACGCACCGGGTGACCTCGGGGGAAGGGACCATGGAGGTGGCGGACCGTGTGCTCGGCGTTCCCGGCGTCCCCGGCGGCCGGTGACGCGCGGCGGCTGGAGGCGCTGCGCGCCGCGGGCCTGCTCGACGCCCCCGAGGCGCCCTCCCTGACCCGGCTGGCGGGTCTGGCGGCCACGCTGCTGGACGTGCCCGCCGCGCTGGTGGCCCTGGCGGCCGCTGAGGAGCAGGTGGTCCTCGGTGCGGCGGGGCCCGCCGCACGGCCGGGGACGCGTCGGGCCCCGCTGCGGGACTCCCTGTGCGGGCGCGTCGTGGCGCGGGGCGCGCCGCTGGTCGTGCCCGACGTCCGGGACGACGCCCGGACGGGAGGGCGGTGGCGCGGTGATCCGGCGCTCCCCGGCCTCGAGGCGGGGTCCTGCGCGGGATTCCCGGTCCGCGCGCCGGACGGTGAGGTGCTGGGGGCGCTGGGGGTGATCGGCGCCGGGCCCAGGAGGTGGCCGGCGGCCCAGCTGGACACGGCCGGGGACATCGCGGCGATGGCCGAGGCGGAGATCGCGTCGCGGCTGGCCGGCGGCGAGGCGCTGCTGGCGGAGCGCCGGTTGCGGACGGCCCTCGACCGGGCCCGCGACGCGTTCGTCGTCGAGGACACCGAGGACGCCGAAGACGCCGAAGACGCCGAGGTCGCGGCGACGAACGGCGCGGCCGAGGATGAACTGGAACGGGAGCGGACCTTCCTGGCGGCGCTGCTCGACAGCCTGGAGGCCGGGGTGGTCGCCTGCGACGCCGACGGCAGGGTGGCGCTGTTCAACCGGGCGCTGCGTGCCGTGCTCAGGGCCTCCGAGCAGCCGGTGGACGTCCGGGAGTGGGCCGGGACCTGCCATCTGACGGCCCCGGACGGGCGCACGCCGCTCCGCCCGGAGGAGGCGCCGCTGGCGAGGGCGTTCGCCGGCGAGCGGGTCGAGGGCGCGCAGGTGGTGGTCTCCACGCCGGGCCTCCCGCCACGCCGGTTCCTGGTCAACGGCCGGCCGATCGACGCCTCCGACGGGAGCCGGCTGGGTGCGGTGGCGGTCATGCACGACATCACCGGCCGGCACCGGACCGAGGTCCTGCGCGACGTCCAGCGGGCCGTCGCGGAGGCGCTGGCCGACGCGTCCTCCGGCGAGGAGGCCGCCGGCTGTGTGGTCGCCGCGGTCGCGCGGGGACTGGGCTGGGCCTGCGGCGAGTACTGGCACGTCGACGGCGACGCCATCGTCCGCACCGCCTCGTGGGCGGCGCCGGGGCGGGACCTGTCGGAGTTCACCGGCGGCGAGCGGGTCGCGTTCCGCTCCGGAGTCGGCCTGCCCGGCCTGGTGCGGGCCACCGGCAGGGAGGTCTGGGTCCGCGACCTGCCGTCCGACCCCCTCGGGTTCACCCGCCGGGAGGCCGCGGCGCGGGCCGGGCTGCACGCGGCCGTCGGCCTGCCGGTGGGCAGCGGCCGGGAACCGCTGGGCGTGCTGGCCTTCTTCGCCGAGACCGTCGAGGAACCGGACGGAGAACTGGTCGCCCTGCTCGACGGCGTCCGCGCCCACCTCGGGCACCACCTCGAACGCCGCCGCGCCGAGGAGCTCGCCCTGGCACTGGAGGCCGGCCGCCGCCGCTTCGACCGGATCATCGGCCAGCTCAACGATTACGTGTGGACCTTCGAGATCGATCCCGACGGCACGTTCCGCCCGGTGTACACCAGCCCCGACGCCAGCGGGATATTCGGTGTCCAGCCGCCCGAGGACGTCGACGTGCTGGAACTCGCGCTCACCCGCATCCATCCCGAGGACAGGGCGGCGGTGCATGCCTACCTGGGCGGACTCGCGTCCGGGGAGCCGCGGGAGGTCGTGTGCCGCGTCCTCGGCCTCGACGACGTCACCCGCTGGCTCTGGCTCCGCGCCAGGCCCCGCCGCGAGGACGGCCGCCTGTTCGTCGACGGCATCTCCAGCGACGTCACCGAGCACTACCTGCTGGAGGAGGAGCGCGAGCGCCTGCTGGAGGAGGAGCAGCGGCGGGTCGAGCGCCTCGAGGACCTGGACCGCATGAAGGACGAGCTGGTGGCCGTGGTCAGCCACGAGCTGCGGTCCCCGATCGGGGCCATCCGGGGCTACACGGAGATGCTGCTGGACGATCCCGGCCTGGCCGGCGAACGGCGGTCGTTCGCCGAAGTGATCGACCGCAGGAGTGAGCACCTGCAGCGGCTGGTCGACGACCTGCTGGATCTGGCGCGTTTCGACGCCGGCCGGGTCGGCGTCGACCTCCGGCCGGTCTCCCTGTCCGGCTTGGTCCGCGACGCCGTCGGCGACCAGCGGCCCGCGGCCGCCGTCAAGCGGCTCACCGTCACCGCCGACGTGCCCGGCCGCCTGCCCGTGCGGGCCGACCCGGTACGGCTGCGCCAGGTGCTGGACAACCTGCTGTCCAACGCGGTCAGGTACACCCCGGTCGGCGGCTCCGTCGCCGTCACCGCCCGGTGCGAGGGCGCCGAGGCGGTCGTCGCCGTCGCCGACACCGGCATCGGCGTCCCGGCCGAGGAGTACCCCCGCCTGTTCGACCGGTTCTTCCGCGCCTCCACCGCCGTCGAGTCCGGGATCACGGGCACCGGCCTGGGCCTGGCCGTCACCAAGGCCGTCGTCGAGGCGCACGGCGGCACCGTGACCGCCGCCCCCCGCCAGGGCGGCGGCACCGTCTTCACCGTCCGCCTGCCCACCGCAGGACCGGCCCCGGAGAGCTGATCCGGGCCCGGGGGAGGGCCGCGCCCGGGGAGCCGAGTCCGGGAGGGCTGAGCCGGGGAGAGCCGAGCCCTCCCGTCAGGAGAGCGCCTGGGACAACCGGCGGCGCAGCCTGCCCAGTGTCCCGGAGCCGGGACCGGGACGGGCCGGGCCCGCGGGCGGCAGACCCAGGGCGGTCAGCCGCTGCCGCTTGAAGTAGCGGTCCGGGCCGTGGGCGTCCAGGTAGGCGGCGGCCTCCGCGCGCAGCTCCGGGTAGGACTCGCTCTGCATGCAGTAGCCGACCGCGCGGACCAGCGCCCGGACGTCGACCGGCGGAGGCTGCTCCAGCGTCCCGTCCGGCCGCAACCGGGGCAGGAGAGCGTCGGTGATCGTGACGGGCACGCGGTTGCTGTTCTCGTACGGCGTGAGCCGCTCCAGGACCAGTCCCCCGCCGACGGTGGCCGCCTCCAGGCCGAAGTGGCGCCGGGCGGTGAGCAGGGCGGTGGAGAAGCAGCCCACCACCAGTTCCGGGCGGAGCGCCGCGAAGCACGACTCGGCGGGGACGGTCCCGCCCGCCACGGAGAGCCGGACGCCGAGTCCCGCCGCCACCTCGCGCAGCCGGCGCGCGTGCCGCCGCCCGGCGGCCGGGTGCGGCTTGAACAGCACCGACTCGCAGCCCCGGGCGGCCAGGGCGCGCAGCATGTCCGCGTGCAGCCCGTCCTCCTCCTCGGGGGTGACGACGCCGAGCGCCGACAGGTACTGCCCGAGGATCATCGCGGGACCCGTCCCCGCCTCTCCGCCCGCCGGTCCGGCGGATCCACCGCCCGCCGCGCCGTCCTCCGGCCCGGGGATCCCGCCGAGGACGCGGAGGAAGGACTCGCCGGAGACGGTCCGGGCCGGCACGCCGTACTCCGAGAGCAGGAGCGGGGCCAGGCCCGGCACCAGGTCGAGGTGGAGCAGGCGGGTGATCCGGCCGGCGATCTCGGCGGGCAGCGGGTCGCGGGTCGGGCCGTAGCTCATCAGCCCGTCGGAGTAGACGGTGACGGGGCAGTCCCGCAGCAGCCCCGCGAGGGTCCGCGCGGGGGGCACCGCGACGGACTCGACGACGAGCTCGTCCGGGCCGTCGCCCAGGGACAGGTGGGAGCGGAGCAGCCGGCCCGTCATCGGGACCTCGATGACGCGGGCCCGCCAGTCCGACGGGTGCATCGGGGCCACGATCTCGTTCCACGACCGCACCTCGTCGAAGCGCGGGCGCAGCGCGGCGAAGCCGGGGGCCTCGTCCAGGGCCGGGGTGATCTCCGGGACGGCCGCGTTGTTGGAGACCAGCAGGATCCGGCGGCCGTCGCGCGGCCCGAACGCGCCCTCGTCCAGCGCGGCGGCCAGGGTCGCCGCGCCGAACAGGGTGGAGGCGTAGAACAGCTGGGTCCTCGCGGTCATCGGGTCTCCAGAAGGCGGCGCAGGAGCTCGTCGCGTTCGGGGTCGAGCCCGACGCCGGGCAGGTCCGCCGGGAGCCGCCGCAGGGCCTCGGCGCCGCGCCGTTCGAAGCGGGCCCGCAGCTCGGGCGCGAAGCGCCCGCCCAGCTCCAGGTGGTGGGCGAGCAGCGCGCGGAACTGGCGGACCGCCTTGGGCGCGAACTCCTCGGGAAGGTCGGCGAAGACCAGGTCGAAGGCGTCGAAGAAGTGCAGCTGGCGCTCGTCGCCGACCTGGGTCAGGGAACCGGAGACCATCCGGCGGTAGAACACCCCGGCCAGGGAGACCACCGCGAACGAGGCGGCCTCGCGGTGCAGCCGCCAGATCCACGGCCGGTCCTCGGCCGTGTGCAGCCGGCCGGGGAAGGCCAGCAGGTCGCCGAGGTCGCGCCGGTAGATCCCGGCCCAGGCGTAGGGGTAGTCGACCATGGTCTTCGACCGGGCCGGCAGGATGTGCTCGCGCGGTTTGAGCACCGTGTTCCGTACGGCCAGCGGCGCCCGGTGGGTCACCCGCCTGCGGCCCTCCGCCTGGACGTGGTCCACCCGGACGAAGTCGCAGCCGAGGTGCTCGATCGCGCCGACGAGGTCGGCGAGGTAGCCGGGGGCGAGCCAGTCGTCGCCGTCCATGAAGCTCACGTAGCGGCCGGAGGCCAGCGAGAGCCCGAGGTTGCGGGCCTCGGCCAGGCCCACCGGGGTCTCGTTGCGCAGCACGACGAGACCGGGCAGGTCGTCGCGGAAGTCCTCGACGACCTGCCCGGTGCCGTCCACCGATCCGTCGTCCACGACGACGAACTCGAAGTCGGGGCGCGCGTTCCGCACGAGGGAGGTGAGCGCGTCGGAGACGTAGGGTTCGGCGTCCCGCACCGGGACGACGACCGACAGCTTGATCAAGGTCTCCCCTCACGGTTCCGGGCGCGGTCGTCCCGGACGGTAGTGGTCATCGCGGTGCCCGGGTCGAACGCGCCGGGACGCGACGGTGAACGTCCGGGGACGGGTCCGTGTCCCGGGCGGCCCCCGGCACGCCCCGGCCCGGCGCGCGGTCGCGCACCGGGCCGGGGCCGGGGCCGGGGACTAGACGGTGACGCGGCGCAGCCGGGCCTTGGGGGCCTCCTCGCCGGGGAAGACCCGCTTGACGCCGTCGCCGAGCGCGGTCTCGATGATGCGGATGTCGCGCACCAGGTGCTCCAGCCCGGCCGGCTCCAGCGAGGCGGCGTGGTCGGAGCCCCACATCGTGCGGTCCAGGGTGATGTGCCGCTCCACGGTCACCGCGCCCAGCGTGACCGCCGCCAGCGAGATCTGCAGGCCGCGCTCGTGGCCGGAGTAGCCGACGGGCACGCCGTACCGCTCCTGGAGGGTGGTGATCGCGCGGAGGTTGGCCTCCTCCGGGGGGAGCGGGTAGGTGGAGGTGGCGTGCATCAGCACCAGCCGGGAGGTGCCGAGGATCTCCACCGCCCGGTCGATCTCCTCCAGCGTGGACATGCCGGTGGACAGGATGACCGGCTTGCCGGTGGCGGCGAGCGCCCGCAGCAGCTCCAGGTCGGTCACGCCGGCCGAGGCCACCTTGTGCGTGACGACGTCCATGGACTCCAGGAACTCCACCGACGGCACGTCCCAGGGGGAGGCGAACCAGTGCAGGCCGCGCTCGGCGGAGTACTTCGCGATCTCGGCGTACTCGGCGTGCCCGAACTCGGTCCGGATCTTGTACTCCATGTAGGTCATCGCGCCCCACGGCGTCTGCCGGATCTGGTCGCGCTGCTCCAGCGGGACGCAGATCTCCGGCGTGCGCTTCTGGAACTTGACGGCCTGGCAGCCCGCCTCCGCGGCCACGTCGATCAGCCGGCGCGCGATGTCCAGGTCGCCGTTGTGGTTGATGCCGATCTCGGCGATCACGTAGACCGGCTGCCCGGGGCCGACCAGCGCATCGCCGATCGGGACCGGCCGGGGTGAGGCGACCAGGCGGAGCTCCGCCCGCGGTGCCGGTGCCGCCGGGGCGGCGACCGCGGCCGGTGCAGCCGCGCCCTCGGGGCGGGCCGCCAGCACCCGGTCGCACAGCTCCCGTACGGCTCCCGCCCCGCCCGGCCGGGTGAGCACGACCCGCGCCGCGGCGCGCACCCTCGGGTGGGCGTCGGGGACCGCGACGGGCCACCCGACGTCGCTCATCGGGCCCAGGTCGTTGACGTCGTTGCCGACGTAGGCGACGCGCGCCGGGTCCAGGCCCTCGATGGCCAGCCAGTCGCGCAGCACGGTCCGCTTGTCGGTCAGGCCCTGCAGGACGGGGACGCCGAGCTTGCGGGCGCGGGCCGAGACCACCGGGTTCTGCTCGGTGGACATGATCATGATCTTGACGCCCGACCGGCGGAGCAGGGAGACGCCCATGCCGTCGGAGCGGTTCACCGCGACCATCTCGCGGCCGTCCTCGCCGACGTAGGCGCGGTCGTCGGTGTGCACCCCGTCGAAGTCGGTGATCACCGCGTCCACGTCGATCGGCTCGGGCAGGTCCGTGAAGGGGGCCAGCGCCCGGACGATCTCCAGGTCCTCGGGGGTGTCCACCTCGACGGCGTGCCGCGGCGGGACCGGCTGCACGGCCACCCGGCCGAAGAAGCGGTGCCCGTGCTCGCGCAGGCCGCCGGCGCGCATCACGTAGAACGCGCCGGTCTCGCGGTAGTGCGGTTCGCGGTCCTGCCGGCGCGGGCGGGACGACGGGTCGTGGTTCACCCCGGCGCCCGCGGCGTCCCACAGGAACTCGTGGGTCTCCAGTCCGGAGAAGACCACGTCGGCCTCGCCGCCGAGGACCTTCGCGATCGCGGCGTCCAGGTCGGCCGGGTTGATGAACGCGCTGGTGCACTGGACGAGGAGGACGACCTCGGGGGCCTCGGGCAGCCGGTCGAGCGCGTGCAGCACGGCCGACTCGCTGGTGGCCTCCGCGCCGCTCAGCTCGCCGGGCCGGTCGACGACCTCGGCCCCGGCGGTGCGGGCGGCCTCGGCGATCCCCGGGTGGTCGGTGCTGACCACGACCCGGTCGACGAGCTCGGCCCGGACGCAGGCCCGCACCGCGCGGGCGACCAGCGGGGTGCCGCCCACGGGGGCCAGGTTCTTCAGCGGCACGCCCGCCGAACCTCCGCGGGCGGGGATGACGGCCAGGACTCGCAAGGTGACTCCTCTTACCTCCGACAAGCACCCCTGAGCCGGGGTCTTTCCGGAACGCTAGCCACGGGGGTGACCGGTGAGGGGTGTCCGAGCTGAACGTCCAGAGTCCTCCGGCTTAACTTTCCGGACGGTGGGGGACCACGCAGGGGGACCATGCCGGAGGTGCGGTCCGGGTGCGAATCCTCCCGCGAATTGAAATGAAATTTCCGATTTATCCGGAAAAGGAGATTTGCGAGGAAGAGGGGTGCGGGAAATGCGGAGGCGGAGATCCGGTGAAAGGCCGGAGAACACGGAAAGGCGCCGCGGCCGGTGTGGATCCGGTCCGCGGCGCCGGTGATCCGACGCGGGTTCCTACTGGTTGTAGCTGTCCCGCGCGCGGTCGGCGACGTCCCGCGCGGTCTCGCGAGCGGTCTCCTTGGCCTTCTTGGCGGTCTCCTTCGCCTTGCCCTTGGACTGCTCGGCGCGGCCCTTGTTGGCCATGCTGTCGTTGCCGGTCATCTTGCCGGCGGCCTCCTTGGCCTTGCCCCGCATCTGATCGAAGTTAGTCATTTTGTGCCTTCCCCCGTTGGAATGACAGGTTGTCGGTGGAAGTCATAACCGGACAATCGCGGTACTAATCGTGATCTAAGGATCTTTAGGGCGAGGAACACCGCACGCATATGATCGATCGCCCGCCTCGTGGGGAGGAGCCGACCGAATCCAGAGAGAAGGACGGCGCGTCGTCCGTACCCCCGTGGACGCCGCCCGGCTCAGCGGGAGGCGCCGACCGCGTCCATGAGCAGGGGCAGCGAGCGCTCCAGGGCGCGCCGCCAGTACGGCCAGCTGTGGGTGCCGGGCCCGTAGAAGTCCGTGGTGACCTCCAGACCGGCCTTCCCGGCCCGCCGGGCGAACTCCTGCGACTGGGCGAGCAGGGTGGCCTCGCCGTCGTCCCGGGCCGCGGACGGGTCGTCCAGCGGACCGGGGGCGCCGTCCCCGCAGGAGACGTAGAGCCGCACGCCCGCGAGCTTCGAAGTGAGGGCGACCGGGTTGTGCGCCGCCTGCTCGGAGCCGCCCGGCGGGCCCCACAGGTCGCGGGGGTCCTCGCCGTGGCGCTCCAGCAGCCAGGGCGCGCTCTCGGTGGTGTCCAGCACGCCGGAGAAGGAGGCCGCCGCCCGGAACATGCCCGGATGGCGGGCCGCGTAGGAGACCGCGCCGAATCCCCCCATGGACAACCCGGCCACCGCCCGGCGGTCCCCGGCGCCGTAGTCGCGCTCCAGGATCGCGCGGACCTCGGTCAGGTGGAAGGTCTCCCACTTCGGGCCCCGGCGCCAGTCGGAGTAGAAGCCGACCGCGCCGCCCTCCGGCATGACCGTGATCACCGGGTAGGGCGAGGTGAACCGGGCGGCGTCGCCCTCCGTCACCCAGGAGTCGGGGGCGGGCTGGCAGCAGCCGTCCAGCAGGTACAGCACCGGCCACGGGCCCGAGCCCGGCTTCCAGCCCGCGGGCAGCAGCACCCGGACCCTGCCCTCGCGGCCGAGCGCGGCCGAGGCGAAGGTGAGCACGTGGTCCCGCTCGCCCAGCCGCTCCACCCGCACGCCGGACGGGGTCCGGTCGCGTTCCCCGCCGGGGGAGGAGCCGGAGGGGGAGCCGGGGGAGAAGGGCGTCAGCAGGGTCAGCGAGACGGCGGCCACCGCCAGCGCCGCCAGCAGGATCACACCCAGGCGCACGGCCTTACGGTTCATACCGCCCCATCCTGGCGCGTCGCCGGGATCACGGGAAGCCCGTCGACCCGGAGGAGGACCCGCCGGGTTCCGTCTTTCCCGTCCCTTCGCGGTGCCGTACCGCCCTTTTGGCTGGATCATGGGCGGATGACTCCGGACACATCTCCCTCCCGTTCCCGGCGCGTACGACCGCTGGTCGTGGTGATCGCCTCCCTGGCGGCGCTCGCGGCCGTGGCCGTCGTGATCCCCATCGCCCTGCAGTACGCCAACCGGGGCGAGTCCCTGCCGCTCTTCCGGCTCCAGCCCGTCCTCGCCGTGGCGGCGGCGCCCTGCGCGGGCACGGACCTGCCGGATCCCGGGGGGACGGAGTGCCTCCGGCTGGCCAACGGGGTGACGGTGAAGGAGGTCGCCGCGGCCGAGGCCGTGCAAGGACAGGGCACGGGCGGATGGGCGGTCGAGGTCGCGCTGGGGCCCGACGACGCTGCCGCCTTCGCCGAGATGACCAGGAAGATCGCGGCCGAATCCGGGCCCCGCAACCGGCTCGCCGTCGTCGTGGACGGCGAGGTGCTCTCCGCTCCGGTCGTGGGGGAGGCGATCACCGGCGGGCGGATGCAGATCGCCGGCTCCTTCACCCGAGAGGAGGCCGCCGACCTCGCCCGCAGGCTCGGCGAGGGGCGGTAGGCCCGGGACGGCCACCCGGCCCGCCACGGGCGGGGCGGCCGGGCGGCACAGGCGTCACAGGCGTCCCGGCCCGGGACGGCCGGGCGCCGCGGGCGGGCGGCACAGGCGGGGACGGCTGGGCGCCCCGGCCGGGGACGGCCGGGGGCCGCCCCCGCGGTGACCCGGAGAGCGGCGGCGCCGCGTCAGGGCCAGGACCTCTCGATCTCCGCGAGCACCTGCTTCGTGCCCTTGCCTCCGACCCAGTCCGTCATCCCGGTCCAGAAGGACCCGGCGCCGACCGCGGCCGGCATCATGTCCGAGGCGTCGAAGCGCACGACGGTGCCGGGGTCGCGCATGATCTCCGCGGAGAGCTTGTCGATGTCGCCGGTGTAGAGGTCCAGGTCCACCTTGTTGTTCGCCGTGGTCCAGCTGCCGGCGGCGACCCGCTTGCCGGCGAAGTCCGCCGACGCCAGGTACTCCTGGACGGCGACGACCTCGGGGCGGTCGCCGAACGCCCCGACGAAGGTCGAGGCGACGAGCGCGGGCTTGCCCTTCGCCGGGTCGACGGCCGGCATCTGGAAGGCGAACACGTCGCCGTCGGCGGCCACCTTCGTGCCGCGCGGCCAGTTGCCGGCGTAGAAGGACGCCATCCGGTAGAACGTGCACCGGTTCTCCAGGACCGGCTGCCCGGCCTTGGTGAAGGAGGCCTCGGCGATGCCGGCGGTCCCGCCCCTGACGTACCTGTCGTTCTTGAGCACCTTCGCCGCCAGGTCCGCCGCCTCGACGACCTTCGGGTCGTCGAAGGGGATGGCGTGGGTCACCCACTGGTCGTAGACCTCGGGGCCGTGCACGCGCAGCATCACGTCCTCCAGCCAGTCGGTGCCGGGCCAGCCGGTCGCGCCGCCGGATTCGAAGCCCACGCACCAGGGGGTGCCCCCGGAGGCCGCGATCTTCTCGCTGACGGCCATCATCTCGTCCCAGGTCTCCGGGACCGCGTGCCCGCCCTTCTTCAGCGCGGCGGGGGAGTACCAGACGAAGGACTTCACGCTGGAGTCGTAGGGGACCGCGTAGAGGGTGCCGTCGACGGAGCCGTACTCCAGCCAGCCGGGGGCCCAGTTCTCCTTCGCGAGCTTCGCCACCGAATCGGGCGCCGGCTTGAAATCGCCGCTCCCGACCAGCTCCGCGATGAGACCCGGCTGCGCGATGATGGCCAGATCCGGTGCGTTCCCCGTCCCGGCCCGCTTCCTCACCTCGTCCTCGACGGAGGTGTTGCCCTCGATGTCGATCCGGATCGAGGTGCAGTCGGAGAACCGCCGCAGCGCCTGCGCCAGCCTGACGCCGTCGAGGTTGCCGGTCATGAGGACGCTGACGGTGGTCCCCTCGTGACCCCGGTAGGCGGCGTACGGCGCGCAGGCGGCCGCCCGGCCCGCCTCCGTCTCCTGCGCGGCGTCCGCGGCGCCGCAGGCGGCCAGCAGCAGGCAGGACAGGGCGCCGAGGGCGCCGGCGGCGGCCGTCCGGCCGGAACGTGACTTGCTCTTCATCGGTTTCCTCTCCCGGGAGGCGGGCTGGGGTGCGGTCGTGGTGTCGAGCGGGCTCATGCCTGGAACCTCCGCACCACCGTGCGGAGCCGCTCGGCGGTGGCCGAGAGGTCCTGGGCCGCGGCCTGGGCGGCCCGGCCGTCCTCGGCCGTGGTGCGGGTCGCGCCGGCGAGCTCGTCGATGGTCCCGGCGATGTCGCGCGTCCCGAGCGCGGCCTTGCCGATGCTGCCGCTCATCTCGCCGGTGGTGGCGCTCTGCTCCTCCACGGCGGCGGCGATGGCGAGCTGGTGCTCGTTGATCCGGGCGATGATGCCGTTGATGTCGGCGATGGCGTTCGCCGCGCCGACACTGGTGCCCTGGATCGACTCCACCCGGCGCGAGATGTCCTCGGTCGCCTTCGCCGTCTCCTGGGCGAGTTCCTTGACCTCGCTCGCGACCACGGCGAAGCCGCGGCCCGCGGCCCCCGCCCGCGAGGCCTCGATGGTGGCGTTCAGCGCGAGCAGGTTGGTCTGCTTGGCGATGGCGGTGATCACCTTGACGACGTCGCCGATCTCGGCCGACGAGGTGCCCAGCTCCGCGACGGTGCTCGTGGTGCTCTCCACCACCGCGATGGCCTGGGAGACGGTCTGCGCCGCCTGGTTCGCGCTCTGGGCGATGGACCGCATGGCGATGTCCGTCTCCTCGGCTCCGGCCGCCAGCGCCTCGACGTTCTGCGAGACCATGCTCGCGGAGTCGGTGGCGGAGGACGCCTGCCCGGCGGCGGTCGCGGCGGAGGTGTCGATCCTGGCGGCGGAGGCCGAGACGCGCCCCGAGGCGTCGTCCAGCGACTCGGCGGCCTCGACGAGCGCCGCCACGGTGTCGCGTACGGCCTGGCGGGCGCTCTCGTAGCCGGCCGCCATCCGGCCGACCTCGTCGGCGGAGTCCACCTCCGCGGCGACGGTCAGGTCACCGCCCGCCATCGCGGCGAGCGCGGCCTGCACGCGCCGGACGGGCCGGACGATCGCCCCGGCGACGACGAGGGCGATGGCGGCGGTCAGCAGCAGGCCGGTGACGAGCACCACCAGCACGAGCCGGATCGCTCCCGTCTTGCCGTCCTGGATCTCCTCGCCGCCCGCGATCACCGCGGCGGTCTCCGCGGCCGTCAGCTCGTCGAGGTTGGCCTTCGCCATGGAGAGCGCGGTCCCCTGGGCCAGCCGGGTGTCGCGGAAGGCCGTCTCGTCCCCGGCCTTGCTCGCCGGCAGCATGGTGTCGTCGCGGAAGACGCGGTACTGCGCGATCGCGGCGTCGGTGGCCTCGATGGTGCCGATCGCCCCGCGGTCGCCGGCGGTCTCCTTGTAGCGCTTCCAGGCCTGGTCGAAGACGGCGTCGTTCTTCTGGATGTCCGCCTCGGCCTGGCGCCGTGAGACGTCGTCCGTCAGCGCGATGTGCTCCAGCAGGATGGTGTCCTCCTGGAGGAGGGAGGTGCGCGCCTCGTTGAGGCTGAGCGCCTGGGCCATCCGGTAGTCGGAGATGGACCCGGCCGTGGAGGCGACCGCGCTCAGCTGGACGATGCCGACCGCGCCGACACCGGCCATGGCCAGGCCGGCGACGGCCGTCGTCAACAGGAGTTTCGGCCGTACGCCGAGATCTCGCCAGAGTCGCATGCTCACAGGTCCGTCCTTCTCCGCCGCGCCGCCCTTCGGCGCCTCTCAGCGGTCTGATCGGCGCGCACCGGGGAAAGGCGAGGGATTCGGGCCGGGGCGGCAGGGAGATCTCTTCTCCGCTCCCGTCGCGGAGGCGCCCGTGGGCCGGTCCCGGAGCGGACCCGCAGGCGGGAGGGCCCCGGAGGGGATCCCGCGCCCGCCGGGACCGGAGCCCGCCGGGAAGATCGCCGCGGGAACGTGTTTGGAGGGCGGTTCCCCGGGGAGTGGCACTCACCGAGGGGAGAGGAGGCACCCGGGCGCCGGTACGGATCCGGGTGTTTCAGTGGACGCGGCCGCGTGGTGGCGCGGCCGCGTCCACGGTTTCCACCCGGACACTGACGGCCTCTCCGGTGCGGCGGAACCCGGCCTCACCCACCCCGGTGGCGATGGAGAGCCGGAATCACGGGACGATCAGGCGAGGGAGAGTTCGGCCCATACGGCGTGGCCGATGGTCTGGGTGCCGCGGCGGCCGACCCGGGTGGCCAGGGGGAGACCAGGGCGAGGCCCCGGCCGTGCTCGGCGAGCGCGGCGACGTCGGCGGTGCTCAGCGAGATGGGGGCACTTTGCTGGAAGCGGTGCCAGTCTTCGATCAGTTGCCGTTGAGCGGCCATGACCGACTCCCAGTCGGCCTCCAGTTGACCACCGGCCGGTCCTCCGGTTCGGCCAGCCGGTAGCGGCGGCGGGCCCGGTCCGCCTGCTGCTGGGCTCGCTCCAGCTTCTGCGAACAGATCGCCTTTCCGGCACCAAGACGATATGGATCAGCAGGTTCCGCCACGGGTACGCGTCGGCCTCTCAGTGACTGTTGCGAAACGTCCACCAAGAGAGTGATCTTTCGTTGAAGATCACTGTCTT
>BMQD01000021.1 GCA_014647935.1 Planomonospora parontospora
CTGGGTCCCCGACCACGCGGGCAACCGCTACTTCAGCGAGCTCCGTCTGCAGATCACCGACCCCGACACCCCAGGCGGTGTGCGATGAACGACCACCTGCCCCCTCCCGAGGCGACCGTCGCCGACCTCATCACGGCGCGGGCCCGCGCCGTGCCGGACGCGGTTGCGGTCGCCCAGTGGGACGAGAAGATCACATACCGCGAGCTGGTCGGCCGCGCCGCGGCGCTCGCCGCCCGGCTCGGCGCGCTCGGCGTCGGGCCGGAGAGCCGGGTCGGGCTCTGCGTGGAGCGGCGGCCCGCCGCGGCGGTCGCGATCCTCGGCGTGCTGCTGTCCGGCGGCTGCTACGTGCCGCTGGATCCGGCCGGTCCGCGGCTGCGCCTGAGGGACACGGCCGCCGACGCCGGTCTGGAGATCGTGGTGGCGGACCGGGCGGGAGCGGAGGCGGCCGGCGAGGCGGGCCTGCGGTGCGTCGCCGTACCCGGCCCGGCCGAAGCGGTCGACCTGTCCGCGGTGCCCGCCTGCCCGGCCGCGCCGGACAACCTCGCCTACGTGCTGTACACCTCCGGCTCCACCGGCTGGCCCAAGGGCGTGCTCGTCACCCACCGCAACCTGGCCGACTTCGTCGTCTCGTGCGCCGCGAGCACCGGAGCCGACCGGACCACCCGCGCGCTGGGGATCGCGTCCTTCGGGTTCGACGCCTCCGTCATCGACCTGTTCGTGCCGCTGAGCGTGGGCGGCGCGGTGCAGCTGGCCGGTGCCGCCGACCGCGCCGACCCGGCCAGGCTGCAGCGCTTCATCGCCGGGCACCGGGTCACCTGGGGGTTCGTCACCCCGGCCGTGCTGTCCCTGCTCGACCCCGCCGCACTGCCCGACTGGCGCCTGGTGATGTGCGGCGGCGACGCGGTGCCGCCCGCGCTGGTCGACCGGTGGGCGACGCCGGGCCGCCGGTTCATCGACTCCTACGGGCCCACCGAGACCACGGTGCTGGCCGTCACCGGCGACCTGACCGCGCCGCAGGCCACGCCGGTGCCGATCGGCCACCCGACGCCCGGCCACCGCTGCCACGTCGTCGACGACCGGCTCCGCCCGGTCGGACCCGGCGCCGAGGGCGAGCTGCTGATCGGCGGCCCCGGCGTGGCCCGCGGCTACCTGGGCAGGCCCGCGCTGACCGCCGAGGCGTTCGTGCCCGACCCGTTCTCCGGCGAGGCGGGCGCGCGGCTCTACCGGACCGGCGACATCGTGCGGTACGCCGACGACGGGCGGCTCGTCTACCTGGGCCGCCGCGACGGACAGGTCAAGATCCGCGGTCAGCGGATCGAGCTCGGCGAGGTCGAGTCCGTCCTGGAGGAGCATCCGGACGTGGCGCGGGCGGCCGTGGAGGCGGTCCCGAGACCTGGCGGCGACCTGGAACTGGTCGCGTTCCTCACGCCGGAGGCCGCCCCCGCCGATCCGGGGTACGCGGCCGCGCGGCTCACCGCGGCGATGCTGCCGGGACGCGTGCTGCGCCTGCCCGAGCTGCCGCTCAACCCCTCCGGCAAGGTGGACAGGGCCAGGCTGCGGGAGCTGGCCGCGCAAGGACGCCCGGCCGGCGACCTGGCGGAGGGGGAGACGCCCACCGAACGGGCGCTCGCGGCGGTGTGGCGGCGCCTCGGCGTCGGTGCCGACTTCTTCGCGAGCGGAGGCGACTCGATCACCGCGATGCGGCTGGTCGCCGCCGCCCGCGACGAACTGGGCCTGGACGTGTCGGTGGAGGACGTGTTCGCCGGCCGTACCCTGCGGGAGATCGCCGCACGGTTCGACAAGGCCGCTCGGCGGACGGGGCCGGAGCTCACCTCCGGCAACCCGCCGACCCTGGCTCCGCCGCAGCGCCGCCTGTGGTTCCTGGACCAGCTGGCGCCCGAGGCCGCGCCGTACAACATCGCCCTCGCCGAACGGCTGCGCGGGCCCCTGGACGTGCCGGCGCTGCGGGCGGCGCTGCGGGCCGTCGCCGAGCGCCACGAGGTGCTGCGCTGGCGGATCCGGCAGGAGTCCGGTGTGCCGTACGCCGTCTGCGAGCCGCCGTCCGACGTGGACCTGACCGTGGTGGACCTGACCGGACACGGCGCGGCGCAGCTGCGCGCCCGGCTGGCGGCCGGTGCGGCCGAGCCGTTCGACCTGGCGGACGGCCCGCCCTGGAGGGCGCGGCTGTACGCGCTGGGCCCCGGCGAGCACGTGCTGGCGCTGACCCTGCACCACGCGGTGTTCGACGGCTGGTCCCGGGACACGCTCTACACCGACCTGTCCGCCGCCTACGCGAGCGCCGCCACCGGCCGGCCGGTGGACCTGGCGCCGCTGCGGGCGTCGTACGCCGACTACGCGGTCTGGCGGGCCGGGCGGGACCGCCGCGACGGCGACGCGGACCTGGCCTGGTGGACCGGGCACCTGGCCGGCGCGCCCACCGTGCTGGACCTGCCCCGCGACCGGCCCCGCCCGGCCGTGCAGACCTACCGCGGCGCCGAGGCCCGCGTGCTCCTGCCGCCGGCCGCCGGCGCCGCGGTCCGCGCGCTCGCCGCCGACCTCGGGGTGACTCCGGCGGGGGTGCTGCTGGCCGGCCTCGGCCAGCTGCTCCGCAGGCTCACCGGCAGGGCCGACCACGTGATCGGCGCGGTCGTCGCCGACCGGAGGGTGGCCGCCTTCGGCGACCTGGTCGGGTTCTTCGTCGACATGGTCCCGCTCCGGCTCCGGCCGGACCGGCGCGACGACTTCGCCACCCAGGTACGGCGGTGCGCCCGCGAGCTGCTGGACGCCGCCGCGCACCCGGCCGCGCCGCTGGAGCGCGTGGTCGAGGAGCTCGGCATCCCCAGGGACCCCTCCCGCGCCCCGCTGGTGCAGGTCGTGTTCAACGTGCTGAACCTCGCCGAGCCCCGGCTGGACCTGCCCGGGCTGAGCAGCGAGACGATCGAGGTGGACAAGCCGGGGTCGCCGTTCGACCTGACCGTGTACGTGGCGGAGCGGGACGGCGGGTTCTCCGTGGAGGTCGTCTACAACCCCGACCTGTTCGACGCCGCCAGGGTCGGCGCGATGCTCGCCGACTACGTGGACACGGTCGGCGCGCTGGCCGCCGACCCGGCCGTCCCGGTGGGCGAGGTCGCCCTGCCCGCACGGGTCACGCCGGACGGCGCGCCCGGCGCCATGCGGGTCGCCGATCCGGTCGCGGCGCCGCCCGGGAGCCGGGGGATCGGGTCGGCCGCCACCGAGAGGCTGATCACCGAGATCTGGTGCGAGGTCCTGGAACGGGACGGCGTCGGCCCCGGCGACAACTTCTTCGACATCGGCGGCCACTCGCTGGCCCTCGCCGCCGTGCACGCCCGGCTGCGCGCCCGGCTCGGCGGCGAGCTGCGGATGGTGGACCTGTTCCGCCATCCGAACGTCCGCTCCCTCGCCGCCCACCTCGACGCCCGGGCGGGCGGTTCCGCGGGCGACCCCCCGGACGGCGACTCCGAACTCGCCCGCGCGATCTCGCGAGCCGAGGCGCGGCGCAACCGCACCCGACGCGCACGACGCGTCCACAGCACCACCGGACAGGAGAACGACCATGATCAGTGACGTCAACGACGAAGGCGTCGAACCCATCGCGATCGTGGGGATGGCCGCCCGGGTGCCGGGCGCGGCCGACATCGGCGAGTTCTGGCGCAACCTGGTCGACGGCGTCGAATCGATCACCGAATTCACCCGCGAGGAGCAGATCGCCCGCGGGGTCCCCGAGGAGGACGTGGACGACCCGAGCTGGGTGTCGAAGGCGCCCTACGTGGAGGGGTACGACCAGTTCGACGCCGGGCTGTTCGGCCTGACCGCGCGGGAGGCGGAGATCCTCAACCCGCAGCACCGGCTGTTCCTGGAGTCGTGCTACGCCGCGCTGAACGACTCCGGGACCGACCCGGCGCGCTACGACGGCGCCATCGGCGTCTACGCGGGCACCGGAGGCAACCAGTACCTCTGGGAGAACCTCGCCCGCAACAGGCGGGTGTGGGACACCCGCCACGGCATCGGGCTCGCCACCGCCAACTCGCCGAACTACGTGGCCACCACCGTGTCGTACCGGCTGAACCTGCGCGGGCCCAGCCTGACCCTGCACACCGCCTGCTCCACCTCGCTGGTCGCGCTCCACCTCGCCTGCGAGGCGCTGCGCAACGGCGAGTGCGACATGGCCCTGGCGGGCGGGGTGAACGTGGAGCACCCGCCGGCCACCGGATACATCGGGGTGGAGGGGTTCACCTCGCCCGACGGCCACTGCCGGCCGTTCGACGCCGACGCGAACGGCACCGTCTGGGGCAGCGGCGTCGGCGTCGCCGTCCTCAAGCGGCTCGAGGACGCCCTCGCCGACGGCGACCACATCCGCGCGGTGGTACGCGGCAACGCGATCAACAACGACGGCGCCGGCAAGGTCGGCTTCTCCGCCCCCAGCGTCGACGGGCAGGCCGCCGCGGTCGCGCAGGCGCTCGGGGTCGCCGCGATCGACCCGCGCACGATCGGCTACGTCGAGGCGCACGGCACCGGCACCGCGATGGGCGACCCGATCGAGGTCACCGCGCTGTCCACGGTCTACACGCGGCACACGCGGGACCGCGGCTGGTGCGGCATCGGCTCGGTGAAGTCCAACATCGGCCACCTCAGCCAGGCCGCGGGCATCATCAGCCTGATCAAGGCGGTGCTGGCCCTGGAGAACGGGCTGATCCCGCCGACGATCAACTACGAGCGCCCCAACCCGGCGATCGACTTCGACGACACCCCGTTCTACGTGGCGTCCACGCTCAGCAAGTGGGAGACGGACGGCGGCCCGCGGCGCGCCGCGGTGAGCTCCTTCGGCATCGGCGGGACCAACGCGCACGTGGTCCTGGAGGAGGCGCCCCGCGTCGAGGCCGGCACCCGCCCCCCGCGGCCCGCGCACCTGCTGCAGGTGTCCGCCAGGACCGCGACCGCGCTGGACAAGGCGGTGGAGCGGCTCGCCGAGCACCTGACGGCCCACGAGGACCTCGACCTCGCCGACGTGGCCCACACGCTGCGGGCGGGCCGGACGGAGTACCCGCACCGGGCCGCGGTGGCGGCCACCGACCGGGCCGACGCCGTCGCCGCGCTGCGGGACCGCAGACGCCGGCGCAGGGGAGAGGCCGGCGCCTCCTCCCCGGCGGTGGCCTTCCTGTTCTCCGGGCAGGGCGCGCAGTACGCCGGCATGGGCGCGGAGCCGTACCGGACGGAACCGGTGTTCGCCGCCGCCGTCGACGAGTGCGCGGGCCTGCTCACCGAGCACCTCGGCCTCGACCTGCGCGAGCTTATGTTCGGCGGCGCGCCCGACGCCGAGGAGACGCTCCGGCGGACGTGCTACACCCAGCCGGCGCTGTTCACGGTGGAGTACGCGCTGGCCCGGCTGTGGCAGAGCTGGGGAGTACGGCCGGCCGAGATGATCGGCCACTCCATCGGCGAGTACGTCGCCGCGACCGTCGCCGGGGTCTTCACCCTGGCCGACGCGGTGCGGCTGGTCGCCGCCCGCGGCGCGCTGATGCAGTCCATGCCGCCGGGCGCGATGCTCGCCGTCCAGCGGGACGAGTCGGAGCTGGCCGGCCGGCTGCCGGACGGGGTGTCGGTGGCGACCGTCAACGGTCCCGGCACCTGCGTGGTGGCCGGTCCCGCGGACGCGATCGAGGCGTTCGCCGAGACGCTGAAGGCCGAGAAGGTGGGCTGCAAGGCCCTGCGCACGTCGCACGCGTTCCACTCGCCGATGATGGAGCCGATCCTCGCGGAGTTCACCGCGCTGGTCGCCTCGGTGCCGCGGCACGCCCCGCGCCTGCCGTTCTGGTCCAACGTCACCGGGCGGCCCATCACCGCCGAGCAGGCGACGGACCCGGCGTACTGGGCGGACCACCTGCGGCAGCCGGTCAGGTTCGGCGCCTGCGTCGCCGGGCTGTACGCCGCGTACGGCGACACGCCGCCGCTGCTGGTGGAGTGCGGGCCCGGACGGCAGCTGGCCGGCCTGGCCAGGATGCAGCTGCCCAAGGGCGCGCCCGCGCCGCTGCCCAGCCTGCCCGGGCCCGGCGAGCGGACCGGGGACGCCGCCACCCTCTACGACGCGGCGGGCACGCTGTGGGCCGCCGGAGTGCCGCTGACCGG
Source organism: Planomonospora parontospora (assembly GCA_014647935.1). Classification (GTDB taxonomy): domain Bacteria; phylum Actinomycetota; class Actinomycetes; order Streptosporangiales; family Streptosporangiaceae; genus Planomonospora; species Planomonospora parontospora. The sequence goes on from BMQD01000021.1 coordinate 6,145, forward strand.
GGGCTTCGGCGCGGCGGGCCGCCGGGTGCCGCTGCCGGCCTACCCGTTCGAGCGCCGGAGCTACTGGATCGACGCCGACCCGGCCGACCAGGCCGCCGGTCCGGTCCGGCACCGTGAACCGGCCGGCCCGCTGCCGCTGGCCGACTGGTTCGCGGTGCCCACCTGGCGCCAGGCCGCCCCGGACCCCCGGCGGACCGACCTCGGCGACTGCCTGGTGCTGGCCGACGGGCCCCGCGGGGACGAGCTCGTCGCGGAGCTGCGCGCCCGGGGCGCCACCGTGCGGACGGCCGGAGCCGGCGACCACGAGGCGCTGCTCGCCGGCGGCGTCCCCGCCAGGATCGTGCACGCCCTGGCGCTGGACGGCCCGCCCGCGGACGGCGGGATCGCCGCCACCTGGGAGGCGCAGGAGCGGGGCTTCTTCAGCGTGCTGAGCCTGGTCCAGGCCCTGGCCGGCGCCGGGGCGGCCGAAGGGGTCCACCTCGACGTGGTGTCGTCGGGCACCTCGGACGCCCAGGGCGACCTGACCCGCCCCGAACACGCCACCCTCGCCGGCATCGTCAGGGTGGTCCCGCTGGAACTGCCCGGCCTGACCGTCCGCCACATCGACGCCGACCCGCAGGCAGGCGCCGCGCGGACGGCCGACCTCGTCGCCGAGCTGCTGCGGCCCGCCGACGAGCCGGAGGTGACGCTGCGCGCCGGCCGCCGCTGGGTCACCGACCACACCCAGGTGTCCCTGGACGCGGAGACCGCGAGCGGCACGGTGGTCCGCGAGGAGGGCCGGTACCTGATCACCGGCGGCACCGGCGGCATCGGCATCACCCTCGCCGAGGACTTCGCGCACCGCGCCCGCGCCCGGCTGGCGCTGCTCAGCCGCGGCGGCCTGCCGCCGCGTGAGGAGTGGGACGCCCACCTGGCGGTGCACGGCGGCACCGACAGGACGGGCCGGGCCATCCTCGCGATCCGGCGGATGGAGCAGGCCGGGGCCCGGGTGCTCGTGCTGACCGCGGACGTCACCGACCCGGCGGAGCTGGCCGCGGTGCGCGAGCGGATCGACGCCGAGTTCGGCGGGCTGGACGGCATCGTGCACGCCGCAGGCCTGCCCGGCGGCGGCATGGCCGAGGTGAAGGACCGCGCCGCGGCCACCGCCGTGCTGGCACCCAAGATCGCGGGAACCCTCGCCCTGGCGCAGGCCTTCGGCGACCTTCCGCTCGACTGGGTGGCGCTCTGCTCCTCGGTGACCTCGGTGGTCGGCGGCCTCGGGCAGGTCGACTACTGCGCGGCCAACGGCTTCCTCGACGCCTACGCCCGCGGCGCCCACGGCTGGCGCGCGCCCGTCGTCTCGCAGAACTGGGGCGGCTGGACCGAGGTCGGCATGGCCGTCGAGGTGTCCGCGCCCGACGGGTTCCGCGCCGCCCGCGGCGGGGTCGCCGAACCGCTGGACCACCCGGTCCTGTCCACCCGGGTGACCGGCCCGGACGGGGAGACCGGGTGCCACGGCCTGGTGTCCGCCGCCACGCACTGGCTGCTCGACGAGCACCGCATCGGCGAGGTCCCGGTGGTGCCCGGCACCGGCCACCTGGAGTCGGTCCGGGCCGCCGTGGCCGCGTGCCTGCCCGCCCCGGACGCCGACCACGTCGTGGAACTGCGGGACGTGGCGTTCCTGGAGCCGTTCTCCGTCCCGGACGGGAGCACCGCGCAGTACCGGGTGGAGCTGACCGCCTCACCGGACGGCGGCGCCGACTTCCGGGTGGTGAGCCGTACGGCGGGCCGCTCCGCCGCGCACGTGCGCGGCTCGGCCGCCTGGGTGCGCCCCGCCCCGGCCGAGGAGGCGGACGCCCGGCCGATCGCGGCCCGCTGCCGGCCGGGCTCCGCGCGCGGGACCGGACCCGGGGCCGGAGCCGGGACCGGACGCACCAGCATGCTCAGCTTCGGCCCCCGCTGGGACGCGCTGGCCGAGCACCACGTGGGCCCGGACGAGGAACTCGCCCGGATCGTCGCGCCCGAGGCCGCCCTGGCCGATCTGGACCGCTGGGTGCTGCACCCGGCGCTGCTCGACGTGGCGACCGCGTTCGGCGAGGGGCGCGGCGAGGGCAGCTACCTGCCGCTCTCCTACGGCAGGGTGCTGGTCCGCGGGGCGCTGCCCGCGCGGTTCTGGAGCCACCTGCGCTACGCCGACGGCGGTGACGACGTGGTCTCGGCGGACCTGACGCTGTTCGGCGAGGACGGCCGGGTGCTGGTGGAGATCGGCGACTTCACGCTGCGCCGGGTGAACCGCGACGCGGTCACCGGCGACCTCGCCGCCCCCGCCCCCGCCCCCGCCCCCGCCCCCGCCCCCGCCCCCGGTGCCGCGACCGGTGCCGCGACCGGGGGGACCGCCGCGGCGGCGTCCCCGGACTCCCCGGCCGAGGGCGGGATCGCCCCCGTGGACGGCGCCGAGGCGTTCCGCCGGGTGCTGGCCGCGCGCCTCGGCCCGCAGGTCGTGATCAACCCGCTGCCGGTGGCCGAGCTCGCCGAACGGGCCAGGGCCAGGACCGCCGACGCCGTCGCGGGCGACGCCGGGGCGGAGGAGCGCCCCGGGACCGAGGCGGCCGGGGACGAGCGCGCCGCGCCCCGCAACGAGCTGGAGGCGACCATCGCACGGGTGTGGAGCGACGGCCTCGGCGTGCCGGGAGTCGGCGTCGACGACGACTTCTTCGAGCTCGGCGGCAACTCGCTGATCGCGGTGCAGCTCGTCTCCGCCCTGCGCAAGGCCGTCGGCGTGAAGCTGCCGATGCGCAGCCTGTTCGAGGCTCCGACCGTGGCCGAGCTCGCGGTCGTCGTCGAGCGGCTGCGGGCCGCCGGCGGCGACGCCGGGCAGTCACGCCCGGCCACCACCATCCCCAAGCTGGACCGCAGATGAACGAGGCAGGAACCATGACCGACCACCCCTACCTGGTCGTGCGCAACGACGAGGAGCAGTACTCGATCTGGGCCGAGGGGCGGGACCTCCCCGCCGGCTGGCACGACGCCGGTTTCCGCGGGACCCGGCAGGAGTGCCTGGACCACATCGAGACGGTGTGGACCGACATGCGCCCGCTCAGCCTGCGCCAGGGCGGGTGACGGGGGTGACCGCCAAGGAATGGGAGGCCCCCGCCTCGTTCGGCCAGGAACGGATCTGGCTGGCCGACCAGATGGAACCCGGCTCGCCGGTGTTCAACCTGCAGTGCCCGGTCGAGGTCCCGCACGCGCTCGAGGCCGATGAGGTCGTCGCGGCGCTGCAGGCCGTCACGGAACGGCACGAGGCGCTCCGCACGTCCCTCAGGATCGTCGACGGCGCCCTCCGCCAGGTGGTGCACGCCGAGGTCGAACCCGACGTCCGGGTACACGACCTGCGGGCGCTCCCGGAGGACGAGCGCAGGACCCGGTCGTACGGCCACGCCCTGGCCGTCACCGAGGCCGCTTTCCGCACCGACCGCGCCCCGCTGTGGCGGGCCGCGCTGATCAGGACCGGTGACGCGCGCTGGGTGGTGTACCTCGTGGTCCACCACGCCGTCTTCGACGCCGCCTCGTCCGTCATCCTCTCGGAGGAGATCACCGAGCTGTGCGCGGCCGCGGCGGCCGGACGCCCGGCCGAGCTGCCCGAGCTGCCCGTCCAGTACGCCGACTACGCCGCCTGGCAGCGCGACCGGCTCACCGGCCCGGCGCTGGCCGAGCAGACGGAGCGCTGGCGGGCGCGGCTGGCGGGGCTGCCCGCCGTGCACGCGCTCCCCACCGACCGGCCGCGGCCCGCCCGGCTCGGCTACGCCGGAGACGAGGTCCGCTTCACGGTGCCGGAAGGGCTGCAGGAGCAGGTCGCCGCGGCGGGCCGCCGCGCGGCCGCGACGCCCTTCATGGTGTACCTGACCGCGTACGCCGCGCTGCTGTCCCGGCTGTCCCGCGACGACGACATCGTGGTCGGGGTGACCATGAGCGGCCGGGACCTGCCGGAGGTCGCCGGGCTGGTCGGCATGTTCGTCAACCAGATGGCGGTGCGCACGGACACCTCGGGCGAGCCGTCCTTCGCCGGGCTGCTCGGCCGGGTCCGCACGACCCTGCTCGACGCCATGGAGCACGGGCAGGTCCCGTTCCAGGCGGTCGTGGAGGCGGTCACGCCGCAGCGGGACCCGGGGGTGCAGCCGCTCTACCAGATCGGCTTCAACTACATCCCCGACTCCGGCATCGAGCCGATCCCCTACGTCACCTCGAAGGACGACCTGGCATTCGACCTGACCACCGGGGTCAGCCGGCTGCTGTACCGCACCGACCTGTTCGACCGGGGGACCGCGGAGAAGTTCGTCGAACGCTACCTGCGCCTCCTGGCCGCCGCCGTCGCCGACCCGGAGACCCGGATCGGCGACCTGCCGCTGATGGACGAGGCCGAGCGCGCTTCCCTGCTGGCGGCGGGGGCGCAGGAACCGCCGCGCGAGCACGCCACGGCGCTGCGGATGGTGGAGGCGCAGGCCGCGCGCACCCCGGACGCGACCGCCGTGATCGCCGGCGACCGGCGGCTGACCTACGCGGAGCTGGACGAGGCCGCCGGCCGGGTGGCGGACCGGCTGCGCCGGTCGGGCGTCGGCCCCGAGTCGCTGGTCGCGGTGTACGCCGAGCCGTGCCTGGAACTGCTCCCCGCCCTGCTGGGGGTGTGGAAGGCCGGCGCGGGCTACGTGCCGGTGGACCCGGCCTACCCGGCCGGCCGGGTGACGTACATGCTCGCGGACTCCGCCGCCGCGGTGGTGCTCACCCAGCGGCACCTGGCGGGCGCCCTGCCCGCCGGCGGCGCGACCGTGCTCGCCGTCGACGACGCCGCCGAGTGGGCCGAGTGGACGGCCGAACGGGCCGAGGGGCCGGAGGCCGGCTCCGCGCAGGCCGCCGGGCCGGGGAACGTCGCGTACGTCATCTACACCTCGGGCTCGACCGGCACCCCCAAGGGGGTCGTGGTCGAGCAGGGTTCGGTGGCCGCCTACCTGGCGTGGGCCGGCACCGCCTACCCCGGCCTGGCCGGGCAGGCGCTGCTGCACTCCCCGATCTCGTTCGACCTGACCGTGACCGGCCTGTTCGGGCCGCTGACCGTCGGGGGAGCGGTACGGCTCGCCGCCCTCGACGAGAACGCCGCGACCGGCGACCGGCCGACGTTCCTCAAGGCCACCCCCAGCCACCTGGCGCTGCTGGCGGCGCTGCCCGACCGGGTGGCCCCCGCCGCCGACCTGGTGCTGGGCGGTGAGGCGCTGCCCGCCGACGCGGTCACCGCCTGGCGGGAACGGCACCCGGGCGTCACCGTCGTCAACGAGTACGGCCCCACCGAGGCCACCGTCGGCTGCGTCATGGCCGCGGTGGCCCCGGGCGAGGAGCTCCCGGTCGACCGGGCGGGGTCGGTCGGGATCGGCCGCCCGGCTCCCGGCAGCACCGCCTACGTGCTGGACGACGGGCTGCGGCCGGTGCCCGCCGGCGTCGTCGGCGAGCTCTACATCGCCGGCCCCCAGGTGACCCGCGGCTACCTGAACCGGCCGGGCGCCACCGCCGCCGCCTACCTCCCGTGCCCCTACGGGCCTCCCGGCCGCCGGATGTACCGCACCGGCGACCTGGCGCGCCGCCGCGCCGACGGGAGCCTGGAGTTCGCCGGCCGCGCGGACGACCAGATCAAGCTGCACGGCCACCGCATCGAACCCGGCGAGATCGAGGCGGCCCTGCGCGCGCTGCCCGGCGTCCGCGACGCCGCCGTCGGCGTCCGCGAGGACGCCTCCGAGGGCAGGCGGCTCGTCGCCTACCTGGTCGGCGAGGCGGACGCCGCGGCGGTGGACGGCGCGCTCGCCGCCACCCTGCCGGCGCACATGGTCCCGTCCGGCTACGTCGTCCTGGACGCCCTGCCGCTGACCGCCAACGGCAAGCTCGACCACGCCGCCCTCCCCGCCCCGGCGGCCCCGGAGCGCAGGTACATCGCGCCCCGCACCGCCGCGGAGGAACTGGTGGCGGAGGTGTTCGCCGACCTGCTCGGAGTGGAGAAGGTCGGCGCCGAGGACGACTTCTTCGAGCTCGGCGGCAACTCCCTGCTGGCGATCCGGGCCATCGCCAGGATCCGCGGCCGGATCGAGGTCGACATCCCGGTCCGCGGGCTGTTCTCCCACACCACGGTCGCCGACCTCGCGGCCGAGATCGAGCGGCGGCTCACCGAAGACCTCGACGGACTCAGCGACGAGGCCGTCGAGCGGCTACTCGCAGCGGAAGGTGACGGCCGGACATGACGACCACCCCCGAGACCCCTCCGAAGCCCTCCCCGGCCGAGGCCCGCCGGGCGCTGCTGGAGCGGCGGCTGCGCCGGCGCACCGCCGCCACCGTGACGCCCCGCCCCGAGGGAACCGCCCCGCCCCTGTCCTACCAGCAGGAGCGGGTCTGGTTCATGGAGCAGTTCGCGCCGGGCACGAGCCAGTACAACATCCCGGTCCCGATGCGCCTCACCGGAGAGCTCGACCTCGAGCTGCTGGACCGGGCCCTGCAGACGCTCCCGGCCCGGCACGAGGCGCTGCGCATGCGGTTCCCCGCCGACGCGGAGGGCCGCCCCGCGGTCCGCGTCGAGCCCTCCGCCGCGGTGCCGCTGCGCGTCGTGGCGGCCGGTGACGAGGCCGCGGCGCAGGCGCTGATCGGCGAGGCGGCCGCCGAGCCCTTCGACCTGGAGCAGGGCCCGCTGCTGCGCGCCCTGCTGGTCAGGCTGGCCGACGAGGACCACCGCCTGCTGGTCACGACCCACCACATCGTCGGCGACGGCTGGTCGGTGGACCTGCTGCTGCGCGACCTCGCCGCCGCCTACCACGCGCGGCGCACCGGTACGCAGGCCGGGCTCCCCGGCCTGCCGGTCTCCTACGGCGACTTCGCGCACTGGCAGCGGCGGACCCAGACCGGCCCGGAGCTGGACCGGCAGCTGGCGTTCTGGAGCGACCGGCTCGCCGGCGTGCCGCCCCTGGAGCTGCCCGCCGACCGGCCGCGGCCCGCCACCCAGGTCTTCGACGGCGGCCGGCACGTCGTCGAGGTCGACGCCGAGCTCACCGGCGCGGTCAACCGGTTCTCCAGGGAACGCGGCGCGACGCTGTTCATGACACTGCTCGCCGCCTACCAGGTGCTGCTGGCGCGGCACTCCGGCCAGGACGACTTCGCGGTCGGGTCCTCCTCGGCCGGCCGGTCGCTGGCGGAGCTGGAGAACGTGGTCGGCATGTTCGTCAACATGCTCCCGATGCGCGCCCGGCTCGGTGACGACCCCACCTTCGACGAACTGCTCGAACGCACCCGGGTCGGCGTGCTCGACGCCTTCGACCACGCCGAGGTGCCGTTCGAGCAGCTGGTCAACGCGCTCGGCGTGCCCCGCGACGTCAGCCGGTCGCCGGTGTTCCAGGCGATGTTCGCGCTGCAGAACTACCAGATGGGCCGGATCGCCGAGGCGGGCGGCTCCGACCTGCGCATCGAGTGGCTGCCGATGGACCTGCCGGCCACCCGCTTCGACATCGAGCTGCACGTCATCGAGGTCGAGGACGGGCTGATCGTCAAGTTCGTCCACAACACGGCGCTGTTCGACGAACCGACCGTGGCGAGGATGGCGGCCCGGTTCGTCACCCTCCTGCGGTCGATCGTCGCCGCCCCCGCCACCCGGGTGTCGGAACTGCCGATCCTGCCCGCCGACGAGCGGACGCTGCTGGTGGACGTGTGGAACGACACCGGCGCCGAGCTGGACGGGCAGGCGACGCTGCACGGCCTGGTCGAGGACCAGGCCGCCCGGACGCCAGGCGCGGTCGCGGTGACCTTCGAGGGCCGCCACCTCACCTACGCCGAGCTGAACGAGCGGGCGGACCGGGTGGCGCACCGGCTGCGTCGGCTGGGGGCAGGACCGGAGACCCTGGTCGGCGTCTACGCCGAGCGGTCGGCCGAGCTGGTAGTGGCGCTGCTGGGCGTGCTCAAGGCGGGGGCGGCGTACCTGCCGCTCGACCCGGAGTACCCGGCCGACCGGCTGGCGTTCATGATCGAAGACGCCGGCGCCCCGGTCGTGCTGACCCAGGGACGGCTCCGGGAGACGGTCCCGGCCACCGAGGCGACCGTCCTGGACCTCGACGACCCCGCCGAGTGGGCGGACCGGCCCGCCGACGGCCCCCGGTCGCCGGCCACCTCCGCCAACGCCGCCTACGTCATCTACACCTCGGGGTCCACCGGTCGCCCCAAGGGCGTGCCCAACACCCACCGCGGCATCGTGAACCGGCTGCAGTGGATGCAGCGGACCTACCGGCTGGGCGGCGACGACGTCGTGCTGCAGAAGACCCCGGCCGGATTCGACGTGTCGGTGTGGGAGTTCTTCTGGCCGCTGCTCGCCGGGGCGCGGCTGGTGCTCGCCAGGCCGGGTGGCCACAAGGACGCGGCGTACCTGCGCGAGCTGCTGATCAGCGAGGACGTGACCACCGCGCACTTCGTCCCCTCGATGCTGGCGGTGTTCCTCGCCGACGACGAGCAGGCCGCGGGGGACTGCACGGCGCTGCGCCGGGTGATCTGCAGCGGGGAGGAGCTCCCCGCGGCCACCGCGGCCGCGTTCACGGCCGTGCTGCCGGACTGCGAGCTGCACAACCTGTACGGCCCCACCGAGGCCGCCATCGACGTCACCTCGTGGCACTGCCGCCCCGAGGCCGTGGCCGGGGCGGTGACCCTGCCGATCGGCGCCCCGATCTCCAACATCCGCCTCTACGTCCTCGACCGGCACGGGCGGCCCGCCCCGATCGGGGTGCCCGGTGAGCTGCACATCGGGGGAGTGGGAGTGGCCAGGGGATACCACCGCCGTCCGGCGCTCACCGCCGAACGGTTCGTCCCCGACCCGTTCGGCGCCGACCCGGGCGCCCGGCTGTACCGCACCGGCGACCTGGCGCGCCGCCGCCACGACGGGAACCTGGAATTCCTCGGCCGCATCGACCACCAGGTGAAACTGCGCGGCCTGCGCATCGAGCTCGGGGAGATCGAGACGGCGCTGCGCGACTGCGACGGCGTCGCCGACGCGGTGGTGGTCGTCCGCGAGGACACGCCGGGGGACAAGCGGCTGGTCGCCTACCTGACGGCCTCCGGCGAGGCGGAGGCCGACGCCGCCGGGCTGCGGGCCGCGCTGAAGCGGAACCTGCCCGACTACATGGTGCCGGCCGCGTTCGTCACCCTGGACGCGCTCCCGCTGTCCCCCAACGGCAAGCTGGACCGCAAGGCGCTGCCGGCCCCGCAGGCGACGCGGGACGCCACCGCGGAGCTGGTCGAGCCGGAGACCGCCACCGAACGGATGCTGGCCGGCATCTGGACCGAGGTCCTCGGCGTGGAACGGCTCGGCGTCCACGACGACTTCTTCGACTCCGGCGGCCACTCCCTGCTCGCCACCCAGGTGGTGGCCAGGATCCGCAAGGCGTCCGACGGCTCGGGACGCCCGGTCGGCGTGATGGACCTGTTCCAGAACCGCACCATCCGCGAACTGGCCGCCTTCGTCGACGCGGGCGCCGACGCGGACACCGGGCCGCAGCGGCTGCTGTACGAGCTGACCCCGAAGGGCGCCGCGCGCACCCTCTCCTACGTCTGCGTGCCGTACGGCGGCGGCAGCGCGATCGTCTACCAGCCGCTCGCCGACGCCCTCCCCGCCGGGCACGCGCTGTACTCGGTGGCCATCCCCGGCCACGACGTGGGCCTGAACGAGGAGGGGCTGCCCTTCCACGAGCTGGTGGACCGGATCGCGGAGGAGGTCCGGGAACGGGTGGACGGCCCGCTGGTCCTGTACGGGCACTGCGGCGTCGGCAGCGCCATCGCGGTCGGCGTGGCACGGAAGCTGGCCGAGGCCGGCCGGGACGTGGACGCGGTCTACATCGGCGCCATGTTCCCGTTCGCCCGGATCAAGGGGGTCGTCGGCAGGCTGCGGACCCGGCTGGAGAAGCTGCGCAGCAACCGCGAGTACGCCAACTGGCTGAAGGGCATGGGCGTCGACACCGACGAGCTCGACCCGGAGCAGGCCGACCGGATCATCGGCAACATGCGCGCCGACTCCCGGGCCGCCGAGGAGTACTTCACCGAGCTGCTCGACCGGCGCCCGGAGCCGATGCGGGCTCCGATCATCTCGGTGGTCGGCTCCGAGGACCCGGTCACCGACTACCACACCGAGCGGTACCGGGAATGGGAGTTCCTCACCGGCACCACCGGGCTGGTGGTGCTCGACCAGGCCGGCCACTTCTTCCTGAAGCACCGCGCGGAGGAGCTGGCCGAGATCGTCACGAGCATCCACCCGGCGATGGCCCGGCGGGAGACCGCCGAGTACGGCCCCGCCGGGCGGGGCCCCGACGCCGCCTGGGCGCTGCAGGACACGCACTACCCCGCCGAGCCCGGCCAGGACGCCGGAACACGCGCGGTGGAGCCGAGCAACCGCCGGTTCCTCAGCGTCGCGATCGGGCAGCTGGTCTCGGCGACCGGGTCGGCGCTGACCGGCTTCGCCGTACCGGTGTGGCTGTTCGACCGGACGGGGTCGGTGGCCGACCTCGGCCTGCTGTGGGCGCTGACGCTGATCTGCGGGGTGGCGATGCTGCCCGTCGCCGGACCGCTGATCGACCGGTTCGACCGGCGGCGCGTCATGATCGCCGCCAGCGGCGTCTCGGGCGCGATCCAGCTCTGCATCGCGCTGCTGCTGTGGACCGGCCGGCTGGACCTGTGGACCATCTACCTGCTGCTGCCGCTCAACTCGATGGCCGGCACCTACCAGCGGCTGGCCTTCCAGACCGCGGTGCCGCAGCTGGTGCCCAAGCGCTACCTGGGCCACGCGGTGGGCCTCACCCAGCTCACCAACGGGTTCGCGATGCTGCTCGCCCCCCTGATGGGCGCCGGGCTGTACGTCGCGATCGGCCTGCCAGGCGTCCTGGCCATCGACGTGGCGAGCTACCTGTTCGCCGTCGCGGTGCTGCTGGTCGTCCGCTTCCCCGACACGCTCGGCTTCCGCCGCAAGGAGACGCTGGTCACCTCGATCACCGAAGGCCTGCGGTTCTCCTGGAACCTCCGCGGGTTCCGGTCCATGGTCGTCTACTTCGCCGTCGCCAACGTCTTCCTGGGGCCCGCCCTGGTGCTGACGGTTCCGCTGACGCTCTCCTTCGGCACGGTCGACCAGGTCGCCCAGGTGGCGGTGGCCGAGGCGCTGGGCGCGGTGACCGGCGGAATCGCGATGGCGCTCTGGGGCGGCCCGAGGAGGCGCCGGATGGCCGGCGTGTTCCTGGGCAACCTGGGCATGGCCGCCGGGTGCCTGGTGATGGGCCTGCGGCCGTCCCTGGCCGTGGTCGCCTTCGGCGTCTTCTGCATGGCGATGGCGATGACGGTCTCCCAGGGCATCTACGTGACGCTGGTCCAGGTCAAGGTGCCGCAGCGGTTCCACGGCCGGGTGCTCGCGCTCAACCAGGCCATCTCCTGGTCCACCCTGCCGCTCGGTTTCGCCGTGCTGGCGCCCCTGGCCACCGGCCTGTTCAACCCCATGCTGCAGCCGGACGGCGCGCTCGCCGGCTCGGTCGGCGCGGTCATCGGCACCGGGGACGGGCGGGGCGTCGGCCTCACCTACATCGTCTTCGCGCTGATGATGGCCGCCGTCACCGCCTGCGCGTCGACCATCCCGCTGCTGCGCCGCTTCGACACCGAGGTGCCCGACTCGCTCCCCGACGACCTCATCGGCATGCAGGAACGGCAACGCCGCCTGAAAGGAACCGACGCATCATGACGGATGTCACCACCTCCGCGCACCCGGCCCGGCTCGGGCCGGTGACCGGCCGCCTGGACGGCAACGAGCACACCACGATCACGGTGTACGGCCTCGGGCCAGGCATGACCGACCACCTCGGCTGGGTGGAGACCCACCGCGACGGGCTGCGGGCGGCCCTGGCCGCGCACGGCGCGGTGCTGCTCCGCGACCTGCCCGCCGACCTCGACCTGTTCGACCGGATCGTCCGGGTCGTCGGCGGCGACCCGCTGCGCTACACCGAACGCTCCACCCCGCGCACGTCCGTGACCGAGTCCATCTACACCTCCACCGAGTACCCGGCCGACCAGCCGCTGCCGATGCACAACGAGAACTCCTACTCGGACACCTGGCCGGGCCACCTGTTCTTCTACTGCGACGTGGCCGCGGCCACCGGCGGGGCCACCCCGATCGCGGACAGCAGGGCGGTGCTCCGCCTGCTCCCCGAGGAGGTGCGGAACCGGTTCGCGGGCGGCGTCGTGTACACCAGGGCCTTCCGGGAAGGGCTGGGCCTGTCCTGGCAGGAGTCGTTCCAGACCGACGACCCCGCGGCGGTGGAGGAGTACTGCGCGCGGCACGGGCAGACGTTCGAGTGGACCGACGACGGCCTGCGCACCAGGCACCACCGGCCCTCCTGGCAGACCGAGCCGCTCACGGGGGAGCGGGTCTGGTTCAACCAGGCCAACCTGTTCCACGTCACCAGCCTGGACGAGGAGGTCCGGGAGGCGCTGCTGTCGCTGTACGACGAGGCGGACCTGCCGCGGAACGCCTACCTGGGCGACGGCACCCCGATCGATCCGGCCGACCTCGCCGCGGTCAAGGCCGCCTACGACGAGGCCTCCTTCGGCTTCCCCTGGCGCCGGGGCGACCTGATGATCATCAACAACATGCTGTGCGCGCACGGCAGGGAGCCGTTCACCGGCCCCCGCCGGATCCTGGTCGCCATGACCGCCTGACCGCCCGGCGACCGGAGGCGTCGGACCCGGCCGCCCTGTGACACGCCCTGGTCTCCGAGAGCCGGCGAGCCCGCATGAGGCGGGCTCGCCGGCTCTGACCAGGAGCACTGAAATCCATCGTTCCGGTCATGCAGGACGCGGTGCTCGGATTCCGGCACTGGTACATGCCGGTTACTCTCCGTGTTTTGATGGATTGGAGCGATGGGTATCGGTTCCCTGCATCCGGAGCCGTTTCGTCGCAGCTGTCCGAAGTGGAGACCGGATACGGTCCGGGTCTCCGGCCGGGCAGAGCCAGGACGAGAGGAATTCCTATGGGCAGGATGTCGCGCATCACCCTCGCGGGGGTCACCGTGACGGCACTGGCGCTTCAGATCCCCGCCACGGCGATGGCGGGGGGCGGCGTCTCCTGCCACGGCAAGAGCCCGCTCCGCAGACTCTGCGACGGCGGCGGTCCGGCTTCCGGCACGGAGAGCGGCGGTTCCGCTTCCGGCACGGAGAGCGGCGACGACGAGCCCAGCAGCCGCAGCGGCGACGATTCCTACGATTCGTCGTCCACCACGGCGGGCCCGAACGGCGCCTCCAACTGACGCCTCATCCTCCCAGGGGTGATCGCGAAGCGGGAGCCGTCCCCGAGGTCCCCGAGGTCAGGGTGTGGTTCTCGTCCAGCTCGGCTTGACCGCCATCATCTGCGCGGTCTTGCCGTGATCACGGTCGACGAGGTCTCCGAGCACCTCGTCCACGCGCTTCAGGGCGGCGTCATCGAGCGTTCGACCGGACGCCGCGGCGTTCTCGGTGACCTGCTCGGGCCTGGTGGCCCCGGCGACCACCGAGGAGACCCCCGGTTGCCGGAGCACCCAGGCGATGGCGAGCTGCGCGGCCGACATGCCGCATTCCCCGGCGAGGGGGATGAGGTCCTGCACGCGTTCGAGGAGCGGCCGGCCCAGCACTCTCCCGATGAACGTGGGAGCCCGCCCGCCGGCCTTCCCCCTCGACCCTGCGCTTGCCGATAATGTCGTCCGGCCAGGTCATGGGCTTGCTGGGGATCTCCTGACGCGAGTGACTCCCTGTTGCTCGGCGTGCGGCATGATGATCGTCCGTGCTGCTTCGCCTGGCCTATCTCGCCGTCACGAACGCCTTCGCCGCGCTGCGGTTGCTGCCGGTGAGCGATCGGGACAAGGACGTCGAGATCCTCGCTCTCCGCCACCAGATCACCGTTCTCGAACGGCAGCTCGGTGCCGGTACCAGGGTGAGATTCGCTCCCGAGGACCGTGCCTTCCTCGCCGCCCTGCTGACATCACTGCCCCGCGAGGTCCTGCGCCGGGTGCGGCTCATCGTCCGTCCGGATACCGTCCTGCGCTGGCACCGCGATCTCATTAGACGGCGGCACGCCCGCATCAGTAAGCCCAGGCGGTCGGGGCGCCCGCCCACGGTCCGCTCCATCCGAGCGCTCGTCCTGCGCCTGGTCAGGGAGAACCCGTCCTGGGGATATCGGCGAGTACACGGCGAGCTGGCCGTGCTCGGCATCACGGTCGCGCCCTCCACCGTGTGGGAGATCCTCAAGCAAGAAGGCGTTGATCCGGCACCTGAGCGGGCGTCGGTCACCTGGGCCGACTTCCTGCGCTCGCAAGCCGATGCGCTGCTGGCCTGCGACTTCATCGAGACCGTCACCCTCACCGGGCAGCGCCAGTACATCCTGGCCGTCATCGAGCACGCCAGCAGGCGCGTCCGCGTGCTGGGCACCACCGCCCATCCGACCGCGGTCTGGGTCGTCCAGGCGATGAAGAACCTCGTGATGGACCTGGAAGAGGCCGGCTGCCGGGCGGGCTACCTGATCCGGGACCGGGACGGGAAGTTCCCCGCCCTCATGGACGAGATCCTGGCCGAGGCCGGCATCCGGACCGTGCTCACCGGTGTCCGAGTACCGCGCATGAACGCGGTCATGGAGCGGTGGGTGCAGTCATGCCGCCGTGAACTTCTCGACCGCTGCCTGGTATGGAACGAACGCCATCTACGGCACGCTCTACGGGAGTACGAACACTTCTACAACCGGCACCGGGCCCATCAGGCACTGGAACAAGCGGCCCCGCTACGCGCCGTCCCGGACCCGATCACGGATCCGACGCGCATCGCCGAGCTGAGCGTACACAGACGGGACCGGCTCGGCGGAGTCCTCCACGAGTACTCACATGCCGCTTGACCTGCACGGACGGAATTTTCGGCAGGCGCACGGTTCTTGTCACCGAGTGGTCGTAGAAGATCCGGAACACTTGCGGAAGGTGTGAGGAGAGCTCATCGTGGCCACAGCGACGTCATGGTCGGTGGGAGTGGCGCTGAGGACCCATTCGATCATGGTGTGTGCACGGTCCGTGCACGCGAGCACGCCACGAGCACGCAGGGGCCGGAATTTCATTCCAGAAGAGACCTGTCCTCCGAGTTTTCGCAGGTCAGGCCATGATCAAAAGCGCGCCCTGCAGGATTCGAACCTGCGACCGTCGGATTAGAAGTCCGGTGCTCTATCCAGCTGAGCTAAGGGCGCTCCTGCCTAATTGTGCATGATCCGGCGAGTGCCCATGCATCGGTTTTCCCACCGTGTCAGGAAGATCACTCCGTGGGGGTGCCGGGATGCCCTCCCGGCAGGGGGGCGGATCCGGAGAAGTGCGAGGTCGAAGGGGGTGGATGGAGGTGAGTCGATCATGGTCCGGCTGTCGAGCGGTCTTTCAACGGAACGGGTACCGGTCCGGCCGGAACAGGCCCGACCACCGGACGGGCCGGTCTAGGCTCAATTGCCATGTTCGTCGCCACGTCCCACGAGGAGATCCCTCTGCTGGGCGGCGATGTGACGGAGGGCGTGGTGCGCGTCGGGGAGACCGTGCGCAGGCCCACCCGGCCGTCCACGCCGTCCGTGCACGCGCTGCTGCGGCACCTGGAGGCCGAGGGTTTCGACGGCGCGCCCCGGGTGGTGGGCCTCGACGAGCGGGGACGGGAGGTCCTCACCTATCTCGACGGCGAGTCCGGAGTCCGGCCGCTGCCGGAGTACGCGGTCACCGACGAGGCCCTGGCGGCCCTGGCCGGCCTGCTGCGGCGCTTCCACGATGCCGCCGAGACCTTCCGGCCGCCCCGCGACGCGGTCTGGGAGGACGGGTCCAACGACGACCGGGCCGCCGAACTGGTCGGCCACTGCGACGTCAACCTGGACAACGTGCTCTTCCGGGACGGCCTGCCGTACGCGTTCATCGACTTCGACCTGGCCCGGCCCACCACCCGGCTGTTCGACGTCGTGACCACGCTGCGCCACTGGGCGCCTCTCGCCGACCCCGTCGACCTGGACCCCGCCCAGCGGGAGCTGGCGGTCGGCCCGCGCCTGCGCCTGTTCTGCGACGCGTACGGCCTGCCGGCTCGCGACCGAAGGCGCCTCCTCGACCTCGCCCGACTGCGCTTCAGCCGCTCCTACGTCATCATGCGCACCAGGGCCGCCGCGGGCGGCGGCTGGGCCCGGATGTGGGCCGAGGGCGCGGGGGCGCGCATCCGCAGGGCCGGGGCATGGCTCGACGAGCACCAGGATGAGCTGCATGCCCACCTCGTCTAGCGGGTTCCCCGGGAGGAGCCTGGGAGGGATGTCCAGTGGGATCCCCCGGGAGGAGCCCGGAGGGACCCACACCCGGCAGGAACCGTCCCATTAGTTGAGACCCGTCCCGTCAACTGAGACCCGCCTCGCCTAGGAAGATTCGCCTTGTCTAGAAGTACCGCCGCACCGGGGAAGAACGCATCGGGGAGAACCGCGGCCGGAAGGACCGGGAGAGCCGCTGCGCGGGCCCACGCTCTCGGGATGCTCGCCGGGGTCGTGCTCGACGCGCTCTTCGCCGATCCGCGCCGCGGGCACCCGGTCGCGCTGTTCGGCACGGCCGCCGCGGCGCTGGAGAAGAGGACGTACGGTGACGCCCGGGCCGCCGGCGTCGTCCACGTCGCCGTCTGCGTCGGATCCGTGGCCCTGCTCGGCACGGCCGCGTCCCGGGTGCGCGACCCGCTGGCACGGGGGGTCGTGAGCGCCGCGGCCACCTGGTCGGTGCTGGGCGGGACGACGCTGGGGCGCGAGGGCGCGGCCATGGCGTCCTTCCTGGAGGCCGGTGACCTCGCCGGGGCGCGGGGAAGGCTGTCGCACCTGTGCGGGCGCGACCCCTCCCGCCTGGAGCCGCCCGAGCTGGCCCGGGCCACGGTCGAGTCGATCGCCGAGAACACCTCCGATGCGGTGGTCGCGCCGCTGCTGTGGGGGGCCGTGGCGGGGGTCCCCGGACTGCTGGTCTACCGCGCGGTCAACACCCTGGACGCCATGGTCGGCCACCGCAACGCCCGCTACGAGCGCTTCGGCTGGGCCGCCGCCCGGCTCGACGACGTGGCCAACGCCGTACCGGCCCGGATCACCGGGGTGCTCTCGGCTCTCGGCGCCCCCCTGGTGAGCGGTTCGGCCGGCCGGGCGCTGGCAGTGCTCCGCCGGGACGGCCACCGCCACCCGAGCCCGAACTCGGGCCGGTGCGAGGCGGCGTTCGCCGGTGCGCTCGACGTCACGCTCGGCGGTGTGAACGTCTACGGGAACCGCGTGGAGCACCGGCCGGAGATGGGTGACGGGCCGAAACCGTCGGTCCCGGACATCCGCCGCTCGGTACGGCTGGCGCGCGCGGTAGGGTTCGCCGCTGCGGGACTCGCCGTCCTCGCCGCGCTGCGCGGCTGACCGCGCACGCGCCGGACGACCGCCGAAGGGCCGCCGGACGACCGGCGGCCGTCCGGCGCATGGGCGAAGCGCGGCCGGAGCGCTTCCCGCGCCGGACGGGGTACGGCAGGGCCGCGGCGCCGGCGGGCTCGTCCCGCCGGGCGGGTACGGCGGAGCCGGCGCCGACGGGCGGCGACCGGCGGGAGAGAGGGCGGGCACGGGGATGAGAGGCGCGCTGCTGGTCGCCGGGACGACCTCCGACGCGGGCAAGAGCGTGGTCACCGCCGGGATCTGCCGGTGGCTGGCGCGGCAGGGGGTGAAGGTCGCGCCGTACAAGGCGCAGAACATGTCGCTCAACTCCTTCGTCACCGCCGACGGCGCGGAGATCGGCCGGGCGCAGGCGATGCAGGCCGCCGCATGCGGCCTGGAGCCGAGCGCCGACATGAACCCGATCCTGCTCAAGCCGGGCAGTGACCGGCGCAGCCAGGTCGTGGTCATGGGCCGGCCGCTCGCCGACGTCGACGCGATGGAGTACTGGCAGGTCAAGGACCACCTCCGGGAGACGGCCGTCGAGGCGCTGCGGCGGTTGCGGGAGCGCTACGACGTGGTGGTCTGCGAGGGGGCGGGCAGCCCGGCGGAGATCAACCTGCGCCGGGGCGACATCGCCAACATGGGTCTGGCCCGCGCCGCGGACCTGCCGGTCATCGTGGTCGGCGACATCGACCGGGGCGGGGTCTTCGCCTCGCTCTACGGCACGGTGGGGCTGCTGGAACCCGCCGACCAGGCGTTGATCGCCGGATTCGTCATCAACAAGTTCCGGGGCGCGCGCGAGCTCCTCGAACCGGGGCTGGACATGCTCAGGAACCTGACGGGGCGCGAGGTGTACGGCGTGCTGCCGTGGCTGGACGGCCTCTGGCTCGACGTCGAGGACTCCCTGGCCCTGGACAACCGGCCCGCCGCCGCGGCGCGCACGCCGTACGGCCGGCAGACGCTGCGGGTCGCGGTGGTCCGGCTGCCGCGCGTCTCCAACTTCACCGACGTCGACGCGCTGGCCTGCGAGCCCGGCGTGGTCGTGCGCTTCGTGACCTCCCCGGCGGAGCTGGACGACGCCGACCTGGTGGTCCTGCCCGGTTCCCGCGCCACGGTCTCCGACCTGGCCTGGCTGCGGGCCACGGGCCTGGCGGAGGCGCTGCGCGGCCGGGTCGTGCTGGGCATCTGCGGCGGCTACCAGATGCTCGCCCGGACCATCCGCGACGACGTCGAGTCGGGGGCCGGACGGGTCGAGGGGCTCGGGCTGCTGCCCGCCGCGGTCGAGTTCGCCGCGGACAAGACCCTGGGCCGCCCGGTCGGGAGCGCCTACGGCCACCGGGTGGCCGCCTACGAGATCCACCACGGGACGGTGACTCCCGACGACGGGGCGGAGCCGTTCCTGGACGGCTGCCGGGCCGGGACGGTCTGGGGGACCACCTGGCACGGGGCGCTGGAGAACGACGACTTCCGCCGGGCGTTCCTGCGCGAGGTGGCCGCCGTCTCCGGCCGGGACTTCGCCCCCGCGCCGGGGACCTGCTTCGCCGCGCTGCGCGAGGAGCGCCTGGACGCCCTCGGAGATCTCGTCGAGCGGCATGTGGACACCGGGGCCCTGCTCCGTCTGCTGGAAGGCGGTGCCCCCGAGGGCCTGCCGGTGCTCCCTCCCGGCGGGGCCCTCCACGAAGCGCCGGATTTCTCGCAGAATGGAGGCATGGACGGTGAACGGTGATGGCCCGGTTCGCGGTGGCGCTCCTCGTCGTCGCCGTGATTGCCGCGGTGGTGCTCGGCCTCGCCCTCATGGCGCGTGCCTCCAGGGCGCGCCGCGGACCGGCCCCCGACGATCCCAGGGAGATCCTCAGGCGGCGCTACGCGGCCGGTGAGATCGACGAGGACGAGTACCTCCGCCGCATGTCCGGCCTCTCCCAGGACTGGTAGCCGTTCCCGGTGCCTTCCGGTGCTGTGCGGAAAACCGGAGCGGAACCGCCCGGGGGCCGGAGCGTTCCGGAACCGGGCAACGAACGCGGGCCCAAGTGTCAGGAACAGGTCATGGTCCGGTGGATCGGGCGCAGGGCACGATCTGAGGCATGACAGCGGTAGTGGAGACCGAGGGACTGACCAAGTTCTACGGCAGGCGCCGGGGACTGGAGGATCTCGACCTGGAGATCCGGCCCGGAGAGGTGTTCGGGTACCTCGGCCCGAACGGCGCGGGCAAGACGACCACCATCCGGCTCCTCCTCGACGTCATCCGGCCCACCCGCGGCCGGATGAGCGTGCTGGGGACGGACCCGCGCGACCCGCGCGTGCGGGGCCGGATCGGGTACCTTCCCGGAGAGCTCGCGCTGGAGGGACGGGAGCGGGCGAGCGAGTACCTCGCCTTCCTGGCCGGGGTGCGCGGCGGCGTGTCCCGGGACCGGATCACGGCGCTGGCCGAACGGCTGGAGGCCGACCTCTCGGTGCCCATGGGCAGACTCTCCAAGGGCAACAAGCAGAAGGTCGGGCTGATCCAGGCGTTCATGCACGAACCGGAGTTCCTGATCCTGGACGAGCCGACCGGCGGCCTGGATCCGCTGGTCCAGCAGGAGTTCCTCGCCATGGTCCGCGAGGTGCGCGCGGCCGGCCGGACCGTGCTGATGTCCTCGCACGTGCTCGCCGAGGTGGAGGACGTCGCCGACCGGGTCGGCATCGTGCGGCAGGGGAGGCTGGTGGCCGTCGAGGACGTCGCCGCCCTGAGGGAGAAGGCGGTGCGCCGGGTGGAGTTCCACTTCGACGCCCCGGTGCCCCGCGAGGAGTTCGAGGGCCTGCCCGGGGTGCGGGACCTGAGGGTCGAGGGCGCGAACCTGAGCTGCACCATCGACGGCCGCCCCGACGCGCTGATCAAGGCGGCGGCCCGGTTCACCGTGGTGCACCTGGTCAGCGCCGAACCCGATCTGGAAGAGATCTTCCTGACCTACTACAGCGAAGAGGAGGCGCACCATGCCCGCGCTGGTGTCCAAGAGCCTGCGTGACCACCGCAGGTCGCTGGTCCGCTGGACGATCGGCATCGGCGCGTTCTTCGCGCTGTACCTGTCGTTCTACCCCAACATCTCCCAGAATCAGGACCTGTACGGCGATGCGGCCCTGGAGAAGTTCCCCGAGGCGATGCGCGACCTGATGGGCGGGCTGACCGGCTTCACCACCGGGACCGGCTATCTGCACGGCGTGGTCTACCAACTGTTCGGGCCGATGCTGTTCGTCGTGTGCGCGGCGGTCCTGGGAAACCAGGCGATCGCCCGCCCCGAGGAGTCCGGCACGCTGGAGCTGACCGTCACGCTCCCGATCGACCGCAGGCGGCTGGTCTTCGAGCGGTTCGCCGCGCTCGCGCTCGGGCTGCTCGGTGTCGCGGCGGCGACGTTCCTGCTCGCCTGGGGCCTGTCGGTCGCCACCGACATGGGCGTCGCCTTCGACAGGATCCTGGCCGCGCACACCGGGGTCTTCCTGCTCGGCCTGCTCTTCGGCGCGCTGTCCCTGGCGGTCGGCGCCGCTGCCGGCCGCAGGGGCCCGGCGATGGCGGTCGTCGGCGTGGTCGCGGTCGGCGGCTACATCGTGGAGACCATGGGCAAGAACGTGGACGCGGTCTCCTGGCTGCGGTGGGTCTCGCCGTTCCACTACTACCTGGACGGCAAGCCGCTCTACCAGGGCTTCCCCGGCGGGGACTATCTCGTGCTGGCGGGTGCCGCCGCCGTGCTGCTGGTCGTCGCGATCCTGGCCTTCGACCGGCGTGACATAGGGGTTTGATGGACGAGACCGCCCGGGTGCCCGCCGACCTGCTCGGCGGGCACCCTCGGATGTTGAGCGAGGCCGCCGCCACCGGGCGGCTGCCCGGCAGGGAGGCGCTCGACGGCTACCGGGCGGCGGGCGCACGGGCCGCCGAGCTGGGCCTGCCGCTGCGGGAGATGGTCGACGCGGCGCTGAGCATGGCCGAGGCGGTCGTCTCCGGGCCGTCCGATCCGGGATCATCCGCGCCTGGAGCCTCCGCTCTCCGGGGGTCCGGTTCCGACCCGGCAGCTTCCGGACCTGCCTGGCCGGGGCCGTCCGGGGAGGGGCAGGCGAAAGGGGCCGCTCCGGCGGTGCTCTCCGCGCTGAGGCGGGCGGTCTCCGCGCTGATGGAGGGCTATGAGAACGCCCAGCGCCTGGCGATCCGCCAGGAGGAGGCCGCGCGCCGGGAGTTCGTCGACGACCTGCTGCACGGGCGGGCCGACCGGCTCGCCGAACGCGCCGAGCACTTCGGCCTCCGGCTGGCGGAGTCCTACGTGGTGGCGGTCGCCCGCCCTGCCGTGTCCGTGCGGGCGGTAGACACGGGACCCGGTGGAACAGGACTCGTTGGAGTAGGGTCCGACGGAACAGGACCCGGTGGAAAGAAGGCGGCACCCGATGAGGCCGGGACGCCGGGACTGCGGGACAGTGATCCGGTGGCGAGGCGGATCGAGGAGGCGCTGGTCGCCCGGTTCGGGTCGCACAACGTGCTGGTGGCGGTCCGGGACGGGCTGCTGGTGTGCGTGGCGCCGGGTAGCCTCTCCGCCGCGACCGGGGAGTTCACCCACCACGTGCGGCAGGCCTTCGAACCGGGCTGGTGCGTCGGCGTGGGTCGGGCGCACCGGGGGCCCGGCGGGGTGGTCGCCTCCTACCGGGAGGCGGGCAACGCGATCGAGCTGGGCGACCGGCTCGGGCTGCGGGCGCCCGTCCTCAAGGCGGCCGACCTGCTGGTCTTCCCCGTGCTGCTGCGGGACCGCGAGGCCATCGACGACCTGGTGACGACCGTGCTCAGCCCGCTGCTGGAGGCCCGGGGCGGGCCCGAGCCGCTGCTCGACACGTTGGAGGCGGTCTTCGCCGTCCAGGGCAACCAGGCCGCGGCCGCGCGGCGGCTCGGGGTCAGCACCCGGGCCGTGACCTACCGGCTGGAGCGGATCCGCCGTCTCACCGGCTTCTCGCCCGACGACCCCACCCAGCGTTTCACCCTGGAGACCGCGGTGCTGGGCGCCCGCCTCCTCGACTGGCCCGCCCAACCTCTCGGACCGGCGGTGCGGGCCTGAGGTCCGAAGATGGTTCCGGAGCCGGATCCGAAACCGGGTCCGGAACCGGCGGATGAGGTCTTTCATCGGGCACTACTCGTTCGTCGAGTCCTTCTCGGAAGGACGGGGCGTCGGCGTACTCGGCGGAGGGCTCGGGGGCGAGCGGGTCACCGGTCCGGGCATCGGCGCAGAAGGCCGCACGCGTCTCCGCGCCACTCAGGGACCGGAGTTCACCGTCCCGGATGGACCAGCCGCGGACGATCTCGATGGGGAGGCCGGTGGCGGGGTCGGTCCTCCGGGTGCGGAATCGCATGATCAGGCTGCCGAGAGCCCTCACCGCGCGGGCGAGGACGAGCATCTGGGCGAGCACCAGCGGAGCTTCTCCACGCAGCAGCGTCTTGCTCTGGCGCACCTCGACCTCGGCCGAGACCTCCAACGGATCGCCCCGGCCGGCCTCCACCAGGCAGGTCAGGACGTGCAGGCCCGGCCCTTCGCGGCTCAGCAGCCACAGGAGCACACCGGCCGTGTGCTCCTGTGCCGCCTTGACCCGCCCGGTCGGAACGAGGGCGAGGCGTCCTTCGATCCTGGAGGACAGCCTGCGGAGTCTCTCCCGGCGGGCGAGCACGGCGATGAAATCCTCTATGGGCTCGCCCCGGTAGGGGAGAGGGTCGCCCTCCTCGCACACCAGCGCGGCGTACCGGGCCCGGCTAACGGCGCCGTCGGCGTCCAGTCCTGCGTCCTGGCAGAAATCGAGGTACTCCCCGAGGTCGAACGCCTCCGCCACCACTTCACCGGACGCGCGCATGGAACGCATGTCGCGCTCGCAGGCGGCGAGATAGGCGGCGTAGTCCCGGTGCGTGAGGGAACCGTGTTCGCGGAGCGCGGCGAGATCGCGCTCGTCGGTCAGCAGCGCGACCCCCAGTACGGGCCGCCCGCCCGGCGACCTGCCGGTCCGGTGCCGCGACGACCGCCTATGCCTGTTTCCCATCTCCGCCCCTTCCGTCCGGACGGCAAAAGTAGCCATGCCAGCAGAGACGGTTCTGGTGCACGGTGTTCCCTGGGGGCGACCCCACCGCATACGGCTACCTGTGGATAACCGTTCTGTCCCGGTGAAATAATGATCGTTTCCCGGGAAGTGCGTATGACGGGCGCGGACGGAAGACACATACTTCCCGAAAAGCGACCTTGGTTCTTCAGGTGGGCGCGGGCTGGACGGTGGTATCCGCCGCGGACTCGGCTTCGGCGACCGAGCGGGTCGTGACACTCCGGCAGGTGAGGGTGACGGCCAGGACGCACAGCACCGAGGCCGCGGCGAACACCGCCGGCAGCCCGGCCGCCGTGGCGAGGGCACCGCCCGCGGCCGCGCCCAGCGGTGTGGACCCCATGCCGATCAGGCGGATGGCCGAATTGACCCGGCCGAGCAGGTGACCGGGGATGAGCCACTGTCGCAGCGATACCCGCAGGACGTTGGCGGTGGCGCCGGCGGCGCCCAGCAGTACGGCGGTGAGGCCGATGGCGGCGGGGGTGGGGACGAGGGCGGGCACGAGCAGCAGGACGCCACCGGCCAGGTCGGCGACGACCAGTGTCCTGACCTGTCCGGCCTTCTGCGCGACCCGGTCGGTCAGTAGCGATCCCGCCACGGCCCCGAAGGCGAGCGCCACCATGAGGAGGCCGTACCGGCCGGGAGTGAGCCCCACCCGGGACTCCTCCCCGACGACCCACAGGACGAAGACCGCGAAGTAAGCCGAGTTCGCGAAGTTGAGCACACCCGACAGCAGGGCCAGGTCCCGCAGCACCCGGTGGCTCCACAGGTGGCGCCACCCTTCTGCGATGTCGTGGTGGAGCGGCCGGGTGGAGGGCTCCTCCACCCGGAAACGCCCGCGCATGCCGAGCAGGGCGATCCCCGCCGCCGCGTAGAGCAGGGCGGGTGCCCCGAACGCGGCGGCGGCGCCGAGCCCGGTCAGGAGTCCGGCGGCGGACCCTCCCAGGAAGTTGTTGCCGACGGTCTGCGCGGCGACGAGCTTGCCGTTGGCGTCGCCGAGCCGTTCCCGCGCCACGGTCATCGGCACCACCGACTGCGCCGAGGTGTCGGCGAAGACCTCTCCGGCGCCGAGCAGCAGGGCTCCGGCCAGCAGCACGGGCAGGGGAAGCGTCCCCAGCCAGGCGGCCGCCGCCAGGGTGGTCAGGACCGTGACCCGGGTCCACGTGGTCAGAGCCAGGATCCGCCGCCGGTCGTGCCGGTCGGCGAGCGCGCCCGCGTGCAGGGACAGCAGCAGCCAGGGGAGGGTGGCCGCCGCGCTGACGAGAGAGACCAGCAGCGGCGAGCGGGTCAGCGTGATCGCCAGCAGGGGCATGGCCACGACGACGATGCCGTCGGCGGTATTGGACAGACCGGAGGCCGTCAGCAACCAGCGGAAGGGTCGATCGGTCACCGCTGTCTCCGATAACGTGTAAAGGAAAGTATGCAAAACTCCCTTTGCAAAGATATGGCTGCACGCAATGGATGACAAGACCCGTGATTCCGATCCATCGGCGCTCACCGGGCACGCGGACCGCGAACTCGACGCATCAGCGCTCAAGGGCCTCGCCCACCCGGTACGGCTCCGCCTGCTGGAGCTGCTGGACCACCACGGCCCCGCCACGGCGACCCGGCTCGCCGCCCGCACCGGGGAGAACAGCGGCTCGACGAGCTATCACCTGCGTCAGCTCGCGCGGCACGGCCTCATCGAGGAGGTGTCCGGCCGCGGGAAGGGCAAGGAGCGCTGGTGGCGCTCCCGCCGGTTCGGGTTCGACGGGGACCGGTTCCGCCGCGACCCCGAGACGGCGCAGGCGGCGGAGCTCCTGCTCGCCGAGCTGCTCCGTAAACGGAACGCCGAGCTCAGCCGCTGGCTGGAGGAGTCGCGGACCACTCCCCGCGAGTGGGTCGAGGCCACCGTCAACCTGCACACCGTCATGCGCATGACCCGGGAGGAACTCGCCGGCCTCGTCCGCGAGATCTCGCGGGTCGTCGACGCGCACCACGAGAAGGTACGGGACCGTGAGGAGAGCGCCCCCGGCACCGCGCGGGTCATCGTCAACTTCGACGCGTTCCCGATCGGTCTCGGCGGCCAGGAACCGCCTGAGTGACGCACGGCTGCCGCGCGGGCGAGGCGACGAGGGACGGCGTCGCCGAGCAGTCCTGGAAGCGCCGGAGCAGCCGGATCCCGCAGCGGGAAGCGGGGCTCAGGGGATGAGCAGGAGCTTGCCGGTGGTGCGGCGGGCCTCCAGGTCCTCGTGGGCCTGCGCGGCCTCGGCCAGGGGATAGCGGCGGGAGACGTGCACCCGGAGCCGGCCGGAGGCCAGCCAGCCGTACAGGTCGGAGGCGCGCCAGGCGAGCTCGTCCTTGGTGGCGATGTAGGCGCCGAGGCTGGGGCGGGTCAGGAAGAGGGACCCCTCCTTGGCCAGCAGCTGCGGGTCGATCGGCGGCACCGGGCCGCTGGCCTGGCCGTACAGGGCCATCATGCCGCGCGGGCGCAGGGCGGCGAGGCTCTCGGCGAAGGTGGTCGCCCCCACGCCGTCGTAGACGACGTGCACGCCGGAACCGGTCAGGTCGCGGACCGCGTCGGCGAACCCCTTGTAGCGCAGGACCTCGTCGGCGCCGGCCTGCCGGGCCAGCTCCTCCTTCTCCTCGGTGGAGACCGTGCCGATCACCCGGGCGCCGCGGAGCTTGGCGATCTGCGTGAGCAGCAGGCCCATGCCGCCGGCCGCGGCGTGCACCAGCACGTCGTCGCCGGGCTTGACCTCGTGCACCGAGTGGGTCAGGTAGTGCGCGGTGAGCCCCTGGAGGGTGACGGCCGCCGCGAGCTCGGGGGCCACCCCCTCGGGCACCAGGAGCAGGTGGGAGACCGGCACGACGGCCTTCTCGGCGTAGCTGCCCATGACGCTCGCCCAGGCCACCGTGTCGCCGACGGAGACCCCCTCCACGTCCTCGCCGACCGCCGCGACGGTGCCCGCCCCCTCGTTGCCGGGCACGAAGGGCAGCGAGAGGGGATAGCGGCCCATCCGGTGGTAGACGTCGATGAAGTTCACGCCGCTGGCCGCGACGTCGACCAGCACCTCGCCGGGGTTCAGCGCGGGGTCCGGATAGTCCTCGTAGGAGAGGACCTCGGGGCCGCCGGTGGCGGAGACGACTATGGCGCGCATCGTGCGGGCTCCTTCGCTCAGGTCGGTGTTCCGATCGTCCCCAACCGCGAGCCGATCATTCGTTGTTCCCCCTCAGGGCTTCTTCTCCGGGGCCGCGCCGCGCATCGTGAAGTTGTCGAAGCCCGTCTTCAGGGTGGCGCCGCTGCTCTCCCCGACCCGGACGATCATGCCGAGCTCACCCGGCGGCAGCGGGTCGGGGTCCGTGACGGACTGCACCCGGGTGCCGTCGACCCACATGGTGAGCTGCATCCCCTCCGAGCCGGCCGAGCACTCGGCCTGGAGCCGGACGGGCTTGCCCTTCGTCACCTCCACCGGGGCCGGTTCGGTCAGGTCGCCGCCGGCGCTCTTGACCGCCCTGCGGATGCGGGCCTTGCCCGAGGTGTCGATCAGGAACTCGTAGCGGGTCGCCTCCGTGGCGTCCGCGCCCCGGCAGAACAGCCCGTACTCGCCGGCGCCCGTGCTGCCGTTGCGGACCGTGACGTCGGCCCCGAGGAGCAGCCGGCCGGGGATGGTCGGGGTGGGGCTGGCGGCGGGGTCCGGGGTCGCGGGCGGGGCGGTCGCGAAGGGCACCGGCGCGGTGATGCGCTGGACGGCGTTCTCGCCGTCGGCGTCGACGGCGTAGTGCCCCTCGGGTGCGTAGCCGTACTTGCCGCCGTTCGCGGGGTCGTAGGTCCCGCTCCAGTCGCTCTTCTGGGTGAAGTCGTCCTGGTAGAGCAGGGTCAGGTCGGTGGGGGGCCCGCTCGGCGAGAAGGCGAGGTAGAGCCCGAAGCCGCCCGCCGCGACGAGGGCCGCGACCGCCGCGCCGGCGATCAGCTTCTTGCGCCGGACGGCCTCGGCCGGAGCACCGCCCGCGCGCCCGCGTCCCCCGTCGCCCCCGGCCGGGAGCCGCGTGTCGTCCTGCGCCCAGGAGCCACCCGATCCCACCGGTACGGCGTGCGCGCCCGCCCCGGCCGCGGGGGTGGGGTCACCCGGCCCGCCCGGCACGGCGTACGGGCCCGGGGCGGCCGGTGCGGTCGGGGCCCCCGGCCCGCCCGGTACGGCGTGCGTTCCGGAACCGGCGGACCCGCCCGGGACGTGGGGCCCGCCCGGCCCGGACCCCGCCCAGGCGGCGGGTTCGGCCAGGGTGGGCGGGCTCTGCTGCCAGACCGCCTGGACCGAGTGCGCGGTCTGCTCGGGCGCGGCCGAGCGGCCGACCAGGTGGTCGAGGAGCTGCTGGGAGGTGGGCCGCCGTCCCGGGTCCTTGTCCATCGCGTGGGCCACCAGCTCGCGCAGGCCGGCCTCCATGCCCTCCAGCACGGGCTCGGTGTTGAGCACCTGGTACAGCACCGCGTGCAGGGCCTCGCCGCCGAACGGCGCCCGGCCGCTGGCCGCGAACGCGACCAGGCAGCCCCAGGAGAACACGTCGCAGGCGGGGGAGACCGGCTCGCCGCGCAGCACCTCCGGCGCCATGTAGCGGGGCGTGCCGATGATCTCGCCGGTCCCGGTGACGCCGCTGAGCGTGTCGAGGGCCCGGGCGATGCCGAAGTCGATCACTCGGGGGCCGACGGGGGAGAGCAGCACGTTGGACGGTTTCAGGTCGCGGTGCACGACCCCGGCCCCGTGGATCGCGGTCAGCGCGGTGGCCACGCCGACCGCGAGCGCGTCGAGGCTGGAACCCCGGAGCGGGCCGCCCGAGCGCACGGCCTCCTCCAGGTTGGGCCCGGGCACGAACTCGGTGACCACGTAGAGCTGATCGCCGTCGAGCGCGGCCTCCAGCACCGCGGCCGTGCAGAACCGCCGCACCCGCTGGGCCGCGTCGGCCTCCCGCCGGAAGCGCATCCGGAACTGCTCGTGCTGGCTGTACTCGGAGTTGATCACCTTGAGGGCGGCCCGCTGGCCGTCGGGGGCCTGCCCGAGGTAGACGGTTCCCATGCCGCCCCGGCCCAGCCGGCTGAGCACTCGGTATCGCCCGATCTGCAGGGGGTCACCCGGACTGAGGTTGTTCACCGTGATACCTAACCGCAAAAACGCCGTCGTATGGGGAGCTCAGCGTACCGAGATCCCCACGCGGGCATCAGCCTGCGGCGGGAGCGGCCGGGACCGGGAGGCCGACCGGCCCGGTGGCGGCGGGGGAGGGGAGAGCCGCTCCGGGCGCGTCAGAAGCCCTGGTAGGCCAGCCCCTGGACCTCCGAGCCGACCGGATCGGCCGCCATGCGGACGCGGTGCAGGACGCTCTCCGTCTGGATCCTGGTGATCCGCCGGACCGTGGCCCCGCACAGCAGGGCGGAGACGGTCACGACGGCCAGCTCGACCGGGCCGATGCCGGTGAGGTCCGCCACCCCGGGGGCGGGGGAGAGGAAGAGCCGCAGGAGGAGGGCGAGTGCGGCCAGCCAGCTCAGCCACCAGGCGGCGAGCAGCGCCAGCCAGGAGGCGCGGTGGTCGGCCGGTGTACGGGAGGCCCGCCAGAGGCGGTCCACCAGCACCGGCGGGGCGACCAGGTTGAGCCCGGGGGTGAACCAGGCCGCCAGGACCGGTGCCGCGGAAGGACGGGAAGGGGCGCCGGGAGAGGGGCGGGACCCGGGGGCGCCGGAGGAGGGGCGGGAAGGGGCGCCGGCGGTCTCCGCGGCGTACCGCCTGGCCCGCGCCAGCCAGACGAGGTGGGCGGCGCCCGCGGCGGCCGTGGTGACGGCCACCAGGATGACCAGGACGGCGAAGACGGTGACCGGGCCGACGAGGGCCTGCGCGCCGGGGGCGCGCGGATCGCCGCCGAGCGCCGCGATCTCCTGGGCCAGCCGCTCGCCGCGGGCCTGCTCGAACACGGTGAGGGCGGTGACCGCGCAGATCTGCAGGACGAGGGCCGCCTGGACGGCCGAGGCGGGCCTCGTGCTGGGCGGCGGGACAGAGCGCATGTGAATCTCCCCCCGGCATGCGCTGAAGGACTTGACTCTCTTCTATCCCGTCAGCGCCTCCGCCAATCAACTCACCACGCCGGACTCCCACGCCCACGCGGCGATCTCCACACGGTTTCTCGCCCCGAGCTTGCCCTGGATGCTGCCCAGGTGCGTCTTGACCGTGGACAGCGAGACGAACAGCTCGGCGGCGACCTCCTGGTTGGTCCGGCCCCGGGCCACCAGCCGCACGACGTCCAGCTCCCGCTCCGTCAGCGGCTCGACCAGCGGCCGGGAACGCCCTTCCCGGGGGCGGGCCAGGTGTTCCAGCAGGCGCACGGTCACCGAGGGGGAGACCAGCGCGTCCCCGGCGGCGGCGGCACGGATCGCCTCGATCAGCAGCGTCGGCCCGCTGTCCTTGAGCAGGAACCCGGTCGCGCCCGCCCGCAGCGCCCCGTAGACGTACTCGTCCAGGTCGAAGGTGGTGACGATGACCACCCGCATCGGGTCGGGGACGCCGGGGCCGGCCAGCAGCCGGGTGGCCTCCAGGCCGTCCAGCCGGGGCATCCGGATGTCGAGCAGGCACACGTCGGGCCGAAACCGCCGGGCGTGCTCGACCGCCTCGGCGCCGTCCGCGACGGTCGCCACGACCTCCATGTCGGCCTGGGCGTCCAGGATCATCTGGAAGCCGGTCCGCACCAGCTGCTGGTCGTCGGCGATGAGCACCCGAATCGTCACCCGGCTGATTCTGCCAGCCCCGCGCGGCGGGTCGTTCCCATCCATCCGACTTTCGGCCGATCGGGCACCTCGGAGGATCGCACGCTCGGCCGATCCGCCGGGACCCTCGGACGGGCGAGGGTGCTCCCATGACTTCTGTTGTCCTCGAGGGATACGGCTTGACCAAGCGGTTCGGCCCGGCGACGGCGCTGGCGGGCGTCGGACTGGCGATCGGCCGCGGCGAGGCCGTGGCCATCATGGGTCCGAGCGGGTCGGGCAAGTCGACCCTGCTGCACTGCCTGGCCGGGATCATGAAGCCGGACGAGGGGGAGGTGCGCCTGCTCGGGCAGCGCGTCGACACGATGGGGGAGCGGGAGCGCAGCGCCCTGCGCCGGACGCGGTTCGGATTCGTCTTCCAGTTCGGCCAGCTCCTGCCCGAGCTCCCGGCCGACGAGAACGTCGCGCTGCCGCTGATGCTGGGCGGCGTCTCCCGGCGCGACGCCGTACGGCGGGCGCGGGAGTGGTTCGGCCCGCTCGGCCTGGGCGGCATGGAGGAGCGGAGGCCCGGTGAGCTGTCCGGCGGGCAGGCCCAGCGGGTGGCGATCGCCCGCGCCCTGGTCACCAGGCCCGCGGTGGTGTTCGCCGACGAGCCGACCGGCGCGCTCGACCAGACCACCGGGCACGACACGATGCGCCTGCTGGTGGAGGCGACCCGGGGCGGCGACGCCTCGCTGGTGGTGGTCACCCATGACCCGCAGGTGGCCCGCTGGTGCGACCGCACCGTCGAGGTCCGCGACGGCCGGATCATGACCGGGGTGGGAGCGTGAGGGCAGCGCTGGGACTCGGCTGGCGGCTGCTGCGCGCGGGCGGCCGCAAGGGGCTGCTGGGCGCGGCCCTGACCGCGCTGGCGGTGACGGTCTCCACCGCGCTGCTGCTCTTCGCGGTCTCCGCGAACCTCGCCTTCGAGGGGCGGGGCGACCGGGAGGCGTGGCGCAACCCGGTCCCGGCGCAGGGGCGGGCGGTGGCCGTCCAGTCCGTCCGCGTGGACTACGTGCGCGACGAGCGGATCACGGTCGTGGAGCTGGCCGCGCTGGAGCCGGGAGCGCCGCCGCCCCCGGGGCTGGACCGCTTCCCCGCGCCGGGCGAGGTCTGGCTCTCCCCGGCCCTGGCCGAGCTCGCCCGCAGGCTCCCGGCCGACCAGCTGGCCGGCCGGTTCGCGGGCGGGCGCGGCGGGACGGTCGGGGACGAGGCGCTGGTCCACCCCGGCGAACTGGTCGCCGTGCGGGGCTGGGCGCCGGACTCCCCGGTCCTGGCCGGGAAGGGGACCGACGAGCCGCGGGGCGAGGTCGCGCCCACCCGGATCTCGGATTTCACCGGGGAGCCGACGCCCGACGCGCAGGGCTACCGGATCCTCGCGCTGATCGCGAGCGTGCTGATGGCCGTGCCGCTGCTGGTGTTCGGGGGCGCGGCGGCCCGGCTCACCGTGGCCCGGCGCGACCAGCGCCTGGCGGCGCTCCGCCTGGTCGGCGCCACCCCGGGCCAGGTGGTCGCGATGACCGCCGCCGAGGCGGTGATCACCGCGTTCGCCGGGGCGGTCGCGGGGACGCTCCTGTACGTCCTGCTGATCCCGCCGCTCACCGGGATCGAGATCGCCGGCGGCTCGTGGTTCGCCGCCGACCTGTGGCCGGGCGTGCCGTACACGCTCGCCGTGCTGGCGGCCGTGCCGCTGCTGGTGGGCCTGTCGGCGGTGGTCGGCCTGCGCCGGGTCGTGGTCGGACCGCTGGGCGTGGCCAAGCGGGAGACCCCGCCGGGGATGCGCTTCGTCCGGGTCGCGGTGCTGCTGGCCGTCCTGGCCGTGGTGCCCACGCTCAGCGTCGGCAGCGGCGGCGGGATGATCGCGGTGGTGCTGGGCCTGGCCTTCCTCTCGATCAACCTGGCCGGCCCGTGGGTGGTCGGCCTGATCGGCAGGATCACCGCGGGTACGGCGCGCGGGCCCGCCCGGCTGCTGGCCGGCCGGCGGCTGGTGGACGACCCCAGGGCGGCCTGGCGGACCGTGAGCGGGGTGGCGTTGACCGGGTTCGTGGCGGGGTTCGTGGTCCTGCTGAACCCGTCGGCCGACCTGCTGGGTGAGGCGGACGCCTCGCGGCTGCGCCTCTCCGTCCCCGCGGCCCGGGCGGACGCGGTCGCCGCCGGGGCCCGCGAGCGGCTGACCGCGGCGGGAGTGCGCGCCGGGACCGAGATCACCGGCGAGGGCGGGGAGAAGGTGCTCGTCGTCGCGCTCGGCGGCGGCCGGGCGGCGGCACCGGGAAAATCGGGGAAGGGGGAGAAGGCGGACACCCCGGTGGACGCCCTGGTGGACGCCCCGGTGGACGCCCGGGTGGACGCGGCGCTGGTCGACCGGGCCCGCACCGCGCTCGACGGCCTGGTCCCCGGCCGGCGTGCGACCTCCACCGCCGACGACGACCGGTTCGGCCACGTGCTGATCGGCGACATCGGCACCGGGACGATCGTGGTGCTCACGGTCTCGTTCCTGGTCGCGGTGGTCAGCGCCGGGATCACCGCCGTCTCCTCCGTCCTCGACCGGCGGCAGACCTACGCGCTGCTCCGCCTGGCGGGCACTCCGCTGCAGGTCCTGGACCGGGCCCGGCGCGCCGAGACGCTCATCCCGCTGGCCGTCATGGGCGGCGGCTCGATCGCGGTCGGCCTGTTCTGCGCGCTCCCGTTCGCGATCACCGGGCTGGACGCCGGCGGGCTGGCCACCCTGCTCGCCTGCGTGCTCCTGGGTTTCGCCGGGGTGGTCGGCGCCGGGGCCGCGAGCGCCCCGGTGCTCCGCTCGGTCACCGAGAACCCCGCGCCGCGCCCGGACTGATCCGCCCTGCGTCCGGGCTGATCCGCCCCGTGCCCGGCGCCGGTGCCCGCCGGTCCGGGGGAGCGGCGGGCATCGGCGCCGCTCAGCCCAGGACCAGGTCGCGGACCGTGCGCAGAGAGGGCTCGTCGCCGAGTCCCATGACCAGGAGGCTGGTCACCGGGCTCTTGCGCCACGCCTCCAGCCGTTCGCGGATGCGCCCGGCCGGGCCGACCAGGGAGATGCCGTCGGCCAGCTCGTCCGGGACGGCCGCGAACGCCTCGTCCCGCCGCCCGGACAGGTAGAGCTCCTGGACCTCGGCGGCGGCGTCGGCGTAGCCCATCCGGCCGATGATGTCGGCGTGGAAGTTGCGGTCGCGGGCGCCCATGCCGCCGATGTACAGGGTGAGCATCGTCTTGACCCCGTCGAGGGCGGCCCGGACGTCGTCGGTGACCAGCGTCAGGACCATGGCCGCGATGTCGAAGTCCGGTCCGGCGGAGGCCAGCGACGGCCCGTACATCTGCTCGATCTTCTCGGGGAAGGCGAACAGGGGGAGCCAGCCGTCGGCGATCTCCGCGGCCAGGGCGACGTTCCTGGGACCCTCCGCACCGAGGTAGAGGGGGATCTCCGGACGCAGGGGGCGGGTGATGAGCTTCAGCGGCTTGCCCAGGCCGGTGACCCCCGGGCGGCCCTGCGCGGGCAGCGGGAGCGGGTAGTGCTCGCCGTCCGCGGTCACCGGCCCCTCGCGGCGCCAGATCCGGCGCATGATCTCGGCGTACTCGCGGGTGCGGGCGAGCGGGCGGGCGAACGGCACGCCGTACCAGCCCTCGACGACCTGGGGGCCGGACGCGCCGATGCCGAGCAGCAGGCGGCCGCCGGTGAGGTGGTCCAGCGTCATCGCGGTCATCGCGGTGGCCGCGGGGGTCCTGGCGGAGATCTGGGCGACCGAGGTGCCCAGCTTGATCCGCGAGGTGCGCGCGCCGTACCAGGCCAGCGGGGTGAAGGCGTCGCTGCCGTAGGCCTCGGCGGTCCACACGGAGTCGTAGCCCAGCCGCTCGGCGGCCTGGACGAGCGCGGTGGCGTCGGCGGGGCCGCGCTGCCAGTAGCCGAGGTTCAGGCCGAGCTTCAGGTCGGTGCTCATGGTCGGGCCTCTCGTCCGGGTGCGCCATCGTATTGGAACACGTTCTATTTCACTTTGCGAAAGGCCCGGTGTCGAGATCGGGGCTTTGGGGAAACGTGACACTGTGCTGAACGCTGCCCGTAAGGCTTTATGCCTGTTTCCTCTGCTCATCCTGGTCTCGGCCACGGTTCCGGCTGCGGCCGAGGCGCCTCGGCGCCCCAATATCGTGCTGATCCTGGTCGATGATCTGGGGATGGGAGATCTGGAGAAATTTCCGAACATCTGGAACGAGTTCGTCCGGTCGGGCGCCGGTTTCAGCAGGTTCTTCGTGCCCAACTCCTGGTGCTGCCCGTCCCGCGCGTCCATCCTCCGCTCCCAGTACGTGCACAGTCATGGCGTGCTGACCAACACCGCCCCCAAAGGGGGGTTCGGGAAGTTCTACCGGGATGATCTGGAACGTTCCACGATAGGGACCTGGATGAAGAACGCCGGCTACCGGACCGGCCTGATGGGCAAGTACCTCAACCACTATCCGGGCCCCGCCCCCGCCACCCACGTGTCCCGGGGCTGGGACGAGTGGCACGTGCCGGTGCGCAGGCTGTACGACGAGTACGGCTACACGCTGAACGAGAACGGCAGAGTCAGGGCCTACGGCTCCGCGCCCGAGGACTACCTGACCGACGTGCTCAGCGCGAAGGCGGACGCGTTCGTCTCACGGGGGGGCGACCCCTTCTTCCTCTACCTCGCGCCGGTCGCCCCGCACCTGCCGGCCAACCACGCGCTCCGGCACCGCGACGCCTTCACCGGCTACACGGCTCCGCGCCCGCCCTCCTTCGACCAGGAGGACGTCGCCGCCGAGCCGCTGTGGCTGCGCTCGCGCAAGCGGCTGACCCCGGAGCGGATCGAGCGGACCGACGAGATCTACCGCGACCGGCTGCGGGCCATGCTCGGCGTGGACGACATGGTCGGATCCCTGGTCCGGAGCCTGCGCGCGGCCGGGAAGCTGGACGACACCTACCTGTTCTTCGGCTCCGACAACGGGTTCCACCTGGGGCAGCACCGGCTCGGGCAGGGCAAGACGACCCCGTTCGACGAGAGCATCAGGGTGCCGATGTTCGTCCGGGGGCCGGGGATCCAGCCCGGCCGGACCGTCACGGAGGTGGCCTCCACCGTGGACCTCGCCCCGACCTTCGCCGGACTCGCCGGCGCCCGGCTGCCCGGCTTCGTCGAGGGCCGTTCCCTGCTCCCCCTGCTGCACGGCCGGACCCCGACCGGCTGGCGCCGGAACGTGCTGGTCGAGTTCCACCGGCCGGGGAAGGCGAAGCCCGCGGCTCCGGCCCGGATCCCGGCCTACCAGGCGATGCGTACCGCCCGGCACACCTTCGTCCGCTACGCGACCGGAGAGCACCAGCTCTACGATCTCGCCTCCGACCCCTACCAGCTGCGCAACCTGGCCGGGAGGGTGCCCCGCTCGGTGATCGCCCGGTTCGAGCGCCAGCTCGACGCCCTGGTCGCCTGCTCCGGCGCGTCCTGCCGCGTCGCCGACGCGGCCTCCCCGCCGGAGTTCTCCGTCCCGCCTCTGGAGATCACGGGCTCCGTCCTCCCCCGCTCCGCGTTGTGACCGGTCCCGTGCGGCGGGCGGCGATCCCGGCGGTACGGCTCGCCCCAGCGGTACGGCCCGCCCCGGGTGGGCGGCCCGTTCCGGCCGGGATCAGCCCGCCGAGTCCGGAGCGTCCGCCGGGCCCGGAGTGCCTGCCGAGTCCGGAGCGTCCGCCGGGCCCGTCGGGTCCGCCGGATCCCGCAGGTCCGGGTAGGCGCGGGTGAGGTGGTCGGCGATCGCGGCGGCCGCCTCCTCGGCGTCGCCGGACGCGATCGCCTCGTAGATCCGCCGGTGGTCGTCCATGAGCGGGTCGGTGACGCCGAGCCGCTCGACGGCCTCGACGGCGTGGCGCTGCACCGTGGCGCGCAGGGCGTGCATCGTGGCCGCGAGCAGGCGGTTGCCGGAGAGCTCGGCGATCGTGAGGTGGAACTCGGCATCGTGCAGGACGAACTCGTCGGCGCTCCCGGCCCGGTCCATCCGCGCCAGCGCCGCCCGCAGCCGGTCCAGGTGACCGGGGGTGACGTTCCCGGCCGCGTGCCGTACCGCCCACTGCTCGATCATCATCCGGGTCTCGGCGACCTCGCGCATGGAGAGGCTGGACAGGCCCACGTGCAGCCGGAGCAGGTCGGCGAGGGCCGCGGCGGGGCGGGCGGTGAGCACCGCGCCCGCGTCGGGGCCCCGGCCGGCCTGCGAGGCGACCACGCCCAGCGTCTCCAGCACCCGCAGCGCCTCGCGCACCGACGAGCGGCCGACCCGGAGCTGCTCGGCGAGCTGCCGCTCACCCGGCAGCCGGTCGCCGACCACGAGGCCGTCCTCCGCGATGCGCCGCTCGATCTGGGCGATCACGTCCTCGAACGCCCGGGTGCGCCGGACCGGCTCCCATCCCATGCCGTCTCCCTCGCCGTGGTGGGGTGGTCCTTGTCGGGACCTATGGTCTGACCATACTGTGGTCAGACCATAAGCCGGAAGGAGCGCCGTGCGCGTCGCCCTGTTCATCACCTGCGTCAACGACACCCTCTTCCCCGGCACGGGCCGGGCGGTCGTGACGCTGCTGCGCCGCCTGGGGTGCGAGGTCGACTTCCCCCGGGCCCAGACCTGCTGCGGCCAGATGCACGTCAACACCGGATACCCGCGGGAGGGGACCCGGCTGGCGCGGCACTTCGCGGACGTCTTCGCCGGATACGACGCGGTGGTCACGCCCTCCGGATCGTGCGCCGCCATGGTCCGCGAGCAGTACCCCCGGCTCGCCCGCACCGCCGCGGCGGCCGGACGCCCCGCCTCCTCCGGGACCGCCCGGGACGCCGGGGGGAGGGCCGCCGGACGGACGGCGCCGCCCTCCTTCGCCGAGGAGGTGGCCGCGCTCGTGCCGAAGGTCCACGACCTCTCGGAGTTCCTGGTCGACGTCCTCGGGGTCACCGACGTCGGCGCCTGCTTCCCGCACCGGGTGACCTACCACCCGACCTGCCACTCCCTGCGCGGGCTCCGGCTGGGAGACCGCCCCACCCGCCTGCTGGAGCAGGTCAGGGGCCTGGAGCTGGTCCCACTCCCCGGTGCGGAGGAGTGCTGCGGGTTCGGCGGCACCTTCGCCGTCAAGAACCCGGCGGTCTCCGCGGCCATGTGCGCGGACAAGGCGCACAACGTCATGGCGACCGGGGCCGAGGTGCTCTGCGCGGCGGACAACTCCTGCCTGATGCACATCGGCGGCGCCCTGGGCCGCCAGCGCGCCGGGATCCGGGTCATGCACCTGGCGGAGATCCTCGCCGCCACCGAGAGCGGTGAGACCGCCGCGGCCCCCGC
The DNA here is from genome assembly GCA_014647935.1 of Planomonospora parontospora. Taxonomy (GTDB): domain Bacteria; phylum Actinomycetota; class Actinomycetes; order Streptosporangiales; family Streptosporangiaceae; genus Planomonospora; species Planomonospora parontospora. Next base: position 43,782 of record BMQD01000021.1, read on the forward strand.
CGGACCCGCCGCCCGGACCCGCACCGCGCCCGCCACCCGGCCTCTCTCCGCACCCGCCGCCCGGACCCTCGCCGCGCCCGGCGGGGCGACCCCTGCGGGACCGGCCGCGGGCACCCCCCCGGAGCCGGGCCCGGCGGCGCACGGGCGGACGGGGGAGGAGCGGTGAGCGCCACCTTCCTCGGCATGCCCGCCTTCCCCCGCAACGCCGCACGGGCCGTGGGGGACTCGCAGCTGCGCTTCAACCTCCGCAAGGCCACCCGCACCATCCGCGGCAGACGGGCCGCGATGGTCGGCGAAGTGCCGGGCTGGGAGGAACTGCGGGCCGCGGGCAGGCAGATCAAGGACCACACCCTGCGCCATCTGGACCGCTACCTGCTCCAGCTGGAGGAGGCGGTCGCCCGGGCCGGTGGGCGGGTGCACTGGGCCGCCGACGCCGACGAGGCCAACCGGATCGTCGCCGGCCTCGTCGAGGCCACCGGCGAGACCAGCGTGGTCAAGGTCAAGTCGATGGCCACCCAGGAGATCGGCCTCAACGAGGCGCTCGCCGCCCGGGGGATCACCGCCTACGAGACCGACCTCGCCGAGCTGATCGTGCAGCTCGGCGACGACCTGCCCTCGCACATCCTCGTCCCCGCCATCCACCGCAACCGCGCGGAGATCCGTGAGATCTTCCGGGAGAAGATGGCCGAGTGGGGGCGGCCGGCGCCCGAGGACCTCACCGACGAGCCCCGCGCCCTGGCGGAGGCCGCCCGGCTCCACCTGCGCGAGCGCTTCCTGTCGACGAAGGTCGCGGTCTCCGGCGCCAACTTCATGATCGCGGAGACCGGCACCCTGGTGGTGCTGGAGTCCGAGGGCAACGGCCGCATGTGCCTGACCCTGCCCGAGACGCTGATCAGCGTGGTCGGCATAGAGAAGCTGCTGCCGACCTGGCAGGACCTGGAGGTCTTCCTCCAGCTGCTCCCGCGCTCCTCCACCGGCGAGCGGATGAACCCCTACACCTCCACCTGGACCGGTGCGTCCGAGGGGCAGGAGTTCCACCTCGTCCTGCTCGACAACGGCCGCACCAGGGTCCTCGCCGACGAGGTCGGGCGCCAGGCGCTGCGCTGCATCCGCTGTTCGGCCTGCCTGAACGTCTGCCCCGTTTACGAGCGCGTGGGCGGCCACGCCTACGGCTCCGTCTACCCCGGGCCGATCGGCGCCATCCTCACCCCGCAGCTGCGCGGCACGGACTCCGGGGCCTCCGCACCGCCCGGCGGCATGCCGGCTTCTGCGGCCCCGGCGCCCGGAGGTCGCATGCCGGCTTCTGCGACCGCTGTGTCCCGCGGTCGCATGCCGGCTTCTGCGACCGCTGTGTCCCGCGGTCGCATGCCGGCTTCTGCGACCGCTGTGTCCCGCGGTCGCATGCCGGCTTCTGCGACCGCTGAGCTGGACGCCTCGCTGCCGTACGCGTCGTCCCTGTGCGGAGCCTGCTACGAGGTGTGCCCGGTCGCCATCGACATCCCCGAAGTGCTCGTCCACCTGCGGGCCAAGGCGCCCCACCCGCGCGCCGAGCGCCTGGCCATGCGCGCCGCCGGGTGGGTGCTCGACCGCCCCGTACGGCTGGCCCGCGCCCAGCGCCTGTCCGGCCGCCTGCGCCGGTTCGTCCCCAGACGCCTGCCCGGCCCGGCGGCGGCCTGGACCGACACCCGCGACATCCCCGACATCCCCGCCGAGTCCTTCCGCGACTGGTGGGACCGTACCGACGGAGGCACCCGATGAGACCCTGCACCGGGAGGCACTCGATGAGCTCCCCCACCGGCGGAGGCTCCCGATGAGCTCCCGCGACCTCATCCTGTCGCGCGTCCGCGCGGCCGTCGCCGGGGCGCCCGACGTCCCGCACACCGGACCCCGCGCCGCCCCGGCCGCGGCGGGGGAGCGGACGGTGGAACTGTTCGCCGGACGGGTCGCCGACTACCGGGCCGTCGTCCACGTGGTGGAACCCGCGGAGGCCGCCGGGGCGATCACGGCGGCGCTCGCCCGCCGGGCGGCCGAGCGCGTCGTCGTGCCCGGCGGCCTGCCGGAGGAGTGGGCGCACGCCGTGCGGGCGCACCTGGGAGACGGGGCCGTGGGAGACGACCCGCCGCTGTCGGCCGCCGAGCTGGACGCCGCCTGCGGGGTGGTCACGGGCTGCGCCGTGGGGATCGCGGAGACCGGCACGATCGTGCTCGACACCGGTCCGAGACAGGGCCGCAGGGCGCTGACCCTGGTGCCCGACTACCACCTGTGCCTCGTGCGGGCCGGGCAGATCGTGCCGGGGGTGCCCGAGGCGGTGGCCGCCCTCGACCCGGCCAGGCCGCTGACCTGGATCAGCGGCCCCTCGGCGACCAGCGACATCGAGCTCGACCGGGTCGAGGGCGTGCACGGCCCGCGCACGCTGGAGGTCGTCGTCGTCCGCTGACGGCCGGCCGCCGGTACCGGGGTCGCGCGGCCACCGGGCGCCGACGGCCACCCCGGGGAGCGCAGCCCGGGCGGCCGGACCCGGAGTGGAGGGAAGGGCGTGGGGTCAGAACCGGAGTACGGCGCCGACACCGTCGGGGGCGTCGAGCTCGGGGACGAACCACAGGGCGGCGTCCGTCGCGCAGACCGCCCGGGCCAGTGCGGCGTCCGCGCGGTCCTGCCAGGGCTCGGCCACGCCCCACTCCTGCATCTCGTCGCGCTCCACCGCCAGCTGCGTCCCGTCGGGGCCGACCCACAGCAGGCCGTCCGCGTCGGGCCGGTCGACGAGCAGCAGGGTGTCCACCCGGCCCTCGCGCAGCGCGCACGCCGTGGCGGCCAGTCCGGAGACGGCCAGTTCCTTGGCGGATCCCTCCCGATGGCGCTCCAGCAGTTCCTCCCGCCTGCGGTCCAGCCAGGAGTCGATCGCCGACTCCACGTCCTGGTTGAACGGGAGCGGATCACTGCCCGTGGCCCTGCTCCCGTGGTCCACCGTGACCAGGACGGCGGAGGCCTCCTTGCCGAGGCTGTCCTGGAGCAGCGGCCGGGACTGCGGGTCGCCCGCCACGATCACCAGCTCGGCCCCGACGCGGCGGACCTCCTCGTCCACCGCCTCGGCGACCGCCCTGGCGTTGCGCGCCCAGGTCTCCTCCACGTTGTTCTCGTAGTGCCGCTGCGACCATCCGCCCTGCGCGGTCTTCTGATGCGGCCAGTCCTGCACCTGCACCGCCGTACGGCGGGGCGCCCCCGAACCGACGGTGATCACGTCCGCGCCCAGGTGGTCGATGACCACCCGCACGTGCGGCACGTTCTCACCCCGCTGGGCGAGCAGCGGCATGACGTGGGGCAGCGCCGACCAGCGGGCGGTCGCCCTGCGGGGCGGCTCCGCCAGGGCCTCGGTGTGCAGGATCTCGCCCCCCGCGGCGAAGGCCGCGCGGCCCGGCGCCGCCGCGTTCACGTCGGTGAACAGCTTCTCCAGGGCCGACAGGGTCGCCTTGTCCGCGCCGGCCAGCTGCTCGCTCAGCGCCTCCCAGCGCAGCTGGACCTGGTCGCCGCCCTGTTCCATGGCGCGGTCGGTGTCGAGGTACGCCGAGGCGAACGGCCCCTCGCGGTCGTACACGGATCGGAGCATGTCCAGTTTCATCAGCACTCCTCAGCGCGGATACCCCGTCCTCGGAGTCCTCGGAGTCCTCGGAGTCCTCGGACGGGAGAGACGGATGCGCCCGCCTTCAGCGGGGGGAGGAGCGGTGAGAGCGGGAGCCCTGGCGGGCGAAGGCGGGCCTCCCCCCTCGCGAACGGAGCGCCGAGGGGGGAGGCCCGCAGGTCAGCCCTGGTCCTTGTCCTCGGTGCCGTACCCGAGCGCCTGCGCCACGTCCGCCATGTTGGTGAAGGTCGCGTTCGGCAGCGACCGGACGGCGGAGACCACCGAGTCCGGGGCTCCCTGCTCCTGGGCGCGGGCCAGCAGGGTGTCGCGGTCGGCGGGGAACACGCCGGTGCCGCTGATCCACTTGGCGAGGTTGCCGCGGCGCTCCACGTCCGCGGGGGTCATGCCGCGCGGGGCACCCGGCTCGCGGTCGGAGGGCCGGGATGCGGACCGGGACAGGCCGCCTTCGCCCGGAGCCGGCATGGGCTCGGGCTCCTTCCACTCCTCGGCGTGCGTGGTGCCTCCACTGCGGGTCATCCCCTGGGTCTCGTGCTTCTGCTGCTCGTCCAGTCGCGAACCGTGCTTGGCGCTTCCGCGTTCCATATGGAGCCACCCCTTTCAGCTGCGGATAATCCACACCCATACCCGGCGGCTCCGGGGCAAACATCCGGGCCGCTTCCGGAGCGGCCGTCTTTGACCTGCGCATTCCGCGAGGAGAGGAGAACGTGACCGCCATCCGAGAACCGCTCTGGCCTGATCGCCGCGCGATCGGCACTCTGGAGGGCGAGGACGGTGAGCATCGATGATCACAGTTGTCGGGGTCGACGGGCGGGCGCTGTCCCCGCTCGCGCGGGCCAGGCTGGAGGAGGCGACCGTGCTGGCCGGCTCCGACCGCCTCCTGGAGCGCGTCCGCCCGCTGCCGGGCGGGGCCCGGGTGGTCGGCGGGCCGCTCGGCCGGGCGGTGGAGGCCCACCGGGAGCACGGCGGGCGGCTGGTCGTGCTCGCCGCCGGAGACCCCGGGTTCTTCGGCGCGGTCGCGGAACTGCGTGGACACGGCGTCGTCCCGGAGGTGCTCCCCGCCCCCTCCCTCGTCTCGCGGGCCTTCGCCGGGGCCGGGCTGGCCTGGGAGGACGCCCTGGTCGTGACCGGTGAGCGGCTCGACCGGGTGGCGAACGCCTGCCGCGCCCACCACAAGGTCGCCGTGCTCGCCGCGCCGGGAGTCGGTCCCGCCGAGATCGCCAGGGAGCTGGCCCCCACCACCCCCCGGGCCCTGATCGTCTGCGAGGACCTCGGCGGCCCGGACGAGCGGATCACCCACAGCCGGATGGGCGAGGCCACCACGCGGCCGTGGAAGAACCCCGAGGTGGTGCTCGTCCTGGACCCGCTGCACCGGGGCCCGGACGAGCCCGCGTGGGCGGCCGGCGCCCGGCCGGGTCCCCCGGGGTGGGCGCGGGACTTCGCGGGCGCGGGGCTCGATCCCGTGGTCCGGGCGTTCGCGCTGGCCCGGCTCGGCCCTCGGCTGGGGGATCTGGTCTGGGACGTCGGCGCGGGCGGCGGGGAGATCGCCGTGGAGTGCGCCCTGCTCGGTGCGGCCGTGGTGGCGGTGGAGCCCGAGGAGGAGGCCTGCGCCCGGCTGCGCCGCAACGTCATCGCCCACGGGGTGAAGGTCGCGCTGACCCGGGGCCGGGCGCCCGCGGCCCTGGAGCCCCTGGCCGCCCCGGACGCCGTCTTCGTCGGCGGAGGCGGAGTCGAGGCGGTCGCGGCGTGCGCGGCCCGGGGACCGCGGTCCCTGGTCTGCGCGCTCAGGACGGCGGAGCAGGCCGACGCGGTGCTGGAGGTCCTCCGCGAGCACGGTTACCGGGTGGAGAGCGTGCGGATCGAGGCGTCCCGGACGGCCGGTGGAAACCGGGGGGAGGCCGAGGAGGGACACGGGGAGGAGACCGGTGGGGACGGTGCGGGCCACCGCGCTCCCGCCTCCGGACCGATCTTCGTCGTGTGCGCCGCCGGCCGAGGCCTGGAGAAGATCATCGCTCCATGACCTGTCCGGGATGAACCACCATCGGATATCCTCGCCAGTCGCCGTTGCGTAATCCCAGGTCAAGGTCATTGGAGTCCTCCTCACATGAAGCCGCCGCTGCTGCTCATCGGGCAGGGCTCACTCGATGACGGCGGATCCGCCGAGTTCGGCAGGTTCGTCCACCGGCTCCGATGCCGCCTCGACAGGACCGCCGCCGACGTCTCCGGCGGTTACATCGCCAAGGCCAGGCCGCGTCTCAGCGACTCGATCGCCTCGCTGGTCGCACGCGGGCACCACCGCATGGTGGCGCTCCCGCTGAGCCTGGCGGGAGACCTGCGGACCGGCACCGAGATCGCCGCCGCGATGGCCCGGGAGCAGGAGCTCCACCCGACGCTCGCCTGCGACTACGGCCGTCCCCTGGGCTGCGACCCGCGCCTGCTGTCGCTGCTCGCCGAGCGGCTGGCCGACGCCGCCGCCGAGGTGCCCCGGCTCCGGCTCGTCGCGGCGGGGGGCGGACTCCTCGACGAGGAACCCGAGGAGATCGGGCTCGGCGAGACCGCCGTGGTCCTGGTCGGCGACGGTTCCGGCGACCCGATGGTCAACGCCGACGTGCACGGGGTCTCGCGCCTGTTCTGGGAGACCCTCGCCCACGAGTACATGACGGTGGAGACCGCCTTCGCCTCACTGGCCCGGCCGGGCGTCCCCGGCGGGATCGAGCGCTGCCGCCGTCTCGGGGCCCGGCGGGTGATCGTGCTGCCCTACCTGCTGTTCGCCGGAGGCCTGCTGGAGAAGGTCTGGGGTCAGGCCATGGCCTACGCCGCGGGCCACCCCGATCTGGACGTGCGCTGCGCGGAGGTGATCGGCGACTGCGAGGGCCTGGCCGACGTGGTCGTCGAGCGCTACGAGGAGGCGCTCGAAAGAGCCTCCCACTGACCGCCGGGAGGACTCCGGAGGGCGTCGCGGGAGCTTCGCTAGGACTCCGGAGGGCGTCGCGGGCCGGGCGCTTCGGGAGGACTCCGGGAACCCCTGCGAGGACACCGCACGAGAGCCGCATGAGGGCTTTGCGGGACTTCGCGGGGACTTCGCGGGGGCTTTTCCGGGACACTGATGGCATGACCATCCTTGAGCAGACCCTCGCAGCGATCCGGCCCGCCGACCCGGAGGCCGTCGCCGAGGCGCGCGCCCACCAGGACCGGCTGACCAAACCCCGGGGTGCGCTGGGCGCGCTGGAGGAGGTGGCGGTACGGCTCGCCGGCTCCGCCGCCGCCAGCCCGCCGCCGATCCCCGCCCCCGCCGCGCTGGCCATCTTCGCCGCCGACCACGGTGTCCACGCCCAGGGCGTGAGCCCCTGGCCGCAGGAGGTCACCCAGCAGATGGTGGGCAACTTCCTGGCGGGCGGCGCCGTGGCCAACGCCTTCGCCGCCCAGGTCGGCGCCACCGTGACCGTCGTGGACGTCGGCGTCGCCGCCGACCTGCCCCCGGCGCCGAACCTGATCGTCGACAAGGTCGCGTACGGCACGGCCGACCTGTCCGAGGGGCCGGCGATGACTCCGGCGCAGGCCGTGTCCGCACTGGAGGCCGGCATCGCGGTCGCCCGCCGCCTGGTGGACCAGGGGGCCCGCTGCCTGGTCACCGGGGACATGGGCATCGCCAACACCACCGCCTCCGCCGCTCTGATCTGCGCGTTCACCGGCCGGGACGCCGCCGAGGCGACCGGCAGGGGGACCGGGGCCGACGACGAGACCCTCACCAGGAAGGTGGAGGTCGTCCGCCGGGCGCTGCTGGCCAACGGCCTGGCCGGCCCGGCGGGCGGACGGTCGCGGGACGCCGGGGACGGGCGGGTTCCGGACGGTGACGTGACGGCCGGGCCCGCGGGACCCGGAGGGCCGCCCGCCGGAGACGTGCTCACCGGATCCGCGCTGAGGACGCTCGCGGCCGTCGGCGGTCTGGAGCACGCGGCGATCGCCGGGTTCATCCTGGGAGCCGCGTCGCTGCGGGTGCCGGTCATCCTGGACGGGGTGATCGCGGGTTCGGCCGCCCTGGCCGCCGCGGCGCTCGCCCCCGAAGCGGTGGACCACTGCGTTGCGGGGCACCGTTCGGCCGAGCCCGGTCACGCCCTCGCGCTCGCCCATCTCGGCCTGCGTCCCCTGGTCGAGCTGGAGCTCCGGCTCGGCGAGGGGACCGGCGGGCTGCTGGCCCATCCCCTCGTGTGCGCGGCGGTCCGGGTCATGCACGAGGTGGCCACCTTCGACTCGGCGGGGGTCACCGAGAAGGGCGCCTGACCTGCGGGAGCCGCCGGCCGGACGCCGGTCGGCGGCGATCACAGCGCTTCTTCACCGTTGTTAACAAGGTGGAAGCAAACGACGAGCCGGGAGCCGGTAGGTTTACCTCCTAACGCACGCGCTTCACCATTCGTCGTGAACGGGAGATCTGTCGTCATGTCGTCGCCCTATCTGCTCGGCCTGCGTCTCTCCGGGCGGCGGGTGCTCGTCGTGGGGGGAGGCCGCGTCGCCCAGCGGCGGGTGCCCGCCCTGCTCGACGCCGGTGCCCTGGTCACCGTCGTCTCCACGAGCGTCACGCACGCCCTCGACGACCTCATCGCGACCGGCCGCGTGACCTGGGAGGCCAGGCCGTACCAGGTGGGAGACCTGGACGGGGCCTGGCTGGTGCACGCCTGCACCGACGACAGGGCGGTGAACGCGGCGGTGGCCGCCGAGGCCGAGGCCAAGCGGATCTGGTGCGTGCGCGCCGACGACAAGGACGCGTCGGCGGCGTGGACCCCGGCCAGCGGCCGGGTGGACGAGATCGGTGTGGCGATCACCGCGGGCGGCGACCCCCGGCGGGCGGCGGGGATCCGGGACGCCGTGGTCGCAGCGCTCCGCGACGGCACCGTCGACGCCCGGCGCAACCGGACCAAGCCGGTCGGCGTCGCGCTGGTCGGAGGAGGTCCGGGCGACCCCGGTCTGATCACGGTCCGCGGGCGGCAACTGCTCGCCCAGGCCGACGTCGTCGTGGCCGACCGGCTGGCCCCGCAGGCCCTGCTCGACGAGCTCTCGCCGGACGTCGAGCTGATCGACGCGGCGAAGATCCCCTACGGTCGCTACCTGGCTCAGGAGAAGATCAACGAGCTGTTGGTCGAGCACGCCCGGAAGGGCAGGTTCGTCGTCCGGCTCAAGGGCGGCGACCCGTTCGTCTTCGGCCGGGGCGGCGAGGAGATGCTCGCCTGCGCCCGGGCGGGGATCCCGGTCGTCGTGGTCCCGGGGATCACGAGCCCGGTCGCGGTGCCCGCCGCGGCGGGCGTGCCCGTCACGCACCGCGGGGTGAGCCAGGAGTTCCACGTCATCTCGGTGCACGTCCCGCCGGGCGACGAGAGATCCACGGTCGACTGGCCGAACCTGGCCCGATCGGCGGGAACGCTGGTGCTCATGATGGCCGTCGAGCGGATCGCGGTGATCGCCGAAACCCTGATCCGTGAGGGACGTTCGCCGGAAACTCCCGTAATGGTGGTACAGGACGGTACTCTTCCCACCCAGCGTGCTCTTCACGCCACGCTGTCCAGCGTGGCGGAGCGTGTGACCGCGGCTGGGATTCGGCCACCGGCGATCGTGATCGTCGGCGACGTCGTGAAAGTCGGCCAGGAGGTCGAGATGGTTCGAGCGGAGCGGGTTCCGTGAAATCGGCTGCCGACAAGCCCGTGCACCCGGCGGCCGAGGACGGCCCCCGGCTCGGCGTCGCCCGCGAGGAGGAGCCGGAGGGCGCCTTCCCGGGCCGCGCGGAGAGCCCGGGGGAACAGACGCTGACCTTTCAGGCGATCCGTGCCGACGAGGAGGGCGTGCCCGCAGGTGCCGCGGAGGCGGAGGACGCCGGAGACCCGCCCGCCGATCCCGGCGCGGACGGCGGGCAGACCGCCGGGAACGGACCGGATTCCGCGCCGGACGACGGCGACGTGGATCAGGCCGGCCCCGACGACGCGGATGACTCCGCCGACCCGGACGGCCCCGGCGCCCTGGACGGCTCCGGTGACTCCGGCGGCCTGGAGGATCCCGCGGACCCGGACGGTCCCGGGGGAGCGGACGGTCCGGACGAGGACGACGCCGTGGTGGTGGTCGCGGACCTCGACGGGTCCGGGGAGGAGAACGGTGCGACCCCCGAGGGGCGGGTTCGGGACGAGCCGCTGCCCGACGAGGTCTCCGAGGCGCTGACCGGCGCGCTCGCCGCGCTGCGCGACAGCGTCACCGATCTCGCCTTCGGCCTGGACCTGCCCGGGGTGGAGGAGGCGAGGAAGGCCAGGGCCGAGATCCTTGCGCAGCTCGACGACTACGTGATCCCCCGGATCCACATGAGCACCGCGCCGGCGCTCATCGTCGTCGCGGGCTCCACCGGCGCCGGCAAGTCCACCCTGCTCAACACCCTGGCCAACGCCGACGTCAGCCCCACCGGCGTCCGTCGGCCGACCACCGGGACCCCCGTCCTCGCCTGCCACCCCGACGACCACGAGTGGTTCGCCGAGGGCGGCCTGCTCGGCAGCCTGGAACGGAGGGGGGCGTCCGAACCCGGGACGGGAACGGACGGGCTCGTGCTCGTCACCACCGAGCGGCTGCCTCCGGGCGTGGCACTGCTCGACACCCCCGACATCGACTCCGTGGTGGAGGCGCACCACGAGATCGCCCACCGCATGCTCGACGCGGCCGATCTGTGGATCTTCGTCACCACCGCGGCCCGCTACGCCGACGCCCCGGCCTGGCGGCTGCTCCGGCTGGCCAAGGAGCGCGGCGCCCGGCTGGCGATCGTGCTCTCCCGGGTCCCGGCCAGGTCGCGCGAGGTGGTCACCAAGCACTTCGTGCGCATGCTCACCGAGTACGGCCTCGGCCAGGTGGACCGCTTCGTCATCAACGAGAGCAAGGCCGCCGACGGGATGCTGCCCGACCACGAGGTCACCGAGCTCAGGCTCTGGCTGACCGAGCTGTCGGTGGACGACCGGCGGCGGGCGCAGGCCGTACAGGCGACGCTGGCCGGAGTGCTCGACAGCTTCCGGGCCCGGGTCCCCGCCCTGGCCAGGCAGCTGGAGGTCCAGCTGGCCCTGCGCGCCGAGCTCCGGGGCGACGTGGACGCCGCGTACGGCGGGGCGATGGCCGAGATCGACGAGGCGACGAGGAACGGCTCCCTGCTCCGCGGGGAGGTGCTGGCCCGGTGGCAGGACTTCATCGGATCGGGCGACCTCATGCGGACCCTGCACCTGCGCAAGCCCGGCCGGTTCGCCGGGAAGGCGAGCCACCAGGGCCCCGAGCGGCTCAGCGCGCTGAAGACCGCGCTCCGGACCGGCCTGGAGGCGGTCGTGGTCTCGGCCGCCCAGCGCGCCGCCGAGGAGACCGTGGCGCGCTGGCTGAACCGGCCCGGCGCGGGGGAGACCCTGGCCGCGGTGCCGGGCCTCGGGGAGCCCTCCGACGACCTGCCGCGCCGGGCAGGCCGGGCCGTGGCCGCCTGGCAGGACCACCTCGTCGGGCTGATCCGCACGGAGGGCGTGACCAAGCGGTCGGTGGCCAGGCTGGTCTCGTTCGACGCCGACTCCCTCGCGGTGATCCTCGCGATCGGGATGTTCGGCTACGGCACCGCCGAAGTCGAGGTCGCCGGCAAGAGCGCCCTGCCGCAGCGGCTGCTGCACGCACTGCTCGGCGCGGAGTCCCTGCGCAACATCAGTGCCAAGGCCCGCAGCGATCTCCGCACCCGGATCGGCACGCTGTTCGACGACGAGGTCTGGCGCTACGTCCAGGCCCTCGACGGTGCGGGCGTCCCCGACGAATCCGCAGCCACCCGTCTCTACCAGGCAATGTACAACCTTGAGGTCGCCCGATGAGGAGTGAGTCCCGCGCCGCGCGCGCCGGAACCGCCGTGTGCGCATCCGTCATGACGGCCGGTGAGGCCCGCCGGGAGCGCAGGGCCCGGACGTCCGCCCGGCCGGCGGTTCCCGTGCCGGCCGCGGGCCGTACCGCGAACGAGGGGCGGTGGCGGCGATGACCGGCACCATCGGCACCGTCCAGACGCGGCAGGGACTCGGCGGCCGGCTCGCCGCGATCGCCCGGATCGTGGAGCTGGGACCGGGCAGAGTCGACCCCAAGGTCCTCACGGAGGCGGGTCAGCTGCTGCTGCGCGCCGGTGACCGGCTCAAGCTCTCCCCCGACCACACGGTGGTCGCCCTCGCCGGAGGCACCGGCAGCGGCAAGTCGTCGCTGTTCAACGCCGTATCCGGGCTGGAGCTGTCGCCCACCGGGGTGCGGCGGCCCACCACGGCGCGCACCCACGCGTGCGTCTGGGGCCTGGAGGGCGCCGGGCCGCTGCTCGACTGGCTGCAGATCCAGTGGCGGCACCGCTTCGCCAGGGCCAGCGCCCTCGACAAGGGCGAGAGCGGGCTGCACGGCCTGGTCCTGCTCGACCTGCCCGACCACGACTCCATCCGGGCGCTCACCGACACCGAGGCCGACCGGCTGATCCAGGTGGCCGACCTGGTCGTCTGGGTGCTGGACCCGCAGAAGTACGCCGACGCGTCCACCCACCGGCGCTACGTGACCGAACTGGCCGGGCACGACGCGGTGACGGTCTTCGTGCTGAACCAGGTCGACCGGCTGAGTCCCGAGGACCTGGCCGAGTGCGTGGCCGACCTGGAGGACCTGCTCCGCCGCGAAGGGCTCGAGAACCCCGTCATCGTGACGACCTCCGCGACCACGGGCAGGGGCGTCGACAACCTCAGGGCCGTCCTCTCCGACGCCGTGGTCCGGCGCCGGGCCGCGATCCAGCGGCTGGAGGCGGACCTCGACCGGCTGGTCGGGCGCCTGGCGAAGGCGATGCCCGCCGAAGGCGTCCCTTCCTCGCCCGCCTCCGTCGACGACGCCCGCCGGATCGGGCTGACCGACGCGCTCTGCGACGCGGTCGGCGTGCCGGCCGTCGGCGAGGCGATGGAGAACGTGTACGGCGTGCGGTCGGCCGAATGGGTCGGCTGGCCGTACGCCCGCTGGATCACGAAGCTCCGGCCCGACCCGCTCGACAGCCTGCGCCTGGGCGACCTGCGGGACGAGATCCGGGGCCTGAGCGGCGGCGCGGTGAGCGCGCAGCCCGCGGAGGTGGACAACGCGGTCCAGGCCCTCTCGGACGGCCTCACCACGGGCATGCACGAAGCCTGGAGGAACGCGGTCCGGGACGCCGCGCGCTCCCGTTCGGCGCAGTTGCCGAAGGCGCTGTCGGAGGAGCTGACGGAGATCGCCCCCCGCCTGGACCGGGTGCCCGCCTGGTGGCGGGCCCTGCTCGCCTGGCAGTACACGCTGGTACTGCTCTTCGTCGCGGGTGTCGCCTGGGTCGGCACGGCCCTGGCCTACGGGGTGTTCGCGGTGGGGGAGATCCCGGAGGGCCTGGCGTTCTTCGGTGACGCCGCCGCGCTGCCGTGGGTCGTCCTGATGCTGCTCTCCGTTCTCGGTCTGGGTCTCCTCACCGCCGTGGCCAGCCGGAACTTCGTGGTATTGGGCGCGGCGGGCGAGCGCGAGAGGCTGGAGCGCGAGATGCGCCGCAGGGTCGCGGCGCTGGCCGAGAGCATGGTGATCGAGCCGGTGGAGCGCGAACTGGCCCGGTACAACGAGTTCTACGCGGCCCTGCGCGCCGTACGAGGCTGATCTCCGCCGGTCGTCCACAGGTCTGCCCGCGCCGCGTCCGCCCGTCCACAGCGCGCTCGGCGGAGGCCCGCGACCCAGGCCGCGCGGGCCATCGTGTCTTCCATGCCGCGGGCAGTCCGCCCGCTCTCATGGGAGGCACGATGAACGACATCCACGTCACGCTCACCGGCAACGTCGCGGCCCCGCCGCGCCAGCACACCTTCCCGGACGGATCGCGGGTCACCTCGCTCAAGGTGGCCTCGACGAACCGCTACTTCGACCGGGAGAACCAGCAGTGGCGCAACGGCGAGACGACCTATTTCGGGGTCCGGTGCTTCCGGGGGCTGGCGGACAACGTCGCCCAGTCGGTCCACGTGGGCCAGCCGATCGTCGTCCACGGACGGCTGCGCATCCGGGAGTTCGTCCATGAGGGGGAGCGCCGGTTCATGGCGGAGGTGGAGGCCGGTTCCCTCGGGCACGACCTCCGCTGGGGCCTGGGAAGTTTCAGCAAGCCGCAGCGGGGCGGGACGGCCCCGTCGCTGGGTGCGGAGGAGCGCAGCGAGCTCGACCGGGGGACCCACGACTGGGCGCTGGGCGGGGCGACGGCGGAAGAGCCCGCGCAGACGCCGTCGCAGCGGGAGCCGCGGGAGCACACGGACGGGGCGGCGGCGCACGGCGGGGAGACGCCGGCCGGGATCGTCGCCGAGCGGGCCGCCGGCTCCGCCGGAGAGGCGGTGGCCGGGGACGTCGAGGGCGTCGGCTCCACCGGGTCCGCCGACGCGGACGGGGCGGGCGGCCCGGAGCCGGACGGGGCCGCGGGCGAGGGGAAGGACAAGGGTGACGGGGCGGCCGCCCCGGAGACGAGGAGCGGCAGGCTGTGGCGTGCCGGAGCCCGCATGGCGGCCTGAGGCCGTTCCGCCGGGGTGCGGAGGTCTTCCGGTGCCCGGGCGCACGCCTGCGGCGGGAGCGCGGGGGCCGGGAGGAGCAGGGAGAGGGGGCATCGGCCGGACGCGGTCGGTGCCTCGCCCTGCGGGCACGGATCACCTGGGGGAAAACGGCCGATGGTCGGGTTCGTCTCAGACGCCGAGGCACCTGTCAGGTCCAGGTCACGCCCCGCAGCATGGCTGCTCCTTTCCCACACGTTCCGGTCGCGTAGAGAGCGATGTCCATCGCAAGCCACCCGATATGTCGGCTCACTCCGCCCAAGGTAGCGGTTCCCATCGCATGGCGCACACCCCGCAACTATTGTGTTACACATCGTTAGCCAAAGAGGGGGACTGCATGGTGGCGCCCAGTCATACCTCGGCCAAGCCACGTGACGGCGTGGCGACCCTGGCCGGTCGGTGGCCCCTGCTGGGACAGCGCCGCCCGCTGGTCGTCTACCTCTGCGGGGTCGTGGCCCTGGCTCTGGCCGCGATCGCATTCTCCGCCACGACCAGCGCGCTCCGCTGGCCCGACACGCTGACCTTCACCGCCTTGATGGCGTGCGGAGCGGTCTGCATCGAGGCGACCCGCAGGCTCGGGATGCCCGCCGGGGTCGCCCGCGACCTGCTGTCCGCCTGGTGGCTGCCCGTCGCCCTGCTCCTGCCGCCGGTCTACGCCCTCGTCGCTCCGATCCCGCTCCAGATCCTGCTGCAGAAACGGGTGCGCGAGACGGTCGTCTACCGGAGGGTGTTCAGCTCGGCGGCGATCGGGTTGTCCGGCTGCGCGGCCTCGGTGCTGTTCCACGCGGCCGTCGGGGACCCGTCCGCGCTGAGCACCGGCCGGGGGTGGCCGATCCTCGTCGCGATCGGCTGCGCGGTCCTGTTCACGGTGCTCAACACCGCACTGATCGCCGTGGCCGCGCACACCGCCAATCCCGACAGCCGCTGGCGCGAGGTGCTGTGGGACCGGGAGAGCCTGACACTGGACATGGTCGAGCTCTGTCTCGGCGTCATCGTGGCGATCACCTGCGGGATCAACCTGACGCTGCTGGTGCTGGCGCTGCCGCCGGTGGTGCTGCTGCAGCGGAGCCTGCTCCACGCCCAGCTCCAGGCCGCGGCCCGCACCGACGCGAAGACCGGTCTGCTCAACGCCGCCGCCTGGCAGCGCGAGGCGGACACCGAGATCGTCAGGGCCAGGCGGACCGGTGACCCCCTCGCCGTGCTGATCATCGACATCGACCACTTCAAGCGGGTCAACGACAGTTACGGCCACCTGATCGGGGACCAGGTCCTGGTGGGGGTGGCCACGACGCTCCGTAGCCAGCTCCGCGAATACGACGTGGTGGGCCGGTTCGGCGGGGAGGAGTTCGTCGTGCTGCTGCCCGGAGCCGACACGACCGAGGCGCGGCGGGTGGCCGAGCGGCTGCGGTCGCGCATCGGGCGGATGGCGGTCCCGGTCGACGGGAGCATGATCAGCGTGACGATCTCGGCCGGTGTCGCGGTCATGAGCGTGCACGGCAACGACCTGATCGAGCTGCTCGCGGTGGCCGATCTGGCCCTCTACCACGCCAAGGAGCTCGGCCGTGACCGGATCTACCTGCCGGCCACCTCGTCCGTGCCGCCCGCGCAGCCGTCCGGCCAGCAGGACGCCCCTAGCTGACCTCCGCAGGGCCTAAGCTAGAAGGCATGCCGGAGTACATCTACACACTGCAGCGCGTGCGCAAGGCGCACGGTGACAAGGTCGTCCTCGATGACGTGACGCTGTCGTTCCTGCCGGGCGCGAAGATCGGCGTGCTGGGCCCCAACGGCACCGGAAAGTCGACGCTGCTGAAGATGATGGCGGGCCTGGAGCAGCCGTCCAACGGCGACGCCCGGCTCATGCCCGGCTTCACCGTCGGCATGCTGCAGCAGGAGCCCCCCCTCAACGAGTCCAAGACCGTGCTCGGCAACGTCCAGGAGGGCGTCGCCGAGACCAAGGCCATGCTCGACCGGTTCAACGAGATCGCCGAGCTGATGGCCACCGACTACAGCGACGCGCTGCTGGAGGAGATGGGCAAGCTCCAGGACGCCCTGGACCACCGCAACGGGTGGGACCTCGACAGCCAGCTGGAGCAGGCGATGGACGCGCTCCGCTGCCCGCCCCCGGACGCCGAGGTCACCCAGCTGTCGGGTGGTGAGCGCCGCCGGGTCGCGCTCTGCAAGCTGCTGCTGGAGCAGCCCGACCTGCTCCTGCTCGACGAGCCCACCAACCACCTCGACGCCGAGAGCGTGCAGTGGCTGGAGTCCCACCTGGAGAAGTACCCCGGCACCGTCCTGGCCGTCACCCACGACCGCTACTTCCTGGACAACGTGGCGACCTGGATCCTGGAGCTCGACCGCGGCCGGTGCCACCCCTACGAGGGCAACTACTCCACCTACCTGGAGGCCAAGTCCGCCCGGCTCAAGCTCGAGGGCCAGAAGGACGCCAAGCGCAAGAAGCGCCTGGAGGACGAGCTGGAGTGGGTGCGCTCCAACCCCAAGGCCCGCCAGACCAAGAGCAAGGCCCGTCTCCAGCGCTACGAGGAGATGGCCGCCGAGGCGGACAAGCACCGCAAGCTCGACTTCGAGGAGATCCAGATCCCGCCGGGCCCGCGCCTGGGCACCACGGTCATCCGCGCCGAGAAGCTGACCAAGGGCTTCGAGGACCGGGTCCTGATGGACGGCCTCACCTTCGACCTGCCCCGCAACGGCATCGTCGGCGTGATCGGCCCGAACGGCGTCGGCAAGACCACGCTCTTCCGCATGATCACCGGTGGCGAGACGCCGGACGGCGGTGAGATCGTCGTCGGCGACACCGTCAAGATCTCCTACGCCGACCAGAGCCGCGGCGGCATCGACCCGAAGAAGAACGTCTGGGAGGTCGTCTCCGACGGGCTCGACCACATCAAGGTCGGCCAGGTCGAGATGCCGTCCCGCGCCTACATCGCCGCGTTCGGCTTCAAGGGCCCGGACCAGCAGAAGAAGGCCGCGGTCCTGTCCGGCGGCGAGCGCAACCGCCTCAACCTGGCGTTGACCCTCAAGCAGGGCGGCAACGTGCTCCTGCTCGACGAGCCCACCAACGACCTGGACACCGAGACGCTCTCCAGCCTGGAGAACGCGCTGCTCG
This sequence comes from Planomonospora parontospora, assembly GCA_014647935.1. Taxonomy (GTDB): domain Bacteria; phylum Actinomycetota; class Actinomycetes; order Streptosporangiales; family Streptosporangiaceae; genus Planomonospora; species Planomonospora parontospora. The sequence goes on from BMQD01000021.1 coordinate 61,120, forward strand.
ACTTCCCCGGCTGCGCGGTCATCACCTCGCACGACCGGTGGTTCCTCGACCGCATCGCGACCCACATCCTCGCCTGGGAAGAGGGCTCGAACTGGTTCTGGTTCGAGGGCAACTTCGCCGACTACGAGAAGAACAAGATCGAGCGGCTGGGTGCCGACGCGGCCCGCCCGCACCGGGTGACCTACCGCAAGCTCACCCGCGACTGACCCGCCCGCCGCGGTCCCCGCAACCCCGCCGCCGGGCGGAGGCGGCGGGGACCGCTACGGTTCTGGGTGTGCTCGAACAAACCACGAACGACGCCGGCCGCGCGCACCGGCACGTCTTCCCCCGGGCCGTCAGGTTCGCCGACATCGACGCGCTGGGTCACGTCAACAACGTGCGGTTCTTCGACTACCTGGAGGACGCCCGCCTCGGGCTGTTCCACGTCGATCCCCACCGGGAGGGCATCGCTCCGTTCCAGGGGCTCGTCGTGGCCAGGCACGAGATCGACTACCGGCGGCCCCTCACCTTCCGGCCCGACCCGGTCAGGGTGGAGACCTGGGTGACCGAGATCCGCCCGGTGCGCTTCACCCTCGACTACGAGATCCGCGACGACGACGAGGTCTTCGTCCGGGCCCGCTCGATCCTCGTGGCCTACGACGTGGCCAAGGGCGCCCCCCGGCGGCTGAACCAGGACGAGATCGCCTACCTGAGCAGGTTCACCGCGGAAGGCCCGCAGGACGCCGGACCCAGATGATCGAATGACATCTCCGGCATGTCATGAAAGGTCATGATGGAAGGCATGAAGGAGAACACTCTCGCCTCCGAGTGGGGCGTCGAACGCGTCGACCTGACCGCCTACCTCCGGAGGATCGGCCACCAGGGCCCGCTCGACCCCACCGCGGAGACCCTGCGCGCGTTGCACCGCGCCCACGTGACGGTGATCCCGTTCGAGAACCTCGACGTGATCCTGGGCCGCGGTGTCCGGCTGGACATCGACAGCCTCCAGGGCAAACTGGTGGATTCCCGGCGGGGCGGTTACTGCTACGAGCAGAACCTGCTCTTCGCTGCGGTGCTGGAACGGCTCGGCTACCCGGTGACCCGGCTGCTGGCCAGGGTCAGGATGGGCGAGGACCGGCGGCGCCCGCGCTCGCACGCCATGCTCCTGGTCGAGGTCGAGGGCACGACCCATCTGGCCGACGTGGGATTCGGCGGAGACGGACTGCTGGAGCCCGTGCCGCTCGCCGACGGGGCGCTCTCCTCGGTGGACGGCTGGGACTGGCGGCTCGGCAGGGACGGCGACGAGTGGGTGCTGCACGGCCTGCGCCCCGAAGGCTGGATCGCGCTGTACTCCTTCCGCGCCGAGACGCACTACCCGGCGGACTTCGAGGTCGCCAACCACTACACCTCCACCGTCCCCACCTCGCCGTTCGTCAGGCACCCGATCATCCAGCAGACGGCCGCGGGCGTCCGCCGCCGGCTGCAGGGCCTCGAACTCGACGGGGAGCGGCTGGAGCCGGGGAAGCTGCACGCCGTACTGGAGGAGGTCTTCGGCATCGGCCTGGAGGCCGATGAGGCGGAGATCCTGGCCGCCCGAGCCCTGGCCGCTCAGGAGACGGCGTAGTCCGGCCGGGGACGGGGTGCCCCGGCCGTCCAGGACACGCACAGTCAGGCCGGGGACGGGGCGCCGGAGGAAGCGGGCCCCGTCCCCGGGCGGAGCGGGGTGCTACGGCGTGTGCAGCCAGGCCGCCGTGTCCGGGAGGAGCAGGTGGCCCTCCACCGGGGCGCTGCCGATCAGGACCCGGTCGTGCGGCGGGAGCGGCACCGGCTCCGAACCGCAGTTGACGACGCACGTCAGCGGGCCGCGGGCGAAGAAGAGCGCGTCCTCGGGGGAGTCCAGCCAGGTGACCAGGTCGGGGAGCGTGCCGCGCAGCGACCGCCGGGCCCGCAGCGCCTGCCGGTAGAAGGCGAGCGTCGAACCGGGGTCGTTCGACTGGCGCTCGGCCGTCAGCGCGGCCCACTCCGCCGGCTGGGGAAGCCACGGCGCCACACCCTCGGGGGAGAACCCGTACGGCTCGGCGACACCGGACCACGGGAGGGGGACTCGGCAGCCGTCCCGGCCGGGGAGCGTGCCCTCCGAGCGGATGAAGATGGGATCCTGCCGGACCCCGGGGGGAAGATCCGTCACCTCCGGGAGGCCGAGCTCCTCCCCCTGGTAGAGATATGCCGACCCGGGCAGGGCGAGCATGGCCAGGAGCGCGGCCCGTCCCCGGGCGAGCCCGGTGGTCGAGGCGGGCAGCCCCTCGCCGTAGCGGGTGACGTGGCGGACCACGTCGTGGTTGGAGAGCACCCAGGTGTGCGCCTCCCCCGTGGCCAGGGTGTCGTCGATGACCTTGCGGAACGCCGTGGCCGACCAGGGTGCCTGCAGCCAGGCGAAGTTGAAGCTCTGGTGCAGCTCGTCCGGGCGGACGTAGAGCGCGAGGTCCTCGGCGGAGTCGGTCCACACCTCCCCGACTGCCATCCGCTCGCCCCCGTAGGAGTCGAGCACCTTGCGCCACTCCCGGTAGACCTCGTGGACCTCCGGGCGGCTCCAGATGGGCGACTCGGACTTGAACGCCTGGCCCTCGGGCGGGGTGTCGGGCAGTCCTTCGGCCTTGTACAGGCCCATCGCCACGTCGATCCTGAACCCGTCCACCTCCCGGTCCAGCCAGAACCGCAGCACGTCGAGGAACTCGGCGTGCACCTCGGGGTTGCGCCAGTTGAAGTCCGGCTGGGCGGAGTCGAACAGGTGCAGGTACCACTGCCCGTCGGGGAGCCGGGTCCAGGCCGGGCCGCTGAAGGTCGACTGCCAGTTGTTGGGCGGCAGCTCCCCGCCGTCCCGGAAGACGTAGCGGTCGCGGCCCTCGCCGCGCAGCGCCGCCTGGAACCACGGATGTTCCGAGGAGCTGTGGTTGGGCACGATGTCCACGAGCACCCGCAGGCCGAGCCGGTGGGCCTCGGCCGTCATCGCGTCGAAGTCGTCCAGGGTGCCGAACAGCGGGTCCACGTCCCTGTAGTCGGCCACGTCGTAGCCGCCGTCGGCCATGGGGGAGCGGTAGAAGGGGGTCAGCCAGATCGCGTCCACGCCGAGCTCGGCGAGGTACGGCAGGCGCTGCCGGACGCCGGCCAGGTCGCCGACGCCGTCTCCCGAGGCGTCGGCGAAGCTGCGAACGTAGATCTCATAGACGACGGCATCACGCCACCAGGGGATTTCCATGTGTGGGGGTTGCCCCGGCCCGGCGGCCTTTATGCGTCGGGCGCGTCACGCGTCGGGTGCGTTGACCATGCTGTGCGCCGCGTAGACGAGGTAGTCCCACAGGCGCTTCTCCAGCTCCTCGGGGAGCTCCAGGGAGAGCACGGCGTCGTGCATGTGCCGCAGCCACGCGTCCCGCTCGGCGCTCCCGATCACGAACGGGTTGTGCCGCATCCTCAGCCGGGGATGGCCGCGCCGCTCGCTGTAGGTGCCCGGCCCGCCCCAGTACTGGATCAGGAACAGGCTCAGCCGGTCCTCGGCCCCCGCCAGGTCCTCCGCGGGGTACATCGGCCACAGCAGCGGGTCGTCCACGACCCCCTCGTAGAAGCGGCGGACGAGACGGCGGAAGGTCTCCTCACCGCCGACGGCGTCGTAGAACGACTGGGATTCCTCGGTGGTACCTGACACGGTTTCAGCCTAAGGGGTCATCCGGCGGGCATCGCCCGCCGCGAGCGGGTCTGCGCGGCGGGATGCTTCCCCGCTCGCCGCGGACGGAGCGACCGGTGCGGGCGGGCCCGCCCCGCCGCGCGGGTCAGCCGGCGATCGTGATGGACGCCCGGTCCAGGGCGGCCTTCACCCGCAGGCGGATCTCCCGGGCGACCTCCGCCTGGCGGGACGGGATCGTCTTGGCGCTGATCCGGAAGACCACGGCGGTGTCGGAGATCTGCTCGATCCCCCAGACCTGCGGCTCCTCGACGATGACGGAGTCGCGGAAGGCGGGGTCCTCCCACATCTCCCCGGCCACCTGGGAGAGGATCTCGCGGACGGCGGGCACCTCGGCGCTGTAGGCGACCGGGACGTCGACGGTCGCGCGGGACCAGCCCTGGGACTCGTTCCCGACCCGGGTGATGGTGCCGTTGCGGACGTACCAGACGCGGCCGTCGGCGTCGCGCAGGCGGGTGATGCGCAGCGTGACGGCCTCCACGGTGCCGATCGCGGGACCCGCGTCGATCACGTCGCCCACGCCGTACTGGTCCTCCAGGAGCATGAACATGCCCGCGATGAAGTCCTTGACGAGCTCCTGGGCACCGAAACCGAGGGCCACGCCGATGATGCCGACGCTGGTCAGCAGGGGGGCGATCGGGACGGAGAGCCGCTCCAGGACGGTCAGGATCGCGGTGCCGATGATGACGATCGAGGAGACCGAGCGCAGCACCGAGCCGATGGTCTCCGAGCGCTGCCTGCGCCGCTCCGCGGCGACCGCGTCGAGACCCTCCGGCTGCACCGTCTGCCGGCCCCGCAGCCGCCCGGCGAGCGAGGAGTTGCCCGAGGAGGCGCGCCGCACCACCCGGGTGATCAGGCGGTGGGCGACGTTGCGCAGGACGAAGGCGATCACCATGATCAGTGCGATGGCGATCAGGCCGCCGACCACGGGGGCCCAGGCCGCGGGCAGGACGGAGGACACGAGGTCGCAGACTATGTCGGCCTCGCCGCTGCTCTTGCACGCCTTGCTCAGGCCTTCGGTCATCTGCAGGGGGAGTTCCAGGACCGACGCGGGGGGTGTCGATGAGGGGTCCGGGGTCGGCGGCTGGGTGGGAGAAGGACTGGGGGACAGCAGGAACACGGAGAGGATCCCTCCCGGATCGGTTCGGTCGGCAATGGGGAAGTCATCGACGTCCCCAATATTGCCGACAGAAGCGGCCGCCGTCACATCACGCCGGGGAAGACGGGGGCGTCCGGTCCGGGGCCGCGGGGGGCGGATCCGGACGCTCCGGTGGCGTACGGCACGGACGGGGCACGCACCCGGAAGCGTGTCCCGTACCGCTACGCGGGAGGGATCTCTCCCCGATCGCCGTCCGGGAGGACCCGGACGGCGGCTCTGTGTTCCGAAGCCGGCGGGGTGCCCAGCGTCCGAGGACGCTCCGCACCGGTCACCCCGCCGGCCCGGCCGGGCCGCGGTGGGCGCGGCGGACCGGTACGGCTGCGCTCCGTGCCGGTCCGCCGCCGTGGTCAATCCCCCACCGCGGCGAGTACGCGTGCGACCTTGGTCGCGGCACCGGCGGGGTCCTCCGCCGTGTGCATCCGCTCGCCCCAGGACCACCAGTAGTACCAGTCGGGATGGCTGGGCGCGGCCTGGGCGCGGCAGGTGACGTTCTCCGCCAGGCTGGTCGCGTTCGGGTTGATCACGCGGACGAACACGCGACCCGTCTGGCTCCGCACCACGCGGGCGTGCAGCCCCCGAGCGCCCAGTTCTGACACCAATCGCTCCAGATGTGCGAAGTCGTCTCCCTGCACCTCGTCCCTCCTCCTTGGGTTCGGCCGGCACCGAATCGCATTCTTGTGATCAGGCGAATCAGTGCTGGTCGGCCAAAGATGTCTCACACCGGCGCGGCGGTCAACGGCGCGAAAACCGAGATCAGGGTGGACGTTCTCCCAAGTAGGTTGAAAGAAGCAGTCCGGGGGGAGACGATCCTTAGCCGATGGCTCTATTCGCTGGTTCCGGATGAGTCAAAGGTGGTCCATCATTCTCAGTAGGCGCAGTGCGACGCTATGGTCACACTGAGTCAGCAGGAGAGGACCGGTCAGGACATGTAAGTGTGCCAGCCCGCCCAGCTGGTCACGAGAGAGGGGCCGGTATGTCCGGCAGGCAGCACAGAGAGACAGAGCTGGCGCGGCGGATCCGAGCTCGGGGTCTGGCCGCGGGACGAGGCTCGGCGCAGATAGCCGAGGAGATCCACGAGAAGTGCGGTCCGCAGTTCGGGACCACTCGGATCAAGGGTCATCGTCTCGCGCACGGCATCGCGCTCGCCGACGTGATCGAGCAGGTCAGGGCGCTGTTCGAGCGCGACGGGAAGCCGGCGCCCGGCATCGGGGAGACGCTTCTCTCGGCCTACGAGAGCGGGCTGAAGCGGCCCGGTCCCGAATACCTCCACTATCTGTGCACCGTCTACCGGGTAGAACCGGTCGCCCTTGGATACGAGGGCCCGTGCATCTGCGGCCACGGCCACAAGATGCCCGGTGTCGTCCGAGGCGATCTCCAGGATGAGAAACCCGAAGCTTCCCCTGGGCCGCGCGAGCGGTGGATCCCACCTCAGGTCGACAGTGACCCTTCGGTGGACGGGGGCGAGGAGGACGAGAACGTGCTACGGAGAACGCTTCTGGGCCTTCTGGCCGGCGGCAGTGTCGCATTGGACGGCCAGGTGCTCGGATCGGTGGACAACATACGCAGGAGGATGGACGGCACCCTGGTGTCGGCCACGGTCTCCCCGGCGATGCTCGATCAGTGGGAGGAGGCCGCCGTCGGCTTCGGCCGGCAGTACATGAACACGCCGCCGCTCCGCCTGCTGTGCGACGTGCTGCTGGAGTTCAGCGCCGTGCGCAAGGCGATGGAGCGCCGACAGCCCGTGGACCTGCAGGAACGGCTCTGCCGGATGGCGGCGCAGCTGTCCGGCCTCAGCGGCATGATCATGATCAATCTGGGCGACCACCGGATGGCCCGGTCCTTCTTCAGGACCGGCAGGATGGCGGCGGACGAGACCGGGGACCGCGCGCTGCGGGCCTGGGTCACGGCCCGGGAGGCGCTGGTCCCGCTCTACTACGGCGACCCGCGCGAGGCGCTCAACCTCGCCAAGAAGAGCGGCGACCTGGCCGGCCAGACCCCGTGCGCGGCCCAGGCAATGGCGCCGGTGGTCGAGGCCCGGGCGCTGGCGATGCTCTCGGGTTCGGGCAAGAAGGACGTGGTCGACCAGGCCAAGCGGGCGCTGTCCCGGGCCCGGGCGGCGTTCTCCCAGATGACCGCCGACCAGAAGGAGGACGCGGCCTTCGGCTACACCGAGCGCCAGCTCTACTTCCACCAGGGGGACGCCCTGGTCAGGCTGGGCCAGGCGATGGAGGCCGACCTCATCCTCGAGCAGGCGCTCACCAAGTACGGCCCCTCCGACTGGCTCGATCCCACATTGATCAGGCTTGACCGGGCCAGGTGCAAGCTGATGGAGGGCGACGTCGAGGAGGCGCTCACGATCGCCCAGGCGACGATCGAAGGCCTGGGCGACGGGTGCAGGCCGGACATCCTCATGCAGCGTGCGCAGGAGGTGGCGAGGGCGGTCGAGGCCAAGGCCCCCGGCCATCCCCGCCTCAAGTCATATCTGGAGGCGCTGCGCACCGCCTCGGTGACCGAGCTCGAAGTGCCGACTGCATGAGCCTCAGGATCAGGCGCTACCGCTGGTCCGACCTCGAGGCCGTCTGCGCGCTGCACCAGATCTGCCTCGCGCAGGTCGGCCTCGCCCCCGGAGACGGCGTCTGGTACGACGACGACTTCCCGCGGATCAACGAGGTCTACCTCGCCGACCGGGGGGAGTTCCTGGTGGGGGAGATCGGCGGCCGCGTGGCGGCGATGGGCGGGCTGCGCCGGATCGACGACGAAACGGCCGAGATGTGCCGGTTACGGGTGCATCCGGAGTTCCAGCGGCGGGGATACGGCGCCCAAGTGGTCCTCTCCCTGGAGGCCCGGGCGGTCGAGCTGGGCTATGTCCGGCTCCTCTGCGACACCACGCTGAACCAGCATGCTGCGATCGGGCTCTATCGCAAGTACGGCTGGCGTGAGATCCGCAGGGAGGAGCGCGGGGGATACGTCGTGCTGTATTGGGAAAAAGATCTGAAAGACACGATGTCCGTCCTGCCTAAATAATGCCAATGCTGTACTGATCCGTTTTTCGTCATTGCGATTCCAGGGGATGCCGGAATACTTACTCTTCGTACCCATGTCGATTTTTTGGGGGGTGCGATGAAAAGGATCATCGTGCACAAGCCCGGCGTCGCCCGACTGAGCGGTGCCGCGAGCGCTGCGCACGTGGGCTGAGAAGGGCGCCTGCACCGGCCGGAACGCCCCGGCGCCCGCCCGGGTGTCCCACCTCCTGCCGGGCGGGCGCCGGTGGCCGTCGCATGGCCGCGTCTCCCGTCGGTGGCCGTCACGTGGCCGGGTCTCCCGCCGCCCGTCCCGTGCCGGAAGGCCAGCCCCTCCGCTCCCCTTCCGATGAGACCACCCGGATGCACCGGTGATCCGCATGCCGGGGTCCGGGTCGTCGACGAGCCCTGGAACCGGGTCGCGTGGGAGCCGGACTCCTGTCCGAGATGAAGGGGGAGTCCTGCCGGCGGTGAAGAGGAGCGCTCCCCGGAGGGGTGGAGAGAACCACTCCCGGGGGAGTCGTCCTCCCCCTCCGGAAGGGAATGCCTCCCCGGTCGACTGCGGGATGGACCTGCGGCCGTACCGCCCCGGGTGGAGGATCCTCTCCCGTCGGGGTGGTCCTCTACCTCCTGGTTGAGGATCTTTCCTCCCGTCGCCCGGTTCGTGCCGTGACGGTCGAGCTGCGAGGGGGGCGACTCCTCGCGGAGTCATCACTCGTGACGGGGGCGGCTCTTGCTTTGTGCTGAACGATCGTTTAGTTTATTAAACATGCGTTCAGCACGAGACGATCGTACCGCCAGGGCCGTCATCCGGGACCGGGCACTGGAGCTGTTCGCGGCGCAGGGGCCCGCTTCGGTGACGGTCCGCCAGATCGCCTCGGCGGCGGAGGTCTCACCCGGCCTCGTCATCCATCACTTCGGTTCGAAGGACGGGCTCCGCGCCGCGGTGGACGACCACGTGGCGTCGGTGTTCGACGGCCTGTTCGCCGGAGCGGCAAGGGGTGAGCTCGACCTGTCCGACGGAGCGTCCATGGCGGAGGTGCTCCTGGCCGAGCTTCCGCCCGATTCGCCGGTCCCCGCCTACCTGCGCCGGCTGCTGCTGTCCGGCGATCCCGCCGGGACCGCCGTGTTCCGCCGGTGGTTCGCGGCCAGCAGGGCGATGACCGGGAAGCTCGTCGAGCGCGGGGTCCTCGCCCCGGGCCGGGACCCGGAGGTCCGTACGGCCTTCCTCATGGTCAACGACCTGGTGCTGCTGCTCCTGCGCGACCAGCTCGCCGACGTCCTCGGCGTCGACCCGCTCGCTCCCGAGGGGGCGAGCAGGTGGGCGGAGGAGGTGCTGAGCGTCTACCGGGACGGTCTGTTCGGCAATGGAGAGGAGACGTCATGAGGGTCCTGATCTGCGGCGCGGGAATCGCCGGGCTCACCCTGGGATGGTGGTTGCGGCGGGCCGGAGCCGAGGTGACGCTCGTCGAGCGGTCGGCAGGGCCGCGCGACGACGGCTACATGATCGATTTCTTCGGGGCCGGTTACGACGTGGCCGAGCGGATGGGCATCCTCGCCGAACTGCACGGAGTCTCCGCCGACATCACCGAGATCGTCTACCTCGACGGGCACGGCAGGCGGGCCGGCGGCCTGAGCTACGACTCCGCCAGGGCGATGGCCGGCGGGCGCGTGCTGAGCATCATGCGCGGCGAGCTGGAGAGGATCCTGCGGTCGTCGCTGGACCCCGGCGCCGAGATCCGGTACGGCACCAGCGTCACCGCGATCCGGGACGTCCCCGGCGGAGTGGACGTCGAGCTGACCGACGGGAGCGTCCACCGCGCCGACCTCCTGGTGGGCGCCGACGGCCTGCACTCCGTGGTCCGGCGGCTGGTCTTCGGTCCGGAGGAGCGCTACCTGCGCCTGCTCGGCTACCACACGGCCTCCTACCTGGTCCGGGACGCCGAACTGGCGGAGGAGGTGGGCAGGAGGGCCCTCCTGGTGGGCGTGCCGGACCGGCAGGCGGGGATCTACCCGACGCGGGACGGAGACCTCGCCGCGTGGCTGGTCCACGCCTCACCGGGGACGGCCCTGCCCGCCGACACCCGGGCGGAGATCACGTCCCGCTACCGGGGGATGGGCGGCCTGGTGGACCGGGTGCTGGCGCACTGCCCGGAGGATCCCTACTACGACCAGGTTGCCCAGATCGGGATGCCCGGCTGGACCCGGGGGCGGGTCACCCTGCTCGGCGACGCCGCCCACGCGGTCTCGCTCATGGCGGGCCAGGGGTCGTCGATGGCGATGGCGGGGGCGCACCTGCTCTCCACCGAGTTGCTCGGCGCCGGCGTCGAGGCGGCGCTGGAGCGCTACGAGCGCCGGATGCGCCCGTTCGTCCTGGGCAAGCAGAGAAGCGGCCGCGGGGCCGCCCGCTGGATGGTCCCGCACCAGGCCTGGCGGATAACACTGCGCAACCGCCTGTTCGGCCTCGCGGACCTGCCCGGCGGCACCGCCGTCATGGGCCGCGCTTTCAGGCGGCTGAGCGCCGGCGTCTGAGCGCCGGCGTCCGGGCCGGGTCATCCCAGCAGCGTGAGCCGGGAGACGATCTCCGGTAGGCCGGGTGGGTCCACCGCGTCCGGCAGGCCGGGCATCTCCTCGAGGAGGAACCAGCCCGACCCGAGATGGGCGGCGTCCTCCTCCGCGGTGAGCCGGCCGGGACGCACCTGCGGGGCGCGGTCGAACCTGGCCAGGTAGAACCGCTCGGTCTTGACGTAGCGGACGCCGAGCCAGGTGAAGTCCCGGCGCACCGGCAGCCACCTGTCCAGCACCGCCGCACCGGGCAGGCCGGTCTCCTCCGCCAGTTCCCTGCGGGCGGCCTCCAGCGGGGTCTCACCCGGATCGATCCCGCCGCCCGGCGGCTCCCACAGGGCCTGCCCGCTCACCGCGTCGCGCCAGTGCATCAGCAGCACCCGGCCGGACCCGTCCACGCAGATCACCCGCGCCGCGGGCCGATCGCTCACCTCCGCCATCGCTCAGCGCTTCATCGCGCCGTCGGCGATGGCATCGGCGGCGTCGCCGATGGCGCTCGCAACGACCTCCAGGCGGCGTACCAGCTCACGCTCCTTCATGGTCTCGGAGGTTATCTCGCCGGAGAAGATCTGGGCGATCTCGTACTGGTACATGCGCTGGAGGGCGCCGCTGGCCTTCTTCACCTCCAGCGCGTCACCGGTGACCGCCGAGGGCCGGGACGCCAGGTCGTGGACGGCGGTCTCCAGGGCCTCGATCCCGGTGATCACCTGGTCCAGCATGGGCGCGAAGCGCCGCTGCTCGCGCACCCGGTAGAGGTGCGACTCGCGGACGAAGTCCCGCAGGGAGTCCAGGACGTCGTCGATCGAGCGGGACAGCCGGAACATGTCCTCCCGGTCGATCGGGGTGATCAGGGCGCCGGAGAGCTCCTCCACCAGGCGAGCGCGCTCGGTGTCGCCCCGGTGCTCGATCTCCCGCATCGCCTCGTGCGCGTGGGCCCTGCGGATGTCACCGCCGATCATGGACACGGCCAGCCAGGCCCCCTGCTTGGTCGCCTCCAGCTGCCCGATCAGCGCGTCGGTGAGCGCGCTGTCCATGTGGCCGGTCATCAGGTCCCGGATGCGGCGTAACCGTTTCAAGCGACCACCCCTCTGACGATGAGCGCCGCCGCCGCGGCGAGCAGGCCGCTCACCGGCAGCGTCAGCATCCAGGCTAGAACGATCTTCAGTGTGGCGTGCCAGCGCACCCGGCCGGCGCTCCCGGTCATCCCGGCTCCGATCAGGGCGCCGGCGATGGTCTGGGTCATGCTCACCGGCGCGCCGAGCGCGGCGCAGCCGAGCACCGCGGTGCCGCTGGCCAGCTCGGCGGTCACCCCGTGCAGCGGCCGCGAGGCGATGATCTCCCGGCTGAGCGTACGGCCGGCCCGCGGCAGGCCGTACACGGAGCCGGCCCCGAACATCCCGGCCATCGCGACGCAGGTGGGCAGATGCGCTTCCGAGAAGCCCTGGGCCAGCATGAAGACGGCCAGCATCTTCTGGCCGTCGTTGGCCGCGTACGCCAGGCACTGCAGGGTGAACCCGGCCCGGTGCCACCGCCGCAGCAGCCGGGTGTGCCCCAGTCGCGACAGCGCGCGGCGCACCGGGACCGCCAGCAGCGCGCCGACGAAGGGCGCCGCCAGCGCGACGGCGAGGACGAACAGCACCGTCCGCGGGGAGACCGGGACTCCCCAGCCCAGACCGGCCCCGGTGAGGGCGCCGACGATGGCGAGGGTCAGGCTGGTGGGCCGGCCCCGGTTGCTCAGGACCATGACGACGGCCAGCGCGGACAGGACCGCGACGGACATGACGATCCGCCCGGCGGGGCCGCCCACGACCGTCAGGCGGGTGGCGAAGGTGGTCGCCACCCGGTGGGTCACCAGGGGGACCAGCGCGACCGCGGTCATCATCATGAGCACGCCGGTCACCGGCCGGATGCTGGGGATCTTGAGGCCGGTCGCGAGCAGCGCGCCGCCGTCGTTGACCCCCGTGACGATCGCGAACAGCGCCGCGAGCGCCGTCAGCGCGGCGAGGTCCACGGTTCCCACCCCACGTCAGCCGTCTGGGCCTCCGGCTTCTCGCGTGCGGGTCCCGTACGCGGGCTGCGTGTCTGCGTCGGTGTCGTCTCCGTCCGTGCCTCGGGGGTGATCCGTCACCGGACATAGATACCCGGAGGCCGCGGAACATAGCACCCGGATGCGGGACGGCCGGCGCCGGCCCGGCCGCGGAGCGACGGGGAGGCCCGCCTTGGCGGCGGACCCGGGTAACCTCGTTCCCGCGGCCGCCGGGACGGACCGGTGCCGGCCGGACGCGGAGAACGCGGCCGCCGGCCGGACCCGGTCCCAGGGCGCCCGAACGATCCGACCCGCGCGAAGGTGGAGGCCATGAGTGCTGCCGAGTACGTCCTGACGCTGTCCTGCCCGGACCGCCCCGGGGTCGTCGCCGCCGTCTCCGGGATGCTCGCCGGGTACGGGTGCAACATCACCGAGAGCCAGCAGTTCGGCGACCGGGACAGCGAGCGGTTCTTCATGCGGGTGCAGTTCTCCGCGCCGGTGCCCGAGGACGAGCTGCGCGCCGCCCTGGCCGCGCTGGCACCCGAGTTCGGCATGGAGGTCAACCTGCGCGCCGCGGCGGTCAGGCCGCGCGTGCTCATCATGGTCAGCAAGTTCGACCACTGCCTGAACGACCTGCTGCACCGGGTCCGCTCCGGCCTGCTCGACATCGAGATCGTCGCGGTCGTCTCCAACCACCCCGACCTGCGCCCGCTCACCCAGTCGCACGGCGTCGACTACCACCACCTGCCGGTCGCCCCGGAGACCAAGGCGAGGCAGGAGGCGGAGGTTCTGACGCTGGTCGAGCACTACCAGGCGGATCTGGTGGTGCTCGCCCGTTACATGCAGGTGCTCTCGCAGGACCTCTGCGAGAAGCTGGCCGGGCGGGCGATCAACATCCACCACTCCTTCCTGCCGTCGTTCAAGGGCGCCAAGCCGTACCACCAGGCGCACGCCCGCGGGGTGAAACTGATCGGGGCCACCGCCCACTACGTGACGTCGGACCTGGACGAGGGGCCGATCATCGAGCAGGAGGTGGCCCGGGTCAACCACAGCCACTCCCCGGAGGACCTGGTCGCCATCGGCCGGGACGTGGAGTGCCTCGTGCTGGCCAGGGCGGTCAAGTGGCACGCCGAGCAGCGCGTGCTGCTCGACGGCCACAAGACGATCGTCTTCCCCCGCTAGGGCCGTCGCGCCGGACCGCACTCCGGGCCGAGGGCCCCGCCGCGGAGGACGGGCACCGGGTGAGGTCAGGGCCGGTACGTCCCGAAGTACCACTGGCAGCCCTCGGGGTCCTTGCAGGCGTACTCCCGCGAGCCGTAGGGCCGGTCGGTCAGCGGGGAGGTGATCTCCGCCCCGGCGGACACCGCGCGGTCGTGGTGGGCGTCCGGGTCCTCGACGGCCACGTAGACCCCCTGGCCGCCGGGCTCCCCGGCACCCAGCATGATCATTCCGGTGCCGGCGGTCAGTTCGGCGTGCGTGATCGTGCCGTCGCCGTCCGTGGAGACGTCCCCCGCCTCGAACCCGAACGCTTTGCCGAGCCACTCGATCGCCGCCGCCGGATCGCGGTAGCGGACCAGTGGATATACCGTTCGCATGATCGTTCCTCCTTCTCCGCGGTCGTCTGCGCGGTCCTGCCAGTGTGCAGAGAGGGGACGCCGCGGGGCTTGGAAGAATCTGACCTGGAGGCGGAACTCAGCCCGGGACGATCGCCCGCCCCGCGGTCCAGGACCTGACCAGCTCGCCGGGGCTGGCCCCGGCCATCGTCCGGAAGTCGCGGTTCATGTGCGCCTGGTCGTAGTAACCGCAGGCCGCGGCGGTGTCCGCGGGGCGGGCGCCGCCGCGCAGGCGGTCCAGGGCGTGCTCGAAGCGGAGCACCCGGGCGGCGGCTTTGGGCGTGAGGCCGATCTGGTCGCGGAAGCGGGCGACGAGGTGCCGGTGGCTCCAGCCGAGCTCGCGGGCCAGTGCCGCGACGCCCGCCGCGCCGCCGGTGGCCACGAGCCGGCTCCACGCCCAGCCGACCCGGGGGTCCGGGTCGGGGGCCGTATGGATCCGCCGGACGAGCAGTCCGTCCAGGAGCGCCAGGCGGGCGTGCCGGTCACCTGCTCCGGCCAGCCGCTCCACCGCGGTGCCCGCCCACGGACCGAGCGCCTCCTCCAGCGGGATCACCCGGTTGGCCAGCTCGCTCAGCGGGATCCCCAGCAGCCGCCGCGCTCCCGCCGGGGTCAGGTCGACCTGCACGCCCTCCGCCGCACCGGTCGTGACGGTGTCGACGTAGGTCTCGTGGAGGCCGCCGGTGAAGGACGCCAGCCTCCGGGCCCCGCCGGGACCGTCCAGGCCGAGCGGTGCGCCGAAGCCGAAGATCAGCACGATGCCGGCGAACGGCGGCTGCCGACGCTCGAGGGGGGTGTCGTAGCGCTCGGAGTAGGCCGAAAGCTGCCTGACGTACGGCTGCAGGGCGGGGCTCGGCTCGGCTGCGGCGTAGGTCAGGCCGCCGGTCGTCACGACTTCTTCCACCCCTCGACGGTAACCGCCGGTGCCGACGGTTTCCCGCCGGAACCGAGGGCGGTCCCCGCCCGTCCCGGCGGGCGGGGAATCGGCTCCGGACGGCCGGGACGGGCGGGGAGCCCTCAGGCGGTCAGGCCGGTGTGGTGGGCCAGGAAGGTGAGCTGGTCGGCGGCGAGGTCGACGGTCTTGCTGACCGCGCGGGCGCCGTGACCGGTCTCGGCCTCGTTGCGCAGCAGGACCGGCCGGTCGGCCGCCTGGGCGTGCTGGAGGGCCGCGCACATCTTCCAGGCGTGCAGCGGGTGGACCCGGGTGTCGGACTGGAAGACGGTGAACAGCGTCGCCGGGTAGGAGACGCCCTCGCGGACCCGGTGGTACGGGGAGTAGGACCAGAGCCAGGCGAACTCGTCGGGCTTCTCGGCCGAGCCGTACTCCACGTTCCAGGTCGCGCCGAGGCCGAAGAGCTCGTAGCGGACCATGTCGAGCAGCGGGGCCGAGCAGGCCACCGCGGCGTAGAGGTCGGGACGCTGGGTGAGGGCCGCGCCGACCAGGAGGCCGCCGTTGGAGCCGCCGGAGATGGCCAGCCGGTCGGGGGTCGTGACGCCGCCGGCGATCAGGTGCTCGGCCGCCGCGTGCAGGTCGTCGAAGACGTTCTGCTTGCCGGCGAGCATCCCGGCGCGGTGCCAGTCCTCCCCCTGCTCGCCTCCGCCGCGCAGCTGGGCGATGGCGTAGGTGCCGCCCGCCTCCACCCAGGTCAGGATCGAGGCCGAGTAACCCGGGGTCATCGAGATGCCGAAGCCGCCGTAGCCGTACAGGATCGTGGGGCGAGGGCCCTCGGCGCCGGGCGGGGAGATCACCAGCATGTGGACCTCGGTGCCGTCGGCCGAGCGGTAGACGACCTGCTCGGTGGTGACCGCGGGCACCTCGACGGCGCCGGGGGAGGCGGCCCAGAGGGAGGTCTCACCGGTGCGGGCGTCGTAGCGCTGGACGGTGGGCGGCGTGGTGTTGTCGGTGTAGCCGAACCAGGCCTCGTGGCCGCCCTCCGGCCGCTCGCTGATGCCGCCGATCGTGCCCAGCCCGGGGGTGGGCACCTCGCCGGTCCGCTCACCGGTGGCCAGGTCGTGCACGGAGATCTCACTGATCGCGTGGCGGGTCCAGCCGGCCAGCATGACCGGCCGGTCGAGGTCGTCGAGGATCGCGAAGTCCGAGAGCACGGCCTCGGGGTCCTGCGGGATCAGGTCGCGCCAGTGCTCGGCCTGCGGCGTTGTGGGGTCGGTGACGCAGATCCGCCCGCGGGGGGCGTCGCGGTCGGTGAAGACGTAGAGCAGGCCGTCGCGGCCGAAGTGCAGGCCGGTCTGGGCGTCGACGCCCTCCTGGACGACGACGAGCTCCGGAGCCTCGGAGGAGGAGGCCTCCAGGTCGGCGGTCCACAGGTCGTTGCGGGGAGCGGTGCCCCGGGAGGCGGAGATCTGCAGCCACCGGCCGTCGCGCGACACCCCGACGCCGTAGTAGTTGGTCTTCTCCATGCCGTGCCCGAAGATCAGCACGTCCTCCTCGGTGGAGGTGCCGACCCGGTGCAGGTAGACGCGGCGGTGGTACTGCTCCTCGCCTGCGGGGACCTCCGTGGCGGGCAGCCTGCGCACGTAGTAGAACGCCTCGCCGCCGGGCAGCCAGGCGATGGGGGAGTAGCGGCACCGGTCGATCGGACCCTCGATGCGGGTCCCGGTCGCGACATCCATGAGATAGAGGCTGGACTCCTCGTCGCCGCCCACCGAGATCTGGTAGGCGAGCAGGCGGCCCTCCTTGTCGGGCTGCCAGGCGTCCAGCGTGGTCAGCCCGGTCGGGTCCAGCGCCATCGGGTCGAGCAGCGCCCGCTCGGCGCCGGAGGAGTCCGCGGTGTACAGCACGGAGTGCTCCTGCTCCGGGGTGCGGCGCATGAAGAAGTGCCGCTCGCCCCGCCAGACCGGGGCGCCCACCGAACCGGACCTCAGCAGCTCGGCGACCCGGGCCTTGAACCGCTCCCGCCCCGGGAGCTCCCCCATCTCGGCGGTGAAGAGCCTCTCCTGGTCGGCCAGCCACGCGGCGGTGGCCGGCTCGTCGGGGTCCTCCAGCCAGCGGTAGGGGTCGGGGACGGGGGTGCCGTGCAGGTCCTCGACGACGTCGTCACGGCGGGCGGGCGGGTACGGCTGTCGCGTCATGGCTGGAACCCTACGACCTCCGGCGGACAACGGGACACCGCTTGCGCGCCAGGCGTACCGAACGAGCTTCGGAGGAGTGAAGAACAGGTAATGGGGGCATAAAAGCACCAGGAGTCCCTCCAGTCGTTTATGAGTGGCGGGCACACCGGTCCAGAAGTCAAACTTGGTCCAGGACGGTGCCGTGGTGACCATCCGCTGGGCCGTCCGGCGGAGGTCCTCGTGACGGAAGCGCCCGGGCCCCAAGAGGGGCCGCCAACCGGGGCACGCGACGGCGTGCCCCCCGAGACGACGCGACGCACGGCGGGAGAGGCCCGCTGATGCGCCAGGTCCTTCTGCTCAACGCCACTTTCGAACCCCTGACCACCCTCCCCATGCACCGCGCCGTGGTGCTGGTGCTGCGGGAGAAGGCGGACGTCGTGCACCGCGACGGGCGGGGCGCCGTGCTCCGCTCGGCGAGCCGCACGGTCGACGTGCCGTCGGTGATCAGGCTTCGTCGTTACGTCCGCATCCCCTACCGGTCGCGGATCCCGCTGACCAGGACCGCGCTGATGCGCCGGGACGACTACCGGTGCGCCTACTGCGGCCAGCGGGCCGACACCATCGACCACGTGATCCCCCGCTCGCGCGGCGGCCCCCACACGTGGGAGAACTGCGTGGCCTCGTGCACGACGTGCAACCACCGCAAGGCCGACAGGCTGCTGGAGGAGCTGGGCTGGACGCTGAACGTCGCCCCGGTGGTGCCGCGCGGCGTGCACTGGCGGCTGATCGGCGCGCACGTCGTCGGTGACCCCCAGTGGGCTCCGTACCTCGCGGAGAACGCGGCCTGAGATCAGCCCCGTATCCGCTCGCCCCGGCGAGGTCCTTGTCGGCACAATCGGTGCATGGCATGGATCTTCACCTCCGACGTCGAGGTGTTCGCCGGGGCGGCGGAGCCGTGGCTGCTCCGCGACCCGGTCCGCAACACCGTCCCGCTCACCGTCCTGCGCGCGATCCGCGTCGGCGTCCACAGCGGGGACGTGCTGCTGGCCTGGCTGGAGGAGGACGGCCGGACCGTCGCCGCGGCGCTCCAGACGCCGCCGCGCGGGCTGCTCCTGCCCGACCTCCCCGCCTCCTCCGTGCCGTCCCTGGCCGCCGCGCTGATCGAGGCCGAGCGGGAGGTCCCCGAGGTCCAGGGGCCGCTGGCACAGGCGGAGGCGTTCGCCGCCTCCTGGTGGCGGCCTGTGGCCCGGCGCGTCCCCGAGCGCCTCTACCGGCTGGAGATCGTGACCCCGCCCCGGCGCCCGGTCCCCGGGGCCGCCCGTACGGCGGGCACCGGTGACCGTGAGCTTCTGGCGGCCTGGTTCGCCGACTTCCACCTCGAGGCGCTGGGGGAGCGGGCGGCGGGCGAGATGCTGCCGGTGGTCTCCAGCCGGATCGGCCGGGAGGAGCTGATCCTGTGGGAGGACGGCGGGCGTCCCGTCGCGTGCGCGGCCTTCTCCGTGCCGATCGCCTCGATGTCGCGGATCGGCCCGGTCTACACGCCGCCGGAGTTCCGTGGCCGGGGATACGGCGAGGCGGTCACGCGCGCGGTGACCCGCGAGGCGCTGGACGCCGGCGCCATCGAGGTGCTGCTCTTCGCCGATCTGGGCAACCCGGTCTCCAACTCCGTCTACCAGGCGATCGGCTACCGGGCGATCGCCGACTACGCCGCGATCGCATTCGGGTGAGGGCACCGTCGCGCCGGATTCCGTGACGTCTCCGCGACGACCGGGTCACGACTGCTCCGGGAAGGGGGAGGAACCCGGCGGCCTGAGTAATCTGGTGGCATGCCTCGCTACGATTTCCGCTGCCGCGCCTGCGGCTCCACCTTCGAGCTCTCGCGCCCGATGGCCAAGTCCGACGAACCCGCGCTCTGCCCCGAGGGACACGAGGACACCGTCCGGCTGCTGTCCACGGTCGCCATGACCGGCGGCGCCGCCGCCCCCAGGCCCGCCGGTGGTGGCGGTTGCTGCGGTGGTGGTTGCTGCGGCTGACCCCGGCCGGAGTCTCCGGGAAGCGGCGTCCAGGTCGCGGATCCGCACGGGAGAACGCCGCCCTGCGCTCGCGGGGCGGCGTTCCGGCGTCTCAGGGGCGCACGGCGCGGCGCTTCAGCGGATGTGCCCGAGGGGGATCACACCGCTTGCGGAGGGTCACGCCGCGCGCTTGCCCTGGAAGGGCAGGAAGCGCTCGGCCGGATGCGGCCGGGCGGGGACGAAGGTGGGCTCCGTGGCGATGATCCGGTCGAACCGGAAGGCCCGGATCGCACCGCGCATGCGGCACATGCCCACGAGGTACCAGTGCTCGCGGTGGACCATGCAGGTCACGGGGTCGACGTCACGGACGGTGATCCGGCCGGAGACGTCCCGGTAGTGCAGGCGGATCACGAGCCGGGACGTGATCGCGCTCGCGATGGTCCTGGCCCGGTCGGCGACGGCGGAGGGGAGCGGCTCGGTCAGGGTGGCGAGGGTGGCTGCGGTGACGTCGTCGTCGAGCTCCAGGTGCTCGAAGGCGTGGCGGAGGCCGTGCCGGGCGGCGGCGGCCTGCGGGCCCGACCCCAGGTGTGCCAGGGACAGGGCGAGGGCGGCGATCTCGGCGGTCGTCAGCGGGCTGGCTGGGGGCTTCATGACGGTAGCCATACCCACAGAATACGGACGAGCGCCGACATTTTTCGAACAGAGTTACCGGCTTCAGGACTATAACCCAAGGGAAAGCCCGGCATGCCGCCGCGGATTCGCCGTCCGGATGCCCGTCATGGAGACTGGCAGGATTCGCCGTCCGTATGTCCGTCATGGGAGAGCCCGGCCGGGTGCACCGTCCGGGTCGTCCGATGGCGTGCCCGGAGGCGCGCGGGGCCGTACTCCGGGCGGGACCGTACCCGGCGTGCCCGGAGACGTGCCGGGGCCGTCCCCGGGCGCGGCCGTACCCGGGACGCGCAGGACCGCCTGCGGACGGTCCTGCGCGGATGCGCCTACCGGGAGAGCTGGGACAGGTCGCGCGAGGCGCCGGTGGAGGCCGAGGTGGTCAGCGCGGCGTAGGCCTGGAGCGCGGCCGTCACCGGGCGGTGGCGGTCACGGGGGCGGTAGCCGCCCAGGTCGGCCAGGAGCCGCTCGCGCCGGGCGGCCAGCTCCTGCTCCGGCACCTTCAGCTCGATCGAGCGGCCCGGGATGTCGATCTCGACGAGGTCGCCGTCCTCGACCAGGGCGATGGTCCCGCCCTCGGCCGCCTCCGGGGACGCGTGGCCGATGGACAGGCCGCTGGTGCCGCCGGAGAAGCGGCCGTCGGTGATCAGCGCGCAGGCCTTGCCCAGCCCCTTGCCCTTCAGGAACGAGGTCGGGTAGAGCATCTCCTGCATGCCGGGCCCGCCCTTGGGCCCCTCGTA
Source organism: Planomonospora parontospora (assembly GCA_014647935.1). Taxonomy (GTDB): domain Bacteria; phylum Actinomycetota; class Actinomycetes; order Streptosporangiales; family Streptosporangiaceae; genus Planomonospora; species Planomonospora parontospora. Next base: position 81,702 of record BMQD01000021.1, read on the forward strand.
GCGGATGACGACGACGTCGCCCTCCTTGACGCGGTTGTTCAGGATGCCCTCGACCGCGTCCTCCTGCGACTCGAAGACCACCGCGGGCCCGGAGAAGCGCCAGATAGACTCGTCGACCCCGGCGGTCTTGACGATGCACCCCTCGGCGGCGATGTTGCCGTAGAGCACGGCCAGGCCGCCGTCGCGGGTGTAGGCGTGCTCGATGTCGCGCACGCAGCCGCCCTCGCGGTCGAGGTCGAGGGAGTCCCAGCGGGCCTCCTGGGAGTACGGCTTGACGGTTCGGATGTTGCCGGGGGCGGCGTGCCACAGCTCCCGCGCCTCGGGCAGGGCGCCGGCCGACTTCGGGTCCCAGGCGTCGAGGTAGTCGCCCAGCGTGCCGCCGTTGACGGTGGGCACGTCGCGGTGGAGCAGCCCGCCCCGGTCGAGCTCGCCCAGGATGGCGGGGATGCCGCCGGCCCGGTGCACGTCCTCGATGTGGTATTTGTCCGTGGCCGGGGCGACCTTGCACAGGCACGGCACCCGCAGCGAGATCTCGTTGATCTCCTTCAGGCCGAAGTCCACCTGGGCCTCGCGGGCCGCGGCGAGGATGTGCAGGATCGTGTTGGTCGATCCGCCCATCGCCACGTCCAGCGTCATGGCGTTCTCGAACGCCTCCTTGGTGGCGATGCTGCGCGGCAGGACGCTCTCGTCGTCCTGCTCGTAGTAGCGGCGGGTGATCTCCACCAGCTGCCGGCCGGCATCCTGGAACAGCTTCTTGCGGGCCTTGTGGGTGGCCAGGATCGTGCCGTTGCCCGGAAGCGCCAGGCCGATGGCCTCGGCGAGGCAGTTCATCGAGTTGGCGGTGAACATCCCGCTGCACGAGCCGCAGGTCGGGCAGGCGTTCTCCTCCATCTCCAGCAGCTCGGCGTCGGAGACGTCCTCGTTGGCGGCGGCGATCATCGGGTCGATCAGGTCGAGCTTCCGGCCCGCCGTCTTGCCGGCCTCCATCGGGCCGCCGGAGACGAAGACCGTGGGGATGTTGAGCCGGAACGCGGCCAGCAGCATGCCCGGGGTGATCTTGTCGCAGTTGGAGACGCAGATCAGCGCGTCCGCGCAGTGGGCGTTGACCATGTACTCGACCGCGTCGGCGATGAGCTCGCGGCTGGGCAGCGAGTAGAGCATGCCGCCGTGGCCCATGGCGATGCCGTCGTCGACCGCGATCGTGTTGAACTCCCGCGGGATCGCCCCGGCCTCGCGGATCGCGCCGGCGACGACGTCGCCGACCTCGCGCAGGTGGACGTGCCCGGGGACGAACTGGGTGAAGCTGTTGGCCACGGCGATGATCGGTTTGCCGAAGTCGCCGCCGTCCACGCCCGTCGCCCGGAGCAGGGCCCGGGCTCCGGCCATGTTCCTGCCGTGAGTGACCGTACGAGACCTGAGGGCCGGCATGACGCTTCTCCCATCATCGACGCTGAGTCTTCAAATGGTACGGCCAGCGCCCGCCTGGTGAGACCCGCGGTCCATGTTGCGGACGTCCCCCGCGATGTCCAGGGCGGACGCCCGGAACGCGTCCGGCGCGGCGGCGGCGGCGACGAAGGGACGCCGAAGAGACGCCGAAGAGACGTGGAACGCCCGGCGGCGGGGGCCACCGGGCGTCCGGGACGGGGAACGGGTCAGCTCTCGGGATAGCGGGAGGGCAGGACCCGCTCGGCGATCTCGTAGATCTTCCGGATCTCGGCGTCGGTGAGCGAGCGCTCCCGCTTGGTGATCCACTTACGGACCCGCGAGCCGTCGAACACGTCGACCTCGCGGACGGTGAGGACCTTCCACGGGACGGGCGGCCCGTAGATCGCGAGAGAGGGGACGATGACGACCTCGCGGCCGAGGGCCTTGCCGATCAGCTCGGCGGCCCGGCTCGCCTCCCAGCGGGCCTCGTCCAGGCGCTTCTTCTGGTCGAACGGGCCGTGGAACAGCTTGCGGTGGGACTGCACCCGCACCGGGAGCCGCTTGTCCCACTTTTCGGAGTCGACGGCGTAGACCCCCGTGGGGCCGATGACCAGATGGTCGATCTGGGCCTCGCTGTCCGGGATCGCGCGGGCGTGCAGGGTGCGGTAGCCGCTGCGCTCCAGCCGTTTCAGCTGCGCCTCGGTGCGCCGCTCGGCGACCGAGGCGCGCCGCCAGGCGGGCACGGTCGAGTGCGAGCGGGCGCGCACCACCGTGTCGGCGATCGCGGCCAGCACGGCGGCGGTCACCCCCCAGCGCCAGCCGGCGAGCAGGAAGCCCCCCGCCACTCCCGCGACGACCGCGATCAGCAGCCGGCGGCGGAGCGGACGGTAGCGGGGATGGCCGAGCAGGCCGCGCAGGGAGGCCCGCTCGGCGGTCGGCGCGTACGTAGACGCGGGCGCGACGGGCCGAGCCGCCGGCCTCTCCTCGGCCCGGCGATCACCGACCCGGAGCGGTGACGTGCTGTTACCGTCTTCTGGCACATGACCGGAGTCCACGTGACTCACGGTAGCCGAAGTTCCAAGAGGGTGCCTAGTAGTCCCCAACTCACACTTTTGTGACCACGGTCACCCGCATGAGGGTGCACCGCAGCGGGTATCCATACGTTTCCTCTCTAGAGAACCCCCGTCCGCCCCGAGGCCCCGTCTCCGCCGGATCTCAGCAGTCCGACCAGGTGGACGGTGATGTCCTCCAGCAGCGTCGAGACGGTCACCGGGGCGGCGGCGACGGCGGAGAAGAGGCTGGGCAGCCCCGGCAGCGGAAATCCGTCCTCCCGCCCGGCCGCGCCGCCCACCTCGTTCTTGGCCAGCAGGACCCGGCTGCGCTCCCAGGCCTCGAGGACCTCCTCGGGCGAGGGCACGCCGAACCCGTGGCCCACCGGTGCCGCGTGGCGGAGCCGTACCAGCGGGGTCTCGGCGAAGGCCAGCGCCACCCGTGAGCGCAGGGCGAGGTCCTCGCGCGGGCCCGGGGCCACCCAGTCCATCGCGGTGCAGGGGCTGCGGCAGTCGGACACGCAGGTGGCCAGCGCGCCGGCGACCTGGCTGTGCTGGCGGTCGAAGTAGGCCCGCCAGCCCTCGGCGGGTTCCACGGCCACCCGCAGGGTCCGGTTGGCGGCCGACTGCTCGGACTTGGTGTGGTCGCACTCGCGGTCGCCGATCACGCCGAACCTGCTGCCGGGCGAGCTCAGCCCGGCGGGCCAGCGGACCGGGTCGCCCGCGTGGCCGAGCACCGACTCGAAGGCGAGCATCGGGAGGTACTCGCTGGCGATGTGCAGGGCGGCCACCATGGGGCTGAGCTCGCGCCGCTCCCAGCGGATCGCGATCACCTCCAGCAGCAGCCCGTAGGCCGGGCGCAGCGACTCCAGCGCGCCGCGCGGCTGCTCCCTGGGGGTCTGCGGCATGGTGCACGCCCGCGCGCGCCGCCGCAGGGCCGGGGGCACCCGCCGGGCCTCGGCGGCGAAGTCCTCGGCGTCGAGGGAGAGCAATCGGTGCCCGAACTCGCACACCGCGGCGACCTCGGGATCGTCGGTTAGGGCCTCGAGGTCGGCGAACGCGTGCCGCCTGGCGAGCGCGACGAGCAGGTCCTGTACCGAATCCATCAGCGGACGGCCTCGCTTTTCCCGGCGCCGGCGGTTCGCGGAACCGCCGGCGCCGTCTCGGGGAGCGCGGCGGCGCCCCCGGCGTACGGAGTGTGCAGCGTGCGCGGAGCCCGGTGCGCCCGGCGCGGGGGCACCGCGGCGCCCCGCCGTCCGGAGCATTCGGAGCGTCCGGAGCCGGAACGCGACGGCGCCCCCGCCGTTTCCCGCGGGGGCGCCTGCCGGTCCGGTCCCTCAGGCCGACGCGTCCCTGGCCTGGGCCCGCAGAGCGCGGCGGACGCCGTCGGCGCCCTCCAGGAGCAGGCGCCTGAGCGCGTGCGGCGGGTTGCTCTCCTCGATCAGCCGCTCGGTCCTGGCGACGGTCTCCGGGGAGACGGCCAGGGCCGGGTAGCAGCCGTTGGCGAAGTTCTGGGCGCTGTCGGAGGTCCAGGACTTCCAGATCCGGCCGATCTCGGCGAAGTACCGGTCGGCGTACGGCTCCAGCAGCTCGGGGTGGCGCGGGTCCATGAAGCCGCCGACCGTCGAGCGGAGCAGCGCGCCGCTCAACCCGCCCTCGGTGATCGCGTTCCAGGCGCCGGCCTTGCCCTCGGCGGTCGGGAGGGCGGCGCGGGCCAGGGCGGCGGCGCGCTCGCCGGTCGCGGTGGGGTCGCGCAGCAGCTCCTCGGCGATGTCGGCGTCACCGAGCACGCCGCCGGAGACCAGGGCCTGGGTGAGGGTCCAGCGCAGGTCCGTGTCGACGGTCAGGCCCTCCAGGACGACCGTGCCGTCCAGCAGGCCCTTCAGGAACGCCATGTCGTCGGCGGAGACGGCCGTGGCGGCCAGCGCGTTGAGGTAGGCCAGCTGGTGGTCCGAGCCGGGCTCCGCCACGGCGACGAGGGAGCGCAGCGCCGAGGCCAGCAGGGCCAGGCCCTCGGCGCGCCAGGCGGGGTCGGCGTACTGCTGGACGGCCAGGCGGGCCTGGCGCAGCACGGTCTGGACGACGGTGATGTCCTCGACCGAGGCGATGCCGGAGGCGACCAGCGCCACGTAGTCGCGGGTGGCCATCTCGGCGTCGCGGGTCATGTCCCAGGCCGCCGACCAGCACAGCGCCCGGGGCAGCGAACCCGAGGGCCCGGCGAACTTCGCGATGCCGCCGGAGACCAGCGTGCGCAGCGAGCGCTCGTCCAGCCGGACCTTGGCGTAGGTCAGGTCGTCGTCGTTGATCAGCACCAGGTCCGGCTGGACCTCGCCGACCAGCTCGGCCACGGCCGTGCGCGCGCCGACCACGTCGAGCTCGACCCGCTTGACGCGGACGAGGGCGTCACCGGAGTAGGAGTACAGGCCGATGGCGACGCGGTGCGAGCGCAGCGTCGGGTAGTCGGCCGGAGCCTCCTGCAGCACCTCGAAGCTCGTGAAGCGGCCCGCCTCGTCGACCTCGAAGGCCGGGCGCAGCGTGTTGACCCAGGAGGTCTCCAGCCACTCCTTGGACCACTCCGACAGGTTGCGGCCGCTGGTGCGCTCCAGCGCGCGCAGCAGGTCGGAGAGCTCGGTGTTGCCCCAGGCGTGCTCGTTGAAGTAGTCGCGCACGCCCGCCAGGAAGTTGTCCAGGCCGACGTAGGCGACGAGCTGCTTGAGGACCGAGGCGCCCTTGGCGTAGGTGATGCCGTCGAAGTTGACCTCGACCGCGTGCATGTCGACGATGTCGGCGGCGATCGGGTGGGTGGAGGGCAGCTGGTCCTGGCGGTAGGCCCAGGCCTTCTCCACGTTGGCGAAGGTCGTCCAGGCGCCCTGGCCCCAGCGGGTGGCCTCGGCCTGGCAGAGCACCGAGGCGTAGGTGGCGAAGGACTCGTTCAGCCACAGGTCGTCCCACCAGCGCATGGTGACCAGGTCGCCGAACCACATGTGCGCCATCTCGTGCAGGATCGTCTCGGCGCGGCGCTCGATGACGGCGTCGGTGACGCGGGAGCGGAAGACGTAGTCCTCCAGGAACGTCACGCAGCCGGCGTTCTCCATCGCGCCGGCGTTGAACTCCGGCACGAAGAGCTGGTCGTACTTGCCGAAGGGGTAGCGCAGGCCGAACACCTTGTGGAAGAAGTCGAAGCCCTGCCGGGTGACCTCGAAGATGTTGTCGGCGTCCAGGTGCTCGGCGAGCGAGGCCCGGCAGTACAGGCCCAGCGGGATGCCGTCGTGCTCGGAGGTCACCTTGTGGTACGGCCCGGCGCACAGCGCGGTGATGTAGGTGCTCATCACCGGGGTGGGCGGGAAGTGCCAGCGCTTGGACGCCTGCAGGGCCCCGTGCCTGCCGCGGTGCTCGGGGAGGTCCTCGATCCCGTCGGGCGCCGCGTTGGAGATCACCTCCCAGTGGGAGGGTGCGAGCACGGTCAGCTCGAAGGTCGCCTTCAGGTCGGGCTGGTCGAAGCAGGCGTACATCCGGTGGGCGTCGGCCGTCTCGAACTGGCTGTGCAGGTAGACGCTCTTGTCGACCGGGTCGACGAAACGGTGCAGGCCCTCGCCGGTGCGCATGTAGGAGCAGTCGGCGTCGATCCGCAGCTCGTTGCTCTCGGCCAGGCCCGGCAGGGGGAGCCGGCCGGTCTCGAGGTCGTAGGTGCTCACGTCGAGCTCGGCGCCGTTCAGGACGGCCTTGCGCACCTTGGCCCCGGCCAGGTCGATGAACGTCTCAGCGCCGGCCCGGGTGCTGGTGAAGCGGACCGTGGTGACGCTCTCGAAGCGCTCCTCACCCTCGGTCAGGTCGAGCTCCACCGCATACGACTGCACGCTGAGCAGCCGTGCGCGCTCGCGGGCCTCGTCACGGGTCAGATTGCCTGCCACTACCGCTCCCTCGTCGCAACTTCCTCCGCTCCGTTGCTGGAGGACTGTTCTGAATCCTGCCACGAGGGGCGGGGAATCGTCGCCTGGAAGATCGGATGACGGCCCGGCCTCCTCTCCGGAGGGTGGAGAAGATCCCCGGCGCGATCGCCCGCGGGCGGAATACGACCTCTCGCGCGAGGGGTTGTCCCGTGGAGGAACATCCTTTTGAGGAGAGAGCTGACCGATGACCGAGCGCACACCGGTGGACCTCTGGTTCGACCCCTTCTGCCCCTTCGCGTGGATGACCTCGCGCTGGCTGCTGGAGGTGGAGAAGGTGCGGCCGATCGAGCCGCGCTGGCACATCATGAGCCTGTACGTCCTCAACGAGGACAAGGACGTCCCCGAGGACTACCGCGAGATGATCGGCAAGGCCCTCGGCCCGGCCCGGGTGGTCACCGCGGTGCAGGAGAAGCACGACTCCGAGACGGTCGGCCGGCTCTACACCGAGCTGGGCGTCCGCTTCCACAACGAGGGCAGGGTCAAGCAGCTCGACACCCTCCGCGAGACCGTGGAGGAGGCGCTCGAGGCGGCGGGCCTGGACCGCGCGTTCGCCGACGCGATGGACTCCGACGCCTACGACGCGGCACTGCGCGCCTCGCACGCCGACGGCATCGACCGGGTCGGCCAGGAGGTCGGCACCCCGGTGATCGCGGTCGGCGACGTCGCGTTCTTCGGTCCGGTCATCTCGCCCGCGCCCAAGGGCGAGGAGGCGGGCAGGCTCTGGGACGGCGTCCGGCTGGTCGCCGGCTTCGACGGCTTCTTCGAGTTGAAGCGCTCCCGCACCCGGCCGCCGATCTTCGACTGACGCACCCGGATGTCGATCTCCGGCTGAGCCGGTGGGCCGCGCGGCCGGGGAACCGGCCGCGCGTGCGACGGGAGCCGCACTCCCTCGTGCCGTGACGGCGCATGGCGGGAGCCGTGCCGCTCTCACGTGCGACGGAACGCGACAGGAGCCGTGCCGTCCGTACGTGCGTGCGTGCGCGCGACGGCAGCGGTGCCGCTCGCGCGTGCGATGAGACGTGAGGGGAGCTGTGCTCCCCTCATGCACGGTGAGATGCGACGAGACATGGCGAATGTGCGAGATCTCGGCTATTCACCACCGACCGGGACGCTCCTCCGTATTCTTGGCGGACGAAGCGACGGACAGCATCCAGCCGCGCCTTTGACGGTCGGTGATGCAACGAACACGCCGCGTAGCGATCGGGACTCTCGCCTTCCCCCCGGTCCTCGCGCAAGGATGAGGGAATGCGTCACCTTTATCTGGACGGAGCATGGCGGCCGTCGGCGTCGGGCGCGAGCATCGACGTCGTCAACCCCGCGACCGAGGAACTGATCGACCGGGTCCCCGCGGGGTCGCCCGCCGACGTGGAGGCGGCCGTGGCCGCCGCCCGCGCGGCCCTGCCGCGGTGGTCGGCCACGCCCCCCGCCGAGCGGGGCAAGGTCCTCGCCGCGGCGGCCGCGCTCATCCGGGAGCGCTCCGACCAGATAGCCAGGATCATCTCCACCGACATGGGCGCCCCCTACGGCATGGCGCTCAAGGTGCAGACCCTGATGCCCGCCGGGGTGCTGGACTCCTACGCCCGGCTGGCCGAGGCCTACGAGTTCGACACCCGCAGGATCGGCAACTCCTGGATCCTGCGGGAGCCGGTCGGCGTGGTCGGCGCCATCACGCCGTGGAACTACCCGCTCCACCAGATCGTGTGCAAGGTCGGACCGGCGCTCGCCGCAGGCTGCACGGTCGTGCTGAAGCCCAGCGAGGTGGCGCCGCTGGCGGCCTTCGCGCTGGCCGGGGTCTTCGACGAGGTGGGGCTGCCCGCCGGGGTGTTCAACATGGTGAGCGGTCACGGCCCGGTCGTCGGCGAGGCCGTCGCCGCGCACCCCGGCGTGGACATGGTCTCCTTCACCGGCTCCACCGCGGCCGGGCGCCGGGTCGCCGCGCTCGCCGCCGAGACGGTCAAGCGGGTGGCGCTGGAGCTCGGCGGCAAGTCGGCGAGCGTGATCCTGCCGGACGCCGACCTGCCGACGGCGGTCAAGGCGACGGTGGCCAACGCCTTCCTCAACTCCGGCCAGACCTGCTCCGCCTGGACCCGCATGATCGTCCACCGCGACCAGTACGACGAGGCCGTCAGGCTGGCCGTGGCGGCCGCCGCCAAGTACACCGTCGGCGACCCCTTCGACGAGGCCACCCGGCTCGGTCCGCTGGTCTCCGCCGCGCAGCGCGACCGCGTCGTCCGCTACATCAACCGGGGCCAGGAGGAGGGCGCCCGGCTGGTCGCCGGAGGCGCCGACCGCCCTGCGGGCAGGGGGTTCTACGTGGAGCCCGCGGTCTTCGCCGGGGTGGAGCCCGGCATGGTCATCGAGCAGGAGGAGATCTTCGGCCCCGTCCTGACGATCATCCCCTACAGCCGTGGGGAGGACGAGGCCGTCGCCATCGCCGACGGCACGCCGTACGGCCTGGCGGGCGCGGTGTGGGCGGGCAGCGAGAACCGGGCCGTCTCCCTGGCGCGGCGGCTGCGCACCGGCCAGGTGGCGATCAACGGCGGCCGGTTCAACCCGCTGGCCCCTTTCGGGGGCTACAAGCAGTCCGGTCTCGGGCGCGAGCTGGGGGAGTTCGGTCTGGAGGAGTATCTGGAGACCAAGTCGCTCCAGCTCTGACCCCTCTCCGGGCGGGTCGCGGGCTCCGACCTCTCCAGGAGGGGAGCGGGTCCCGGGCCGCGGAGGACGTGCGGGCGCGCGGTCCCGGCCGCGGCGGGCGGGACCGGGTCAGGGCGTCTGGAGCAGGACCTTGCGGGCGGCGTCCTTGGCCAGCCGGTCGACGTAGAGCATGCCGTTCAGGTGGTCGGTCTCGTGCTGGAAGCACCGGGCGAGCATGCCGCGGGCCCGGACCCGCACCGGGCGGCCGAGGCGGTCGACCCCGGTGACGGTGACCCCTGAGGCGCGCGGGGTCCTGGCGTAGAGCGGCTTGCCCGTCTCGCGGCTCGGGACCGACAGGCAGCCCTCCTCGTCGACCATCTCGGCGTCGTCGTCGATCGTCAGCTCGGGGTTGATCACATGGCCCTTGCGGTTGCTGCAGTCGTAGACGAAGATCCGCTTCGACACGCCGATCTGCGGACCCGCCAGGCCGACGCCCTGCGCGGAGTACATCGCGGCGAACATCTCGTCGACCAGACGGCGCAGGTCGCGGTCGAAGTCCACGACCGTCTCGGCGGGCGTGCGCAGGACCGGATCCCCGATCACTCGGATGTCGCGCATGGAGGGCTCCCGGATGTAAGGGTTCTTGTGGCGGGCCGGTCATTACTCTAGCGGGGGGTGGGGGTCCGGCCGGACATCTCCACCTGCCACACTGGGCCCGTGCGTGTCTACATCGGTGCCGACCATGCCGGCTATGAGCTCAAGAACCACCTCGTCTCCTGGCTGAAGGAGCACGGCCACGAGGTCGTCGACTGCGGTCCGTCCGTCTACGACGCCGAGGACGACTATCCGCCGTTCGTGCTGCGCGCGGCCGAGGGCGTCGCGGGGGACCCCGGCAGCCTCGGGGTCGTCATCGGCGGCTCGGGCAACGGCGAGCAGATCGCGGCCAACAAGGTGCGCGGCATCCGCGCCGCCCTGGCCTGGAGCGAGGACACCGCCAAGCTGGCCCGCGAGCACAACGACGCCAACGTGATCAGCATCGGCGGGCGCATGCACCCGCAGGAGGAGTCGACCAGGTTCGTCGAGCTCTTCCTGTCGACCCCCTACTCGGGCGCCGAGCGGCACAGCCGCCGCATCGAGCAGCTCGCCTCCTACGAGACGACCGGGGAGCTCCCGCCGCTGCCGTAGCCGCCCGGCTCCGCCCGCCCTACCTGTCCCGGCCCCTGCGCGCCGGCTCCCTGCGGGGGGTCTCGTCGCGCAGGGGCCGCCGGTCGGCGGCCTCCTGCTGCTCCTTGGAGGGCCGGGAGACGTCCCGGGCCCGCATCGCGGTGATCGCCGTGATCTGCAAGCTCTGCAGTGCCATGCCGCCACGATAACCCGGCGCCGCCGTACCGGCGGGCCGGGCTCCCGGAGGCCGGGCTCCCGAGGAGCCGGGGGCTCAGAAGACCAGGCCCGCCCAGGGGGCCGGCTCCCACGACAGGGCCGCGGACAGCTCCCGTACGGCTCCCGCCCGCGCCTCGCGTACGACGCCGGCGGCCTGCAGCGCGGTGAGCGACCGGCCGCCCAGGTAGGCGGCGCCCAGCGCGGTGACCGGCAGCACCAGGTCGGCGGCCTCCCCGGTGGGCGCGCACCGGGCCGCCCCGGTGCCGGCGGTCAGCCGCCAGCGGCCGGCGTTCCACGGGCAGACGGTGTCCTCGACCTCGACCACCACGTCCACCGGCGCGGCGTACCGGCGTGCGGGAAGGGCCCGCTCGACGTCCACGATCCGGACCCACAGGTCGTCGAGCCAGCCCGCGCGGAGCCGGCGCGGCTCGGCCAGCAGGTGGATCAGCGGATCGTCGGAGGGGCGGCTCCAGGCCTTCACCCGCGCGACCAGGTCGCGTTCGAGCAGGTGCCGCCAGAGCAGCGCGTAGGCGGCCGGGTCCAGACCGAAGAGCTCCTTCAGCCGCAGCTCGCCGTCCGGCTCGTCGTGCTCGGTGACGCCCGCCTTGATCCGGAACAGCGCGTAGCCGCGCGGGCCGCCGTCGTCCTCGGCGACGACCGCCCGGAGCGGGCCGGCGCCGTTCTGGTCGGCCTCGTGGTCGGACAGGACCGCGTCCCAGCGCGCGGACGTGCGGGCGTACAGGCCGGGACGGCTGTCGAGCGCGGCCTCGAAGACCTTCTCGAAGACCTCCCTGCTCTCGGCGGGCCTGACGATCCGCAGGCGCAGCGCGGGATCGGCCGGGGCGTGCGGGGCCAGGGCCGTGCCGCGGGTGGGGATGTCGAAGAACAGGGTGTCGGCGGCCCTGCCGTACCCGAACCGCCCGTAGATCGCCGCCTCGGAGGCGTAGAGCGCGGCGACGGCCTCACCCCGCTCGTGCAGATCCGCCAGCTGGCGGGTCATCAGGGCGGTCAGCACGCCCCGGCGGCGGTGCGAGGGGAGCACGCCGACGGCGGTGACCCCGCCGACCGGGATCGGGCCGCCGGGGACCGTCATGGTGAAGCTGCACACCGCGGTGACGCCCACCAGCCGACCGCCTTCGAAGGCGCCCAGCGAGCGGTCGAACTCGGTGTTGTTGCGGAACAGTCCGACGCGGTGCGCGGGGAAGGCGTTGCCGAAGGCCTCCTCGTCGACGGAGATCCATTCGGACCAGTCGGATTCTGTCATCGGCCGCAGGGTGAGACTCATTCCTCCCACGGTAGGCAGAACGGCCGTTTCCGGCCATCGAATATACGTGCTTAATGATCAAGGCATTGGTCAAGTGGGCTGCCCAAAAGGCGGGCGGCCCGCTACAGTCGAGCGCATCATGAGTTCCCGACCGGCGCCGTTGATCCCCGCAGGGCTCCGCGCGTTCCTGGTGCGGGTCCCCTTCCTGGTGTCCATCGTGCGGTTCCTCCGCCGGGGGCCGCTGGCCCGCGACCGCAACCTGCTCATCACGCTGATCGTGCTGACGCTGGTGATCGGGGGACTGGCCGCCCGCGTCTCGGTCGAGTGGTTCTCCCCGGCGCTCGTGATCCCCGTCATCCTGGTCGGCGGGCTGCAGCTCCGGCTGCGGAGCCTGGCCAAGCTGCTCGGCGCGGCCGTGGCCGCGCTGGCCTATGTCGGCTTCGCCGCCGGCCCGGCGCACATCGGCCCCGGGCTGCTGGCGGCCTTCGGCTTCACCGCCGTGCTGGCCGCCCTCATGTCCCGCACCCGGGGACAGCTCGGCGTGCAGGGCCTGCGCGGCGACGTGATGCTGCTGGAGCTGCGCGACCGGCTCAAGAAGCAGAGCGAGCTCCCCCCGCTGCCCAAGGACTGGGGTTCGAAGGTGGTGCTCAAGCAGGCCGGGGGCTCCTCCTTCGGAGGCGACTTCCTGGTCTCCGCGCGCGACGGCGACACGCTGGAGCTGGCCTTGGTCGACGTGTCGGGCAAGGGCGTCGACGCGGGCACCCGGGCCCTGATGCTGTCGGGGACCTTCGGCGGCCTGCTCGGCTCGGTCTCCGACTTCCTGCCCGCCTGCAACGCCTACCTGCACCGCCAGCGGGAGGCCGAGGGCTTCGTCACCGCCGTCCACGTCCGGATCGACCTGGCCACGGGCGAGTACGAGATCACCTCGGCCGGGCACCCGCCGGTGGTCACGTTCGAGGCGGGGACGGGCACCTGGCGGGTCTCCTCCGCCAAGGGGGTGGTCCTGGGGGTCGTCCCGGACCTGCACTGCGAGCCCGACCGGGGGACCCTCCGCAAGGGCGACGCGCTCATGCTCTACACCGACGGGCTGATCGAGCAGCCGGGCCGTGACATCGACGCCGGTCTCGACCGGCTGCTGGGCGAGGCCGAGCGGCTGCTGCCCTCGGGTTTCGCGGGCGGGGCGCGCAACCTGGTCACCTCCATGTCGTCGGGGCACAACGACGACTGCGCGCTGATCCTCATCTGGCGGCCCTGACCCGCTCGCGGTTCCGGAGCGCGGTCCCGGTGGCAGGGGCTTCGGCTAGTCTCTTATGGGGCATTGCTGGTAAATCCGCGACCAGGGGGAACCTCTGTGGACCTGCTTTTCCTGATCGGCATCGTCCTCTTCCTTCTGGGACTGATGGCCTCGATCGGACTGCACGAGATCGGCCACCTCGTGCCGGCGAAGCTGTTCGGCGTCAGGGTCACGCAGTACATGGTCGGTTTCGGGCCGACGATGTGGTCGCGCCGCCGGGGCGAGACCGAGTACGGCGTCAAGTGGATCCCCCTCGGCGGATACATCCGCATGATCGGCATGCTGCCGCCCCGCGCCGGCGACGATCCGGGCAAGGTGCGCTCGGTCTCCACCGGCCCGTGGCAGGGCCTGATCGAGAACGCCCGAGAGGTCGCGCTGGAGGAGGTCCGTCCGGGGGACGAGGACCGCGTCTTCTACCGCAAGCCCTGGTGGCAGAAGGTCATCATCATGACGGGCGGCCCGGCGATGAACTTCGTGCTGGCCTTCGTCCTGTTCGCCGTCGTGCTGATGGGCTTCGGCGTCACGGTGCACAAGACGGAGATCGCCTCGGTCCCGGCGTGCGTGAAGACCGCCGCCCAGTACGCCGCCAACCCCGAGTGCACCGCCGCCGACGCGGCCAGTCCGGCCGCCGCGGCGGGGCTGCGGCCCGGCGACGTCATCGTCTCGGTGGCCGGCAGGCCCGCAGCCACCTGGGAGGCGGCGACCCGCGCCATCCGCGGCAGCGGCGCCGGGCCGGTGCAGATCGGCATCACCCGGGGCGGGCAGCCGATGACCGTCACGGCCACCCTCATCGCCCAGGACCGCGAGTCCCTCGACGAGCCCGGCAAGACGGAGCGGGTCGGCTACCTGGGGGTCAGCCCCAAGCAGGTCATCGAGAAGCAGGACTTCGGCGCCGTGGTCGTGCACATGGGGGACATCACCTCCAGGACCGCCGCCGCGCTGCTGCGCTTCCCGGAGAAGATGGTCGGCGTCTGGAACGCCGCCTTCTCCGGGGAGGAGCGCGACAAGGACGGCCCTATCGGCGTCATCGGCGTCAGCCGCATCGGCGGCGAGATCGCGTCCTCTGACGCCCCGCTGGAGAACAAGGCGGCCGTCTTCGTCAGCCTGCTGGCCAGCTTCAACCTGGCGATCGGTCTGTTCAACCTGATCCCGCTGCTCCCACTGGACGGCGGCCACATCGCCGGCGGTCTCTGGGAGGGGGTCAAGCGCGGCTTCGCCCGTGTCACCCGCAGGCCCGAGCCGGCGCACGTGGACATCGCCAAGGTGCTCCCGCTGACCTACGTGCTGGCCTTCACGATGATCATCATGGCCGGCCTGCTGATGTACGCCGACCTGGTCAACCCGATCCGCCTGGCCGGCTGACCCGGCTTCGGGCGCGGCCCGCCGCGGTGGGCCGCCGATAGGGTGGGGCCGTGGAGGACGGGACGCCCGGAGCGGTGATCGACGTGGCGCTGTTCCGGTTGCGCCGGATATGGTCGCGGCCGCTGCGCGCGCGCAAGACCGCCGATCCGCAGCGGCCGGTGCAGATGTCCAACGTGATGGTCGTGCACGCCGTGCACAAGCTGAGCCTGGACGTCGCCGAGGTGACCGTGGGGGCCGTCGCCGAGCAGCTCGACGTCGACCCGTCCACGGCGAGCAGGCTGGTCAACGACGCGATCGGCGCGGGCCTGGTGACCCGTGAGGAGTCCGAGGTCGATGCCAGGCGGGCCCGGCTGGTGCTGAGCGCGCCCGGACGCAGGGTCCTGGAGGCGGTGGTCCGCTATCGGAGGGCCTACCTCGACGGCCTGATGGCCGACTGGGACCGGGCGGACCGGGAGGCGTTCGCCCGGCTGCTCACCCGGTTCGCCGAGGCGGCCACGGCCCGTCCGGCGGATTCGGCCGCCCTCGACCGCCTGATCGCTGAGGCGCTGGAGGGCGGCGGGGCCGACACGCCGGTGGCGTCCGGTACGGTCCCGGCGCCCGGTGGTCCGGTGACGCCCTCTCCCGGCACCCGGTCCGGCCCGCTCCCGGACGGCGGGACCGCAGACCCGGCCCGGGGCGCGGCTACTCGCCCGTGACGCCGTCGATGTGCTCGCGGATGATGTCGGCGTGGCCGTTGTGCCGGGCGTACTCCTCGATCATGTGGACCAGGATCCAGCGGAGCGAGACCTCCTCGCCCCTGCGCAGGGTCTTGCCCGCGGTCTCCAGCGGCAGTCCGGCGGAGACGCGCCGGGCGTCCTCGATCGCGGTCCGCCAGTGGGCGAACGCCTCCTCGGCCGAGGCGGTCTCCACGTTGTCGAAGTCCCCGTCGGGGTCCTCCTGGGTGCAGAAGAGGTCGGGCACGTCCTCGCCCATCAGGATCTCGCGGAACCAGTAGCGCTCCACCTCGGCCAGGTGCCGGACCAGGCCCAGCAGCGAGAGCGCGGACGGCGCGGCGGCGCGCAGCCGCAGCTGCTCCTCGGTCAGGCCGGCGCACTTGACGGCGAGGGTCTCGCGGTGCCAGTCCAGCCAGCTGTGCAGCATGGACGTCTCATCGGCGATGAAGGGGGGATCGACCCGTTTGTCAGTCATGGGTCCTCATCCTGCCCGCACGCCCGACCACTGTCATACCGTTTTGTCCCCGACTGGAAGTCCTGTCCGGCCGAGGGCGGCGGGTCAGAGCATCGAGATGTGCACGTGGTCGTAGTGGTTGGCGGTGTTGCCGCCGCGGTCGGACATGAAGCGCCAGCCGGAGCCGTGGTTGATGCGCTGGCGCCAGATCACGTACTTGACGCCGAGCTTGCCCCTGTTCTTCAGGACCCAGGCGGCGATCTCGTCGCCGAGCCTGAGGCCGGCGGCCGAGGGCATCGCCCCGCCGGTGCTCATCATGAAGTCGCAGGCACGGCCCAGGGGGTGCTCGCCTCCGTCGTTCATGCTCCGGTAGCAGCCGACCGTGTGGGTCAGCTCGAAGCGCCGCTTGACGACGTCGCGCATGTTCCGGGTGCGGTCGGTGATGTTGTCGGGGCCGTTGGGCAGCTGGGGCACCCAGCTGCCGTCCGCGCGGCGGCCGGAGCCGAGGGGGACCAGCTGGTCCAGCTTCCGCTTGATGTCGCGGATCACCTTCTCGGCCTCCTCGCGCCGGTCCTCGACCTCCTCGGCCTCCTCGCGGAGGTCGTCGGTGAGCCGGGCGGCCCGCTCCGCGGCCTGCTTCCTGCGGTCCCTGCTGACGGCGAAGCCCTCCAGGTAGGCGGACTGCTGGGCGACGAGCTGCTCCATCACGGCGGCGGCGGCCATGTCGCCCTCACCGGAGAACAGCAGCACGGGCAGGTCGCCGGAGTTGCTCTGGTAGCGGAGCTGGGCGATCGAGTCGACCTCCTGCTTCGCCTCCTGGTAGGTCTTCTCCGCCTTGCGGAGGTTGTCCTTGGCGACGCCCTCCGCCTTCTCCGCCTTGCGCACGGACTCCCGCTTGGCCGCGTAGGCCTCGATGAGCCCGTCGACCTTCTTGCCGAGCCTCTTCAGGTCCTTGCGGAGCTCCGCCTCGGTGGGCTTGGGCTCCGCGAGGCCCGCGGCGGGGACGCCGAGGGTGAGGCCGAGCGCCGAGACCAGGCAGACGGCCGCGGCCACGCGGTGACGGAACGTGGGGGACGTAGGGGACGTGGGGGACACAGCCGATACAGGCGACGCAGGCGACGCAGGCGACGCAGCCGCCACGAACTCTCCTCTCCTTCAGCCGGCCGGGTTAGCTGACGGGTTCGGGCTGGAGGAAGCCCTTCCACTGATGTGGTTCACCCCAGATGCGGTGGTTCCCCGGCTCCCGGGCGAGGAGCCCGGGATTAGGCATATCTGCTGTTGAAGCCGATGACTGAAGGATAGTAGTGGTAATGGGATGGTCATGCGGCTCCAAGCCGAGACCAAGCGGTGATCAATCCGTGATCGCCGCGCGCAGGAGCCGGGCCGCCTCCTCGGGCGGGACGTCGTTCACGAAAGCCCCCATCGCGGACTCCGACCCGGCGAGGTACTTCAGCTTGTCCGGCGCCCGGCGGATGCTGAACAGCTCCAGATGCGCATACGACAGGTCCCGCCCGACGTTGACCGGCGCCTGATGCCAGGCCGCGACGTACGGCATGGGCACGCCGAACAGCCCGTCCAGCCGGCGCAGCACGCCGGTGTAGAGCGGGCCGAACGCCGCGCGCTCGGCCCGGTCCAGCCCGCTCAGGTCGGCGACCCGCCGGTGGGGGTAGACGTGCACCTCGAACGGCCAGCGGGCCGCGGCCGGGACGAACGCCGTCCAGTGCTCGTTGGCGGCGACCACCCGCACCCCGGCCTCCCGTTCGGCGGCCAGGACGTCGGCGAACAGGTTGCCGCCGGTCCGCTCCCGGTGGCGCTCGGCGGCCCGCAGGGTCAGCTTCGTGCGCGGGGTGACGTAGGGGTAGGCGTAGATCTGGCCGTGCGGGTGGGCCAGGGTGATGCCGATCTCCGCTCCCCGGTTCTCGAAGCAGAACACCTGCTCCACGCCGGGGATCGCGGACAGCTCCGCGGTGCGGTCGATCCAGGCCTCCATGACCAGCTCGACCTGTGCGGGGGAGAGCGAGGAGAAGGACGAGTCGTGGTCGGAGGTGAAGCAGACCACCTCGCAGCGGCCCAGACCCGGGCGGGTCCCGCCGATCACGCCCGCCCCGGCGTGGCCGCCGGGATCATCGTGGGTGCCGGGGGGAGTGGAGAACGAGGGGAAGCGGTTCTCGAAGACGACGACGTCGTAGGAGGAGGCGGGGATCTCGGAGAGGCGGCCGGGGGCCGACGGGCAGAGCGGGCACTGGTCGGCGGGGGGCAGGAAGGTCCGGCTCTGCCGGTGCCCCGCGATCGCGATCCACTCCTCGGTCAGCGGGTCGTAGCGCAGCTCCGAGGGAGCCGGGCGGGGCGGCAGCTCGCGCTCGTCGACGGCGCCGCGGTCCATGTCGTCGTACCGGTCGAAGTAGAACAGCTCCCGGCCGTCGGCCAGGTGGGTGAGGGTGCGCTTCACCGGCCCGCCACCTGCCTGTCCTGCTCCGGTTCGGCGATGACGAGCTCGCCCGCCTGGGCGGAGATCTCCTCGCGGGCCTCCTGGGGCAGCCCGGGGTCGCTGATGACGACGTGCGCCTCGGACAGGCGGGCGATGGTGCTGATCCCGACCGTGCCCCACTTGGTGTGGTCGGCGGGCACGACCAGGCGGTGCGCGGAGGCGACCAGCTCGCGGTCGGTCTCGGCCTCCAGGAGGTTGGGCGTGGTGAACCCGGCGCGGGAGCTCATGCCGTGCACCCCGAGGAAGAGGGTGTCCACGTGCAGCCCGCGGATCGCGGCGACCGCGACCGGTCCGACCAGCGCGTCGGAGGGGGTGCGCACGCCACCGGTCAGCACGACCGTGCGGTCGGCGCGGGGCGAGCGGTGGAAGACGTCGGCGATCCGGACCGAGTTGGTGATGACCGTCAGCTCGGGGACGTCGGTGACGAAGTGGGCCAGCGTCCAGGTCGTGGTGCCCGCGGAGAGCGCGATGGCGGTGCCGGGCCGGACGAGCCGGGCCGCCTGCCGGGCGATCGCCTCCTTCTCCGGCTGCTGGCGGGCCGACTTGGCGGCGAACCCGGGCTCCTCGGTCGATCCGGGGCCGGCGGCGGTGGCCCCGCCGTGGACCTTCTCCAGCAGGCCGCGCTCGGCGAGGACCTCCAGGTCCCGGCGGATCGTCATGTCGGACACGCCGAGCTCCCGGACGAGATCGGCGACGCGGACGCCGCCGCTGCTGCGCACCCGCTCCAGAATCGCCTGCTGCCGCTGTTGGGCGAGCATTGACCCACTCCTTAATCAAACAACTTCCATCAAATTACCACATTGCAACGCAGGGAAGATGTGCGTTTGTGCTGGATAATCCTCACAAGCAGGCGATTTCCCCTCGCATGTTCTCCCGGGCGGCTCCCTCCCACACTGAGGCGCCCGCGCTGTGGAAGATCGCCGGAAGGTCCAGCAGGGAGCGCAGCACGGCCGCCCGCCCGGTCCGGAACGCCTCGTCCGGGACGAAGGCGTACTCCTCGCGCACGGCCGCCGCGTAGGCGGCGTAGACCTCCGGGGGCGCGGCCAGGATCGCCAGGTCGGCGTCGCACAGCACGGCCCCGTCCGCGTCCCCGGACTCGGGGGCGTGGGTGACGGTGAGCCTGACCAGGCGGGCCACCGCGGCGACCGCCGGGGACGGCAGCCCCAGCTCGGGCAGGGCCCGCTCGGCCATCCGGGCGCTGCGCTCCTCGTTGTCGCCGCGCTGCGGATCGTAGACGGCATCGTGGAACCAGGCCGCGAGCCGTACCAGGTCGGGGTCTCCGGCGTGCCCGGCCAGCGCGTCGACGTGGTCGAGCACCGCCTCCAGATGGGCGGTGGTGTGGTATCTGCGGTGCGGCTCGCCGTACCGGGCGATCAGGTCCGCACCGAGCCGGTCGGCTCCGGGGCCGGTCAGGGCGCGCCAGCGGGCCATCAGGTGAGAGCTCATGCCCGGACTCTAGGGGCGGCCGCCGGACGGCCTGCGACTTGGGCCTTGTACGGCGTGCGTTCCCGGGGGACGGTGGAGGCCGGACCCGGATCCACGGACGGAGGCGGTCGCACATGGCCAGACGGGCGCGCAAGGCGCGGGCGAGGAAGAAGCGGAAGGCCAACCACGGCAAGCGGCCCGCGGCGCGGTAGCGCGCCGCGCCCGGTGCCCCGTCGCGGACCCGGTGCTTCCGCAGGGCGCTGCGCTCCCGCCGGGGCCGTCTCCGGGCACGGCGGGCCTCAGCCGGCGCGGCCCCAGGCGGCGAGCAGCCTGGCCTGCAGGCCGGTGCCCGCGGGCACCGGGTGCGGATCACCCATGACGCCCGCCTGCCGGTAGTCGTCCCCGGCGTCGGCGAACCAGGCCGCGCAGGCCTCGACCAGCTCGGGGTCGAGCCGCTCGTCCGCGCCGATCGCCCGGGCCAGGTCCCAGGTGTGGATGAGCGCGTCGGCGAACAGCTCGGTGATGTACTCCGCGCCGGGCACGTCGCCGAACGAGAGCCGGACGACGGCCGTCAGGGAACCGCCCTCACCCGTCGCCTGGACGGCGGCGGCGGCCGAGGAGTCGAAGGCCTTCAGCGGGTCGTCGCCGAGCAGGTCGCCGTCGAAGGCGCCGCCGATCTCCGCGGCGCTCCGCCCGGCGAACAGTTCGGGCACGCACAGGCTCTCGCTCACCACGTGGTTGACCAGGGTGCGGACGTCCCAGCCCGCGCACGGCGTCGGGTTCTCCCACTGCCCGGGTGCGATCCGGTGGACGAGGGCGCCGAAGCCGTCCAGTGCCCGCCGGTAGGCCTCCCGGATGTCGATGGTCATGTGCTGCCCTCCCGAATCATCGATTCGACCGTAACCCGTGGAGCGCCAGTAGTCAGCGCACCCGTCGGGCATGACCGGACGGGCGCTCCGGGTCCCGGGCAGGGGGCCGTACCGCGGTCGTCACGCGGCCCGCGTCCGGCGCCGGGTGTCCTGGAGCGGCGCTAGAGCAGCTTCTGCTCCACCCAGACGATCTTCCCCTGGGGCGTCGGGCGGGTCCCCCAGCGGTGGGCCATCCAGTTGATGAGCTGCAGGCCGCGGCCGCTGTCGTCGGTGCCCGCGGCCTCCCGCATGACCGGCATCGAGGGCGAGCGGTCGGCCACCTCGCAGACCAGGCTCGGACCGCGCAGCAGCCGGAGCCCGACGGGCCCCGCACCGTGCCGGACCGCGTTGGTGACCAGCTCGCTCACCATGAGCTCGGTGCCGTCGGAGACGGAATCCAGCCCCCACTCGGAGAGCGTGGCGCGGACGAAGCCGCGCGCCTTCGCCGCCGAACGGGTGTCCGGCGGGAGCGCGAGCACGGCGACCTCGTTCTCGGACAGCTCGCGCACCCGGGCCAGCAGGAGCGCGATGTCGTCGCGTTCGTGTCCCGGCCGCTGGGCGCCGATCGTGAGGTCGCAGACCTCCTCCAGGTCCTTGCCCAGCCCTTCGCCCCGGCCGGAGAGCAGCTGCCGCAGCGCGCCGATGCCCTCGTCGATGTCGCGGTCGCGGCTCTCCACCAGGCCGTCGGTGTAGAGGGCGAGCACGGAGCCGTGCGGCAGGGTGAGCGAGGCGGTCTCGACCGGGTCGTTGCCGATGCCGAGCGGGAGGCCCGCGGGTACCTCGACGACCTCCGTCGTGCCGTCCGGGTGCGCCAGGACCGGAGGCACGTGCCCGGCGCGGGCGATCGTGCAGAGCCGGGTGACCGGATCGTAGGTGGCGTAGACGCACGTCGCGATCTGGCTGCCGTCCAGGTCCTGGCTCATCCGGTTGAGCCGGAACAGCACCTCGCCGGGGCTCAGGTCCAGGCTGGCCAGCGTGCGGGCCGCCACCCGGAGCTGGCCCATCGTGGCGGCGGCCCGGGTACCGTGCCCCATCACGTCGCCGACCACCAGGGCGACCCGGCACCCCGGCAGCGGGATCACGTCGTACCAGTCGCCGCCGACGCCCGCCAGGTCGCTCGCCGGCAGGTAGCGGGAGGCGATGGACAGGCCGAGGGGCTGGTAGAGGTCGGAGGGGAGCAGGCTGCTCTGCAGGGTCAGCGCGGTCCGGCGCTCGTGGCCGTAGAGCCGGGCGTTGTCCAGGCAGATCGCGGTCCTGGCCGCGAGTTCCTCGCCGAGCGCCACGTCCTGCTCGTCGAAGGGGTCGCTGTCCGGCCGGCGGGTGTAGACGACGAAGCCCAGCACCCGGCCGCGCGCCTTCAACGGCACCACCAGGAACGAGCTGTCCTCCAGCACCCTGGTCACCTCGTCGCGCTTCCAGGCGCGGCCGATCTCCCGCGCGGTGCGGGCGCCCAGCCGGGGGTACAGGATCGGGTTGCCGGTGGCCATCACCTTGGCGTACGGCGTCCAGGCGTCGTAGACGGTGACCTCGTCCACCGGGAAGGCCCGGGCGTACTCCCCGGGGACGGCGGACGCCACGCCGACCGCGAGACGCCGGACCAGCGCCGAGCCGTCGGTGCTGCGGTGCGGGAACTCGCCGTCGGTGACGAGCCGGTCCTGCACCAGGATGCCGGCCGCGTCGGCGAAGCGCGGCACGGCGACCTCCATCAGCTCCCGGCCCGTCTCGAACATGTCCAAGGTGGTGCCGATGCGCTTGCTGGCGGCGTTGAGCAGCGAGAAGCGCTCGTGCACGGAGGCCGGGCTGCCCATCCGGACCTCGCCCGTCGCGGGGGTCTTGGTCACGAAGCGGTGGTCGGCCCGCTCCGCCGGGGCGTCGGTGCTCATTCGTCCCACCGCGGCTCGGGAACGAAGGAACCACCGGTGCCGGGCACGTTCTCGATGGAGATCGCGTGCAGGAAGGACTTGAACGGCACCCGGACCTGGTCGCTCTCCGTCACACGTCCCTCCCGTGTGCTTGACTCCGGCTCGGGCCAAGCGTAAAGAATGATCTACGATGGAGTCTCATGTTTACCTGAGAAACCGCCGGATGTCTCGTCCGGGTCCGGGGACGCGCCGGAAGGCGCGGCCGGTCTCCGCTCTCAGGTGACGGGCAGCTCCTCCAGCGCGGTGTCGATGCGCTCCTGCGGCAGCGCGAAGTCCTCCATCTCCCCCGCCAGGTGGCGGTCGTAGGCGTTCAGGTCGAAGTGCCCGTGCCCGCACAGCGCGGTCAGGATGACCTTCGGCTCGCCGGTCTCCCGGCAGCGCAGCGCCTCGGCGACGGTCTCGGCCAGCGCGTGCGTCGGCTCGGGGGCGGGGACGATCCCCTCGGTCCTGGCGAAGCGCAGGCCCGCCTCGAAGCACTCGGTCTGCCCCTTGGCCACCGCCTCGAACAGGCCCAGTTCGTACAGGTGCGAGATCAGCGGGGACATGCCGTGGTAGCGCAGCCCGCCCGCGTGGATCGGGTCGGGCACGAAGCCGTGGCCGAGCGTGTGCATCTTCAGCAGCGGGGTGAGCCCCGCGGCGTCACCGAAGTCGTAGGCGTAGACGCCCCGGGTCAGTGACGGGCAGGCCTCGGGCTCCACCGCGCGGATCACCGGGTCCATCCGCCCGGCCAGCTTCTCCCTCAGGAACGGGAAGACGAGCCCGGCGAAGTTGGAGCCGCCGCCGGTGCAGCCGACGATCAGGTCGGGCACCTCGCCGAACGCCGCCAGCTGCTCGATCGCCTCCTCGCCGATGACCGTCTGGTGGAGCAGCACGTGGTTGAGCACGCTGCCCAGGGCGTACCGGGTGTCGGCGGCGGCCGCGGCCACCTCGACGGCCTCGCTGATCGCGATGCCCAGGCTGCCGGGGGAGTCCGGGTCCTCGGCCAGGATCTTGCTGCCCGAGACGGTCTCCGGTGACGGGCTCGCGTGCACGGTCGCGCCGTACACCCGCATGAGGGACCGGCGGTGCGGTTTCTGGTCGTAGGAGGCGCGGACCATCCAGACCTCGCACTCGAGGCCGTACTGCGCGCAGGCGAACGCCAGGGACGAGCCCCACTGCCCGGCGCCGGTCTCGGTGGTGAGCCGGCGGACCCCCTCGCGGGCGTTGTAGTACGCCTGGGGGACGGCGGTGTTGGGCTTGTGGGAGCCGGACGGGGAGCCGCCCTCGTACTTGTAGTAGATCCGGGCCGGGGTGCCGAGCGAGCGTTCGAGCCGCCGGGCGCGGATCAGCGGCGTCGGCCGCCAGAGCCGGTAGACGTCGCGGACGCCGTCCGGGATGGGGACGAAGCGGTCGGTGCAGACCTCCTGGCCGATCAGCTCCGCCGGGAAGAGCGGGGCCAGATCGTCGGGACCGACCGGCTGGCGCGTGCCGGGGTGCAGGGGCGGCGGGGGAGGGGCCGGGAGATCGGCCAGGATGTTGTACCAGTTGCGCGGGATGCGGGACTCGTCGAGCAGCACGCGGGTGGCCTCGGACACGGTTCGCCTCCAGGGGTCGCTGCTCTCAGTGTCGTTCACCTCACCCGCCGTGGTCCACGCGTTTCCCTTTTGTCCTTCGAGGATGCACCGCGCCTCTTCTTCCCCCGGTACGGCGCCCGCCGCGGACGTACGCTGGATCCGTGGAGACAGAGAAGCACTGGAGGCGGCTCCCCGAGAGGGTGCTGCCCGAGGAGACGGTCGAGGCCCATCCGGCGGAGGAGGTCCCGGACACCGCGTTCGTCGAGGACCTCCGCTTCAAGCAGTGGCTGAGCGGTCCGGCGAGCGGCTGACCGGCCGGCGGGCGGGCCGGTGTGAGAGATCCGGGCGGACCGATGTGAGAGATCGGAGAATTCGCCGGGAAGAAGAAGGGCCAGGTCTCCGGTTACCCGGTGACCTGGCCCTTCTTCGTGAGAGCGGACGACGGGAATCGAACCCGCGTAGCCAGTTTGGAAGACTGGGGCTCTACCATTGAGCTACGTCCGCGCGATCCGGTGTTGGTCTGGTCTAGACTTCATCCGGTCGTCAGGGCGTAATCGTACCGGAGATCCGGACCGTGCGCGTACCCGACCGCCGGGGTGTGGCGCAGCTTGGTAGCGCACCTGCTTTGGGAGCAGGGGGCCGCAGGTTCAAATCCTGTCACCCCGACATCGACCGGGCGCCGGTTCCGACCGGCGCCCGGCTCTCGTCTCCTCCGGGGTTCTTCTTTCCTCCGGACCGTGCGGCCGGCGCTCAGACGGTGCCGCTGAAGAGGGCCCAGACGGCCTTGCCGCCGCGGGAGAGGTGGTCCCAGCCCCAGTAGCGGCTGTAGGTCTCCACGATGTAGAGTCCGCGGCCGTTCTCGGAGACGAAGTCCGGCTCCTTCGGGACGGGCGGGGTGTCGCTGGGGTCGGCCACGGCGAGGAGCACGTGGGGCGAGAGCCGCAGCAGCATCAGGGTGATCGGCGCCTCGGACCGATCGGACGGGCACAGAGCGTAGCGAACGGCGTTGGTGACGAGTTCCGAAACCACTAACGCGGCGTCGTCGCTGAGCTCGGACAGCCCCCAGTCGTCCAGCGTGGAGCGGGTCACGTCCCGGGCGGTCTTCACGGAGTCGGCCTGACGGGGGAGCGGGCAGGCCGCCGAGTCCGAGCGGTCGGCCGCGAGCAGCTCATCGAAGCCGATCTCACGAGTCGCCTGCAGGCAGGCGGCAGCCGATCGTGGCTCCTCCACCATCCTGCCGGTACCTCCCGCTGTCATCGTGAGCTCTCCGCGCCGGTTGAGAGTTTTCAAAGCTTGTGCACTATAAGCCCAATATGCACCAAGCCATCATGAGTCACGCGGGCGGGTCCTGCAAGACCCAAATGCACGTGCAGTTGCAGCGTGCAGCGGCATGTGCGTTTAAGGTACAAGGCTGACTAATAGGGCGCACGCCCAAGGCCTTGTCATAACGGCCGGAAGTGGTGACACTGTGTGCGCTGGCCCAAGTGAATAGGGAGGCGAAGTGACGCAGACCCAGCAGGGATCGGGTCCCACAGCTCTGCGCATCCTCCTGGGTTCCCAGCTGCGCCGTCTGCGCGAGACCAGAGGGCTCACGCGGGAGGAGGCCGGCCACCTGATCCGGGGTTCCGAATCCAAGATCAGCAGGATGGAGCTCGGGCGGGTCGGGCTGCGGGAGCGCGACGTCGCGGACCTGCTCACCTTCTACGGGGTGGAGGACGAGGAGGCGCGGGCGGCCGTCATGGACCTCCTGTCCCGGGCGAACGAGCCCGGCTGGTGGCACCGCTTCAACGACCTGCTCCCCAACTGGTTCCAGACGTACGTCGGCCTCGAGGAGGCGGCGGCCCGCATCCGCACCTACGAGGTGCAGTTCGTGCCAGGCCTGCTCCAGACCAAGGAGTACGCCAGAGCGATCATCACCGCCGGAGGCGCCGGCATCGCGCTCGAGGAGATCGCGCGCCGGGTGGACCTGCGCCTCGAACGCCAGCGGGTGCTGGAGCGGTCCGACGGCCCGTTCTTCTGGGCGGTCATCGACGAGGCGGCGCTGCGGCGCCCCATCGGCGGCGCCGAGGTGATGCGGGCGCAGCTGGAGCACCTGATGGACCTGATGCGCCAGCCGAACATCACGATTCAGGTGATGCCGTTCAGCTTCGGCGGGCACAGCGCGGAGGGCGGCGCCTTCAGCGTGCTGCGCTTCCACGACAGCGAGCTTCCCGACGTCGTCTACGTCGAGCAGCTCGCCAGCGCGCTCTACCTCGACAAGCCCGAGGAGGTGGACCGCTACAGCGAGGTCATGGAGCGCCTGTGCGCGGTGAGCACCACGCCGGGTGAGACCGTCGACATCCTCCGGCGCATCATCAAGGAGATCTGACCCGCGCCGTTCGCTGAGGGGTACGGGTCTGCCCTAGACTGGCCTGTGGCGCTGGACACCCGCCGCAGTGGAGCATGCCCCGAACCGCATCTCCTGAGGCTGTGCCCTGCGTCGCTCATGTGGGCGCGGCGCGCGAGCTTGCCGCGATAGCCGTACGAATTGGCGCGCGCCCGCGATCACTCGAAGCTTGATCAAGGAGACCACCCCGTGAAGACCGCTGTCGAGGAGCTCAGCCCGACCCGGGTCAAGCTCACTGTCGAGGTGCCGTTCGAGGAGCTCGGCGAGAGCATGCAGGCGGCTTACAAGAAGGTCGCGCAGCAGGTGCGCGTTCCCGGCTTCCGCCCCGGCAAGGTTCCGGCCCGCATCATCGAGCAGCGCTTCGGCCGCGCGGTGGTGCTGGAGGAGACCCTCAACGACGCGGTGCCGAAGCTGTACGGCCAGGCCGTCGACGAGAGCGACATCTTCCCGGTCAGCCAGCCGGAGATCGAGGTCACCAAGATCGAGGACGGCGAGCAGGTCGAGTTCACCGCCGAGGTGGACATCCGCCCGAACTTCGAGGTGCCCGACTACCAGGGCCTCGAGGTCACCGTCCCCGTCGCCGAGGTGTCCGACGAGGACGTCGACACCCAGCTGGACGGCCTGCGGCAGCGCTTCGCCACGCTGACCGGGGTCGAGCGTCCCGCCGCGAACGGCGACTTCGTCGTCATGGACCTCGCCGCCGCCATCGACGGCGTGAACATCGAGGAGCAGCAGGCGAACGACGTCTCCTACGAGGTCGGCGCCGGCTCGGTGCTGCAGGGCCTGGACGACGCACTGGCCGGCATGTCCGCCGGTGACGTCAAGGAGTTCACCACCAACCTGGTCGGCGGCGAGAACGCCGGCGAGGAGGCCGTGGTGACCATCACCGTCAAGAGCGTCAAGGAGAAGGTCCTCCCCGAGCTCGACGACGAGTTCGCCCAGCTGGCCAGCGAGTTCGACACCCTCGACGAGCTCAAGGACAGCCTCCGCGAGCAGATCCGCCGCAACAAGCTCATCGACCAGGTCGTGCAGGCGCGGGAGAACGCGCTCGACGCCCTCCTCGACAAGATCGACATTCCGCTCCCGGAGAGCGCGCTCAAGGCCGAGCTCGACAACCGCAAGCACAACCTCGAGCACCAGATCGCGGAGAGCGGCCTGAGCAAGGACGCCTACTTCCGCCTCTACCAGACCACCGAGGAGGAGCGCCACGCCGAGCTCGAGGCGAGCTCCGCCAAGGCGCTCAAGACCGGCTTCGTCCTCGACAAGATCGTCAAGGCGGAGGAGCTCGGTGTCAGCGAGCAGGAGCTGACCAACTTCGTGGTGCGGCGCGCCATGCAGATGAACGTCGCCCCGAACGTGCTGGCCCAGCACCTGGCCGACAACGACCAGCTCACCCTGGCCATGGTCGAGATCGTCCGCGACAAGGCCAAGAGCGTCGTCGGGGACGCCGCCAAGGTCGTCGACGAGGCCGGCAACGAGGTGGACCTCAAGGCCATCTACACCGAGATCAACGGCGAGGAGCCCACCGAGGAGCCCGCCGAGGAGAAGACCGAGGAGTAGGCACCCGCTCCGCCGGAACACCCGCGGCGCCTCCACCGTGTTCGCACGGCGGGGGCGCCGTTCCGGTTTCCGGGGGCGCCCGGTTCCCGAAGCCGCGGGGAGGACCGGCGGACGGGCCGCCGCCAGGGCCCCGGAACGCGCCCTTCACCGGCGCCTGCGGGCCCCTCCTGAGGCGGCGGAACCTCCGGGCGGGCACCGGGGCGGCCGGAGGCTCATCATGCGCTGTCGGCGAACAGCACGTGGAGGGGGCATGTCCGGTAGGCGCCGCGCGTTAAGGTCACAAGCAAAGCCAATCGATTACGACGCATCGGAAGGTGACGCTGTGACCAGCCCGCCGACCTTCTACCAGCCGACCGCCTCCGGGCCCGAGTCGATGAGCCAGCCGACCGGCTCGTTCAGGCTCGAAGACCAGCTCTACCAGCGGCTGCTGCGTGAGCGCATCATCGTGCTGGGCACCCAGGTCAACGACGAGATCGCCAACCGAATCTGTGCCGAGCTGCTTCTCCTGGCAGCGGATGACTCCGAGCGGGACATCTGGCTCTACATCAACTCGCCTGGCGGGTCGGTGACCGCCGGCATGGCGATTTACGACATGATGGAATACGTGCCGAACGACGTGTGCACGGTCGCGATGGGTCTGGCCGCCTCCATGGGCCAGTTCCTCCTCTGCGCCGGCGCGCGGGGCAAGCGCTACGCCCTGCCGCACGCACGCATCATGATGCACCAGCCTTCGGGCGGCATCGGCGGCACCGCCGCCGACATCGCCATCCAGGCGGAGCAGATGCTGTACGTCAAGAAGACCCTCGCGGAGCGCATCGCGTTCCACACGGGCCAGGACCTGGCGCAGATCGAGGCCGACTCCGACCGCGACCGCTGGTTCACGGCCGAGGAGGCCAAGGACTACGGCTTCATCGACAACGTCGTCCGGAGCGCCCGCCAGGTGCCCTCCGAGGGCGCAGTCTCCTGAAGGGACACAACGTGAGTGAGTTGATCCGGCCGGGAGACATCAACGGCCGCTACGTTCTCCCCTCCTTCGTCGAGCGCACGTCGTACGGCGTGAAGGAGATGAACCCGTACAATAAGCTGTTCGAGGATCGCATCATCTTCCTCGGCGTGCAGATCGACGACGCGTCCGCCAACGACGTCATGGCGCAGTTGCTGACGCTGGAGTCGCTCGACCCCGACCGTGACATCAGCATCTACATCAACTCGCCGGGCGGGTCGTTCACCGCCATGACGGCGATCTACGACACGATGCAGTTCGTCCGGCCGGACATCCAGACGGTCTGTCTGGGCCAGGCGGCCTCGGCCGCCGCGGTCCTGCTGGCCGGCGGTACGGCGGGCAAGCGGTTCGCCCTGCCGAACGCCCGGATGCTCATCCACCAGCCCTCCACCGAGGGCGGCGGGCAGGGCAGCGACATCGAGATCCAGGCACGCGAGATCCTGCGGATGCGCGCGCTCCTGGAGACCCTGGTGGCGCGTCACTCGGGCAAGGGCGCCGAGGAGATCCGCAAGGACATCGAGCGCGACAAGATCCTGAACGCCGAGGAAGCCAAGGCGTACGGGCTGATCGACGACATCATCCCGTCGCGCAAGAAGCTCGCCAAGGCTGTCGCCTCCTGAGGAGGTAGATTGCATCGGAACGGTGCCCAATTGGGCACCTTCCGGTGCGACTCGCCGTCAGAGGGCTCACTGAGGGCTCAGAAGGCGGTAACGTCGAAACCTAAGCGGGATGACTTTTCGTACCGGGTTCCGACCGGTCTCGAAAGAACCGGACCGCGGCAGCCAGGCGGTCCCACGCAAAGGAGTATCTGGGGTGGCACGCATCGGCGACGGGGGAGACCTGCTGAAGTGCTCTTTCTGCGGGAAGAGCCAGAAGCAAGTCAAGAAGCTCATCGCCGGGCCCGGCGTATACATCTGCGATGAGTGCATCGATCTCTGCAACGAGATCATCGAGGAGGAGCTCAGCGAGTCCTCCGAGCTCAAGTGGGACAGCCTGCCCAAGCCGAGAGAGATCTACGAGTTCCTCGACGCCTACGTCATCGGTCAGGACAAGGCGAAGAAGGCCCTCTCGGTGGCGGTCTACAACCACTACAAGCGGGTGCAGTCCGGTGAGCGCGGTCGTGACGACGGTCTCGAGTTGGCCAAGTCGAACATCCTGCTCCTGGGCCCGACCGGTTCCGGCAAGACACTGCTCGCCCAGACGCTGGCGAAGATGCTGAACGTCCCGTTCGCCATCGCCGACGCCACCGCGCTGACCGAGGCGGGCTACGTGGGCGAGGACGTCGAGAACATCCTGCTCAAGCTGATCCAGGCCGCCGACTACGACGTCAAGAAGGCCGAGACCGGCATCATCTACATCGACGAGGTCGACAAGATCGCCCGCAAGAGCGAGAACCCGTCGATCACCCGCGACGTCTCGGGCGAGGGCGTGCAGCAGGCGCTGCTGAAGATCCTGGAAGGCACCACCGCGAGCGTGCCGCCGCAGGGCGGACGCAAGCACCCGCACCAGGAGTTCATCCAGATCGACACCACCAACGTGCTGTTCATCTGCGGTGGAGCCTTCGCCGGCCTCGAGCAGATCATCGAGTCCCGGATCGGCAAGAAGGGCATCGGCTTCAACGCCATCATCCGCTCCAAGGAGGACATCGACTCCTCCGACATCTTCGGCGACGTGATGCCCGAGGACCTGCTGAAGTTCGGCATGATCCCCGAGTTCGTGGGCCGTCTCCCGGTCATCACGAGCGTGCACAATCTCGACCGCGAGGCGCTCATCCAGATCCTCACCGAGCCGCGCAACGCCCTCGTGAAGCAGTACCGCCGCCTCTTCGAGCTCGACAACGTCGAGCTCGAGTTCACTCAGGACGCCCTGGAGGCCATCGCCGACCAGGCGATCCTGCGCGGCACCGGCGCGCGCGGCCTGCGGGCCATCCTGGAGGAGGTCCTCCTCTCGGTGATGTACGAGGTGCCGTCCCGCGAGGACGTGGCCCGTGTCGTCATCACCCGGGAGTCGGTGCTCGAGCACGTCAACCCGACGCTCGTCCCGCGCGACCAGCTCAGCAAGCAGCGGGCCCCGCGCGAGAAGTCGGCCTAACCCCGGCACCCGCCCCGATCTCGTACGACGGCGCCCCCGCAGACCACCGCGGGGGCGCCGTCGCGTCCGGGACCGGGTGAGAAGCGGTCCATGGACGGGAGAAGCCGGCCGGACGCCGCCGGACGGACGGGCGTGAGCCGTCCGCACATCCGCGACTCACCGGGCGATGGGACGACGGCCACCCGGACGTCCTTAGAATTGGGCACCGTGACGACTCCAGAGCTGCCCACCCAGTACACACCCGCCGATGTGGAGACCCGGAGCTACGAGCGCTGGGTAGCGGAGGGATACTTCACCGCGGACCCGAGCAGTGAGCGCGAGCCGTACACCATCGTCCTTCCGCCGCCGAACGTGACCGGTGTCCTGCACATGGGGCACGCGCTGGACCACTCGATCCAGGACGCGCTGACCCGCCGGGCCCGCATGGCGGGCAAGGAGACGCTCTGGATGCCGGGCATGGACCACGCGGGCATCGCCACCCAGAACGTGGTCGAGCGCGAGATCGCCAAGGACGGCCTGTCCCGGCACGACCTCGGTCGTGAGGCGTTCGTCGAGCGGGTCTGGCAGTGGAAGGAGGAGTCCGGCGGCCGGATCCTCGGCCAGATGAAGAAGCTCGGTGACGGCGTCGACTGGTCCCGTGAGCGCTTCACCATGGACCCCGGGCTCTCCCGCGCGGTCCAGACGATCTTCAAGAAGCTCTTCGACGACGGGCTCATCTACCGCGCCGAGCGCATCATCAACTGGTGCCCGCGCTGCCTCACCGCCCTGTCGGACATCGAGGTCGAGCACAGCGAGGACGAGGGAGAGCTCGTCTCGATCCGGTACGGCGAGGGCGACGACTCCATCGTGGTCGCCACCACGCGGGCCGAGACGCTGCTCGGGGACACCGCCGTGGCGGTCCACCCGTCCGACGAGCGCTACGCCCACCTGGTCGGCCGCGAGGTGGAGCTCCCGCTGACCGGCCGCCGCATCCCGGTCGTGGCGGACGAGCACGTCGATCCCGCCTTCGGCACCGGTGCGGTCAAGGTCACCCCGGCCCATGACCCGAACGACTTCGAGATCGGCCGACGGCACTCGCTCCCGTCGATGACGGTCATGGACGAGCGCGGAGTGATCACCGCGCACGGTCCGTTCGAGGGCCTCGACCGCTTCGAGGCGCGGCCGGCCGTGGTCGCCGCATTGCGGGAGCAGGGCCGGATCGTCGCCGAGAAGCGGCCCTACCTGCACTCGGTCGGCCACTGCTCGCGCTGCAAGACGGTGGTCGAGCCCCGCCTCTCGCTGCAGTGGTTCGTCGACGTCTCGCCGCTGGCCAGGGCCGCGGGTGACGCGGTCCGGGACGGCCGGACGAAGATCCATCCGCCGGAGCTCGCCAAGCGCTACTTCGACTGGGTCGATGACATGCACGACTGGTGCATCTCACGGCAGCTTTGGTGGGGCCACCGTATCCCCGTCTGGTACGGCCCGGCCGGGGAGGTCGTCTGCGTGGGCCCGGACGAGGAGGCGCCCGAGGGCTACGTCCAGGACCCCGACGTCCTGGACACCTGGTTCTCCTCGGGGCTCTGGCCGTTCTCGACCCTCGGCTGGCCCGACCGGACGCCCGAACTGGAGAAGTTCTACCCGACCTCGGTCCTGGTGACGGGTTACGACATCCTGTTCTTCTGGGTCGCCCGGATGATGATGTTCGGCCTGTACGCGATGGACGGCCGACCGCCGTTCCAGACCGTCGCGCTGCACGGCATGGTCCGCGACCAGTTCGGCAAGAAGATGTCCAAGTCGTTCGGGAACGTCGTGGACCCGATGGACTGGGTGGAGCGTTTCGGCGCCGACGCGACCCGCTTCACGTTGCTGCGCGGCGCCAACCCGGGCTCCGATGTGGCGATCAGCGAGGAGTGGGCGGGCGGTTCCCGCAACTTCTGCAACAAGATCTGGAACGCGACCCGGTTCGCCCTGATGAACGGCGCCGCGGTCGGAGAGCTTCCCGTGACGGAGCTCACCGCGGCGGACCGGTGGATCCTCTCCCGTCTCCAGGAGGTCACGGCGTCCGTGGACGCCGCCTTCGAGGAGTTCGAGTTCGCCAAGGTCTCCGACCTGCTCTACCACTTCGCCTGGGACGAGGTCTGCGACTGGTACGTGGAGCTCGCCAAGATCCAGATCGCGGCGGGCCAGGAACACACCCGGCTGGTCCTGGGGCATGTCCTCGACGCCCTGCTGCGGTTGCTCCATCCGCTGGTGCCGTTCGTCACCGAGGAACTGTGGAGGGCGCTGACCGAAGGGCCATCCCTCGTGGTCGCGCCCTGGCCCACGGCCGAGGAGTCCCTGCGCGACCCCTCGGCGGAGGGAGAGATCCTCGCGGTTCAGAACCTGGTCACCGAGGTTCGCAGGTTCCGCTCGGACCAGGGACTCAAGCCCGGCCAGCGGGTGGCGGCGCGGTTGTCCCTCGCCGGTACGGCTCTGGCCACCCACGAGAGCGCGATCCGTTCGCTGCTCCGGCTGGACGAGCCGTCGGAGTCCTTCACGGCGACCGCGCGTCTCGACGTGAACGGTATCGCCGTGGAGATCGACACCGCTGGCACCATCGACGTGGCCGCCGAGCGCAAGCGCCTGGAGAAGGATCTCGCGGCGGCGCGCAAGGAGGCGGCGCAGGTGGCCGCGAAGCTGGGGAACGAGCAGTTCATGTCGAAGGCGCCGGATGACGTGGTGAGCAAGGTCCGGGACCGTGCGGCTCAGGCCGACCAGGACATCGCCCGGCTCACCGCTCAGCTGGCCGCGCTGCCCGCCGGCTGAATCGGGAGGGTGGGGCCGGGACGCTGAACCGGCATGAGGCGAGGACGCGGGGGGTTGTTGACCCCGCGTCCTCGTGTTTGGAGTCTTCTGGCACTGGGAAGACCCACCTGTTACCGGGAAGTTGGTCACGTCAGCCGCAGAGGCTGCTAAGGTTTCTTCTTGCAGGGCGAGCCCCTGCACCTCTCCTCTCTCAAAGCCTCAGCAAATCGGACACGACCACGCGAGTGGACACGAACGGGATGTCGAGGTAAGTTAGAGGGGTTGCCCCGGAAACGGGGCGGTTCCGGT
>BMQD01000022.1 GCA_014647935.1 Planomonospora parontospora
GTGGTACCTGCCACGACCAAACCTCTCTCGGTTCGATCTCCACGTTACGAGGGGAAGCTCAGCGGGGCTAAGCCGTGGATGTGGGGGCGTCCGCCACCGGCTCCCCGGCGCCTGCGCCGCCGGTTCGTCTACATGCTTTGAGGAACGCAGCACTAGGTCACGGATCGTGGACTCGCGGGTCCGTCCGCGGCTGCGGGTACTCCGGTCCACGGCGGGACCGGCCAGGACCGTCAGGACGAGCAGGCCGGACGCATGCACCACCGGATCGGCCACCTCAAGGACACCTCAAGGACACCGCGAGGCCACGGGGAGGCCACCGTGAGGCCGCCAGGTCGTCGGCGCGGATGCCGGCTGTTCCAGCGGGCCGGTCGCCCGAGCCCGGCTGCCGATGATGACCAAAACATCACCTGATATCCCCTATGACATGCTTTGCCGAGGGTAGGCAGGAAGTGGTCCGGCGACCGGCTGCGCCGCGGTGCGCTGTCTCCTGAGCCGGCACGTTTCTGGTGACCCCGGAAGTGGGTGGAGTGCGATGACGTCCTGGCCGCGGCCGGACGACGAGGCCGAGCGGGTACGCGAACTGGAGGAGCTGCACGCCCTCGACGCCGTCCCCGAGCCGCAGTTCTCCTCCATCGCGACCCTGGCCGCGCACATGTGCGGCACCCCGATCGGACTGGTCAACCTGGTCGGGCACGACACGCAGTACCTCAAGGGGCGCCACGGCATCACCTGGACCGAGATGGACCGGCGCGATTCGTTCTGCCAGTACACCATCTGCGGCGACCAGATCATGGAGATCCCCGACGCCCAGGCCGATCCCCGCTTCCGTGACAACTCGGTCGTGGTGGGGGAGCCGTACGTGCGCTTCTACGCGGGAGCGCCGGTGGTCAGCGGTCACGGTCACGCACTGGGCACGGTGTGCGTGGCCGACACCCGGCCGCGCCTGCTCTCGGACGACCAGCGCCAGGCGCTGACGACCCTGGCGGGCAACACCGCGGGGCTGCTGCAACTGCACCACCACGCCCTGCGGTCCGAGCAGATGCTGGCCCGGATGCGGGAGGTCGAGGAGCTGAAGAACCAGTTCCTGCGCACCGTCAACCACGAGCTGCGCACCCCGCTCACGGCGATCAGCTCCTACCTGCAGATCATCTGTGACGGTGACCTGGACGAGGCCACCGAGCAGAGGTTCCTGCGCGTCATCGAGCGCAACAGCGACCGGCTCCGTGACCTGCTGGACGAGCTGCTGCTGATGGCCAGCCTGAACGCCGGCACCGCCGCCTTCGCCCCGGGGCAGGCCGACCTGGCCGCCCTGGTCCACCGTACGGTGGCCGCCCTGGCCGAGCGGGTCCGCACCGGACAGCTGACCATGACCGTGCACGCCCCGCGGGCGGTGATGGCGTGCGCCGACGCCGGGCGGGTCCAGCACGCCCTGACCCAGCTGCTGGACAACGCGATCAAGTTCACCCCGCCCGGCGGCCGCATCGAGGTGGCCGCGTGGAGCGATCCGGCCCCGACCGTGGAGGTGTGCGACACCGGCATCGGTATCGGTGCGGCCGACATCGAGCACGTCTTCGACGACTTCTACCGCGCGCCCGAGGCGGAGGAGCGCGCCATCGGCGGCACCGGCATCGGCCTGTCCATCACCCGCAAGATCGTCGAGTTGCACGACGGCACCGTGC
Organism: Planomonospora parontospora; assembly: GCA_014647935.1. Taxonomy (GTDB): domain Bacteria; phylum Actinomycetota; class Actinomycetes; order Streptosporangiales; family Streptosporangiaceae; genus Planomonospora; species Planomonospora parontospora. The sequence continues at coordinate 1,680 of BMQD01000022.1, forward strand.
AGATAGACAGCCGCCCCGACAGGGGCACCCGGGTCCGCCTGATCCTGCCCGCCCCGGTGCCGTGCGGGTAGGGCGCCGACCGGTTCGGCCGCACGCGCGGACCGTCCCCGACCGGCCGCACCCGAAGGGCCGATCCGGTGGCCGGGCGGGCGGGCCCGGCGGTCGCGGGCGGCGTCATCGCGGACGGGACGGGACGGGTGAGGGCGGGACGGGCGAGGACGGTCGCATCACGACGGCAGGGGTCATCGCAGCCGGTGCTGCAGGGCCGGAGCCAGTTCGGTGGTGGTGAGCAGGAAGGCCACGATGTAATCGACGAGGTGGTCGCGACCGGTGTCCAGGTCGCCGCGGAACCAGTCGGTCAGCAGGTCCCACAGGCCGGCGGTGACGGTCAGGGCGGTCAGGTGGAGATCGGTGGCGGACAGGGGGACCTCGTCCAGCAGTTCACGGGCCTGCGCGGTGAAGACGCCCGCCAGGGTCCGGATGATGCGGCGGCGGCGTTGCTGCAGCAGTGGATGGGCGGAGAACTCGTGGGCCAGGATGCGGCCTCGGCGCGGGTCGGCGGACAGGAAGTCCACGATGGCCTCCACCACCGCGCGGGCGCGGGCGCGCAGGCGGTGGGGGGCGGCCGCGGCCGCGGCCAGGATCACGGCGGTGCCCTGGGCGGCCTGGCCGTCGACGACGGCCAGCAGCAGGGCGTCCAGGTCGGCGAAGTTCTCGTAGAAGTAGCGGTCGTTCAGGCCGGCCTGCCTGCACACGCCTCGCACGGTCGCGGCGGCCCAGCCGTGGCGGCCCAGTACTTCCAGGCCGGCCTCCAGCAGTGCGGCGCGGCGCTGAGCCCGGCGTTGTTCGGCCGACATCCCGCGGTAGGGGCGTGCGGAAGGGGTCGAGGAGGTCACGACATCCGATTGTGCCGCAGCCCTTGACACCCCGGCTAAATCTGGTGATCGTTGACACCAGAATTTCTGGTGTCAACGATCACCAGAAACGAGTCCCCCTGCCGCGCAGGGAAAGGCGGTCGCCTGTGACCACGCAAGAGCCGGCATCCTCCGTCCCCCTCACGGTGGCGGCCATCGACCTGAGCGACCTGAGGTTCTGGGCCCGGCCACCGGCCGAGCGCGCCCGGGCCTTCGCACTGCTGCGGGCCCAGCCGCACCCGCTGTACTTCCGCCTGCCCAGGGTTCCCTTCCTGCGGCGGGACCCCGGCTCCTGGGCACTGGTCCGGCACGCCGACGTGGTGGAGGCCAGCCGGCGTCCCGAGATCTTCAGCAGCGAGCCCAGCGCCACCAGTCCCACCGACATGCCGGGCTGGATGAGCGGATACTTCACCTCGATGATCGATATGGACGACCCGCGGCACGCCAAGATCCGCCGGATCATCTCCCGGGCGTTCACCCCCAAGGTGCTGGCCGCAGCGGACGACGACATCGCACGGCGGGCCGCGCGGATCGTCGAGGAACTGATCGCGGCGGGCCCGGGCGACTTCGTGGCCCAGGTGGCGACGCGGCTGCCGGTCGAGGTGATCTGCGACATGCTCGGCATTCCGTCTCGCCACCACGCCCAGGTGGTGAAGTCGACCAACATCGTGGTCGGTTACACCGATCCCGAGTACGTCGGTGCGACGGCGGACTACACCGGAGCCGAGGTCAGGGTCTCACCACTGCGTGTGATCCGCGTGCTGACCACGGTGATGCTGGCCGGATGGCGGCTGCACCGGCTGGCCGCCCGGCTCGGCCGCCGGCGCCGGCGTACGCCGGCCGATGACCTGACCTCCGCGCTGGTCAACGCCAACATCGACGGGGAGCGGCTGAGCCCGCGCGAGTTCGCCGCGTTCTTCCTGCTGCTGGTGGTGGCCGGCAACGAGACCACGCGCACCGCGATCGCCCACGGCCTGAAGCTGTTCACCGACCATCCCGACCAGCGGCGCCTGCTGCTGGAGGACTTCGAGGGCCGCATCGGCGGCGCCGTGGAGGAGATCGTGCGCCACAGCAGCCCCGTCATCTTCATGCGCCGCAACCTCACCCGAGACGCCGAGATCAACGGCCACCACTACCGGGCCGGGCAGAAGGTGACGTTGTTCTACGCCTCCGCCAACCGCGACGAGGCCGTTTTCGCCGACCCCGACGCCTTCGACATCACCCGCTCACCCAACCCGCACGTCGGTTTCGGCGGGCCGGGACCGCACTTCTGCCTGGGGGCGCACCTGGCCCGCCGCGAGATGACGGTGATGTTCCGCGAGCTGTTCACCCGCCTGCCCGACATCGCCGCCGGCGAGCCCGACCGGCTGCTGTCCAGCTTCGTCAACGGCTGCAAACGCCTGCCGTGCACCTTCACCGTCCCGCGGACCGTCCCGGGCGAGGGCACGCCCGGCGGTGATCGATCAGGAACCGGACCAGGCCGATGCCGGATGACGGGACGTCCGTAGCCGGTGCCCGCGGGCACCGGCCGGCATCGCCTACGCGACGTCGGGCCGGGTCATCAGCGGCGACCGCAGATGCAACGCCAGATCGGGACCGGTCAGCGGCACGACGTTCCACGTCGCCACCGCCGTGCCCGCGGCGGCGTCGACCACCAGCCGGACCCGGTGCGGGGTGGTGATGACGTACAGGTCGGCGGCGAACGCCCCGCCCTGCCAGGCGCCGGTCGCGACGACCGGGCGGCCCAGCGGAGAGCTCTCCTTCCACCGGCCGTGGCCGACCGCCACCTCCAGGGAGGCCCCGAGCCGCAGGAGCCATCCGCCGTCCACCGGATCGACGGTCACCGCGGTCCCGCCGGGCAGCGGCGAGTCCTCGCCGCAGGCGTCGATCCGGGCCTTGGCGGAGCGCTCCGGGGCGGCCCGGCCCGGCACCGGCGCGAGGGACAGCCGCCGCAGCCGCTCGGCGAGGATCTCGTCGTCCCGGGTGCTCGCGGAGTGGTCCAGGCCGGGCAGCAGGCACTCCCACAAGGGGTCGAGAACGGCCTCGATCTGCGTTTCGGCGGCGGTCACGGCGACCACGAGGTCGTGCGACGGGACGACCACGCACAGCTGGCCGAAGGCGCCCTGGCCGCGGTAACCGTGACGCGACATCCAGAACTGGTAGCCGTATCCGCAGAGCGCGTCGGGACTCTCCGACCAGCCCTCGACCTGCAGGGTCTCGATGTGCCGTCCGGTGGCGAGCTCCACCCATTCGCGCGGGACGAGCCGCCGGTCGCCCCAGAGGCCGCCGCGCAGCAGCAGCTCACCGAAGGCGGCGACGGCCTCGGTCGTCAGGTGCAGCCCGTGGAATCCGAAGGCGGCGCCGCTCGCCACCCGGTCCCATTCGGCGTGCTCGACGCCCATCGGTGTAAAGAGGCGCTCATCGAGCAGCTCCGGCAGGGTGCGGCCGGTGACCCGTTCGACCATCCGGGCCAGGACGAAGGTGGTCGCGTTGTCGTAGGAGTGCCGGGTCCCCTCGGCTTCGGGGAACGGGACGCGCAGGAAGCCCTTGACCAGGTCGCCCGGTTCGAGCCGCCAGGCCTCGTCGAGGCTGTCGCCGCGGTGTCCGGTCGTCATGGACAGCAGATGGTGGACGGTGAGGCGGCGTCCCTGCGCCGAGATGTCGGCCGGGACGTGGTCGGGCAGCACGTCCACCACCCGGTCGTCCAGCGAGAGCAGCCCGTCGGCGATCGCGAGCCCCACGGCGATCGAGGTGAAGGACTTGGTCAGCGAGTAGAGCAGGTGCGGGCGTCCGGCCGAGTACGGCGCCCACCAGCCTTCGGCGAGGACGTGGCCGTGGCGCACGACCATGATGGAGTGGCACTCGGCGGATCGCGCTTCGAGCCGGTCCAGCAGTGCGGTGATCGAGCGGGACGACACCCCTGAGGCGGCCGGTGTCGAGCGCGGCAGCAGGGCGCGTTGAGAGGGCATGCGGGGAACCTAACAAACCCACCGAATATGCCCAATCGATTTATGCGGCCCGGTTCGCCGTCCAGGAGTGCTCCGGTGATCACCGCCGGCGGTCGCGAGGTGGTCCGCGACCGCCGGCCCCGGGGCGGGGCGGCACCCGTCCCGCCCCGGAGCCGGTACCGCCGTGCCGGAGGAGCGGGGGTTGCTAGTCTCACCGCTGTGACGGTCAGAAACTCCCACTGCTCCTTCTGCGGTACGGCCTACACCCCGGACCAGGCCTGGCCGCGGACCTGCTCCGCGTGCGGGAACACCTCCTACCTCAACCCTCTCCCGGTCGCGGTGATGGTGCTGCCGGTGGACGAGGGCCTGCTGGTGGTCCGCCGTGACGTCGAGCCGCACCGGGGCGCGCTCGCCCTGCCCGGCGGCTTCATCGACCTGGGCGAGTCCTGGCAGCAGGCGGCCGTGCGGGAACTGCGGGAGGAGACGGGCATCGTCGCCGACGCCGCCGACGTCCGGCTGTTCGACGTGCTCAGCGCCCCCGACGGCACCGTCCTGGTCTTCGCCCTGGGCCCGCGGACCGCCGCGTCCGCTCTGCCGCCGGTCGCCCCCACCGCCGAGACGTCGGAGTGGCTGGTGATCGACCGGCCTCGGGAACTGGCCTTCCCCCTGCACACCCGGGTCGCGGCGGCCTACTTCGGCACGCGGCGCGGAGCGGCTTGAGTGCGGCGCGAAGAGGCGGCCCGCGGGGATGCCGTGCGGCGGACCGGCCCGGCGGGACGAGAGCAGGGCGGACCGGCCGCCGGGCCCGCCGGTCGGTGTGCATGAGCGACCACGATGTGTTCCTCGCCGACTGTCCCGCCCGCAGCACGCTGAACCTGATCGCAGACACCTGGTCGGTGGTCGTGGTGTTCGGGCTGGGCGGCGGCCCCCGGCGCTACAGCGACCTGCGCGACCGGATCGGCGGGATCAGCAACAAGATGCTCACCCAGACGCTGCGCAAGCTGGAGCGCAACGGCCTCGTCGAGCGGCGGGATCTGGCCACCGCGCCCGCAGGCGTGGAGTACCGGTTGACCGAGCTCGGCCGCAGCCTGCTCGGACCGGTGACGGTGCTGGCCCGATGGGCCGAGGACCACGCCGAGGAACTGGCCGGAGAGGACGGCGCCTGACCGGAGAGGGGCGGCGCCTGACCGCGCAGGGAACCAGGTGGTTCCCTGCGCCTCCCTAGCGTTACCGCCCATGAGAATCGGAATCTTCGGCGCCGGGGCGATGGCCGGCGCGCTCGGCGCGCGGTGGGCCGCGGCGGGGCACGAGTTGATGATCACCGGTCGTACGGCGGCCAAGGCGCGCGCCCTGGCCGACGGGTGGGGCGCTCGCACCGGCGGCTTCGGGGAAGTGGCCGAGTTCGCGGACGTCGCCCTCATCGCGGTGCTCCACCAGGGGATGGCGGCCACGCTGGACCGGATCGGTGACGCGCTGCGCGGAAAGGTGATCATCGACTGCAACAACCCGGTCGAGGTCGGGCACTTCACCCTGGTCACCCCGCCCGGCCGGTCGATGGCCCAGGAGATCGAGCGGGCGACCGGCGGCCACGTCGTCAAGGCGTTCAACCTCTGCCACGCGCGGGTCTGGCGAATGGACCCGCCGGTGTTCGACGGCCGCCGCCTCACCGTGCCCTACTGCGGTGACGATCCCGCCGCGCTGGACGTCGCGCGCCGGCTGATCACCGACCTCGGCTGCGAACCGCTGCCGGTGGGCGGTATCCGGCACGCCCACCACCTCGAAGCGATGGCCGCGATCGTGATCTCGTTGCTGTTCGGCGGGCACGACCCGCACACGGTCTTCAACCTCGTCGACCGCACCACCGTCGCCACGAGTGTGCAGCCGGCTTCGCCGGATCGCCGCCCGTGACCGCTTCGCGGAGTTCGAGCCGGAGCCCGCCCTCACCCACGGATCCGACCGGCGGCCCGCTCCCGTGACGCCGATGGAACGCCGATGGAACGCGCAGGACCCCGCCGGCGTTGTCACTGTCGTACGGCGTCCGCACGAGTGAGGAAACGATGCGCCTTCTACTCTTCCTGGCCTTCCTGGTGGTCCCGGTCCTGGAGATCTGGGCGCTGATCCAGGTGGGGCAGGTCATCGGCGGCCCGCTGACGGTCTCCCTGCTGCTGGCCGACAGCCTCCTCGGCGCCTGGATCGTCCGCCGCGAGGGCCGCAGGGCCTGGCAGAGCCTGCAGACCGCGCTGCAGGGCGGCCGGATGCCCGACCGGGAGCTCGCCGACGGCGCCATGATCGTCGCAGGCGGGACGCTGCTGCTCACCCCGGGCTTCCTCACCGACGTCGCCGGGTTCCTGCTCGTGCTGCCGTTCACCCGGCCGCTGATGCGCAGGCTCGGCACCTGGTTCTTCGCCCGCAGGATCCGCACGCTGGCCGCACGGGCCGCCGGTCCCGGTCTCGCCTTCGGCACGCCGTTCGGCCCGATGGGAGCGTCCTTCGACGAGGCGGCGCGCGGCCGGGCCGGCGGGTCCGGCCCGGTGATCCACGGTCAGGTGATCCACGACGAGCCGGCGGGACCGGCCCCGCGAGACTCCGGCCGCGACCTCACCGGTCGCTGACCGGCGGTCGCGCTCCGGGAGGGAGCCGGCCGCCGGCCGGTCGTGCGATCCGGACCGCATGACCGGCCGGCGGCTCTCACGACGAGCTGAGTTCGGCCAGGCGGCGCAGGGAGAGCCGGAACAGCGCCTCGTTCAGCGGGCGCAGCAGCGGCCAGCCGAGCCGCCCTGCGGCGCCGAACGGCAGGTCGAGTTCCTCCTCCCAGACGATCGTGCTGCCGCCGCCCTCGCGGGGCAGCACCCGGAAGGCGCCCTTGCCGCGCACCAGCCGCCCGGTGTGCCGGACCTCGACCACCGCCGGCGGATCCCAGCGGGTGATCTCCATGGTGTCCAGGAAACCGAGCGGGCCCACGCCGGTGAAGGCCGCCAGCCTGCTTCCGGCGCTGCGCCCGTCGCCGGCCGCGACGTGCGCGCGGGTCAGGACCATCCACTCGTCGTGCCGCGGCCAGTCGGTCAGGACGGCGAACACCCGCTCGGGGCCGGCCGCCGCGTCACAGGAGACGCTGATACGGGTCTTGGTCACGACCACGTCCTGCCCGGGAACCGGCCCGCTCTCACCGGACGTCCCCGGGCCCTTCCCGGCCCGGGGGCGTCCGGCGTCCCGCCCGCGCCCGGCGGCCCCGCCTCGCCGGGGCCGCCGCCGTACGCCGGGAGAGCGCGGACGGGACGGGAAAGGCCGCTCGGCTACGGGGCCGCGTCGGCGGGAGCGTCGACGTAGATCTCGCCGAACTCCACCGCCGGGGGAGTGAGGCCCGCGAAGTTCCGGTCGACCGCGGCCCTCTCGGCGGTGTTCGGGTAGGGGTTGGTGCAGCCGGTGCCCGCGCTCGACCCCGACATCAGGTCGGTGCACCGGCCGGTGCGCCGGTCGGGCAGGCCCAGGATGTGGCCGATCTCGTGGGTGGCGATGCGCAGCGGGGCGTAGCCCTGACCCGTGGCCTGCCGGCCCATCCAGACCGTGCCCCGGCCCCGCCCGACGGGCTGGGCGCGGGGCCAGCCGTTGTCCGCGAGGACGACGAAGTCGGCGGGGCTTCCCGCGACGAGGCGGACGTTGCTCACGCTGTCGTTCCAGATCTGGGCCGCCTGATCCACGGCCGAGCGGAACTCGGCGGCCCGGCTCGCGTCGTAGCGGACGACGCGGACCGCCGCCTGGGCGGTCCGGTCCGTCTGGACCGCAGGGGCGGGGGAGAGGGGAGCCGCCTGGGCGGGGGGCGCGGTCGCGAGGAAGGCGAGTCCGAGGGCGAACGCGAGGGCGGAACGGGGGATCCTTGACATCCTTGACATCTCTGTCGGGCCTCCTCGGCCGATGGGGGGTGGTCAGGCGAGGTGCCGTCACGATATTGACCGAGGAGTTCGCCGGGAATCTGGCAAAAATTCCCTATCACGGTGCTATGGGGGCCTGGTGGGAGGTCCCCGGCAGGCTCTCTGACAATGATCAGCATAAAAGAGTCAAAAGGCAGTTATGGGTCATATGCGGACGATTCTGTAGGATTTCCAGCCCACGGCCACGGCCGATCCGCCAATGGTTGGAGCACTCGATGCCGGATGGGCACTACGGCGTCCTCGGAGGCGCCCTGGACGGCCGCCACGGATCATCCGCCGCGCAGGCGAGGCTGCCGCGCCGGGAGGCGGCCCTCCGCTGCACGCAGGAGAACGCGCACCGCCGCTGCATCCTGCCGCCCGGCCACGTGCTGGACCACGTCTACCCTCCCCGCGGGCTCGGCGCCTCCTGACGAGGCGGGCTCCGGCCTGCCGCGGCGCGTCCGGGCCCCGAGACCGTGCGGCCGGCCCGGCGCCACGGATCTCCGACCGCCGAGGCCTCCTGCGGCAGGGAGATCGCGGACGTCTAACATCGGGCGGGTGGATCTCCTGGGGACGGACGCGGGCGAGCGGCCGCGGACGCCGGTGGAGGTGTTCGAGGAGCAGCGGCCCCGGTTGCGCGGTCTGGCCTATCGGCTGCTCGGCTCGGCCGCCGAAGCCGAGGACCTGGTGCAGGAGACGTTCCTGCGCTGGAGCCGAGCCGGCCGTGTCGATGTTCCGGCCGCCTGGCTGACCAAGGTGATCACCAATCTGTGCCTGAACCAGCTCGCTTCGGCGCGGCGGCGCCGGGAGAGCTACGCGGGCCCGTGGCTGCCCGAGCCGGTGCTCACCGGGGACGGCGTGCTCGGTCCGCTGGAGACCGCCGAGCAACGCGAATCGGTGTCACTGGGCCTGCTGGTCCTGCTGGAGCGCCTGAGCCCGGCCGAGCGGGCCGTCTTCGTGCTGCGCGAGGCGTTCGGGCACAGTCACGCCGAGATCGGTGACATCGTCGGCCTCGACGAGGCGTACTCCCGGCAGCTCCACCGCCGGGCGAGGGCGCATGTCGGCGAGTCGCGCAAACGGTTCGACGCGGACCGCGAACAGCATCGCCGTATCGTCGAGGGGTTTCTGGCCGCGACCTTGCGCGGTGACGTGGCCGGGCTGGAGCGGCTGCTCGCCGCGGACGTGGTCGCCTGGGCGGACGGCGGCGGGTCGACCGCGGCGCGGCGGCCCGTGTGCGGGCGTGAACGGGTGCTGCGTTATCTGCGTGGTCTCAGCGTCCGGCCGGAGGCGTCCGCGGTGACGGCGGCGGTCGCGGAGGTCAACGGCGAGTTCGCCGTGCTCCTGCGGCACGCGGGCGAACTGCGCGCGGTCATGGCCGTGGAGATCGGCGATGGCCGGGTCGACACGGTGCGGACGCTGATGAATCCCGCCAAGCTCGCGTTCGCCGCCGCTCAGCTCGTGTGAGGACGCTCACACCCGGGCGGTGTCACGAATCGGGCGGCCTGCCGGTTCAAATGGGGACTCGATCGGAGGAACCATGGCAGAGCGCGTTGTGGTACTGGGCGCCGGTTACGCCGGGCTGGCCGCCGCCAAGCGGGCGGCCCGGCGGTTGCGCGGCACCGATGCCCGGGTGACGCTGGTGAACGTGAGCGACCGGTTCGTGGAGCGGGTGCGACTCCACCAGCTGGCGGCCGGGCAGGTGCTCGCCGACCTGCCCCTGCGCGGCCTGCTCGACGGCACCGGTGTGGAGCTGGTGGTGGCCGGGGTGACGGGACTCGACCTCGGCGCGCGGGTCGTGCGGCTGGACACCGTCCCGTACGAGGTGGGCTACGACGTGCTGGTCTACGCTCTCGGCAGCGGCGCCGACCTGGACGCGGTGCCCGGGGCGGCCGAGCACGCGTTCACCCTCGCCGTCGCGGGCGAGGCGGTCCGGCTGCGGTCACGCCTGACCGAGGCCCGCACGGTCGCCGTGGTGGGCGGCGGACTGACCGGAATCGAGGCCGCGGCCGAGTTCAAGGAGGCGCATCCGCAGCTGGAGGTCCGGCTGATCTGCGCCGGTCCTGTCGGGGACGGGCTCTCCGCGACGGCTCGCCGGCATCTCCACCGCGCCTTCCGGCGGCTGGGCGTCACCGTGCACGAGCACACCCCGGTCGCCGAGGTCGGCCCGGACGGATTGTTCCTGGAGGACGGCCGCGAGGCACCCGCCGACACCGTGGTGTGGGCCGCCGGCTTCCGCGTCGCCGGCCTGGCGGCGGCTTCGGGACTGGCCGTGGACGGGCAGGACCGCATGCTGGTCGACGCGACCCTCCGCTCGCTCTCGCACCCCGGGGTGTTCGGCATCGGGGACGCCGCGAACGCGCAGGCCGCGGGCGGGCGATCGCGGATGTCCTGCCAGACCGGCCTGCCGATGGGACTGCAGGCGGGCGACGCGGTGGCCGGCCTGGTGACGGGACGAGACCTGCGCCCGGCCAGGATCCGTCATCTCTGGCAGAACATCAGCCTGGGCCGCCGCGACGGCGTCACCCAGTTCACCCGCGCCGACGACAGCCCGCTCGGCGCCGTCCTGACCGGCTGGGCGTCGGCACGCCACAAGGAGGCCGTCATCCGCGGCACCGTGTGGAGGCTGCGCCATCCCGGGCCCTGCGGTCCGGGCGCGTGATCCGTCACCGTCCGGTCCCCGCCCGGGGCCGGCGGAGGCAGGGGCAGGGTAAGGAGATCCCACTCCCCGCCACTTTCAACGTACAGCGCACAGGGGGGCTTGCGGCAAGACCCGGGTCCTGCCGCAGAATCGGCGGCCGGACGCGGTACCGACGAGGAAGCGGGGGCACGGCGTGGATGCGTTGACCGAGCGGTACGTGGTGGATCTTCAAGAGGTGGACGAGACGCAGGTCGCGGTCGTCGGCGGCAAGGCCGCGCAACTGGGCGGGCTGTCGCGGATCGAAGGCGTCCGCGTGCCGGCCGGGTTCTGCGTGACGACGGCCGCCTTCCGGCGGATCATGACGGAAGCGCCGTCGGTCGGCGACCGGCTCGACCGGCTGTCGCGCCTGGACCCGGACGACCGGGAGCCGATCCGCACGCTCAGCGCGGAGATCCGCCGGACCATGGAAGGGATCGCCGTCCCGGACGACCTGGCGGCGGCGATCACCCGCGCGCTCGCCCGGCTCGGCGGGCGGACCGCCTGCGCCGTGCGGTCCAGCGCGACGGCGGAGGACCTGCCGACGGCCTCCTTCGCGGGCCAGCAGGACACGTACCTGAACGTCGTGGGGCCGGCGGCGGTCCTCCGCCACGTCAGCCGGTGCTGGGCGTCGCTGTTCACCGAGCGGGCCGTGACCTACCGCCTGCGGAACGGCTTCGACCACCGGAAGGTCCGCATGGCCGTGGTCGTGCAGCAGATGGTCTTCCCGGATGCGGCCGGCGTCCTGTTCACGGCCGACCCCGTCACGGGCGACCGGAAGGCCGCCACCGTGGAAGCCGGCTTCGGCCTCGGCGAGGCCCTGGTCTCCGGCCTGGTGAACCCGGACGTCTTCAGGGTGCGCGACGGTGAGGTCGTCGCCCGGGCGGTCGCGGCCGGCCGGCGTGCCGGCCACGCCCCGCCGGCCGGGGGAACGCGGGAGGCGGAGGCCGACCCGGAGCGGCAGGGGCGGCCGGCGCTGACGGATGCGCAGGTCGTGCGGCTCGTCCGGCTCGGGCGGCGGATCGAAGCGCATTTCGGCCGCCCGCAGGACATCGAATGGTGCCTGGTCGGCGACGACTTCCAGATCGTGCAGAGCCGGCCGATCACCACGCTGTTCCCCGTCCCCGCGGCCCGCGACCGGGAGAACCACGTCTACGTCTCCGTCGGCCATCAGCAGATGATGACCGACCCCCTGAAGCCCCTGGGACTCTCCATGTGGCGGCTGACGGCCATGGTGCCGATGCACGAGGCCGGCGGGAGGCTGTTCGTCGACGTCACCCGGCGCCTGGCCTCGCCCGCGAGCCGCGCCGGCCTCCTGGACGTCATGGGGAGAGGCGACCCGCTGGTCAGGGACGCGCTGGAGACCGTACTCGACCGCCACGACTTCGTCCCGACGCTCCCGGACGGCGGTCCGGGCGGTCCCGGCGGGTCACCGGCCGGCGGCCCGCCCGCCCCGATCGAGACCGATCCGGCCATCGTCGCCGAGCTGATCGAGCGCAGCCAGGCCTCCCTCGCCGCCCTGCGGCGCGACATCCGGACGAAGACCGGACCGGCGCTGTTCGACTTCCTGCTGGAGGCGTTCCAGGAGCACAAGCGGGTCCTCGGTGACCCGTTGAGCATGCAGGCGATCATGGCGGGGATGGAGGCCACCTGGTGGCTCAACGACCGGCTGCGGGAATGGCTGGGCGAGAAGAACGCGGCCGACACCCTCACGCTGTCCGCCCCCGGCAACGTCACGTCGGAGATGGGACTCGCCCTGCTCGACGTCGCCGACGTGATCCGCCCGCATCCGGAGGTGGTGGCGTTCCTGCGGGGCGTCGAGGACGACGGGTTCCTGGACGGGCTGCCGGAGCTCCCGGGCGGGGCCGAGGCGCGCCGCGCCATCGAGTCCTACCTCGACCGGTACGGCATGCGCTGCGTCGGTGAGATCGACATCACGAGGCCGCGCTGGCGCGAACGCCCCGCCACGCTCGTGCCCGCCATCCTCGACAACGTCAGGAACTTCGAGCCGGGCGCCGCCGGGCGGCGCTTCGAGCGAGGACGGCAGGAGGCGCGGAAGAAGGCGCAGGAGGTGCTCGAACGCCTGCGGGCCCTGCCGGACGGGGAGCGCAGGGCCGACGAGACCGGGAGGATGATCGACCGGGTCCGGACCTTCATCGGCTACCGGGAGTACCCGAAGTACGGCATCGTCAGCCGCTACCTCGTCTACAAGGAGGCCCTGCTGGAGGAGGCCGGGCGCCTCGTCCGGGCCGGCGTGCTCCCTGAGCGGGAGGACGTCTTCTACCTCACGTTCCAGGAGTTCCACGACGCCGTGCGCTCGAACCGGGTGGACGGGGAGCTGATCCGCCGGCGCAAGGAGGAGTTCCGGTCGTACCACGCGCTCACGCCGCCCCGGGTGCTCACGTCCGACGGCGAGGCCGTCACCGGGGCCTACCGGCGCGACGACGTGCCGGTCGGCGCCCTGATCGGCCTGCCGGTCTCCGCGGGGACCGTCGAGGGGCGCGCCCGCGTCGTCCTGGACATGGCCCGGGCCGAGCTCGAACCGGGTGACATCCTCGTCACGGCCCACACGGACCCGAGCTGGACGCCCCTCTTCGTCGCCGTCACAGGCCTGGTGACGGAGGTCGGCGGACTGATGACGCACGGCGCGGTGATCGCCCGGGAGTACGGCCTGCCGGCCGTCGTCGGCGTGCCGGACGCCACCCGGCTGATCCGCGAGGGGCAGCGGATCCGCGTGCACGGAAGTGACGGGTACGTCGAGATCCTGTCTTGACCGGCGTCCCGGCGAGAGCCGACCCCGGCGGGGGAGCGCCGCGCCGCTGACCGGCCCGCCGCGCCGGTCCTGGGCGGTCGGCCGGTTCCGCACCCGCCCTAACCGGCCGGTCTGTTCCGCCGCCAGAACCGGAGCGCGGCCCGCACCGCCCTGACACCGGCCCGCACGGCCGCGATGGCCGCCGAGCCGACCGCTCCCACCAGGGGTTCGCGCTCCTCCTCGGCGGTGGGACCGGGGTCGGGCCCGCAGGGCGTGGAATCCCCTGCACGGCAGGCCTCCAGCTGGGCGGCGAAGGCCAGTCCGAGGAAGAGGGCCATCGAGCTGAGGAAGGACCACAGCAGCAGGGCCATCACGGCGGTGAGCGGGCCGTAGGTGGCGCCGAAGGTGCCGCTGCTCTCGATGTACAGGGCCAGGAGCAGGGTGAAGGCCGTCCACAGGACGAGGGCGACCAGCGCCCCGAAGGCCAGCCAGGTGTGGCCTGGCTGCCGGCGCCGCGGGGAGGCGCGGAACAGCACGGAGGTCGACAGGAGCGCGAGCAGGAAGCCCAGCGGCCAGCGCACCAGCGCGAAGGCGTCCTGGGCGCCCTCGCCCCAGTCGTACACCTCCGCCAGAGCGCGGCCGATCGCGCCGCCGCCGACCATCGCCGTGAAACCGGCCGTCATGAAGGCACCCGCGGTCAGCGCCATCACCAGGGCCCTGGCGTATTTGCGGTGGAAGGGACGGTCCCGTTCGACGCCGTAGATGCGGTTCGCGCCCCGCTCGACCTGGGCCATCGCGCTGGTCAGCGAGACCAGCGCGGTGAGCAGGCCGAACGAGAGGGCGAGGGTGCCGCCGGTCCGGCTCGCCTGCCGGTGGCTGTCGTCCAGCACGTCCCTGACCGCCTCGACGCCCGGGCCGGGGGCCAGGTGGCCCAGCGTCAGCTCCAGGGCCTGGCCGAGCCGCTCCTGGTCGATCACCGAGCTCAGCCCGACCAGGGCGATGGCGCCGGGGATGATGGAGAGGCAGATCTGGAAGGCCAGCGCGCGGGAGTTGGTGAGGCCGTCGCCGTACCGGAAGCGGGTGTAGGAGTCGCGGGCCAGATGCCAGCGGCCGTACCTGCGGAGTGTGGCCCACGCGTGGTCGGCGGAGAGCTCCTCGCCGCCCATGCTGCGGGTCTGCGGCACTCGTGTTGCGGTTCCCATGTCGGTGAGAACAATGCCGGAAAAGTCAGCCGGTGAACAGCGGAGGACGGCACGGGACCGCCGGTCGGTACGGGACCCCCGAACGGCACGGGACCTCCGGCCGGTACAGGAGGCAGCCCGGCCGGTACAGGGCCCCACTCGGACGGCGCGGGACCGCCCCCGGACGGCGCGGGACCCCGGCACCCGAGAGGTGCCGGGGTCCCGCCGCGGTCCGCGGCCCCGCCGGTCGGCGAGCGTCCGTCCTGGTCAGGCGCTCTTGCGGCGCTGGGCCCGGAGGATCGCCAGACGCTCGTTGAGGACCTCCTCGAGGTCCTCGATCGTGCGCCGCTCCAGCAGCATGTCCCAGTGCGTCCTGGGGGGTTTGGCCTTCTTGGCCTCCGGTAGCTCGCCGTCCACCCGGATCGCGGTGACACCGCACATGCGGCACTCCCACGTCGCGGGGATCTCGGCCTCGGCCGCGAACGGGACGTCGAACCGATGGCCCTTCGGACAGGTGTAGGAAACCTCCTGACGCGGGGCCAGATCGGTGTTGCGGTCGTTCTCGTAGCTGGTCGCCCCGAGTCGGGTACCGCGCAGCGCACGCTCGCCCATGTCTCAATGCCTCCTGAAGGGCCCCGTCGTGAGGGGTTGAACTCCCACGGCGTACAACGCTTGATACCGTGTGTGGATTCCCACACACGGCGTGATCCAATCGCGCTTTTCGCCGCCGTCCTCGGCGAAGTGCCCGCGGAGGGACCCTCAGAGGCGTTCGGGGACCGGGTTGCCGGCCGCGCGGATGGCCCTGGGCAGGTTGAGCGCGGCGAGCCCGGCCAGGCCGACCAGGAAGAAGACCACCAGCGAGAGGATGCCGAGCCGGTAGCTGTCGGTCAGCTGGAGCGCCAGGCCCAGGGTGAAGGAGCCGAGGAACGTCGAACCCTTGTCGCTGATCTCGTACAGGCTGTAGTACTCCGCCTCCTTGCCCTTGGGGATCACGTGGGAGAACAGCGAGCGCGACAGGGCCTGGGTGCCGCCCATCACGATCGCGATGGCGAACCCGAGGGCGAAGAACGCCGCCGCCGACCCCTTGGGCAGGAAGTAGGCCACGGCGACCACGGCGGTCCAGGCCACCAGCGCGTACATCACGATCCGCTTGGCGCCGAAGGAGGCCGCCAGCCTGCCGAGCAGCAGCGCGCCGCCGAACGCCACGAACTGCACCATCAGGATCGCGCCGATCTGCACCTGCTGGCCCAGCCCGAGCTCCTGGTCGGCGTAGGTGGCGGAGAAGGAGATGACCGTCTGCACGCCGTCGTTGTAGATGAGGTAGGTGACCAGGAAGCCCAGCGTCAGCGGGTAGTTGCGCAGGTCCTTGAGCGTACGGCCGAGCTGCCGGAAGCTGCCGGTCACGGCCCGCCCCACGGTCTCCCCGCTCCGCGCCGCGGCCCGCCGGTTGCGCAGCCGCAACATCGGGATGACCGTGAACCCGCCCCACCACAGGCCGGCGGAGGCCAGCGCCAGGCGCACCGCGTCACCCTCGGCGACGCCGAGGGACTCGTGGCCGAGGAACAACCCCAGATGGATCGCGAGCAGCAGACCGCCGCCGAGGTAGCCGAAGCCCCAGCCCCGCGCCGAGACCCCGTCGCGTTCGTCGGCCGTGGCGATCTGGGGCAGGAACGAGTTGTAGACGACGAACGCGGCGGCGAAGCTGACGCTGGAGACGATGAACAGGAGACCGCCCAGCAGATAGCGGTCACCGGACAGGAACCAGAAGCAGACCGTCGCGCCCGCGCCCAGGTAGGCGAAGGCCCCCATGATCTCCTTCTTCCGGCCGGTGTGGTCGGCCAGAGCCCCCACCATGGGCATCAGGATGATCTGCAGGATGGCGGCGACGCCGACCACGAAGGAGTAGTAGGCGCTGGGCCGGATGTCGAACCAGAGCACGGAGACGTACTCGGCTCCGGCTGCGGCGGTATCGGCGATCTTCTTCAGGTACGGCCCGAGGAAGACGGTCAGGACCGTGGTGGGGAAGGCCGAGTTGGCCCAGTCGTACCAGTACCAGCCGCGCTGCTCGCGGCGGCGGGACTGCGGGGTCTCTTCGACGGCCGGTTCGGCGGTCATGGCGTCCTCGGTTCGCTGGGGGAGGAGGGGATCGGGGAGTCGCGCCGGGTGGTCGGGGAGCCGCAGGGGAGCGGCCGGGGGACTACGGGGAGCCGCGGGGGATCGGCCGGAGGGGAGACCGCGGGGCGGCCGGAGGGGAGACCGCGGGGCGCCGCGCCGGGTCAGGCGGCGAGCCTGCCGGGGTGCCACTGGCCGCGGGCCTCGAGCACCCCGCGCAGCCCGGAGATGTTGTCCGTCATCACGCCGTCCACGCCGAGGTCGAGCAGGCGCTCCATCTCCACGGGGTTGTTGACCGTCCAGACGTGCAGCTGCATGCCCAGGGCGTGCGCCGTGCGGACGAGGGACGGGGTGGTGACCCGCAGGCCGCGGAATCCCACCGGGACCTGCGCGCACGGCACCCCGGCGCGGGCCAGCCGGGAGAGCAGCCGGCCGTAGGCGGCGGTGCTGGCGGCGGCGCGCAGGGTGGCGACGCCGCGCGGGCCGAGGGAGGAGCACACGTCGCGGCCGATGGCGGCGCGGGCGCGCAGCAGGCGCTCGTCGGAGAAGGAGGTGAGGCAGATCCGGTCGTAGGCATTGGTCCGCCTGACCACCTCGGCCAGCGGCGCGATGGCCGTCGACTCCTTGACGTCGATGTTGAAGCGCGCCTCCGGCCAGGAGCCCAGCAGGTCCTCCATCAGCGGGATCTCGTCCACGCCGCCGATCCGCGCCTCGCGCACCACCCGGTACGGCAGGGCGGCGATCCGGCCGCGCCGGTCGGTCACCCGGTCCAGGGTGTGGTCGTGGAAGGCCAGCAGCACGCCGTCGACGGTGGCGTGGGCGTCGGTCTCCAGGTAGGTGTAGCCGAGTTCCACCGCGCGGGCGAAGGCGGCGTGGGTGTTCTCCCGGTTCTCCGAAGCCCCGCCGCGGTGGGCGAAGGCGAGCGGTCCGGGATGGTCGAGAAACGGATAACGACGCTGCACGTGCAGGAGTATGCCCGGTATGAGCGGAGCCCGTCATCGACCGCGGGTGAACGTTTGGGTCACGGCCCTCAAAACCCTCCCCACCGGACCGTCCCCGCGGCGCCGGGCCACCCGGAGCCGGGCCCGCCCGCCGTACCGGGACGGACGGACGGCGGGTCCGGTACGGCGGGCGGACGGGCGGCGGGCGCGGGCCGTGCGGTACGGCCCGCGCCCGCCGCGCCACTACGTCCCGGGGTGGAACACCGCCCGGACGCAGCCGTCCTTCTTGTTCTTGAACAGGTCGTACCCCTTCGGCGCCTCGTCCAGGGGCATCAGGTGCGTGGCGAGGTGGGAGGTCTTCAGCTCGCCCTTGGCCATCCGCTCCAGCAGCATCGGGATATAGCGCTGCCCGTGCTGCTGCGCGCCCCTGACGGTCAGCCCCTTGTTCATCATCGCGCCGAGCGGGAACTTGTCCACGGTCCCGCCGAAGACGCCGAGGACGAAGACCGATCCGCCCTTGCGGCAGGCGTAGATCGCCTCCCGGACCGCGGACGGACGGTCCGTCTCCAGCCTCAGCTGCTGCTTGACCTGGTCGTAGACGCCCTGCACGCCGGTGTCGTGCGCTTCCATGCCGACCGCCTCGATGCAGACGTCGGGCCCCCTGCCACCGGTCCGCTCCCGCAGCTCGGCCCCGACGTCGGTGGCGGAGTAGTCGATCGTCTCGGCGCCGACGTGCCGCTCGGTCATCGCCAGCCGCTCGGGGTGGCGGTCGATCGAGATCACCCGCTCGGCGCCGAGGAGCATCGCCGCGCGCGCCGCCATCTGGCCGACCGCGCCGCATCCCCACACGGCGACCACGTCACCGGGCTTCACCCCGCCCAGGTGGGCGCCCATCCAGCCGGTGGGCGCGGAGTCGGAGGCGAACAGGGCGCTGGTGTCGTCCACCCCCTCCGGCACGGGGAAGGCGCCGTGGTCGGCGAACGGGACCCGGACGTACTCGGCGTGGCTGCCCTTGAACCCGCCCATGGCGTGGGAGTAGCCGAAGACGCCGCCGGGCTCGTACCCGAACAGGGCCTGCCCGATGCCGGGGTTGGTGTTGCCGTTGTCGCACAACGACCACAGGTCGTTCTCGCAGTACCAGCAGCGGCCGCAGGAGATGAACGAGCAGACCACCACCCGGTCGCCCATCTTGTGCCTGCGGACCTCCGAGCCGACCGCGACGACCTCGCCGATGAACTCGTGGCCGATGACGTCGCCGGCCCGCATCGCCGGGATGTAGCCGCCCAGCAGGTGCAGGTCGGAGCCGCACGTCGTGGTCAGCCGGACCTTCACGATCACATCCTGGGCGTTGAGGATCTGCGGGTCGGGGACCTCCTCGACCGAGAGCTCGTTCACGCCCTGCCAGCACAGCGCCTTCACAGCCGTCCCTCCCCGCTCGCCCGGCGGATCGCCAGATCCAGCACCTTCCCGGTCGCCGTGGGCCGGTTCGTGGAAGGTTCGTCGGGACGGAGGACCTCCCCGGTCTCGAGGAGGGACTTGGCCTCGCGAAGGGCCCTGCGCACCTCCTGGCGGGGGTCGTCGCCGCTGATCCGGGCGACCGCCCCGCGGGCGCCCTGAGGGGGCGGTTCGAGCAGCCGCGCGGCGAGCTCCGTACCGCGGCCGCCGGGAGCCTTGCGGACCCGCACCTCGACGGTGTCGCCGAGCCGCACCAGGGGTTCCGGCAACCGGCCCTCCGGCATGACCTCCTCGGGGGAGCGGTTGACCGTCACCGGCAACCACCTGTTCGCCTCCCGGGGATCACCGCCCGGGTCCGCGGCGCGGCGCGAGGACAGCCACCGCGCCATCCCCGCTCCGGCGCCCGCCAGGGCCACCGCGGCCGCCATCGTGGCCGTACGTCTCATGATCTCCACCTCTCAACGAAGGGTCTTCGAGGGTCGTCCGATCCCGCCGCGGCTACCCGGCCGGGCGGCCGCCAATCCGGGCCGCCCGGATCGGCGGCGCGAGAGGCCGTGCGGCGCGGCGGCCGCGCTGAGGGAAGGGACGGCGGGAGAGACCGCGATGGAGGGGGCGCGGCGGACGCGGTGAAGGGACGCGGCGGACGCGGTGAAGGGACGCGGTGAAGGGCCGCGGTGCGGAGCGTGCTGGGAGGGTGCGGCGTGGACGGAGGCCGCGTGGAAGGACGTGCGGTGCGAGAGGTCGTGGCCGCCCGGGCCGATACGGGTACCGGGCGGTCCGTACGGTCAGGCGGGTCGGCGCGGTGACCGCGGGGCGGTTGCGGGGCCCGGCGTCACATGCTGGCGCCCTGCCGGGAGCCGGCCAGGGCCGCGGCCCGTTCGTCCGGGCTGGTACCACCCCAGACACCGTGCATCTGGTGCGTGCTGAGCGCGTACTCCAGGCACTGGGCGCGCACCGGGCAGCGCCGGCAGACGGCCTTGGCGTGCTCGTGCTGCATGTGGCCCGGCCCCTGGAGCGAGATGGGGAAGAACAGCTCCGGATCCTCGCTGAGGCAGGCCGCGAGGCGGGACCAGTGTGTGATGAAGGCGATGTCATTCCGAGAAGTCACATCAAATCCAATGAATGTGGGATAAATCCGACCGATGTCGGCTCAACTTGTTCACTCGGATGCCCGCGCCTGTCGGGTTCATACGGGTTCGGGAGAGAAAAGGTCGGCAAAATCGGCGTCGGAGAATTCACGATCGGCGCAGCAGAGAGATGACTGCCCGCTCCACGCCGCCGTGGGTGGACAGCTGCCCGAAGCCGGCCTCGGCACCGAGCTCGGTGAGCGCCCGGGCGATGGTCCGGCCCTTCTCGTAGGCCTCGACGACACGGGGGTCGACGTAGGACGCGCGGGCGACGGCGGGTGTGTTGCCGAGGTAACGGGCCACCTCGGTCATCACCCTGCTGACCGCCCGCCTCCTGCCGGTCCGGGACCGGGCCCGGGTGGAGACCGCCAGGCCCACCGCGGCGAGCACGGTCGCGTGCCAGGTCCGGAAGTCCTTGGCCGACACCTCGCACTCGAACGCCTCGCGCAGGTAGGCGTTGATGTCGTCGCTGCGCACGTCCACCCAGCGGGAGCCGTCCCGGTAGCGCAGCAGCTCTCCGTCCTCGCCGGTCCGGTGCAGGGCGGTGACCACTTCGCACACGTCCGCGTCGACGATCTCCATCTGGCGGTGCTTGCCGCCCTTGGCCGGGTAGGCGCAGGTGACCCGGCCCGCCGCGCAGGTGACGTGCTCCATCCGCAGCGTCGCCAGGCCGAACGACTCGTACGACTCGCCGCCCACCCGGAAGAAACCGATGTCGAGCATCCGGGCCGCCGCGGCGAGCACCCGCTCGCGGGTCAGCTCGCGCTGCTCCAGGTGCTCGGCGACGCGGTCGCGGAACTTCGGCAGCCGGTCGGCCATCTCCAGCACCCGGTCGAACTTGATCCGGTCCTGCTCGACGCGCCAGACGTCGTGGTACCGGTACTGCCGCCGCCCGGCCGAGTCGGTGCCGACCGCCTGGATGTGACCGTCCGCCGACCGGCAGATCCACACGTCGGTCCAGGCCGGAGGCAGGGCCAGCGACCTGATCCGCGCGATGGTGCGGCGGTCGCGGACCGGCCGGCCGTCGGGGTGGTGGTAGCTGAAACCGCGGCCCCTGCGGCGGCGCCGGATACCCGGCTCCGCGGGGTCGCTCTGGCGAAGTTCGGTCATGGGCGGCCCCTACCCGCGCGGGCGCGGCATATGAACGGAGGGCGGGCGGGGGCCTGCGTAAACGGGAGGTCGGGAACGGGAACGCGGATTCCGGGAGCGCGTGGCGGAACGGAACGGATCACCGCGGGGACCTCCATGATCGGTCCGTGGGCATACCGAACCGATCATGGAGGTCCCCGTGGGGAAGCTGAACGACGACGCCAAGGAACTGCTCCGCCGGCCGGTGCACGGATGGGTGACCACCATGCGGCCGGACGGCTCGCTGCACAGCACCGTGGTCTGGGTGGACGTCGACGGTGACGACGTCGTCTTCAACACGGCCGTCGGCCGGGCCAAGGAACGGCACCTGCGCGCCGATCCCCGGGTGTCGGTGAGCGTCCTGGACCCGCAGGACGCCTTCCACCTGGTGAGCGTCTCGGGCACGGCGCGGCTGGAACCGGAGGGCGCCGACGCGGTCATCGACCGGCTGGCGAAGAAGTACCTGAACGTGGACTCCTACCCGTACCGCCAGCCGGGTGAGCAGCGCATCACGGTCCGGGTCGCCCCGGAGCAGGTGATCTACAGCGCGGGAAGCTGACCCGCCCCTGCGCCCCGCGTCCGCGCGCTCCAGACCTCGACGCCTCGACACTTCGACGCCTCGCCGTACCACCGTCCCGCCGGGCCGGGTCCCGCCGTACCACCCTCCTGCCGGGCCGCCGGGCGGTCGCTCCGCCGTGCCCGGCCGGGCACGACCCGGCGGACACCCCCTAACATGTCGCCCTGAACCATGACGATCGGGGAAGGGCGGGGTGTTGAAGGATCTCGGGGAGGGGTTCCGCGACTTCTGGCGGGAGCGCCACCTGTGCACGCTGACCACCCTGCGGTCCGACGGCACCCCGCACGTGGTCCCGGTGGGGGTGACGCTGGACGCCGACGCGGGCGTCGCGCGGGTGATCACCTCGGGCTCCTCGCGCAAGGCCCGCCACGTCCCGGATGCGGGGGAGGCGGCCGGCGAGGGCGTGCCCGTCGCGGTCTGCCAGGTGGACGGGCGGCGCTGGTCGACCCTGGAGGGCCGGGCGGTGGTCCGCCGGGACCCCGGGTCGGTCGCCGACGCCGAGCGCCGCTACGCCGAGCGCTACCGGACGCCCCGGGAGAACCCGGCCCGCGTCGTGATCGAGATCCGCGTCACCCGGGTCATGGGCAATGTCTGACACCCCCGCAGGCTCCGGCGCGGGCCCCGTCACCGTCGCGGTCGTCGGGATCGGCGCCGACGGCTGGGCCGGGTTGCCGGCGGCCGCGCGCCGCGAGCTGCACACCGCCGAGGTGCTCATGGGCAGTGCGCGGCAGCTCGCCCTGGTCCCCGAGCCCACCGCCGAGCGGGTCGTGTGGCCCGCACCGCTGCTGCCCGCGCTGCCCGGCCTGATCGCCGCCCACTCCGGCCGCCGCATCTGCGTGCTGGCCAGCGGTGACCCCATGTTCCACGGCATCGGCACGACGCTGGCCCGCCTGCTGGGGCCGGACCGGATCCGGGTGGTCCCGCACCCGTCGTCGGTCTCGCTGGCCTGCGCCCGCCTCGGCTGGGCCGCCGACCGGACCGAGGTCGTCAGCCTGGTGACCCGCCCGGTCGAGTCGCTGCGCGCCGCCGTCCACCCCGGCCGCCGGATCCTGGTCCTGGCCGCCGACGGCCGCTCCGCCGCGCAGGTCGCCGCGCTGCTCGCCGCCGACGGGTACGGCGGCAGCCCGGTGACCGTCCTGGAACGGCTCGGCGGCCCCGAGGAGCGCGTGGTCTCCGGGACGGCGGCCCACTGGGCGCTGTCCGTGACACACGATCTGAACGTGGTCGCGGTCGAGTGCCGGGCCGACCCCGGGACCGTGCCGCTGCCGTGCGTTCCCGGCCTGCCCGACGACGCCTTCGCGCACGACGGCCAGCTCACCAAGAGGGAGGTGCGCGCGGTGACCCTGTCCCGCCTCGCGCCCGTCCCCGGCGAGCTGCTCTGGGACGTCGGCGCGGGGGCCGGGAGCATCGCGATCGAGTGGATGCGCGGGCACCGGGCCAACCGGGCCGTCGCGGTGGAGCGCGATCCCGCCCGCGCCGCCGGGATCGCCGGGAACGCGGCCCGGCTCGGCGTCCCGGAGCTGAACGTGGTGACCGGGCCCGCCCCCGCCGCGCTCGCCGGCCTCCCGGCCCCCGACGCCGTCTTCGTCGGCGGCGGGGTCACCGTGCCCGGCGTGGTGGAGGCCTGCTGGGCGGCGCTGCGGCCCGGCGGCCGGCTGGTGGCCAACGCGGTGACCGTCGAGTCCGAGGCCGTCGTGGCCTCCTGGTACGGCGAGCTCGGCGGCGACCTGGTACGGCTGGCGGTCAGCCGGGCGGCCCCGGTCGGCGGTTTCACCGGCTGGCGGCCCCTGATGCCCGTGACCGTCTGGACGGCGGTCAAACCGACGGAGGAGCAGAGATGACGGTCCGGTTCATCGGGGCGGGGCCGGGTGCCGCGGATCTGATCACCGTGCGGGGGCAGCGGGCGATCGCGTCCTCGCCCGTGTGCCTGTACGCCGGGTCGCTGGTCCCGGCGGAGCTCCTGGCCGACTGCCCGCCCGGGGCGAGACTGGTGGACACCGCGCGGATGACGCTGGACGAGATCGTCGCCGAGATGCTCGCCGCCCACGCGGCCGGGCACGACGTGGCCCGGCTGCACTCCGGGGACCCGTCGGTGTTCAGCGCGGTGGCCGAGCAGATGCGGCGGCTCGACGCCGCGGCGGTGCCGTACGAGGTGATCCCCGGCGTGCCGGCGTTCGCGGCGGCGGCGGCCTCGCTGAAGCGGGAGCTGACCGTGCCGGGGGTGGGGCAGACGATCGTGCTGACCCGGACCTCCGCGCGGGCCACCCCCATGCCCGAGGGCGAGGACCTGGACACGCTCGGCCGGAGCCGGGCCACGATGGTGCTGCACCTGGCGGTGCAGCGGATCGAGCAGGTCGTGGGCGAGCTGGTCCCCAACTACGGCGCCGACTGCCCGGTGGCCGTGGTGGCCAGAGCCAGTCGTGACGACGAGGTGGTCCTGCGCGGCACCCTCGCCGACATCGCGGAGCAGGTGGGGGCCGCGGGGATCGTGCGCACCGCCGTGATCGTCGTGGGCCGCGTCCTGACCGCCTCGGAGTTCCCCGACAGCCACCTCTACTCCGCCGCCCGCTGCCGGGACGCGTGACCGGGAGCCGGGCCGGGGTTCCCTGAGCCTCTGCTCCGCCCGCTGCCGGGACGCGTGACCGGGAGCCGCCTCGGAGCTTCCTGAGCCTCGCTCCGCCGCCCGCTGCCGGGACGCGCGGAGGGGAGCCGGGCCGGTGCCGGTTCCGCCGGTCCGGCGGGTTTCCTCAGCTCTCCGGGCCGCCGGCCGATGGAAGGGCGCCGGAGTCCACGGCGGGAATGCGCGGTCTCGGCTGCGCACGCTCCCGTCCGACTGTGGTGCAGGCCGTCGCCCGCCGACCGACGGCCACCCCCTTCGCGGGCCGATCGACGGCCGGGACACACGGCGAGGAGAACCCTGATGAACCCGTCCTCACCTGAGGCGCCGGCCCGCCGGGCCGTCCACCCCCGTGTCTGGCTGGGCTTCCTGCTGCTGGGAGGCGTGCTGACGGCGGTCGCCTCGATCGCCACCGACCGGTCGCCGAGGTTGGAGGCTCTGCTCTGGGGGCTGGGGCAGGGCGCCTCGGCGCTGGCCCTCTTCGAGGGTGTCCGCCGCCACGGCCTGGGGCGGTCGCGGCCGTGGCGGCTGATGCGCGCCGCCGTTGTGGTGCTCTGGGCGGCCACCACGCTGGGCTGGGGCGTCGGCGGCGTGTGGCTGGGCAACTCCGAACTGCTGGAGCTGTACCGGATCGGCACCCTGGCGGCCTACGGCCTGTCGCTGACCGCCCTGATCTCGCTGAACCTGCAGACCAACGGCTCCCGCTGGGCGGCCCTGCTGGACGGCGGCATCATCAGCGTCGGGGTGGCCATGCCGCTGTGGACCTTCCTCATCGCCCCGGCGCTCGCCCAGAGCGGCCGGCTGAGCACCGCGCTCGTCCTCGCGCTCATCCCGCCGGTCATCGACCTGTTCGCCTTCGGCGTCATCACCCGCATGACCCTCGACAGCAGCCGTGCGCCGTGGCTGCGCCTGATGAGCGTCTCCTACCTCGCCCTGTTCGCCGCCGACGGCGCCTACCTGCTCGACCAGGTCGCCGGTCGCCCGGCCGGCTTCATCACCACGGCCGGCTGGATGAGCTGGTCGATGCTGATCGGAGCCGCGGCGCTGCACCCCAGCATGACCGGCGCCGGACGGGTCCGGCCCGCGGCCGCCTCCGGCCGGAACCGCGTCCTGGTCTTCCTGGCGCTGGCCCTGCTCAGCCCGGCGGCCTCCATCCTGGGCGGTTGGCTGCGCAGCGACGCCTCCTCGTACGGCGACCCGGCGGTCACGGTGCTGACCCTGCTCCTGGCCGTCCTGCTGGTGCTGCGGCTGAGCGTGGTGGCCGGGATCGCCGAGACCCGGGCCACCGACCTGCGCGACGCCCTGCGCCGGCAGGACGTCCTGCAGCGCAGTCTGGCCCACCGCGCCTCCCACGATCCGCTGACCGGTCTGGGCAACCGCTCCCTGCTGGGCGAGGTCCTGCAGGGGGCCATCGCCGACCACGCCGCCCACCCCGGCGGGCCCGCACCCGCCCTGCTGCTGCTGGACCTGGACGGGTTCAAGGACGTCAACGACACCTACGGCCATCCCGTCGGCGACGAGTTGCTGACCGCCGTGGTCCGGCGCCTGCGCGGCCTGATCACCGGCGACCAGATCCTGGCCCGGCTCGGCGGTGACGAGTTCGCCATCGTGCTGCCCGGCGCCGGTCTGGAGACCGCCACGGCCATGGCCGAGCGGGTGCTGTCCGCGGTGCGCGGCACCCCCTACGCCCTCGACGGCCGCGAGCTGTACGTGACCACCAGCGTCGGCGTCCTGGCCGAGGCCTCCCTGACCACCGCCAGCGACGCCCTGCGCGACGTCGATCTGGCCCTGTACGCGGCCAAGGCCGCGGGCAAGAACCAGATCGCGGTCTTCGACTACACCCTGCGCGCCGAGCGCCTGCACCGCGCCGAGATCGCCGCCGGTCTGCGCAAGGCCCTGGCCGCGGGCGAGCTCAGCCTGGCCTACCAGCCCGTCGTCGACCTCGCCTCGGGCGGCATCTACGCGGTCGAGGCGCTGCTGCGCTGGACCCCGGCCGGCGGCCGGCCCATCCCGCCGGACGTGTTCATCCCCGTGGCCGAGGACACCGGGCTGATCGTCGAGATCGGCGGGTGGGTGCTGGAGCAGGCCTGCGCCGACGCCAAGCGGTGGCACGAGCGGTACGGCATCGCCGTGACGGTCAACGTCTCGGGGCGGCAGCTGCGCGAGCGCACCTTCCGGGACGCGGCCCTGGAGGTGCTGAGCCGTCACGCGCTGCCGCGCAACGCGCTGACCATCGAGGTGACCGAGAGCATGCTGCTGGCCACCGGCCCGGCCGAGACCCGGCGCGTCGTGGACGTCCTGGCCGACCTGCGCGCCCACGGGGTGCGCATCGCGCTGGACGACTTCGGCACCGGCTACTCCTCGCTGGCCTACCTGCGCACCCTCCCGGTGGACATCCTCAAGATCGACCGTGCGTTCACCGCCCCGCTCACCGGCGCGGACCACCGCCGGGCCCGGGCGTTCACCAAGGCGATCGTGGAGCTGGCGGCCAGCCTGGACCTGTCCACCGTCGTGGAGGGCGTCGAATCCCGCGAGCAGGCCGCGGTCCTGCAGCAGATGGGCTGCCCGCTGGCGCAGGGCTACCTGTTCTCCCCGCCCGTCTCCCCGGAGCAGGTCGACGACCTGCTCCGGGTGACCCCGTGGCGGCACGCCGCCTGAGCGGCGCCGGCGGCGCCGGTCACCCGCGGGCGCGCCGTGGTGCGCGGCCGAGCCGGCGGCCCGGGGCCTCAGCCCCGGGCCGCCGGCGTCCGGCCGCTGAGTGCGTGCAGCAGGCGTCCGAAGCCGCGGGTGGCGAGGCGCGGCGGCACGGCGCCGTTCACCCGCATGAGGTGCTCGCTCTGCAGCAACGTCCTCGGGCCGGACACCGCGAGGCTGTGCGAGGCGACCGCGGAGGCCAGCGCCGCCCGCCGCCTCCGTGCGGCGGAGTACGCGCCGACGACCGCGGCCGGATCGGATACGGTGTTCAGGCGGTCCACCAGCGCCGCGACGTCCTCGAGCGCCTGGTTCGTGCCCTGCGCCGTGACCGGCGGCATCCCGTGCGCCGCGTCCCCGAGCAGCGCGCACCGCCCGACGCCCCAGCGGGACGGCACCTTGTGCCGGGTGTGCGGGAACACCTCGACGTCACCGTCCTCCAGCGACGCCAGGAGCCGGCCGACCGGCGGGCCCCATCCGGCGAACCGCCGGCGCAGCATCTCCAGCGGCCTGCCCCACGGCGGTGCGCCCGGCGGCCACGGCACGTCGAAGAACCACTGCATCAGCCCGTCACCCGCGCCCATGAAGCCGAAGTCGCCTCGCCGGCCGATCATCAGCGTCGTGACCGGCCCGGGATCGAACGGGGCCGGCGTCAGGCCCTGACAGGTCGCCGCACCGGTCAGGGGCGCAGGGCCGCCGCCCAGGAGGAGGGCGCGCACGCGCGAGTGCACCCCATCGGCTCCGACCAGGAAGTCGCCGCCGTACTCCCGGCCTGCCCGCGTCCGCACCCGTACGCCGCCGGCGTCGGTGCGCAGGTCCGCGACCTGCTCGCCGAAGCGCACGGTCCCCGCCGGCAGCCCGCCGTCCAGGAGGGTGATCAGCGATCCGCGCGGGATCACCCGCGCCGCCGAACCGAACCGTTCGGCCAGCGCCTCCAGGTCGACCTCCAGCACCCGGCGGCCGCCGGCGGTCCGCAGGGACAGCGTCGCCAGCCGCTGCCCCTCGCCCTCCAGGCCGACCCCCAGGCCGTCGAGGATCGCCGTGCCGTTGCACCACAGGGTGACGGCCCCGCCCCCCAGGCGCAGACCGGGTGCCTGCTCCAGCACCGTCACCTCGTGCCCCGCGGCGATCAGCCCCCGCGCCGCCGCGAGCCCGCTGATCCCCGCCCCCACCACGAGCACCCGCACCGGCGGCCTCCAGATGAACTCTACAAGCAGTAGTACTACTTGTTATAGAGCATCGGGGGTGCCTCTACAAGACCCGGTGCGCACCGCTCGCCGGGCCGGAAACGGACCGTTCGACCGGTGGGGCCGGGCGCGGCGGGGCGGCGGGCACGGTGATCACCCGGCATGGCGGGCGGTGGGCATGATGATCACCCGGCGCGGCCGACGATCACCCCCGCGCGGTCGATGACCACCACGTCCACCTCCACCGGCGCTCCGCGCAGCACGCCGGCGGCGGTCGCGCGGGCCCGCCCGGCGACCAGGTCGCCCAGGGGCAGGCCCTCCTCCTGGCACAGGCGCAGGGCGTGCAGTGCGGTGTTGGCCGACAGGACCTGCCGGGCCAGGGCGTCGTCCCCGCCCGCCGCGCGGGCCAGCTCGGCGAGCAGGCCCGGGTTGACCTGGGAGCGGCCGGAGTGGAGGTCGAGGTGGCCGTCGGCGAGCTTGGAGAGCTTGCCGATCCCCCCGGCGATCGTCAGCCGGGGCACGGGATGCCGCCGCAGGTACTTCAGCACCGCCCCGGCGAAGTCGCCCATGTCCAGCAGCGCGTCCTCCGGCAGGCCGTACAGCTCGGCGGCGACCCGCTCCGAGGTGCTGCCGGTGCACCCGGCGACGTGCGGGTGCCCGGCCGCGCGGGCCACGTCGATCCCGCGCCGGATGCTGTCGATCCACGCCGAGCACGAGTACGGCACGACGACGCCGGTGGTGCCGAGGATGGACAGGCCGCCCAGGATGCCCAGGCGGGGGTTCCAGGTTTTGCGGGCCAGCTCCTCGCCGTGCTCCACGGAGATCTCCACGACCACGTCCCCGGTCCCGCCGCAGCGGGCGGCCACCTCGGCGACGTGCTCGCGCATCATCCGCCGGGGGACCGGGTTGATCGCCGGCTCGCCCACCTCCAGCGGCAGGCCCGGCTTGGTGACCGTGCCGACGCCGGGACCGGCGGTGAACACCACGCCGCCGCCCGGGGCGCCGTGCCGCACCGTCGCCGAGATCAGCGCGCCGTGCGTCACGTCGGGGTCGTCGCCCGCGTCCTTGACCACCCAGGCCGTCGCCGCGCCCGAGGTGAGGGACTCCCTCGCCAGCGCGAACGCCGGGCGCCGCCCCTTCGGCAGGGAGATCTCCACCGGGTCGGGGAACTCACCGGTCAGCAGCGCCGTGTAGGCGGCGGTGGTCGCCGCCGTCGCGCACGCGCCGGTGGTCCAGCCGTGGCGCAGGGGCGCGCTCACCGCCCGACCGCCTGCCGGTACGGTGTCCCGGTGATCGGGCACGTGAGGGAGAGGACCCCCGGGACCCGGCGCCGGAGAACGCGGACGCTCCGCGAGGGGAGAGGGGTGACGGGGTGCTGAACGTCCTGGTGCTGGGCGGCACCGACGAGGCGAGGAGGCTGGCCGCGGCGCTCGCCGGACGGGCCGGGACGCACGTGGTGTCCTCCCTGGCCGGCCGGGTGCGCGACCCGAAACTGCCGGTGGGGGAGGTGCACGAGGGCGGGTTCGGCGGTCCCGACGGGCTCGCCGCCTGGCTGGCGGAGCGCCGGATCGGCGCCGTGGTGGACGCCACGCATCCGTTCGCCGCCCGGATGACCGCCTCGGCGGTCGAGGCGGTCCGCCGTACCGGGCTTCCGCTGCTGATCCTGCGCCGGCCCGGCTGGCAGGCCGGGCCGGGCGACGACTGGCGCCGGGTGCCGTCGCTGGAGGCCGCGGCCGCGCTGCTGCCCGCCCTCGGGGAGCGGGTCTTCCTCACCACCGGCCGCCGCAGCCTGCCGGTCTTCGCGGACCTGGACGGGCTGTGGTTCCTGGCCCGTTCGGTGGATCCGCCCGAGCCGCCACTGCCGCGCCGGGTGGAGGTGCTGCTCAGCCGGGGCCCCTTCACCCGCGAGGGCGAGCTCGCTCTCATGCGCGGGCACCGGATCGACGTGCTGGTCACCAAGGACAGTGGCGGCCAGATGACGACCGCCAAGCTGCACGCCGCCCGTGAGCTGGGCCTGCCGGTCGTGGTCGTGCAGCGCCCGCCCGCGCCCGGCGGCGTGCCCGCGGTGCCGACCGTCGGGGAGGCGGTCGCCTGGCTGGAGACCGTCGCCGGTGCGGCCGGGTAGGGCCGGGGTCGACGGGGCGGGACGACCGGTCAGGGCCGGGGGTGACAGGGCGGGAGGACCGGGCGGGGCCGCGGACGCCCTCGTGGGACGGCCGGGCAGGGCCGGGGACGGCGGGGCCGGGCGGCCCCGCCGTACACCTGCCGGGCACGTCATGCCGGGTAGCGGCGGGGGGTGAAGACCACCCGGCGGCCGTCGCCGCGGTCGGCCACCCGCGTCGTCGAGGACCCGACCAGCAGCAGGCAGCGCATGTCCACCGCCGCCGGGTCCAGCTCGGCCAGGGTGGTCACCGTCACGCTCTCGCCCGCCCCGCCGACGTCCCGGCCGACGACCACCGGCGTCTCCGGCGCGCGGTGCTCCAGCAGCAGGTCGCGGGCCGCGGCCACCTGCCAGGTCCGGCTCCGGGAGGCGGGGTTGTAGATCGCCAGCACCAGGTCCGCCCGCGCCGCCGCGCTGATCCGCTCCGCCACGACCTCCCACGGCTTGAGCAGGTCCGACAGCGACAGCACGCAGTAGTCGTGCCCGAGCGGCGCCCCCGCCCGGCTCGCGACCGCGTGCGCCGCGGTCAGGCCCGGCAGTACCCGCACCGGCACGCCGGAGAAGCGCGGCTCGCAGGCCACTTCCAGCACCGCGCTCGCCATCGCGAACACCCCGGGATCGCCGGAGGAGACGACGGCCACCCGGGACCCGGCCCTGGCCAGCTCCAGCGCGTGCGCGGCCCGCTCGGCCTCCACCCGGTTGTCGGTGGCGTGCCGGCGCTGGCGCGGGTTGGGCGGGACCCGGTCCAGGTAGGGGCCGTACCCGACGAGCTCGTCGGCGGCGGCCAGGGCCTCCTGCGCCTCCGGCGTCAGCCAGGGCCGGCCGGCCGGGCCGAGCCCGACGACCACGACCTCGCCGGTCCTGCCCGAGGTGCCCGTCCCGGTCGCGGTCCCGGTCGAGGTGCCGGTCGCGGTCCCGGTCGCGGTCCCGGTCGAGGGCCGGACGCCCGCCGCCGCCTCCGTCGTACGGGCCGGACCGGCGGGGGCCGGGCCGGCGTTCACCGGGCTGGGGATCAGGGCCAGCGAGAAGTACGGCACGCTCTCCGGGTCGACCTCCGCCAGCGGGGCCAGGCGCTGCCCGGCGGTGGTGGCACGCTCCACGTACCAGGCCTCCTCCAGACGGCCCGCCTTCTCCAGCGCGTCGCGGACCTTGGTGAACGTCCGGCCCAGCTTGAGCACCGCGGCGGAGTCGGCGGCCGCGAGCCGCTCGGCCAGCACCTCGGCGGGCAGGGTGCCGGGCAGCACCGTCAGCGTCTCGTCGCGCTCCACCAGCGGCCGGCCGAGGACCGCCGCGGCCCCGCTCACCGAGGTGACGCCCGGGACGACCTCGGTGGTGTAGCGGTGCGCCAGGCGCTTGTGCATGTGCATGTAGGAGCCGTAGAAGAGCGGGTCGCCCTCGCACAGCACCACCACGTCGCGCCCCGCGTCCAGGTGCGCGGCCAGCCGGAGCGCGCACTCGGCGTAGAAGTCGTCGATCGCGCCCTGGTAGCCGCCCGGATGGTCGGTCGTCTCCGTGGTGAGCGGGTAGATGAGGGCCTCCTCGATCTGGCCCTCCCGCAGGTACGGCGCGGCGACCGAGCGGGCGATGCTCCGGCCGTGCCGGGCGCTGTGGTAGGCGATCACGTCCGCCGCACCGAGGAGGCGGGCGGCCTTGACGGTCACCAGCTCCGGATCACCCGGTCCCAGCCCCACCCCCCAGAGCCGTCCCGCGGCGGCGGGCCCGTCGTGCCCGGTGCGCCCGTCGTGTCCTGCGGCCGCACCGGCCGCACCGGTCGGGTCGTCGGTCATGGCGCTCACTCCTGTTCGCTGGCGATCGCGTTGACGGCGGCGGCGGCCATCGCGCTGCCGCCCCTGCGGCCGTGCACGACCAGGTACGGCAGGCCCGCAGGGTGTCCGGCGAGGGCCTGCTTGGACTCGGCGGCGCCGATGAAGCCGACGGGGACGCCGAGTACGGCCGCGGGCCGTCCCGCACCCTCCTCGACCATCTCCAGCAGCCGGAACAGCGCGGTGGGCGCGTTGCCCACCGCGACCACGGCGCCCTCCAGCCGGTCGCGCCAGAGCTCCAGCGCGGCGGCGCTGCGGGTGGTGCCCAGGCGCTCGGCGAGCTCCGGCACCCGCGGGTCGCCGAGGGTGCAGACGACGTCGTTGCCGGCCGGGAGACGGTGGCGGGTCACTCCGGAGGCGACCATCATCGCGTCGCACAGCACCGGGGCACCGGCCAGCAGCGCGGCCCGTGCCGAGGCCACGACGCCGGGAGACCAGCCGAGGTCGTCGACCAGGTCCACCATGCCGCAGGCGTGGACCATGCGGACCGCGACCCGCGCGACGTCCTCGGGCAGCCCGCTCAGGTCGGTCTCGGCGCGGATGGTGGCGAAGGAACGGCGGTAGATCTCCGCGCCGTCGCGGACGTAGTCGATCACGTTTCCCCTCTGGCGGCCGCCACCGCGGCCGCGGTCTGTCCGATGTCCGCACAGGACAGGCTGAGGCCGTCCGCGTCCACCCGGTAGCCGTCGCCGGTCGCGACCACGTCCACGACCCGCCCGGCCGGACGGCCGCAGCGGCGCCCGCAGCCCGCCCAGTGCACGGGGAGCGTACCGGTGCCCGGCGATCTCATCGAACGCGAGGCGGCGTCCGCCTCCACGAGGCCGATGACGGAGGCCGCGTCGGCCCGGACGTCGGCGAGGGACTTGGCGCAGCCCGGGCGGCCGGTGCAGGCGCTCACGCCGGTCCACGGCGAGTCCGGGTCCGTGACCAGCCCGGCGCCCGCCAGCCGGACGGCCGCCTCCGCCGCCTCCGCGCGGGTCAGACCGGGCACGACCACCCCCCGCCACGGCGTGAGCCGTACCTCGTTGGCCAGCCCGGCGAGCAGCTCCGCCTGTGCCGCGGTCAGCCGCCCCAGCGGCACCGCGATGCCGAGGGCCACCCGGTCACCGGGATCCCCGCCCCCGTCTCCGTCCTCCTTCCGGTCCCCGTGCCCGCGGACCGGCTCGATGACGCCCACCGGCCCGCGCGCGGCCGGGTGCGGCGCCACCGGCTCGCCGAGCTCGGCGCCCGCTCCCGCGTCCGTCGCGGGAAGCGGCGCCGCGGTGCCCGCCGGGGTCTCCACCGGGGCGGTTGCGGAAGCACCCGCCGGGGTCTCCACCCTCGCGGCCGCGGAAGCGCCCGCGAGGGTGACGGCCGAGCCGGCCACCTCGGCGCGGACGCGTGCCACGACCCGGCCGGAACCGCCGGGCAGCTCCCCGATCCGCCAGACGGCGACCCCCGAACCCGCGAGCTCCGCCAGGAACGCCCCGGCCACCGCGAGCAGCGCGGGAACCGCCTCGGACACCGGAACACGCAGGCCGCTGTCGGCGCCCGCGACGAGGACCGCGACCAGGTCGGGAGCGAGAGGCAGGATCCCCGCGTCGGCGCCGAGCCCGGCGACGTCACCGCGGCCGTCGTCGACGGCGAACAGGAACCGGCCGGGCAGGGCGGCCAGCTCCGGGCGGGCGCACAGCGACCGGTCCAGTTCGGCGACCAGCGGGCCCGCGTCGAGCAGCCCGCGGCCGTCGCAGCCGGCCAGCGGGGAGGCCAGGATGTTGCGGACCCGCTCGTGGGTCGGCGAGGGCAGCAGGCCCGCCTCGGCCATCCGCGCCGCGAAGCCGGACTCCTCACCCAGCCCGCGGACCTGGACGTTCGCCCGGGAGGTCAGCTCGATGACGCCGGTGCCGCACTCGGCGGCGGCTCGGGCCAGCTCGCGCAGCCGGGCCGAGGGCAGGCGGCCGCCGGGAACCCGGATCCGGGCCAGCCCGCCGTCGGCGGCGGCGTGCGTCTGCAGCGCTCCGGGACACGCGTCGGACCGTGACCGGCCCGGAAGGCCGGGCGCGCCGGACGCGCCGGAGGAGCCGGGACCGTCGGACGCGCGGGAGGAGCCGGGTGCGCCGGACGCGTCAGGGGGTCCGGGACGGCCGGGCGCGCCGGAGGAGCCGGACAGGCCGGGAGTTCCGGAGGGCCTCGGCCCGCCGGGTGCGCCGGAAGGGGCGGGGAGCCCGGGCCCGCCGAGCGCGTCAGGGGAGCCGGACATACCGGGATTTCCGGAGAGGTCGGGAACGGTCACGCCGAGGATGCTAACGCCGGGTTCCTCCGGACGACCGAACTGCCGTACGCTCATGGTCGAGCGAAGGCAATGGGAGGAAGCCGGTGTGAATCCGGCGCGGTCCCGCCACTGTGACCGGGGAGCGACCCCCAACCAGGCCACTGTCCGCGTGCGGACGGGAAGGCCGGGGGGAGCGTCGATCCGGGAGCCAGGAGACTCCGGCCCTCGCGTCCGCCGACGACCCGGGGCGAGGACCCCGAGGGAGGAAGAGTCTCCGTGCGCCCTTCGCCGTGCCCCCGTCCCGAGGGACGTGCCGCGTGATCCTGCTGCTCTCCACCTCCGACACCGACCTGCTCAGCGCCCGGGCGAGCGGCGCCGCCTACCGGCTGGGCAACCCCGCCCGGCTCGCCGCCGCGGACCTGCCACCGCTGCTGGAGGGCGCCGACCTGGTCGTGGTCCGGCTGCTCGGCGGGCGCCGCGCCTGGGAGGAGGGCCTGGACGCCCTGCTCGCCGGGCCCCGGCCCGTCGTGGTGCTCGGCGGCGAGCAGGCGCCCGACGCCGAGCTGATGGAGCTGTCCCGCCAGTGGGGGGTCCCCGGCGGCGTCTGCGCCGAGGCGCACGCCTACCTCGCCCACGGCGGCCCGGCCAACCTCGCCGAGCTGCACCGGTTCCTGTCCGACACCGTGCTGCTCACCGGCCACGGCTTCGCACCCCCCCGGCCCACCCCGGCCTGGGGGGTGCTGGAGCGCGAGGCCCGCCGGGACACCGCCGGAGACACCGCCGGGGACGCCGTCGGAAACGCCCCGGTCGTGGGGGTGCTGTACTACCGGGCCCACCACGTCGCCGGGAACACCGCGTTCGTCGAGACGCTCTGCGCGGCGGTCGAGGACGCGGGCGCGCGGGCGCTGCCCGTCTACTGCGCCTCCCTGCGCGCCGCCGAGCCCGCCCTGATCGAGACCCTGCGCCAGGTCGACGCCCTGGTGGTGACGGTGCTCGCGGCCGGGGGCACCCGCCCGGCGACCGCGTCGGCCGGCGGCGACGACGAGGCGTGGGACGTCGGGGCGCTGGCCGAGCTGGACGTGCCGATCCTGCAGGGACTCTGCCTGACGAGCAGCCGGGACACCTGGGAGGGCAGCGACGACGGCCTGTCGCCGCTGGACGCCGCCACCCAGGTGGCCATCCCCGAGTTCGACGGCCGGATCATCACCGTGCCGTTCTCGTTCAAGGAGACCGACGCCGACGGGCTCACCGTCTACGCCGCCGACCCCGAGCGGGCCGCGCGGGTGGCCGGCATCGCCGTACGGCACGCCGCGCTGCGGCACGTCCCGCCCGCGGAGCGGCGGATCGTGCTGATGCTCTCGGCCTACCCGACCAAGCACTCCCGGATCGGCAACGCCGTCGGCCTGGACACCCCCGCGAGCCTGGTGCGGCTGCTGGCCGCGCTGCGCGGGCACGGCTACGACATCGGCGCCGAGGACGAGCTGCCCGGCGTGGCCGCCCAGGACGGCGACGCGCTGATCCACGCGCTGATCGCGGCGGGCGGGCAGGACCCCGACTGGCTCACCGAGGAGCGGCTGGCCGGCAACCCGGTGCGCATCGCCGCGCGCACCTACGCCGAGTGGTACGGCACGCTCCCGGCGGACCTGCGCGAGCGGGTCGAGGCGCACTGGGGGCCGCCGCCCGGCGAGCTGTTCGTCGACCGGTCGCGCGACCCGGAGGGCGAGATCGTGCTGGCCGCGCTGCGCGCCGGGAACGTCGTGGTGATGGTCCAGCCGCCGCGCGGCTTCGGCGAGAACCCGATCGCCATCTACCACGACCCGGACCTGCCGCCGAGCCACCACTACCTGGCGGCCTACCGGTGGCTGGCCGACGGGTTCGGCGCGCACGCGGTCGTGCACGTCGGCAAGCACGGCAACCTGGAGTGGCTGCCCGGCAAGTCCGCGGGCCTGTCGGCCTCCTGCGGCCCGGACGCCGCCCTGGGCGACCTGCCGCTGGTCTACCCGTTCCTGGTCAACGACCCCGGAGAGGGCACCCAGGCCAAGCGCCGCGCCCACGCCACCCTGGTCGACCACCTGGTGCCGCCGATGGCCCGCGCCGACACCTACGGGGACATGGCGCGGCTGGAGCAGCTCCTCGACGAGCACGCCTCGATCGCGGCCATGGACCCGGCCAAGCTCCCGGCGATCCGCGCCCAGATCTGGACGCTGATCCAGGCGGCCCGGCTCGACCACGACCTGGGGGTCGGGGACCGCCCGCACGACGCGGAGTTCGACGACTTCCTGCTCCACCTGGACGGGTGGCTCTGCGAGGTCAAGGACGTGCAGATCCGCGACGGCCTGCACGTGCTGGGCGCCGCCCCGCAGGGGGAGGTGCGCGTCGACCTGGTGCTCGCCATGCTCCGGGCCCGCCAGATGTGGGCGGGGAGCGAGGCGCTGCCCGGCCTGCGGGAGGCGCTGGGCCTGGCGGAGGACGGCAGCGCGGACCGGGCGGGCGTCGACGGGGCCGAGACGCTGGCCCGCTCCCTGGTCGAGGCCATGGAGGGCGGCGGCTGGGACCCGGCCGCCGCGGCCGGTGCGGTCGCCGCCGTACTCGGATCGGGCGGTGCCGTACCCGGATCGGGTGGCGGTGCCGTACCCGGACCGGGTGGGCCGGGCGGCGCGGCCGTTCCGCCGGGGGCCGCCGCCTCCGGAGCGGACCTCGCGCTGGTGGAGCGGATCCTGCGGTTCGCGGCGACCGAGATCGTGCCCCGGCTGGCGCGGACCACCGACGAGATCGGCGCGATCCTGCACGCCCTCGACGGCGGGTACGTGCCCGCCGGGCCGAGCGGGTCGCCGCTGCGCGGGCTGGTCAACGTGCTGCCGACCGGGCGCAACTTCTACTCGGTCGATCCCAAGGCGGTGCCGAGCCGGCTGGCCTGGGAGACCGGGCAGGCCATGGCTGACTCGCTGCTGGCCCGCTACCGGGAGGAGACCGGCGGCTGGCCCCGCTCGGTCGGGCTCTCGGTCTGGGGGACCAGCGCCATGCGCACCGCCGGGGACGACGTGGCCGAGGTGCTCGCGCTGCTCGGCGTCCGGCCCGTGTGGGACGAGGCGTCGCGCCGGGTCACCGGCCTGGAGGCGATCCCGCTGCCCGAGCTGGGCCGGCCCCGGGTGGACGTCACCGTCCGGATCAGCGGGTTCTTCCGGGACGCCTTCCCGCACGTCGTGGCCATGCTCGACGACGCCGTACGACTGGTCGCGGCCCTGGACGAGCCGGAGGAGGACAACTACGTCCGGGCCCACGTGCTGGCCGACTCCGGCCGCGGCGACCGGGCGACGATGCGGATCTTCGGTTCCCGCCCGGGCGCCTACGGGGCGGGGCTGCTGCCGCTGATCGACAGCCGCAACTGGCGGGACGACGCCGACCTGGCCGAGGTCTACGCGGTCTGGGGCGGGTTCGCCTACGGCCGGGGCGTCGACGGCGTCCCGGCGCGCGAGGACATGGAGACGGCCTACCGGCGGATCGCGGTGGCGGCCAAGAACGTCGACACCCGCGAGCACGACATCGCCGACTCCGACGACTACTTCCAGTACCACGGCGGCATGGTCGCCACCGTCCGCGCCCTCACCGGCCGGGCCCCGGCCGCCTACATCGGCGACAGCACCCGTCCGGACGCGGTCCGCACCCGGACGCTGTCGGAGGAGACCTCCCGGATCTTCCGGGCCCGCGTGGTCAACCCGCGCTGGCTGGCCGCGATGCGCCGGCACGGCTACAAGGGCGCCTTCGAGCTGGCCGCCACCGTCGACTACCTGTTCGGCTACGACGCCACCACCGGGGTCGTCGCCGACTGGATGTACGACCGGCTCGCCGCGGCCTACGTCCTGGACCCGGAGAACCAGGCCTTCCTGGCGGAGTCCAACCCGTGGGCGCTGCACGGCATCGCCGAGCGGCTGCTGGAGGCCGCCGACCGGGGCATGTGGGAGCACCCGGACCCGGAGATCCTGGCCGGGGTGCAGGAGGTCTACCTCAAGGCGGAGGGCGACCTGGAGGGCCGGGGATAGCGCGGCGCCGCCCCGCGGGGAGCCCTCGCGGGGCGGCACGACGATCGGCCGGGCGGCTTCTTCCGCGGTCCGTCTGCGCGGAGGGGCCGTCTCAGACGGTGAAGCGGTTCACCAGTTCGCGCAGTGACGTGCTCATCTCCGCCAGCTCCGCCGCTGCCTGACGCGACTGCTCCACCCCCTCGGTGGTCACCGCCGCGGCCTCGGCGACGCCGGCGATGTTGGCGGCGATCTCGTTGCTGAAAGTCGCCGCGTCGGCGACGTTGCGGTTCATCTCCCCGGTGGTGGCGGTCTGCTCCTCCACCGCCGCGGCGATCGCGGCCTGGTGGTCGTTGATCCGGCCGGTGATCTCGCTGATCCGGCTGATCGCCTCCATCGCGCTGGTGGTGTCGGCCTGGATCGCGGTGACCCGCCGGGCGATGTCCTCGGTGGCCTTGGCGGTCTCCTGCGCCAGGTCCTTGACCTCGCCCGCGACGACCGCGAAGCCCTTGCCGGACTCCCCGGCCCGCGCGGCCTCGATGGTGGCGTTCAGCGCCAGCAGGTTGGTCTGCTCGGCGATCGAGGTGATCGTCTTGACGACGTCGCCGATCTCGGCCGAGGAGGTCTCCAGCTGGGCCATCATCGTGTTGGTGGTCTCGGCCACGCGCACGGCCTCGGCGGTCACGGAGGCGGCCGCGGAGGTGCTGCGGGAGATCTCCTCGATCGCCGCGCCCATCTCCTCCCCGCCCGCCGCCACGACCTCCACGTTGCGCGAGACGTCCGCGGCGGCGGCGGCGACCACGCCGGACTGGACGCTGGACTCCTCGGCCGAGGCCGCGATCTGCTCGGCGACCTGGGACAGCTGCACCGAGGAGGCGGCCAGCGAGGCGCTGTGGTCCGCCAGCACCGTCACCGTGGTGTGCAGGGATTCGGCGGTGACGTCCACGGCGTCGCCCAGTCGGCCGAGTTCGTCGCGGCGCGTCATCCGCAGCCGCACGGTCAGGTCGCCGTGGGCCAGCCGGCCGAGGGCGGACACGACCCCGCGGAGCGGGCGCACCACCGACCGGGTGGCGGTGATGCTCAGGCCGGCCGCCACGATCAGCGCCGCGAGCAGCGTGCCGAGCAGGATCCGCTCGCTGTCGCTCCTGACTTCGGCCGCCTCCTTCTGCAGCGCGACCACACGTCCGGCCAGGGAATCGGTCAGCGCCGCGTTGATCTCCAGGCTGGCGGAGTAGGCCTCGGCGGCCTCACCGCCGTTGATGCTGTTCATGGCCTCGGTGCGGGCTTCGCGGGTGTCCTGGGCCAGCAGCTCCATGATCTTGTCGTCCCAGGCGAAGAAGTCGTCCCAGGCGGGGCGGAGCTTGTCGAACCGCGCGCGCTCAGCCGGTGTCAGGTATTCGACGTGCGTGGCGTCGATCGTGTCGTAGAGGGCCTGCTTGCTCTCCAGCTCGCCCTTGCGGTTGTAGGCGTCGGGCCCGGTGGCCGCCTTGCCGCCGAAGGCGCCGGCGTCGGCCACGACCAGTCCCTGCCAGCCGGTGATGTCGGCGGCGTAGTAGCTGAGCTTCTGGACATCGTCTTCGACCTGCTTCAGCTGATCCATGCGCATGCTGATGTCGTGCTGGCTGCCCATCCCGGAGCGACCCACGGCGACCGAGACGATGATCAGTAGCGTGACCAGGAGAAACGAGAGCCCGAGCCGTTTTCCGACTTCCAGGTTCTGCAGGCGGGACATGCGAGACCTCCAGGAGGTTAGAGCCGCTGGGCGGCGGCAGATGACCGATCGGCGCAATCCGGACGCACCAAAGAGGAACCCGGATAACGAAACGCTCAGGAACCCGGTCCTTTCAGCGGGGCCTGCTCCGGCCGCCGCCCACAGGCCCGGGCCTCGGTGCCGGGCTGAGTCCTCCTGAGCGGCCCACTCCTGCTGCCGATCCCCGGCGGCGGCCCGCGTCACGGCGGCCACCACGGCGGCTGGGAGGACGTGCACCGGGAAATGCATTAGGAATTTATATAAACTACTGATATAAATTTCCCCGTGCTGGATGTCACCGAACTGACCGCGGTCCTGGAGGACCTGACCCGGATGCACATCCGCCTGCCCGTGAGGCAGCGCCTGAGCTTCACGACGCTGTCGGTGCTGCACACGCTCGAAGGCCGCGGTCCGATGCGGTTGACCGGGCTCACCGCCGCCGAGCAGGTCACGCAGTCCGCGATCACCCAGCTGGTCGCCAAACTGGAACGCGACGGGCTGGTCGAACGCCGGCCCGACCCCTCCGACGGCCGCGCGGTCCTCGTCCACGTCACCGACGCCGGCGCGGCGGTCGTGAGGAGCCGGCGGGCCGAACGCGTCGCCGGCCTCGAAAGACTCGCCGCCGCACTCACCCCCGCCGAACGCGACGCGATCGCCGCCGCCCTCCCGGCCCTGGCCCGCATCGCCCGGGCAGGGGACGAACCAGGAGGACACCCGTGATCGACCCGACCCCGATCCACGTCCCCGACGACGTGCTCACCGACCTGCGTGCACGTCTGGCACTCACCCGCTGGCCGGAGGACGCGGGCAACCAGGACTGGTACTACGGCGTGAACCGCGCCTACCTGCAGGAGCTCGTCGAGTACTGGCGCACCGGCTACGACTGGCGCAGAGCGGAAGCCGCGATCAACGCCTACGAGCACTACCTCGTCGACGTCGACGGCGTCCCGGTGCACTTCATGCGTCGGCCCGGCGTCGGCCCGGAGGGCGGACCGGCCCCCACCCCGCTGATCCTCACCCACGGCTGGCCGTGGACGTTCTGGCACTGGGCCAAGGTCGTCGACCCGCTCGCCGACCCGGCCGCGTACGGCGGCGACCCCGCGGACGCGTTCGACGTCATCGTCCCCTCGCTACCCGGATTCGGGTTCTCCGGCCCGCTGCCGGACCACCCCGACCTGAACTTCTGGAAGATCGCCGACATCTGGCACAGCCTGATGACCCGAACCCTGGGGCACGCGAGGTACGCCGCGGCGGGCTGCGACGTCGGCGCGCTGGTCACCGGCCAGCTCGGCCACAAGTACGCCGACGAGCTGTACGGCATCCACATCGGATCCGGCCAGAAGCTCACCCTGTTCAACGGCGACCGGGCCTGGGACCTCTCCGCCGGGCGGCCAATCCCGGAAAACCTGCCCGCCGACGTCCATGCGCAGGTCATCGCCGTGGAGAAGCGGTTCGCCGTCCACCTGGCCGCGCATGTGCTCGGGCCGAGCACGCTCGCGTACGGGCTGTCGGACTCCCCGGCCGGCATGCTCGCCTGGATCCTCGAACGCTGGGTGAACTGGAGCGACAACCACGGTGACGTCGAGACCGTCTTCAGCAAGGACGACCTGCTCACGCATGCGATGATCTTCTGGATGACGAACTCGATCGGGACGTCGATCCGCACCTACGCCAACAACAACCGGTACCCGTGGCGGCCGTCCCACGACCGGCAGCCGGCGATCGAGGCGCCCACCGGCATCACGTTCGTCGGCTACGAGAACCCGCCGGGCGTCGGCACAGGCCAGCGTGTCCGGCACTTCCTCGGCACCGACCGCGCGGCGTGGTACAACCACGTCAACCTCACCGCGCACGACCGCGGCGGCCACTTCATCCCCTGGGAGACCCCCGACGAGTGGATCGACGACCTGCGCCGGACGTTCCGCGGCCGCCGCTAGTC
Organism: Planomonospora parontospora; assembly: GCA_014647935.1. Classification (GTDB taxonomy): domain Bacteria; phylum Actinomycetota; class Actinomycetes; order Streptosporangiales; family Streptosporangiaceae; genus Planomonospora; species Planomonospora parontospora. The sequence continues at coordinate 43,832 of BMQD01000022.1, forward strand.
TTCTGAGTCGGGAATCCTGTTCATATGCAGGCTTGTCGTGCGGCGCGTACAGGGCGGCCGAAGGCCGAGTCGATGCTGACCAAGGAGGAACGGGCCGCGCTCGAGGAGTGGGTGCGGCGCCGTTCCGCGCCGCAGTCATGGGCGCTGCGCTGCCGGATCATCCTGGCCTGCGCGAGCGGGATGGCCGACAAGGCCGTGGCCGCTCAGCTCGGCTCGACCCAGCACGCGCTGGGGCGCCGGCGGGCCCGGTTCATCGGGCACCGGATCGCGGGGCCGGGCGACCTGCCACATCAGTGAACGTTCGCCCTGTAGTGCCTCAGATGGCGGATGCCACGGATCTCGACGAACGTGACGTCCGAAACCCGCCAGCATGCTCGCGGTCGATGGGGTGAGAATCCGTTCGTGATCGCTGAAACGCAGGGAATCCGCATCCGGCATCGCGGGCGTGAACCACAGGTCCATCCCACCGCCTACATCGCCCCGACGGCCACACTGGTCGGTGATGTCCGCGTGGGGCCGAGGGCGCGGGTGATGTACGGTGCGGTGCTCGATGCCGAGGGGTCCCGGATCGAGGTCGGGGAGGCGGCGGTGATCTGCGAGAACGCGGTGTTGCGCGGGTCTGCGGTCGCCGGCGATCAGCCGGTGCTCGTCGACGACCATGTCTTCGTGGGGCCGCATGCCACGCTGCTGGGTTGCGAGGTCGGCAGGTGCGCCTATGTGGCGACCGCAGCGACGGTCCTGCAGTGCGCGCGGTTGGGTGCCGGCTCGGTTGTCGCTGTCGGCGCGCTCGTCCATGCGCGCACCGTTCTGCCGGACGAGTACTTCGTGCCGCCGCACACCGTGGCGCTTGACGCGCCGGTGCGGCTGCTGGCTCCTGGCGATCCGGGCTTGGCCGAGGCCGTCGGCCGGGTGGGCTTCGCACAGGTGGCGTTCGGTGTCGATGCGGAGTGGACCGACCGGATCAACCGGTACGAGCACATCGCGGAGGTGCGCGTCGCCGAGTTCGGCGCGCACGCGGACGATGAGGTTCTGAATCTCGGCTAGTGCCGTGCCAGGCAACGTTTGCCCTGCTGGAGTACGGTCAGCCCATGAACGGCGATGCGCAGCCGGGTCTGGATGAGATCGACGACGAGGGGCAACGGCTGCTCGGACCGTCCGCCGCGGCACCGGGTCGGTGGTGACCTGGCGGCGCGCGCGGATGGTGCTGCCGTCGGACCAGGGCATGTCCGTGACGGAGATCGCCGAGGTGGCGCCAAGATCTGGAAGGCAGGTGGTGGGCGGAGCTGACGCGCGACCTCTGCCGAGGGGCGTGCCATCCATGACGGCACCGGCCAGGCGGGAAGCCTTCCATGCGGCGGTGTGCACGGCGTCGCCGACACGGCCGGGCCGCCCACCGGGGGAACCATGAAAACACCATGAAAACGATCACGGGCAGTGATCCGCCTGACCAGGCCGGCATGGCCGGACCGGCTCTGCCGACTTGACACGGCCCGCGCGCCAGGTGATCGTCAGGGCCCGGCCTCCCCTCAGGTCGCTCGCGAACCGCCCTTCACGGCAGGGAGACCCATGCCTGTACGGAAAACCCTCCTCGCCTTGCTGGCCGCGCTCGCCGTCGCCGTGGCGCCGGCCTGGTCCGGAGGGACCGGCGCCGCCGCGGCGCGGCAGACGCCGCCCCTGGCCGCCCCCGCTACCGCCACCGGGGGCACGGGACTGCGTTGGGAGGCGTGCGCCGGGGTGAGCACGCCGGACCTGCGATGCGCACGGGTCACCGTCCCGCTCGACCACCGCCGCCCGCGTGGCCGCACCATCTCCGTCGTCATCTCCCGATTGGCCGCCACCGACCCGGCGCGGCGCCGGGGCGTTCTGCTCACCACCGGCGGCGGACCCGGCGGGCCGGGCGTCCCGCTGCCCGCGAGCCTCGCCCCGGCACTGTCCGCCGAGGTCCGCGCCCGCTATGACCTGATCGGGTTCGACATGAGATTCGTCGAACGCAGCACGCCCATCGGCTGCGGACAGCCCGAGGAGGAGCCCGGCGGGTTCTGGGTACGCCCCGCGGTCCCCGGACGCTTCCCCGCCGAAGCCGCCGAAGCCCGGCGCTACGCCGCAGACTGCGTACAGGCCTCCGGCTGGGCCCTGCCGCACGCCACCACCGCGAACGCCGCCCGCGACATGGACCTCATCCGCGCGGCCCTCGGCGAGGAGAAGATCTCCTACCTGGGCGGCTCGTACGCGGGACTGCTCGGCACCGTCTACGGCACGCTGTTCCCGCAGCGCGTGGACCGGTTCGTCCTGGACAGCCCGGTGAACGCCGACACGATCTGGCGGCCCTACGAGATGGGCCGCACCCCTGCGTTCGAGGAGGGAACGGTGGCCCTCGCCGCCTGGGCCGCCGGGCGGCACTCCGAATACGGTCTGGGGGAGACCACCGCACAGGTGCGCGCCACGCTCACCGGGATCCTCGACCGGGCCGCCCGGGCGCCCATCGTCATCGGCGATCAGGCCTGGACCGCCGGCGAGCTGGGTGCCCTGCTGGTGGCCGGGATCTACGACGAGCGCGCCTTCGGCGTCGTCGCCGCGGCCTTCGCCGCCGTCGCGGCCGGACGGGAGCCGTCCCTGCCGTTCCCCATCCGCCCTCCGCGGCCCGAGGACGTGCCCGGCGTGCCCGCCGACCACCACACCGCCACCAACATCGCCTACCGCTGCGCCGACGCCCCCTGGCCGCGCGACCCGCGCGTCTACCTGCGCGACATCGCCGCCCAGCGGGACCGCCACCCGCTGTTCGGCCCGGTCAACGCCAACATCAACCCCTGCGCCTTCTGGCCGCCCGCAAGGGACGAACCGGTGCGGCTCGACGGCGACCGCACGCCGGCGGCCCTGGTCGTCGCGGCCCTGCGGGACGTGGCGGTGCCGCCGTCCGTGAGCAAGGCCGTGGCCGCGCGCATCCGCGGGTCACGCCTGGTCACGATCGACGCCCACACCCACGCCCCGTTCCCGCACTACGGGAACGCCTGCCTCAACGCCACGGTCACCCACTACCTCACCACCGGTGCACTGCCGGCCGCCGACACCGCCTGCTGACCCCGCCGCCCAGCGCACCCACCTCTCAACCGTCCGACGACGCGCTCCAGGGCCGTGGTGATGAGCGCGGTGACCTGTTCATCGGTCACGGTCCGCGGACCGCCGGGACGTGGCAGGTCGCCCGGCCACGCGATCCGGTGCCCGATGAACCGGGCCCGCCGGCGCCCCAGCGCGTGCTGGGTCGAGCCGAGCTGAGCGGCCACGGCCTTGTCGGCCATCCCGCTCGCGCAGGCCAGGATGATCCGGCAGCGCAGCGCCCATGACTGCGGCGTGGAACGGCGCCGCACCCACTCCTCGAGCGCGGCCCGTTCCTCCTTTGCGCGCGCACGGATTTCGGAACGGCGGGGACGCCGCAGCGGACTTCGGACAGGGGTCAGTCGCCCTCGGTGCGTCCCAGCCGCCAGTAGCCCATGAAGGCCACCGAGGAGCGGTCGATCCCGGCCTCCTGCACCAGGTGGCGGCGGAGCAGCTTGACCGCTCCGGCCTCGCCGGCCAGCCAGGCGTAGAACCCGCCCGCGGCGGGGCCGGTGGGCTGGGGGACCTCCCAGAGGATGCCGGCGTCCACGTCGACGTCCTCCAGTGCGGTCTCGGCGCCGGGGGAGACCTCCGGCGCCGCGAGCTCGCGGACCGCCTCGCGCACCGCGGGGATCAGCAGGTCGCCGTGGCGGGCCCCGTCGCGGGGGAGCCAGGTGACCCGCACGCCCGGCGGGACGTCGAGCGGGAGCGCGTCGGCGGCCTGGGGGACCTCGAGCAGGATCCGGGCCCGCACCGCGGGGGACAGGGTCTCGGCGATCGAGCAGATCGCGGGGACCGCGGTCTCGTCGCCGGCCAGCAGCAGCCGGTCCGCACCGGGCGGGGGCGCCCACTCCTGCCCACCGACCGGGCCGGGGCACTCCGCGTTGGGACCGAGCACCACGAGCCGGTGGCCGGGGGCGGCGTAGGTGGCCCACCGGGAGGCGGGGCTGGTGTCGCCGTGCAGGACGAAGTCGATGTCGAGCTCGCGCAGCGCCGGCCGTACGGCGCGCACGGTGTAGGTGCGGATCGGATTGCGCAGCGCTTCGGGGAGCATCCGCCAGCGCCCGTACCAGGAGTCGTCGTCGCCGAGCGGGGTGAAGGTGCCGTCGGGCAGCGGGAGGACCACCTTGACCCGCTGGTCGAAACCGCACTGGGCGAAGGCGGCCAGATCGTCACCGGTGAGGGTGATCCGCACGAAGCTCGGGCTGAGCCGGTGCGAGCGCAGGACTCGCACGTGGAAGAAGCGGTAGGCCGGGATCTCCCTGGCCTGCTCGGGAGCCGGGGCGCTGTTCACGGTCATGGGGTCGCCTTCTGTCAGGAGGTTGCATGACCAACTTAGCTTTGCCTAACCTAATCGATCAAATCCTGGCGGTGTTCCGCTCCGGCGCGGCGGCGTCCGGAGCGCCGGTGCCGCCCGCCCGGAGCGGGGCGCGGCCGCCACCGGGCCACGAGGAAGGTCCAGCCGAGCACCAGGCAGGCCAGCACCGTCAGCGGGGCGGGCTCCAGGAGCACCGGGAGCGCGCCCCCGGCATCGGACAAGGTCAGGGCGGTGGTGTCCGCGGCGGGCGCGGGGCGCACCTCGACCGGTCTGCCCGCCGGCGCCGCCTCGCCCTCCACGGCGCTCCGGGCGAGGTTCTCCTTGACCTTGCGCGGGAGCCCGTAGCCGACGACCTTCTCCTGGTCGCGGACCTTGCGCTTCAGCCAGACCCGGTCGACGTTGGCCTCGATCGTGTGGATCGTTCCACCGTCGACGCGCTCCACGATGCCGACGTGGTCGACGCCCTTGATGTCGTCGCCGCCGGACCAGTCGAAGAAGACCAGGGCGCCGGGTTCCGGCTCGGCGCTCCAGGCGCCGTTGGTCTCGAACCAGCGGGCGTGCGAGGGGGTCCAGGCGAACCGGCCCACGTAGTCCGCCACGTCCGCCTTCTCCGCGGCCCAGGCGATGAACATGTCGCACCAGGGGGCCGTGCGGTACTGGGGATCCCGGACCACGGCGGTCGAGTACCACTCGCCGAACTTGGTGTGCTGCCCGGGGCGCTCCCGGTACCCGAGCTCCGCCACCACGACTTCCAGCAGTTCATCGCCTATCGGATCCACGCCCGCCCGTCACCTTCGTCCCCCGCCCTCCGGAAAGGGGTCATCAATCGACAAGGCTGGACTTTAACCCGGTAAACCCGGACAAGGAGGACGATCTACTGAGCGATACCGAATTCGACGGACGGGGGGAAGTACGGCGGTCCACCGTCTACCATCGGCCGTCCCCGGTCACCGCCGCGTCCCGGTCGAATAGCATTTGCGCGACACCACGCGACGGGAACGGGTTCCTCCATGTTCGACGACAAGACGCAGGAGACCCTGCGCCGCCTGCTGGACCTCGCCGAGCATCCCGCCACCCCGCAGGCCGAGCGGGCGCTGGCCCTGGCCCGGGTCCGGGCGCTGGTCATGATCCCGGACGGCGACGCCCGCCGCGCCCCGGTGACCCCGGCGATGGAGGCGGGCATCCTCAAGGGGATCGCGCCGCTGACCCGCCGGGTGGACGAGGACCTGGTCGACGAGGTCCACGGCGACCTCTACGCCTTCGGCACCCGCTACCGGGTGATCGGCGAGGTCGCCGACGAGATGGCCCGCGTGCTCGAACGCTGGGCCGCGACCGTCCCGGCCAAGCGCCACCGCCACGAGGAGGCGGTCCGCGTCACCGCCGCCAAGCTCGCCTACCTCCTGCAGCGCAGGGACCTGTTCCGCGGTTCCGGGCGGGGCGGCCGCCCCAGGGCGAGGTGAGGGAGCGGGACCGACCGCTCGGGGCCGGGCCGGGTCCCCGCCCGGGCCCGACGCCCTGACGCGTGCTTCCCCGCTCCGCTCCGGCGTCCGGAGGCCCGGGCGGGGAGGCCCGGCGGCGTCAGCCGGTCACCCGGCCGCCTCGTGCTCCGGCTCGGCGTCCGGCAGCTCCATCCGGTCGAGGGGCTCGGTGGCCGGCCCCTGCAGGACCGAGCCGTCCACGCCGAACCGCGAACCGTGGCAGGGGCACTCCCACGTGCGCTCGGCGTCGTTGAAGCCCACCACGCACCCCAGGTGGGTGCAGACCGCCGAGACCGCGTGGACCTGCCCGTCCTCGTCGCGGTAGACCGCGCAGCGCTTCCCGCCCACCTTGAGCACCGCGCCCTGCCCCGGGCCCAGCTCCTCCAGCGCGTCGGCCGGTCCGGTGCCCAGCCGGTCCCCGACGAAGTGGGCGGCGACGGCCGCCTGCATCTTCAGCGCCGGTCCCGCCTCCCGGAGCGGGTGCAGCCGCCGGGGGTCGTAGAGCCGGGTCCACGACCGCTGCCGGCCGCGGATCAGGTCCGTCAGCAGCAGGCCCGACATGACGCCGTTGCTCATGCCCCAGCCGCCGAACCCGGTGGCGACGTAGACGTGGCGGGCGCCGGGGTGGAGCGGCCCGATGAAGGGCAGCCCGTCGGTGGTGTGGTTGTCCTGGGCCGCCCACCGGTAGGCGATCTCGGTGGCGCCGAACCGCTCGGCCGTCCACGCGGCCAGCCGGTCGAACCGCTCGCCCACCCCGCCGGCGCCCGGCTCGAACTGCTCGCCGGTCACGATCAGCAGCCGCCGGCCCTCGCCGTACGGCGCCGTCCGGACGGAGCGGGTGTTCTGCTCGGTGGTGATGAACATGCCGCCGGGATCGGCTCCGGCCGGGATGGCGGCGGCGACGACCAGCTCGCGGTGCGGCTTCATCCGGGTGAACAGCATGGCGCGGTCGAACACCGGGTAGTGGGTGGCCACCACGACGTCGCGGGCCGTGACGGTGGCCCCGCCCTCGGTCCGCAGGCTGCACGGCTCGCCCTCGTCGAGCGCCACGACACGGGTGCCCTCGAAGATCCGCACACCGCGGGCGGTCATCGCCTCGGCGAGGCCGAGCAGGTACCGGCGGGGGTGGAACTGCGCCTGCCCGTCCACCCGCACAGCCCCGGCGACCGGGAAGGGCAGGGGGGAGGAGGTGGTGAACTCCGCGGCCAGTCCCGCCTCCGCCGCGGCCTCGGCCTCCCGGCGGAGCTCCTCGACGCCGTCCTCGGACTCCACGTAGGTGTAGGAGGGGAGGCGCTCCAGTTCGCAGTCGACGCCGAGATCGGCGGCGGTCCGCGCCACGTGCTCGACCGCCTCCGTCTGGGAGGTGGCGTACAACCGGGCGGCCTCCGCCCCGGCGGACTTGGCCAGCCTGGCGTAGATCATCGTGTGCTGGGCCGAGAGCTTGGCCGTGGTGTTCCCGGTGACGCCCTCCGCGACCCTCCCGGCCTCCAGCACCGCCACCGACAGGCCCTCCTTCACCAGCTCCCACGCCGTGCTCAGCCCGGCGATCCCGGCGCCGACCACGGCGACGTCGACCTCGAGGTCCTGGGTGAGCACCGGGTACGGCCGGCCCGCCGCGGATTCGATCCAGAAGGATTGCGTAGTCATGCGCGGCTCCTGCCCGCCAGACGGCGCCTCTCACGTCCGGCCGGCCCCCGCGGGGCGGCGGTGAGGTCTTCCCGCCGGGCCGGTGGGGCATGACTAGGGTTGGCCGGGCAACCGGACCCCCGTCCGGCCGCCCGGCCGGGCACCGCCGACGAACGCACCAGGAAGACTCCGCGACGTGACACCACTCGACACGCCCCCCGGCACGACCTCCATGACCCCGGCCGAGGCCGGGCGCGACCGGCGGGCCGAACGGATCCTGGACGCCGCCGCCGAGCTGCTGGCCGCCCGGGGATACCGGGGGGCCGCCGTCGAGGACGTCGCCCGCCGCGCGGGCGTGGGCAGGGGCACCGTCCACCTGCACTTCGCCACGAAGGAGGCGCTGTTCCTGACGGTGCTGATGCGCTCCCAGCGGCGGATGACCGGGCGCCTCATCGAGGACATGCGGGCGGACCCCGCCGCGGTCCTGCCCGGTGAGCTGGCCCGGTCGGCCTACCTCCTGATCCACCACGACCCCGTCGCCCGGGCGGTCCTCACCGCCGACTCCGAGAGCCTGGACTCGCTGGGCAGGAGCGCCCCGGCGCTGACCGGGGACCTCGTCGAGACTCGCGAGCGGGTCGCCGACGGCTACTTCGAGGTGCTCCGTACGCACGGCCTGGTGCGCGCGGACTCCCCGCTCCGGCTGCAGCGCCACGCGTTCGCCGCGGTCCTGACCGGCTTCCTGCTGAGCGGGCCGGCGGCCCCGGGGGAGGAGCCGGGCGTCGAGGCGAGGGCGGGCATGCTCGCCGGGGTCGTGCGCTCGGCCTTCGAGACGCCCGCCGGCCCCGAAGCGGTGCGCGCGGCGGCGCCCGAGGTCATCGCCCTCTGCCGGAGCCTGCACGACCGGCTGCACGAGGAGATCGGCCGCCAGAAACTCACCTGACATCCACGAGGGGGAGCCCATGAGCACTCCGCAAGGCCCTGCCGCGACCGGCGCGTTCGACCTGACGGACCCCGCGCTGCTGGACGATCCGCACGGCGGGTTCGCGCGGATGCGGGAGCGGGCGCCGATGGTGCGCGGCACCATTCCCGGCGCCGCCGCCCCCGTCTGGCTCGTCACCCGCTACGACGACGTCAAGACGGTCCTGGGCGACACCCGGTTCGTCAACGACCCGGCGCACGTCCCCGGGCGGGGCGCGGAGAACATCCGCGAGCAGGTGATCCGGGCGCGCGGCATCCCCCCGGAGTACGCGCGGTACGTGCTGGACGGCATCCTGGACGCCGACGGCGAGGACCACATCCGGCTGCGCAGGCTCGTCTCCCGGGCCTTCACCGCGCGCCGGGTCGCCGAATTGCGCCCGCGGGTCGCCGAGATCGCCGAGGACCTCCTCGACCGGCTTCCCGGCGCGGCTGAGGACGGCGTCGCCGACCTGATGGAGCACTTCGCCTACCCGCTGCCGATCACCGTCATCTGCGAGCTGGTCGGCATCCCGGAGGAGGACCGCCCGCGGTGGCGGGAGTGGGGCGCCGCGCTGTTCGCCCCGGATCCGGCGGGGTTCGGCGCGGTGCTGCGCGACATGGTCGGGCACATCGAGGAGCTGATCGTACGGCGCCGCGCCGCCCCCGGCGACGACCTGCTCACCGGGCTGGTCCACGTCCATGACGAGGACGGCGACCGGCTCGGCGACGCCGAGCTGGTCACGATGGTCCTGACGCTGGTCCTGGCCGGGCACGAGACCACCGCCCACCTGATCGGCAACGGGACCGCGGCCCTGCTCGCCCATCCCGGGCAGCTGGCCCTGCTCCGCCGCGAACCGGAGCTGATGCCCCGCGCCGTCCACGAGCTGATGCGCTGGTGCGGTCCGGTCCACCTGACCCGGACGCGCTACGCCGCCGAGGACGTCGAGATCGGCGGCATGACGGTCCGCCGGGGCGAGGCGGTGGTGGCCGTCCTGGCCGGGGCCAACCGCGACCCGCGCGTGTTCGACGACCCCGACCGTCTCGACATCACCCGTGAGCCGGACGGGCGGCGGGAGGACCACGTCGGCTTCGGTCACGGGCTGCACTACTGCCTGGGCGCCGCACTGGCCCGGCAGGAGGGCGAGGTGGCGCTGGCGGCCCTGCTGCGCCGTTTCCCGCACCTCGCCCTGGCCGTGCCGCCCGGGGACCTCCCGCGGCAGCCGCTGCCGGGCATGTGGCGCCTGGCCCGGCTGCCCCTGAGGCTCTGAGTCTCCGGGGCGGCCGGGCCACCGCGGGCGGCGACCCGGCCGGCCCGGCCGGGATCAGTCGCCGAACGAGAACCAGTTGAGGTTGACGAAGTCGGCGGGCTGCCCGCTGCTGAAGGTGATGTAGACCGTGTGGGTCCCGGTCACCGGGGTGATGTTGGCGGGGACGGTGCGCCAGCTCTGCCAGCCTCCGGTGTTGGCGATGGCGAAGTCGCCGATCGGCGCGGCGGTCGGACTGCCCAGGCGCACCTGGACCAGCCCGCTGACCCCACCCGCCGCCCCGGACGCGACCCGGGCCTTGAACTGGGTGGCCGCCGTGCTCCCGAACCGCACGTTGTCGAAGCGCAGCCAGTTGCCGTTGCCGATCCCGCCGACGTTCTGCCCGCCGCCCGCGTCCGTGGTGGACTCGACCATGACGCCCGACTGCGCCTGGTGGGCTTCGGCCTGGATGGTCGAGCGGGCGTCCACCCCGCCGGGGTCGCCGGTGGGGGTGACCGTCGGGGTGGGTTCGGGTCCGGAGCCGCTCTGCCAGACGGCCACGTAGTCGACGAGCATCGGCCGCCCGGAGACCGTGGCCGCGGTCGGCGTCTGCCCGCCCAGCGCGTTGGGGAACGCCCCGCCCATCGCCACGTTGAGCAGCAGGAAGTACCCCTGGTGGGAGGTCATGTTGTTCCAGGTCGTGGCGTCGAACTGGTTCTGGCTGAGACTGTGGAACAGCTGCCCGTCGACGTACCAGCGCAGCTGGCCGGGGGAGACGGAGCGGTCCCACTCGAAGCGGTAGGTGTGGAACGCCGACTGGCAGGACGCCCCGGGGCAGGTACGGCTGGCGCCCAGGCCGGTGGTCTCGTTGCAGGGCCCTCCGGGGTTCACCCCGCAGTGGAGCACGGCCCAGACGGAGTTGATCCCGTTGACGTTCTCCATGATGTCGAACTCGCCGATGCCGGGCCAGTTCCAGTAGTTGCCGCGGTACGGGCCGCCCAGCGCCCAGAAGGCGGGCCAGTAGCCCAGCGCGGCGTCACCGGTGACGTTGGGCATCTGGATCCGGCCCTCGATGCGCAGGATGCGGCCGTCGGCGGGTTTGAAGTCGGCGCGCCGGGTCTCGATGCGGCCCGAGGTCCACTCGCTCCCGTTCTTGACCGGGGTGATGCGCAGGTTGCCGCCGCCGTCGAGGCTCAGGTTGGCGGGGTCGGAGGTGTAGCGCTGGATCTCGCCGGTACCCCAGTTGGCGGGCCCTCCGGGGTAGGAGTGGCCGGTGTCGATGATCCAGTCGGCGGAGGAGGGGAGGGATCCGGCACCGCCGTTGAAGTCGTCGCTCCAGACCAGGGACCAGCCGGAGGGGGTGGACGGGACGGCGGCGTTGGCGGCGACGGCGGCCATCGGCAGCGTCAGTGCCGCGACGATGACCGGGATCCATCTCAGAGAGCGATTTCTCATGCGTGGACGGCTCATTCGAGGCCTCTCTCGATGGGGGGACGAGGGGCGGTCGATCGTCGCTGCAGCATGAAGACCGATTAACGCTACTGTCGCGCGAACGTTAATTCCGGTCAATATCTACGGTAAAAATTTAGAGAGCGCTCTCCGGTTCGGCCGCCGTGCCGTACGGCTGCCTGGAGGCGTCGGTGGCGCCGGTGGTGCGGTGAGGGCGGGTCCCGTTCCGTTTCCGGGCGGGTGCCGGAGCGGTGTCCCGCCCGGAAACGGAACGGGATCCGGCGGGCGCCGGAGCGTGCCGCCCGCCGGGACCCCTCGGCGGAGGGTCAGCCGCCGATCTTCCCGACCCCGGCCCCCGCGGTGACGATCGCCTTCACCGAGGCCGGATCGTCCAGGGTGTAGCGGTAGTAGGCGCTCGCCTCCTGCACCGTCCCGCTGCAGTCGGGCCTGCCCGAGTCGTCGGCGAACACGTTGTCGCGGGCGACGCACCTGCCCGACGGCCCGGCGTAGTGGTTCGTCACGGGTTCCTCGACCCGCTCGAAGTAGTTGCCCTCGACCAGGCAGCCGGCGTCCGCCTGGCAGGCCACCCCGGTGTCGGTGTTGTAGACGTAGTAGTTGTTGAACACGTGGACCGGCTCGCCGAACCGGACCCGGGGGTTGCGCTGCGGCGTGCGGTCGAACCAGTTGTGGTGGTAGGTGACCTTGAGCCGCCCGGTGTCCTGCGCGCCGTTGTCGTCGTCATGGCCGAGCAGCATGTTCTTGGTGTGGTCGTGCGTGCGGTTCCACGACACGGTGACGTAGGACGAGCCGCGCTTGATGTCGACCAGCCCGTCGTAGCCGCAGCACAGGTCGTTGTGGTCGATCCAGACGTGGTGGGAGAACATCTGCACGTTGATCGCGTCGTCGGTGGCGCCGCGGAACGTCAGGTTGCGGACGACGACGTTGTGCACGGCGTCCGCGGGCGGCGAGGTGACCGCGTCGTCGGCGGGCAGGCCGATGTTGAACCCGCCGCCGCTGATGCCCGCACCGGAGCCGATGCCCACGATGGTCTTGTCCGAGGCGACGTCGTGCATCCCCGCCGGAACGGTGATCATCCCGCGCACGCAGATGTTCAGCGGACCGCTCCGCCCGATCGCGGCGAGCAGCTCACCGGCCGTGTCGACCTCGACGGTGGGCCCGCCGGCGCCTCCCGTGGTGCCGTTCTGGCCCCAGGCGTCCACCGAGGCGAACCCGGCGGGCGCGCCCGAGGTGGGGCAGGACCCCGGAGGCGGCGTGTCCGTGACCGTGGGGGTGGGCGTGGGGCTGGCCGACGGCCCGCCCGGACCGGGGACGTCGGTCACCAGCACGTCGTCGAACGCGGCGCTCGCGTAGTGGCCCGCGAGGCCCGCCCTGCCGGAGGGGAAGGCGGAGTCCGTCGCCGAGACGACCTCCACGCCGTCGACGAAGCCGCGCAGCGTCGTGCCGAACGCCTCCAGCCTGAGCGTGTACCACCTGCCCGCGGTCACCGCCGCCGGGGCCGAGTCGAGGGTCGCGGGCGCGCCGCCGCTCCGCTTGCCGAGGACGACCGAGCCCGTGCTGCTCAACCCGAGGAAGTAGTGGGAGCCGGTGCCCTGCGCTCTGGCCAGCACCGCGACATACCTGCCGCCGCCGTTGAACGCGATCGGCTTCACCCGCGCCTGCACGGACTGGTCCGACCAGCCGACGCCGGTCACGGCCCTGGCGTCCGCGCCGGTGCCGCCCTGCCGGTACACGCGGGAGCCGTCGGCGACCACCGACCAGCTCCCGCCGGACTTCGACCACCCGGCGGCGTCGCCGTCCTCGAAGTCGTCGCCGAGCAGCGTCGCGGCGGACGCGCCGGGCACCGCCACCAGGGTCAGCACCCCGAGCAGCGCGGCGGTGACGGCCGCGAGCGCGGTCAGCAGCGGACCGGCGCTGCGCTCTTTCCTGATTCGCACTGTGGAACCTCCAGTTCCGAGACGCCGCCCGGGCGTGCCTCGGCCCGGCCGGACGAGCTGGTACGGAGTCAGGGAAAGCGCTATCCGCTCTCTCCGCACTTGTACGCCCCGCAGCGGGGCGGGTCAAGGGGTGCGGTCCGCCGGGATCCCGTCGCTCTGTCGGGCGGGACGGCGGTCCGCTGCGGCGGAATCCGTCGGGCACGTCGGTGAACCAGCTGTGAACTGGGAGACCGGGTGGCGGGGAGAGGCCGATCGGCGGGCGGCGACGCCTCGAGGCGACGGTGTGGAGCGCAGGGGCGGGTCACTCGGAGCGAGGGATCTGCGGCGTTTAACCATTGACTGGCCGGTGTTGTTAACGTACGTTCACCGTAGTCAAGGAAAGCGCTTTCCATTCTCCCTCCTCTCGTCGCGGCTGACATACCGCTCATGCCCGGGAACGGGTGCGGACGAGCCGGCCGCTTGCGACGCCCCCTTCCGCCGAAGCACCGCAGGCCGTGCCGGCGGCGCATGCAGAAAGCAGAGCGATCCATGGCATCCAGACCGTCCGTCTCCCATCGGTCCCCGGGTCCCGCTAGGAGGGCACCCGCCCGCTACCGCGACCGGATGGCGGCACTCGCCGCCGCGGCGGCCACCGCCCTGACCGCGCTCCCGGCGAGTGCCGCCGCCCCGGCCCCGTCGGCCGCCCCGTACGGCACCGCCGACACCCCGACGGGCTTCGCCTCTGTCGACGCCCTCGGCCGGAACGGCACCACCGGAGGTGCCGGCGGCCCCACGGTGACCGTCACCACGGCGGCGGAGCTGAAGGACTACGCGGGGCGGCGCGGCCCCTACGTCATCCGGGTCTCCGGCAGCATCCGGCTCAGCGGCATGGTCACCGTCATCGCCGACAAGAGCATCCTGGGCGTGGGCTCGACCGCGGAGATCACCGGCGGCGGCCTCCAGCTCGGCTCGACCACCCGGCCAGGCAACAACGTGATCATCCGGAACATCCGGTTCACCGGCGCCTCGGACGACTCCGTCAGCGTCACCAACAAGGCCCACCACGTGTGGATCGACCACAACGACTTCTCCGGCGGCTACGACGGCCTGCTCGACATCAAGCGGGAGTCGGACCTCGTCACGGTCTCGTGGAACCGCTTCCACCACCACAGCAAGGCGGCGCTGCTCGGCCACTCCGACACCTACACCGCCGACGTCGGCAAGCTCCGGGTGACCTACCACCACAACTTCTTCGACGGCACCGATCAGCGCCATCCCCGGGTGCGCTTCGCCGAACCCGTCCACGTCCTCAACAACTACTACCGGAACAACGCCCTGTACGGCGTGGCCTCGACGCAGAACGCCGGCGTGCTGGTGGAGGGCAACCACTTCGAGAACGTCGCCCACCCCGTGCACGTCGGCTACGACAAGAGCGGGCCGGGCCGGGTGGTCGAGCGCGACAACGTCTACGTGAACTCGGGCGTGCCCGAGACGGCGGGCACGGTCGTCGAGCCGCGCACCTACTACCCCTACACGGTCGACGACCCCGCGGCCGTCCCGGCGATCGTCACCGCGGGCGCCGGCATCGGGAAGATCGGCCTCTAGCCCGCGGCGCCTCCGCCCGCCCACCGCCCGCTGGCGGGCGACGTCCCCAACCGAAAGGCAGACCCGTGATCCGGACCTCCACCGCCCGCACGAACCGCCCCGGTCACCGCACGACGGCCGGGGCGGTCGCGGCCGCCGCCCTCGCCGCGCTGCTCGGCTCCGGCGGCGTCCCGGCACCCGCGCTCGCCGCCGTGCACGTCCCGGTCCCCGCGGCGGCGGCCGACGGCCCCGTCGGCTTCGCCGCCGTCGACGCCCTCGGCCGGAACGGCACCACCGGAGGCGCCGGAGGCCGCACGGTCACCGCCACCGACGCCGAGCAGTTCCTGGAGTACATCGACAGCAAGGAGACCCTCGTCATCCGGGTGGCGGGCACCATCGCCATCACCAGCAAGCAGGGGGTGCGGCCCAACAAGACCATCATCGGGGTCGGCACCTCGGGCCACATCACCGGCGGCGGCCTGGACTTCTACCGGTCGTACAACGTGATCGTGCGCAACCTGCGCTTCACCGCCGCCGAGGACGACGCGATCAATATCGGCCGCGAGTCGCACCACATCTGGATCGACCACAACACCTTCTCCGGCGCGGTGGACGGCTCCATCGACGTGGTGCGCGGCGCCGACTACGTCACCGTCTCGTGGAACCACTTCGACCACTCCGACAAGAGCATGCTGATCAGCCACTCCGACGGCGCCGCGGGCACCGACGTGGGCCGCCTCAAGGTGACCATCCACCACAACTTCTTCGACAACAGCCGCCAGCGCCACCCGCGCGTCCGGTTCGGCGAGCCGGTGCACGTCTTCAACAACTACTTCCTGGGCAACGAGCTGTACGGCGTGGCCTCCACCGAGAACGCCGGCGTGCTGGTGGAGGGCAACTACTTCCAGGATGTCCCGCACCCGCTCGTCTCGGCGAGCGGCTACGCCGACAGCGGGCCGGGCAGGGCCGTACAGCGCAATAACGTCTACGTGAACTCGGGCGTGCCCGAGACGGCGGGCACGGTCGTCGAGCCGCGTACCTACTACCCCTACACGGTCGACGACCCCTCGACCGTGCCCGCGAAGGTGCGCTCCGGTGCCGGTGTCGGGGCGCAGTGGGGCCCGGCCTGACCGGCGGATCCGCATCCGGCCCGCACGGGACGGCCCGCGCGGCGCGGCCCTCCCCACGGCCTCCCGCGGGGAGGGCCCGCCGGTGGAACGGCCCGGCGGGCGGGGCGCGGGGTGGAGCGGACGCGTGGGGCCGGGCGATCGCGCCCGCGACTGTCTCTAAGCTCTGGAGCGTGGCGAAATACTTCGACGTGCATCCGGACAGCCCGCAGCCCCGGCTGATCGGCCAGGTGGCCGATCTCCTGCGGGCGGACGGACTGATCGCGTATCCGACGGACTCCGGCTACGCGCTGGGGTGCCGAATGGGAAACAAGGAGGGGATCGACAGGATCAGGGAGATCCGCGATCTCGGTAGCGACCACCACTTCACCCTGGTGTGCCGGGATTTCGCGCAGTTCGGCCAGTTCGTTCATGTGAGCAATGCGCAGTTCCGCTCGGTCAAGGCGGCGACCCCCGGCGGTTACACGTTCATCCTGCCCGGGACCAAGGAGGTGCCGCGGCGGTTGCTGCACCCCCGGAAGAAGACGGTCGGTGTCCGGATCCCCGATCACGTCGTCGTGCAGGCGCTGCTGGCCGAGCTCGGCGAGCCGCTGGTGTCGAGCACCCTGCTGCTGCCCGACGAGGCCGAGTCCCTGACCCAGGGCTGGGAGATCAAGGAGCGGCTCGACCACGTGGTGGACGCCGTCGTCGACTCCGGTGAGTGCGGTGCCACCCCGACGACGGTCGTCGACCTCTCGCAGGACGAGCCGGAGATCCTCCGCCGGGGCACCGGGGACCCGTCCCTCTTCGAGTAGGGTCCCGGCGCCGTCCACGTGGTGACGGTGTGGCCCGGCGACGGCGCCCGGGGCCGGCGGCCGCGGTGCGGCCGCCGCCTCCTCGGCCGGTGCCCGAGGGCGGATCCCGCCGCCGGCCGGGTGATTCCGGCTCCGCCGGTCCGCCTGCGACGAGCGGTCCGCTCAACGGGCGCTTTAAGGTGATCTCATGCCTGCCACGCTGAGTTCCACGAAGACCCGAGCGGCACTGCGTTCCTCGGCCCGCATCTCCCTGGAACTGCTCCTGGTCCTGCTGATGGCCGCCGTGGTGCTGTGGGCGCTGGGCTGGACGTGGTCGGTGACGTGGCCGGTGATCGTCGCGCTGCTGATGACCACGCTGACCTGGCCGCCCACCCGCTTCCTGCGCCGGCGCGGATGGCGTCCGGCCCTGGCCGCGTCGGTCGTGACCGTGCTCTTCCTCATCGTGGCGGCGGGCATCGCGGTGCTGATCGCCGTGCCGGTCGCGTCCCAGTCCGGCGAACTCACCAAGGGCGTGGTCGACGGCATCCAGCAACTGCGGCAATGGGCCGCCGGTCCGCCGTTGAACATCGGCGAGGACCAGCTCGCCAAGGGACTCGACACGGCGGTGGCCCGCATCCAGGACAGCGTCGGCGGCATCGTCAACGCCGCCGTCACCGGCGTGGGCACGGTGCTCAACGGCGTCGTCACCACGGTCCTGGCCCTCTTCCTGATGTTCTTCTTCCTGAAGGACGGTCCCAGGTTCCTGCCCTGGCTGGCCCGCCAGCTGCCCGGCCGGCTCGCAGCCGATGTGCCGGCCGTCGCCGCGCGCGGCTGGGACACCCTGGGGGCGTTCGTCCGGTCGCAGGCCTTCGTCGGCCTGCTGGATGCCGTCTTCATCGGACTGGGCCTGTGGATCGTCGGCGTGCCCCTGGTGCTTCCGCTGGCCGTGCTGACGTTCGTGGCGGCGTTCGTGCCGATCGTCGGAGCCCTCTTCGCCGGCTTCGTGGCCGTGCTCATCGCCCTGGTGTCCAACGGCCTGACCGACGCGCTCATCGTGCTGGCGATCATCGTCGTGGTGCAGCAGCTCGAGGGCAACGTCTTCCAGCCCATGGTGCAGAGCCGCGGCCTGGGCCTGCACGCGGCGGTGGTCCTGCTCGCCGTCACGCTCGGCGGCAGCCTGGCGGGCATCGTCGGCAGCCTGCTCGCGGTTCCGGCCGCCGCGCTGGTCGCCGTGCTCTGGGGCTACCTGCGCGAGCAGCTCGCCGAGCCGGGAACGGGCGAGCGGGGCCGGGACCCCGGAGCGGATGAGCCGGGCCGGAAGCAGGAAACGGATGAGCCGGGCCGGGAGCCAGGAGCGGGCGAACCGGGCAGCGGCTCGGCGCCGGCATAGCGCGCGCGGGTGGTGATCCCGTGCTGCGGGGCGCGCGAGCACGTGTGACCGGGTTCACCGGCATCGCGGTCCGGGACTCTGACGGTCCGAGACCGGGGGCCGTCGGATCCGGCGGCCCCCGGTCCGGCGTTCGGCGGCGGGCGGCGCTCACGGCGCCGATGCCGGGTGCGCCGCCCGCCGGATCCGGCGATGCCGGTTCCTGGCGGACGGCGGGAGCGTGCCGCCACGGGATTCGGGCCGGTGCTCCGGCCTCCGTCCCGGAGAGCCCGTCAGCCGGCGTAGGTCTCGAACTCGGCGACCTTCGGCGCGCCGGTCGAGCCGGTGATCTCGAAGGTGAGCTTGCGCACCGAGGTCCGGGCGAAGGAGATGACGCCCGCTCCGCTGCCGGAGGTCAGGACGGCGCCGGTGTCGCCGTTGAGGACCCTCCAGGTCTTGATGCCGCCCGCGGAGCCCGAGGCCTCACGGATGTTGATCTTTGACACCGAGGTGGCGGAGCCCCACTTGATCGAGATGGAACCGGTCGAACCGGCCGGCGACCAGTAGGTGCTCATGGAGCCGTCCCGCACGTTGCCGTAGCTCGTCCCGCCGGCCTTGCTGGAGCCGTCGGAGCCGGCCCCGATGCTGAGGTTGGTCCCGCTGGGCTGGGTGGGCGTCGGGGTGGCGGAGGTGGTCGGGGTCGGGGTGGGCGTCGGGGTGGCGGAGGTGGTCGGGGTCGGCGTCGGGGTCGGGGACTGCGGCGAGCAGCTGCCGTTCGACACCTTCAGCCCCTTGTTGGCGCCCGCCGTCTGGCTCACGATGCTCGGCACGCAGCCGGCCGCGTCGAGGCTGTAGGAGTAGGGGATGCTGACGGTGGTGTTGGACTGGGGGTTGGGACCGGCGGGCTTGTTGTCCCCGCTGGGGCTGGACCAGGTCACGTTGTCGAAGATGTTGCCGCTGACCTGCCAGTAACCGGCCGCGTCGGTGTAGAAGGTGCCCAGGACGTCCTTGGAGTTCTTGAAGTAGTTGTTGTCCACCTTGGCGCGGGCCCCGGCCCGGGAGTTGATGCCGGACTCGTTGAGGCTCACGTAGTGGTTGTTGTAGATGTGGGCGATGCCGCCGCGGAGCAGGGGCGTACGGGAGTCGATGTTCTCGTACAGGTTGTGGTGGTACGTGATGAAGCCGTTCGACAGGTCGCTCTCACTGGACCCGACGAGGCCGCCGCGGCCGGAGTTGCGCAGGGTGCTGTAGGACAGGGTCACGTACTGGGTGTTGCCCTTCATGTCGAAGAGGCCGTCGAAGCCCTCCGACTCCCCGCCTGACGCCTCCAGGCTGACGTGGTCGACCCAGACGTTGCGGACCGTGCTCTCCATGCCGATGGCGTCGCCGCCGTTGGACGTGGGCGAGCCCGACTTCTTGACGTTCCGGACGGTCACGTTCTGGATGATGATGTTGCTGGAGTCGCGGATGTGGATGCCCACCTGGTCGAAGACGGCGCCGCTGCCGACCCCGACGATCGTGACGTTGCTGATCTGCTTGAGCTCGATCACGCCGGCGGCGGTGCTGCAGCTGTCGCCCGACACCTTGGCGGTGTTGCCGTGGTTGATGGTCCCCTCGACCTGGATGATGATCGGGGTGCTGCTGCTGGCCCGGTTGCACAGGGCCGCGTGGATCGCGGTCCCCGTGGTGGCCCGCACCGTCTGCCCGCCCGCGCCGCCGGTGGTCCCGCCGTTCTGGGACGCGTAACCGGTGGCGCCGCCGGCCGCCGCCGACGCCGCGGGTGCGGACAGGGCCACACCGGTCGTGGCCGCGACGGCCGTCGTGGCCAGTGCAGCGTAGAGTCGCAGTGCGACTGGTCGCCTCATTCTCATCGTGCCTTTCGTCTTCGGATATCGGGTGCCACAGCTGAATTCCGTTGAATTCCGTGGTCGTGTCGGGGCCGGCGACCTGTCGCCGGGCAGGTCGTCGGCGGGCAGGGACGTGAGTGCTCTTCTCGACGGGGCCGGGACGGTGGTTTCACCGCGACCCGGACCTCCGGGGTCGCCGGTGCCGATCGCGGGATCACCGTGACCGTGCTCCGCCGCCGTGAGGCCGTGCCGCCGACCGGCGTCAGCGGCACCACCTGCGCGGCGGCCGCCGGGACCGGCGGCGTGACGGGCGTTCGTTACAGGGAGTCGTCGTCGTTGTAACCGCGACGGATGGCGCGATACGTCTTCGTCATGGCGTGCATCCTTCGTTCCCTGGTGCGTCGGCATCCCGGGGAGGCCTCCGCGCCGGATCGATGGCGGTTCATGCGCGAAGCCGCCGCGGGTGCCGCGGCATCGCCTTCACCGGAACGATCCCTGCAAGTTAGGAAAGCGTTTTCCGTCCGCGAGAATAGGCGGGCGTCCGTCGCGTTGGCAAGACTGCGGACACCGGAAGTTCATCCGTCCAGCTCGAGCGGCATGCCGATGTTCCCCGAGGATGAAACCAGGCCGATCACGTGCCGGTCACCGCCCGCACGGGCGGTGACCGGCGGCGGAACCGGGCCGTCCGTCCCCGCCGTCTCACCCGCCCCACGGGTCTTCTCGATCAGCGGGTATCCGGCGGGGACTCCGGCCGGATGGCCGGATGTTTTCGCACCGGGGGCCGCGGGCAGGCGACAGGCCATGCCCATCGCGGATCACACACTCCTGCTGCTGTTCGAAGGCTACGGCTGGCTGCCCGACCAGCGGCGGCGCGCCTCCGGCGAGGTCGTGCACACCCGGGTGGCGGGTCAGCGCGCCGTGGGGCTGTGCGGGCCGGACGCGGCGCGGTTCTTCTACGACGAGGACCACGTCGAGCGGCGCACGGCCCTGCCCGGCCCCGTCAAGAGCACCCTGTTCGGACACGGGGCGGTCCACACCCTGGACGGCCCCGACCATCGGGTGCGCAAGGCGATGTTCATGTCGCTGATGACCGACGAGGGCATCGCCGACCTCGTCGGCCGCACCACGACGGCCTGGGACGAGGCGGTCGCCTCCTGGGCCGACGGGCGGCGGGTCGTGCTCTTCGACGAGGCCGCCCGCGTCATCACCCGGGCGGTGTGCCGGTGGGCCGGCATCCCCCTGGACGACACCGACGTGCCGGCCGCGGCATCGGACCTGGTGGCGCTGGTCGACGGGTTCGGCACCGCGGGGCCCCGGCACTGGCGGGCCCGGCGGGCCCGCGCGCGCCGCGAGGCGTGGCTGGGCGGCCTCGTGCGGGACGTGCGCGGCGGTGCGGCCACCGCGCCGCCGGACTCGGCGCTCGACGTCGTCGCCCGCCACCGTGACACCGACGGTGAGCTGCTCGACCCCCGCGTGGCGGCGGTGGAACTGCTCAACATCGTGCGCCCGACGGTCGCCGTGTCCTGGTTCGTCGCGTTCGCCGCCCACGCCCTGCACCGGTGGCCGCGGCACCGCGCGCCGCTGCGCGAGGGCGACGAGGTCTTCGCCGAGGCCTTCGTGCACGAGGTCCGCCGCTTCTACCCGTTCGCCCCGCTGGTGGGCGGCCGGGCGGTCGGAGACCTGTCCTGGCGGGGGGAGCGCATTCCCGCCGGTGCGCTGGTGCTGCTCGACGTCTACGGCCAGAACCACGACCCCCGGCTCTGGGAGGACCCCTACGCCTTCGACCCGGGGCGCTTCATCGGCCGGGAGATCGGCGAGTTCGACCTGATCCCGCAGGGCGGCGGGGACCCGCGCACCGGCCACCGCTGCCCCGGCGAGGCCATCACCGTCGCGCTGCTCAAGGCCCTGGTGGCGCGGTTGGCCCGGTTGGACTACGACGTCCCCGGCCAGGACCTGAGCATCTCCCTGCGGCGCATCCCCGCCCGCCCGGCCAGCGGCTTCGTCATGGCCTCCGTACGGCCCGCCGTGCGCAGGCCCGTGCCCTCCCCGCAGCGCTGACGTACCGTTCAGGCGTCCGGTACGGCGTGGCCGGGACCGGAGAAGGCGGCCTGGCCGCAGCGCTCCGGGGCGCGCCGCCTCCTCCGCCGGGCGTGGGCGGAAAGGAAGTTGAATTCTCAACTTCAAGGTGCTCAGGGCGCGCTTCCGTCCGCCGATGGACCCCGCGGAGGACACACCGATGCGTGCCCGGGGGCGACGCCCGGCGCACCGGGCGCGCCGTCCGCCCCTGCCGGGTCCGATGCCGGGCGGAGACGGCCGCGGCGATGCCTCCCACCCCGTGAGGATCCGAGTGAGGAAGCGTCACCGTGCTGCGAGACCCCGACATGCTGCGTGCGCTGCGGCACCACAACTACCGCATGTGGGCCGGCGCGAACTTCATGTCGATGATCGGAAGCTGGACCCAGGTCATGGGAGTCAACTGGCTCCTGCTGTCGGCCTCCGGCTCGGCCACCAGCCTGGGCCTCGGCCTGTTCCTGCAGTCGGCGCCGGGCCTGCTGCTCACCTTCGCCGGCGGGTCCCTGGCCGACCGCCTGCCCGCCCGGCCGCTGGTGGCGGCCGGGCACACCCTGCACGGACTGCTCGCCGTGGCGCTGGCGGTGCTGGTCTTCACCGGCGTGGACAGCCTCTGGCCCGTCTACGCGATGGCCCTCCTCGGCGGGACGCTGTCCTACCTGTACTTCCCCGCGCTGGGGCGCTTCGGCGCGGAGACGGTCGGCCCCGGCGACCTGCCGGGTGCGCTGGCCCTCGGCGCGGTGGTCACCTCCGTCGGGCGCGTCCTGGGCATGGGCCTGGCCGGCATCCTCATCCCGCTCGCCGGCACCGGCGGGCTGTTCGTGATCGACGCGCTGAGCTTCGCCGCGGTCGTGGCGGCGGTCTGCCTCATGCGCGGAGGCGAGCTGCAGCCGCTGCCGCGCGCCGCCGCACAGGACTCCGGCACCGCGGCCGGGCTGCGCTACATCGGCCGGACCCGGTGGCTGCTCGTCCTGCTGGTCTTCACGTTCGTGCTGGGCGCGCTGAGCCGTAACTACCAGGTCACCATGACCGCGATGAGCCAGGGGCCGCTGCAGGCCGGCGCCGCCGGGTACGGGATCCTGTCCGTCGTCTTCGGCGCCGGCGCCGTCCTGGGCGGTCTGTACGTCGTCTCCCGGCACCGGTCGACGTTCCCCGTCCTGTTCGCCGCCGCGGCGCTCACCGCGGTCGGCCAGGCGGTCGGCGGCGTCATGCCGGACCTGCCGTCCTTCGCCGCGGTGCTGCTGCCCGTCGCCGCGACCGCGGTGGTCCTCGACACCGCGGTGGGCGCCCGCCTCCAGCTCGGCACCGACCCGCAGATGCGGGGCCGCGTGCTGGCCGCGCAGTCACTGGTCACGGGGGCGGCCGCAATGGTCGGGGGGCCGCTGCTGGGCGCGCTGTGCGACGCCCTGGGCCCGCGCACGGCCCTCCTCGGAACGGGACTGGCCGCCACGGCGGCGGTGGGCCTGGCCGCGGTGGCGCTGGCCCGCGCACTCGGGCGCCGGCTCGGCGTCCCCGCCGTCACGGCGCTCACCGCCGGGTTCGTCCCGCGGGGAGGCCCCCGGCGGCCGCGGCGGACGGCGCCGGTACGGCCCGCCCGGTCGCGTGCGGCCCGCCGCGTCCGGGCCCCGGGACCGTTGCGCCACCGGACGCGCAGGGCGGGGGCCGGCACCGCGGGGACGCGATCCCGCCGCATTTCCTGATCGTCTGGTAAAGCGGCGGATCGTCGCGGTGAGGACCGGCGCGTGCGTGCCTAGCATCGCCGCCATGACGGTGGACGACGATCACGGTGATCAGCCCGGTGACGAGGCGGTGCACCGGTTCCTGCGCGAGTACCGCGAGGAGTTCCTGCGCGAGCTCGGCGACTGGGTGCGCATCGCCTCGATCTCCTCGATACCCGAGCACGGGATGGACCTGCTGCGCTCGGCCAACTGGCTGACCGGCCGGCTGCGTGAGATCGGTTTCCCCTCCGTGGAGCTGTGGCAGACCCGGGACGGCCTGCCCGCGGTCCACGCCGCCTGGTGCGCCGCGCCCGGCGCGCCGACCGTGCTCGTCTACAGCCACCACGACGTGCGCGCCGTACACGGCGGCACCTGGGGCGAGTCGCTGCCGTTCGAGCCGCAGGTGCGCGACGGCAAGATCTACGGCCGCGGCGCCTCCGACGCCAAGGGGCAGGTGCTGGCCCACCTGTGGGGGCTGCGCGCCTACCTGGCGGCGAGCGGCCGTGACGCGCCCCCGGTCAACCTCAAACTGCTCGTCGAGGGCGAGGAGGAGATCGGCTCCCCGCACCTGGCCGCGCTGCTGGACGACCACCGCGACGAGCTGGCCGCCGACCTGGTCGTGCTGTCGGACACGCTGATGTGGTCGCTGCGGGCCCCGGCGCTGTGCACCGGACTGCGCGGCATGCTCAGCGCCAAGCTGCAGGTGTTCGGGCCCTACCGGGACGTGCACAGCGGCGCCGTCTCCGGGGCCGCGCCCAACCCGTGCACCGAGCTGTGCAAGCTGGTGGCGCAGCTCTACGACGAGCGGGGGAGGGTGACGCTGCCCGGCTTCTACGACCGGGTGGCGGAG
Organism: Planomonospora parontospora; assembly: GCA_014647935.1. Lineage (GTDB taxonomy): Bacteria > Actinomycetota > Actinomycetes > Streptosporangiales > Streptosporangiaceae > Planomonospora > Planomonospora parontospora. Next base: position 68,266 of record BMQD01000022.1, read on the forward strand.
CTGCCGCCCGGCGAGCGGGAGCAGATCAACGCCCTGCCCTACAGCGACGCCGACTGGCTGGAGCGCACCGAGACCCGCACGGTCGGAGGCGAGGACGGCTACAGCGTGCTGGAGCGGGTCTGGACCCGTCCGGCGGCGGAGATCCTCGCCTTCATCGGCGGCGACCCGGTGGGCGCCTCCCGCGGCGCGATCCCGTCGGTGGCCTCGGTGGACATGAACCTGCGCCTGGTGCCGGAGCAGAAGGTCGCCGAGGTCGCCGAGCAGCTGAAGGCCTGGGTGGCCGAGCGCATCAGTGACAAGGTCGACTACCGGCTGGACATCTCGCTGGAGGCCGCCCAGGAGCCGTACCGCACCCCGCCGGAGCACCCGGCGCTGGCCGCGCTGGGCCGGGCGATGGAACGGGGATTCGGCGTCCCGGTAGCCGGACGGATGCGCAACGGCGGCGGCGGTCCCGCCGAGCTGCTCTCCACGACCCTGGACGCGCCGGTCGTCCTCTTCGGGACCGGTCTGCCGACCGACCGCTGGCACGACAGCGACGAGCGGGCCGAGATCGACGCGCTGCTCGCCGGCGCGGCCACGCTGGCGTTCCTCTGGCCCGAGCTCGCCGGAGCCCTGTCCCGGCCCTCGTGACCGGCGCGCAGGCGCGCTCCGGCACCATGACGCACCGTGGCGGTGGACATCACAGGTCCGGCGACGACCGGGCCCGCGGGGCGCGGAAGAGCGCGAGGGTCTCGGGCAGCTGCGAGTGGAGCGGGCCGGGCAGGGCGTCCGGGGCGAACCAGCCGAGCCCGTCGAACTTGTGCGGTTCCCCGATCGCGACGGCCGAGGGGTCGACGCGGACCGCGAAGACGACCGCCACCCAGTGGGAGGGCGGGTCCCGCCGGACGACGTTGCGGACCCCGATCTGCTCCACCTCCAGCGCCTCGGCGGAGTACTCCTCGCGGACCTCACGGGCGACGGCGGCCTCGAAGGACTCGCCGTACTCCAGTGCGCCCGCCCCGCAGTCCCAGGCGCCGGGCTCGTCCCGCGCGCCGGGACCCCGGCGGGCCAGCAGGATCCGGCCGCGGCCGTCGTGGCAGACGAACACGCAGGAGACGGAGGGACCCGCAGGCCGTCCGGCGCCGCGCGCCGGTTCCGCCGCGGTGCTCCCGCCCGTGGTGCTCCCGCCCGCGGTGCTTCCGGAGGCGGGGCGGCTGTCGTGCGAGGGCGGGGCGAGGGCCCCCCTGGCGAGGCCGCGGGCGATCGCCGCCGCGGCCAGGCCGCCGTCCAGGACGAGCCGCCGCAGCTCCGCCTCGAACGCGAAGACCCGGCGGAAGAGGTCACCGTAGCGGCGCTGCTCGTCCGGGGCCAGGCGCGGCACCTGGGCCCGGCGCGGGTCGAAGCGGGCCGCACCCGACTGCGTGCCGGACGCCGAGGGGGCGGGCAGGGTCCGCAGGAAGCCCGCCAGGAAGAACGGGTCGAGCCGGTCGGGATCCGGCCGCAGGAGGGTGAGCCGCGGGCCGAGGAGCAGCCCGGACTCCTCGACCACCCGGGCCGCCAGGCCGCCGCTCCGGGCGGCGACCACCACGTCCCCCGGTTCGATCCTGGTCCGGTCCGCGGGCTGCGTGAGCGCTTCGGCCCGGCCGCCGTCGAACACCTGCCGGTCGGTCAGGACGGGGTCTCCCGAGCCGTCGATCTCGAAGCGCCCGGCCTGGTGCAGCGAGAGCGCCCCGATCCGCTCCAGCTCCGACAAGGTGACGGCCGGCATCTCCCGGCCCGGGCCGGGGACGGCCTCGGGGACCGATGCGGCGAGCCGTTCGAACCGCGCGGCGAGGCGTTCGCGGAAGGCGGGGTAGCCCTCCGCCGAGACCTGGTCCGCCGCTCCCAGACGGCGGGAGGGGGTGACGTCGACGTCCTCGTCGATCAGGTCGATGATCGGCACCGTACGGCTCTCGCCGGGCCGGTCGAGTTCGGCGTCCGGGTCCGCCCGGAACGCGTGCCACGACTCGGCGACCGCGTCGAAGTTCCCCGGGTCGGCCTCGGCCAGCAGCACGCGCGACGGGGTACGGCCCTCGCCCGCGGGTCTGCGCAGCACCCAGACGTGCACGGGCAGCCCGGTGCCGGTGGCCATCCTCGGCGGCAGGCCGATCACGGCCTGCAGCGCCCCGCGCCGCAGCAGGTTGCTGCGGATGCGGCGGCCGGAGCGGCGGGAGGCGGCGATCGCGGGCATCAGCAGCACCGCGACGCCGCCCGGTTCCAGGTGGGCGAGCGCGTGCTGCACCCAGGCGAGTTCGGACTCGGTCTTGGGGGGCAGGCCGTACTCCCAGCGCGGGTCGCCCGTCAGCTCCTCGTATCCCCAGTTGCGCTCGTTGAACGGCGGATGGCACACGACGGCGTCGACGGCCACGCCGGGCCAGGCGTCCCGCCGGAGGGAGTCACCCGCCCTGACCTCGCCGTCCGCCCCGGTCAGGGCCAGGCGCGACTGCGCCAGCCGGGCGAGGGCGGGGTCGTTCTCCTGGCCGTAGGCGCACCCCGCCCCGGACGTCCCTGACGCCCCGGACGTTCCCGACGCCCCGGACGTCCCTGACGCCCCGGACCCCTCCGGCGGTCCGCACACCGCGGCCAGGAGGACGCCGAGGCCGCAGGCCGGGTCGAGGACCGAGCGCAGTCCCGGGCCGGCCAGCCGGGCCATGAACTCCGCGACCTCGGCCGGGGTCTCGACCAGGCGCCGGGAGTGCACGTCGGCGTAACGGTCGAGGAGGAACCGGACGGTGTGGTCGGCGCCCTGCTCCGCGGCGTACCGCCCGATGAGCCTCCACGCGACGGGCGGGACGAGACGCGCCTCTCCCTCGCCGCGCAGGATCTCCGCGACCTCCGCGACGACCTCGCCGAGGCGCAGGTCGTCGGCGGCGGTCCGGATCTGCTGCCAGGCGCGCTCGCGCAGCGGCAGCTCCTGGACCTTGCCCTGCGCGAGCAGCCACGCCTCGACGGCCTGGAGGGAGAAGGCCGGGCTGGTCGCCGTACCTCCCACGGGTTCGGGGAAGTCCTCGTGCCGCCGCCGCCAGTTGCTCACGGCCGCGCGGCCGACCCCTGCCATCCGTGCGATGTCGGCCGCGGTGACGGTCGCCTCGTCGCCTGGCATCGCCGACCCCCATCGTCTCGTCCCAGCACGCCGCATATGTGGACGCCAAATATGTGGACGCCAACGTATCCCACAACGTGAAACCCGGTCGATCTGTGACGGGGTTCGAGTGTACTGCGTTCACATGGATGCGGCCGGGAGGGGTGAACCGGTGTCAGGGTGCCGGGCAGGGGTCTCCGTCGGCGGGCCGGCCGGTGGGCCGGTCGGCGCCGGCCCGCCGGAGGGCCGCGCCCGGCTCGTCGTGGATCTCGAAGGCCTTGCGCAGACCCGTGATCGACAGCACCCGGGACAGGACGCCGTGCACGCCGCTGAGCATCAGCCGCACGCCCGCGGCCTCGCTGCGCTGCAGCGCGTCGACCAGTTCGCTGAGACCGACCGAGTCGCAGAAGGCGACCTCGGACAGGTCCACCACGAGGGCCGCCATCCCGGGCGTGGCCCAGACCCGGCCCAGGTGCTCGCGCAGCACCGGTGCGGAGCGGTAGTCGAGCTCTCCGGCGGCGCGGACGACGATCGCATCCCCGTACGTCTCTGACGAGAGGGTGAACGCCGAGCCTCGATCGGGCTCGAACAGCATGGTCGGCTCCTCACGCCTGCGGGTTCAGGGCAGGTAGCCACTCTTTCTACCAGTGCGCGGAACGCCGCGTGGCGGAGGGGTCGTGACACGTGCGGTCACCCCGTGCCCCGGTGCCGGATCCGGAGAGCCCCGCCGGTCCGGTTCCCTCGTCGGGTATTGATCATTGTTGATCGGTGTCGCACAATAAACGTCACAAACGAGCATGCCAGCGGGTGCGTCGAATCCGCCTTGCTGGTATAGACCAGTACGGTGCTCTGAAGGCCGGTGTTGTGAAACCGATATCGGCCGGTATGGACCGGAAGATGGCTGCCACCTAACGTGGTCCGCATCACGAAGGCCCCGGACCGGCCCGGCCTGACGGCCGGAGGTGGTCCGGAGCCGGAAAAGCGGTGCACTGAGGTGCTCCTCGGTATCCCCCACTGGTACGGACCAGTTCGGGCCGTATGACGACCAAGGTGGTAATGCACGTGAACAAGAGGCTCGTTGGCGCGGTCACGCTCGGCCTGGCCGCCGCACTGGTAATGACCGCCTGCGGCTCCGAGGCTCCCGCCGCGGGCGGGGACAAGGCGGCCGGCGGCGGGGTGACGCTGAAGCTGGTCGCCGCCGACTACGGCGACGGGCCCACCGCCGAGAACAGCGGTGAGAAGTTCTGGAAGGGCGTCGTCGACGAGTTCCAGGCGGCCAACCCCGGCATCAAGGTCGACGTCCAGGTGATCAACTGGAACGACATCGACAAGCAGGTCGCCACCATGGTCCAGAACGGCCAGGTGCCCGACATCCTGCAGACCGGCGACTACTCGGGCTTCGTCAAGGACGGGCTGCTCTACAAGACCGACGAGGTCCTGTCGCCGCAGACCTCCGGCGACCTGCTGGAGAAGTTCGCCGAGTTCGGCAAGGTCGAGGGCGTCGGCTACGGCATCCCGTTCGTCTCCTCCGCCCGCGCCCTGTTCTACAACAAGGCCCTGTTCGACAAGGCCGGCATCGCCGAGGCGCCCAAGACCTGGGACGAGCTCAAGGCCGCCGCCGAGAAGCTGAAGGCCTCCGGCGTCTCCCAGCCGTTCGGCCTGCCGCTGGGCAACGAGGAGGCCCAGGCCGAGTCGTTCCTGTGGTTCATGGGCAACGGCGGCGGCTACAAGGACGCCTCCGGCGCCTGGACGGTCGACTCCCCGGCCAACGTCGAGGCCTTCGAGTACCTCAAGGGCCTGGTGAAGGCGGGCCTGACCACCCCCAACCCCGGCACCAAGAACCGCAAGGACGTCTGGGCCGACTTCGCCGCGGGCAAGGTCGGCATGGTCAACGGCGGACCCATGTCGATCCCGATCTTCGAGAAGGGCGGCCTGACCGACTTCGGCGTCGCCCCCATCGCGGGCAAGACCGGTCCGCTCGACACCACGCTCGGCGTCCAGGACTGGATCATGGCCTTCAACAAGAACGGCCGCAAGGAGGAGATCAAGAAGTTCTTCGACTTCTTCTACGGCGGCACCGCGGCGCAGAAGATCAGCGACACCTACAAGCTGCTCCCGGTGACCAAGTCCGGCATCGAGAGGCTGTCGTCGGACGAGAAGCTCAAGCCGTTCCTGGACGCGCTGCCCAACGCGACCTTCTACCCCTTCCAGGACCCGAAGTGGTCCGAGGTGAACACCCAGATCAAGCAGACCATCGGCAGCGCGATCGACGGTGACCCCAAGGCGGTCCTCGGGGCGATCCAGAAGACGGCCACCGCGAACTAGCCCCTCGCGGGATCCCGACTCCGATCACCGGTGACCGGGTGCGGCGGGCGCGCAGGAAGGCGCCCGCCGCACCCGGCGCCACGTTCGAAAGCAGGACGCATGCAGCAGACATTCACCCCGGGCCGGGTGGTGCGCGCGCTGGCCCCGCTGGCCTGGATCGGCCCGGCGGTGGTCCTGATCGCCGTCGTGGTCGTCTGGCCGGTCGTGGTGATGGTCCAGTCGTCGTTCCTGAAGATCAGCCGGTTCGGCGTGGTCCAGGGATCGAACGGGCTCGACAACTACACCAAGCTGTTCGCCGAGCCCGACTTCGGCGGGGTCATGACCAGGAGCCTGGTGTGGGTGGTCGCCGTGGTGGTCCTCACCGTGGCGCTCTCCCTGGGCCTGGCGCAGCTGTTCAACCAGCGCTTCCCGGGCCGCCGGTTCGCCCGCTGGGCGCTGATCGCGCCGTGGGCGGCCTCGGTCCTGATGACGGCGATCATCTTCAAGTGGATGCTCGACCCCGAGGTCGGCCTGATCAACATGATCCGGCGGAACCTCGGCCTGCTGGACGCGCTCGGCGGCGCCGACGCCGACCCGCTGGGCAACGCGGCGACCGCGATGCCGTGGCTCGTCTTCGTCGCGGTCTTCGTCTCCCTGCCGTTCACCACCTACGCGCTGCTCGCGGGGCTGTCGGCGATCCCCTCCGACGTCTACGAGGCCGCCAAGATGGACGGCGCCTCCAGGTTCCGCACCTACTGGTCGATCACGCTGCCGCTGCTGCGGCCGGCCCTGGTCGTGGCGACGCTCATCAACGTGATGAACGTCTTCAACAGCTTCCCGATCATCTGGGCCATGACGCACGGCCAGCCCGGCTACTCCACCGCGACCTCGACCATCTTCATGTACATCCTCAAGGGCTCCGACATCGGTGAGTCGGCGGCCATGTCCGTCGTCAACTTCGGAATGGTGATCGTGCTGACGATCATCTTCCTCAAGGTCAGCAAGTGGAGGACGGAGGTCTCATGACCGAACAACGTGAGGTCGTCGATGAGCGCCGCCCCTGGGGCATGGGGCCGACGAAGGAGGTCGCATGACCCTCACCGAAAGCGCCCCGGCCGCGCCTGCGCGGCGGCCGGCGGCGGCTCCGGCCCCCGCGCGGGCCCGCAGGCTCCCGTCGGTCAAGACCGTGATCGTCGCGGCGAGCGCCTACCTCGTCGCGTTCGTCTTCCTCTTCCCCTACCTGGTGATGATCCTCACCGCGCTCCGGCCGCAGGAGGAGCTGCGCGAGGCGACCTTCCTGCCGACGACGTTCGCGTGGTCGAACTTCACGAACTTCTGGACCGGCGGGCTGGCGCAGAACCTGGGCGTCACCCTGCAGGTGGCGGCGGGGTCGACCGTCCTGGTGCTGCTGGTGGCGCTGCCCGCGGCGTACTACACGGCCCGGCACGAGTTCCGGGGCCGGACGGCGTTCCTGGTCCTGGTGCTGATCACGCAGATGTTCCAGCCCACCGCCATGCTGGTCGGCATCTACCGGGAGTTCTTCCAGTTCGGCCTGGTGGACACGGTCTGGTCGCTGATCCTCGTCAACGGGGGGTTCAACCTGGCGTTCGCGGTGTGGATCCTCAACGCCTACTTCTCCTCCATCCCGCGGGAACTGGAGGAGGCCGCCTTCATCGACGGCAACGGCCGGTTCGGAGCCCTGTTCCGGGTGACGCTGCCGCTGGCGATGCCGGGTGTGGTGACCGCGCTGATCTTCACCTTCATCGCGGCCTGGAACGAGTTCGTCGTGGCCCTGACGCTCACCACGACCCCGTCCAACCAGCCGCTGACGGTGGCGCTGAACTCCTTCATCGGGCAGTACCAGGTGGACTGGCAGAACCTGTTCGCGGGCTCGGTGATCGCCACCATCCCGGTGATCATCCTGTTCGCGCTCATCGAGCGGAAGGTCGTCGGCGGCCTGACCGCGGGTTCGATCAAGTAGTGGTGAATCCATCGAGTGAGAAATAGCGGAATCCCGTATCTCACGCCGCAACATGGGTGATTCTGGACCGGTACATTCCGGATGTGGGACGGACCGGAAAGTGCGCGAAGCCGCGTGCCCGGCCGTCTCCGCCGACCGGGCGCGCCGGTGGCACCGCAGGGTGCCGCCGGTCCGGAAGGCGGGTGACCCAGCGGGAGGTGGGAAGTGGCCACGCAGGAAGGTCCGACGGTGACCTCGGGGGACATCGCCAGGCTCGCGGGGGTCGGCCGGGCCGCGGTGAGCAACTGGCGCCGCCGTTTCGGCGACTTCCCGGGGCCGGTCGGCGGCACCGCGTCGAGCCCGCTGTTCTCCCTGGCGGAGGTCGAGGCCTGGCTGCGGGCGCAGGGCAAGCTGGAGGAGCTTCCGGAGGACGAGCTGCTCTGGCAGCAGGTGCGCAACTCGGCCGACGACCTGCGGCTGCTCTCCCTCGTCAGCCGGCTCGCGGCGGCCGTCGCGCACCGCAGGCTCAGGACGCTCCTGGAGGCCGGGGACGCCGAGATCGCCGACGCGCTGCCCGACCTGGTCGTGGGCGACGAGGACGTCCCGCTGATCCGCGCCGCCGCTGCGCTCGCCGAGGTCCGCGGCCCCGAGGAGACCGTGGAGTTCCTCTACACCCGCTACGCCCAGGCCCACGCGCGCCGCGTCCAGGCGGTCTCCCCGGAGGTCGCCGACCTCATGGCGGCGTTCGTCGAGCCCCGGGCCGCCGAGGTGTTCGATCCGTCGTGCGGGCACGGAGGACTGCTGATCGCCGCCGGCGACCCCGGAGCGGTCCGGGCGGTGGGGCAGGAACGCGACGGCGACGCCGCCCGGCTGGCGGGCGCCCGGCTGGCGGTGCGCGGCATCACCGCCGACATCAGGCGGGGCGACGCCCTGACCGGTGACGCCTTCCCGCTGCTGCAGGCCGACGCCGTACTGTGCAGCCCGCCGTTCAGCGAGCGCGGCTGGGGATACGAGGAACTGGCGGGCGACCCGCGCTGGCAGTACGGCCTGCCCCCGCGGGGGGAGTCCGAGCTGGCCTGGGTCCAGCACTGCCTGGCCCACGCCCGGCCGGGCGGGCAGGTCATCGTCCTGATGCCGCCCGCCGCGGCCGGCCGCAGGTCCGGCCGCCGGATCCGCTCCCGGTTCATCCGGACGGGCGCGCTGCGCGCGATCGTGGCCCTGCCGCCGGGGTCGGCCCCCCAGTCCGCGATGCCGCCCCATCTGTGGCTGCTCCGCCGGCCCGACGACGGCGACCCGATCCCGACGCACGTGCTGATGATCGACGCCACCGAGTCGCGGGACTCGGCGGTGCCGGCCTGGCGGTCCTTCGTGGAGGACCCGCGGCGCGAGACGGCCGGCAGCCGCGCGGTCCCGGTCATCGACCTGCTCGACGAGGACGTCGACCTCACCCCGGCCCGCCACCTGGCCCGCCCCGCCGCGGTCGCCGGCGGCGTCGGCAGGACCGTGGACGAGCTGCTGGCGGCCGTCGCCGAGCTGACCCGGCTGCTCCCCTCGGTCACGGAGACGCCGCACAGGCCTCTTGTGGCCGTCCCCCTGAGCGAGCTGGCGAGGACGGGCGCGCTGAGCGTCGTCCAGACGCCGGGGCGGATGGAGACCGGCCGGGGTGAACTGGCGCTGCTGACCGCGGAGGACCTGATCCTGGGACGGGCCGCCACGGGCAGGGGAGCGGACGGGCCCGGCCTGGTCGTCGCCGGACCCGGCGACGTCGTCGTCCCCGCCACGGGACGCGCCCCGGCCGCCGCGGTGGTCGAGGAGGAGACGGCGCTCGGCCCCCACCTGCTCCTCATCCGGCCGGACCCCGGTTCCTTCGATCCCCACTTCGTCGCCGGGTTCCTGCGGGCCTCGGCCGCCCGGGCGGCGGGCTCCGCCCCGTCCGCCTCCCGCCCGGACGCGCGGCGGATGCGGCTGCCCCGGCTGCCCCTCGCCGAGCAGCGGCGCTACGGGCAGCTCTTCCGCGAGCTGGACCTCTTCGCCGACGCGCTCCGCCGTACCGGCGAGGCGGGCGAGCTGCTCCGCGGGCTCGTCCTGGACGGCCTGGTCGACGGCGACCTGCGGCCGGACCCGAGCGGCTGACTACGATGTGGCCGTGATCATCGAAGAACGGCCCCTGTCGGACGAGGCCCTGTCCGCTCTGGTCGCGGCGGCCTTCGCGGAGCTGGTCGCCAAGTACGGCCCCGAGGGCCGGTCCGGGGTGCACCCCCGGGCGCGCTTCCTCGTCGCGGTGAGCGGGGACCGCGCCGTCGGCTGCGGCGCGGTGCAGCCGGTGGACGAGGCGACGGGCGAGGTCAAGCGGATGTACGTCGCCCCCGGACACCGCAGGCGCGGCGTCGCCCGCTCGCTGCTGGAGGCGCTGGAGGACCTGGCCCGGTCGCAGGGGCACACGGTGCTCCGCCTGGCGACCGGGCACCTGCAGCCGGAGGCCCTCGCGCTCTACCGGAGCTGCGGTTACCGGCCGATCCCGCCCTACGGGAAGTACGTCGAGGAGCCCACCACGCACTGCCTGGCCAAGCGGTTGTGACCGCCGGCGGGGCCCGGGCGGGGCGGGCGGCTCAGCCCGGTCCGGTGGCGGCGGCGGTGTAGCGGTCCTCGACGAGCTCCCGCACGCGCCTCCTGGCCTCGGCCGCGGAGTCGCCGGGCTCCCGCTCGACCTCGGCCACCTCCGCCGCCAGCTCCTCGTCCTTGACCTGCTCGGCGATCCACCGCGAGTAGTCGCCCCGGCGCAGGTGGTGGTTCCAGGTGTCGTCGTCGACGCCGTCGGCGAGCCTGCAGAACACGGCGAGGTTCTCGGCACGCAGGTTCAGCGCCCCGTGCGGACCCCGGAAGTAGAAGCTCTTGGCCTCCCCGAGGTCCCCGATCGCGTACTTGCGGCGGTGCCTCTGGCGCTCCTGCCGGGGCGGGGTCAGCTCCACCCGGAGCGGCTCGGCCGGCGGCTGCCAGAGCAGCAGGTGCCCCGTCGGCAGGTCCGGGAAGTCCTCCGGGGGCAGGATCTGACCGGTGGCGGCGGCGAAGGTGCCGAGCGCGTCGCCGGGGGACTCGCCCACCACGGCGATCGCGTTCAGGGTCTGCAGCACCGGTCCGCTGACCGCCGCCGGATGCACGGTGACCATCAGCAGCGCGCCCGCCTCCCGCAGCAGGCTCACCGACTCCAGGCCGAACCCGTCGGGCATCATGTGGTGGGCCTCGTCGACCACCAGCCAGTGCGGGTGCCCGTGGCGGGCCCGGAGCGCCGACAGGCGGGGCAGGAATCCCTCGAAGAAGCCCGGCCGGTCGTCGAGGGACACCCCCAGCAGGTTGACCACCACGCTCTCCCCGGGCTCCTTCAGCACCTGGACGATCTCGTCCTCGGTGGGGGCGCGGCGGCCGTCGCCGAGCACGACCGCGCCCTCGATCCCCTCGATGTAGTCGCCCTCCGGGTCGATCAGGCAGAACTGGTACCCCGCCTCGGCGATGCGTTCCAGCAGCGCGGCGGTGACGGTGGACTTGCCGCTGTGCGAGGGGCCGGCGATCAGCAGCCGCAGGCCGTACGGGGAGAACCGGAGCTCGCCGTCCTCGACGGTGCCCAGCAGCAGGTGGTGCCGGTCCACGTCGACCTCGGACAGGTCGGTCTCGACGATCCGGCCGGCCAGCTCGGCCACCCCGGCGCCCCGCTCGCCCTCGGTCACCAGGTCGCAGCGCTCCTTGACGGCGGGGAGCGCGTTGGACACCGCCGCCGCGCACTCGCAGGCGACCAGGAACGCGTGGTCGTTCTCCGCGTCGCCCACCCCCACCGTGCTGTGCGCCGAGAGGCCGAGCTCCGCCAGCGCGGCGGCCAGGCCGCTGGCCTTGTTGACACCCGAGGGCAGGATCATGACCGCGCCCTTGTTGAAGATCATCTGCATCTCCAGGCCGAGCTCCTGGATCGCGTGCAGGACGGTGTCGCCGTGCGGCTCCCGGGTGGCCACGATCACCGAGCCGACGCTGAGCGGCTCCACGTCCCGCTCGCGCAGGAGCTCGACGAGCCTCGCCGGAGGGGCCTCCGCCAGGGGCGTGCTCGTCTGGTCGGCGGGGCGGTAGAGCACGGCCCCGTTCTCGGCGACGACCCGGTCGAACAGGTCCAGCCGGGGGAAGACCCGCAGGAGGTCCTCCAGCTCCCGCCCGGTGACCATGATCAGCTGCCGTCCGGAGCGTACGAGGCGCTCGAGCGCGGCCACGGTGCCGTCGTCGACGCGGCCCTCGGCGGCCAGGGTCTCGTCGTAGTCGCAAGCCAGGGCGTGATAGCGCATGTCGGATCGGGTACCCGGATCCGACGGCGGCATCGTCTGGAACGGGTGAATTCCTGAGCCGGAAGACTTGAACGTCGCCGGATCCGCCGCGCCGGGGACCCCTTCTCAGGCGGGCACGGGGGACCTGCGGTTCGGGACCCGTTCCAGCCAGGTCAGGCACCGCCACAGCCACTCCACCGGGCCGTACCGGAACCGCGCCAGCCACCACCGGCTGAAGGCGACCTGGGCGGCCAGCACCGCCACCGCCAGGGCCGGCACCGACAACCGGGTCGGATCGGCGACCAGCAGCGGCAGCGCGCCCAGGATGGCCACCGTGCTGAGCAGGTAGTTGGTCAGGGCCATCCGGCCGAGCGGGGTGAGGGCCCGCATCAGCAGGTCGCGCAGGCGGGTGCGCAGGAGCAGCAGCAGCCCGGTGCCGTAGGCCGCCGAGCAGGCCACCCCGCTGGCGGTGTACGCGCTCCGGAAGAACAGCAGGCCCCCCGTGGAGGAGGCGATCCACAGGTAGACGAGCCCTCCCGCCAGCACCGTGCTGACCACGAAGGCGGGCGCCAGCAGCCGCTCGGAGAGCGGGAACTCCATCGCGGCCATGCCCAGCAGGAACAGCCCGCTGACCAGGGCCCCGCCACCGCCGTGGCCGACCCCCCAGACGGTGGCGCCGACCCCGGCCAGCAGCACCATCAGGTCCGGCAGGAACGACGCGGGCAGCAGCACCATCGCGCCGAACCCCGCGTACGGCAGGAGCACCTCGTCCGGGTTCACCAGCCGGTGCGCCGCGCCGAAGCAGGCCAGCACGGCCAGCCTGCGCAGCAGGACCAGGCGGGGGTGCTCCGACCGGTCCCCGGCGGAGCGGAGGAACAGCACGAGGCTCATCCCGAACAGGAACGAGAAGATCGGGAAGAACTTGGCCTGGAAGAGGCTGTCGACGACCCAGTCGACGGAGTTGCGCGCCGGGTGCTCCAACCGGTCGCACGTGTGCTGCCAGGTGTTGACCACCATGATCCCGCACAGCGCGAAACCGCGGAGCGCGTCCAGCTCGTGGAGTCTGCGGGGCGCCGAGGGACCCCGCTCACCGGCCATACGACGGAGACCGTTACGGAATGCAGTCACGCGAGCACCGTATAGCCGACGATCGCCGGGAAACGGGGAAGCACGCCGTGCCTTGCCTGACTCTGTGCCGACCACCGGCGGTCCGGTGCGGAGGCTTCCCGCGGTCGTCCGTGCCCTCCCGTGCCCCCCCTGCGGGGACCGGCCGCCGGGGCGCGGTCATCGCTTGGGGAAGGGCCAGGCGTTGGGGCGGCAGCCGTACAGGGACTTGGTCTGCTGGAGCATGACCGGGGCGCGCCGGCCCGGTCCGGGGCAGGGCACGTGGCCGTGTCCCAGCCCGTGGCCGACCTCGTGGTTGACGACGTACTCGCGGTAGGAGGCGACATCACCGCGGTAACCCGGCACGCCCCGGTTCCACCGGACCGCGTTGATCACCGCCTGCCTGCCGTTCCAGCAGGACAGCGTGCCCTGGGTGCGCAGCGGCAGGCAGCGGCGGTCGGTCAGGGCCGGGCTGGACAGCGAGACGCGGAGCTTCGCCGGGCCGCGGGACACCCGCTTGAACCGGAAGCCCCAGCCCCGCGGGTCGTTGAGGATCCGGTGCACCTCGTCGGCGAACTCCTGCGGATCGAACGGGAGCCCGCGCTCCACCTCGACGACGTACCGGACGACCTTTCCCTGGCGCCGCGGCGGAGGCGCGGCCCCGCCGGGCACGACCGCGTAACGGCCGCTCGCGGCCCTGGGCACCCGAACCTTCTCCGGCTGCAGCCGCCCGTTGGCCAGCAGGCGGGTCCGCTGCGCCTCGGGGGCGGGCTCGGGCGGGGGAGTGGGCGTGGCGACCGCCGGGGGCGTCGCTGTCGGCGTCGCTGTCGGCAGGGCCGTCCGTGAGGCCGCCGGCGGTGTCGTCGGTGGGGGCGTCGGTGGGGGCGTCACCGCGGCTGGGGGCACCGGCGTCCCCGGAGGCGGGGGAGGAGGTCCGGACAGGGCCCCGGGAGAGGGGGCGGGCTCGGGGAGGGGCAGGGCTGCGACCGCGCTTCCGCCGGCCAGGAGCATGGACAGGCAGCCGAAAACGAGCAGCCACGAACGAGGCCTGCGCAGCTGATTATCTATGTTCCCGGGCATAGGGCACAAACCCTATTGCCCCTCGGGTACCACCGAAAACACCGGTAACGGGCGTGTCGGAAAGGGCCCGTAGAACGGGACGGCGACCGCCCGGAGAGGGCGGTCGCCGTCGTCGTGCGTCCCGCTCGGCGCGGGCGGAGACCTCGGTGGCAGGTCTCGGGAGTGCCTAGTGCGGGCAGGAGGAGCGGTACTCCTCGATCTGCGTGCTGCGTCCCGGGGCGGGGCACAGGAACTGGTCGTAGCGGAGGTCGTCGTCGACGAAGCGCTTCATCCACGCGATGCTGTACTTGGCGAGCGTGCTGTTGGAGCTGTTCGGCGCGAAGTGGCTGGCGCCGTTGAGCTCCAGGTAGGCCTTCTCCGGAGCGGAGGACAGGCTGTTGTAGAACGGCTCGGAGTGCGAGCCCACCGGGGCGACCGAGTCGTTCTCGGCACCGATGATCATCGTCGGGACCCGGACGTTCCCCCAGGACTTGTCCGTGTGCCACGGGGTGAGCGGGATGGCCGCCTGCAGGGACGGGCGGCTCTCGGCCGCCGCGAGGGTGCCGCCGCCGCCCATGGAGTGGCCCGTGACGCCGATGCGGCCGGCGTCGAGCCGGCTGCGGACCGTGAGACTGCTCTCCTCCGCCAGGTGGTCGGCCGCGGCCAGGATCTGCCGGCCCCGGCTGTCGGGCTGGTCGTAGCGGGTGATGGTGTCGATGTTGAAGACCACGAAGCCGTGCGAGGCGAGCCGCTCGGCGAGCCAGGCCATGGTGGACCTGCTCGCGGTGTAGCCCGGCGCGACGATGACGCCGCCGAAGGTGCCCTGGCTGGTGTCGGTCGGGTAGTAGATCGTCCCGCCGCCGAAGCCGCTCGCGGCGAGGGAGGAGACGGTGGTGCTGGAGACCCTGAACGGGCCGCGGGAGGACTCGAGGCTGGAGCTGGTGGGGTCCGGGCCGCGCTCGTAACCGGCGGCGGCGTGGGCGGCGGGGGCGACCGCGCCGGCGCCGCCGACGAGGGCCAGCGCCAGCGCCAGCTTGGTGAGGGTCCGGGCCCGGCGGTTCACGGGGGTCGGGGGGTGTGACTGCACGTCGGTTGCTCCCTGCTCGTAGGAGGGGAACCGGGTGACGGCGTCCGCGCCGGCAGCCGTCCGGTACGGAGCCGCCGGGGGCGGCCGCTCCGTGCCGTGGGGGGTTCCGCTGTTCCCCTCGAAACGTTGACAGGAAGTACTGTCGCGCTGTCAGGCACTGTGATGCATCGGTGAAATCACCTATCCAGTCCGAAACCGGGGAGATCGCCCCCTTTTTTCCGGGTCTCCGATTCGTTCGCCCGCTTTGGTCAACTGCCGGACCGCGGTGCCGATAGGGAGGAGCCAGATCTCACGGAAGGACCACCTCCATGCGCCAGCCACCGCGCTCGACGCTCCGGCGATCCCCGCACCGGGGCGGTGCCGAAAGCCGGGCCACGCGAGGCTGGCTGGTGTACCTCCTGGTCGGCGGCCTGCTGGCCGTGGCCTCCCCGCTGCTGCCCGCCCTGCCGGCCGTACTGGCCCAGGCGGGGGTGCAGGGGGCGACGGTGCTGGTCATGGTCGTCATGATCCGGCGGCACGGGCTGAGCCGCCTGTGGCCGTGGCGGATGGTCATCGTCGCCGCCCTCTCCGCCTGGCTGGCGACCGCGCTGGGCTGGGCGGTCGGCTGGACGTGGCTGAAGATCCCCCAGTTGCTGCACTTCTACAACCTCTTCACCCTCTTCGCCTACCTGCTCGGGCTCGCCGCGCTGGTGCTGCTGAGCCGGCGCGGCGGCGGATCGCCCAGATCGGCGCTGCTGGACGCGGGCATCATCACCGTGGGCGCCGCCATGCCCGCGTGGACCTTCCTGCTCCATCCCCTGCTGCACGGCGTCCACCGGGTGGACACCGATCTGGTGTTCACCGTCTCCACGCCCGTCATCGACCTGTTCATGCTGGGACTGGCGGCGCGGCTGGCGCTCGGCAAGGGGCGGGCGGCCTGGCTGGTCCTGATGAGCCTGGCCTACGGCATGGTGTTCGTCTCGGACAGCAGCCACCTGCTCAACCTGGCCGCGGGCCGCCCGGACGGCGCGCTGACCCTGGTCGCCTGGATGGCGTGGCCGGTCCTGATCGGCAGCGCGGCGCTCCACCCCAGCCTCGGGGGAGCCGCGGAGATCGTGACGCCCGAGGTCGGCAACCGGGTGCGGGTGACCACGTTCCTGGCGCTGACCGTGATCAGCCCGCTGGTCTCGGTGGCGGGGCTCAGCCTGGCCGGCGAGGGCTTCCCCGGCCGGTTCCACGCCGAGCTGGTGATCACCGGGCTGACCGTCCTGCTCGCGGTCCTGCTGGTGGTGCGCCTCAACCTCGTCGCCAGGCTGGCCGAGGCACGCGCCGTCGAGCTGGACCGCCAGGCCGAGCAGCTCACCGCCCAGGCGGACGAGCTGTCGGCCGCGCTGCGCCGCCAGGACGTGCTCCAGCGCCGCCTGGCCCACCGCGCCGCGCACGACCCGCTCACCGGGCTGGCCAACCGAACCCTGCTCGGCGAGGTCTTGCAGGACGCGATCACCGCCCACGCCGCCCGGCCGGACACGCCCCCGCCCGCGCTGCTCCTGCTCGACCTGGACGGTTTCAAGGACGTCAACGACACCTACGGCCACCCGGTCGGCGACAGGCTCCTGACCATCGTGGCCCGCCGCCTGCGCGGCCTGATCATCGGCGACCAGGTCCTGGCCCGGCCCGGCGGCGACGAGTTCGCCGTCGTGCTGCCGGACGCCACCGTCGAGGAGGCCCTCTCCACGGCGCAGCAGGTGCTGACCGCCGTGCAGGCCCCCTACCGCCTGGGCGAGCGCGAGCTGTACCTGACGACCAGCATCGGCGTGCTGGCCGAGGTCCCGATGGAGGGCGCCTCGGAGGCGCTGCGCGACGCCGACCTGGCCCTGTACGCGGCCAAGTCCGCGGGCAAGAACCAGGTCACCGTGTTCGACAGCGCGCTGCGCGCCGCCCGGCTGGAGCACACCCGGCTCGCCACCGGCCTGCGGCACGCCCTGGCCCGGGAGGAGCTCGCCCTGGTCTACCAGCCGGTCGTCGACCTGGCCACCGGTGACATCCGCAAGGTGGAGGCCCTGCTGCGCTGGACCCCGGCGGGCGGGTCCCCGGTCCGCCCGGACGTGTTCATCCCCATCGCCGAGGAGACGGGCCTAATCATCGACATCGGCCTGTGGGTCCTGGAGCAGGCCTGCGCCGACGCCCGCCGCTGGCACGAGGACCACGGCATCACGGTGGCCGTCAACGTCTCGGGCCGCCAGCTGCGCGACGAGTCCTTCAGCGACGCCGTGCTGGAACTGCTCGACCGGCACGAGCTGCCCGAGCACGCGCTGACCCTGGAGATCACCGAGAGCATGCTGCTGGCCACCACCGCCGCCGAGACCCGGCGTATCGTGGAGGTCCTGGCGGGGCTGCGCGCCCACGGGGTGCGCATCGCGCTGGACGACTTCGGCACCGGCTACTCCTCGCTGGCCTACCTGCGCACCCTCCCGGTGGACATCCTCAAGATCGACCGGTCGTTCACCACCCCGCTGACCGAGGCCGACCACCACCGGACCCGCGCCTTCACCAAGGCGATCCTGGAGCTCTCGGCCAGCCTGGGGCTCAGCACCGTCGTGGAGGGCGTCGAGTCGCGCGACCAGGCCGACGTGCTGCAGCAGATGGGCTCCCCGCTGGCCCAGGGCTACCTGTTCTCCCCGCCCGTGCCGCCCGCGCGGATCGACGACATGCTGCGGGTCACACCGTGGAAGAACGCGGCCTGACCGCGGCGGCCCGTGCGGCCGGGGTCCGTGCGACCGGGGTCCGCGCGGCGGGCGGGGGCGCCGCGTCCGCCTACGGGATCGGCGCGACCCGGGCCGTCTCCCCGCCCCGGGCGCCCCGGGTCTGGAAAGCGGTGATCTTCAGGACCACCGCGGCGGCCAGGGCGGCGCAGATCAGAGTCGGGGCGGCGAAACCGATCTCGATCCTGGTCGCCGCGAGGTAGGCCTCCAGGTCGTCGCCGTCCGCGAAGGTCCGGTAGGCGAAGCCGGACATCACGATGCCGATCAGCCAGAACAGCCACCACGCCCGGACCGGCCCCGCACGCCGGGCGGTGTGCGGGGTGGCGTGGCCCAGCCCGCGGCGACCGCCGGTCGCCGCGGGCTTCCGCGGGTTGGGCAGGGGTTGACGAAATGAAAACCATTGCCATTATCATTACACGTCCCGGCCGCCCGAGAGGAACCCCACGGCCGGAAAGGCACCCCGCCCCGTGATCGGACTCCGGTCCGGCGCGGGCACCGCCCGCGCCCGCGTGACCCGCGAGAACCTGCGGAACGGTCCCGACCGGCTCGCCCGCGCAAGTACGACCCCGTCATCCGCAAGCACGTTCTCCTCAAGGAGGAGCGATGAAAAAGGGCCTCCCACCCGACTGCCGCCCCGGTCCGTCGATACGCACGGCCGGAGGGGACGGCACGGCCCATCTGCTGCTGATCGAGAGCTGGGTGGGGGCGATGAGCACGCTGCTGCCCCGCGCCATCCTCGATGCGGGGCACCGGTTCACCTTCCTCACCCGCGACCTGCACCATTACCTGCGCGCCGCGCCGAGCGCGCGCTCGCATCCGCTGCTGGCCGCCGACAACGTGCTGACCGCGGAGACCAACGACCTGCCCGCGCTGCTGTCCCAGGTGGAGCGCTTGCACGACGCGCTCGGCTTCGACGGCGTCCTGTCCTCCTGCGACTACTACCTGCCCGCCGTGGCCGAGGTCGCGGCGCGCCTGGGGCTGCCCGGTCCCTCCCCGGAGGCCGTGCGGCGGGCCTGCCGCAAGGACCTCACCCGCGCCACCCTGCAGGACGCCGGGGTCCCGGGCCCGCGGTTCGCACCGGTCTCCTCCTGGGAGGAGGCCGTGCGGGCCGCGGCCGATCTGGGCTACCCCCTGGTGGTCAAACCGGTCGACCTGTGCGCCGGGATGTACGTGCGCAAGGTGCACGACCCGGCCGAGCTGCGCACGGCCTTCCTCGCCCTGGGGGAGTTCCCCGTCAACGCGCGCGGTCAGCTGCGGACACCGGTCGTGCTGCTGGAGGAACTGCTCACCGGGCCGGAGGTCAGCGTCGAGACGGTCAGCGCGGACGGTGACGTCCACGTGGTGGGGGTGACCGGCAAGAGCCTGGCCGGCGAGCCGTGGTTCGTCGAGAGCGGCCACGTGTTCCCCGCCGCGCTGGAGGCCGGCCTGGCCGGGCAGGTGGCGCGGACCGCGGTGGCCGCCGTGCAGGCGCTGGGCCTGGACCGGGGAGTCGCCCACACCGAACTGCGGCTCACCCCGGACGGCCCGGCGCTGATCGAGGTCAACCCGCGCCCCGCCGGCAACCGGATCACCGAGCTGGTCCGCCGGGTCACCGGCGTCGACCTGCCGATGGTCCACGCCCGGCTCGCCGCCGGGCAGCGGCCGGATCTGACCCCTGCCGACACCGGGGTGCGCAGCGCGGCCATCGCCTTCCTGCTGCCCGAGCACGCGGGCCGGATCGCCGCCGTGCACGGCACCGACGGGCTCGCCGCCGCCCCGGACGTCGTCGACTGGTCCGTCAAGCCCGCCGGGCACCGGACGGGCGAGCCCACGAGCAACAACCACTACCTCGGCCACGTCATGGTGACCGACACCTCCGGCGGCGGTGCCGGGGCACGGGCACAGGAGCTGGTCGCAGGCCTGAAGGTCGAGTACGAGCGGTGAACCTGACGACGCTCACCAAGCGGGCCCTCGCCGGAGAGCTGGGCCCCGACCCCGCCCGGGAGCGGGTCAGCACCGCCTTCACCACGCGGCAGGGAGTGCGGCACGACTCCCGCGGCCGCACCTACCGCAACCAGGTGATCAGCCTGCGGGTCGGCCGGGCCGTGGGCTCCTGCGCGGTTGAGCCCGGCGAGGTCGCGGACGGGACCGTCGAGGAGTGCGCCGGCGCCGCGGTCGCCGACCTGCTGGCCCATCCGGCGCCGCCGGTCCGGGTGGCCGCGCTCGACGCCTACCTGATGTCGGCCCGCCCCCACCGGGGCGAGCGGGTCACCGTGCCGGCCGGGACGTCCCTGGAGAAGTCCCTGGCCCGGGCGGCGGCCGTGGTCGAGCTGCTGCCCGGCGGCGCGGACCGGGTCCTCGTGGTCGGCGTGGTCAACTCGTTGCTGCACCGCCTGCGTGAGCGGGGCGTCCGCTACGTCCCGTGCGATCTGAAAGGCGGCTCGACCGAGTGGGGCGAGCCGGTGACCGCCGACGCCGCCGCCGCCCTCGACGGCTGCGACGCCGTGCTCGCCTCGGGGATGACCCTGGGCAACGGGAGCTTCGAGACCCTCTTGGACCACGCCCGCGTGCACGGCAAGCCCCTGGTGATGTTCGCCCAGACGGGCAGCGCGATCCTGCCGCACTTCCTCGGCGCGGGTGTCACCGCGGTGTCGGCGGAGCCGTACCCCTTCTTCTGGCTCGACGGCGGCGACACCGTCCTCTTCCGCTACCGGGAGCAGGCATGAACGACCTGCTGGCCCTGGTCGGCCGGACGCCCCTGGCCCGGATCACCGCCCCGCTGCCCCACCCGCACGGCGGGTTCTGGGCGAAGCTGGAAGGCCTCGGCGTCGGCGGGATGAAGGCCCGTTCCGCCGTCTCCATGCTCACCGCCGCCCGAGCCCGCGGCGAGCTGCGTCCCGGCGCCCCCGTCGTGGAGTCCACCAGCGGGACGCTCGGGATCGGGCTGGCCTTCGCCGGTCAGTGCCTGGGGCATCCCGTGGTGCTGGTGGTCGACGACGAGCTCGAGCCGGCCATGCGCACCCTCCTGCGCGCGTACGGCGTGCGCCTGGAGGTCGTGGACCGCCCGCACCCGCGGGGCGGCTGGCAGCAGGCCCGGCTGGACCGGCTGCGCGAGCTGCTGGAGCGGCTCCCCGGGGCGTACTGGCCCGACCAGTACAACAACCCCGACAACCCCGGCGGGTACGCCTCGCTGGCGCGGGAGCTGGCCGAACGGCTCGGCCACGCCGACGTGCTGGTGTGCAGCGTGGGCACCGGCGGGCACAGCGCCGGGATCTTCCAGGGCCTGCGCCGGTACTGGCCGGGACTGCGGCTGGTCGGGGTGGACACGGTGGGCTCCACCGTCTTCGGCCAGCCCGCGCGCCCCCGGCTCATGCGCGGCCTGGGCAGCAGCATCCACCCGCGCAACGTGGCCTACGAGCTGTTCGACGAGGTGCACTGGCTGGGCCCGGTCGAGGCCGTCGACGCCTGCCGCAGGCTGGCCCGCGAATCCTTCGTCACCGGCGGGTGGAGCACCGGCGCGGTCGCCCGGGTCGCCGCGTGGACGGCGCGTCGGGAGGCCGGCGCCGTCGTGGTCGCGGTGTTCCCCGACGGGCCGGACCGCTACCTGGGCTCGATCTTCGACGACGAGTACTGCCGGGCCCGCGGCCTGCTGGGGCGGCCGGAGGACCGGCCCGTGGAGATCGCGCATCCGCGTGCCGTCGAGGTGTCCGGCTGGGCCCGCTGCCGCACGGTGGCCGACCCCCTGCTCGCGGAGGTGCCCGCGTGAGGCTCACCTGGACCGTGACGCCACTGGTGCTGCGCGAGCCGCTGCGGATCTCCAGGTCGGTGATGGCCCGCCGGGACGCCGTCCAGCTCACCGTGGCGCACGAAGGACTGCGCGGCCACGGGGAGGCGGTGACCAGCGTCCACCACCGGCTCGACGTCGAGCGGATCACCGGCCTGCTGCGGCGGCTGCGCCCGGCGCTGGAGGAACTGCCCGGTCCGGAGGAGGCCCTGGCGGCCGTCCCCGGTCTCCTGCCCGGTGCTCCCGGCGTGCTCGCCGCCGTGGACGCGGCCCTGCACGACCTGGTCGGCAAGCGGCGCGGCCTGCCGGTCCACGCGCTCTGGGGACGGCGGTGGTCCGAGACCGCGACCGCCTGCACCGTGGGCATCGGCCAGGACCCCGCCCCGGTCCTCGGCCGCGGCTTCCGGCTGATCAAGATCAAGCTGGGCGGCGGAGACGACGTCGCGCGGGTCCGCGCGATCCGTCGCGCCGCCCCCGGTGCCCGGCTGCTCCTGGACCCCAACGGGGCGTGGACGGCCGAGCAGGCGGTGCGGATCCTCGACGAGGTCGCGCCGCTGGAGGTCGAGGCCGTCGAGCAGCCGGTCGCCCCCGGAAACGTGGACGACCTCGCCTGGGTGGCGGCGCGCTCGGCGATCCCGGTCGTCGCCGACGAGGACGCCCGGACCCTGCGGGACGTGGAGAACCTGCGGGGCGCCGTCCACGGCGTCAACGTCAAGCTCGCTGAGTGCGGCGGCCTGACGGCCGCCCGGCGGATCGTCGGCTTCGCCCGCCGCCACGGCCTGCACGTCATGCTCGGCTGCCAGGTGGCCAGCAGCCTGGGCATCGCACCCGCCGTGCACCTGGTACCGGCGGCCCGCTGGGCCGATCTGGACGGCCACCTGCTGCTAGCCGAGGACCCGTGGACCGGCATCGGCGGGCACGACGGCGTGCTGCGGCTGAGCGGAAGGCCCGGGCTGGGGGTGCGGGCCGCATGAGAGGGCTCTCGTGGACCGTGCGGCTGCTGCTGGTCAACCAGTTCGGCGTCAACACCGGCTTCTACCTGCTCGTTCCCTACCTCGCCGGCCACCTCACCGGGAGCCTCGGCCTGTCCGCCGCGGTGACCGGCGTCATCCTGGGAGTGCGCAACCTCAGCCAGCAGGGACTGTTCCTCATCGGCGGCTCCGCCGCCGACCGGCTCGGCGCTCGAGGCGTGATCATCGCGGGCTGCGCGCTGCGCACCGTCGGATTCGCCCTGTTCGCGTTCGGCACCACGGTGCCGCTGCTGCTGGCGGCCGCCGTGCTCAGCGGGCTGGCCGGCGCCCTGTTCAACCCGGCCGTCCGCGCCTACGTCGCCGTGGCGGCTCCCGACAAGGCCAGGGCGTTCGCGCTGTTCAACGTGTTCGCTCAGGCGGGAGCGCTGTGCGGGCCGGTGCTGGGCGGCGTGCTGCTGCTGGTGGACTTCCGGGCCGCCGCGCTCACCGCGGCTGCGATCTTCGCGGTCCTGACCGTCGCCCAGGCGTTCGTCCTGCCCGCGCGCGAGGTGCCGCCCAGCGGCTCGTCGGTGCTGGGGGACTGGCGGCGCTGCCTGGCCGACCGGCGCTTCCTCGCCTTCACCCTCGCGCTCAGCGGCATGTTCGCGCTGCAGAACCAGCTCTACCTGGTGCTGCCGCTGGCCGCAGAGCAGGCGACCGGTACGGCGGGTTCGGTGGCGCTGCTGTTCCTGGTGTCCACCGTGGCGACCCTGCTCTTCCAGCTGCGGGTCACCCGGCGGCTGGAGGCGGCGACGAGCCGGGGCCGCGCGATGGCCTCGGGCCTGGCCGTGATGGGGGCCGGGTTCCTCGCCCCCGCCCTGCTGCCGGGCATCGTCCCGGTGCTGGTCGCGGTGCTGGCGCTGGCCTTCGGCGTGATGATGGCGCAGCCGTTCGTGTACGAGCGGATCGGCCACTTCGGCGGCGAGTCGCTGGCCGGCACCTACTTCGGCGTGTTCTACCTGGTGTCGGGGGTGGTCGCCGCCGCCAGCACCGCGCTGGTCGGCTGGGCGGGCGCGGCCGGGGCCGCCGTGTGCGCGGCGATCGGGCTGGGCTGCGCGGCGGCCGTGCTGGTCCAGGAACGGCGTACGGCGGTGCCGGCGTGAACTTCCTGACCGACAACCCCGCCCTGTACGAGGCGCAGTTCCCCGACCCGGAGCACAGGGCCGCCCGGTTCCTGGACGAGCAGGTACGGCGCTTCGGCGGCGGGAGAAGCCTCCTCGACGTCGGCTGCGGTACGGGCCGCGACGCGGGCCACCTGGCCGGCCTCGGCTACGACGCCACCGGGATCGACGTGTCCGAGGCGATGCTGGCCTACGCGCGCGAGCACCACCCGAAGGCGACGTTCGCCCGCGGCGACATGCGCGACTTCGCGCTCGACCGCCGCTTCGACGTGGTGACGTGCCTGGACAGCGCGATGCTGTACTGCCACACCAACGCCGACCTGGCCGCGTTCCTGGGCCGCTGCCGCGCGCACCTGCGCCCCGGCGGCCTGCTGATCGCCGAGATGCGCAACGGCGCCCACTTCCTCACCCACCCGGTCCCGGAGCCCTTCACCCGCACCGTCACCTACGCGGGCGTCGTCTACACCTCCCGCACGGAGCTGCGGCTCGACCACGCCGCCCAGCTGCTGCGGCGCCGCCGCCGTTGGCGATGGCCCGGCGGGGAGCCGCTGGAGCAGCACTCCGCCTGGCGGCTGCTCTTCCCCCAGGAGCTCGCCTACTTCCTGACCGTCGCCGGGTTCGAGGTCCTCGACCTGTTCGACCGGCCAGGCCCCCGGGCGGAGCCGCACGACGGCCCGCCCCTGTCCGCCGACCGACTCCACCTCATCGCCCGACTCGCGAAGGACCCACACCATGCGTGACCGTCTCAGCCGCCGCGGCTTCCTCGGCCTGACCGCCGGAGCCGCCCTGCTCGCCGGATGCGGCACCGGCACCGCCACCACCTCCTCCGGGTCCCCCGGTGGCGGCTCCGGCGGGAGACTGCGCGCCGTGTTCGCCGGCGGCGGCGCCACCGAAGTGCTGGATCCGCACCTGGCCAACCTGTTCAACGAGGCCGCACGCGCCAAGGCCCTCTACGACAAGCTCGCCGATCTCGGCCCGGACGTCTCCCCGCAGCCCCGCCTGGCCGAGAAGTGGGAGCCGAACGCCGACTTCACCGTCTGGCGGATCACCCTGCGGCAGGCGCACTTCCACGACGGGCGGCCGGTGCGCGCCCGGGACGTGCTGGCCAGCTACGCCCGCATCGCCGACCCGGGCAGGACCTTCCGCGCCAAGTCCAGCCTCGCACTCATCGACCTGCCCGGCAGCCGGGCCGTCGGCGACCGCACGGTCGAGTTCCGGCTCAAGCGGCCGTTCGCGGAGTTCCCCAACGTGCTGGCCGCGTTCGGCACCTACATCGTCCCCGAGGGGACCACGGACTTCAGCGAGCCGGTCGGCTCGGGCCCGTTCTCCTTCGTGTCGTGGAAGCCGGGCAGCTCCGTGCTGCTCAAGCGCAACCCGGACCACTGGGACGGCGCGCCGTACATCGAGGAGCTGGAGTTCCTCATCGCCAACGAGGAGTCCGCGCGGATCAACGCGCTGCTGGGCGGGCAGGTCGAGTACGCGCACGACCTCAGCCCGGCCTCCGCCCGCCAGTACGAGGGGCGCGTCACGGTCGTGCGCGCGCCCAACAGCGCGATGCAGGCGTTCGCGATGAAGACCGACCGCGCCCCGTTCGACGACCGGGACCTGCGCGAGGCGCTGTTCCTGCTCACCGACCGGCAGCAGCTGGTCGACGCGGTCATGCCCGGTGCCGGGCAGATCGGCAACGACCTGTTCGGCAAGGGCTACCTGCACTACGCCGAGGACATCCCCCAGCGTACGTTCGACCTCGACAGGGCGAAGGCGCTGATCAGGAAGGCCGGAGCCGAGGGCCTCACCGTCGAGCTGACCACCTCCACCGCCGCCGCCGGCTTCGTCGAGGCGGCCACGGTCTTCGCCGGCCAGCTGCGCGCCGCCGGGCTGAAGGCCGTCATCGCCAGCGGCAGCAAGGACACCTACTGGGCCGACATCCTCACCAAGGGCTCCATCGCCAGCTTCCGCTCCGGGGCCATGCCGATCGAGACCCACATCGCGCAGCGGCTGCTGTCGGCCTCGACGACCAACGCCACCAGGTGGGCGCGGCCGGAGTTCGACGCGCTCTACGAGACGGCCGTCTCGGCGCGCGACGCCGCCGATCGGGAGGCCGCCTACCTGAAGATGCAGCAGATGCTGCACGCCGAGGGCGGGTTGCTGGTGTGGGGTTTCGCCGACTGGATCGTCGCGACCTCGCCGAAGGTGAGCGGCGTGCAGGCGGCACCCGCCAACACCCTGGACTGGGCCCGGTTCGACAAGGTGAGACTGGGGTGAACCTGACCCGCTACGCCGCGCGGCGGCTGGCGGTGGGCGCCGTGCAGGTCGCCGCGGTCACCGGCCTGGTGTTCCTGATGACCGAGGCGCTGCCGGGCGACGCCGCGGTGGTGCTGGCGGGCGACCAGCCGGATCCGGCGCGGATCGCACAGATCCGCGCCGAGCTCGGCCTGGACCGCCCCCTCGCCGAACGCTTCACCGCGTGGGCCGCCGGGATGGCGCGGGGCGACTTCGGCGCGTCACTGGTCTCCGGCCGCCCGGTCGCCGAGATCGTGCTGGACGCGCTGGCCCCCACCGCCGTGCTGGCCGGGCTCACCCTGCTGCTCCTGATCCCGCTCTCGGTCCTGCTCGGGGTGGCCGCCGCGCTGCGCGAGGGCGGCAGGCTCGACCGGGCGCTGACCGCCGCCGGCGCCGCGCTCTACGCGGTCCCGGAGTTCGCGCTGGCCATCGTGCTGGTCGCGGTCTTCGGCGTGGCGCTGGCGTGGCTGCCGCCGACCGGGCTCGGCGGGCTCACCGCCGCCACCCTGGTGCTGCCGGTGACGGTGCTGCTGGTCCGGCCCGTCTGCTCCACCGGACGGCTGATCCGCTCCACGATGATCGACGTGCTGGCCGCGCCGTACGTGCGGCACGCACGGCGCCTGGGACTCGGCCGGTTCGCGCACGCGCTGCCCAACGCGCTCGCACCCGCCGTACAGCACCTGGCCCGCACCGCCGACTGGCTGCTCGGCGGCGTCATCGTGGTGGAGGCCGTCTTCGTCATCCCCGGCCTGGGCAGCGCGCTGGCCGACGCGGTCGGTCAGCGCGACCTCCCCGTCCTGCAGGGGCTCGCGCTGCTGTTCGCCGCCACGACCGTCCTGGTGAACCTGCTCGCCGACGTCGCGGCCTTCCGGCTGGCGCCCCGCGCATGAGACTGCTCCTGCTGGCCGTCCCGCTGGCCGTCGCCCTGGCCGGACCGTGGTTCGTCCCCGTCGAGCTGGTCCACGGCGTCTCCTACACCGATGCGGGCCTGCTCGGCACCGACTTCGCCGGACGCGACGTGTGGCACCAGGTGCTGCTGGGCGGGCGGTCCCTGGTGCTGACGGCCGTGCTCGCCACCGCCGGCGCCTACCTGCTGGGCACCGGCTGGGGCCTGGTCGCGGCGGGTGCGCCCCGGATGGCCGACGACGCGCTGATGCGGCCGCTGGACGTGCTCATGTCGGTGCCCTCCCTGCTGCTGCTCCTGGTGGCGGCGGCTCTGGCCCCGGGCGGAGCGCTCGGCTGGATCGTCCTGCTGATCCACCTGCCCGACATCGCCCGGCTGGTCCGCGCCTGCGCGCTGGAGATCGGCACCCGGCCCGCCGTGGAGGCCATGCGGCTGCAGGGCGAGAGCCGGTGGCGGATCACCACCGGGTTCGTCGTGCCCGCCATGGCCCGCGTGCTCGCCACCGACGCCGGCACCCGGCTGACCGGGTCGCTGTACCTCGTCGCCGCCGCGAGCTTCCTCGGCGTCGGCGTGCCGCCGGACGCCGCCGACTGGGCGGTCATGGTCGACCGCAACCGGGGCGGGCTCTTCCTCAACCCCTGGGCGGTCCTCGCTCCCGCCCTGCTGATCGTGATGCTCGCCGTCGGGCTGAACCTCACCGCCGACCGCGCACTGAGAAAGGCGGCACCGTGATCGACGTCGACGGGCTGACGGTCGCCGTCCCCGGCCGGACCCTGCTGGACGGGGTCGGTCTCACCCTGCCCGCCGCGGAGACGCTGGCCCTGGTCGGCGCGTCCGGCAGCGGCAAGACGACCACCGCGCTCGCCCTGCTCGGCGAGTATCCGCCCGGCGCCCGCGTCACCGGCCGCGTCAGCGTGGCCGGGCGCGAGGTCACCCCCGCGCAGCCTCCGCCGCCCGGGACCGTCGCCTTCATCCCGCAACACCCCTCCGCCGTGCTCAACCCGGTGCTGCGCATCGGGACCGTGCTCCGCCAGGTCGCGGCACGGCACGGCGGCGACGTCCGCGACGCCCTGCACCGGGCGCGGCTCCCCGGTGATCGCGCCTTCCTGCGGCGCTTCCCCCACCAGCTGTCCGGCGGCCAGCAGCAGCGGCTCGTCCTGGCGCACGCGCTGCTGACCGGCCCGTCCGTGATCGTCGCCGACGAGCCCACCACCGGCCAGGACGCCGTCACCCGGGCCGAGGTCGCCGCCGAGCTGTCCGGGCTCGGTGTCGCCGTCGTCCTGCTCAGCCACGACCTCGACCTGGTGCGGGAGCTGGCCGACCGGGTCGTCGTGCTCAAGGACGGGCGGGTCGTGGAGTCCGGGCCCGCGGTGCTGGACGCCCCGCGCAGCGACTACGCCAGGGCGCTGGTCACCGCACGGCCCCGCGCGGCGGCCGCCCGCAGAGACCTGCGCGCGGAGCCGCCGCTCCTCCAGGTCGCGGGTCTCGGCACAGAGGTCCTGCGCGAGGTGGACCTCGACGCCGCCCGCGGTGAGCGGCTGGCCGTCGTCGGCCGCTCGGGCAGCGGGAAGACGACCCTCGCCCGCTGCATCGCCGGCCTGCGCTCCTGGACGTCCGGGACCGTACGGCTGGCCGGCCGGCCGCTGCCGCGCTCCCCGCGCAGGCGCGGCCGCGCCGACCTGGCCCGCGTGCAGTACGTCTTCCAGGACGCCCGGGCCTCGTTCGACCCCCGGCGCGCCGTCGTGGAGCAGGTCGCCAGGACCGCGGTACGGCTCCGCGGCCGGACCGCCCCCGCCGCGCGCGAGGAGGCGTTCGCGAGCCTGGCCTCCCTGGGGCTGGACCACCAGGCCGCACTGCGGCGCCCGGACACGCTGTCCGGGGGCGAGCTCCAGCGCGCCGCCCTGGCCCGCGCCCTGCTCGCCCGTCCCGATGTGCTGATCTGCGACGAGATCACCTCCGGGCTGGACCCCGTCACCCAGGCGGAGGCCCTCGACCTGCTCACCGGCCTCGACCTGACCCTGATCGTCATCAGCCACGACCTGCCCGTGGCCGCGCGGATCGCCGACCGGGTCGCGGTCGTCCACGAGGGGCGCCTGGTCGAGCACGGCCCGTCCGGCCAGGTGCTCAATCACCCCTCCCACCCCGTCACCCGTGCCCTCACCGGCCTGACTGGGGAGTCCTCCCGCGCCGCCGGTGATCCGCCCCGCCCCCGGACCGTCCACTCCGAGATCCCCCGTTGAGCCGGCCCTGAGAGGCGCGGCGGACTTCTGCGGCTCCCGCGGCCTGGGTGCGGTCACGACGAGGCCGGTGCCGCCGCGCCGGCCGCCAGGGCCGCCTGCACGATGCGGAGCGCCTCACCCGCGTCGAGGCCGATGCTGGCGATCACGGCCGCGTAGTCGGCGGCGGCCCGGCGGGCCCGCTCCCGGCCCTCCTCGCCGGCGGCCGACACGAACGAGCCCGCCCGCCCGCGCGTCTCGATCAGCCCCGCCTCCTCCAGCTCCCGGTAGGCCCGGCCGACCGTGTTGACGGCCAGGCCGAGGTCGGCCGCCAGATGGCGGATGGTCGGCAGCCGGGCGCCCACGGCCAGCGTGCGGTCCTGGATCTGCCGGGCGAGCTGGGCCCGCAGCTGCTCGAACGGCGGGACCGGAGAGGCCGCATCGATGACGATCATCGGACGCTCACGACCCGCTGTGCCACCGTCGCGCTCGACGGCGTCCGGGCATGGAGCGCGACGAACACGGCCAGGCTCAGGAGCAGGTAGGCGACCGCGGAGGCGCCCCACCAGCCGGGCGCGGTGCCGAACAGCAGCACCATGGGCAGCGACCACTGCACGTTCGGCGTGGTGAGGACGCGGGCGTCCTCGACGCGCATGATGACGTCGGCGGTCAGCGACTCCTCGTCCTCCGCCACGACCGGGAACCTGAGCAGGTGGCGCAGCTGCAGGGCGGTGATGGCGGTCGCACCGAGCAGGCCGATCAGCAGGATGACGGCCAGCTGCCGCACGGTGGGGTCGGGAACGGCCAGGGCGCTCGCGGCGAGAGCCATCGCACCGGCGGACGTGGCGAGTGCGAAGACGGCGTACGGCAGGCCGAGCAGGGCCCGCCAGCCGGGCTGGATCGCATGGGCGGCCCGGCGCGACAGCGCCGCGCCCGCCCGCTGGTCGACGCGTCGCACCCACCGGTCGAGCAGCGACTGCGCCAGCAGCAGCCCGGCCACGAGCGCGGTCAGGGCCGGCAGCGAGGTCGGGTAGGGCGGCGGGAAGCCGCCGAAGCCGCCGAAGGCGGAAGTCGCGGCGAGCGCGCTCGCGAGAATCAGCACGGCCAGGATGACGTGAGCGGCGAGGCGGGCGCGATCCCGGACCGCCAGCCGGCTGGCCAGCAGCGGGGTCGGGCGGGCGTCGGCCAGGCCGTGCCGGGTCAGCCACGCGCCCGCCGACCGCAGATCGGCCGCCCGTGCCGGCGGGGGAGCGTCGGGTGAGGATTCACGGGTCATGGCGCCTCCTTTGTCGCAAGGTTTGTAGCAACATGGTGCGTCATAACTTGCGACAAAGTCAACGCCTCGCGGGCTCCCGTCGCCCGGGTGGCCGAGCTCCGGCTCGGCGGCCGGCACCGGCGGCAACGGGCGCGGGGTCTCAGGAAGCCGGTCCTGCGGTGGGCAGGCGGACGGTGAAGACGGTGCCGCCGCCCTGGCGGGGGGCGGCGGTGATGGTGCCGCCGTGCGCCTCGACGACGGCCTTGGTGACGGCCAGGCCCAGGCCGGTGCCCGTGATCCCGGACTCGACGGCGGTGGAGGCGCGGAAGAACCGGTCGAACAGGCGGGGGTACTCCTCGGCCGGGACGCCGATGCCGGTGTCGGCCACCGTCACCGTGGCTGTTCCGCTCTCGTCCGCCTTCCCTCCGTCACCGTCACCGCCGGCGGTGACGGTGACGGTCCCGTGCTCGGGGGTGTACTTGACCGCGTTGGACAGCAGG
>BMQD01000023.1 GCA_014647935.1 Planomonospora parontospora
AAAAAAAGTCCTCGACGGGAACGGCAAGTATCTAGATCTACTATCCATAACCGATGATGACGAATCAATGAAGAATCTTACCGAGCAGGCGAATTCGGTAGAGGGCGCACTCTCGCAGAGCATTAGGAGTGCTCTCCTTGCAGGCGCAGCGTTGGCTTTGCCCGAGGAAAAGCCCTCGACATGACGCGGGTCAGCTCATCAATGGCAATTATTCATACGGTCGTCTCCGGTCAGTTCGGTGATCCGTTCCTGTAACTGATCGACGGCCGTGCCCAGGAGCACGTTCTCGTAGGTGAGGTCGCCGATCCGGCGGCGAAGCCCCTCGATGATCTGCTCGTAGCTGACGTTCAACGGCTGCTGCTCAGCCACGGGTGGCCTCCTGGGTGCGCTGGTAGGTCATCCGGATGCGGTCGAGCTCGACGCGTAGCGCCGCCGTCCGGATCGGGTCGATACGGGTCTGCTCACGGATGACGCGCAGCGGGTCCCGGGCCGCGCTCGTGGCCCTGCTCACCCTCGCGTCCGGCGGCGCGGACGGCGCGGTGACGACCACGCCGTAATTCTCCTTGCAGATGGCGATCTGCTGGTCCACCTGGGCGCGGGCCTCCGGCGGTCTCAGCAGCGCCGGGGTGAGCATGTCCAGTTCCCCGGCGGCCTGGTGCGGTCCCAGCACCGGCTCGTACAGCGCGATCTCCAGCGCCTCCTCTACGCTGTCCAGGCCGTACTCGGCGACCCGGTGCTCCAGTGCCGCCTTCGGCAGGTAGTAGGTGACCACGCCGTCGTCGGCGACGCTCTCCGGCACCCGGTAGGTGATCACCCAGAACGGGATCCGCCCCGAGGTGTCCGTGGTCTCCTCTACGCTCGTCACGACCCACTGCGCTACCGCCACAGCCGCCCCCCTGAAGTGGTCATTGCCGCCAGGCCCAGATCATCGCGACGACCGGCTGGCCCGTGTTCGTCGTGGTGGCCGCCGCGATCCCGAAGTTCGACGTCGTGCGGCTGCGCACGAACATGCTGAGCGTCGAAGCGCCGGTGCCGGAGGAATACTCCGCGCCGACCACGCACAGCGGCACCGACAGCAGGGTCGCGCCCCACCCGATGTTGCTGTAGGAGCTGCCCGAGTTCAGGTTCAGCGCGAACATGATCAGCCCGGCCTCAGCGCCGCTGTAGGACCAGCGGCCCCGGTACTCCGCCGCCGCGGACGTGAACCGGAACCGCTGCAGGTTCGCGTTGATGTCGTTGTAGCCGACCTCCAGCTCCGAAGGGGTGGCCAGCGTGTAGCCGCCCCCGGCCAGGCCCGTGGCCGGGTCGTAGACGTAGGCCCGCCATTCGTTGCCCCGCTGGATCACCGCCGAGCGGCGCGTCCCGTCCGGCGACAGACCGGAGACGTGGATGATCGAGCCGTCGCCGTCGACGTACATCCGCGCGAAGTTCGATCCGCTGCCGGGGTAGAAGCGGATCTCCGGGTCCACGGCGCCCGCCGGGTTGATGATGATCCGCCGGCCGACCGTGCCGGACGCGAACTGCCCGACGATGGCGACCGCGCCGGAGGCGGCGGAGATGCCCACCGTCTGCACGCCATCGGGGTTGAACGCCCGCAACCCGGCGCTGTTGAGCTCGACGCGGGCGGCGGCCGGTGACCCGGCGACGATCCGCGTCGACAGGGTCAGCACGGCCTCCAGCTTGCCCGCCGTGACCGCTTCGGCGGCGATGTGCTCAGCCTCGACCGCGCCCACCGCGAGCTTGTCGGCCGTCACGGCGTTGGCGGTCAGGTTGCCGGTGGTGATGGACTCCTCGGCCGCGTCCCCGGCCACGAGCGGCACCGTGGCGATGACCGCGCCGGGTGAAGGCGCGGACTCGTTCCCGGAGTAGTCGACCGTCGTGAACCGCACCTCGCGGTCCGCGCCGTACGGCTGGCCGGGCACCACGACCGACCCGGCGGCCTGCAGATACCCGACCTCCGCCCAGCCGGGCGCGAGCGGGTCCTGCATCCAGATCCGTAGCCGGTGGAAGTCCGGCGGCATCACCTCCCCGCCCGCACCGAGACCGTCCCAGCCGATACGGATCACGCCGAGCCGAGTCGACAGCTGCGGAGCCGAGGGCACCGGCGGCGCATGCGGGTCATCCGGGATCGTCACCGCCACCTCAGCGGAGAACGGCCCGCGCTGACCGAGGTTGACCGCGCGGACCTTGAACGCCCACGCCTGCCCGACCGGCAGTGGCGAGTACGTCGCCGTGGTGTCGGTCGCCTCCGTCATCGCGATCAGAAACCACGGGGCACCGGTCTCGTTGCGGCGCGCGAACAGCTCGTACCCGCCCACGGTGAGCGCGACCCCGCCCCCGTCCGTGATGACCGCTCCCCACGTCGCGGTGATCTGCCCCTGAGCGGTCCCGGCCGCGTCCAGATACGCCAGCGGATTCACGATCAACCCGGCAGGCGCGGCCGGAGTGCGCGGCGAGGGAGCCTCCGGAGCCGGACGCGCCCCCGACCCGCCCTCCGCGGTCGACCCGCCCACGATGCCGGCCGTGCGGCGCGCGAGCCGTACCGTGCGCTCGAGGAACCGGTCATTCAAGATCAGGTTGCCGGTGATGTGGCCCCGCTCGTCCCGCACGAGGGTGATCTGCCGGATCCGCAGCGGCTCCAAGACACCGCCGTCGCCGGGCGCGAGCACCCGATCCCCGGGCCGGTAGTCGCGCCAGGGCAGCCACCGCGCGGTGCCCAGGGTGATCTGCCGGGTCCGCTGGATCCGCTCGGCAGCGGCGCGCGTGAGGGCCGCCTGCGCGAGCAGGGTCGCGGTGCCCATGTCGGAGACACCGCCCTGGCCGACGTAGGTCTCCCACCGGCCCCACGGCCCGGCCGTCGCCCCGGAGGAGAAGGAGACACGGAACCCGTCGTCGCCGACGACGAGGACCGCGTTGGCCAGGTCCTCCAGGGTGCCCTCATCGGGGGCGTCCACGATGTCGCGGCCGTAGCGCAGGTCCACGGGAGCGTCCCCGCTGGCCAGGTCCCGGTCCAGCTCGCCGCCGGCGTCGGCGTTGAACACCTGCAAGGTACGGCCCTGCATCCGGAAGTCGCACACGCCCTGCTCGGACAGGTTGATGAGCGTGGTCAGCGCGTCCAGGCCCGGCTCGTAGTAGATCGTCAAGACCTTCGACCAGGACTCATCGGCGGAGTCGCGCTCCGGGGTGAAGTCCCAGTCCAGGCCGAGGGCGGTGCCGCGCGCCTGCGCTTCGGCCAGGAACGTCTGCAGGATCTCCCCGGCGGTCGCCGACAGGAACGCCCGCTTGCCGTCGACCAGCGTCCCGCCGGGGTACAGCACGACTTTCCGGAGCTGCCAGCCGTAGCCGGGCATCTCGTAGACGGCCGTGCCGGTCCGGTCGACGTCGTTGACGGCCCGCTTGATCCGCAGGAACCGCGAGTCGGGGTCCTCGGTCCAAGTCTGTCCGTCGACGGACCACTCGACGGCGACCTCGCAGGGGGAGGCGAGCAGGTCCGCGCCGAGCGCGTGCGCGCTGTAGCGCAGCCGCAGGCTCGGCACGTCGTCCAGCGGCCACCCGGTGTCGCAGCTCAGCGGGTGCGGCAGGGTGCCGAGACGGGGCCCGTTCGGGGCGTGCACCACAAACCGGAGGTCATACACAGCAGCGCCTCCTTTGTGTGATGTGCATCACATCCCAACTCGGGCTGCTTGCGGCCAATGTTGGGAGGCGCGCCACGATGACTCAGCGGCCAGGCGCGTCCTGGATTACCACCTGTGAGGTAAAGCACATGAGAATGGGTAAGTGCCCGTGACGCCTTCTCTCCCTGACCGCGACAGGTCACTCGTAGAACAGATCGAACTCAGTCTGCGTGATCCTCGCGCGTCGATCACCGATGCCCTTCGGCTATGTGTTCTCCTGAGCGGCCATGCTAAATCCGCTTCCTTGCGTAATTGGGCTACCAAGGAACTGGATGGCTACAGCAGAAGTGATGAACTGCCGGAGTATAGGAAAATCGGCGCCTCGCTTCACATTGATATATGGCGTGGCCCCATGAAGCGGACACAGCGGATCAGCCCTAGGGCACTTCCGGAAGAACTGCATGATTCCATTGGCGAAGAGGTTCTCCTCCGTCAGCCGATCAAGACCGTCGAGGGCGACGCGCAGAAGGAGGAGTTGTCATATACCTTCAGCGATGCCAGCATCGTCGCCGCCATGCTCACGAAGAAGCTCCAAGACATGGGGGAACTCCACGGCTTCGAACAGATCGGCGAGATTTCCTGGAAAGTCAATCCGGCCGATGTAGCGGGTGCTGTGGATCGAGTCCGTACGGCGCTGGCCGTATTCGTCGCAGAACTGAGGTCTTTGATGCCTGAAGGTCAGGAAACACCTTCCTCCGCTGACACCAATAACGCCTTGGAGAAGGCGGTTCCGGGGGCAGTCAACATCAACGCGGGCCAGGGAGCCGTCGTCAACTACCACAATGGTGGAAGCGGAGGTATCACCAATACGTCCACCTCGGGTGGACCTGAGCCGAAATCAAATCGGGGATGGGTGGTAGCCGCGTGGGTGCTCGGCTTCATCGTCACAGCGGTGGGAACGTATGCCGGATTGGGCCAGTGGCTGAACTGGCCTAACCCTTGGAACTGATCCCGGCCTCGCAACCCTTCGTTTCATGTTGGTGCCGCGCTGTGGCTTAGGACTCGTTGTCCGGGGGGTACAGCTTGTCGAACGCCTTGCCCACGTAGATCCACATCGCTTGGGCACCCGGGAGCACCCCGCCGCCCACCACTGCGGTAGCCACATCGAACTCATCCGGGAGGCGGTGAGCCAGAGAACCAAGGAGAACCAAGGCGAGGAACGCGAAGTAGAACTGGACGAATTTCTTCGTCTTCTCCCTATCCCACTCACCAGGCCAGACATCTATGGTGGTGATCTCGATACTACCCGTGGCCGTGACGGTGCCGGAGGCGGACATCTGCAGCGGGGGCAGCGAGGATGCCATCTCGCCAACCACAGGAGGTTGTTCGGCAGGCCGCTCGGCGTTGTCCTGGAGAGCCTTGATCATGCGGATCAGCGCCGCGCGATCCACAGCGAAGAGTTGTTGGGCAGCCCTCTGAAGGGCAGATTCATGCCGCGCGAAAAGGTGCCCGACTGCGGCCTCGGCAGCTTTCTTCGTCCGCTCCTGATGCCTTTCCACGGCCTGCCAGGCGAGTTCACTCATCCGCTGGCGCTGTGCTTCCAAAGCCTGTTCGATCCTCGCCTGGACCAGACTGCGCGGTCTATCCAAGGCTTGGTCGATACGCTCCTGAAGCCGTTGGCGAGACTCCTCCAGGTTGCGATCAATGCGGGCCTGCGCCTCGACCTGCGAGCTGAGATAGTTCTCCAGGAAGCTCCGGACGCTCTTGAGCAGCCAGTCCTCCGGCCCCGGGAACGGTTCGGCGTGTTCAACCACGTAAAAACCCTAGGGCATCGGCAGAACTCTCCGACACGATCACAGGTCGATGCAACAGGCCCGAATTTTCAGTGCTGACGTTGCCTCGACCAGCAGCACATGTCAGTTCAGCGCGACCACCGGCACCCGGCCTTCCGGCGTCCACCCGCCGAAGGTCAGCTCACGCGGCAGCTCGGTGAGCTGGGACGTGCTGTAGCACAGGCTCGCGACGAGCTCCGGGGACCACATCTTGTGGTGCATCAGGCCCGCCTCGGCCAGGCCGCCCGTCTCCAGCACCACCCACACGTCCCGGTCGGTCTCCGCCGGGGGTACCGGCCACTGGAACGTCGCCGTCTGCCACATCTTCACCGTGACGCCGGACGGCTCGCTGATCGCCAGCGGCAGCTTCCCGCCCGAGGCGCTGTAGACCGCCGCCCGCCACAGCCCGGACACGTTCACCCCGGGCTTGCTCAGCACCGCCACCCCGGCCGCGCCGACCTTGGCGGGCAGCGTGAGCTTCACCGCGTACAGCGCCGGAACGCTCCCCGGCTCCATGACGCTGTTGGCGTGGGCCACCGGTATCGACTGGACGGTGCCCTTCTGCCCGAAGGACCGGTACTCGGGGTGCTTGTGCAGCGGAACCGCCGAGCTGGCCGGCGGAATCGGGTCGGGCGTCCACTCAGGTGCCATCAGGTCTTCTCCCTTACAGGTAGGCGCGGCGCGCCCGGATTTCAAGCCGGGAGTCCGCGGTGGTGGAGGTGGCCGAGCTGGTGACGAGCACCGCCCGGGAGTGCGGGTCGGCCAGCGCG
The DNA here is from genome assembly GCA_014647935.1 of Planomonospora parontospora. Lineage (GTDB taxonomy): Bacteria > Actinomycetota > Actinomycetes > Streptosporangiales > Streptosporangiaceae > Planomonospora > Planomonospora parontospora. The sequence goes on from BMQD01000023.1 coordinate 6,217, forward strand.
ACCGCCGGGGTGAAGTGGATCCAGCGGAACGCCGAGCCGGGGCCGGTCGCGTCGATCTGGCCGGTCACGTCGTCTCCGGCGGCCAGGTCCCAGGTGTCGGTGTCCACGAGCGCGGCGCGCATCGTCGCGCAGTCGAGCAGCAGCCGTTCCCCGGTGAGCAGACCGCCCGGCCGGGTGACCGCGCCGCCGGTCGCGACATCGGTGATGCGCGGGTTGACGGCCGGTCCGGTGACGCGCACCAGCGCGTCCGTGATGGGCGCCGTCGACCCGGCGAGCGTCGTCACCGGCTGCGCGGAGGCGTTCGCCGAACCCGCCCAGGTCGCCTCCGCCGGGTCGCGCCAGTAGACGCCCGGCACCCGCGCGAACGCCGTCAACCGGGCCCGGACCGCGCCGACGTCGACCTCGGGGTCGGACACCGCGGTGATGGTCACCTCCGCCGCCCGGGTGATCGACCCGGCGGTGTAGGTGAGGGTCATCAGCCGGTGCCGGACCCCGAGCAGCGCCGCCAGCGCCTCCAGGTTCGCTTCCAACTGCTCGAACCCGCCGTGCGCGCCCGCCGGGGACCGGCCGGTGACGCCGAGCACGAGCGGGATGGTCGTGGTGGCGTGGTCCAGGCCGAGCACGGGCAGTTCCCCGGCCCGGCCCGGCACCGACACCTCGACCGCGCGGACCCCGGGCAGGGGACGCCGCCGGGTGCCTTTCTTCAGCGTCCAGCAGCCGGCCGGGTGGTCCAGGGGGACGCCGTCGAGCGTGTAGGTCGGCACCTCACACCACCCCCAGAGCGCCCGCGTACTGCAGGCCGCGGTTGACCGTCGTGGACGTCGGTTCGGCCTGCGGGTAGTGGTTGACCACGTGGATCGACGTGCCCGCCGTCCGGGCACCGCCGGTCACCGGCAGGCCGGTCGATCCGGCGCTCGCGGTGAGCTGCGGGTTGAACGACTTCGACAACCGGCCCGCGATCCCGGCGGCGGTGTTGAGCACGCCGCGCTGCGAGGCGAGCATGCCCTCGCTCACACCCATCATGGTGAAGCGGCCGATCTCGGCGAACACCTTGCTGGGGCTGGCGATGCCGAGGGCGTCCTTCACCCACTGCGGCATGATGCTGGAGAAGAAGTTCCAGATGGCGTTCTTGAACCAGTCCCACATGCCCACGATGCCGTTCCACAGGCCGATGATCAGGTCATGGCCCAGGCCGGACAGCAGCCCGCCGAGGTTACCGATCGCGTTCAAGATCGCGACCGGCAAGCCGCGCAACCAGTCGACCAGCTCAGCGAATCGCTGCGTGACGGCGTCGCGGGCGTCAATCATCCACCGGCCGAGCATGTCGGGCAGCTCGGAGAACCAGTTGATGACGCTCTTGATGTCCTCGATCGCCGATCTGATCTTGCTTTTCACCCACTCCCACGCCTCGGGGATCTTGTCGCGCACCCACTGCAACACCGGGGTCAACTCCGCGAGGATCTTCGCCGCGAGATCGATCACCCACTTGATCAGGTCCCCGACGACGGGGATGACCTTCTCCAAGATCGCCGCGGCGACCTGCACCAGCCACGTCACGACCGGCATCAGGGCGATGACGATGTCCGCCAGGACCGAGATGACCGGCATCAACGCGGCCAGGAGCTGACCGAACGCGCCGACGATCTGCACGACCACCGGCGTCAACGCGGTGATCAACTGCGTCACGACCGGCAGGATCTCCGCCACCAGCGGGGCGAACGCCGAGACGAGCTGCGCGACGATCCCCACGATCGGCGTCAGCACCGGCAGGAGCTGCACGAACGCATCGATGATCTGCATGATCGACGGCATGAGCGCGATCAGCGCTTCCAGCAGCGCCGTCCCGATGGTCGAGGTGGCCTGCACGATGACCGGGATCAGCGGTGAGAGCGCCTGCACCAGCAGCGTGATCGCCTGGACGAGGATCTGCCCGAGCTGCGCGGCGACCTGTGTCACCAGCGTGATCAACGGCGTAAGCGTCGGCAGCAGGGATGCGATGGCCGTGGCGAGCTGCACGATGAACGGCATGAGCGCCTGCATGGCCTGCATGAGGACCCCGGCGAGGACCTCCGCGAGCTGCGACAACGGCGGCAGGATCGGCAGTAGCGCAGCGGCGAAAATCTGTAGGACCTGGATGAACGTCCCGGCGAACAGCGCGATGAGCTGCCCGACGATCGGGATCAGCGGAGTGATGGCCGGAAGCAGCCCGTTGAGCAGCGTCACCGCCAGCGTCACGACCTGCGGGATCAACGGCGACAGCGCGGTGATGAGCTGCCCGAACGCCGCGACCAGCGGGCCCAGCGCGGGAGTGACCGCCTGCACGCCGGCCGCCAGGGTCGAGGCGATCAGCGCCGCGAGGTCCCCGATGACGGGGATCAGCGGAGCCACAGCCACCAGAACTCCGGAGATCGCCTCACCGATCGGTGTCAGGGTCGGCCCGATCGCGGCCACGGCCTGGCCGATCGCTCCGACGACGACCATCACCCCGGGCGCGAGCGCGGAGATCGCCGGGACGATCGCGTTGATCGCGGTCGTCAGGACCGGGCCGACCACCTGGGCGAGCTGCCCCACCAGCGGCGCGATGGCCCCGATGCCGCTGGCGATGGCCAGGATCACCGGCAGCAGGGCCTGGCCGACCTGACCGAGGGTCGTGAAGACCGCCACCAGCGTCTGCTGGCCGCTCGCGCTGTTGACGAACGCGTTGAGACCGTCGAGGAGCTGCCCGATGACGCCGAGCGCGTCACCGCCGGAGGTCCGCATCGCGTCGAAGACCCCGGAGACGATGCCCCACACGTCCTGCAAGATCGAGCCGAGCTGCCGGAACACCTCCACGGCGCCCTGCATCCACCCGAGTGCCTGCCCGGAGTCCGCGGCGGCCGACAGGAAGTTCCCGAGCCGGGTCGCGGCCTCGGCGATGCCCGGCGCGAGCGTCGCCGAGAAGGCCGCGCCGACCGCGGCGAGCTTGGCGAAGCCGGTCAGCAGCGGCTGGATCGCGGGGGTCAGCGACTCGATCGCCGACCGCAGCGACGCGAAGATCGTGTTGACCGCCATCACAGCGGTGCAGGACCGCAGGAACTCCGCGACCTGCACCCCGGCCTGCCCGAACGCGGAGGCGACACCGGTCATCCCCGCCTGCAGCGGGCCTCCCAGGACCGAGGCGACCGCGCTGATCTGCCCGGCCAGCGGCGCGAACAGCCCGTCCTGCACGCTGGACTTGAGCTGGTCGAACGCGGACTTGAGCGCCCGTACCTCCAGCGCGGCGGCCCGCGCCGCCGGAGACAGCTTCGCCAGCGCTTCGGCGAACTTCGCCGGGTCGTCCCCCAGCGCGGTGGAGAACGCCTCCCCCACGCCGGACAGGGCGACCGCCAGCGTCGCCAGCGCGGCCGCCCCGAGCGCGACCGCGCCGGGCAACGCCGCGATGATCCCGGCGGCCGGGGCCAGCGCCGCCCCCAGCGAGAGCGCGCCCTGCCCGGTCACCGCCATCGCGGACGCCATCACGGAGAACTTCGCGGCCGAGGTGACCAGCGACGCCCCCATGAGGGTCGCGTTGCCGCCGATGGACCTCATGTGGACGCCGGCCTCCCGGGCGGCGTCCCGCAGGTTCCCGATCGCGCGCCGCAGCCCGGCTGACAGCCGGTCCCGCAGGTCGATGGTCGCGAACAACTCGCCCACGTTCAGTGCCACGGGCCGCTCACCTCCTGCTCTGTGTCCATGCCGAGGTGCGCCAGCAGGGCGCGACCGATCAGGTGGGTGTAGGCGGGCGGGATCGCCTGAGCGATCTCCCGTCGCGTGGCCGGCCAGTGGATATCCATGGCGTCCTGCCACTGCGCGACGGTGCCTTTGCCGCCGCCCTTGCCGTACACGGCGACGTACGGGCCCCGGTACCAGCGGCCATGACGGATACCGGAGACCCGGCCCCGGTGCTTGGGGTGCTCCACCGGGCCGACGAGGTCAGGGGGGCTCAGCTCGAAGACCCGGTGCCGCAGCACCCCGAGGGAGAACATCTCCCCGCACAGCAGCAGGTCCCGGCGCAGCGGAGCTCCGACGACGTTTTCCATCACCCACGGCCGCCCGGTCTCCTGCAGCGCCTCCCGGGTGGCGGGGATGAGCTGCGGGTACTCGCGGCCCTTGTTCGTGCCCTTGATCAGCGCAGTCGAGGCCAGGCACGGCGGGCTCGCGTGGATCGCGTCGTAGGTGTGGCCGTGCTCACGGATGTAGGTGATCGCGTCCGCCTGGACGAACGCGTCACCGATGTAGCGGGGCTGCGGGTTGATGTCGACGCCGGTGACGTGCCAGCCCGCCATCTGGTAGCCGCGCGTCGCTCCGCCGACCCCGCAGCACGCGTCCAGCAGCCGCGGCTTCACCGCGTGCCGCCGTCGTCCGGGGGGGCCAGCGCGCGAGCGATCCGCGTGTCGGCCGCCAGCAGACCCAGCAGCCGCACCTGCAGCCACCGCCAGGACCGGGACGCGAGCATCCCGGGGGCGCCGACGTCGAGGCCGTAGTGCTCGTGCAGGTCAGCCTCGACCAGCGCCCACCGGGCCAGCAGGTCGGCCCACGCTACTTTCTGGCCCTCTTCGACGCTGAGGCCGTCGTCGGGGTCGTACCACTCGCGGAGCCCCGTGACCGGGTCGATCGGGCCGCCGCCGCTCGACGTGTCTCCCGGTTCGGGGCCGGGGCTTCCCCCGCGGACTCCCAGTGCTTGACCGCCGCGTCGAGTCCGGCGACGACCCACACCAGCGCCGTGGTGCCGATGTGCTGGATCACCGGCCAGTCGAGCTTGTCGGCGAACAGCTCGTCGTAGACGCCGCCGAGGATCCGCTTGTAGAGGTCTTTCTCCTGGTCGTCGTCCAGGACGAGCGCCTCCAGGCCCTCGGTGTCGGGCTCACCGCCGCCCGCCGCCTCGATGGACACCTCCATCAGGCGGCGGCACAGCAGACCCGTCTCGGCGTCGACCGGCTCGATCACGTACGTCTTGCCGCCGACCGGCAACTTGAGCGTCGGGTCGAAGAACTCGGTGAGATCACGGAACTTGGTCATCAGGCGGCCGCCGGGTTCTCGATCTCGGTCGGCTCGCCCTGGCCGAGCAGGTCGAACGCGAACGGCTCCAGGTCGGTCGTCTCACCGCCGCCGCCCTTGTAGTCCACGGCGGCGAAGCCCTGGTAGGCGTCCGGGGAGCCGTCCTTGCGGTACCAGCGGACCTCGATGTTGGCCTCGACGCCGACGACGCGGCCGGCCTGCCGGACGGCCTCCTGGCCCGGGTCGGGCACGAACGTCGGGGAGCCGGTGTCGCGCTTGCGGCGGCCCTCGCACTCCAGCTTGAACTTCCGCTGGGTGACGACGTCGCTGCCCCAGCCGTTGCTGTCGAAGTCGCTGTCGTCCTGGGTCTCGGACTCGATGGTCTCGGCGAACTTGGTCAGGCCCTTGATCGGGGTCCACACCGGCACCGCCTGGGTACCGGTGTTGACCTCGACGGTCCAGTCCTTGGCGAGCAAGGAGCGCAGCGCCATTGATCTCTCCTTCGTGAAAGAAAAAGCGAATGCGGAACCGCATTCGCTGATGAGGAAAGGTGCGGGTCACTCGGCCCGGTGCAGCGACGGCCGGTGACACAGCAGGTCGTAGGAGTCCGCGCGGACCCGGCGGCCGTTTTGGTCCCGGTCGGGCGGCGCGACGATCGTCCGCTGGCACAGCAGCACCCACACCCCGCCGGGCAGCTCGGTGCTGGACAGGCCGTGCAGCACCTCGAACACCTCGTCGGCCAGGTCGTCCACCAGGCGCGGGTCGGCCTTGCCCCGGATGCGGACCTGCACCTGCGCGGAGGCGTCCGCCTGGGTGACGTCCTCCCCGTCGTTGCCGAGCCCGTAGTAGGTCAGGGAGATCGCCAGGTCCGGCTTCGACGGCAGACCCGAGATCGTGATCGCGGTCTGCGCGTCGGTGTAGATGCCGGACGGGTTCCAGTCGCCGACGCCCCGGGCGGCCAGCAGTTCGGCCAGACCGGTCAGCAGGTCACGGGTCCAGCTCATCGCAGCGCCCGCCTCAGCTCGGCCGCGATGAGTTCCCGCACGGTGTCGGCCTCCTCGCGCAGCGCCGACTCCAGATACTTCGCCTGGCCGCGCTCGTGCCGGTACCCCAGCTCCTCATGCTGGGCGACGGCGTACGGCTGGTCGTAGGAGATGACGCCGCGCAGGTTCACCTCGTCCACGACCGGCCGGCCTGAGCGTTCCAGGTCACCGGTCTCGAACGGCACCCGCTGGTTGGAGGCGGTCAGCACATGCCGGGTCGCCTTGTGCAGGCCCCGGGCCGCCGCGCGGCGCTGCTCCGCGGTGAACGCCTCCACGTTGATCTTCAAGTCGAGTTCGATGCTGGTCACGTGCAGGCCACCTCCACATGGTCCGGGGTGGGCAAACCGCCGCCGTCGCGGGCGTGGGAGACGATGACCGTGGTCGTGCGGCCGTTGACGGTCACCTCCGACCCGGGCGGGCACACCACGCCGGGCCGCATGTAGAGCGTCAGGTCGGAGACGACCTCGGTTCCGTCCGCGTCGCGGACCAGCCGCCGCTCGTCGTCGGCCAGGCACCGCTCGGTGACCTCCTCCCCGAAGACGGGCCCGTAGGCGCCGTCACCGAGGAACGGCCGGATCGTCGCGGTGTGCCGCATCAGCCACTGCGGCAGCAGCGTCATGGGCTCACCACCTCGAGCCGTCGATCACGATGCCGGGCAGCAGTCCGGCCATGCGCAGGATCGAGGCCGCGTCCGGCGCGTGCCGGGGCGCGGTCCCGGCCGCCGAGTCGGCCCGCTGCAGCTTCACCGACCCGATCTCGACCCGGTTGAACGCCGAGGCGGTGCCGTACTCGTCGCCGACCGCGAGCGTCCACGCGGCCTGCGCGCACGTGGCCCGCCGCAGCGCGTCAGCGACCTTCGGGTCGGTCGGCCGCTCGTCGGCGTCGACCGCGTAGACCGCGCCCATCAGCAGCTCGTCGATCCGCTCGGAGGCGCGCTCCAGCCGCCGGTCGACGTCGGCCGGCGCGCTGATGCCGGTGTAGGCGGCGTAGTCCGCCGCGGTCGCGTACTGCATCGCCTACACCGGCAGCTCGTACACCGCGACCGACAGACCGGTGATCGCGGAGTAGTCGAGGAACACCTTGCCGTCCGGGCGCCGGTAGACGGCCGGGAACGGCGGCAGGAGCACGTCCCCCGTGGTGGCGGGGACGATGTACTCGCGGTCCTCGACGTCCTGGCCGTCGACGGTGGCCGGGATCTGCACCGTCACCGTCTTGGCCGTCGAGTCGGTGTTCTTCAGGCGGACCATGCGGCGGCCGTTGTCGATGTAGGCGTGGCCGTCCGCGTTGGCCGGGGTGAGCGCCGCGCCGAGGTTCACCCCGGCCCGGGTCATCGCCACGGCGGTCAGGTCAGTTCGGGCCATCGTCGTCCTCCTGGTCGTCGCGGCCGAACTCCTCCATCAGCGCCGTCTTGCTCAGCGCTCGGGCGTCGGCCTCGGACATGCCCCGGTAGACCGCGTAGGCGACCCACGCGGCCTTCGGGTCGGCCTGGACCGGCCGGGCCGGAGCCCGCAGGGGCTCCGGCGTCGGCACCGGCTCCGGTTCCACCTCGGGGGCGGAGATGAGCAGCCAGACGGGCGAGTGGTCCAGCCGCACGGAGCGGGTGGGCCACTCGACCGTCTGGCCGGTGCGGGTGTTGCGGTAGACGTACGGCTCCGCCATCAGGTGTTGGCGTCCTGCTCGACGTCGATCTGCACGATCAGGTCCGTGGGCGAGCCCGCGACGGAGACGACCACGGCCGTCAGGGTGTCCCCGGCGTTGAGCTTCAGCACCGGGGCCGCCGCGAGCGCCCCGGACGCCCACCGCGCGGCGGTGCCCACCGACAGGTCGGTGGGCAGCAGGTTGGTGGTCACCGGGTTGCTGGTCTGCGGGTCGATGGTGGTCTTGGTCGCGTTGACGGCCGCGCCGGTCCCGCCGACGCGGTAGGCGCGCACCGCGCGGACCTTGCACGGCACCGGCGCCCGCCACAGGACGTGCGTCCCGGCGGCCGGTGTCTTGAGCGCGATCGTCTTCTCGGTGAGGCGTGCCTTCACGGCCATCGCGTACCTCCTTGAAATGAGAAAAGCCCGCCATGTAGCGGGCCGGAAGAATTGACGCGAGAAAGGCCGTTAATTACGGCTCGGGGTCACCGACGTCCTTGCCCTTGATGAGCACCGCGCGGTCCGGGTCGATGGTCTTCGTGCCGTAAAGGCAGTCGATGGAAACGACGTCCTGCTTGAGGTCGATGTCGTAATCCATGACCACGCGAAGGCCGAAGCCCTTGTAATTCGCGACGGCGGCGTTGGCCGCGCCCTGCGGAAGGACGAGAGGCCGCGTCACAAGCGCGAAAGCCGTCCTATGAAAAGCCACGCCGACTTCGGTCGTGGAATTCCCGGTAACGCTACCCGCGGGAACCGTGATGTTTTGGGTCTGATACGGATCGAAACCGAAAACCCTTCTTCCCAGAGAAGCCTCCCGGAGACCGTCCGTGTCGCCTCGGGCGTCGGCGCGGTGGAAAAGCTCGTCGCTCAGCCACTTCGCCTCGATCTCGGGGCCGACGACCAGGTGACGGTCCGCCGCAGGGACATTCCGCTGGTTCAACACCCTACGGGCGTCGATCGCGGAACGCGGATTGTCGTAGGCGAAAACATTCTCACCCAGCGGGTTCGCGGCCCACTGACCGGGACGGCCGACCTCCTGGAGAATGTCGTCCCGCAGGGAGAGAATGTCCCGGTCGATCTTCTGCGCGATGGCCTCCATCGCCGGGTTCAGAAGCTGCACGCCGAAATCCTCGATCCGCAGCGTCAGGTCCTCCGCCGTAACGGCGAAGCTAACGTCCGCGAAATGGTTCAGCGTGACCGGGATGCCGGTCTCCTGCGCGTTCTGAATCTCGATGCCGTTCGCGCGGGAGAATTCCTTCGCCTCGAAAACGGCGGGCTTACGCACGTTGACGGTGTCGCCGATCTTCGCGGCGAAATCCTCGTCGTAATCCCTGTGCACGAGCTGCGCCATGACGCAGGTCTCGTACAGCGTCGCCAGCGCAGCGCGGGCGATCACATTCGGTGTAAGAAACGTATTGGCCACGTTCTACTCCATGAACTAGGAGGTGGTGGGCGGCTTACGCCGGGCACGGCGGAAGTCGTCCGTGGTCATCTGCTCGGGGTCGGACGAGCGGCCGGGACCACCGGTGAACTCGCCACCCGAACGCGCCGGCGGCCCGGAGACGGCCGCGGCCTTGAACTTCGGGTTGTCCTCGACGGCCTTGGTGATCGTCTCGGTCAGCGTGGTCATGAAGCCCTCGCCGTCCGGGTCGAGGTCACGGACCTGCTTGAGGAAGGACCGGGAGTCCAGCAGCGCGTCCGGGTCCGCGCCGTGCTTGATCGACTGCCGGTGAACGGCCAGCTCGACCAGCGCACGACGGTGCCGGTCCCGCTCGGCGTCCCGCTCCTTGGCGGTGAGCTCCTTCTCCGTGGTGAGCTTGTTGATCACCTCGGACGGGTCGACCGGCTTCTCCTCGTCCGCGACGAGTCCGAGCGCCCGGCCGATCTGCTGCGCGACCTCCGCCTTGGCCTTCTCCGCCGCCTCCCGGGCGGCGTCCTCGGCCCGCTTGGCGGCCTCCTGCGCCCCCACGCTGTCGGGACCGGCGGCGGTACGCCACTTCACGGCGTCCGCGCGGGCCCGGCGCAGCTCGTCCTGCGCCCACTTCGGAAGCTGGTCGATCTTCTTCGCGTCCGGGTTGACGCGCTCGGTCTCCTGCTCCTGCTGCACAGGGGCAGGCGGAGCCTCGACGGGCGGCTGCGCGCCGCTCTGCTCGGTCTGCTCGGTCTGCGGCTTGTCGTCATCGGCCATGAAGGACACTCCTTGTCACTGGCTGGACCCCGGCCCGCGGGTGTCGAACAGCCAGGTAGTCGGTTCTGACCGGTCCCCGGCCCGCGAGGACGAACGGTCAGTTGGATCGACCGCGTGCCGCCGGCCAGCGGCTGCGCACACGGATGGCGGACGCGGCAGGCGCGTCCGCCAAGAACATGGGGAGGGGCTATGCGTCGCGGTGGCGTCGCCAGGAGCGCACCCACAGCAGCGCGAGGGCGCGGTGCCGGTCGTCGCGGCCCGGGTCGTACGGGCACGCGGTGACCGGTAGGCCCCGGCGGGCCGCGAGACGCCCGAAGGTGATCGCGGCCCGCCGATCCAGCGTGGACAAGCTCATACGCCGAACTCCTTTCCGGCGCTGCCTTCACGGATCCGGCGGGCGGCCCGCCGGTCGGAGTCGCGCTCCAGCATCTGGGCTTTGAACTCCGTCAGCGTCATGCGCGGGTGATCACCCCACCAGCGCAGCAGCTCCTCCGAGGCGTACGTGCGGGCCCGGTCCGCCCGGCCCGAGAACAAGGTCCGCGGGTCGATGTCGGCGGCCTCGCCCTGCTTGTTCAGCAGCACGCCCCGGGTCGCGTTCTCCGCTTCCACCACCTGCATGTCGAGCCATTCGGCGTACAGGCGGCGGACCATCGCATCCAGGGTCTCGCCGGTTTCCCGTTCCTGCCGCAGGAGACTCAGCTCCTCCTGGCGGCGCAGCTCACCGGAGTCCAGGCCGTGGACCTCGGCGTAGGCGTCCAGGTACGGCATCCCGCCCGCGACCAGCTCGGTGATGCGCCGGTCTTCGGGGGTTTCGTCTTCCTCCCACGACCACGCCCAGCCGGGATCGGCATCCTCCCGGGCTTCGCGCTGTTCCAGCTCGTCCAGGTAGGTCAGGAACCGCTCCTGCATGTCCGGGTCGTCGGTGTACCACTGCATGAACGCCAGCAGGTCCTCCTCCGGCAGGCCCCGCAGCGTGACCGGCCAGTGCTCCGGCACGCCGGGCGGTCTCGAGCTGGTGGACGGCTCGGCGGGCTCCACTGTCGGCTGCTCCGGTCGCTCCGGTCGCTGCCGGGGCGGCTTGGGCGCGGGGGTCTGCTTCGGACGCGGGGGACGCGGCACCCCGATCTGCTCCCGGCCCGATCGGCGACGCAACCCGGTGGCCTTCGTCAGCTCCCGCAGCCGCGCCTGATACTCCTCGACCTTCGCGCCGGCCTTCGCGCGAGCGTCGTCGTCCAGCGCGGCGGCTTCCCGCCGTTTCCAGTGCCGGACCTGCCGCTCTAGTCGCCGCTGCTCCTGGGTGTCTTCGTAGGTGCCGGAGGCCTTGACCGGCGGCGCCGGTTGCGTCACCCCGGGCAGGTAGGCGTTCAGGGCATGGCGGCAGTTCGGGTGCAGCAGCCCGGCGGCGCGGGCCTCAGCGACCGTCGCGGCGACCTTCACCTTCACCGTCTCGTCGTCGCGGGTCGCGTGCGGTTCGGTGCGGGTCCCGGCGGGGCCGCTGATCGACAGGACCTCGCCCTCCCACGGGTCGCACAGCGGGCAGCCGTGCGGGGTCCGGGACACGAGCACGAGGTCGATGCCGTTCTCGCTCATGGCCGCCAGGTGGCCGTCCACGGTTGCGCGGGTCATCGCGGTCCGCATCGCCATCTCCGTGTACGACGGCATGTCCCAGTGCCGTCCCGCCCGGTCCACGAACCCGGTGATGCCCTGATTCGCGAACCGGTCCAGGGCCCGCTGCGTCGCTTCCCGGCGGGTGAGCGCGCCCGTCAGCGACAGGCCCACGGTGCGGGCGATGACCTGCCGGTAGATGTCCTCCACCGCGCGCAGCGCCCCTGCCTGCACCTGCGTGACGAGGTTGAGGGTCTGCCCGACCAGCACGTCCACGCCCTGACCGGGCGAGATCAGCTTCTTGGAGCCGAGGCCGCGCAGGTCCTCCAGCGCCGCGTCGACGCCGCGCCGCCACGCGTCGGTCACACCGTCGCGCACGGCCTTGGCCGCGGCCCGCTCCAGCCGGCCGACGATCCGTTCCGCCTCCCGGCGCAGCTCGCGGATCTCCGCGAACCGGGCCCCTTCGTACTCGGGTTCCCCGAGCCGCTCCTGCAGCCTGTCGGCGACCTTCTTGAACAGCTCCGCTTCGGCGTCGGCGTACAGCTGCGCGACGAGGCGGGCGTGCTCCAGCGCTTCCAGGACGCGGGCGGCATCCTCAGCGGATGCGGTGGCCATCAGTCGTCGTCAGCGGCCGGGACGACCGTCTCGGTGATCCGGTCGGGGTCGGGCACGTTCAGGCCCTTCTCGTCGCGGATCCGCGCGATCTCGGCCTTGACCTGCGGGTCGTCCCACTCGGGGTGGATCATGCGGACCTTCGTCTCCAGGGACGCGGCCCCGGCCCGCTCCAGCATCTCCACCGTGCGCGACAGCGATTCCGGGTCGGGCATGACGCCGTCCGGCCACTCGATCTGCGCGCGTTCGGACACGACCTTGGTGCCGAACACCGCGTGGTCGACGGCCAGCAGGCACTCCGACAGCCACGACAGCGCCGGGGTCCAGTAGCCGATCTTCCGGCCGCGCGTGGTGTAGGACTTACGTTCCCGGGAGTGGATCTCCGTGGCGGTGACGGCCGCGCCCTCCCCGGCCTCGCCGAACGACTGCACGCTGTACCCGGCTCCGCGGAGGATCTGCGCGAGCAGGTTCTTGGCGGTCTGCTGGTGCTCGGCGACGCGGATCTCGAACTGCGACAGGGTGATCATCGGGTCGCCGCCGCCCGGCTTGGGCAGCATGCCGAGCCCGGAGTAGATCTCCCGGTCCGGGTCCCAGGTGCTTCCTCGGCCGCGGCCGGTGTTGGCGAGGTACACCTCGGGGACGATGATCCTCGACTTGCCCAGCCGCAGGTCACGCATCCAGGAGGTGTAGGTCTCGTCCAGGGCGTCCATCAGCGGCTCGACCCCGGCGTAGTCGGAGCGGCCGAGCTGGGAGCCGCGCAGCGTCCGGTGCGGGCGCATGTTCGGGATGTAGTGGACGAGCAATCCCTTGTCGAAGCCGGAATCGAAGCCGCCGTCAGCGTCCACGATCTCCGCGAAGTGCGCGGTGGCCGGGTGGTCTCCCAGCGGTACGGCCATGCCGAGCCGCTCGTTGTCGCCCTGGTAGAGGCCATGGAAGACGCGGCCCTGCTCGTGCCGCTCCAGGTGCCGCCACACGACCTTGTTGTCCTCGGCGACGATCTTCCAGAACGTCACGGCTTTCAACCGGCCGGAGTGGAACTCCGGGACGCCCGTGTCGGCGGGGAGGATGTCGATCACCGGGTAGTCGTGCATCGTGGTGTCCCAGCCGACCCGCAGGTACACGCCGCCGTAGGCGGCGCCCAGCTCCGCGGCCTCCAGCAGGATGCCGTTGACGCCGCCCTCGGCGAGGACCTTCTCCAGCCGGGCCTGGCCCTTCTTGCCGGACACGCGCAGCGTCGGCGGCTCGGAGAACAGCAGGTCCGCGCTGGTGGCGGCGATGTCCGCCGCGACCGGCACATGGATCTTCGTGCTTCTGCTCTGCCCAGCGGGGGTCGGTGCCCCCCAAAACCAGCGGGCGACCCGGCCGATCGTGCCGCCGGCGTACTGCAGCGGCCGGTCCCAGCCCTTGAGGTCCAGGCCCATGCCCGGGGTGACGCCGGAGCCGTACACCTGGCCGAGCACGTCCGGGTCACCGGAGTACCAGGCTCCCCACTGCCGGTAGAGGCGCTGCTCAGCGCGCGTGTACGGCGGCGGCCACTCCTGATCGTGTTCGGGAAGCGCCATCACACCTCCCTCGGTGTCGTACGGTCGCAGGTCGTCATGAGCGCTCCGGCCAGTGCCAAGTGCCGGGTGTCTGGCCGGGGCCGACGTTGAACTCGGCGAAGCCGCCCCGCGCGTGACCGGGCGAGAACACCCACAGATGCACGTGGAACTCGCTGTCGAGGCCGGGCAGCGCCCCGACGCGCACACCCTCGGGGTCGAGCGTCTCGACGTCGGCGGTGACGATCGCGGCCCGCAGCGCGTGCAAGCCCTGCTTGCCTCGGTAGCGGACGATGCGGCCCGTGGCGGGTCGTTGCATGAGGGAACCCCTTTTCTGCTCTCAGGTGATGGGGACCAGGCCGCCCGGCAGCACGGGACGTTCGACGGGGCCGGTGATGCGGGCCCACGCCTGGTAGGTGCCGTCCGTCAGCGGCGAGTCGGTGTCCGGGCCGATGAGGATCCGCGCTTCGGCTCCTCGCGGGCCGGTGCTGTGCCAGAGCGCGGGCCGCCACTGCGCTTCCGTGGGCTCCACGTTCGGCGTTGTGAACGCGATCTCCACGCCTTCGGCTCCGGTCGCGCCCTCCACGAAGACGTACACGTATTCGCGGGACAGCGACGAAATGGGCTCCACCCGGGGGCCCTCCTCCCTATGTGGTGGGTGACCCGGCGGACCAGGCCCGCCGCATCCGGGTGATCCGCCAGGTCCGGTAGAGCGCAGCGACGCGCAGCGTCCGGGTCCGGTAGATGACCGCGACGGCCGAAGCGGTCTCGGTGGCCGGGCCGAGCGGAGTGACGAGCGCGGGTCCCTGCCACGCGGGCTGGGCCGCGCTGAGCTCCACGACGCGTCGTGCCGCGCGGATCTTCACCGCGGTGATGGGCCGCGCTGTGGCCGGTTCGGTGAGCAGGGCGAGCGGACGCGCCTTGGAGCGTCGCGCGGGCTGCGGGCCGCTGGTCTCGGCGGCGCCGCTGACCGGGAGCGTCTTGGTCGGCTGGATCGGGGCCGCGCTGCCGGTCTCGGCTGCGGTCCAGATCTTCAGGTCCCAGCGGATCCCGGAGACGGTGTCGTTCTCGGCGGCGCGGCCGACCGGCCGTGCCAACGCTCGCGCTACGGATCGTGCGGTCCCCGCCTCGGCGGCGCTGCCGACGGTTCTGGTCTTCGTGCGCCGCACCGGCTGGCCGGTGCCTGTCTCCGTGGCCGTTGACGCCGGCACGGGTCGGCGGACCGTGCGCGCGGCGTCGGTCTCGACGGCCTGGCCGACGACGCCTTCGAGACGGGGGAACGCCGAGCCGAGTTTCGTATCGCTGACGGCGAGGTTGTCCAGCAGCCAGTAGCCGCCGCTGTCGCGCCGCAGGTGAAACTCAGCGGTCTCGGGCTTTCCCCCGGGCCATACCGTGCTCGGCGAGATGACATAGCTGTCGTGGGAGGAGGAGTCCGCGGTGCGGTACAGCCACATCTCCACGGTGCCGTTGCCATTCGCGGCGATGGTGTAGCGCAGCTCCACGCGCACCCATGTGCCGACCGGGACCGACGCGGTGAGTTCCGTGAGGTAGTTGTCGGCCAACCCGCTGTACGCAGCGATGAAGCCGTCTTGGAAGATCCATACTCCGGCGACGATGCCGGTGGGGCCGAGGAGCACGAACAACCGCTGAGGATTGGCGACGTTCGTGACCAGCTTCATGTAGAGCCGGACGCAGAACACGTTCCCCGGCTGGGCGACATCGGACCAGTCCAGGTGAGTGTCAGCGTCCACCGTGAGGTTGACCGCTGACAGTTGCCCACCGATGGAGGTGAAGTGCGTGTCGGTGTAGCGCGGGCTCCCGACGATGCTGGTGAACGCATCGCCGCTGGAACCACCGGAGTTCGCGACCGTGATGACCGCTCCGCGGCTACCGCCGTTGAAGTTATTCCGGCGGACCGCCATGCCTTCCTCCTCCTGCCGGTAAGTCAGGTCGCGCGATGCACCCGGTACGGCGAGCGGACCGCCCACCGCCGCCGGGTGCGGGTGATCCGCATCCGCGCGCCCGGCAGGCCGTAGCACCTACTGCGACTTCCGCGAAATGACCATTGAATGGTCTTGATGAATGAGAGACTCATGATGCGTCTGGGACGGAAACATTTTGGTGTCCCATTTCGTCCAACCTGTGAAGGCATTCTTATTCATGCATGCATCGGATGATCTATAATTGCATTATTGGTGCATCCATAAGTCGTAGGGAAATTCCCCGAGAAGTGGCCACCGAGGCGCTCGGCGGGCGTACCATGACACGTATGGAGATGTCGCCGCACGCCCGACGCGATGCCAACAAAAGAGGCTGGTATTTTTCCCCTACCGATGGCGGAATTGAACATTCGGTAAATAGCAAGTCTTTCCGGGACAGCTTGATCTTCCATCTCCTGTTCGAGCCCGCTCCACTGGTTATAACAGACGTATTTTTCTTTAACTGTCGTTACCTGATTGAGCATCTCGAAGGTTCCGAGTATCCCATATTTCTACGTGCATTGAAATCTGGATTGATTACACCGGCATTTCGTTCGAGCTCTACGGAGACTTTTTCTCAGAGCTTGAATGAGATAGGTGGACAAGGAATACTCGGGATCGAGCAGAATCAGTATAAATTCAGCCCGCAGAGCCTAGCTGAGCGTTTGGACAGCGCGTTCGACGCATCACTGGGAGACGGCCCGATTATTTGGCCGGAGAATATGGGTAGCGCGTTTGCCGAACTAGCTCATCATGTGTTCATCGAACAGGAAGAGTTACTGGTAGAAGATCAAAATCTCGCTGCCATATGGCAGAGGATCGAACCGTTCCGTACGGAGTGCTTGGAGGAAGCGCGCCGTACAACCAGCATCCTCGGTGGTGATGGCATCAGGCGAGCCGAGATATTTGACGCAGTAGGCAGAAAGCTGGGGATTCTGTCGGCTGGCGAAAAACTAGGTAAGCCTCGAGATCTACTGAGGGCGGTCAAAAGTACTGATGGGATTCGCCCTTTTCCCTTGCATGGAGACATCGAACTGTTCGTTGATGCGGTGAATCTCTGCTATCAGCAGAGCCAGGCTAGTAAGTTTGGTTGCGGCCACAACATTCCAGGAGCGCTAGCCCATCATGCAATCCCCCTGCTTCCCCGATCATCAAGTGTGGCGATGGAGGAAAATGCTATAACTTTTCAAACTAGAGTTAACCTGCCATCTTTTGCCACCCTGGAGAGAGCGGACAGTGGAGAGCTTATCGCTATCCGCGAGAGCGATCCGGCTCAGCAGTACTTCGACATGCGATCGGCTTGGGCAAAGGATCCTTCGTCCGATCGCGAGGCGATGCTGAAAAAATCCATCCATGAGTATGCGAAAGCGCTACGCAAAGTAGCGAAAGGCCCTCAACGGTCGACAATGATCGGCGCTATACGGCTGGTCGCCCGACCTGGTGCTGAAAGTGTAGGAGCCATTATAGGTGCTGCCCTCGGTGCTGCCGTCGGAACTTCTGCCGCTCCTGGTCTTTTCGGGGCTGCTGTAGGCGCCGCTGTCGGAGGGTCTGGAACGTTCCTTGTTAAGGCTTTCCAGGAGCTTCGCCCTGGTCCGCGCGCATCGACCCGCAAGCAGGACATAAGGATTGAAAGTGTTTTCGAAACGCCGGACCTGAACATTCCTTTCTCATGAAAAGAAAGCCTTTTCATCGTCTGCGAGTCTCCGAGCAGGGACCCGATGATTAGATTCCCTTCATAAGGGAGTCCGGCCGCAGCATGGGCTATCACCTCCGAGTACTCGGAGGTGATAGCCCATGCTGCATTGTTCGTAGCGTTTCAGCTAGGCTGCGCGGTAGAACCCGGCGGCGTCGATCTGTGCGACGATGTTGGAGCCGTCCGGCGTGATCGTGAAGTCGTGCGCGGTCATGGGGATGATCGCCGAGTCCGGGGAGGCGGACGCAGGCCGGTAGGCGATGACGAGCTTGCCCCAGTTGCTGCCCGCCTGCACGGCTGTCCACGTCTGGTCGGGGATGTCGAGGTCCATGCGGTCGTTGGTGTCGTCCGGGGTGAGCGCGGCCAGGTCGGCGGCGGTCAGGACATTACGGGCGTAGCCGCTGTTGGTGGCTTCGTCGGTCGCGCCGGACAGGATGTCGGCGAGGGTGTCCTTGTCCTGCAGGACGGTGTCGGCTTCCAGGTTGGCGACAGCGAGAGCGACCACGAGCAGCGCGGAGTTGGCCGGGTCGGAGTTCTTGACGCGCCAGTACAGTTCGGCGGCGCGCCCCTTCGCAATGTTGAAAACGAAATCCATTTTCATTCCTCCGGGGGAGACGAGCCAGCGGGCAGGCGAAGAGGTCGTGGCCCGCCGCCGCCCCTCAACAGCGGCGGGCCACGACCGGATCGGCGCTCAACGCGCGCACGGGGAAGGGCGCGCGGAGCAGCACCGCCCCGGCGCTAGGCCGGGACGGGTCGGGAGGTCAGTACGACGGAACGGGCTCCAGCAGCGGCTGCCAGGCCGGCAGCGTGGTGTGGAGGATGTAGCGGCTCGCGTCCAGGCTGTGGTCATCGACCTTCGTGGGCGCGTCGTCGCCCTTCTCGGCCTTGCGGTCGTCCCACGAGTAGGACCCGACCTCGCCGAGCCAGCCCGCGCAGGAGCGGTGGACCCGGAGCTGGTCGGCCGCCATGAGGTTGCTCATGGTGCGGATGCCGTCCAGCACGGAGTTGTCGCCGAGCTGTGGCAGGACCCCGTCGTGGGAGAGCTGCGTGACGAAGCTCGCCGCGCTGGGGTCGACGATCACGTACTCGGGCCGGACCCCGCGGGTTCCGACCCCGTAAGCGTCCGGGATGTTGTCGAGCCAGTCGACCAGCCGCTTGGAGTATTCGGCATCGGTGAGCTGACGCCGCTCCGCGCGGGAGTCCCACCGGAACTCCGACGCCAGATACAGGCGGCGCTGCCCCTCGTGGTCGGGGACGGACACGCCGGCCAGCAGCGCGGCGAACGGGTTGACCGTGCCGTAGTCGACGCCGACGCCGAGCCAGCGTTCCATCAACGGCAGCGAGTCGACCACGTGGCGGTCCGGGTCCCACATGTCGAAGACCGCGCCCTCGGCCATGCACCACTCGCCGAGGACGTACCGGCGGTACCAGAGCCCGGAATACTCGGCCTTGAGGTTGGCGACGTAGACCGGGTCCAACGCGGGGTTGTCGTCCAAGACGAAGTGCCAGAACCGCAGGTCGAGCTCGCGGTGCCGCAGCAGGAACCGCTTGCGCAGCCAGTGGTTGGGAGCGTCGGGGTTGGTCGTGCAGAAAATCTTCGCGCCGGACACCGAGCAGCGGGCCAGGAGCTGGTCGAAGAACGTCTCCGGGATCAGCGTCGCCTCGTCCACGTACGCACCCGCGCAGGTGAGGCCCCGCAGGCGGGACTCGGCGCGCACGTCGTTCGCGGAGATGATCTCCACGCGGCGGCCGAGGATGTTCGCCGTCGGGTTGCCGCGCGTGTGGAAGATGCGCCTGGCCACCGGCCCGGTCAGGCTCGGATCCATGAGCGGCTCGAAGACGTTGCGGCTGATGGTGTCGCCGGTCTTGCCGACGATGACCAGGTGCCCGCCCCGGGGAGCGGTCACCACGTACATCAGCCACCGCAGCAGGGACGCGATGGTCTTGCCGGAGCGGACCGAGCCGGTCCAGATGTTGATGCGGGCCGTGGACTCGGCGATGCTGCGCTCTTGGGCGGGCGAGAGTCGTACGACGCCCAGGCTCACGTGCGCGTCTCCTCGACCTCGATCGCGTCGACCTCGACCGCGGGCGTGCCCTGGGTGAGGGCGCCCGGGTGGCGGGACTGCAGCTCGGAGAACAGGGTGCCGAGCAGGGAGACGAGGTCGCCGTCGCCGGAGCCGTTGCGGTTGATGAGGTCCAGGCCGAGCAGGCCGCAGCGGCGCTTGATGATGCGCTCGGCGGCTTCGACGGCCTTGACGTCACCGTCGAGCGCAGCGGGCCAGACCGAGGCCATGAGCCGGTCGAGGCGGTCGACCTCCAGCTTCAGCAGTTCCTCGGCGGACTCCTGCTCCTCCTTCATCGCCTTGGCCAGGGCCCGCTTGATGTCCTGGCAGACCGCGCTGCGGCTGGAGTAGCCGAGTTGTTTGGCGATGGTTTCGTAGTTGATTCCGGCCAGACGCATTTGAATGGCCTTTGCGCGACGTTCGGATACGGGGATGAGTTTCGCTGCACCGACACCCATGAGGGATCCCCATTCAAGATCAACTAGCGTTCCCCAAGATCATTGACATGCGCTACCCTGCACTTATGCAGCAAGCGAAAATGATCACCGTTAAACAACCCTGGGCGTGGGCGATAATCCACGGCGACCCCGAAAAGCCCCACGGACGAAAGGACATCGAAAACCGGAGCTGGGACCCGAGATACACCGGGACCCTTCTCATCCACGCCGGGAAATCAACCGACCAGCGCGGCTACGACAAACTCGCCGAACTCGGCATCCCCGCGCCGTACGACCTGGAGTTCGGCGTCATCCTCGGCAGCGTCGAGCTGGTCGACGTCGTGCGCGGCCACCCCTCACCCTGGGCGAACCCGCACACCCGCAACTGGGTGCTGACCGAACCGACGCCGGCCACGCGACTCCTCGAAGTACGCGGCAACCAGGGGCTTCTCGCGCCGCCGCCCGACTGGAGGCGGGCCTTCACCGACACCGACCCGGAAACGAAAACGATCTTCGATCTGCTCGCGTCACCGATCCGGGCGCCGAGGCACGTATTCAAATGACACCGTCCCGAGACGGCGGGGATTCAACGTGTCGGCGTGCATGTGCTTCCACGAACTCGTCGTGCCGAGCGTTTTATCTTGCCCGACCATCCGCCACCTCGGCGACCGCGACCGGTAAGCGATGAGCGCCGGATGGCTCATCACCGCACGGAGCCGGTACCCCTGCCCATAAAGGTGCTGCCCGACCCATTCAGTGAGCTTCCCACCGATGGAAAGCCCTTGATAATCGGGCAGCACCACCGTGCGATGCGCCATTTTAATGGTCTTCGTTTTCGGATGCGGAAAATGCCGGTACGACGTGAACGCCACCAGTTCTCCATTGATGAACCCGCCGAAGCATTTCGCGGCCCGGTGCAGGCTGCCCGTCAGATAGTGATGACGTGCAAACAGGGGCCAGACAGCGCGGTCCACCGGCCGGACCTCAAGCTGGAGCTGGGGCCGGGGTTGAACCTGCCTCCAGCGGAACTCGGAGGCCGCCACGTCCAGCACCCAATCCGGCTGCAGCCAGTCCAGCACGTCGTAGTGACAGGTCACCGCGACGAACTGCCGCCCGCGCCGCCGGACCGTCTTCGCCACCGCGTGCGAGGCGACCTGCCGGTCCACCACGGACGTGAACTCGTCCACGACGACCAGGCCCTCGGCCTCGGCCAGCGCCCGCGCCATCGACGCGCGGAACGCCTCCCCGTTGCTCAGGGTCGCGTACGGCCGCAGCCACGCCGGCGGGCTGGACAGGCCGACCGCGCCGAGCAGCGCCACGATGTCCTTGATGGACATGCCGCGCGGGAAGTCGTCCACCAGCGCCCGATCCGTCCACGCCTGCTCCCCGGCGACCCGGCCCGGCCACAGATGCCGCGCCAGCGTCGACTTTCCGGCGCCGGACGGGCCGACCACCAGGCCGACGCTCCACGGCTTGTCCTCCACCGGCACGTCGATCGCCCACGAGCTGGTGAGCTTCTCCTCGATCGGCACATCGAACATGCCTTGCAACTGCAGGACCCTCGCGGATCGCTGCACCGGCGACGACAATGTGATCTCAGCGCGCACGCGTTCGCCTGTCCTTTCCCCTATGAGGAGCCTGATGACCAGCAGCAGCACGCCCGACCCGAGCGAGGACATCGCCGCGGCGTTCACCCGCTTGACCAAGTCGTTCGCTTCGGTGAGCCGGACCCTCGCTGCGCAGAACGCGATGGGCTGGGCCTACCAGGGCAACCTCGCCCGCCTGGAGGAGGTCCTGGCCCGCATGGACGCCGAGCAGGTGCGCGGCCTCAGCGCGGCCGCCGCGTTGCTGGAGGGTGCCGCGGACGCCGAGCTGGCGCGGCGGACAGCGTAATCCTTATCTCTTCTTCGCAAGCGCCCAATGATGCGACAGACTCGGCCACCAGCTCGGATTCTCTCGAACTAGTTGCCTAAGTACGGGGCTATTTTCCATGTGAGTTGAGAAGGAGCTCCAGCTATACCAGGCGTCTCTACCTCGCAGCTTCTGCGCCGTCATCAATCCGTAGTCCAAAGTGTCGGCGAGCATGCGAGCGATGGTGAGAACTTCGCCCCGTCTGCGCCGCGATCTGGGACACGCCTTGTTCTCGTAGAAGTAGGCGTGCAGCCATGGCCGCTCAACGATCAGCTGTTCTACCTGGTGAAGCCGCTCGATTCCGCTCACGGCCAGTTCGGCCAGGCTTGCCTCATTGCTTATTTTGGTTTGAGTGGCAAGCTCACGAGTTTGTCTGGCAAGAAATAGGAATGATGCAATCACACCTACAGCACCGAGCGCCTGAACTACCAGCTCCATTGCCGCCCACCCGTCCCAGAGATCGACTATCGCTGTAGATAGAACGATCCGGATAGATGAGCAGTACAACACCGTGCGGTGACAAAGGCATCACCACGCTCGATAGATGCTCTCTACCAGCTCTTCCTGCTTCAAGCCGAAGAACTCCGCAACGGTGAGCTTCGCCGTCTCCTCCGTCACCTCGATCGGCAGCACGGCAGGGACGACGTACCAGCGGTCCCGGGCGGGCAGCCGTACAACGGAAGGAGCGGGGGCGCTGGTCACGGTCCACCACCGTACCGGCCGCCGCGAGCACCCGATCTCACATCAGGGCCCGCACGTTCCAGCCCTCGTCGGTCAGCCGCTCCAGCAGCCCGGCCTGCTGCTCCTCGGTGTCGCAGGTGACGACGATGCCCCACACCGTCGCGCGTTCCTCGGTGGGCGCGTCCCCGGGCTCGGGCAGCTCCTCTTCCCGCTCCATGCCGCCGTCGTCGTCGGTGAAGCTCGGCGGAAGGTCTGCCGCCAGCGCCGCCTCCAGGTCCTCGAGGTCCGCCGCGCTGTAGCCGGTGGAGTCCAGCAGCCGCGCGTCGCTTTCCGCGATGCTGGCCAGCATCTCCGCGAGCACGTCGTCTTCCCAGCCGCCCCGCTCGGAGGTGCGGTTGTTCGCGATCAGGTACGCCTCCGCGTCCGCGTCCGAACGCGACGCCCAGCCCCGCACGATCGGCGCCATCCACGTGCCGTCGTCGGCGGACGTGACGCCCTCCGGCGGATCCGCGCCCTCGGCGGCCATCTCCTCCAGCACCTGGAGGCGGCCGTGGCCGACGACGAGCCGGCCGGTGCGTTCGTCCAGCTCGCCCGCGATGACGCAGCCGAACTCCTCGATGGAGAGGCGGATCCCAGCCAGGTCGTGGGCCTTGGCGTTGCGGACGGCTCGCGGGATGTCCGGCAGGCGGATGTGCTCGACGTAGCGGTTGGGCACGGCGTCTCCTGAAGTTCTCGAATCAAGTCTTTCTCTACCTAGGGGCTTGGTAGAGTTAGATCATGGCTAAGCAACCTGCGCCCCGGATGACGCTGCCCACGCAGCTCGTCTTACGGGCGTTCCTCGAAGACCCCACCCGGGAGATGTACGGCCTGGAGATCTGCCAGACGGCGGGACTAGCCAGCGGCACCATCCATCCGATCCTCGCCCGCTTCGAGGGGCTGGGGTGGCTCGAATCCCGTTGGGAAGAAAACGACCCTCACGAACAAGGACGCCCTCGCCGTCGTTACTATCGCCTTACATCCGATGGTGCTCAGAGCGCACGGATCGCCATGGCTCAAGCTCGCACCAAGGTAAACGGACTGCTGACTGGATTGCGTCACGGGCTTAGTGGTAGCGGCGCATGAATGACGACATTGCTCATAGTCTTCCCTACGATCCTGATTATGTTCATGATCTTAATTTCCTTGAGGCCGTCCAGCTTGCCCATCGCCTGGCAATCGAGCTAAACCGCGAGATCACCCCCGACCTATGCCGAGGAATCGGTCATGTTCGCAGTCTCGCTCGTGGCCTCGTGGCTGATATTGACCATGACATCGACCTTGCTTTCAAAAACATTCACGAAGTCGACGTTTCTCTTCAGAGGCTCTTCCGCCTCAATCCAACATCTGACAGCAATCTCAACGTCCGGAGAAACTTCGCACGCGCTCGCGCCCGCTATCTTCTCCATCAAATCGTCTACACCCACAACCTCGCCAAGCCCGCAATTCCAGCCATAAAGCATGAAGAGGGATATCAAGAAGCTGCAGCGGACGAGAGCGAGGCGTCCATTGATGTAGTTATCACGCCCCTAGCCGAAGGATTGATCGGATTTGTAATTCGCATACTTCCTCGGAAGCACCAAACCCGATACATTGAAGAACTGCATGCCGAGCTCTGGGATCTAGCCGCAGCGAAAGCAACTCGTTCAATGCAGGTGCTGTACGCGGTGCAACAGCTCCGTCGAGTGTGGCAACTGCGTGGTGAACTACAGGCCCCAGGCTGGTGGTGCCCGGCCGACCGGCTGTATCAGGCGACGTGTTGGGTGCTGAAGTCACAGGCCCGGACGTGGGGATTGATCGGCATCATCACGGTCTTGGGGCTGCTTGACGTGGTGGTGCGGCAGGGACCGGGATCTGCGCTCTTCTCGCTTCCTGCTCTCGCCGCGTTCCACCTGGGCGTGGAGTGGGCACGGAAGCGCTTGGGTGTAACAGTCAAGGGCCGCGAAGGGTCCAAGGACGAGTAGCGGTTCAGGTCCTCCGCTCCTCGTTCAGGTGCTCGGCGAGCACGTCCGCGTATGCCTGCTGTTCCGTGCGGGTCAGCCGCGCATCGCGGCGCAGTGCCCGCCACAGCCAGAAGTCCTCAGCGTAGGCAGCGTGGTCGCTGGTGCGCCGTGGGTGCTGGCTCGCCCAGCTCGGCGAGCTGGACGTGCCGGTCCTTGGGGAGGGGGTCCACGACGACGAACGGCCCGTCGTACGGGCGGCCGATCTCCCAGACGGTGGGGTCGAGGTCGCCCTGCGGGGAGGGCCGGCTCCCGCTGCGGGAGCAGGCCACCCAGCGGGCCGACCAGCGGGGCGTGTCGACACCGTCGACGACCGGGCGATGCCCGAGCACGCGGCAGACCAGCAGCAGACGCGGGACGCCCAGCCACCACGAGAGGTCAACCAGCCGGCCCCGCGGCGCGGCCGGCACGTCGGGGTCGGCGAGGTTGTCGTGGGTGTGCCAGCGCATTTACGCCTCGGTCCTGGCCTCGTCCTGCGCCGAGGGCTCGTTGGTGGCCGCGACGAGCAGGTCGTCGAGGGAGCAGCCGAGGACCTGGGCGACGGCCGCGGCGGTGTTGAGGTTCGGGACGGAGCGGCCGACCTCGTAGGAGCGGATCGCCGGGACTCCGAGGCCGGACACCAGCGCGAGGAGTTCCCGGGGGACCCCGGCGGCGGTGCGCAGCTCGTGCAGGCGGGCCCCGGAGAAGACGCGGGCCTGGGCGAAGACGGGGAGGGACGGGATGGTCGTCATGGTGGTTCCTTGTGAGGGAGAAGGGATGGGGCGATTACGGGCGGGGCTCGGTCAGGAGCGCGTCGAGGGTGGTCCCGAGGGCGGCCGCGATGCGGGACGCGACGTTGACCGAGAGGACGGTGTGCCCGTCGAGGTAGGCGTTCACGGTGCCGGTCGAGCGGTGGATGCGCTCGGCGAGCTGCTCGGTGGTGACGTCCGCGGTGAACATCGCGGACGCCAGGGCGCAGCGGGAGAACACCGGGGCGGAGGTGATGACGGCGGTGGACACGAGGGGTCCTTCCTTCGGAGGGGTACGGCCCGCGCCCGGATGGGGGCGGGTGGTGTTCGGCAGGTCCCGGGGCCTTGCGGGGTCGTCCCGGGCCTGCCGACGTTGAGGGTGCCGGGTGAGGAGTTTCCCGGCGGGGAGTTGTCCCTGCTCAGGGGCAGGTGTCGCGCGGAAAGCGTGGTTTGGTATTCGCATTGGCGCGGCGCTAAATGCTTTCGTGTCAACGCGAAAGCGAATGCTTTGATCTGCTTGCGCTGCGGATCGCCAGGGGTGGAGGGCTCGGCGGGCCCCGGTCTGCCGACGTTGAGGGGATGAACGGCTCAGATCCGCAGGGATGATGCCGATGGGCGAGGGTGGCCGCGCGGGTCCGTTCACAGCGTCGCGTGGCCAGGCCGTGAAGCGCGGTGCCCGCCTTGGATCCGGGCGGGTATCCGCGCTGGTCACAGCGGGGGTCCCGTGCGGGGGTGGGGGGTTTGAGGGGGTCTGTGCGGGGTGCGGGACCGTACGGGGTGCGAGGGTCGCGCGGATGATCACGGGACCGTACGGGAGCGCTCAGGACCTCGGGGAGCGCACGGGAACGGGACCGGGTCAGAGTGTCCCCACCCTGCGGACCTGACAGCGTGCGCAAGGGTCAACGGTGAACCCTCGTAAGGTCAACTACCGGGAATGGTCCTTCCCACAAGTTACTAGTGGGTAGAACGACGTTCACCCGTCAACATGAGACCCACTCACGAAACACCCACGCTCAACGCCCAACCGGCGGAGCCCCCCAGGCACACGAACGGCACCCTCCAAAAGGATCACGCACGCTCGTCAAGGTCCGCAACACACTCCCCCAACGAATTTCACCCCGCCACCACCCCAGCACCCAACCGCGGCCCCGGCCGCCCCCGAGCAGCGCGCCGCTCCCGCTCCACCCTGAGCACCACCGCCAACTCCACCCGCCGCCCAACACCCCGCCCCACCACCACAAGACGCCCCTCCCGAACCCACCGCTCCACCGTCCGCACCGACACCCCAGCACGCCCCGCCGCCACCCCAAGATCCACCCAGCCCATAACCACATGATGAGGCAAAACCCGAAACCCACCGCCGACTCCGGCGCGGCCGGCACGGCCGACGGGGGGGGTACCCCCCGTGCCGACACGCGAAAACGCCCCGCCTGCCGTGGCAAGCGGGGCGCTGTCGGCGCGGGCTAGTTGACCGTGACGCGCTGCGCGTTCGCAACGGTCATGGCTGCGTTGAGCGCCTTCAGCGTGGTTGCGATGGCTCCAACGCTGGTCATGTCGGCGTACCCGCGTCCGGTGAGCCTCAGCAGGAGGTCAACCTGTGCGATGGCGGCGCGGGCCGTGATCTTCCGCATGTCGTCCGGCATGCTGTCCACGATCGTCGTGGCGCGGGCGTGGCCGTCCACGTTCAGCGAGAGTGCCACCGTGCCGTCCTCGATCATGCCCACGATGATGCCGTGCGCGATGCCCACAGCGGCCATGATGTCGGTGAACGCGGTAGAGATGACGGCGCTGCTGATCTCGTCGGCGGGGCGGGCGGGCTTGCGGTCCTTGCTGGTCATCTTCTTGGTTCCTCTCTCGGGTGGGGCGGGTGCCCGCTACCGGATGCGGTGCCGCATTCGGTAGCGGGCGGGGTGGGCTATCGGATGACGTAGGGGCGGACCCGGTCGAACGGCAGGACCGGCTTTCCGGCCTGGTAGGCGGTCACCATGTCTCGGAGCTGGTCCATCCGGAGGGCGTAGCCAGCGATGGCGCGGTGTCCGGGGTCCGGGTGGCGTAGAGCGCTGGCGGCGTCCATGAGGGTGCCCAGCGCGATGGCCAGGAACTGGCGGGCAACGGGGTCGGGGTGCCCTTCGGCCAGGGCGGCGACCGTGTGGAACTGGACACGGTCGAAGCGCAGAGCGGCGCGGGTGACGCCGGTCCGCACCGTGGCGGGCAGGTTGTAACCGTAGTCCGCGAGGATGTCGGACACGAGGCGGGCGACGTGCCGCGCGTTGTGGGCGGCGGTCTCGGCGCTGTGCCGGTGCGAGCGGAACATCATCTCTCCGTTTCGGGTGGAGGGGGAGCGCCCCCGCCGGGTGGCGGGGGCGCGGGGGGTGCTACTTCGCAGCGGCGCGGCCGGTCGCCTTGGGGGCGGCGGGGGCGGGCTTGTCCGCCTGAGCGGCCTTGAGAGCGGCCAGCTCGGCGCGGGCGGCCTCAAGGTCGGCCATGGCCTTTGCGGCCTCCTGCTTGATGCGCTCGGCCTCCTGCTTGGCGGCCTCCGCCGCGACCTTCTCGCCGACCTCCCGCATCTTGCCGGGCTTCATGCTGGCGGCAAGCATGTGGTCCTTGGCGATCCCGCCCAGCAGGACCCGGCCCCGGTCGCTGCGGAAGATCCACCGGCCGCCCTTGGCGTCGGTGTAAACGTCCTCCGCCGGGTCGGCGTCGGTCGCCGGAAGCAGGTTGTCCAGAGGGACGGTGTCCTCCTGGAGCTTGCCCTCCACGGCGTAGGTCGCCAGCAGGGCGAAGCTGAGGGCCATGTACCGGGTGGAGCGGGCCAGCTTGCCCGCGACCGCCTCAGCAATCATCGTGACCAGCTCCGCCGGGGCGAAGTTGGTGAGGGGGGCGGCGACGGCCGGGGCGTCGGCGGGGGTGGTGGCGGGGGTGGTGCTGGTGGTCATGACGTGCCTTCCGTGTTGCGTTGGGTTGGGTGCCCCCCGCCGGGTGGCGGGGGGCGAGGGGGTCAGAACTTCAAGGTTTCCGGGGTGCTGCTGGGAGCGGGGGCGGGTGCCTCCGGTCCCTTCCGGCGGGACCTACGGGCCTTGACGGCCCGGTCCAGCAGGACGGCGAACAGTCCGGCGGCGACGATCACCGCGACGATTGCCGCCGCGAGGATCAGCCGGAGCGTGACCGGCATTCCCTCGGAGTCGCCCACGGGGGCGGTCTTGAGTGCGACTGCCGATCCGGCGGGGTCTCCCGTTGCCTGCGTTGCGGTGGGGGTGGCGGTTGCCGTGGGGAACGTCACCGGGGTCTGTTCCGAATGCGGGTCCGCATTCGTTAACCGGGGGTCCGTGCGGGCCGTCCCGTTCGCCACGGGCAGAGCCGCCGGGGCGGTCGGGGTCGAGACCGGGGCGGGAGCCGCCGGTACGGCCGTAGGCGTGGCCGTGACCGTGGCCGTGACCGTGACCGTGGGAGCCGGGGGCGGCGGGGTCGTGGCCTGCGGCGCGGCGGGTGCCTGCGGGACCTGAGCCGCCGGGGCGGCAGGGGCGGCAGGCGGCGCGGGCATGGTGCTGGTCTCCGTGACCGTGACCCGCACGGCGGGAGCGGTCTCCGTGACCGTGGCCGTCACGGTCACCGTGACGACGGGGTCCGGGGACGGCTGTGCCGTGGCTGTGACGTCCGGCGATGGGTCGGGCGCGGGGACGATGTCCGCGCCCGCGCGGGGGCTGTGTGCGGCCGTGAGGGTGAGCGCTGCAAGCGACGCAAGCAACAAACCCACCCCCCGTCCGATCCGTGAAACTGTCATGGGTCAACCATACACCGATCCGTCTTACATGCAAGACGGAATATGATCTCTGTTGGTCGGATTCCCGCACGTACGCGGGCACGGGTGCGCGTACGCGCGTACGCGCGTACGGGGGGCGGGCGGGGGTCGAGTGCCCGAAGTTCATTGCATGTGCAAGCAATTAAGGGGGGTGCCGGCCACAGGGTTACATGCATGTGTAAGCAATTTTCTCAGGGCACCCCGGTTGTGGGTTAGCGCTGATAACCATTTTCACTGTTGATTGAAGCTCTGTAGCGCTCTGTGAAGCTCTGGGGAGTGGGGGGGTCATCCATGTACCAGCGACCCCCCGTTCGCGTCTCAGCGTTGATCTGGGAGCGCTCTAGACGTGCGCAGGTTGCACGTAGTGCGCGCAGTGCGCGTTACGTGCGTAGCGCGTCAGCGACGAGGGAGCCGGTCAGGGGTGGGCGTCGCGGGTCGCGTTGCCGTGGGTGGCGCAGCGCTCTTCGTCGCCCGTCCGGTAGGTCACCC
Source organism: Planomonospora parontospora (assembly GCA_014647935.1). Lineage (GTDB taxonomy): Bacteria > Actinomycetota > Actinomycetes > Streptosporangiales > Streptosporangiaceae > Planomonospora > Planomonospora parontospora. Next base: position 35,672 of record BMQD01000023.1, read on the forward strand.
ACACGCAGACGGGTTCGGGTTCGGCGGCCAGGCCGGTGCGGGCGTTCTTGGCGCGGGTGTTCTTGATGACGTCGGGGAGGTCTTTGACCGGGGGGCGGACGCCTTCGGCGATGAGGTCGGCGACGTATTCGCGGGCGACGGTCCAGGCGGTGTGGTCGACGGTGAGGCCGCGGAGCCGTTCGTACAGCTCGTGGACGCGGGCGTTCCAGAACGTGTTGAACGGGTCGTCGGGGTCGGTGGCCATGGCGTGGTTCTCCTTCGGGGTCAGCGTCCGCCGGTGAGGGTGGCGTAGGCGCGGGTGACGGCTTTGAACTTCTCGGCGGCGCCCGGGTCGGGGTTGAGGTCGGGGTGGAGCTCGCGGGCCAGGCGCCGGTAGGCGCGGCGGATCTCGGTGGGGTTCGCGCTGCGGGGGATGCCGAGGACGTCGTACGGGCTGGGGGTGCGGGGCCGGGCGGGTGCGGGCCGGCGGGGCGGCGGGGTGGTTCGGGTGCCGGTGCAGGTGATGGCGTGGGCCATCATGCGGGCTTCGCCGGCGACGAGGGGCCGGGCGGTGGTGATGGTGCGGGAGCGCAGGTGTCCGTGGACGTCGCAGTGGACGGCGCGGGTGGCTTTGCTCGCGTGGGGGTGGTTGTTGGTGATGGGTTCGGCGTCGACGGCTTGTTTCTTGCCTGCTTCGGTGATGGTCCAGCGGATGGCCGCTCCGCAGCGGGGGCGGCCGCATCGGGTGAGGGTGGCCTTGCTGAAGTACACCGGTCCTCCTTGCCGGGGGGTGCGGCTGGTGAACGCGGTGGCGCATTCACCAACCGGGGCGGGGTTACGCGTCGGGTCGGGCTTTGCGGTCGCCTGCGCAGGAGGTGCAGGCGCTCGCGGCCTGGTAGGGGTGGCGGGGGCAGCGGTCGCGGCCGGGTGCGGCGCCGGGTCCGGGGGTCGGCAGGTACCGGGTGGGGTCGGCTTCGAGGGCACGCTCGATGTACCGGGCCCGGTATTTCACGTTGCGGCCCCGGGTGAGGATGTCGCGGACGACGCGGTCGGCGTGGTCGGCCGTGATGGGCGTGCGGGTGTGCGGCGTGAGCAGCCGCGTGACGAGACCGGCCAGGTCGTCGTCTCCTTGGTGGTCCCGGTCGTCCGTCCGTCCTCGGCCTGCCCGGTACGGCGAGGTAGTCGAGTGAGATGAGGACTTTGATTGGGTCGGGTCGGGACGGGACGGGACGGGGTTACGAACATCGCCCGAACGTTCCGCGAACGTTCCCGAGATGTTCGGGCGAACATTATTTCCCGTCTCGGCACTCTCATCGGGCATCTCCGCAGGTGGCAGCTCCCTGCTCCTGCGCCGCGCCCGCAACTCACGCATCCGTTTCTGTGCAGCTTCCCGTTCCGCAAGCACGTCCTTAGCGAGCGGGTTGTAATCACCGAAGTCGTGGAAAACGAATCCGTTGTCGACGCGTAACCACAACTTCCGCGTCACCAACTCGTCGGACAGGCACTTCCACTTCCGCTTCGCGAACTCCCGGACGATCTCCTCCGGAACGAACCCGTCCGTCAGGTAGAACGACGCCCACGACCCGGCGCGCGTCCACAACCCGAGCGCGTCCAGGCTCAGCATCACCACCTTCGGGTGGCCGTGCATCCCGTCATCCACCCTGAACCACACCACGCCGCTTCTCCTTCACGCATCACCAGACAGCCGATCGCTGCCGCCGAGGGAAGCAGCACGCCGCCACCGTAGGCGGCCCACCACCGCCCCGTCACCTCCGCCCCGCGCCGATCCGCCGGCCGGGCGGCTCCCTCACCCCCGGAGAACACGCACGTTCCCTCCCTCCTTCACGCCGGGGTGCGCAACATCAGCCAGGACCTCCAGACGGCACCGGTGCCGCCGCCCGGGCGCGGTGTCGCACTCGGGACACCACACCCAGCCGTCCGCGACCTCCCGCACATGGAACTGGCACAGCGGCGTCTCGCCCAGGTGCTCATGCACGCACCCGAGCAGCAGCACCACCACCGCGTCCCGGCTGCACCGCTCCACCCGGCCGCCATCGAGCACGTCCCCGACGACGCAGCTCGGCGCGGCCTCCGTCGTCTCGTTGTCACTGGCCACCACGAACTCCTCCTTGTTCTTCCAGCGTGGGAGCGGGCCGCCGCCACACGCTCATCCCGACGTGCTTGGCGAACGCCGCGGTGCCCGCGGACCCGGTCGAGCCCGGCCGCAGGTAGACGAGCGCACCGCACGGACCTCCCCGCCCGATGATCATCCCGATCATGAACCCGTACCGGGCGGGCCCGGCGGCCTTGCTCAGCTCGGGGATCCGCCACGGCGCGCGGTAGGTCTCCCCCTCGATGTCCCAGCCGCGGGCCCGCCGGTCCGTGACCCACTCCCGGCCGAACGTGTCGACACCCGAGCAGCCGCCCTCCACGAGGAGCATGCTCGGGTGGGCGGCGTGGACCCGGTCGAGGTCGTCCCAGACCGGGCCGGGCCGGACCCCGTCTCGGGGCCCGGCCAGCAGCAGCGTGAACCGCTCACCCACCGGTCACATCCCCGACCGCCAGGCCCCGCTTGGTCAGCCACGTCAGGCAGCGGCGGCACGTCACCTCGGCGTCGACCTCGGTCAGCGTCGACTCGACGGGGCACACCGCCCGCCACACCCCCAGCCGGGGCTTGCCGACCGGCCGGACGACGAGCGGCGCCGCATGGACCACCCCGGTCCACGCTTCCGCTGCGACGAGCTGTCCCGCCCGGCGGCCACGCGCCGGCCTCTTCATGCTCCGCTCCCCTGCTGGTCGGGGGCGGCGACGAGCCGGTAGCCGCGCTTCACGCCGCTCAGCAAGATCCGGGTGGTCGTGCCGCGCATGTCCCGGCAGGAGGTCCGGTCCGCGTCGAGGTGCTCCTGGGTGAAGTCGGCGTTGGTCACCACCGTGGCGTAGGCGTAGCGCTCGTCGGTCTGGTCGATGTGGATCGTGCGGCCCCGGTTGCCGGGGTACCGGTCGGCCCACACCTGCCCGGGACGGACCTCGCCGTGCGCGCGGGCCGGGTGCGCGGCGGCGTAGGCCGCGAGCGCGTCAGGGACCTGCCCGGCGTGGCCGTCGCCGGAGTCGTTCCACTCGACGGCCCGCCACACCCCGGCCAGGGACTCAGCGATGTTCGCGGCGCCCTTGAGCTGCTTGATGACCGCCGTCGTGGCCGAGCGGGCGGCCTCCGCGCCGGGAATGTCCGCCAGCCGGCGGGCCATCTCCTCCAGCTCAACCGGGATCACCACGAGGTCCCGGGCGTGCGCCCGGTCACCGAGGTAGTTGTAGGAGCCGCCGCTCACCGGGCACGCTCCTTGCCGTTGTTCGTCCTGCTCACGGGTGTTCCCTTCTCTCGAGGTCGGTTTCCTTCGGCACCCGGCCCCCGCAGCGAGGGCCGGGTGAGGTCCGTCCGGCCGGGCCCGTGCCTGGCCGGACGGCTGGTCAGCGGGTGTAGCCCTTCAACGCGGCGAACGCCCCACCGAGCGCGTCGAGCTGCCCCTTGTAGTGGTCCCGTTCACCGGTCAGCCGGGCGAGCTCCCGGTCGGCCTCCACGAGCAGCTGCTCGGACTCCTCCCGCCCCTTCTTGGCGTCGGCCAGCTCCCGCTCCAGCGCGTCGGCCTTCACGTCGGCCTTGCTGGCGCGCTGGAGCGCGGCATCCCGTTCGGCCTCGGCCTGCTGGATCTTCTGCAGCACCGTCTGCAGGGTCGCCAGCAGCTCCGCGATGTCGGTGACGGACGCCGAGGCCGTTTCGGGTTCGGTCTCGACGCGCACGGCGGGCGTCGCGGTCTTCGCGGGGGCCGAGGCGGACATGGTCTTCGCCGCGGTGGGCCCGCCGTCGTCGGCGGCTTCCCGCGGCTGTGCACGAGACATGGGCTGTTCACCTTCCAAGCGGATCTGGGCAACGACTTCGGCTTCGCGGTCACGCAGGACCTGCGCGACGGACTCCGCGCCGAGCGGCGCGGTCACGAACAGGACCCCGCCGGAGACCTTCCAGGTGACGCCGTACCGTTCGGCGAGCGCCATGACGAGCGTGATGGGCCAGTTCCGCCCGGCGGCCTCAAGCTGTTCGGGGTCGGTTTCGGTGACCGCGGTGACCATCGGCGGAGGCTGGTCGATCAGCCGCTCGATCTCCCGCCGGTAGTTGTCCAGGTCCGGGCCGGAGTGAGCGCGCGGCGGCAGGAACACCGGCCGTGTCTCGGGCCGGTTCGGGTTGGTGATCTGGTACTTGCCGTTGCGGGTCTGCTTCACGGTGAGCCCTGCCTGCTTGGCGTGCTCAACGAGGTCCCGCACGGCGTCTTTGCCGTTGCTCATGCTGCGTTTCCTTCGGGTGGAGAGGGAGTTGTCCGGCGGCGAGCGCCGCGTTCGGACGGGGTTTCACCAGCGAGGACCTCACCGGAGCGGTCTTCACCGTGGGCGGCGCACCGGTCGGCCCAGGCGCGGCACGCGGTGAACACCGGGCAGTCCCTGCAGATCGCTTTCGCGCGCCGCGGGTCGTTCATCTCGTGGGCGCGGCCGGCGCATGCGGCGTCGTCGCGCCAGGGCTGCCACAGTTCGCGCTTCCAGCCGGGGAAGTACGTCAGCAGCGGGTTCATGCTGGCCTGCCTTCTGGAGACGGTGAGCGCGCAGCGCCGCGTAGACGGCCTGCAGGGACGTGACGGCGGCCTGCCGGGTCAGGCGCCTCTGGTGGCGGGACCGGGCCTTGTCGAGGTAGTCGCGGGTGACGTCGAGCCGTTCGGCGGCCTGCTCGACCGTCAGCCCCTGCGTGGTCATCAGCCAGTCGGAGTCCTCGGCCAAGGCCTGGTCCCGGGAGACGCGCGCCCCGGGATCCGGGCGGGCGTTCGGGTCGTCGATCGTGTCGTCGTCCCACGACATGCCGGTGACATAGCCTCGGCGGGCAGCGAGAGCTTTCGTCCTGTTCACCGATCTCAGGTCGGCTGCCGTTCGGGCCGGAGCTGGCACGTCCCACAGATCGTCGTAGACGTCGCGGACCGCGCGGGCGAGCCGCGCCAGGACGGTCCGGCGGCGGATCATCCGGCTCAGCGCCTCTCCGCTGCTGCCGATCTGGGCTGCGATCCGTGTCATCGACCAGCCTTGCCGCATTAGGGCGTGGACCCGGCGGCGGGTGCCGGTCGCGTCGACCGGCACCCGCCCGGGGAGCTGGTCGAGGGTTGGCCAGAACCCGAGCAGCTTGTCCGCCGTCGACTTCAAGACGGTTCGCGCGGCCGGTTTACCCTCGCTCGGCTTGCCGTACAGGATGTTCTGCATGGTCCCGACGCCGACTCCGGTCATCGAGGCGATCGCTTCGAGACCGAGCTGGGCTTCCTCCTGTAGGAGCCGCAGGTGCGCGCGGACCGGTTCAGCGTCGATCCCCGGTCGCGGCTGCCACTGCCCGTAGGCGATGAGCTGTTTACGGTACCGGCCGTAGATCGTCTTGGAGGGAATGACGGGACGCGAGTCACGCAGGTCAGCGGCGGTCTTGCCGTAAGCGACGGTCATCCGGCGCCTCCGGTTCCCCGGCCGCCGAACCCGCCCCGCGAGATGACCGTCCCCGACCGGGTGGTGATCGTGACGTTGCCCGGTCGAACGGTCGTGCCGCTGTGGACCCGGCCGCCGGCCGAACTTCCGCCGTAGTAGTGGCTGTAGCCGTGGTGGGATCCGCCTTCGCAGTACCGGTCATCGACCACGCGGTAGGAGCCGTCCGGCGCGCGGGAGGCCGTTTCGACGCAGTCGGACACGACGGTCTCCTCGACGGTGCAGGCCGCGAGGACGAGCGCGGACAGGGTGGCCAGGCCGGTCACTTGGATGACGCTGGACGATTTACGAGTGCGGTTCCGCATTCGCTGGTCCTTTCTGGCGGGGGGAGGGGGTGTCATTGCTGGTGGCTCCGGGAGGTCGGGGCGGGCGGGTCGAGGTCGAACAGGGGCGCCTGGTCGTCCGCCGGGGCGGCATCGTGTGCTCCTCGGTGTCGGTACGGGCCGGGCCGGGGAAGGGGTCCCCCCCGGCCCGGCTGATCGGTGCGTTACGCGACTCGGGCGGCCCGCTCACGGGCCTTGATCTCCTGCTCGTAGCTCCAGATCGTGCGCAGGCTCACGCCGAGCTGTGCCGCGGCTTCCGCCTGCGTCGCGCAGTCATCCCGGATCTGCAGGTACCGCTGCAGCCGCATCTCCTTGGCGCGGCGCAGACCTTCGGTGCGGGCCTGCTTGCCCTTCTCCGGGTTCCGCGGCGGCGGCCCACTCTTGGGTTTGCCCGCGCGCAGCCACCGGCTGTAGCAGGCCTCGGTCAGCTCGAACGCGCCCGACGACGAGCCGGGAACGCCGCAGCACCAGCAGACGATGAGCGTGCCTCGGGCTGTCACCGCTCCCCCTCTCGGCTGGAGTCCTGGGCGGGCGCGCCCGGGTCGAGGAGAGCGAAGTAGCCGGGCGCGATGAACGCGGCCGTCCCGAACACCAGCAGCACGATCCCGGTGACCGGGTACTGGGCGTAGGCGAACCACGAGACGGCGCACACGAACACGGTCATCACGACGAACGCCAGCAGCCGGATCACCGCTGCACCTCCGCGACCCGCCAGACGCGGATCACGCACCCGGGCTCGGGCAGCGCGTCCGGGTCGTCGTCCCCGGCGTACAGCTTGCGCGGGTTCCGGTAGGCGATCACGCGGGCGTCGTCGGCCCACACCACCTTCGTCAGGGCGTCCTCGGTCGACCGGACCAGCTTCGACAGGTCCGGGTACGTCGTGTGGTGCGCCCGCTTCACGGTCACGCCCCTCGGCAGGGAGAAGCAGAACTCCACGATCAGCGGCTCATCCAGGACCGTCCAGCCGGGCTTCACCGAGACCGCGGTCTTGGCCGCACGCCGTACCACGTCCCGCCACGGCTTGACCTTGTCGGAGGACTCCTGCATGGCGACGCGGCCAGTGAAGACCCGGGCGGGCCCGCGGCCCTTGTAGATCGGGCGGGCCTTCTTGCTGCCCTGCGGGGCGGGCACTCCGAACGCGGTGATCATGAGGACGGGTTCAGGCATCATTTCGCTTCCAGTGCGGGGGCTCGATCACGAGCCCGTCGAGGTCGGGGTTGAAGGTGGGGTCGGCCAGCTCGGCGAGCGCGACCCGGCGCCGGGCGCGGGTCACATGCAGCCAGGTGTCGGCGAGGACCAGGCCCACGATGAGCGCGATGACCGCGCCGATCAGAGCCAGGAATCCGAGCGGGACGAGCAGCCACAGCGGGATGGTCACCGGCGGCCTCCAAGGAGGTGAGCGAGGCCGGCCACGGCCGCGACCACGAGGGCCACGGCCGCAGCAACGGCGTACGGAGCGAAGAAGAGGAGCAGGACGTACGTCACGCGCCGGGCCCCGCAGCGAGGTCGTCCAGGCGGGTCTGCAGGGCGTGCTTCTCCTCGGTGACGGTCAGGAGATCCGTCTTGAGGCGGCCGGCCTCGAGCGCGAGCGCGATGGCTCGCTCTTTGAGCTGGTCGGCCTCGGACTCGGCGCGGTGCCGGGCGTACCGCTCAGCGGACAGCCGGGTCCGGTCGACGTGCTGGCCCCTCACGTACATCCACCAGCAGCCCGCGTTCATCAGGCCGATGGTCAGCACCGCCAGAAGCACGAGGAGAGTCATCACCGGCGGCCGCCCTTGTGCAGAGTCCGGAGCCCGATGAGGTTCAGGACCAGGAACGTCACGCCAATGCCGATGGAGTCCCCGCCGGTGCCCATCGTGACCTGCTCGTGGATGCCGAGCACGGCCAGCGCGAGCGAGCAGAGCGCCGCGAAGCCCACGACCCACTTCATGCCTGGCCCCCGATCCCGGTGGGCCGCCCCAGGCGGCCCTCGTTCATCCGGTCGGTGACGAGCTGCCGCACGAGGTCGTCCGGCAGGGTGACGCCGTGCGGGCGCAGGACCTCGGCCAGGTCCTCGACCGTGTCGAGTTCGCCCGTGCTGGTGCCGTACCAGAACATGGGCAGACCCATCGCGTAGAACGTCGACGTCGGCCGGTCCCAGCCGACCAGGACGGTACGGCCGTCCGGAGTGGTGATGGTGTGGCGGCTCACTGGCCGTCTCCCTTCGAGCTGATGGAGGTGGTGGGGCGCTTGACGTCGAAGAACCGGACCTTGCCCTCGGCGTCCATGACGGCCAGGTCGTGGCTGGCCCAGTGGTTGATCCACGCGATGGTCTGCGCGGTCTCCAGCAGGTCTAGGGCGGTCTGTAGGGGCCAGTCCGCGCCGAGCATCCCGGCGAAGCAGTGGATGATCTTTTCGCCGTACCGCTCGGACTCCTCGTCGGTGATCTCGAACGCGGTGGCGGTCAGCACCTCGACGGCTTCGTCGGCGGTGATGAGGGTCGGGTCAGCCACGGTCGTTCTCCTTCGGGCAGGTGTGCGCGGCCACGACCGCGTTGAGGTCAGCGAGTCCTTCGCGTGCCTCCACGAGGCACAGGTAGGTGTGGCAGGTCGAGCAGCGCAGCGCCGGGTAGCCGTCGGGGCCGTCGATGTAGGCGGTGTTGCTGCGGGACTGCCACCAGGCGCGCAGGTCTTCGGGCGCGATACCGGTCTGCAGGGCCTTCCTGGCGCGCTCGGCCAGGAACAGCGCGTCGTTCAACGCGTCGCCGTTGGCGATAGGCTGTGCGCGTCGCTGAGGAGGTACCTCAGCAGCCGGTTGATGGCGTTGGCTTCGCTGATGGTTGCCATGGGTTTCTCCGTTTCGGGTGGAGGGTTTTCAGAATGCGGAGCCGCATTCGTTCTGGATGGCGATGAGGCGGTCGGCGACGTCGCCGGGGATGCAGACCCGGTGACCGAGCAGGACGGCGCGCAGCGCCGCGATCGTCGGCAGTTCCTTCGCGGTGGTGCCTTCCTGCCACAGCACCTGCCCGTTGAGGGTCGCGCGGACGGTGAAGGTCTCCAGGGCGGAGGACCAGGCGAGCAGGACGGTGCCGCCGCCCGGCAGGTCAACGGACTCGGTCATGGCTGCGTCACCTGCTCAGGCCGCGCCGGGGCCGGAGCGGAGGGGACGAGGGGCTTGGCCCAGAAACTCGTGTCGATCTCCCCCTCAGGGGTGGCCGCCTGCTCGGCCGGCGGCTGACTGGTCAGGATGGGCGTGCGCGGGGCCTCCTCGGCGTAGCACGGCCCGTCCGTACGGTGGCGGTAGCCGGTCAGGTGCGGCATGCCGCAGACGCAGCGGGCCGCGGCGTTCTCCCGGGCCTTGGTCTCCTCGATGAGGCGGCCGCCCTGCTGGCCGACGTCGACGCGGAAGGCGTGGGCCAGGTCGGTGAGCCGGTCACCGAGCGCGGCGGCTTCCTGCAGCGCGGTCATGTCCTGCTTCGGGACGGCGATCCGGAACTCGCCGATCTCCAGGACGATCTCATGCTCGGTGGCGTACTGGCGGATGTCCTCCGGGCGGAGGGGGGTGCTGACGACGTAGATGGGGTGGATCATGCTGCTCCTTGAGAGGTGGGGGTCCGGCCCGCCGGGGCGGCGGGCCGGATCAGGGGTTACGCGGTGGCGGTGCCGCCGGTCTGGGCGGCGTCTCGGTTGGCCTTCTCGGCGGCGTCGACCGCGGCGTTCCAGGCGGTGACCTTGCCCTGGGTCTCGGTCAGCAGGGCGGCCAGGTCCGCGAGCTCGTTCACGGTCAGGTCCGCCGGGGTGGCGACGACCCGCCCGAGGATCGCGGACACGTCGCGGAGCTGGTCGTCGGCGTCGGTGATGCCGAGCCCTGCGAACAGCCGTCCGATGGTGTTGGTCAGCTCGGCTCGCCGGTGGGCGAGTCCGACCTTCGCGTCGGTCAGGATCGCGATGGCCTGCTCGGTCTGCTCAGCGGTCAGGTCCTTGGTGCTGGTGACCCGGGCGCCGATGGTGCGTTCCAGCCAGGCGAACCGCTCGGTGTCGTTGAGGGCCTTGGAGCCCTTGCCGGTGTGGTGGGTGACGCCGCAGTCGGTGAACAGGATGTTCAACTCACGGAGCCGGTCGTCCGTGGCGGGTTCAGCGGTCGGTTGGCTCTGCTGCGCGGTCGGCGCGGCCTCGGCCGCCGGCGGCTGCTCGGCGGCCGGGCTGGGCTCCGGAGCGGGATCTGCCTCCTGGGGAGGCTGCTGCTCATCGAGGTGCAGGCGCTGGTCGATGGCTTTCTGCGCCGTGGTGATCTCCTCCCGGGTGAGCTGGCCCGGGTTGCTGATGGGCCGTCCCACGGCCGTGCTCAGGTAGGTGAGCATCGCCGGGCCGGTGACGCCGTTGGCGATGAGCGTCTCGCCGAGCTTCACCAGGAGGTCCTGGTCTGTCGGCTCGCCGGGGGGCTCCGGCCGGGTCAGGAGGGTGATGATCGAGCGCGGCTGCTCCTGCGGCTCGTCGGCGCCCTCCTCGGCCTGGTCGCCGGGGTGGACGGTCACCTGGAGGATGTCGGCGTTCGGGTCGTCGTCGGTGCGGGTGCCTTCGTCGGCGTAGGTCGCGGCGACCAGCTGCACGTTCTGCGGCACCAGCTTGATGAGACGGGCGCGGATCATGGTCTTCTTGCCCTGCTCGTCGAACTCGGGCGAGTGTTCGCCGTTCGACCACCAGGGGCCGCCGCTGCGGGTCATGGCGTACTTGGCGCGGTGCCGGACCATCTGGGTGTGGGTCATCGGTTCGGTGATGAACGTCTCGCCCCGGAACTTGGCCATGGCGAAGTAGCTGATGGTGTGGCGCTTGTCCCGGTCCTCGCTCACCGGCCGGTACTTGATGTTCCACTGGCCGTCGAACCAGGTGTCGAACTCGTCGCCGACCTTGACGACGTGGGCGGCCATCATGGTCGTGTCGGGGTCGCGGTAGCCGATGTCGAGGAAGCCCTTGTAGCCGACGATCAGCGTGGCGTCCAGCCGGTAGTCGGCCTTCTTGTTCTTCATCGGCAGCAGCCAGGCGTGGCCGAGCGCGGGGATGTGCGGGCGGATGTTGAGCTGCGCGCACGTCACCAGGCCGCCGATGACGCTGGGCGCGTAGCAGTCGCCCAGCTCCGGGGACTGCGCCAGGGCGTTGCGGGCGTCCTGCAGAAACCGCTCGACGCGGACGCCGGGCGGCAGAGCCTCCCGGAAGACCCGCTCGTAGCTGCCGATCGTCTCGTCCAGCGCGGCCAGGCCCTTACGTTGCTGCGGCGACAGTTCACTGCCCATCGGGGTCTCCTTCGGTAGCGGGAAGCGGAACGCGGTTCAGGTTGCGGGCCTGCTGCACGTGGGGGTGCGGGCCCTTGTTGGGGCGCCGGTCAGCGATGAGATAGCCGTCCAGGTAGGCCTGGTGGGCGTTGCCCATCTCGGCGGCGAGCGCGGCCTTGGCGGCGGTCAGCTCCTTGTCCGCCGCGGTACTCGCCAGGACGGCCTTGACGTAGCGGACGCCGGTCTTGGTAGAGACGGTGACCTTCGTGCCGTGCTCGATCTCGGGGTGCGCCTTGCGGACCGCCCGGTAGGTGGCGGGGTGGTGGTCCAGCGGCGGCGGGATGTCCCACACCATGGAGGTGCGGAACTCCTCGGCTTGGGCCACCATGCTGAGCGCGGCGGTCTCGTTGTACTCGACCACGTAGGTGGCGAAGTCCAGACCGGATCCGATCATCGCGACGTACCAGACCGGCAGCCCGAACAGGTGCATGTACCACTGGACCTGCACCCAGTAGGCGGGCGGGATCTCGTCGCTGCCCGGCTCTCCCCACTCGCTGCGGTGGCGGGCCGACTTGTACTCGGCACCCGCGACGAGCCGGCCGTCCCTGTAGCACAGCGCGTCGGGGTTGCCGAGCTTCCACCCGTCGGCGTAGGTGCCCGGGTGGTTGACGACGGTCAGCTCCGGGTGGACGTAGGCGAAGTACGCGGCCAACGACGGCTCCAGGAACTTGCCGCGGAGGGCGTCGTCCCCGCCTTCGTCCCGGGCGATGTAGCCCTTCTTCTCCATCCACAGCGAGTACGGCGAGGTGTAGGACGACAGGCCGAGCATCGCGGCGATGTCGCTGCCGCCGAACCGCTCCCGTCGCGCTTCCGCCCATTCGGGAGAATCGTCCGGCCAGGTGCCGAGCAGGCGCGCGGTGCCGATGTCGAGGACGGTCATTCGGCGTCCTCCCACTTCAGCGGAACGATCATCCGGTCAGCGCGCCAGGAGGTCTTGCCGCTGATCCCTCCCGGCATGGCGTAGATAACGATCACGGAGTCCTCGTGGCGCTGGAGGACGTCGCACAACTTGATCGGCCAGTTGCCGTTGTAGCCCGGCACCAGGGCGAGCAGCCGACGCGGTAGACGGCCCACGAGCGACCCCACCGGGACTTCCTGACCCAGCGACAGCGTGGCCGCCGTGGTGGGCGCGTCCGGGCCCGGCGGGTCCGGCAGCAGCGCGAGCACCGAGCGCAGGGCATGCGACAGCTCCCCGAGCCGGAACGCGGCCTCGCCGCCGCTGTAGTCGCCTGGGGCGCGGCTGTCGAACTCCTCCAGGGTGGCGTGCGCCACCGCGACGACGCGTTCGGCGGTCGCGGCGTTCAGCGGGATCATCGGGTGCCTCCGGTCTCGGTGGTGCGGGTGAGCACGGCGGCCGGCCAGTACGGGTGGGGGTGGTCGTCGCCTGCGGTGAGGGCGGCCAGGTAGTGCTCGATCTCGGCGTCGGTGGGCGGCGTCATCGGGCTTCACCCGCCAGCGCGTCGCGTTCGATCAGGACGGTCTCGATCGCGGCCAGCACTTCACCGCTGAGGGTGAGGGGGCCGGTCGCGGCCAGGGCAGCGCCCTGGCGGTAGAGGCCCAGCAGTTCGGCCGTGGAGCGGGTGCGGCACCCGGCCACGAGGGCGTCGGTCAGCGGCGTGCTCACCGGTTCCCCCGGTAGGTCAGGCCGTGCTCGGCGGCCAGGGCGTGCCCGGCGCGGGTCAGGTCCGCGTGGGGGATGCGGTTGCTGGTCCAGACCTTCACGAGGGTGCCGAAGGCGTCGCCCTCGGCCAGGACGTGCGTCGGGCGCGGGAGGAGGTACAGGTCGGAGTCGAGGCGGCGGTGCTCGACGGTGACCTCTTCGACGGCCAGAACGTGCGGGGTGGTCGAGGTCCAGCCGCCCCGGAAGGAACGCGTGTTCCTGGCTGCAGCAGGTTCACCGTGGCCGGTGCTGTGCTCCGCGGCACGGGGGGTCGCGAGGCTGAGGAGGCTCAGCAGGTACGGGCTCACCACGTTAGCGAATGCGGTACCGCATCCGATGTCGGCGGCGGCCTGGTCCAGACGGGACCAGAACATGTCCACCTGCCGCCAGGTGGCGTCAACGACGCTGAGCCGGTACCCGAAGTACCGGTCCGCGTCGCGGGCGTCGCGGGGGGTGCGGCGGACGATGACGTCGAGGTCGCCGTCTGGCCGGCGGCGGCCGACGAGGGTCCAGACACCCGCGGGGGTGGTCAGGATCCCTGCGGGGTCGAGGTGGCACCGGGAGGCGGTGCGGTGGTGGGTGATCAACATGGCGTTCCCCGTTTCGGGTGGAGGGTTACGCGGCGGTGCTGGCGCCGGGGATGTCGTCCTCGGCGGTGTAGTTGTCGGCCAGATAGCCGGTGATGCTGGCCAGGGGGATGAGGAACTGGCCGCCGACGCGGAAGCCGTCGAGGTCGCGCCGGGTCACCATGTTGCGCACGGTGGCCTTGCTGACGCGCAGCAGGTTGTGGGCTTCGGCGACGTTTTGCAGGTGCAGGGCGGCGATCTCCTCGGCGGTGATGCTGTCGCCTCTGCGGATGCGCGCGACGAGTTCAGCGGCCTGGGTGCTCCCGGCGGGCGACACGGTGGGGGTGCCGGAGGGGATGTCACGCAGCGTTAGGTCGACGCGGAGGGCGTCGGTGGTGCTATCGGGCGCGGGGTCGGGCTTGTTCACTGCTCTGACCACCCCTTACCCCCTAATTGATCTTGGTTTCTACGGTCGTACTTCATGATCCCAAGATACTCCCCGTTGCGCATAAGTCAACTCGTTGCGCGTAATCTGCGTAACGAGATCAATCTGTTGACTACAGAGAGTCACAAAGTGAAGTTGATCTTGTCGGTGCCATGTGCTATACGGCGCACGCTGATACCGTTGCGCGTAACCGCATTAGATGCGCAAAATCAGCGAAAGGCACGAAGGAGAGCGCCATGTCACCCGTCCGACGAGACACCCCGTCCCCACCACCGGAAGCGGTACTCATCACCCGCCTACGCCGGCGCGAAGGCAGCATCTCCAAGGAGATGGCCATCCGGGAAGCCAACCGCCGTGCCGCCGCCATCAGCCCTGAGAATGCGTTCAGTGAAGGGACCTGGCGCAACATCGAAAGCGGCAGGACCGAGGCCTCGGACAAGCAGCTCGCCTTGATGGCCCTGGTCGTCGGCGCGACCCCGGAACAGCTTGAAGAAGCTGGGCGTCCCGCAGCCGCCCAGCTTCTCCGGGCGGAGGCCGAGCGCCGGGTTGCCGCCGACCCCGTGCTGGCCGAACTGGATGATCTGACGCCTGAGCGGGTGGTGATGGACCTATTGCAGAAAGTGCAGGACATTCGCCGATCGGCGGAGTGGACAGAAGGAGACAAGGAGCAGATGATTCGCAAGCTCCTCGCCCGGGTAATGGCAACCGTCAGATCCGAAGAGTGAGGCGGCCTGCACGGATTCTTGACAAATTCGGACATGACGCAAAAGAATTGTGCATTAGGAAACAATCATAACAATACGGCTTCATGAGCCCACTAGAGGTGCCGTGAGAATTCCACGAGTGGAAGAGTGTGATCTTCAAGACTGGTGAAGCGGTCCACCGCTCCAGTACGGGAAGGTGCACAACAACCACATGAGACGAACCACGCTGACGGGGATACTGGCCGCGCTCGCCGGGATCGGCGCAGGCGGCATCCTCATCGTCGGCATCGCAACCCCCTATGCGGACGGCGAGAACGCCACACGGCTGTTCTACGGGCTCGTCGCCGCCAGCTCTGCCCTCGGGCTGCATGCATCCCTCGGCCGTCGCCGTACGGTCCCTCTGCCCGCAGCCGCGGCCTACGACCTGGGCCTTGAACATGGACAGAGTTATCCCGCGGGCTGATCGCTGAGGCCGAGGGAGTCGCCGGAGACCTTCCCCTATCCGGCGGCTCCAGCGCCCACCCACCGCGGATGATCGAAGACGTCCCGCCGGACACCTCGGGTGAAGTCCCGCCACTCGCCTTCGGTGAACGTCAGCACCGGGCCCTTCCCGGCGTCCTTGGTGTCCCTCACCTCGACGCCCAGGCCGTCGGCGGCCAGCCGCACCTCCACGCACCCGCCGCTTTCAGACGCGGTGATCCACTGCGAGGTCAGCATGCGCCGCCTCCCCTCTGATGCTGGCGATGAGATCCATGGACGCCTCGGGCGGCAACGCGGCCGCCACGATGTGATGCCACCGCTTCTCGAACTCCTCCACCTGCGGACCCTGGTCGATCATTCCATCAGCCCCGGACTCCCGGAACAACGCTGTCGGCATATCGGGGAAGGTCAGCAGCAGGAACGGCCCGGCCATGCCCGCGTGAGCACCGACCGACGACGGCATGATCCGCACCGTGATGTTCGGCCGCTCGACCACCTGCAGGAGATGGTCGAGCTGGCGGGCCATCACCTCCTGCCCGCCGGTCGGCCGGCGGAGCGCTTCCTCCCCGATGACGACGTGCATCATCAGCGGATCATCGCAGGTCAGAACCCACTTCCTCGCCATTCGGGCGCGCACGAGCATCGTGAGCAGATCCGTGGTCTCCCACGGCCGGTCCGCCGCGATGACCGCCCGCGCGTACTCCGGCGTCTGCAGCAGGCCCGGGATCAGGAGCGGCTGCCACGACCGCTTCTCCCGGGCCTCGGTCTCCAACGCGATGTACGGCGTGTAGAGGGCCTTCTGGTGAGATTTCCACCACGGAGGCAACTGCGACTGCTCGACAAGCTGCATGCAGACGATCCGGGTTCCCTCGTCGGCCTCGTAGACATCGAGAAGGTTGTCGACATCGCCGCTGGTCACCTGGTTGGTTCCGTTCTCCATGCGGCTGATCTTCGCAACCGACATGCCCGTGGCGGCGGCGGCGTCGGAGAGCTTCAGCCCGCGCCCGTCACGGAGGTCCCGGAGATGTTCCCCAAGCTTCTCAAGCCGGAGAGGTGGACTGATGCGAGCCATGCACCCGATTGTTCACCATATGGGGGTATCGCCAGTGGAAATATCAGATTCTTGATCGGGATGTGACAACCGAACCGTTCCAACGAACGTCCAACAGATTTCACCCGCACGTGGGCCGGAAGACGCAGAAAGGCCCCGGCTACCGAAGCAGTCGGGGCCTTTCCACGGGATCTATGACAGTTTCACCCACCCGCGATCCTACGACGGCCTGCCCCCCGCCGCGACAATCCGCTCGATCGCGTACACCGTCAGGCCCGCCAGCTTGGCCCGCTTGCGCAACGGCACCCGCGGGTAGCTGGAGACTCCTTCACCGTCCGCCGGCCGGGTGGCTTCCAGGATCGCGTCGTACAGCTCGCGCTCGGCGGCGGCGAACTGCTCCAGGTGCCGCTTCGCGCTCTTGGGGTGGGCGCGGCGGATCGCGATCTCGTTCAGCCGCAGCACATCCGCGAGCGGCGTGCGCGGCAGCATCTCCTTGCCGGTGTCGGGATCGGTGAGCGGCACCAGCAGAGCCGCGTGGAAAGCCTTCGCCGCTGCGGTCAGCCGCTTCTCGGCGGCGGCTACCTGCTCATACGGGGGCGGAGGCGGGAGCGTCGTCATAGTCATCATGATACATTTCCGTCGTGTTTACGCGCTGGTGAGCTCAGCCACATGGCGCTCGTACTCGGCTTCGGTCCAGCAGTTACCGCACCCCCCGATCCGCTGGTCGCACTCGATGTACGGCTCGCCCGCGATCCGCATCAGGGCGCGGATGTCGCACGAGGGGCACGGCGCGACGAGCGCCTGCACGTGGACCTCCCACGGCGCGAGCGTGTGCGCGACCTTCCGCAGGTGCGCGACCTCGCCGATCAGCTCACCGATCCACGGCCGCGCGGCGGCCCAGTCCAGGTGCCGAAGCAGGAAGCCGGCCAGCTCGCCGGCGTCGGCCCGCTCGGGGTAGGTCAGGCCGCGGTGCTCGCAGATCAGCCATACCCAGGACTTCAGCGTGGTGGGGATGGACGGCGGGCCGGTCTGGTCGCCGTAGAGGTCGGTGACGTGTTCGGCGGCCGGGGAGATGGCCGCGAGCACGTCCAGGCGCACGGGGACGGGCTTCTCCCGGGAGCCGGAGACCTTCTCGCCTCCGGCCCCGCCGGGGATGGTGTGCAGGCCCAGCCAGTGGACGATCGCGGGCATCCCGGCCAGGTCTCGGCGGCAGCGGGTCAGGCAGCTCGTGCAGGTGAGATGACCGGAGACGGCCTGGCGAGGGCCGCTCCCCGCTCCGCAGCGCGGCGCAATGCACAAGGTCGTCTCGGTCATCGCTTCCTCCTGAGGGATGGATAGCAGTCGCTTATGAATGCACCACCGCATTCACTACGTGCAGACTACATACATTTTTCGATCATGTCCGCCGTACCGCAGTACGCCGCACCACCGGCACCTCGTCGGTGTCGTACAGGGCACGCAGCGCGGCGAGCAGCGTGTCCATGCCGGTGCCGTCACCGAGCCGGTCCGGGCTGATCGGCAGGGGCGCGGTCATCACGCGAGTCCCGTGCAGCCGACGAAGGTGACGTAGTCGAGGGCCTCGTCCGCCGTCATGGAGCCCTCGGCGATGAAGTCCTGGTTGAGCTCGGCCGCAATGGCTTCGGCCGCGGTGGCGATGACGGGGATCGCGTCGACCGCCGAGACGCTGCGCGCGATGTCGCGGGCGATGTCGCGGCAGCCGGTGCGGCGGACGCTGAAGCCACTGCCGCACAGGACGGCCTGGAATGTCGGGGTGGCGTTCACTCGCTGTCCTCCTGCCAGGAGTCGATGGCCTCGGCGGCGGCGCGGGCCTTGCCGCTGCAGTAGGTGAACTGCTCGGCGGCCATGCGGAAGCCGTCGTTGCTGATGAGTGGGGTGTCAGCGCCGGTCTCGTGGGCGGCCTTGGCTTCGGTGGCGGCGGCGTCCATGCGCTCGGCGTAGACCCGCAGGGCGGTGGTGATGATGGTGTGGTGCTCGGTGAGGAGGTCGCGGGCGCGCTCCATGACGCGGTGGTCCTCACGGTCGATGAACGGCATCTGGTGCCTCTCGTAGAAGGGGTTGAGGGGTGGCCCGCCGGACGGGCGGGCCGGGTGCTTACCGGGTAAGCGGCTCGGTGGTGATGCGGACGGGCGGGTACTCCTTGACGCTGCGCTGGTCGGCGATGAACCACAGCAGCCCGGTGGAGGACCACTTGGCGCCGGTGAAGCGGGTATCGGCGTGGGTGCGGGTGTCGGTCTTCCATCCGCCCAGCTCGATGTGGCTGGGGTAGCGGACGACTTCCTCGATCTCCAGGAACACCTTGCGCGACCCATAGGGATTGCGGACGAGGTAGCCGGGGACGACCTCGGCGGCGGCGATCCAGCTCATCGGCGGGCCCGGGTGAGGTCGTGGACGAGAGCGGTGTAGGCGGTGCGGGTGCGGATGGCGAAGCAGGCCCGGCACAGGCGGTCGGCGGACACCGCGGCGGCCAGGAGTTTGTCGAACACCTCTTCGCGGTCGCCGTCGTCGGCGAGGACCGCGAGGGTCTGGCCGACGGGGGCGGGGTTGCCGCACAGGAGCTGGCAGCCGTTGATGGGTCGGTCCCAGGCGAGATGGACCTTTCCGCCGTGGTTGACGGTGGCGAGGATGACCTGGGCGAGCGGCTTAAAGAATGCGTTTCCGCATTCGTAAGTGCTGGTCTGGCTGGTCATGTGGTGCCTTTCGTTCGGGCGGGCGCGGTCGGAATGGCGACCGAATTCCATGATCATCAGCTTGATGATCTGCGACCATGCTACCCCATCCGTCGCGCATATGCGACGATTAATGATCATAATGGGGTGACTACCGCCTGCACTACCGCCGCGAGCGAATGCACCCCCGCGTTCAACAACGCAAAAAGCGCTAACATGCGTAACGACATCACCCACGGCGCGAGGCCCACCACAGCGGAGACCACCACATGGAACGGCCACCCTCCGACGACTCCCTGCGCCAGCCCCTGTTCATCGCCCCCGGCGAGAACCCATCCCCGCCGAGCCGCAGCACCCGCAGCCCCAAACGGATCAAGGCCCCGACCTGGACCGGCCAACGACCCCTGACGATCCGCATGTGGCCCATCGCCGTCGACCGGCTCACCGTCGCCTGCGAGCAGACCGGCCTTGGCCGCAAGGGCGTTATCCAGGACGCCCTGACCCACTACTTCGACCGGATCGGCGTGCCCACCGACCTCGACATCGGCCCCGACCGGCCCCGCCGCGACCCGGCCACCCGCCGGCCCCGCAAGGGCGTGGTGAAGGACGAGCGGGAGACCATCACCGTCCGCGCCGACCCGATCATCGACGCTCGCCTCACCAAGGCCTGCGAGATGACCGGCCTGAGCCCGCAGGGCATCTACGACGACGCACTCGACCCGTACTTCGACCTGATCGGTATCCCGGTTAACCCGGAGAACCGGCTCCCCTCAGAGCCGATGCCCGAGTGACCTGCAGTGGCTGATCACCTCGGCGGGCGACGGGTATGCTGACGAGCGGACCTGTAGCGAGGACCAGCGGCGGGCCGTCACCCACACCGGGAGGCGGCCCTTTCGCCTGTTCGCACCCGGTGACGCCCCGACCCTGCCGTGCGTGAATCCCTAGGATGTGCAATGCGCTCCGGCTCCCAGCCGGGACGCGACTCGCTACAGGAGGCCCCCATGTCCGAACCCACCCGGCAGCCGCCGGCTCTGCATCTGCCGAAACCCCTGGTCATTACCATCGGCTGCTTGAAGGGCGGCGTTGGTAAGACCACCAGCGCGTTCTTCCTCGCCGCGTACTTCGCGCTCGTCCACGGGCTGCGCGTGCTGGTCATCGATGCCGACCCGCTGAGCCAGACCGGGTACTCGTGGTACCGCACGCTCGCCAAGGCCGGGGTGACCTGGCCGTTCAAGCTGGACACCTTCCCGTCTAAGCACGTCGGTGACTTCATTGACGACCGAGCCGGGGAGTTCGACGTGATCATCGTGGACACCGGCGGGGAAAGCGACGAGATCTTCAAGGCCGCCGTCCGCAAGTCGCATGAGCTGATCATCGCGACCGCGCCGACCGAGGCCGAGATGGAGCGCGTCCCGCCTACGTTCGCGGCGGCGGCCGCCGCCGCGCAGGGAGCGCCCCAGGAGATCCGGGTGCGGGTGCTGCTGACCAAAGTGCCCACACACCCGTCGAAGGAAGGCGCGGAGGCCCGCGACAAGTTCGACGCCGCCGAATACGAGGTGTTCGAGGCGCAGGCGTCGAACTGGAAGTGGTACCGCACGGCGGTCCGTTCCACCAACCCGCTGGACGACCTGGGCGAGTACCAGGAGATCGGCGATGAACTCACCGCCGAGTACCTCGCTGAGGTCGCCGCATGACCGCTGGCAACGCTGCAGGGCGGCGGCGCCCGCCCAAGACCAAGGCACGCATCGGTGGCGTCAGCGCGCTGGCTGAGGGTGCCGAGCACACCGAACCCGTGTCACCTCTGGCGGGAGCTTCCTGGCCGATCACCCCAGCGGTCGAGACGGTCCCCAGCGAGCCCGCCCCGGCCTGGCCGGGCATGGTGAAGCTGGCCGATCTCGCCGACAACCCCGACAACCCGCGCGAGACGCTGCGCGAGCTGGAGGGCCTGGCTGAGACGATCCGCGAGGACGGTGTCTTGCAGGACATCGTCGTCGTGCCCCGCGACATCTGGCTGGCCGTCTACCCGCACCACGCCGAGCACGTCGGGGAGCGGCCGTTCGTCATCCACCACGGGCACCGGCGCCGCCACGCGGCCGAACTCGCGGGCCTGGACGAGGTCCCGGTGAAGGTCCGCGAGTCGGCGGAGTCCGCCGAGGAACGCGCCCTGATCGAGAACCTCCACCAGGACGGCCTGTCGCCGCTGGAGGAGGCCCGGGGCCTGGCCAAGCTCATGGAGCTGCGCAGCTTCTCCGGACGGGAGGCCGCGCGCCGCCTGGGCAAGTCGAGCGGGTGGGCCTCCCAGCGGCTCACCCTGCTGAACCTGCGGCCAGATCTCCAGGAGGCGCTGGAGGACGGCCGGCTGTCGGTGCGGGACGCCCGGGTGATCGGGAAGCTGCCGCCGGAGGAGCAGTACCTTCCCGAGCTCGCTCCGGAAGTCGAGCCGCCTGGCCCGACCCCCGCGTCTTCGCCCGCGTCGGCGGGGGAGAGCGACGGGGGAGCGCAGGAGGGTGCTTACCCGGTAAGCACTCCGGCGGAGCCACGCGGGAAGACGCCCAAGCCCGCAGGGGCGGGCGGACCGTACGTGACGCTGCCGCTCGGGTCGCCGACCGAGGTCGCGGCCACACTGCGGGCGCAGATGCGGCCGGAGCACCTAGAGGCGCTGGTGGAGCTGCTGACGGCCACTACAGCACGGTGACGGATCTTTACTCACAGGGGGAGGCGTTCACGCCTCCCCCTGTGTCATGTCGGAGCTGGCGAGCGTTCAAAGCATTAATGTCAACTTATAGGGTGTTTATGGATTTATGACCGTTTTAAGCAAACGAGGGAACCATGAAGCGGATCATCCGGGCACTTCCCCTAGGGGCGATCATCGCCGCCGGATCCATCATGATCTCGGCGATCCCAGCGCATGCCGGATCAAGAGTCACGAACTCGTACAGCGTGACGACCGGCGTCGTCACCAAGAGCAGCTCGCTCTACCTCTCCGCCCGGGTGGCGAACAAGACCAAGTACAACACGAAGATCGGCATCAAACAGAAAGTCTGCAAGATCAGCTGCATCACGGTGAGCAAGAGCGTCAACCTCGCGCCAATGGGCCGCACCGCGTGGCTCGTCAAACTGGGCTCGAAAGGCTGGAGAGCCGTGGGCAACCCCACGGTCTACTTCACTGCGCTCAAGCCCCCCTACACGATCACGATGAAACCCGTGTTCGAGTTGGGCTATTCAAACGGGTCGGGAGACTGCTATGGCAGTGTCAACGCCAAGGGCACCATCCGCAACAACACCACGACCACGAAGAGCTATTCCATCGAGGGGATCGTTACTGTGGGAGCCCAGATGACGCGCTCCTACGACTTCGTGTGGGACGTACGACCAGGACGGACCGTTACCGTTGAACTTTATGGTCTCTCGGATAGCTGGTGCAGTCTGCCTGCCAGGAGCTCTGTAAAGATCGTGGAGGTCGAAGCAAGCTGAAGGCACTCGTGAAGCTGGACGGTTATCACAGTACGGCGAGGGAGAGGCACCACCTCTCTCCCTCGCCATTGAGCCTGGCGGGTGCTTACCCGGTAAGCACCCTAGCTCGCCGTCACATGCTGCCGACAGTCATCGCATGCCTTGCATTGACGCCTCTCACAAGTCACAAGCCCTCTCATCGTGGATCAGGGGCCGATGAGGTTGCGGATCCGGCGGGCAACGTCGGCGTGCCGGGAGGGGTCGAGCCGGGCGAATGGCTGGGGGTCGATGAACCAGCCTTGGGGGATGGTGGTGAAGTCGGTGAGGGCAGCGATGCCGACGCCGGGGATGGTTTCGGCGATCATCGGGTGCGGCTTGGGCCACGGGTCGTCGAGGCGGACGACCTGGACGACGGCGACGCGGCCGGGAGCCAGGCGCGGCATCGCGGGGGAGCTGATCACCATGACCGGCTCGGGCCCGTAGACGCCGCCCTTGGCGTACCAGATGGTGCCGAACGTAGGGGAGTCAGGCAGCATGACCTGCCTGTCCGGTGGTGCGGGTCTCGGCCAGTTCCTTCTGCGCGGCGGCGGCGAAGCCTTCGAAGCGGGCGCGCTGGCTGGCGATCTGCTGGTGCCACGTGGGTGCGGCGGCTGCGGCGGAGGCGAGATTCGCCTCGGCGAGGGCCTGGGTGACGTAGTCGGAGAGGGAGATGCCGAGGTGGTTGGCGATGTCGCGGGCGTCGGCGAGAGCGCCCTCGTCAATGGTCAGGTTCACTCGTGTTGTTGCCATGCTCCCACCGTAGTGCATGAATTCATGCACGTCTTGGATGCACGCGGATTCTGGGTGAAGTCATGGGAGGGGGCGGACCGTACGGCCCGCCCCTCGGGATCGTGCGGCGCTACTTACCGGCGGCGTGCTTCTGCCGGGTCAGGCCGATGAAGCCCGTGCCGGCCCGGAACACCGGCCTGACGGTCGGCGCGAGGGTGATCGGCTCGCCGGTAGAGGGATTACGGGCCATGCGGGCGGCGCGCTTGGCCAGCTCGAACTTGCCCCAGCCGGCAATGGAGACCTTGCCGTCGTCGGCCACGGTGCTCTGGATGGTGTCCAGGACCGCATCCAGGACAGCGGCCACGACCTTCATCGACTGGCCGGTGTTCTCGGCGGCCTTCTCGATCAGTTCACGCTTGTTCATGCGGGCTCCTTGCTTCAGGGGATTCCGTGCTATCGAATGCGCTTGTGCATTCGTAATCTAGAGGCCCGGCAGGGTTCCCTGCACCGCCTCACCGCTGCTTTCTTCCCGGAGATCGGGCACGGCGACGATCTCGTAACCGCCGCTGGGCGCTTTCCCGGCCCGGTGCATGCGGTCGTCAGGGTTGCGGCGCCGCACCACTATCGGGCCGCCGCTCTCCAGCCACCCGGGCGGGTAGGAGGAGGTGACCTGCAGCCGCCAGCGGCGCACCGCTTCTGGGTCGTGGCTGCTGGTCCGCAGCTCCCGAACCGCCAGCAGGGACCGCCAGGACGGCCACGCGTGATCGTGGGCGTCCTCCACGGCGTCGTTAACGGAACGCCGGGTAGGGCCCTCCCAGGTGCAGCCCAGGCAGGCGCCCCTCTTGTCGACGGCCCCGCCGTCGTCGGCGGGACCCCACCGCACGATCATCGTGGGGCGGCACAGCGGCGCGGCCGAGACCGCCGCCGCGAACAGGCCTCCCGAGCGGGCGTAGCCGGGATGACCGATGCGGATGCACCACAGGCCATTGCGCTCGGCCAGGTGGGTGGTGCGCCACTGGTCATGGCGGGCGACCGCGCCGCGCGGTTCGGCCGGGCCGGTCACGGCTTGGCCTTCCAGCGGCGGATCTTCACCGCGCCCTGCGGCACGTCGTGCTCGATCAGGTGGCCACGGATGAAGTCCGCGGTCTCGCGGTCGTAGGGGCCGAGCTGGATGAGGTCGCCGGGCACGCCGCTGCCCAGGACGGTGACCTGTCCGCTGGTCTCGAACCGGGGCCGGTACAGCTGCCACCAGTCGGCGCAGGGCCGCCCGGCGAGGACGAGTTCGTTGAGGATGACCGCCCAGATGCGGGGCGGGCCCTGCGGGGTGCTTACCGGGTAAGCGAGCACGGTGGCGCTCCTCACAGGCCGGGGTC
The DNA here is from genome assembly GCA_014647935.1 of Planomonospora parontospora. GTDB lineage: Bacteria > Actinomycetota > Actinomycetes > Streptosporangiales > Streptosporangiaceae > Planomonospora > Planomonospora parontospora. The sequence goes on from BMQD01000023.1 coordinate 60,025, forward strand.
GGCGTCGGAGTGGACCAGGCCGAACCCGTCGACCGCGCCGGAGACCGGTTCGCCGCTGAACGTGGCGATGCAGTAGCCGTGGCACGGCTGACCGGCTTCCGCTCCGCAGCCGTCCGGGCCGTCGCAGACGGAGTAGGTGATCAGGTCCTCGGCGTCAGGGGTGAAGCTCATCAGGTAAGGGTCCTTTCCAGAAGCGGGGTGGGGGCGGCGATGATCCAGGGGCAGCCGAGCGGGACAGCACCCCGTACTCGTCGGCCCCGGCACCGTCGTGGTCGACGGGGTAGTCGACGTCGCCGAACCGGTGCGGCGGGTCGGTGATGGTGGCCTTCCAGGCGGTCCGGGGGTGGTGGACGCTGCCGTAGGTCATGACCCGGGTGACGGGCACCAGCGCGCGGATGATCGGGTTGACGCCGTGCGGGGCGTAGCAGGCCCATACGAGCTGTCCCACCCGGTACGGGGCGTCCGGTCGGCGGCTCATCGGGGGTCCCGGCGGGTGAGGTCGAGGACGAGGCGGACCACGCCGGGCAGGTCGGGAGGCGTGTGCAGGCGGCTGCTGTCGTTCTCCTGCGGCTCGTACACCTCATAGCGGACGCCGATGCCGTTGTCGATGACGTGGACCGTGACGTCGCCGTCGTCGGGCAGGGTGTGCTCGGTGCGGACGAGCACGGCGGTCCACGCGCGGTTGCGTGCGTCGATGGCGGTGTAGAGGCTGTTGCCGTCCAGGAGGCGGCGTAGCTCGTCGGCGAGCCGCCGATGGGTGGGGGCAGGCACGAGAAGAGTTCCTTTCGTTCGGGGCCGCGGGCCGTACGGCGCGCGGGTGCTTACCGGGTAAGCAGGAGGGCGTTACGGTCCGCCCCCGGCCGGGGGCGGACCGTACGCTCAGGGAGTGAGGGGCGAGCCCGACGCGAACGGGCTCGCCTCCGCTACGTCCAGGGCAGGTCGAACAGCAGGATCCGCGTGAGGTCCACCCGGTCGGGCCGGCCAGCGGACACCAGGCGGATTTTCGTGATCGACCGGTCGGGCAGCGCGACGCCCTTGGCGGGTCCCCGCGCGGAGCGCCGCAGCGTGTACGCGGTGACGGGGAACCGGACGGAGAACCACGGGCTGGCGGGCTGCCCCGCGCGGATCTGCGCGTCGATGCTGGGCTCCTGCTTCGCCCATTCGGCGCACACGCACCCGGGGTCACCGCAGCAGTGCGACGAACGGAGCCGGACCCGGTTGCGGTCCAGCCGCCCCGACAGCATCGGGCACGCCTTCACGGCGTAGGCCGCGCACCATGGGTGCTGCGCGGGCTCGTTGACGTAGCCCTGCCCGAAGTCCATCGGCCGGGCCATCAGCACCGCGGCGTCCGCCGTCTTCAGCGGGGCGTGGCACAGCTGGCAGCGTGCGTCGTGCAGGCACTCGGCGAGGCGAGGTCGGTTGACCTCGCCCAGCAGCGGGGTCCCGTCGTCGTGCCGCAGCGTCACGTACGGCACGACGATCCCGCGCCAGGTCGGCAGGTTCGCGAGCAGCGCCGGGACCGGCGGCGGCGTCACTCCGAGCCTCCGATCAGCGCGGCCTGCGCGGCGGCGGCGCTCTCCTCGGCGGTGAGCTTCGCTTGCAGGTCGGCCATCTTCGCGCGGAGCTTCGCGGCCTTGTCGGCATGCTCGGCGGCCCGCTGAGGGGCGTGGAGGCGAGCGTGCGCGGCCTCGACGTCGGCCCGCTCCGGGCAGCTCTCGTAGTGGTCGATGAGCTGCCGCACCACCTGGGCGACGTGGTCGCGGGTGGCGTCCGGCACGCTCCGGTGGTACGAGCCGACCCGCCATACGTTCAGCCAGAACCGGCTGTCCTCGGTACGCCGGTCCGGGGAGACCACGGTGTAGCCGCCGAGGGTGATGCCGTAGACGACCGGCGCGTGCGGCGCGGGCATCGACCCGTTCGTGATCCGGTAGTCCGACGTCGGGCGCATGTCGCCGTACTCGACGCGGAGCTTGTCCGGGTCGCTGCCGCCGTAGGCGTAGGTGTCGGGGCCGAGCCAGATCACCCCGAACCCGGCCACCGCGTACCGGATGCGGCCCGTCTCGAGGTCCGCCTCGTACAGGAACCGGTAACGGCGCGTCTTGTCCTTGCCCTTGCCCTTGGCGGCCGGCCGGATCACCGACAGCGTGTTCCAGGTGAGGCCCGGCGTGGTCGCGCCGTCCGGGAACGGGTCGGGGAGCTCGTCCAGGCCGGAGGTGTCGAACCCGCCCACGGCCTTGAGGGTCTTGTCCAGGACCTCCACGACGTCGTCGCGCGACGGGATCGGCCCGGCGGCGGGCTGCATCGCCGCGCACTCCTGCGGGCAGGTGCCGCCCTCGGGGGTGTCGCAGAAGATGCACGGCCCGTTCTTCGGCACCGTGGCGGACACCGGGTAGACGTCCTCCACGGGCCACGTGGAGTAGTGCTCCTCGACGGTCTCGGTCTGGCCGGTCTTCGGGTCGACCACTTCCTCGGTCCGGGTGCGCTCGACCTTCGGCGCGTAGATCCACACCGGGGCGGCGTCCTCACGGATCCGCCGGTCGTTGCCGCCCCAGAAGAACCGGGCGTCGACCCGGGTCGCCGAGGGGTCCTGACCGAAGATCCGCAGGGCGTTGCCGATGCTGTAAGGGTGCATGCGGGCGGCGAACACGCGGAAGCCGTCGACCAGCTCGGGGTGCTCCTGCAGGGCGGTCGCGGCCTTCATCTGCCCGGCGTGCGCGGCGGCGCGGCCGGCGTCCTTGCGGGCGCAGAACGCCTCCCACTCGGCGTCGGTCATGTCGGCGGCGCGGCCGGTGGTGGGCTTGGGTCGGGTTGCCATCGTGAGCATGCCTTTCGTTGTGCGTTTGGTAGGGGAAGGAGGCCGCCGGGTCCCGGCGGCCGAGGTCAGCAGGCGGGCTCGTCGTGCGGGGGCTCGCAGTGGGCGGGCACGTACCAGCGGCCGTGCTCGTCCTGGTTGAGGCCGATCTCGCCGAGGGTGAGCCAGGTCAGCTCTCCGCGTTCCTGCTGGACGGCACCGTGCAGGCCGCCGCGGTCGTCGGCGTGCAGGCGGACGTTGACGACGTGCCCGGTGATGCGGGCGTGGTCGGCGGCTTCGCTGCCGGGGAAGACGCGGATGCGGACCGTTTCGCCCGCGTTGACGTAGCGGCGCGTGGTCGTGGTAGACATGTCAGAATGCCTTTCTGAATGCGTTTATGCATTCGTTAATGGAGTACGGGGCCCGGCCGGATCGACGCGTTGGGCAGCGGCGGGGGCTCGGTCACGGGTAGACCACCCCCGTCCGCGATGGGCAGCAGCTCGGCGGGGCATCCAGCGTCGTTCGCGCAGGCGACACACAAGCCGTATCGCCAGTAGGGGTCCTGGCTGACGAGCGCGACCACGGACTCGTCCGCGTTGCAGCCGGGCCTGCCGCACGGCCAGCCGCCTTTCTCGTAAGGACGCAGGGCGTCCCAGGTCCAGCCGGGCCGCTCCGCATGGGGGATCGGGGTGCTCATGCCTTGCGTCGCTCCTTCGGCGTGTCGGGCAGGACGGTCCAGCCGCCGCCCGGGCGGCGGGTCCAGTGCTCGTCGTGGGTGTCCGGGTGGCGGTACCGGAGCATCTGTCCGGCGCTGCCGATCTGGACGATCGGACAGAGCACGCCGTCGACCAGGACCCGGTCGGTGAGGCGGGGCCGCAGCCGCGTCTCGTAGTCGGGGTAGCGGAGGAGACCGCCATGCTTGTCGAGGGCGGCGATCTCCTCGGCCTTGTCGAGGAGATCGTGCGGGGCGTTGACGGCCTGGTAGTCGTGGCCCATCCCCAGGAACACGGCGTTTCCTCGGATGGGCAGTTCCTCGCTGGTGCGGCTCTCGAAGAGGTACCAGGCCGCGAGCTGGGAGGCGACCCGGTTGGCCGGGGCCAGCGACGGCGCCCAGGCCAAGACGACGCCGTTCCGGGCGGGCGTGGTCTTGGCCGCCTTGTACGGGTGGGTCAGGATGTGGACACGCACCTCGTCCGGGGTGATCGGCTTGTGCCCGTGGGAGAGCCGGTCGGCCAGGATGTCGGGGGCGAACTGCGCCTCGGGCCAGGTGGCGTAGGCGGTGATGCCGATGTCGGTGAGCTGGCCGCCGTTGACGTCGGGGGTGAGGAGCAGGCCGCGTACGGCCCGCAAGATCGGCTGTTCCATGATGTCCTTCCGGGTTGGTGGAGAGAGGGCGGGGCGGCGTGCCGTACGGCCGGCGGCCCGCCACCGGGGTTACAGCAGGTGCTCTTCGGCGTCGGCCTCCATCGCCTCGATGGAGGGGAACACCCGGCCGCACAGGTCGGTGCAGATCTGCTCGCCGGGCTTGAGCTGCTTCTGCTGCTCGTACACGGGCGGGTGGACGTAGCCCATGGACGACTGGTGGGTGCAGATGCCCTGCTTGCGGAGGCGGTGGATGTGGTTGGCGGTGGCTGCCATCTCGGCCATCTCCAGGTCGGCGTCCAGCCGCGCGGAGTAGAGCGCTTCGAGGTCGGCGGCGGGGTCGTCGTCGTACATGGCGGGTGTCTCCTTTCGTGCCGGAGGGGGCCGCACCGTGTGGTGGCGGCCCCCTCGGCGGGGTGGGGTGGTCAGGTCCAGAGGAGCCAGGAAGGCACGTGCTCGCGTAGGCGCAGCCACAGCTCGGGCGGGTCAGCGCATGTAGCCTTCGCGGATCAGCTCGACGTCGCAGTCGTGCAGGAACCGGGTCATCGAGGCGGCGCGGTCGGCCTGCTCGCCGTCCGGGGCGTCGGTGGGCAGGTCCTCCCACGCCCAGATGCGGGCGCCGTTCTCGTGGATCTCGCCGTCGCAGGCGGTGATCTCGATCTCCTCGGTGACGAGGCCGGTGCGGCGGGTGTAGGTCCAGGAGGACTCGGCGAGGTCGAGGGGCGTGGCCAGGCGGACGTAGCCGTCGTTGTAGAGGCTGGTCTCGTGGGCGCGGACGAATTCGGCGAGGGAGCCGTCGTGGTGGGGCATGTAGATGTCGCTGGCGTAGAGGGTCTCGCCGTCGTAGATCGAGGGGGTGCCGCACGGGCAGGTGCTACCGGGGCGAACGTCGCAGGCGCAGCCGCCTTTGAAGAAGTCGTGGTCGGCGCGGGTGCCGGAGAACTCGGTGGTGAAGACCGCGCCCTCGACGGTCATCTCGCCGAAGCTGTTGATGTGGCCGGGCAGGGTGATGGCGAGGTGGACGACGTCGATGCCGTCGGGGTTGCCGGGGGTGGCGTGGGTGTAGAGGCGTTCAATCATGGCGGTCCTTTTCGGGTGGGTTTTGAATGCGTTTCTGCATTCGTTAACTGTGGTGTGCCAGTATGTTTTTCCTGGTCACCAGGGGTTTTGATCTTCAGTTGTGGTGTACCAATTATTGCATAAGCGTCTTGTAAATACAAAGCTTTCTGATCAGCGCAAACGACCCCCAGCGAAGCGCTGAGAGCGTCTGTCGGAGGTTGGGAGCGCATCCCCCTAGCGATCCCAACCCCTCTCACTTTCGGTCCTTAACGATCACTACAGACGCGACTTTGGCCTGCGAGCATTGTCAACGCTATTCCCGTCTCGAACGTCGCTCTTGCCTTTATTGCTCCTGTCTGGGGATCGTCATGCCCATGGGAAGCAGCGGGAACGCGCGCGGGTGGGCACTGCCGTTGGCTGTACTGACCAGTTTCGTGCTTGCGGCCGTCGCCGTGCTCTTCAACCTGGAGGTGATGAGCTGGGTCGCTGCAGGCTTCGGGGCAGTGCTCGGAGTGGTCGCCTTGTTCAAGAGAGAAACGAGCGCTGAAGAAGGTCCCGTCGGCAGCGGATCTCGCCTCTCTGCAGGATGGGTGCAGAAAGCTCTGATTGTCGGCGGAGTGCTCATCTTCGGTGCGGCCGTGGCTCTCAGGATCATCGTGAATCCGGTCAGTTCGGAGGCCGCAACGCCCTGTGCGGAGCCGTCCGACCCCATCACCCGCGCGAAGGTGACCTCCACCCCTCCAGCAGCGCACCCCGGTCTGGAGCTCAAGTCCGCGCTCTACAGCATCAAGTACAACCGTGCAGACTCCATGACCCTGGAAATATCCGGGCAGATCACCACCCAAGTGCCGGATGGTCAACTGCTGTACCCATTCAAACGGGCCGAGCCGGGAACCCGCGACCATAAAGGCAATCCCGGCAGCGGACGCTTCTTCTGGGGTAGAGACGCAGAGATCACACTCGATCAGAATGGGTGCTGGTACCAACAACGGTCTAACTTCGGCGGCTACTCCGGTGCTCGCGGTCTGACGTTCTACTACTACGTTGGGCTCGTTCCACGCGCCCAACTGTCTTGCATGGACAGGCTCGTCTCAACGAAGGCCGGCAAAGAGCACGGCCAGGACACCGACGATCTCACTAGGTGCGGTGTCACCATGCTGGGCTACGCTCACATCCCTACCGACCCTCTATGACCCTGAGGTGCGGCGAGTGGGCGCAGCAGACCGCCCAGGACAACGCGCTGTCCGCGGTGCTCCTGGTCCACGCCCGCCTCAGCTTGCGCAACCCGCAGCCGCACCAGGCCGGCGGCACGGTGCTCGGGTCGGTGCCCGCCGAGCGGCTGGCGGGCCCGGCCGTCGACATCCTGCTGCATCAGATCAGCAGCCATCACCAGGACATGTTCTCCCGGGTCCTGAACTCCCTGCCGCACGCGGCCCGGCGCACGGTGGACCTGCGCACCGTGGCGGCGCTGGCGTACGTGGTGCCGAACCGCAAGCAGGAACTGCTGACGAACCCGACCGGGCACTACCCGCACCGGGGGCCGGGCGGCGACACGATCCGCTGGTGGCCCGCGCTGGACTTCGCCCAGTCGTTCCACCGGGCCCGGCCCGGGGCGTAGGGCCCGCGTCTGGTGATCACCTGCGCAGCCTGCCCGTCATGATGGACAGGCCCCACCAGCGACGAAAGGCACCCGCGATGGAGTTGACCCGCATCATCCAGGACGAGACCGAAGACGGCACCCGGCCCGGAGCGCGGGCCTGGATCGTGTCCGGCGAGCACGGGGCCGTCCAGATCGTGCTGTCGAAGATGGAGGGTCCCGACTGGCAGTTCGACCAGGACGTCTTCCCCGCCGGGTGGAGCGGCACCTACCTCGGCTACCACGCGCCGACCCCGCTTGGCGGCGAGGACGAAACCGAGATGGACTGCCCACTGCTGCCGGGCGGTCGGTGCTTCTACAGCGGGTCGGGCCTGCCCGTGATGGACATCGCACGGGTGTGGGCGGCGGCCGGCTTCGATGACGCGGTGATCTGGGAGGCGGCGGAGCTGGCCTACCGGGTCCGTCTGGCCGCTGGCGGGCAGGACGACCTGAGCCCGAAGGGGCGGCGGGCCGCGCTGCTGTTCACGCTGGAGTGCGCGCTGGCGGAAGCGGAGGAGACGCGGGCGGCCGTCGCGAGCGAGGAGGCGCCGTGGTCGCGCGTGGCGGCCGCGGAGGAGAAGGTGGCGGTGGCCGAGGAGGAGCTGAAGGCGTTCGACGCTGCGCATCCGGAGCTGGTGGCGGATCTGCGGGAGCAGCGGCGGAAGGAGCGGGATGGGGCGGCGCGGGGTGCTGTCCCGGAGGAGACGCACCCGGCATAAAGATTGCGATCTACGGTGTAAAGCCCCGTCGATCGCAGAACTCCTCCCAGGGCGGCCCCGCCGGGGCCGCTCCCTACCCTCCCCATACCAGACACACAAGTACAGGTCATCTCATCGGTGCCGAAAAGCCCCGCCATGAGCGGTGCAGCATGAAGGCTCGGGACTGTGAGGTTGTGCAGCCTTCCGTGCTTTACGCCGTAGATCGCAATCCTTGTGCCGAGTGTCTGGCCGGAGCCGGACACCGGTGTCCCTTGACTGCCTCTGCCCCGGTGAGAAGGTGAAGTCCTCCCCCGACGAAAAGAGGACAACGATGTCCCATACCGGCGCTCAAGGCCCCGACGCGCGAACTCAGGCGATCGTGCGGGAACTGGCCACGGTCCGTGCCCGTGCTGAGCAGGACCACCACGTAGGGGAGCCCGGCCTGTACTCCCGCGTCATGGTGATCGTCGACGGCAACGTCCCTTCCGAGGGCGACGCGGAACACTGCTACCTGACCCCGGTCGCGGCACCCCGGTCCGGCCAGGGCTACTACACCCTCACGGCGAAGGACGGCGCCCAACGCCCCCCGGAGATCAGCCCGGACGAAGCCAAGCTCTCGCAGAGCGACAGCGAAGTCGCTGTGCTCCTCGAAGCCTACGAGTGGATCACCGATCAAGGACTCCAGGTCGCGACCGAAAGCATCGAAGTCATCCTCATCAGCAACATCGGTCCATGCACGGGCTGCAAGGCCCGCCTCCAGATTTTCTACGGTGACCTCCTGGCGGCGGCCGGTGAGGTCGGGAGCAAGGTCCTCATCACCGTCGAGAGCATCTACAACACTCCCGAAGCCTCCCGGAACAGGACCCGGGGCAACCAGATCCCCACCACGTATGGGTACCCCGACTCCGTCGCCACGCCGTACACCGTCTTGGGCCAGCAAGGAACGTACTGGCGGTACCAGCTGCCCCAACTTCACTGACAGCACCGCACAGATCCCTCCCCGGTTGAGCCCATCCGCGGTCATCGGGCTCACGCCGCCCACCGAGGCCGGCGCACCTGACGGGCCGCGGCCTTCTCCAGCGCCGCGGCCCCGGCCTCCGTTGACGCCAGCGCCGCCCGCGCGGCCGCCAAGCCCTGCGCAGCGTCTCCGGGCTTCACCGTCCGGACGGGCTCGAGCACCTGGAGACGGAAACGCTCCTGCTCCGCGTGGCGCCGGGCCTCGGCCGCGGCGTGCTCCTGCGACGGCAGCGGATGCTTGAGCTCGCCGTCGTCGGTCATCCACCACGACAGGCGGTGCCGGATCATCGCCCGCAGGATCCGGCACCGCTCGTAGTGGGGCCTGCGCAGCGGCGGCATCAGGTCCCCCCACCGCTGCCCGTCCGGACGGACGTTCAGCACGTGGTAGACGTCGCGGACCGTGGCCCCGGCGGCGAACAGGGCCCTCAGCAGGGACCGCAGGTCCTTGGCCGAGACGACCCGCAGCGGAGGGTTGTCCGCGCGCAGCCGCTCACACGCAGCGAGGATCTCCTTCTTGGTGCCTGGCGTGACGGTGGCCGACCACGACGGAGACGGTGGCGTGGAATCGGACATTTCCCGCGCGTGCGTAGGGATAGCTTCCCCCTGAAGGTCAACCCCAGGGGCGGGGGTGCACGTTTCTTCCACAGAGGCGTTGACCTGCATGAATGCGGGACGTTCCCGGACCGTCTCGACCGGCCACGGAACCTCCTCCTCGTCCTGCTCCGCAGGGACCGCCGCGTAGTCCGCTTCGATCGCTGCCAGCGCCGCGTCGTCCAGCATGTCCACCGGGATCGTCAGCGCGTACTCGGCCGCGAGGTTGCCCAGGCCGTCGTCAATGCGCCCGTAGCGGGTCCCCGGGCGGAACCGCACCGTCGAGCCGGGCGTGATCGTCACCAGCAGCTCCTGCTCGCGCAGCCACGCCAGCTTGTAGGCCAGGGCCCGCCGCGAGCAGCCGAGTTCGGCCGCGAGGATGTCCCAGGTCGCGCCCCGGCGGGGCGTGGTGACGTAGTAGTCCGAGCGCAGCATGAGCTGCCACACCAGCGCCATCAAGCCCCGCCGCCAGTCGGCGCGGCGGCCGGCCTGCTCGGCGCGGTACTCCACCGCCTGCTGCCACAACGTGATGGACGGCGGGATGGTCAGGTGCTCGGGGACCGGGGATTTCAAGGCATCCGGGCATGGTGAATCACCAGCTCGATGCATGGATTGGGGGGCGGACGGCCGACACGCCGCGGTGTCTGTTTTAGGGCGTGCTGGGCTATCCGCTTGGCGAGGTGCTATCGTCTCCTCCAAGCGTGTAAGTGCAAGTTGCTAGACATGCGAAAGGCGCTCAGCTCATCGGTTTGGCGGCCAGAGCAGAGATGTGATTCGCGTGCAGGGGATTGTTAAGTTGTCCATCTACCGGCGCGGACGAAGTTGGCGCTTCGTCCGCACCAGCGCCTCCCACTGGGAGGCGTTTTCTTTTTGCCTAGGTGTCTCCTTCTGACCGCGTCAGCCGTACGGCTACGCGGTGGGGTGGTCTCCGGCGAGCAGCAGCGGCTCCTGCCGGGCGGGCTTGGCCGCGCCGAGCTCGTGACCGAGCGCCTTGGCGAGCATCTCCTCGACGAACCGGCCGAACGGGACCCCGCGCTTCTTGGCGAGCGTCTTGCCGAGCTTGAGCAACTCGGGATCGGTGAACGAAACCGTGTGCCGCGCGACCACCACAGGGTCGGGTCCGGGTGTGCTGCCACTCATGGTCGCTCATCTTGGCGGACTCGGAGTCGGAGATCCAGTCGAACGCGGCGTGTCGCAGCACTGAAATCCCCCTCCGTGTGGGCGTCCAATGGGTTGATCATGACGCACCCTATCCCGTGTTGTGGTCACGTTACTACGGTTACGCGCACCACGCGCAAGGTGCGTATCCCCTCGACTGTGCCCGCATCGCCCACCGCTGTACGGGTCCAGGAGACCCCCACAGCCCTCACCTGTCTCCTTGTCCCTCGCGATCATTTACCCCCTCACCGACAATCTGAGGGGCGCAGGAACACCCCCCTGCGACCCCACACCCCCGCTCCCTGATCAGGTCGTGCTCCCGGACTGCACGGGCACGACCTCCCACGCGTCGCCGCGCCGCCACAGCAGCTCTTCACGCTCCAGGGCCCGCAGCGCCCCCACGATGTTCCCCGGGCTGCACCGCGCCCGCTCCCACACCGGCCCGACGACGTGCGCGTCGTCGTCTTCGAGGTACCAGACCTGTGCGATCGCGGGGCGCGGTGTAGGCGGTGTAGACAGCAGCGCGGCTGGACCGGGGCAGCTTCCATGCCTTCAGGGTCGCAACGGGGCGTTCCCCGAGCGCCCAGATACGAGCATGAGAACGGTTGACGGACCGCTGGTATGGACAGGCGCGGCCAGTGGCGCTTGAACGGCGTGCGGATCGTGCCGCCCGCACCCTGGTATCCCCCAGTCGGCGAAGCCCCGGACACCGGCGCCGGTCAGGCCGGCCTGCACCAGGCGGTCGGCCGGGTTGGCGAGGAACGGAACGTTGACCCCGTGCCGGTGGTGTTTTCCGGAGGAGTACGGCGCATCGTCGGCCAGCCGGTCGATCGGAAAGAGCGTGCCGTCACCAGCGGCGTAGGCCAGGCGGGAGGCCTTGCGTGCGGCGGTGTGCACGTCGTTGGCCAGGGCGGCGACCAGGTCGATCGCCTCGCGCACGTAGCGCCAGGCGGTGGTGGTGCCGATGGCGAACCCGCCGGCCAGGCGGGCGTAGGTATCGCCGTTGCGCAGATGCGCCAGGACTAGAAGGGCTTGTTGTCCAGGGCCGAGGCGGCGCCAGCGGGAGCGCCGTTCGGCGCGGTGGGCGCGGATCAGATCGGCCAGGCGGGCGAGAGTGCGGTTGGACAGCGAAATCGCGGCACGGTATGCCAGCAACGAGGCTCCCGGTTGGGGCATCGGATCTTGGTCGACTGCTGTCTTACCGGGAGCCTGGTCTCATCCGCTACCGCCTCTGCAAGCCCGCCGTGACCTGGGCCATCAGGATGAAAAAGCCTCAGCAGTTCCTCGTGTCCGTTCACACGCTCCCCCGCCCGCATCTGGACGGTCGGAGAATGCGCCGCTGCGCCGCTGAAGGACTGAAAAGGAGGAAGCAATCTCTATCTCTCAACAGAATATCGGCTGCGCTCTATATGCTTGGCGACATTCCAAAGTACTTCCAAGCGCATAAAGTCGACCCTTGGAAGTAATGGCAGATTAACGGCTTCCGCGGCAGCACCATAAGCCGCATTTACTGAGTAAGGATTAAGTGATCTAGCGAGGACGCTTAGGGCATGGCTAGCAATTTGCCTATTATGCATTTCTTTTCTCGCCTCTGAAGAAAGTTCTCCTTGTAGCGAGTCTGTCCTACTAATCTCTTGCGATGTCCGCTCGAGTTGTGCTTGTAGTGCTTCCCTCTCTCCCTTAAATCGCTCGCCTTGATGTAAGAATCTTAGGACGTCTTTCGCCAGAGGACTATCCGGGAGGACCGCAGCGGCAACGATAGAAGCGACCATTCTGGCGATATGTGGAGCCACTTCCACTGACAGGCGTTCTAGAATAAGCATGAATTCGGGGTCGTCTAGAAATGGCGCCCTTGGGTTTAAATACTCACGAGGGATGATCGGATCAGGAATCGGATCATTTATCTGGAAGATAAATTTAGGAGAACGTAGCCACTCTGAGGTAAGGCGTTGCCCACTGATCATTTCTCCTAGTGCTAAGAGTCGCGCTTTGCGTGCCGGCATCGACAATCCATCGTTCAGTTCTATTTCCGTCAACATTTCATCTAGTGCTGCCGGATCACTTCCTGATCGCCGCTCGATCTCAAGTAAGGTGAATGATGTTACAATGCGGCCGTCGACCGCATATATGACGGAGCTGTCCAGTTCTACATTCCAGAATATACTGAAGGCGCATCCGCCAATAGAGACCGATTCCATGACAGCTTTCCTCGATCCTTCGATCCCGTTAGGTTCAAAAGCGATGGCCCAGTCGCCCATAGAATCGAGCTCAAGCAGAACTGCCTCGTCGTCCTCTTGCTCCATCTCTTCTATCTCATCAATCGTGGCCCATAGCCCTGTCTCCACGTCTGCACCGAACTTACGGGCGATGTCTTCCAGGTCGTCACTCTGACACCAGGTAAGACAGAGGTTATCCGGCAGGCCTTCTTGAATTAGACGCGTATACCTTGCATCGATAGATTCCAAGTTCATACTCCTATGAGTAGATTAGAGGGCGGCGTGGTCCGCCTATTGCAGACGGACCACGCCTATAAATAATTAATTCCAGATCGCGGGAGGCTGGTTCTCCTCACCAGGAAGCGTCTTGGCGTATACCCAGAAGGGATCCATACTCAGCCGCCGATATATCATATAGAAGTTCTTTAGGTCACTCCCGGCAGAACTGTTTTCCTTATCATCGATGTATCTTGCTGAGTAGTTTGTTCCTCCTGCAATGAGCGGGCTTTCGTGGGTGCTGGCGAATGGAAACTCATCGCAGTCTAGGCCTTGCGCGTCAGGGCTTATGTTAGGCCACTTTCGCCTACATTCTGCAGTGGAATGCGTCCGATTTCTTTGGACTTGCCCCCATGGTGCATCATCAGGGTCTCCCAGCCAGGGAATATCCGGTCGTTCGAGAAGGCGATGAAGCTTCCCATGGGGATGGCGCCCGGGGATCTGCTTCCTGTCGTCCGTTGGCACTGTCCACTTAGTATTGTAGTAGGAATCCCATACATGCTTGGCAACTGACGCTATCTTGGCCTTCTTTGTTGCGTCATAAACGAGTGTCGGGGTGGCGTCAGGGAAGATACACCCCCCCGTGTAGTTATAGATAGCCGGAGCGGTATCGCAGCGTACGAGAGGTCGCTGAAAGCCGATTCTATTCGTGATGTCCCCTCCTGGGTCACTATAGGATAGAGGAGATGTCCAAACTATTGTCGGGAGGATCATACATGCGCTTGTCCTGCTAAATCTTTCTCCCTTATCCTTAGCTGAGTGGATTATCCATTCAGCTTCTTTGTTTTCCCAATTAGTGAGAAGGTCTTCCTTTGAGAATGAATCGTCCCTAGGGCCACTCGTCACCTCACATTTGTCATGACTGACTGCTACACCCAAGCGAAGCTTCATTGCATCGAAATATCTCTTTCCTCCTGCGTCATGCCATTTGACGTTGTCTATGCGAACTGTGTAGCGGATATCGCGTCCATGTAACCCTGAAGCTGTATCGATTTCCGGATTTCTGCTTTTAGGTGATCCGCCTGCATGGGTGTAGGCTCGAACAGTTATTCTGTAAGTGGCGTGACCCACGTATCTGCGAGTTATTATCTTTCCTGTTTCGGGATTCCTCATATTTTCGAAGGCCTCCCCTCGAGCTTCTCTCCTCGCGCACCAATTAAAGGAGTTGGAGGCATGTCCGATTGATTTTGATCCATCGAACCTTCTTGTCCACGAGCCAGTCTCCGGTTTAGACCAGCATCCTTCCCATGTAAGTCGATTGTAGGGAAAACTCTTAGGGACAAGTGCCTCAGCGGCAGTACGTTTTGACTGTTCAGTTCGCTCAGTCCCCTGTACAGGGTCGGTTTTTTGAACAATCATCATCTGCCAGGCAGACCAAGATCCGATGGAGCCATCTTCACTCGTAACGCGCACCCGCCAACGTGTTTTCCACCCAGAGACGAGCTTTCCTTGCGGTACCTGGATAATTACTGAAGCCCCAGGAGTGGTATTCCTTACGGAGCCTGACCAAATCAGCCCTTTACCTTGCGCCAGCGACTTCGGGTCGTGGGCAACCTCGACTTCCACAGTGGAACGCCGCTTCAGCGGGTCGGACACCTTGACCAGGAGTTCCGGTGTCGTGGTCGGCACGAGATCTGTGCCGTCTCTGGTTTCCAGCGAGCGGGTCCATGCCTTGTCGACGGACGGCTTCGCGTCGCGGAGCGTCTCCACCGGGGATTCCGGTCCGGCCTGCTTCTCTGCTGTGGAGCTGCTGAACGCGCTGGTGCAGGCGCCCAAGTCCCGCCAGCCCCAATTCTCATCAGTGCCCGGTTCCACCCGGAACTGCCAAGGACCGAGTGCGATGGACTCCCAGGCATGACCGCGATGCTTCACCTGGGTACCGACCGGATAGCTACCGCCGCTCGTCCAGGCCGGAGCGGTACGGCACGCGGACGGCTCCGTCGGAGTCGGGATCTGCTGCTCGATGGAGAACGACCATCCGTAGGAGTCGTCCATGACGTTGCCGGCGGCGTCCTTAGCACCACTGATCTCTGCCCAGTAGTAGAAGTCCAGTAGATGGTCCGGCGTGAACGTCAGCACCGTATTGCTAGCGTCCATCGTGGTGCTGCCCGGGACCTCTTCCTCCTCGAAAAGATCAGTCAGCGAGAGGTGCGCGTCAGTCACCGGCTCGCTGAAGGTCACCTTCACCTGGGCGTTGGCCGGAGCGTCCTCACTTCCGTCAGCTGGCTCCACCTTGAGAATCGTCGGCGGCGCCGTGTCCGGTGCAGCCGTGGGTGTTGCGGTCGGCGTCGGGTTAGGGGTGTCGGTGTAGGTCACCTTCAGCACTGGCGGATGAGCATCCGGATTGTCCTGCTGGGACTCCGTAGAGTCGAAACCACGGTCGTACAGCGGAGCGGAATCGGACTCGTCCACCCCGCGCAGCAACAGGCCGTGATTAGCCTGGCCTGCCGCCCAGGACTGCACAATGCCAGTCACCGGCCAGCTCCAGGCCACGTCACTCGGCGGACTGGAGTCATCGGTGCAGCCGCCGGGGTCCTTGGCGACCGCCTCACCGGTCGCGGTGACCGACGGTTGGTTGTCCCAGCGCAGGGTCTCAATGCTCCACGCCGTAGTGACTTGCTGCGCCTTGATGCCCGAGGCGCTGTCCCCGCAGCCGAAGGAGGTAGCGTTCCACAACTCCAGCTTGGCATCGACGACTTTTTTGTCGGCCAGTGCCGAGGTGTCGAACGCCAGGTAGGCTCGTTCGATGGTTCTTGGGTTACTACTGCCGTACGCCCCAGTCCACAGGTAGATCCCGTCAGGACTAGACGATCCTTGGTCATCGATCCAAGTGTCGGTCTGCACCGGCAACGAGATCGTTTTGGGAGTCGGGGTGTTCGTCGGAGTAACGGTAGGCGTTGGGCTGGGTGCTTCTTGTCCAGTTGTAAACGACCATGTGTGAGGTGCCGTCATGGCGTTGCCAGCGGCATCTTGAGCACTCGCCACTTCAGCAGTGTAGGCCGTACCTGGTTGTAGATTCTCGCTCGGTTTGAAGCTTGCAGCCAGATCCCCTCCGAGCATGGTCAAGGTACCCGCTACTGCTGTTCCGTCGGGGTTCTTGACTGTGAATACCACGCCAGAAACGGGCTCATCGAAGACTGCTTGGATCGGATCGGTCGTGGTGGCGTTCTCAGCGCCGGTTTGCGGAAGCGTCCCCACGACAGCTGGTGGCGTAAGATCTGGCACCCCAGGTTCTTCCTCCGGAGAGGAAGCCAGGTTATCCGGATCGACCTCAAAGGCATTCTCAGTCCCCTCGGCAATCCTCTGTACGTCATCCAGCGTGACGGAAGGAGCCGTAGGGGTTGTCGATTCGACGGTCAGCCTGTTGGCTACCGCTTCCTCATAGCTCAACGGCTCGTCTGAAGGCTGCCCATCAGACTCCGTGATGATCATCTCGGGTGATGGGACGGCACCTGGTATGTATTTGATGATGAGAACGGGACCGCGCGCGGTGAAGGGGTAGGTGTCGTAGCCGCCGTACTCGTAAGAGCGGTACCAGCGCCAGTTAGTGAGGTCGCTCTCGTTGACCGGGGTGAGCTGCACACCATGGTCAGGGTAGCCGTCCATCCACATTTGGGTCATCTGCTCGATGGAGTACCACAGCTCGCCCTCGCCGCGGGAGCAGTCGATGTCATAGGCGCCCTTGTTGGCTTCACGGGCGGTCCAGGTGGTCGACGGCTGGTTGCTCCAGGACAGCGTGCTGATGTCCCAGGGGGTGGTGATCGGCAGGGCGACGATGCCGGAGTTGATCTCGGAGTCGCAGGTGTTGGACTGGTGGTTCCACAGCCGCAGGTCGGCGTTCTCGACCGTGCCGCCTTCCAACGGCGTGCCCTTGATGTTGAAGCGAATGTAGGTGCGCCACGTCTTCGTGCCGCTGTTGGACTTGCCGGCAATGAGGTCCGGTTTCCCGCTGTTGCTCCAACCGCTGGTCTGGCCCTCACTGTTGATGTAGGTGTCGCCGTCGATGCCCGTGCCGGTCCAGTTCTCGGAAGCCGCGGCTACGGTGACCGGATAGGTGACGGCCGGGTCGGCGAGGAACTTGGCGTCCGGGGTGATCACCAGCTCTTGGTCGAGAGCGCCGTCCTGGACGGTCATGGCTGCGGTGCCGGTACGGCCGGCCTCGAGGTCCTTGGCCGCAGCCGCGTCCGTCATCGGCGCCGCGGTGATGTCGGCGATCTCCTTGCCGGTCTTGTCGGCCAGCAGGGCGAGCTGCCCGGAGTCGTCCTTGCCGTAGCGCATACCCTTGGGCAGGTCCACGGGAACGCGGACCTTCAGCTTGCCGGTGGGCCGCTCGCGGATCACGATCTCCTGGTGGAACCCGGTCGGGTTCGCGGTGACGACCAGGTCCACGCCTTTGCCGTACGCCGACGGATAGGTGGCCGTGTTGCCGGACAGGCGCGGCTTGGGGAGCTTGCTGGGCGCCGCCAGTGCCACCGCGCCCTTCTCGTTCTTGAGCTTGACCAACGCCTTATCACCCCCCGCCGACAGGGTCAGGTCACCCTTGATGGCCTTGGGCCGGATAACGCCTCCCTCTTCGACCAAGGTCATGTCGATCGGCTGCCAGGCGCCGTCTTTCTGCACCCGGATCGGGGTGGAGTGCACCTCGGCGTTGAGGGTCTTGCCGTCGGGGTTGGCGTAGGTGGTCGAGGTCTCTGTCCGGTAGGACTCGATCTCGACGGGCTTGTTCTGCTTCTTGGCCTCGGCTTTGAGGGAAGCCAGCGGATCGGCCGCAGGGGCGGGCGCCGTGGAGGCAGAGGGGGTGGGAGCGGGTTCGGCGGCAGCTGGTAAGGCCGCCAGCAGTGATGTCGATAGCCCGAGGACGGCTATCAGGGAGGTGCGGCGGCTGCGTGCGAGCGCGCCAAGCCTCGGGGGATGGATGTTCACTCTGACCTTTCATGATCGTTTCAGTCAAACCGGACGATCATTGCATAAGGTCCGCATAAAAGTAAAGATCAACATAAATCGGAAAGATGGGTTTCCGGATAGATCAAGAGGGTGGCTTGGATTCGTCAATACAGTATTGACGGCCGCCTCATGCTTCCCCTGTGCAGCGCGCAGCAGCATCCTCGCCTGGGGCCGCGCCTACTACCCGGCCGACCTCCTCGACGGCACTCCCGTCGCCGCATCCGGCAAGGTCACCGACGGAATCTACGGCGCGCTGCTCGCCGCCGGGATCCTGGATGTGACCGCACCCACCCTCCACGCCCGCTCCGTCATCTCCGAAGAAGCCGCAGCTCTACGCGTCCCTACGGGCAGTCCGGTCCTCGTCATCGAGCGCATCACCCGCGCCGGAGTCGGGATCCCCGTCGAGCTGCTACGCCGGGTCGAGGCCTCCCGCGTCCGAGCCATCCACGACGGCCTGCCCCTGACCACGCCTGCGTAGCGAGCACTCCACGACCGGTGCGATACTGACCCGACTTGGCTACGTTTCGGGTGGACAAGTGCGGTGGCCCCGGCGTCCTCGATGCCGGGGCCACTGTTATGTCAGCACTACCCATCCAATGCGGCGATGGCCTTCGTGATCAGCGTCCGGGCTTCTTTACCGTGCACCGCGAGTTCGGCCAGCTCAGCGAACGTCGCCGCGTACATCGCGATCTCATGCGGTTGAGTGATCGTCAGATGCCCGGACACCAGCTCGACCGTCACCTCGGCGGTATCGAACATGAAGAACCCCTCGGGCGGCCACATGCTGGAGCGGTCGACGCCGAGCGGAATGATGCCCAGAGAGATCGACGGCAGCGTGCTCACCGTCAGCAGATGACCGAGCTGGCCGATCATGACCTCTGTCCCGCCGATCGGGTGACGCAGCACGCTCTCCTCCAGGATCACCGCGAACTGGCGGCCGCTTTTTTCGATGATCCGCTGCTTTTCCACCCGGACGCGTACGGCGTCGTCGACGTCGTCGGGTAGGCCGCGGCGTTGCATGAGTGAAGTCAGCAGGGCGGCAATGTAGGCGCCGGTCTGCAGCGGCCCCGGGATGAGCTGTGAGGAGTAGATGCGGAAGTGGCGGGTCCGCTCCCACAGCGGCACCACCGACTCTTGGGCGACCTTCAAGCCGCTGCGTTCCATGTCGCGCCACTCCACGAACATGCCCTGGATCGCCTGAAGCGAGGCGATCAGGTCAACGGCTTGATCATGAGCGTCGCACTGCTGGCACCAGACGGTGACGTCCTCAGCCGAGGGCGAGCGCCGGCCATGCTCGATGCGGCTGACCTTGGACGAGTGCCAGCCTGCCAGCCGCGCCAGATCACGGCCCGTCAGCCGGGCGTCGAGCCGGATCTGACGCAGGCGGGCACCGAGAACATCAAGGGCCTGCTGGGCGTTGGACGAGGAGAGAGACACGCGCTGATCGGTCAGACGGTGGGCTGGTAGTCGTCGTGCGGGACGGCGCGTTCCCAGATGGCCTCAAACGCCGCGGTGTATTTTCCGATCACGTCCGGGTCGGTGACGTGCTCCACGTCGATCCAGTCGCCGACGCCGTTGAAGTGATTGACCAGCAGCGTCTCGCCGTCGAACAGCCAGAAGTCGTTGCCCGGCACCAGCAGATCGGTCGCGCGCTGGCGAGGCAGCCACCGCACCTGCTCTCCGGCCCGGACGTTGGGGAAGGTGATGTCGTACTCGTAGTGGATGTACGGGCTGATCGGCTCGGAGACGATCCGTGCCCGCCGCATGACCGCGCCGCGCTCCACGGCGTCCACGATGTTCTGCAGCCAGGGCCGCCACCACGACGTGCGATCGTCGGGATCGAGTCTGTGCCCGGTTTGCCAGGCGTAGTAGTCGGGATCGTCCAGCATGTAGCCGTCGCGCATCTCCAGGTGCAGCGCCGAGACGCGGCACCGGCGCAGGGCGCTGTCGATCTGCGACGCCGGGGTGGCGGCTGAGGTCACTCCGGCACCACCGAAAGGAACGGGATCATACGCTGAGGGAAGCGGATGAGGGCCTCGCCCTCGGGCACCTCCCCGATCTCCGCGAGGGTGCCGGGGGCGATGGCGGTGTATCCCTGGGCGATGATGTCGCCCGTTTCGGTGTCCCGCCAGAACGTGGGCGAGCCGCCGTTGGGGCTGTTGGGGTCCTTACCAAGGAACTCGAGTGCCATGATGATCCTCCGAAGGGAGAGGGGTCTGTGCCCGAGTTTGCGCCCCGTCGCCTCGTACATCAAGACGATTGCCGATGTTTGCCACGGTGATCTCTGCTGGCGGCTCTCACGAACTCCCCGCGCAAAGACGGGCAACCTCGTTGAGCCCCTAGCCAGCGGGTTCCTACCGTCCAGGACATGCCACCCCCTCGCCCCATGGTCGCTTTCCAGACCGGTCTGGCAAACGGACCACGCATTGCCACCTACCTGCTCGGCGGGAAAACGCACTTCGCTCCCGACCGGGAAGCCGCCGAACGCCTCCGTGACGCCCTCCCGACGATCAGCGCAGTAGCTCGCGCCGACCGGGAGTTCACCGAGCGGGCCATCCGGGACGCCGCCGAGGACGGCATCACCCAGTTCCTGGACCTGGGCTGCGGCCTGCCGCACCCGCGTAACGTCCACGATGTCGCCGGAGCCGTCACCCCCGGCGCCCGCACCGTCTACGTCGATCATGACGAGCTGGTCCTGGTCCACGGCCGCGCGATGTTGGAGATCCCCGGCGTCACTGCTGTCGTGCCCGGCGACATACGTGATCCGCAGTCCATCCTGGAGCAGCCCGCCCTGCGGGCCCTGCTCGACCTGTCCCAGCCGGTCACGGTGCTCTTGACCGGCGTCGTGCCCTTCGTTGAGGACCCCGCCGCGATCCTCGTGAACCTGCGCGGTCACCTCGCGCCGGGCAGCCGGATCGTCATCTCCTCCGCCTGCAGCGACCTCATGACGGACGACGAGCTCACCGCGACGCAGAAGGTGTTCGCCGAGACCGCGACCCCCATCCACCCGTGCTCCAGCGATGCGATCGTCGCCCTGTTCGACGGGCTCGACCTGCTCGACCCTGGCGTGGCCAAGGTCCACCGCTGGCGTCCCTCCCACGACCTGTTCTTCGGCCCTTGCCCGATCCTCGGAGGCGTCGCCACCCTCCCCGCAGCGGCCCACACTTCGCGTGAACCGGCATTGGGTTGCCGGTCCGCACGGGCCGGCGCAGACCGGCCGGGGGTGGCTCCCACCGGTCTGCGCCCCATCCTGCCTGCCCCACGACAGGACACACCGTTCCGCGCCGGGGACCTGCGATGACCGCCGCCACCGCGTTCCGCACGGCCCTCCCCCATGGCCGCCACCGCCTCAACCCGGCCGCGAACCCCGTCATGGAGGACGCATGACTGAGCACGACGCCACCCCCACCGAGGACGTCGAAGACGACAAGCCCGCTGACCCCGCCGGCCCTCCGTACTTCATCCTTGGCGGCATCCCCGGCTTCATGGCCGTCTCCTACGGCGCGTGCGACAACTCAACCCCCATAGGCGGCATGCGGTGATCCCCCAGCACATCGGACGCATCGCTGATGAGGCCCTGAGCGCGTGCCTCGCCAAGCACTACCCGGCCCCTCTCCCGGAGTTCACCCGCCGGGAATTCCTCGCCGCCTGGCAGAAGAACAGAGCTCTCGCGCTCGCGCAGCGGTGGCAACTGAGCCCCGACGACATGGCACAGGCCGCCACCGCAATCGGCGTCGAACAGCTGGCCCGCCCCGACTAGGAACCGGTTTCCGACTCCCCCACGAACTGGCGCGGCGACGCGGAGCCCACCCTTCCCACCGCCCGCGTTGCCGCGCTCTCCATCTCCTCGCAGGCGGCCCGGGAATCGCCCATGAGGAGCAAGACCCGACCGGACGACCCTGTGGGCGCAGGGACGTCGGACCACCGGTCGCCGCGGTGCCCTCGGCTGGTTCTCGTCCTTCGGCCGAGGGCACCCATCACCAGCCTGCACCCGCATTCCGCGACAGCGGAGAAAGGAAAAGGCACCACATGACGATCATCACTCAGGCAATCGAGGCACCGGCCATGCTCGGCTGGCGTCTGGAACTGGAGATCACCGGCAAGTGCCAGCTCCAGTGCACCCACTGCTACGCCGACTCCGGGCCCACCACCGGTCACGGCACCATGACCGCCGCCGACTGGCACCGGCTCATCTCCGACGCGCGCAGCCTCGGTGTCTCCCGCATCCAGTTCATCGGCGGCGAGCCCACCCTGCACCCCGCCTTCTCCGAACTGCTCGGCCACGCCGCCGGCACCGGCTGCGGCATAGAGGTGTTCTCCAACCTCGTCAACATCCGCGACGAGTGGTGGCCGCTGTTCCAGCTCCCCAACGTCTCCCTAGCCACCAGCTACTACTCCGACCAGGCTGCCGAGCACGCGGCCGTCACCCGCAGCACCAACAGCCACCATCTGACCCGGGCGAACATCGTCCGCGCGCTCACCTGGCGAATCCCCATCCGCGTCGGCATCATCGGCCTGACCGACACCCAGCGGACCGAGGAGGCCCGCGCCGAACTCATCGACTTGGGCGTGCCCCGCACCCAGATCAAGGTCGACCACGTGCGCGGCGTCGGCCGCGCCTCCCGCCTCCAGCCGGACGTCTCCCAGCTGTGCGGCCACTGCGGCCGGGGCAAGGCCGCCATCGGCCCGACCGGGGAGGTCTGGCCGTGCGTCCTGTCGCGGTGGATGATGATGGGCAACGTGAAGGAGCAGCCGCTGCCGGAGATCGTTAACAGCGACGCCTGGAAGGCCGCGCTGGCGACGATCCCCGCGCCGCGCCGCGGTCGGGGTTGCAACCCCGACAGCGACGGCAACGACTGCTCCCCGGCGGAGACCGCGCTCGACACGGTCTCCCTTGCCCGCTACGACGGCCACGCGCCCAACGAGGAGAGGGCGTTCGCCTACGCCCGCGGTCGGGGTTGCAACCCCGACAACGACGGCAACGACTGCTCCCCCGCAGAAACGGATGCGGATTACTGATGCACTGGATCCCCCACGCTCAGGACCTGGCCGAGACGGTCACCCACCCCGACTCCCGCTGGCGGGCACCGGTCGCCACCACGCCCCGGCACGTGTTCGTACCCCGCTGGTGGGCCGGCGTCAACGGAGGATGGGAACTGCGCGACGGCCACGAGGACGAGACCGCATGGGCGACGGCGGCCTACAGCGACCGGACGCTGGTGACCAAGGTGGGCGAGCTCCACGCCGACCACGCCGTCCCCGATGCCGCACCGGCCGGGCGCCCCACGTCCTCGTCCACGCTGCCGAGCCTGGTCGTGCAGATGCTGCGGCATCTGCGCGTCCACGACGACTCCGAGGTGCTGGACGTGGCGACCGGTTCGGGCTACAGCGCCGCGCTGCTGTCGCGGCTCCTGGGCGAGGAACGCGTCACGAGCATCGACGTGGACCCGTACCTCACCGGGGCAGCAGCCGGCCGCCTGGATGAGATCGGGCTGCACCCGAAGGTCCTCACCGTGGACGCGACCGGTCCCGTCCCGGGCGAGTACGACCGGATCGTGTCGATGGTCGCGGTCCGGCCGATCCCAGCGTCCTGGCTGGCCGCGCTGCGTCCGGGCGGCCGTCTGGTCACGGTCGTCGCGAACACCTCGATGATCGTGACGGCGTGGAAGACCGAGGACGGCAGCGCGGTCGGGCAGGTCGAACGCGACTGGGCGATGTTCATGAGCACCCGTACCGGCGCCGACTACCCTCCGGGGCTCGGTGAGCTGCTGGAGCAGGTCCGCGACCGGGAGGGCGAGGAGGTCTCCCGAGGCCGGTACGGCGTGATCGATGTTCAGGAGTCATGGGAGGTGAACTCGATGCTGGAGGTGCTCTGCCCGGGGATCGAGCACCACTTCGAGCGCCGCGACGACGGCCGCCGCACCGCGTGGATGCTGCACGCGGACGGCTCATGGGCGCGGGCCACCGCGCTGCGCGGTGACCCGCCGACCGTCCACCAGGGCGGTCCCCGCCGCCTGTGGGACGTGCTGGAGCAGATCCGCCACCGCCAGAGCATGGCCGGGGGCCTGCCCGTCTACGGGGCGAAGGCCACCATCAGTCCGGACGGGGTGATCCGCCTCAAGCGCGGTGCGTGGGAAGCAACCATCGGCTGAAGAACGGTCGGCACAACGCGGAAAAGCGCCCCGCGCCTCCCTTGAGGAGGTGCGGGGCGCTCTATGTTCGCAGGTGGCAGGGAGTCCCGGTCCGGCCACCTGTGAGACCAGCAGCTACGTGCTGGGGTCTCGTGGGGTCTGCCCCACGTTGAAGGGCACGAGACAGTCATGATCTTAATGGTGCGCTCGTGCGGATTTCCCGGGCGGCCGACCGCCCGCATCCGCCACGATGAACCGCATGGAGCTGCCCGAGGAGCCGCCGCCGTGGCTGCACGAGCGCGTGATGGAGGCGCTGCGGCCTGTGCTGGCCAAGCGGCGACGGGAGATCGCCGACCTGAAACGCATGTGGGGCGACGACCCGCCGACCTTCGGCCACGCCGAAGCGGCCCCGCCCGCCTCCGAAGAAGCGAGCCGAACCGCAGATGATCAGGAGTAGCGGCTCTCGACCAGAACTTTCCCAGACCGAGCACCGCCACCGCTCGCCGGGACCTGGGTTGGCAGGTCACAAGGTTCGTTCACATCCTGGAGCCCCAACAGAACGGCACTCACCAGGCAACCCATCCAGTTCAGGCGGCGTCTTACACCGTCCGTTCCCCCTGAATCTGGAGTGCCTTCGTGCGCAAACGGCTCCTCGTCTCCGCCGCCCTCGCCGCCTCTGCGGTGGCCCTTCCCTCCGCTGCCCAGCCCGCGGCCGCGGCCACGCCGAGCATCCAGATCATCAAGATCTACTACGACAGCCCCGGCTCTGACCGCGGCGGCAACACCAGCATCAACGGCGAGTACGTCGTCATCAAGAACACCACGCGCCGGACGATCGACCTGGCCGACTGGACCCTGCGGGACCCGAACTTCCGCTACACCTTCGGCGACGTCACCCTGCGCGCGGGCAAGACGCTGACCATCCGCTCCGGCCAGGGCAGCGACGGCGCCAGCACCGTCTACTGGCAGAGGCGTTGGTACGTGTGGAACAACGACAGGGACACCGCCCACGTGCGTAACGCTTCCGGCCGCCTGATCGACTCCTGCTCCTACAACAGCACCCGGTACGACTACAAGAACTGCCAGTAGTCCGGCGAAGACTGGACCTACAAAGAACGCCCCCGCGTCTTCCATGGGCACGGGGGCGTTCTTCCTTACTGAGGTCCCGTGGGGTCTGCCCACCCGAGGGCGGACACGGGACGATCACGACCGCACGCTACACCCCTGTAAGGCCCCACCGTCCACCATTTACTCCAGCATCCCCGGCTGCTGGTAGTGGTCTCCCCTCTTACGAAGTCCGGCCTCGATCCCGCCGTCCCGCCGGCCAGTGTTGGTTCGGGTGTCGACCCCGCATGCCTCGGCGAATTCGTAGACGTCGAAGTTCGGGTCGCGGTGCGCGAGGACCTGGGCGACCACCCACATGGCGTTCATGCGGACGCTGTCGGTCTCCGTTTCGCTGAGGGTATCGGTGAGTTTGGACGGGCTGTCGTTCTCGCGTCGATGGCCTGCGCGGTCGCGCCGATAGGGGGCGTCCGACCAGTCGTGCAGGTTGATTTCGGCGGCGAACTCTTGAGCGAGACGGCTGAGAGCCATGGGGTTCCTCCGACAGGAACAGGGTGACGCCGTCCTCCGACAGGACGGCCGAGGGAGAGCATACGGCTCCTGGGGCAGCATGACCGGAAAAATAAAATATTCGCAAACGGGCACTTGGATGACCATATGTTTCTCATGAAGAGCGGAATGCCCCAAAAGCCCTGCCATGGGCGTATGGAACGTGTGAAACTGACAGGCCGGAAAACGCGATACACAACTAGCCGTACCAACGGACAACTCAACATGCGATAGGTGCCGATGCCTGCGACGAATCCCCCTCCGTCGTTGTTGGACAAAGCCGCCGAGGCCGTCTCTCGCTTCGGTAAATCCGCCACGCCTAAACTCCGCGGCGACGGCCAGCCC
The DNA here is from genome assembly GCA_014647935.1 of Planomonospora parontospora. GTDB lineage: Bacteria > Actinomycetota > Actinomycetes > Streptosporangiales > Streptosporangiaceae > Planomonospora > Planomonospora parontospora. Next base: position 85,860 of record BMQD01000023.1, read on the forward strand.
GAAGACCAGCTCCGCGCCCCGCTGGAACGATTGTTCGAGGACTTCGCTAAAGCCCTTGGGGTCTCCGTCACCATGATCGGCGAGACGTCGCTGGCCACGCTCGGCGTCCGTCCGGACTACGGCGTGGAGGTGGCTGGCGCCCGTGTCGGCTACATCGAGCTCAAAGCCCCGGGCCGCGGCGTGCCAAGCACGTGGACACCGAACAAGCACGAGAAAACGCAGTGGGAGAAACTGCGGCTGCTACCGAACGTGCTCTACACCGACGGCGCCCAGTGGGCGCTGTACCGCGACGGTGAGCTCGTTGGCCAGGTCGCTCGCCTGGACGGTGACATCCGCAAGGTCGGCGCGAAACTCGCTCCCGCCGATGGGGAGTTCGCCCGGGTCGTCTCCGAGTTCCTCCTGTGGAAACCAACCCCGCCGCGCAACATCCGCCAGCTCGTACGCGCGGTGGCCGGATTGTGCAAGCTTCTGCGGACCGAGGTCATCGAGGCCATCGGCCGCGAGCAGCGTGGCGAGGAGAAGACGAAGGTCTTCACCGAGCTGGCCACCGACTGGCGCAAGCTCCTATTCCCGGGGCTCACCCACGAGGAGTTCGCCGACGCATACGCCCAGACGGTCACCTTCGCCCTGCTCCTGGCCCGTGTGGACGGCATCGCCTTCGACGGCCGCAGCCTCGGTCAGATCGCCGCTCATCTCGGCAAGAACCACTCCCTCATGGGCAAGGCGCTGGCCGTGCTGACCCACGAGACGGTCGATGGCCGAAGCGTCGTCGTCGAGACGCTCAAGCGGGTCATCGGCGCCGTCGACTGGGGCAAGATCAGTGATGGGTCCGCCGACTCCTACCTGCACCTGTACGAGCACTTCCTGGAGGTCTACGACTCCGACCTGCGCAAGCAGAGCGGCTCGTATTACACGCCGAACGAGGTCGTCTCGTTCATGGTTCACTTCACCGAGGACATCCTGCGTGCCCGGTTCGGCAAGGAGGGTGGTTTCGCCTCCGACGAGGTGGTCGTGGTGGACCCGGCGATGGGCACCGGCACCTACCTGCTCAACATCGTCAACCGCGTCGCGAAGACCATCGAGAAAGAGGAAGGCAAGGGCGCCGTCCGCCAGCAGCTCAAGAAACTGTTCGGCCGCCTGATCGGCCTGGAGAAGCAGGCTGGGCCGTTCGCCGTGGCCGAGCTCCGGATCAACCAGGCGCTCAAGGCCGAGCACGGCGCGGAGATCGCCGAGAAAGACCAGAAACTTTTCGTCGCCGATACCCTCGACAACCCGTTCGACAAAACACAGCTCGACTTGGGCTCGATGTATGAACCGATCGTGCGCTCCCGGCGGGAGGCCAACAAGGTCAAGCGGGAGACACCGGTCCAGGTCGTGATCGGCAACCCGCCCTACCGTGAACGCGCCAAGGGCATGGGCGGCTGGATCGAGCAGGGCGCGAAGAACTCCGGATACGACATCCCGTTGAAGGGCTTCAAGGCAGAGGGGATGGGCAAGTACGAGTTCAACCTCGCCAACCTCTACGTGTACTTCTGGCGCTGGGCCACGTGGAAAGTGTTCGACGCCCACCCCGACCAGCCTGCGGGCATCGTCGCGTTCATCACCACCTCCGGCTACACCACCGGCCCCGGATTCGCCGGGATGCGAGAGTATCTGCGCCGCACCGCCGACGAAGGCTGGATCATCGACCTGTCCCCTGAAGGCCACCAGCCCACCGTGTCCACCCGAGTCTTCCCCGGCGTGCAGCAGCCGCTGTGCATCGGAATCTTCGCCCGGTACGGCAAGGGCGACCGGGAGACCCCTGCCCGAATTCACTACCTGAGCCTGTCCGGGCATCGCTCCGACAAGTTCGCTGCGCTCACCGCTGTCACCCTTGAGAAGACGGCGTGGACCGACTGCGCGACAGGTTGGCAAGACCGCCTCCAGCCCGCCGCCGGAGACGCCTGGCTCAGCTACATCCCGCTCATCGACCTTCTGCCTTGGGCGCAGACGGGGATCAACTCGAACCGCACCTGGGTCTACGCGCCCGATGCCCGTTCGCTTCTTACCCGGTGGGACCGCCTGATCAAGACGCCCATTGCGGACAAGGCGAGGTTCTTCAAGGAGAGCGACTCCAGAAAGATCTCCTCCATCGTCCGGCCCATTCCCGGATACGGTCCCCAGAAGGGGACGATCCAGGAGGAGACTGGTCCCTGCCCCGCCCTCGAACGGGTGGCATACCGGTCTTTCGACCGTCAATGGACGATTCCGGATAGCCGAGTCCACCACCGTCCCAGCCCTGATCTATGGCGTGTCCTCCATGACGATCAGGTCTTCACGACCGAGCAGCACGCTCACCCCATCGAAAACGGACCCGCGCTCACCTTCACCGCCCATATCCCAAACGTAGATCACTTCAATGGTCGGGGTGGGCGGGTACTGCCGCTGTATCGGGACCGAGCGGCCGGAGCCGCAAACCTTGCTCCTAGCCTAACCAGGCTGCTCTCCGACAGGTTCGGCTCCGCAGTTACCGCCGCCAACGTACTCGCCTACATTGCCGCAGTGACTGCGCACAGTGGCTACACGGCGCATTTCCGTGAAGAGCTACGCACCCCCGGTGTCCGGGTACCGCTCACCGCCGATGCAGAGCTGTGGCGGGAAGCCGTCCGGCTCGGCGAGCGGGTGCTGTGGCTGCACACCTATGGCGAGCGTTTCACTGATCTTGCCCAGGGCCGCCCCGCTGGCCCACCCAAGCCTCCGGCCGACCAGCGGGCCAAGCTTGAGGTCGCCATCGAGGACATGCCGGACGAAGTCTCCTACGATCCGGAGACAGCCACCCTGCACGTCGGTGCAGGGTGCATCACTCCCGTTCGGCCCGACGTATGGGCGTACGAGGTAGCGGGGTGGCGTGTCGTCAAACGCTGGTGCGACTACCGCAAGAAGAACCCCGCCGGCCGTAAGTCCTCGCCGCTGGATGAGATCCATGCTGAGGAGTGGCCCGCGGAGTTCACCACGGAACTCCTCCAGCTCCTCCACGTGCTCACGCTCTGCGTGGAGTTGGAGCCCGAGCAGGCCGACCTGCTCGACCGGATCTGCTCCGGACCGTTGATCACCGTGGCAGATCTGGAAGAGGCGAAGGTCTTCCCGGTCGCGCCCGCGATGCGGAAAGCACCCGCTGCCGAATCGCCGGATGCGCCGACGCTACTCTGACCGGATCAGCCGGTATGGCAAGAACGAAACAGTCCTGCTTCTCCCGAGGGAGGAGCAGGACATTCGCACATTCCGGGGCGGATGGCTGACTCGACCCGTCACGATGAACGGTATGAGCCTTCCCGAGGAGCCGCCACCGTGGCTCCACGAGTACGTGATGGCTGCTCTGCGGCCCGCGCTGGCCAAGCGGCGACATGAGATCGCCGAACTGAAACGCATGTGGGGCGGCGACCCACCAACCTTCGGACACGCCGAAGCGGCCCCGCCCGCCTCCGAAGAGACGAGCGGGGCCGCAGCCACAGACGATCAGGAGTAGCGGTTCTCGGTCACGACCTTCGACGCCGTGACCGGGCCGGCCGCGGGTGTGACCTGGCCGCGCAGGACCAGACCGAGGACGGCGGACACGAGCACGACGAACGCACCCGACTGGGCCTCGGTGAACGGCAGGCTGAACGAGGCGAGACCGGTCAGGATCGTGGACAGCGCGCCGGTCAGCGCCGAGACCACCCACGGGCGGGTGTTGATCGCCACCAGGAGCGCGATGGCGCCGTTGGCGATCGTCATCACCCACCCGGCGGACTCCTCGGTCAGGCCGACAGCCGGGATGGTCACGAAGAACGCGACCACGGCGTTGATGACGTACAGGATGACGGCGGGCTCGGTGCCGAAGATGAGACTGCGGGACTTGCTCATGGCCACCTCCAAAAGGGGTCCAGAAATGCGAAAAACCAGCCGGGATGGGCTGGTTCGACGCGGATTGCGCAGAGAGATCGTTTCTCTGCTAGCTATGATCATGATCATGTGGACTCTCGCCGCTATCGCGGGCGTGATGATCGGGATTCGTTTGTTCGTAGGGCTAGCTCGGGTTCCTTGGACCTGGAACCGATCGGTAGCCCGCGGCTACCTGTCGATCTACGTGCTAGCGGTGTTCGTCTTCGCCGGATACCTGATCGCTGTGGGGTCCAATGAACTGTGGACCCTGCTGGTTGTCGTCGTCTTCGGACCAGGCCTGTACGTGGCCCTCAGGCAGCTCTCCGCTCTTGGGCGGTCTTGATTCTGTGACACAGGGGGCGATGCCTCTGAGGTTTCGGATGAAAAGTGCTTAGTTGCTGGAGTCGATCAAGCCCGAGCTCCGGCCGGGCCGCTCGTCGTCTACGACAGCGCGGCGATCCAGCACGCGCGCGTCCAGGCCGGGCCGTCGCCCAGCTTCTTCGCGGCCTTGAACGCGAGGACCTTCTCCTGAAGGTCGCCGCCGGGCTCGTAGACCATCGAGTGGAGGTTCTTCGGCTCGACACCGCGGGCGAACAGCACGGCCCGCATGGTCTTGACGTGCCGGTGCTCGTCGCCCGGCTTCAGGCCGGGCAGGTTCTTCACGATCAGGGTCTCCGTCCATGTGATCTCCGGTTTCGGGGCGGGCACCGGCTTGGCTGGGGCGGTCTTCGGCCGTCGAGCGCCTGCGCGCACCCATGCGTACAGCGGCCCGCCGGGGCAGGAGGTGGCGTAGCCGTCCCGGTGACCCTTCACCTCCCGGCCGGCGCCGCCCTCTCGGCGGAGGTACTCGATCGCGTCGACCACGGCGTGCAGCATGCCGTCGTTCGGCTCGGTGAACCCGCTCGATCCGACCAGGGCGAGCACCGCGTAATGGCCGCTGTTGAGGCCCGCCCCGTTCGCCGCCGGAACGACGCCGGGCCCGCGGCCCATGAACACCCGCTGATGCGGACACGCCACCAGGCTGTAGCCTAGGTCGATGTACGTCTCGCCCCGGCCGCCGGACATGTGCATCCGCTGGAAGGCGAGCACCAGCTCGATGCAGATCCGGTGATCGTCCACGATGCCCGGCGGGACGTACCCGCCCGTGTAGTGGACCTTCACACCGCGCGTGCGGGTGATGCGCGTGTAGCGGCCGGATGGAGCCTTCGCCCCCCAGCCCTTCCGAGAGATTATCTTCACTGATGTTCCTCCTCACCCCTTGGTCAAGCTGATCAACGCAATGACCGCCCCGGCGATGGTCACCATCAGGCCGACGATCGCGATGATCTGCCGGGTCCGGTCCGCGAGCTGCGCGCTCGTCACCGCTTCCCGCTCCACCGCGTCCAGCCGGTTCTCCAGCACCATGTGGCGGGCCTCGGCCGCGTCCCGGTCCTTCTTCACCTGCTCGGCCAGCTCGGCGTGACGGCCATCAACGTGGTCCAGGCGTTGCAGGATCAACGCGGTCTGCCCGGACGTCTTCTCGAATCCGACCTCGACCAGGCGGCGTAGCTCGGCCAGCGCGAGCGCGACATCCGCAGGGGGCTGCTCGTTCATCACACCTCCCGGCCCAGCGCCTGCTGCAGCTCCAGGCGGCGCTGCTCCATCCGGTCAGGGTCCGGCCGGTAGGTCGCTTTCAGCGCCTGCAGACGCTGCCCCGCGTCCACCACCGCCCCGCGGGCTCCGGCCAGGGCCGCGACCTGAACCCGCGCGGTCCCGCCCGGGGCGGGCTCCACGATCCGCACCACGTTCTCCTCGACCCACGAGCACCGCTCCAAATGCGCCTCGCGGGCCTGATCGGTGGTATCGGCGTTGTCGAGCCGGACCGGCCGGCCCTTGCGGAGCGCTGCCGCCGTCGGGTCGTCCGGCCAGGTGCCGCCGGGGATGTGCAGTTGCAGGATCGCCACCCGCAGCAGCTCGTCGATGTCGTCCGGGTCGATCCCGTATTCGACGGCGAGGTTCTCGAAGGTGATGCTCGGCAGCAGATAGCAGAAGTCCGGGGCGTCCGGGTTGGCCGGGTCGCGGGTGCGGATCGTCCACATCTCCACGCCGGAATGGTCCGAAGCGTACGCGTCCACGATGTGTCGTTCGATCGGTGCCATAGTGATCACTGCTTCCACGCGAAGTATTGGATGTCGTAACCTGCGCCGGGCACACCTTCGGTGGTCGAGAAGCCGAACCCGCTTTCGTTGCGGTTGTTGAGGCAGACTCCGTGCGGGCCGTGGATGTTGAACATCGTGGCGACCACGAACGCGGTGCCGCCGGTGAAGGTGAACCCGAACCCGACCGTCCCCCAGCTGTTCGCCGGGAACGACGCGTTGCCTCGCGCGAAGGTGCTGCGACTGCCGGCCGTACCCAACCGGCCGGAGAACTCCAAGAAGCCGTCGTTGGTGACCTGCATGCCGTACTGGAACGCGTTACCCGCTCCGTCGACCACGCCGATATGAGCCGAGTTCGGGGTGAGCTGGATGAGGCCCTTGCGGTCACCGTGGATGGCCGTGCCGATCTGCAGAGTGTTCGCTGACTCCACGAAGCTGGTGATGTAGTGGTAGTTCGTGTTGTCCTCGTAGAAGCGGATCTCCGGGTCCGCGCCGAGCAGCGGATTGATCACCAGGCGTTTGCCGGACGGACCTGATGAGAGCCGCCCCAGGATGTCCACCTCGCCGTTGGCCGCGTCCACGGTGAACGTCCGCGTGCCGCTGGCGTTGAACGCCCGCACTCCCGAGGTGTCCACCTCGATCCGTGCGCCCGACGCACTCGACCGCAGTGTGAACGCGCCCGCCGAGGAGATGTTGACGGTCGTCACGCCGGAGCTGTTGAACGCCCGCAACCCCGTGGTGTCCAGCTGCACCCGAGGGCCCGACGCGGCCGACCGCAGCGTGAACGCTCCGGTGTTCGGCAGCGACACCAGCTCGCTGCCGCCCGAGTCGTAGCCGCGCACGCCGGTCGAGTTGAGCTCCACCCGCGCGCTGCCCGGGTCGCCCGCGACGATCCGCGTGGAGACGGTGAGCACCGCGGCGAGCTTGCCCGCCGTGATCGCTCCGGCTTCTATCTTGTCCGCGCTGACGGCGTTCGCCGCCAGGTGGCCCGTCTGGACCGCGCGCGCCTGGATCAGGGAGCCCGTGATGGAGTTGGCGACGACCTTGTCGGAGGCGACGATCGTGCCGTCGAGGATGTCCGCGCCGTCGATGACCGCGCCGATCATGTCGGTGTCCACGAGCGGCGCCGTCGCGATGACCGCCGTCGCCGAGGCCGCGGACTCGTTGCCGGAGCGGTCGACCGCCGTGAGGAAGAACTCGCGGTCGGCCTCGTACGGCTGGCCGGTGACCACCACGGCCCCGGCCGCGTCCAGGTAGTCGACCGCGGCCGCCGGGTCCTCGGCCAGGGGGTCCCGCATCCAGATGCGAACCCTGGCGAAGTCGGCGGGCATCACCTGCCCGTCCGCCGTCAGGCCGTCCCACGCGACGGTGATGACCCCGAGCCGCGTCGACAGGAGCGGCGCGGACGGCACCGGAGGCGGTTCCGCATCGTCCGGGATCTCCACCGCGACCGGTTCGGAGAACACGCCCTTCACGCCCCGGGACGTGGCCCGGACCTTGAACGCGTACTCCCAGCCGACTTCCAGCGGCGAGTAGGTCGCCGTGGTGTCGCCGCCGCCGGTCATCGCGATCAGGTGCCACAGCTCGCCGACCTCGTTGCGGCGGGCGAACAGCTCATAGCCGTCGATGTCGAGCGCGACCCCGGCCGTGTCCGTGAGGGTCGGCGTCCACGTCGCGGTGATCTGCCCGGCCGCGATCCCGCCCGGCCCGATGTAGGCCACCGGTTCGATCAGCAGATCAGCAGGCGCGGCCGGGGCCCGGCCGCCGGCCTCCGGAGCGGGTGGCCGACCGGACCCGCCCGTCGACACTCCCCCGGCGAGGATGCCCGCCGCCTGGCGGGCCCGCTTGATGTCGCCTTCCACGAACCGGTCGTTGAGCACGAGGTTGCCCGACACCTGCCCGTCGACATCGACGGTCAGCGTGATCTGCCGGACCCGCAACGGCTGCATCACCGCGCCGTCGCCCGGCGCGAGCACCCGATCACCCGGCCGGTAATCGGCCCAGGGCAGCCACCGGGCAAGGTGCGGGATGATGCCGCGGGTGATCTGTACCCGCTCGCCGGAGGCTCGCGCCAGCGCCGCTTGACCGAGCAGCGTCGCGGTCCCGTGGTCGGTGACGCCGCCCTGCTGCTGGTAGGTCTCCCAGCGGCCCCACGGCACGGTCGCGGCGGGGTTGGTCACCTCGACCCGTAGACCCGGCTCGCCCGTCACCAGGATCGCCGAAGCGGCATCCTCCAAGGTGGCGTCGTCCGGCGCTTCGATGATGTCGCGGCCGAGCCGCAGGTCCACCGGGTCCGGCCCGGCCGCGAGGTTCCGCGCCAGCGCGGTGCCCTCCCGGAACACCCGCAGCGTCCGGCCCTGCATCTGCCAGTCCACGATGCCCTGCTCAGCGAGGTTGATCAGCAGGGTCAGCAGCGGCATACCGGGCTCCACCGACAGCGTCAGCTTCGTCCCCCACGGGGTGCCCGCGCTGTCGTGGGTCGTGGTGAAGTCGGTGGCCAGGCCCGGCAGCGTCCCGCGGGCCTTGCCTTCGGTGATGAAGGTCCGCAGGATCGCGCCCGGCGTCGCGGCGGAGAAGATCCGCTTGCCGTCCGCCATGACCCCGCCCGGGTACAGCACGAGCTTGTGGAGCTGCCACGCCCACCCCGGGCAGGTGTAGGTCCGCACGCCGGTGATGTCAGTTTGGTCACTCGTCCGCTTGATCCGCAGGAACCGCCCGTCCGGCGCCTCGGCCCAGGGCCCGCCGTCCACGCTGTATTCCAGCGCGACCTCGCACGGCTCGGTGAGGTACTGCGCGCCGGCCGCGTGCGCTGAATACGAGATCCGCAGGCTCGGAACGTCATTGAGCGGCATCCCGGCCTCGAACCCGAGGAGCTGTGCAAGTATCCCGAGTCGAGGTCCGTTCGGGCTATAGGCAACCAGGCGTAGGCCATAACGGATTGGAACACCCGGTATGACGATCACATTACCCCTTCCCACTGCTTGCAAAGGGCTGCGAAGATCGCATTTTCCTTCAGGTATCCTCTCGGTACACAACCCCAGAAGTCGCAGATCAAGAGAGGTGTAAAATGCAGGATTTCCCCGATTTGCCACCCAATTTTTTCGTCGGCTTTGGCGTGTTAATCGTCGTGGCTATTTTTTGTATAATTGTGGCACTGATCAATTCGACAGAGAGAGAGATGCGCGAGAAAAATGTGGAGCGACAGAGGGTGGCCGCAGTGGCGGCAAAGAAAAAGATGATGGATAATTTTGCAATAGAGAAGGCTGATCCCATTTTTGATCCCGCCCTTTCGAAGGAGTCGAGGGAAGGGGCGCTACATCGATTGCTCATCCGCTATAAGGCCGATCCAAAGGGAGGCGATGTCAAAGGGGTGGTGTTTGTCTCATCTCTAGATGAGAGGGCGGTCCTACTGGTGCGCCGAGCAAGGAGAGCCATCAGCGCCATTGAAGAGTCGGAGGTGAATAAAATTGGCGTGCTGGATGGTGCGGCGAATTCCATAATTCTCCCTCAGCGACTCTGGGAGATTGCACGGCTCCTAAAAATCCAATCGGACCTTATTTCCGAACATGCTGAATTCCGTCAAAGCGTTGCCACGCCTGAATTGGAAGAGGCCCTTGCCCCACAGGAAGAGGCTCTAGGCCGGTCGGTCGCGGCGACGGTTCAACGCGTTGCTGACCTGGAAGCGTATGCACTCCGCGTTCAAGAAGCGGATTCGGCGCTCCTAGCAAAAAAAGTCCTCGACGGGAACGGCAAGTATCTAGATCTACTATCCATAACCGATGATGA
>BMQD01000024.1 GCA_014647935.1 Planomonospora parontospora
TTCGAACCCGCGACCCTCACCTTGGCAAGGTGATGCTCTACCACTGAGCCACTTCCGCGTGTTTCCCGGGCGAGCCGGTCTCACGCAGAGAACTCTAGCGAATAGGCGGCGACTCCCCAAACCGGGATTCCGCCCCCGCGTCGTCCGGAGGGTGAATGTAAGGGCCTAGCATGGGGGCCACCGGTTACATCGAATGCGAGAGAGTGACACCATGCGCGACAACGTGGTCGTGGACATCGGGCCCGAGCCGCTGACCTTCGCCGAGGTGGTGGCCGTCGCCAGACGCGGCGCCGCCGTACGGCTCACCGACGACGCCGTGGCCGCGATGGCCGCGGCCCGCACTCGCGTCGACGAGCTCGCCGAGAGCCCCACCCCGGCCTACGGGGTGTCGACCGGCTTCGGGGCGCTGGCCACCCGGCACATCGACCCCTCACTGCGCGCGCAGCTCCAGCGCTCGCTGGTCCGCTCGCACGCCGCCGGGTCCGGCCCGGAGGTGGAGACCGAGGTGACCCGCGCGCTGATGCTGCTGCGCCTGCACACCCTGACCACCGGGCACACCGGGGTGCGGCCGCAGACCGCCAGGGTGCTGGCCGGCCTGCTCAACGCGCACATCACCCCGGTCGTGCACGAGTACGGCAGCCTGGGCTGCTCCGGAGACCTCGCCCCGCTCTCCCACGTGGCCCTGACGATCATGGGGGAGGGCGTCGTCCGCGACGCGGCCGGGAACCTCACCGGCGCGGCCGAGGCGCTCAAGCAGGCGGGCGTCGAGCCGGTCGAGCTGGCCGCCAAGGAGGGCCTCGCGCTCATCAACGGCACCGACGGCATGCTGGGCATGCTGATCCTGGCCATGGACGACCTGGCGAGGCTGTTCAAGACCGCCGACGTCGGCGCGGCCATGAGCGTGGAGGCGCTGCTCGGCACCGACCGGGTCTTCGCCGCCGACCTGCAGGCCCTGCGCCCGCACCCCGGCCAGGCCGCCAGCGCCGCCAACCTCCGGGCGCTGCTCGCGGACTCGGGCATCATGGCCAGCCACCGGGACGGCACCTGCACCCGCGTCCAGGACGCCTACTCGCTGCGCTGCGCCCCGCAGGTCGCCGGAGCCGCCCGCGACACCCTCGCGCACGCCGCCTCGGTCGCGATGCGCGAGCTCGCCTCCGCGATCGACAACCCGGTGGTCCTGGCCGACGGCCGGGTGGAGTCCAACGGCAACTTCCACGGCGCCCCCGTCGGCTACGTGCTGGACTTCCTGGCCATCGCGGTCGCCGACCTGGCGAGCATCTCCGAGCGGCGCACCGACCGCATGCTCGACGTCGCCCGCAGCCACGGCCTGCCGGCCTTCCTGGCCGACGACCCCGGCGTGGACTCCGGCCACATGATCGCCCAGTACACCCAGGCCGCGATCGTCTCCGAGCTCAAGCGCCTGGCGGTCCCCGCCAGCGTGGACTCCATCCCGAGCTCCGCCATGCAGGAGGACCACGTCTCCATGGGCTGGTCGGCCGCCCGCAAGCTGCGCCGCGCGGTGGACGGGCTGACCAGGGTGCTCGCGGTGGAGATCCTCACCGCGGCCCGCGCGATCGACCTTCGGGCGCCGCACCGGCCCGCGCCCGCGACCGGGGCCGTGGTGGCCGCCCTGCGCGAGACGGTCGCCGGCCCCGGCCCGGACCGCTTCCTCGCGCCGGAGATCGAGGCGGTGGTCCGGCTGGTCGCGGACGGCGCGGTCGTCACCGCCGCGGAGACGGTCACCGGGCCCCTGGCCTGAGGGCCCGCCCTCCCGCGGAGCGCCGCCCCGGCCCGGTGACGGGGCGGTGCTCCGCGGAAGCGCCGCCCCGCCCGCGGCCCGGACACCGGCGGGCTTCCTGCGGCGGCGGGCGGGACAGGCGGGACAATAGGAGGGTGCACGACTCGTTCGCCCACGTCGGCGGTCACCTGGCCACCCGGCTCCTCGACGTCACCACCGACCTGTCCGCGCTCGACGGCCGGGGGTGGTGGGCCGTCGTGGTCGACTACGAGGGCAAGGTCACGTGCGCCCGGTTCGCCGACGTCCGGGCCGCGCCGCTGCCCGCGCCGCGCCGGCCCTGGCGCGGCCCGCACCCGTCGCGGTGGCGCAGTTCGCTCGACCGCGCCGCGTACGAGGAGGGCGTGCGCCGCATCCGCGACCGGATCGAGCGCGGCGACGTCTATCAGGCCAACCTGTGCCGGGTGCTCACCGCGCCGCTGACCGGGGACCCGGACCCGGCGGCCCTGGCCGTACGGCTCGCGGAGGGCAACCCCGCGCCCTACGCCGCCACGGTCAGCGTGCCGGGGCTGAGCGTGGTCTCCGCCTCGCCGGAGCTCTACCTGTCCAGGGAGGGCGACGTGATCGAGTCCCGGCCGATCAAGGGGACCGGGGCCACCGCGGCGGACCTGCTGGACAAGGACCACGCGGAGAACGTGATGATCGTCGACCTGGTCCGCAACGACCTGGGCCGGGTCGCCGCGGTGGGCTCGGTGAGCGTCCCGGCGCTGTGCGAGGTCGAGGAGCATCCCGGGCTGGTGCACCTGGTCTCCACGGTCCGGGCCCGCCTCGCGCCGGAGTCCGGCTGGCCGGAGCTGTTCGCCGCGACGTTCCCTCCGGGTTCGGTGACCGGCGCACCGAAGTATTCCGCCCTGCGCATCATCGAGGAGCTCGAACCCGAGCCGCGGGGGCCATACTGTGGTGCGGTGGGCTGGGTCGACGCCGATCGGCACCGGGCGTCGCTGGCCGTGGGAATCCGCACGTTCTGGCTCTCCTCCGGTGAGATCCGCTTCGGCACGGGGGCGGGCATCACCTGGGGGAGCGATCCGCGGCGTGAATGGCAGGAAACCGAGCTGAAGGCGTCCCGGCTCATCGCGCTCGCCTCCACCCCTGAAGGAGATTTCCGATGAACGTTCCCGTGTGGGTCAACGGGAGACTGACCGATCCGGCGCAGGCCGCCGTCTCGGTCTTCGACCACGGCCTCATGGTCGGCGACGGCGTGTTCGAGACCGTCAAGTGCGTCGGCGGAGCCCCGTTCGCGCTCACCCGCCACCTGGAGCGGCTCCGGCTCTCCGCCCGGCGGATGGAGATGCCCGAGCCCGACACCGACGCGATCGCCGAGGGCGTGCGGGCCTGCCTGGCCCAGGCGCCCTCCTGGGCCCTGGGCCGGATCCGCATCACCCACACCAGCGGTCCGGGCCCTCTCGGCTCCGACCGGGGCGACCAGGGCCCCACGACCGTGATCGTCGTCGCGGAGCAGAGGCCCTTCCCCGCCACCGCGGACGTCGCCGTGGTGCCGTGGCCGCGCAACGAGCACGGCGCGCTGGCCGGGGTGAAGAGCACCTCCTACGGCGAGAACGCCAAGGCGCTCTTCTACGCCAAGGCCAGGGGCGGCGGAGAGGCGATCTTCGGGAACACCGCGGGGAACCTCTGCGAGGGCACCGGCAGCAACGTCTTCATCGTGCGCGAGGGCCGGCTGATCACCCCCACCCTCGCGGCCGGCTGCCTGGCGGGCGTCACCCGCGCGCTCACCCTGGAGTGGTGCGGCGGGGTCGAGGAGGACGTCCCGCTCGCGGCGCTGCGCGAGGCCGACGAGGCGTTCCTGACCTCGACCACCCGGGACGTCCAGCCGATCCGGACGGTCGACGGGGCCGTGCTCCCGGCGGCTCCGGGCCCGATCACCGTCAAGGCGATGCGGATCTTCGCCGAGCGCGCCGCGGACGACCTCGACCCGTGACGGCCGGACGCGGCGGTTCCGCTGCGGACGGCCGTCACGGAGGAGGGCCCGGAGGCCGGGGTCCGCGCTGCGGGAACGGGCCCCGGGCCGTCGGTCCCCGAGGCGACGCATGACCGGATGAGACGGGCGCCCCCGTACCGGTCGTACGGCGGGCGACGAGGGCCGTTCCCCTGCACGGGCGAGGAACGGCCCACCGGTCATGGTCTACCGATGTCTAGTAGGACGTCTGGGTCTGCGGGTTCAGCTCCTCCAGTGACGCCTTCCCGGCCGGGTCGGTCAGCGGGTCGTCGATCCGGAGCACGTCCAGGCCCTTGGTGATGTCGCTGGAGTAGATGTGGCCGTTGTAGTAGTAGGCCGACCAGGAGCCGCCGAGGGTGCTGACCGGGCCGCGCTCGAAGAAGCCGATCTCCCGGGGGTTCGCCGAGTCGGTGAAGTCCCAGACCGACACCCCGCCCTGGTACCACGCCTGGACCATGACGTCCTTGCCGGGGATCGGGAGCAGGTTGCCGTTGTGGGCGACGCAGTTCTCCCCGGGCTGCTGCTCCCTGGGGATCTTGAAGTAGGCGCGCCGGGTGAGCGTGCGGTCCGCGCTCAGGTCGTAGACGGCGCTCGCGCCCTTGGTCCGGGGGGTGCCGCGGTCGCAGGTGGCGCCCGAACCGCCGCCCAGCTCGTCACCGAAGACGAGCTTCGTGGCGTCGTTGTTGAAGGTGGCCGAGTGCCAGATGGAGAAGTTCTCCTCGTCGCTCACGTGCTGGAGCACCTTGGGCTTCACCCGGTCGGAGATGTCCAGCAGGATGCCGTCGCCGAAGCAGGCCGCGGCGGCGAGATCCTTCTCCGGGTAGGCCGTGATGTCGTGGCAGCCGCCGATCTCCGCCTCGGCGCCGGGCTCGGAGATCACCGGCTTGGCGACCACCTTCGCCGCCGCGGGGTTCCCGACGGGCACCTCGACGATCGAGAAGACGTTGTGCGGGGCCGGGCAGGTGGCCGAACCCGGCTCCGGGCCGGGGGAGGAGACGTAGAGGTAGACCGTCTCGGCGTTCTCACCCGGCACGAGGGTGTGGGTGTGCGAGCCGCAGGCGGTGCTGACGGCCGAGACGAACTTCGGATGGGCCTTGTCGGAGACGTCGAAGATGCGGATGCCCTCCCAGTCGCCTCCCTCCTGGCCGCCGCCCTGGGCGGCGTCGCATGCCGGGCCGCCGCGCGGGGTGTCCACGGAGAGGAAGAGCAGGTTCCCCGTCACCGAGACGTCGTTCTGCTCGCCCGGGCAGAGCACCCGGCTGACCACGGAGGGCTTCGCCGGGTCGGAGATGTCGAAGACGGTGAAGCCGTCGTAGTTGCCGACGAACGCGTGGTCGCCCTGGAAGGCCAGGTCGGTGCCCCATGACTGGGGGCCGTCGAGGGGCGGCTGCGGCGGCATGTTGGCGACGTGGGTGACGTTGGCGCTGTGCATCACGTCGCCGGCGTCGGGCTGCGCGGACGCCGACGCGGCCGGAGCGCTGGAGCCGGCGGCGGACGGCGCGGCCGTACCGGAGTCCGGCGGTTCGGAGTTCGCGCCGCAGCCCGCCATCACGAGCATCGCCGCCAGCGCGAACGCCACGGTTGATCGCACAGTGCCCCCATTGATTCGAATGTTTACCGCATTATTGATGTTATGGGGATTATGTGCCGTTCGAGTCTCGTCCTGGTCGCGATCGTGGGGACGGCCGTCGTGACGGGGTGCGCGGCATCCCCGCAGGGAACGGGATCGCCGCTGGTGGCGGGCACCGGCGCACCGGTCATCGTGCCGGGCGGTCCCGGGGACGCCGGCCGTACGGCGACGCCGGGCGAGCGGCTGGGGGAGTCCGAGGCCCGGGTGGGCGCGGCGGACGTGCGGTTCGCCGAGGGCATGATCCCGCACCACCGCCAGGCCCTGGAGATGGCGGAGCTGGTCCCGGCGCGGTCGTCGTCGAAGGAGGTGCGCACGCTCGCGGAGCGGATCGGCGCGGCGCAGCGGCCCGAGATCGCGGCCATGACCTCATGGCTGGAATCGGTCGGCCGCCCGCAGGACGGCCATGGCGGGCACGACGACCACACCGTCACCCCGGAGGAGATGAACCGGCTCAGGACGGCCAGGGGCGCGGCCTTCGACGAGCTCTTCCTGACCCTGATGATCCGTCACCACGAGGCCGCGGTGACGATGGCGTCGCAGCAGCTCAGGACGGGCACGGACCGGGCCATGATCGCCATGGCGGGCGACGTCGTCTCCGGTCAGGGCATCGAGATCGCCCGCATGCGCGGGATGCTCGGCAGGTAGGCGCCGGACCGGATCGCGGCGACCCGGGGCGGGCCGCCGCGCCGGGGGCGGCGGAGCCGGGTGGTCAGGAGCTCCAGAGCATGTTGCTGAGCTCGGAGTCGAGGTTCATGAAGTCGGTCTCCCGGCCCGCGGGGACCAGCTCGTAGGTCCGGTGCAGGAACTCGGTGAGCGGGGCCAGCGGGACCTCGAACAGAGCCTGGCCGAACGGCGAGGTGAGGCTGATGTGCAGGGTCCGCTCCCCGTCGGCGCGGGCGGGCCACACCTGGACGTCGCCGTCGCCGACCCGGCGCACGATGCCGACGGTCAGCAGCTCGCGGGCGAAGATCCACTCCACGGGCTCGTCGTTGCCCACGTGGAAGGCCATCCTGATGGCGTACGGATCGTCGGCCGTATAGCTCAGTCCGGCGAGCAGGGGGACGGTGCTACGGTCGGGGACCACAAGCCGAAGGCCCAGCTCGGCAGAGACGGTGGTGCTGTTCATCGTCAGCCAAACCTTTTCGTCGTCGGTCCCCTCTGCGGGGCTATCACTGCTGTGACGGGCTTCGTCCATGGCTATGACGCGCAACGACGGGGCCCGTAGGAAAGATTCCGCCTCCGGGCCCTTCTGTAACGCACATCACAGTGCGACATTTGGGCATCAGCCTGGCCAAACGTCATCAACCGCGTCATATTTCCAAGGGTTTTGCGCATCGTTTCCATCACGGTCGACTCCCCTGGAGGGGCGTCCTGGGCGAAGGGGTCCAGCTCGGGTCGTACGGTACTTCTGCGGATCAGGATGATGGTATGACACCGTAGCCCCCCACCGGGGCCATCCGCGGACCTTTGCCTCCTGACATGCCGCCCCCGTGCCGCCACGTCCAAGATCATGCCGTCACGCACGTCGTTTCGCCACCGGTCCCGGATTGATGTATGGTTTTCCACGTCGGCGCCGCAAGGGGCCGGTAGGGCGGGCGATTAGCTCAGCGGGAGAGCGCTTCGTTCACACCGAAGAGGTCACTGGTTCGATCCCAGTATCGCCCACACAGGTAAGACGCAGGTCAAGGCCCGCCGGTTGACACCAACCGGCGGGCCTTTCCGCTGTCGCGGACCTCTCACCCTGCTGCGATTCCCGATCTCCGAGGGCGCCCTCCCCGGCGCCGGGCAGGGCGGTGACGGGACCGCCGCTCCCGGAGCGCTCCGGCGCTCAGGCGGGGGCGCCGTGCAGGATCTCGACCCGGCCCGTGTCCAGCGAGTAGTACGCGCTGACCACCGCCAGGGTGCCCCTGCTCACCAGCGGCGCGAGGTCGCGATTGCCGCGCAGGCCGTCCGCCGTCAGCCTCACCTGGGCTCTGGTCATCGCCTCGACGGGATCGGCGTGGCTCTCCCGTGCGATCTGTTCGTACGCCGGACGCAGGGCCTGCTCGATCGCCTGCAGGTTGCCCGGCAGCGGCCTGCCTCCCCGCAGGGCCTCGTAGGCGGCGGAGACCGCGCCGCACCGCTGGTGGCCGAGTACGACGATCAGCGGGGTCCCGCTGGTCATCGGTCCGTACTCGACGGATCCGGTGACCACCGGCCCCACCGCCAGCCCGCCGGTGCGCATCACGAACAGCTCGCCCAGCCCGGTGTCGAAGACGAGCTCGGGTGCGACCCGGGAGTCGATGCACGCCAGCACCACCCCGTAGGGCTGCTGCTGCTGAGCCAGCAGCTCCCGGCGGGTGGGATCGCGATCCGGATGCCGGAGTTCGCCGGTCACCCAGCGCTCGTTGCCCTCCACCAGCCGTTCGTAGGCGGCCTTCGGCGAGCTCGGAAGAGGTTCCGCGGCGGGCGTGGGCGCCGCCGGGCTCACCGCCCCGGCCGCCGGGCGAGCGGCGAGGTACGTGGCCGCGAGGGACATGACACCGGTCAGCAGCGTTCGCCGCCCCGGGCCGTCGACAGGAAGAGTCATGGCCTGGCTCCTTCCCGTTCCGGGCAAGGCCCCGGCAATGGGGGCGTCCGGGCAGGATCGAGAACCGCCCGCCCGTGCCCGCCGGCCCGGTCGCCGACGGCGGGCAGGCGGGGATCGGGGCCGGAAAGCCTCTGGAACGTGCCATTTCATCGCGGTCCGGGCGGGCCCGGAGTTCCTCGGGGTTCCGAAACTTTTCGCGGTCGTCCGAATGATGAGATACGTCGGGAAATTTTCATCGGATATGCGGTGGCGAATCAGGCGAATTGCCGTGCGCATCCTGGTGAAATGGCAGCTGGGGGGACGTAAGGCCAGGTGGACGGGGGTTGCCGGTCGCGCTCTCCCCTGGGCGGAGGCTGTACTGGTGGTTGACAATAAGTGCCCGGGATCGCACCCTTTGGTGAGTCAGTTGAACTTTCAACGACGGTCGGTGCGTGCTGGGAAGAACCAGTGAATGGCCGTACTAATGCTTTCGGTGTATTGGACGCCATGTCTGATGGTGATTTCCCGGTGCGTTCGGACGGCTCGGATCCGCCCGCGCGGCGACGGGCACCGACCGCCACGAGACAAGGGGTGACCTCATGAAGCTCGACCGGTTCTCCGGGCCAGCGCTCTCGCTCTTCCGCGCCGTGACGGGCCTGCTGTTCCTGTTCCACGGGCTGGCGTCGATCTTCGGCGTCTTCGGCGGCAACCGCGGCACCGGCCAGGCCGTGGAGTTCGGCGCCTGGCCCGGGTGGTGGGCGGCGCTGATCCAGCTGGTCTTCGGGGCCCTGGTGCTCACCGGGCTCCTCACCCGCATCAGCGCGCTGATCTGCTCCGGCTCGATGGCGTACGCCTACTTCGTGGTGCACCAGCCGGAGCACCTCCTGCCGCTGCTCAACGGCGGAGAGCTCGCGGCGCTGTTCTGCTGGTCGTTCTTCCTCGTCGCGGTGCTCGGCCCGGGGCCGTGGGCGCTCGACGCGCTCCTGCGCCGGGACCGCAGCGCGGCGACGGCGCATCCGCCGGTGGTGGCGGCCCGGATGGGCGCCGAGCGCGCCTGAGGGACGCCACCACCGCCGGCGGGGACTCAGGCGCCGGACAGGCGGATCATGTTCCAGGAGACGGCGGGCAGCACCGCCCGCAGCGTGCCGCCGTCCGCGGTGACGCCGGTGAGCGGCCGGGGGGCGACGCGGTCGGGGTCGTCGGCGGTGTTGCGGGCGTAGACGTCGGGGCCGGACAGGGTGATGGCCGCCGTCGGCACCACCGCGCCGAGGCCGCGGGAGTCCACGGTCAGTTCGAGGGGCTCGCTCGTCGAGCGGTTCACCGCGAACAGGACCGCCTCCCCGGTCTCGGCGTCCCGGGTGGCCACCGCGTCGAGCAGCGGGACTTCGCCGTACCTGGCGGTCTCGTGGACGGGGGAGACCGGCTCGACGCGCAGGACGTCGCCGCGGGCGTGCGCGGCGGTCAGCGCGAACGGGTGGAAGGTGGTCTGCCGCCAGGCCCGGCCTCCCGGCTCGGTCATGATCGGGGCGATCACGTTGACCAGCTGGGCCAGGGAGGCCGCCGTCACCCGGTCGCTGTGGCGGAGCAGCGAGATCAGCAGGCCGCCCAGGGTCACGGCGTCGGCCAGGTGGTAGTGGTCCTCGAGCAGCGGCGGCGCGACCGGCCAGTCCGCGGGAGGCTCGGCGTTCTGGAAGCGGGACATGTACCAGACGTTCCACTCGTCGAACGACACGTTGATCCGCTTCTTGGCGCCCAGCCGCGCGCGGACGCTGTCGGCGGTGGCCACGACCGACTCCACGAAGTGGTCCATGTCGACGGCCGAGGCCAGGAAACTGGCCAGGTCGCCGTCGTGCTCCTCGTAGTAGGCGTGGCAGGAGACGTAGTCGACCACGTCGTAGGTCTCCTCCAGCACGGTGGCCTCCCAGGCGCCGAAGGTCGGCATGGACGAGCCGGAGCTGCCGCAGGCGACCAGTTCCAGGTCGCGGTCGAGCATGCGCATCGCGCGACCGGTCTCCGCGGCGAGCCTGCCGTACTCGCGGGCCGTCTTGTGGCCGATCTGCCAGGGGCCGTCCATCTCGTTGCCCAGGCACCACATGCGGATCGCGTGGGGCTCCTTGGCGCCGTTGGCGCGGCGCAGGTCCGACCAGTGGGTGCCGGACTCCAGGTTGCAGTACTCCAGCAGGTCGAGCGCCTCCTGGATGCCCCGGGTGCCGAGGTTGACGGCCATCATCGGCTCCACTCCGGCCCTGCGCGCCCAGCGCATGAACTCGTCCAGGCCGACGTGGTTGGGCTCGGTGCTGTGCCAGGCCAGGTCGAGCCGGCGGGGGCGGTTCTCCACCGGCCCGATGCCGTCCTCCCAGCGGTAGCCGGAGACGAAGTTGCCGCCCGGGTAGCGGACGGTCGTCACCCCCAGCTCCCGGGTGAGCTCCAGCACGTCGCGGCGGAAGCCGTCCTCGTCGGCGGTGGCGTGGCCGGGCTCGTGGATGCCGGTGTAGACGCACCGGCCGAGGTGCTCGACGAACGTGCCGAAGGTACGGCGGTGCACCGGTGCGATGCGGAAGGCCGGATCGAGTGTGACGTGTGCCTGCTGCACGGAGACTGCTCCCTGTCGGTGCGGTGGTGGGCGGATCCGGGCCGGCCTCCGGTCCGGAGGCCGGCTCGGCGGCGGTGGGCCGATGCCGCCCGATTGTTAGCGTTATCACAAGCGGCAGTCAAGGGATCGGTCCTCACCGGAGCGGCCGGGCGGCCGGGGGACGGGAGAACCGCCGCGCAGGACGACAGGGCCGGTGGCCTGCGCGCGGGGCGGGCGGGAAGCCGCCCGCCGAGACGCCGGCCCCGCGCCGGGGCGGTCTCGGGTCGGGTCAGCGTCCGCCGAGGACGGCCCAGCCGTGAGCGGGGACCAGGGCCGGGTCTCCCGGGGCGGCGGGCGGGCCGGACGACTCGAGGACGGCGAGCCGTGCGGTCCCGCCGGGGGAGGTCCCGGTGAAGGTCTCCGGGGGGAAGCGGTAGGGCTCGTCGCCGAGGTTGAGCAGGGTGAGGAGCCGGCGGTCCGGGCCGGCGGGGGCGGCGGAGAGCAGTGCGGCGGCCCGGTTGCTCAGGTGCGGCAGGGTGGTGCGGGCCCCGGTCAGCCACGGGTGGCGGCGGCGGAGCCCGATCAGGCGCCGGTGCAGCCGGTGGACGGGCCATCCGGCGCCGGGCAGCTCGTCCGGGCGGCCGGGGAAGGCCGGGCGGACCGCGTCGTCCCCGCCGGCCCGGTCCTCCTTGATCCCCCGCATTCCCTGCTCGTCGCCGTAGTAGACGCTGGGCACGCCGCCGACGGTGAACAGCACCGCCAGCGCGTGGCCGAGGTGGCGGTCGTCGTCCAGGCGGCTGGCCAGCCGGGTCACGTCGTGGTTGCCGGCGAAGGTCAGGGGCGTGAAGGCCGAGAGCAGTTCGCCGTGGCGTTCCAGGGTCCAGGCCAGCTCGTAGAGGTTCCCGTCGTTGATCGAGCTCCAGATCGCCTTCCAGAGCTCGTACTGGGTGACGGAGTCCAGCCCGCTGTCCCGGACGTATCCGGCGTAGTCGCCGTGGATGACCTCGCCGACGAACCAGGCGCCGGGGTGCAGCGGCCGGAGCCGGTCCAGCGCCTCGCGCCAGAAGCGCGGCGGCACCGCGTAGGCGGCGTCCAGCCGCCAGCCCGACGCCCCCCGGCCGAGCCAGTGGTCCATGACGCGCACGACGTGGTCGAGCACCGCGGGCTCGCCGTGGTCGAGGGCGACCAGGTGGTGATGGCCCTCGAAGGTGTCGTAGTCCGCTGTGCCGCTCGGCGTCGGCGCCCGGCGGAACCACGCGGCCGCGGCCGGGTCGGCGCCGGCCCGCCGGAACACCTCGAAGCCCCGGCCGACGTGGTTGAAGACGCCGTCCAGGACGACGTGCAGGCCCCGGCGGCGGGCGGCGGAGACCAGCCGGTCGAAGTCGGCGTCGTCGCCGAGCCTCGGATCGATCCGGAAGTGGTCGACGGTGTCGTACCCGTGGGTCTCCGAGGCGAAGACCGGCCCCAGCTGGAGGCCGGAGCAGCCCAGCTCGACGGCGTAGTCCAGCCAGGCCTCGAGGTGCCGCAGCCGGTGCCGGACGGGGGCTCCGTCCGGGAGCGCGGCCGGTTCGGCGCCGGTGAACCCGAGGGGGTACACCTGCCACCAGATCGCGTGCTCGGCCCACGGTGCCACGGTCGTCCTCCCTGCCTGCGGTCACCTGATTCTCGCAGTTAACCCCCGCCCCGGACGTCACCCGTGCCCCGTCCGCGCGCCCGCATGCGGGCCGCCCGCGACCGGAGGGAGTAGGGCGGAACGGTCCAAGCGGAACAATCTTCGGTTATCTGCGGAAGGCGTCCTACACTGGCCCGAACCACCAGAATGGAGTTCGGTAGAGATGCGAATCGGCCTGTTCATCAACGAGCCCAAGTCCCCCGATGTGCTCGGCAAACTGCGGGAGAAGATCGCCCGCGGGGCCGATGAGGGCTTCACCTCGGCGTGGGTCTCCCACATCTTCGGACTCGACGCGCTCACCGCCCTGGCCGTGGCCGGCGCCGCGGTGCCGGGGATCGAGCTCGGCACCGCGGTCGTGCCGACCTACCCCCGCCACCCCGCCGCGCTGGCCCAGCAGGCGCTCACGGCCAACGCCGCCCTGGACGGCCGCCTGACCCTGGGCATCGGGCTCTCCCACCAGATGGTGATCGAGGGCATGTTCGGCTACAGCTACGACAGGCCCGCCCGGCACATGCGCGAGTACCTGTCGGTGCTGATGCCGCTGGCGCGGGGGGAGAACGTCGCCTTCGAGGGTGAGACGATAACCGCCCGGATCGGCCTGAGCACGCCCGGCGCGGGGGACATGCCGGTCCTCATCGCCGCCCTGGCCCCGCGGATGCTCAAACTGGCCGGCGAGGCCGCCGACGGCACCGTGCTCTGGATGACCGGCCCCAGGACCGTCGCCGAGCACATCGCCCCCGCCGTCACCGAGGCGGCGCGGGCCGCGGGCCGCCCCGCGCCGCGGATCGTCTGCGCGCTCCCCGTCTGCGTCACCGACGACGTCGAGGCCGCCCGGGCCAGGGCGGCGAAGGTGTTCGCCGTCTACGGGCAGCTGCCGTCCTACCGGGCGGTGCTCGACCGGGAGGGCGCGGCCGGTCCGGCCGACGTGGCGATCGTCGGGGACGAGGAGACCGTCGCCGCCCAGATCGCGACGCTCGCCGAGGCCGGGGTCACCGACTTCGCCGCCGCCGAGTTCGCCTCCGACGACCGGACCCGGCGGTTCCTCAAGTCCCTCCTCTGACGTAAGACCCTCCTCTGGCGTCGCACCGGGCTTCCGCCGCCTCCGGGCCGGGCGGGCTCCCCCCGGCCCGGCACCGGGCCGTACGGCGCGGGCCTGCCAGGACGCGCCGTACGGTGTCCGGGGGACTGCGGACGCCGGGGCGCGCCGTACGTGTCCGGGGGAGTCGCGGGCACCGGGGTGCGCCGTACGGTCCGGGGAGCCGCGGGCGCGGCGGTCAGACGCCGAACGCGGCCAGGGTCGCCCAGGCCGAACCGCCGCCGGTGACCACCCCGGCGGCGACCTGGGCGGGGGTGTGGTGCCGCAGCCGCACCCGCGCCCAGCAGATCACCGCGACGACCGGCGCGCCCGCCGCCAGGGCGGGTACGGCCGGCAGCGTGTGGGCGAGCACCACCACGGTGCCGGCCGACACGGCCGCGTGGAAGGAGATCTTCCAGCGGAGGGTGATCGGGACCGTCAGGGCGAGGGCGGCCAGCATCGCGGCCACCGTGGCGATCAGCAGCGGCGGCCCGCCCAGGGAGGCCAG
Source organism: Planomonospora parontospora (assembly GCA_014647935.1). Classification (GTDB taxonomy): domain Bacteria; phylum Actinomycetota; class Actinomycetes; order Streptosporangiales; family Streptosporangiaceae; genus Planomonospora; species Planomonospora parontospora. Next base: position 13,755 of record BMQD01000024.1, read on the forward strand.
CAGCACCAGGGCGACGACCACCGCGACCATCGCCACCAGCAGCGGCCTGGTCCGGCTCGCCCGGTCGACCAGGTGGTGGGAGTCCAGCCGCCCGGAGCGCACCCCGGCCAGGATCACCCCGGCCGGGACCCCGCCGCACAGCACCGAGGCCATCAGCCCCCACGCCGCGCCCGGCCAGCCGCCCGTGGCCAGGCCGACCACCGGCGGAAGGCCGATGACCAGCGCCTGGGGCGAGAAGACGTCGGTCACCCACCGTGCGACGGTCGCGCCGATCCTGGAGTCCGGCGCCGCTCCCTGGCCCGCCATCGGTCAGTCGTTGGCGTGCAGGATGCTGTTGAGCTCCACCCCGGTGCCCTGGCGGGGGACGACCTCGACGGCGCCGGTGGTGGAGTTGCGGCGGAACAGCAGCCCGGAGGCGCCCGAGAACTCGGCGGCCTTGGCGACCGTGCCGTCGGGGAGCGTGACCTTGGTCCCGGCCGTGACGTAGAGACCGGCCTCCACCACCACGTCGTCGCCCAGGGAGATGCCGATGCCGCTGTTGGCGCCGAGCAGGCAGCGCTGCCCGACGGAGATGACCTGCCTGCCGCCGCCCGACAGGGTGCCCATGATCGAGGCGCCGCCGCCGACGTCGGAGCCGTCGCCCACGACGACCCCGGCCGAGATGCGGCCCTCCACCATGGAGGTGCCCAGGGTGCCGGCGTTGAAGTTGACGAAGCCCTCGTGCATCACCGTCGTGCCGGCGGCCAGGTGCGCGCCGAGCCGGACGCGGTCGGCCTCGGCGATGCGCACGCCGGTCGGCACCACGTAGTCGACCATCCGGGGGAACTTGTCGACGCCGTAGACGGTCACCTGCCCGCGGGCGCGCAGCCGGAGCCGGACCTCCTCGAAGCCCTCGACCGCGCAGGGGCCGTGGTTGGTCCACACGACGTTGCTCAGCAGGCCGAAGACGCCGTCGAGGTTCTGCCCGTGCGGCTTGACCAGCCGCGCGGAGAGCAGGTGCAGGCGCAGGTAGGCGTCGTGCGCGTCGGCGGGCGGCTCCGACAGCTTGGCGATCCCGGTCTCCACGGCGACCACCTCCACACCGCGGTCGGCGTCGGGGCCGAGCAGCGCGGCGGCGGCCGGGCCGAGGGCCTCGGCGGCCTCCTGCGCGGTCAGCCGCCGGGTGCCCGGTGCGGAGGGCTCGCCCAGCCTGGGCGAGGGGAACCAGGTGTCGAGCACGGTCCCGTCAGGGGTGATGGTCGCGATGCCGACGCCGTGGGCGCCGGAAGTCTGAGCTGCTGCGTTCACAGCGACCAAGACTAAATGATGTCCCGGGAGCGGGCCGCGGACGGGTCCGCGCCGGGGGAGCGGGCCCGCCCGGCCCGGGGCGCCGCAGGCGGAACGCCCGGGAATTCGCGTTGCGGTCACCGGTAGCATCGGTTTTCTGACCACTCATCGAAGGAGCAACCGTGTCTGCCGTGCCAGAACTTCGCATCACCCTCGCCGGAGCCGAGCGTGTGGTGGCCGGGGGCACGACGTACGGCGACGTCCTCGGAGCCGACGGCCGTTCCGTGGTCGCCGCCCGGGCGAACGGCGAGCTGAAGGACCTCGCGGCGGCCGTGGCCGACGGCGACGCGATCGAGCCCGTCGAGGCCGGCAGCGCCGACGGCCGGGCGATCATCCGCCACTCCACCGCGCACGTCATGGCCCAGGCCGTCCAGGAGATCTTCCCCGAGGCGAAGCTCGGCATCGGCCCGCCGGTCGAGAACGGCTTCTACTACGACTTCGACGTCGCCGCCGCGTTCACCCCCGAGGACCTCAAGCGCATCGAGAAGCGCATGCGCGAGATCGTCAAGCAGGGGCAGCTGTTCTCCCGCCGTCCCGTCTCCGACGAGGACGCGCGCACCGAGCTCGCCGCCGAGCCGTACAAGCTGGAGCTGATCGGCCTCAAGGGCGGCGCGGCCGACGAGGAGAGCGTCGAGGTCGGCGCGGGCCAGCTGACCATCTACGACAACCTCGACGCCAAGACCGGCGAGTTGTGCTGGAAGGACCTGTGCCGCGGCCCGCACGTGCCGAGCACCCGGTCCATCCCGGCGTTCAAGCTGATGCGCTCCGGCGGCGCCTACTGGCGGGGCAGCGAGAAGAACCCGCAGCTGCAGCGGATCTACGGCACCGCCTGGGAGTCGCGCGAGAAGCAGGACGAATACCTCCACCTGCTGGAGGAGGCAGAGAAGCGCGACCACCGCAAGCTCGGCGCCGAGCTCGACCTGTTCTCCTTCCCCGACGAGCTGGGCTCGGGCCTGCCGGTCTTCCACCCCAAGGGCGGCATGATCCGCAAGCTCATGGAGGACTACTCGCGGCGCAGGCACACCGAGGCGGGCTACTCCTTCGTCAACACCCCGCACATCACGAAGGAGAACCTCTACCAGACCTCCGGCCACCTGGACTGGTACGCCGACGGCATGTTCCCGCCCATGGAGCTCGAGGGCGCGAGATACTACCTCAAGCCGATGAACTGCCCCATGCACAACCTGATCTTCCGGGGGCGCGGGCGGTCCTACCGCGAGCTGCCGCTGCGCATGTTCGAGTTCGGCACCGTCTACCGCTACGAGAAGTCGGGCGTCGTGCACGGCCTGACCCGCGTGCGCGGCCTGACCCAGGACGACGCGCACATCTACTGCACCCGCGAGCAGATGCGCGACGAGCTGGCCTCGCTGCTCCGCTTCGTGCTCGACCTGCTGCGCGACTACGGCCTGAGCGACTTCTACCTGGAGCTGTCCACCAAGAACCCGGACAAGTCCATCGGCGACGACGCGACCTGGGAGGAGGCCACCCGGACGCTGCGCGAGGTGGCCGAGTCGGAGCAGCTGGAGCTCGTCCTCGACCCGGGCGGCGCGGCGTTCTACGGGCCGAAGATCTCCGTCCAGGCGCGCGACGCGATCGGCCGCTCGTGGCAGATGTCGACCATCCAGCTCGACTTCATGCTGCCCGAGCGCTTCGAGCTCGAATACCAGAGTGCGGACGGCTCGCGGCAGCGGCCGGTCATGATCCACCGGGCGCTGTTCGGCTCGATCGAGCGCTTCTTCGGCGTCCTGGTCGAGCACTACGCGGGCGCGTTCCCCCCCTGGCTCGCCCCGGTCCAGGTCGTCGGCATCCCGATCGCCGAGGCCCACGTGCCCTACCTGCGGGACGTGGCCGAGAAGGCCCGCGAGCGCGGCATCCGGATCGAGGTGGACGCCTCCGACGACCGGATGCAGAAGAAGATCCGCAACGCGCAGAAGGCCAAGGTGCCGTTCATGCTGCTGGCGGGCGACGAGGACATCGCGGGCGGCGCGGTCTCCTTCCGCTTCCGCAGCGGCGAGCAGAAGAACGGCGTCCCGGTCGACCAGGCGATCGACGAGATCGTCGCCGCGATCGAGAACCGCGTCCAGGTCTGATCCACGCGGGCGGGCCGGACCCTGTACGGGGCCCGGCCCGCCCGTGCGGGTCCGGTCGGGCACGTCCGCGATCCGCCGGTCCGGCGCGGCCCGGTTCCGGACGTCCGGGCCGCGGCTTCCGGGACTCAGGCGTCCGTGTCCGGGACGCCGTCCCCGGCGCCCTCGGAACCGAGCTCGCCGGGCAGCCGCACGTCGTCGACGGTGACGTTGACCTCGACGACCCGCATGCCCAGCATCCGGCTGACCGTGCGGGCCACGTTGGTCTTCACCTCGTTGGCCACGTCCATGACCACGTGGCCGTACTCGGCCACGATCGCCACGTCCACGGCGACGGTCCGGTCCTGGACGTGGGCGCCCACACCCCGGCCGGCCCGCCGGGCGCCGGAGCGCTCCCGGTGCGCCTGCGCCAGGTGGCCGGCGTCCTCGCCCAGGTCGGCGACCCCGGTCACCTCCAGCGTGGCGAGTGCGGCGACCTTCTCGACCACCTCGTCGGCGACCTTGATCCGGCCCTTCACCACGGCCGCGGACACCGGCTCGGGGGCCGAGGCCACGGACAGGCCGAGCGAGAACGGGCGGACGGCGGGCGCCACCGGGTCCGCCACGGGGTCCGCCACCGCGATCGCGGGCGTCACCGCGGTCGTCTCCGCGGGGGACGCGATGTCCTCGATGCCCTCCGCGGTTCCTGCGGCTGCGACGGTGTCCTCGACGGATTCCGCGGCGGAGACGTCGGTCGTCATTGGTGCTCCTCGGCTGTGATCTGTCACGCTCGCTGGGACTCTGCCGGAATTATCCCCTGCCCCGCCGCCACAGCGGTCCCCGGCGTCCCACCGGTCGCCCCCGGGGAGCAGCGGGCAGGCGGCGGGGAGGCACCTGACCGGACGGATCCGCCGGGCAATATGCTGGCCGCCATGAGCAACGAGCCAGAGCTCCAGCGGGGAGCGGGAACGCCGGACGCGTTCGAAAGGCTCTGGACCCCTCACCGGATGGCGTACATCAAGGGCGAGAACAAGCCGACCGGCTCGGGTCCGGGGGACGGCTGCCCGTTCTGTGAGATCCCGAAGCTGGACGACGAGGACGGGCTGATCGTGGCCCGGGGCGAGGCCGTCTACGCGGTCCTCAACCTCTACCCCTACAACTCCGGTCACCTGCTGATCTGCCCCTACCGGCACGTTCCGGACTACACCGACCTGAACCCCGCCGAGACCGCGGAGTTCGCCGGCTTCACCCGGCGCGGGCTGACCGCCCTGCGCAAGGCCAGCGGCGCGCAGGGCTTCAACGTCGGCATGAACCTCGGCGACGCGGCCGGCGCGGGCATCGCGGCCCACCTGCACCAGCACGTGGTGCCCCGCTGGGGCGGCGACACCAACTTCATGCCGGTGGTCGGCCAGACCAAGGTGCTGCCTCAGTTGCTCCGCGACACCAGGTCGCTGCTGGCCGGGTGCTGGCCCGACGCGTAGGGCGAGCCGCCGTCGCGCAGCGCCGCGACGCCCACCGAGAGCACCAGAGGCACGGCCAGTGCCAGCGCCATGGACAGCACCGCCGCGCCCGAATCGTTGACGAGCATGCCCACCACACCGCTGACCAGCGTGCCGATCAGGCCCGCCCGCAGCGCCGGGGAGTACGCGAACGCGGCCGGCAGCACCCCGGCGGTGGCCTTCTCCGGCCGCAGCAGCGCGTAGACGAGGAACGCGAGCGCGGCCACCACGATCGGCATCAGGTTGGGGCTGAGGAGCGTGCCCACCATCGCGCCGAACTTGCGGCCGATGACGTCCAGCGCCTCGCCGCTGTAGATCTGGCCGACGAACCGGCCGAGGTGGGTCTGGGAGGCCGGCGGGCGCAGGTGGTCGAGGTAGGCGATCGCCATCACGGTGACGCCGCCCGCCGCGCAGAGCGCCCCGAGCCTGACGATCGAGACCCGCCGCTCCCCGACGAGCAGCGCGGCCACCGCGATGCCCGGCACGAACGCGATCACGCCGCCGAAGTCGCTGCCCACGCCCGGCCAGCCGCCCAGGATCATCGCCGAGCCGCCGAGCACCGCGAAGACCGCCATCGCGGCGACCCGGCGGCCCCGGCCCACCAGCCGGTGCGCGATCGTCGCCGACAGCAGCAGCACCGAGGTGGCGAACAGCGCGAACGGGATGTTGCCCAGGCCGTAGTAGCGGGCGCCGACCACCGCCGAGTACCCCATCACGCTGTTGAGCTGCAGGGTCGTCCCGGTCAGCAGGTCGCCGGCGAGCACCGCCGCGGTCACCCCCGCCACGACCGCCAGCGGCCCGAGCGGGCTGCCCCGGCGCAGGGCGGCGCGCCGGGAGCGGGACCGGGGGCCGCCGCGCCGGCCCCGGCGGGCCACCAGCGCACGCGAGCGCGACCAGAGGAAGGGCACCGCCAGCGCCGCCGCCGCCAGCAGCAGCGCGCAGACCGCGATCCCCGCGGCCAGGGAGAGCACCGGCGTCCCGGCGCGGTGCCAGTCGGTGAGGTTGACCAGGTACGTCGAGACCGGGAGCGAGGCGAGGACGAGGGCGGCCAGCCGTACCCGGCCCAGCCCGCGCCCCCGGCGCAGCAGCAGGAAGGCGGTGGCGTAGAAGACGACCTGGAGCACGGCGACGGTGGTGAAGAAGGCGCCGCCGATCTCCCGGATCGCCTGACCGGCCACGTCGGCGTCGTGCAGCTCGGCCCGCGCCGCCGCGATCCCGCCGGTACGGCCCGCACCCGCCGCCCAGGGCGTGCCGACCACCGACGGCGGCACCGGGACACCGGTCACGGAGAGCATGGTGGCCGTGATGTCCGGCAGGATCGTGACGTCCTCGCGGTGGGTGGAGGCCGCGCCGAGGAACCGGTCCCGGACCTCCGTCCCGGCGCGCATCAGAGCCACCCGCAGGTGCGGCTGCGCGCCGTGGTCGGACAGCCCCGCCAGCAGCACGGTGGTGTCCTCGGGGAGCGCGCTGAGCACCGCGCCGGTCTTGACGTCGGCCCGCCGCAGCGCGTCCGCGCGCTGCTGCGGGGTGAGGGCGTCCTCGACGGCGGGCAGCCGCCCGTCGCCCAGGTAGGGCCGGATCAGGTCGTCCACGTCGACCGCGGCCACCCGGCACGCGGCGAGGGCGTCCGCCCGGATCTGGGCGGGTGAGGGCGCGTAGCGGTCCACCTTCCCCGTCCGGTCGGCGAGGGCCAGCGCCGCCCCCGGGCCGACCGCCAGCGTGCAGTCCCCCGCGGCGTGCACGGCCTCGCCGAGGGTCCCGGAGTTCCGCTGCCCGGCCACCTCGAGCAGGTAGTCGTAGCCGGGGATGACCGCGCCGCCGCCGTCGGTGGGCTCGGGCACCGGGGGGAGGCCGCAGGCGTAGCCCACGGCGGACCTGATCCCGGCCGAGACCGTCAGCCACGCGTCGTAGGGGCAGGTCACCCGGCCCACCGCGCGGACCGACAGCGAGCCGGCCGCGCTCTGCGCGGCCAGCTGCCACAGGTTGGGCGTGTCCTCCGGATCGAGGTCGCTCCAGCGCAGGCCGGGCACCCCGATCAGCACCACCCGTTCGTCGGCGGAGGCGGCCGTGGCGGTGGCCTGCGCCGCTCCCGGCCACAGCACGCCCAGGAGCAGCGCGAATGCGAGCAGCGTACGCCTCACCGGTGACCTCCTCAGGCCCTGCGGCCCCGTTCCCACATCGACTGCTCGCACCGTAGGGGAAGATCGCGCGCCGGTCCATCGGATCCAGCGAAGGGACCGCCGGGTTCACCCAGTAGGGGAATCGCCTGCCTGTCACAGTTTTCTGCTTGAAACGGGCAGGGCTTGTCCGTCGCCCACCTGTCAGGTTCTGGAGTCGGCTGCACGGAGTACCGAAGTCGCCTGCACCTCGGTGTACGAGGGCGCACTGAGGTCCGTCGACCGGCCGTCGCGGATGTCGGTCGCCGTGGTCACGGCCGCCGCCAGCGCTCTGCGGTAAAGCAGCGAACCGAGACTGATCCTGCGCACGCCCAGCGCGGCCAGCTCGGTAAGGTCGGGGCCGGTCGGTGCGTACAGGATGTTCAGCGGCACGACGAGGGCCCCTATCAGGGCGGTGATCCCGTCCGGATCCGACAGGCCCGGCACGAACACCCCGTCCGCCCCAGCCTGTTCGTAGACCGCGAGGCGCTCTGCGGTCTCCTCCTCCTGGCATCCGAGCCAGTGTGTGTCGGTACGGGCGTTCACGAACAGCGCGGGTACGGCGGCTTTGACGGCAGCGATCTTCGCGGCATGCAGCTCGACGGAAGCGAGGGTGCCGTCCGAGCGGCCGTCTTCAAGGTTGATCCCCGCCGCGCCGGCGTCGTACAGCCGTCGCGCCAGTTCGGCCACCTCCTCCGGGTCGTCACTGAAACCGCCTTCGGCATCGACGGTGAACAGGAAAGTGCCCCGCCCGAGTCGGCGGGCCAGCGCCACGGTCGCCGCTGCGGTGGCGGCCGCTCCGTCCGGCAGGCCGAGGGCCGCGGCCACGCCCAGGCTGGTGGTGCCGATCGCGTTGAAGCCCTGGGCCGCAAGGGCGGCGGCGGAGGCGTAGTCCCAGGCGTTGGGCAGCAGCAGCGGGGCGGCTTGATGGTGCAGATGGGCGAATGCGGTCAGCGGTCGCTGGAGGAGGCCGTTGGCCAGGGCGAGAGCGTGGGCTCGGCCGGGGCAGACCCTGGGCGGGGCGCCGAAAGTGACCGGTACGGGATGCGCACTCTGTGCGGCTGCCAGATCCAAGAGCACCACATCGCCATCGGCGATGTCCTGTCCGGCGACGCGGGTGGCACGGACGGCGATGCGACGCATGGTTCGCACCGGTGGAGTCTCCCGGAGCACCCGCGCCAGCGGTACGTTGCCGCCGGCCGCGGCATCGACCAGTGCCGCCGTCGCCGCGCACGCCTGCACCAGCAGTCCGATGCGGTTGGCTGCGGCCTCCAAAGCGGACTCGTCCGCGTCCTCCGGCGCCAGCAGCGCCACCAGCCGGGCCACAGCCTCGTCCGCGGCCGGATCCGCACCCCCGAAGTATGCCCCGGCCACGATGGTCACTGCCTCCGCGACCTCTCTGGGCTGCGGCATCTCCAGGGCCTCGGCGAGGGCATGAACCAGCCGCACCCGGACCTCCCCGTCAGTGCCGGCCGCCACTGCGCTCCACAGCGCGGCGGGCTCCAGCCGGGCGAGTTCGGTCTCCACGAAGGCTCTGCGCCGCCGATGAGGCTCACCGGAACTGAATCGGGCCACGGTGGCCCGCAGCCACGCGACACTCGCCCCTACGGGACCGCCGTCCGCTGCGGGCAGCTCGGGGACCAGCGCCGGGTCGGCAAGCGCCGCGCGCACGTCCGTATGACGGGCGAATTCATGCATCGTGTGCGTCATGGACCTGACGCTAGGTGCGGAACAGTTCGGCGCCGCCCGAACCATCCCTGCGGCATCATGGCGGCATGCCTTCGCTCGCCGAGACCGCCGGCCTGTTCGCCGACCGCACCAGGTCGGTCTTCTGCCAAGCACTGCTTGACGGACGTGCCTGGACGGCGGGCGAGCTCGCCCGGTATGCAGGAGTGCGACCCTCCACCGCCAGCGAGCAGCTTTCCCTCCTCATCAAGGGGGGAGTGCTGACCGAGGAACGCCAGGGCCGACACCGCTACGTCCGGCTGGCAGGCCCCGAGGCTGCCGCCCTCGTCGAGGCCCTCGCCTCGTACGCTCCGGACACTGCGCGTCCGCAGAATCTACGCGAATCGGTTCGGCTCAGCGCCGAAGCCCGCGCCCGCACCTGCTACGACCATCTGGCGGGGCAGCTGGGCGTGGTCCTGGCAGACGCAATGATCGCCCGAGGGCTGGTCGCCACCGACTCCGGGACCGCCGTCACCGCGGCAGGTCGGGCATGGCTGGCCGACGCCCTGGGATACGAGCAGCCCCCGGGCGCCCGGCGCCCCTTGGTACGGAACTGCCTGGACTGGACGGAGCGTCGACCGCATCTCGCCGGAGCGCTGGGCGCGGCCTTGTGCGCCACGGCATTGCAGCGGCAGTGGTTGCGGCGGGTCGGCTCCGGGCGCGCGGTGGAGGTGACGCCGCAGGGCACCGGGGCGTTCCGCGACCTGCTGGCGGTGACGGTCTAGGCACCCAGGGAGCGGAGGAGTCACCGCAAGCCGGTTTCGCCAGGGGAAGGCCGTCCGGCACCCGCCACCCGGGCGGCCTGCCCGTCAGGGCAGGATCGCCCGGGTGGCCGCGCTCTCGTTGTGCAGCCGGTCCAGGGCGGAGACGAGGTAGGTCCCGCCGCCGGTGACGGGCAGGCTCTGGCGCGCGCCGGAGGCCGCGGGCACCACCGCCACCAGGTTGCGGGCGTCGGCCACCGAGCAGGCGTCCACGCCGCCGGAGGCGACCCGGTAGACCGCGTAGGCGCGGGCCCCGGGGGAGGACTTCCAGGACAGCTTGGCCGCCCGGAGCCTGACGTCGGCGGGCTGGGCCGGCGCCGCGCCGCCCAGGCCCTTGATGAGGGGCATCAGGGCGGGCCGGGAGTAGTGGGCCTTGGCGATCCGGTCCATCGCGCCGAGCGGGTTGGTGCGGACCTGGGTGGCGCTGAAGTAGACGTCGCCGCGGACCTCGGGGTGCTTGCGGTTGCGGGTCAGGTGGGCGGGGAGCTCGCCGGGCTTGGTCCAGGCCGGGGTGTCGGTGGTCCCGACGCGGTAGAGGGCCTGGCCGATGTACAGGTGCACGCCGGTGCCCTCGACCTGCCTGGCCCACCACGGCATCAGCACGTCGTAGTCGGCGACCCGGAAGCCGCGCGGCCAGTACAGCTGCGGCATGACGTAGTCGACCGTGCCCTTGCGGATCCAGTGGCGGGCGTCGGCGTAGATGGAGTCGTAGGCGGACATGCCGCTGGTCGCCGACCCGGCCGGGTCGTTGGACTTGTTGCGCCAGATGCCGAACGGGCTGATGCCGAACTTCACGTGCTTCTTGGTCTCGTGCACGGCCGCGTCCACCTGGGCGACCAGCTTGTTGACGTTGGCGCGCCGCCAGTCGGCGAGCTTCGCGCCGTTGCCGTACCTGGCGAAGGCGGCGCCGTCCTTGAACCTCGTGCCCCGGCCGGGGTAGGGGTAGAAGTAGTCGTCGAAGTGCACGCCGTCGATGTCGTAGCGCCTGACCACGTCCTTGATGACGGTGGTGACGTGGTCGCGGACCGCGGGCAGGCCGGGGTTGTAGTAGAGGCGGCCCTCGTGCTTGACGACCCAGTCGGGGTGCACGCGGGCGGGGTGGGAGGCGGGCAGCGCGCTCACGTCGGCGTCGTAGGCCGCGCGGTAGGGGTTGAACCAGGCGTGGAACTCCATGCCGCGCTTGTGGGCCTCGTCGATGAGGAAGGGCATCGGGTCCCAGCCCGGGTCCTTGCCCGCCGTACCGGTCAGGAACTTCGACCACGGCTCCAGGCCCGACCTGTAGAGCGCGTCGGAGGCCGGGCGGACCTGGAGGAAGACCGCGTTGATCCGGCGCTCGGCCGCGCTGTCGAGGAGCTTGACGTAGTCGGCCTTCTGCCGGGCGACCGATTGGCCGGTGCGCACCGGCCAGTCGATGTTGTTCACCGTGGCGATCCAGATCCCGCGCAGCTGCCGCTTGGGGTATCGCGCGTCGGTACGGCACTGCGCGGCCGCGGTGGTGGCGGTGGCGAGCTCGGAGGCCGCGCCGGGGGCGGCGGCGGCCTTCCGCTGTTCGGCGGCCCCGTCCTGGGGCCCGAAGGTGTAGGCGGCACCGAGCGTGACGGCGGAGAGGGCGGCGGCTGCAAGCAGTGGTCGTCCGGATCGCATGGACCACAGTGTGTCATCGGGAGCGCGATGCTCCGGCCGGAAAAAAGAAATCGATTCGTGATGTTCGTGTTACAGGAGTGCCTTTCCGGGAGGCGTGAGGCGGATGGTCACACCTCCCGGGAGGCCGGTCAGGCGGTCACCTTGTCGACGAGGTGCGAGGGGAGCGGCTCGTAGCGGAGGAAGGAGCGCCGGAAGGTCCCGGTGCCGTGTGACATCGATCTCAGATCGATGGCGTAGCGGGTCACCTCCAGCTGCGGGACCTCGGCCCGGACCAGGGTGCGCCCGGTCCCGACCGGCTCGGTGCCCAGGACCCGGCCACGGCGCGAGGACAGGTCGGACATCACCGCGCCGACGTACTCGTCGGCGACCAGCACGGCGACCTCGTCGACGGGCTCCAGCAGCAGGGTGGGCACCTTGGCGGCGGCCTCCTTCAGCGCGAGCGCGCCGGCGATCTGGAAGGCCATGTCGGAGGAGTCGACCGAGTGGGCCTTGCCGTCGCAGAGCGTGACACGGATGTCCACCATCGGGTATCCGGCGACCACGCCGCGCTCCATCTGGGTGCGCACGCCCTTCTCCACCGACGGGATGAACTGGCGCGGCACCACCCCGCCGACGATCTTGTCCACGAACTCGAAGCCGGAGCCCGAGGGGAGGGGCTCCACCTCGAGGTGGCAGACGGCGTACTGGCCGTGACCGCCGGTCTGCTTGACGTTGCGGCCCACCACCCGGCAGCTCCCCCCGAGGGTCTCGCGCAGCGGCACCCGCAGGCCGACCTTCTCCACCTCGACCCCGTGGCGCCTGCTCAGCCGGTCCAGCAGGACGTCGGCGTGGGCCTCGCCCATGCACCACAGGACGAGCTGCTTGGTCTCGGGGTTGTTCTCCAGCCGGAGCGTGGGGTCCTCGGCGACGAGGCGGCCGAGGGCCTGGCCGAGCTTGTCGTCGTCGGCCTTGGAGCGGGCCTGGATCGCGACCGGGAGCAGGGGGTCGGGCATCGTCCACGCGGTCATCAGCAGCGGGCGGTCCTTGTCGGACAGGGTGTCGCCGGTCTCGGCGCGGGCCAGCTTGGCCACCGCGACGACGTCGCCCGCGATGCCCTTCGCGGCGGGGCGCTGGTGCTTGCCCAGCGGGCAGGAGAGCGCGCCGAGGCGCTCGTCCACGTCGTGGTCCTCGTGCCCGTGGTCGGCCAGGCCGTGCCCGGAGACGTGCACGGTGGCGTCCGGGCGCAGCGTCCCGGAGAACACGCGCACCAGGCTGATCCGGCCCACGTAGGGGTCGCTGGTGGTCTTGACGACCTCGGCCACCAGGGGGCCGTCGGGGTCGCACGCGATGCCGGCCACCGGCTTGCCGTCGATCGTGGTGATCTCCGGCAGCGGGTGCTCCAGGGGGGAGGGGAAGCCCTGCGTGACGAGCTGGAGGACCTCCGCCGCGCCCACCCCGGTCCCGGTGGCCAGGACGGGGTAGAAGCCGCCGCGCGCGACGGCCTTCTCCAGGTCGCCGACGAGGACCTTGACGTCGATCTCCTCACCGGAGAGGTAGCGGTCCATCAGGGACTCGTCCTCGCTCTCCTGGATGATCCCCTCGATCAGGGCGCCGCGGTACCGGTCGATCTGGTCCTGGTAGTCGGGGCCGGGGGCGTTCTCGGTCCGGGTGCCGGTGGCGTAGTTGTAGAACCGCTGCGTCAGCAGCCCGATCAGGCCGTTGACCCTGCCGTTGGTCACCACCGGCAGGTACAGCGGGGCCACGCCGTCGCCGAACGCGTCCTGGCAGGCGGCGAGGGCCTCGGCGAAGTCGGCCCGCTGGTGGTCGATCTTGGTGATGACGACGGCGCGGGGCATGCCGACCGCCGCGCACTCCTCCCACAGCATCCGGGTCAGGCCGTCCACGCCGTCGGTGGCCGGGACGACGAACAGGGCCGCGTCGGCCGCGCGCAGGCCCGCGCGCAGGTCTCCGACGAAGTCGGCGTAGCCGGGGGTGTCCAGCAGGTTGATCTTCACGCCGTCGTGGAGCATCGGGGCGACGGTGAGGTTCACCGAGCGCTGCTGCCGTATCTCGACCTCGTCGAAGTCGCTGACCGTGGTGCCGTCCTCGACCCGGCCGGGCCGCTGGATGGTCCCCGTCGCGACCAGGAGCGACTCGACCAGCGTCGTCTTGCCCGCTCCCGAATGGCCGACCAGCACGACGTTGCGCACCATGTCCGGCCGGTCGGCCGCGGGCGCCCTGCCCGCGGCTCCCGATGCGCCGGTCGATTTCTCCGCCATGTCGCCTCCCGTGTCGCTGCCGAAAGGGGGCGGTCGCGCGCGGCCGCACCCTGGGGGTCCGCCTCCGCGTCCGGATACCGCCGGGTCTCCGGGGAGCTCAGGAGCCCCGGCGACCCTCAATGACGCGGTGTGTTCACCAAATACCCATGTGGCGGATATCACAAGGGGGCTCGCCCAATCGGCCCGCCGGGCTTCGGATACGCGCCGCGGAGCCCGGTGGCCTACGATCGGAACGCGATGTTGAAACTTCTGCGCCCCGCCGTCACCCGAGTCCTGACTCCGCTGGGCAGGGCACTCGTCCGCCGGGGGGTCGGTCCCGACGCGGTCACCGCGGCCGGCACGCTCGGCACGGTCGCCGCGGCGCTGTTCTTCTACCCGCGGGGCCAGCTCTTCGCGGGCACGATGGTGATCACGTTCTTCGTCTTCGCCGACCTCCTCGACGGGGTCATGGCCAGGATGACCGGGCCGGGCAGCACCTGGGGGGCCTTCCTCGACTCGACCCTCGACCGGGTGGGCGACGCCGCGATCTTCTCCGGGCTGGCGGTCTGGCTCGCGCTGAGCGGCCAGCGGCCGCTGGCCGGGGTCGCCCTGTTCTGCCTGGTGGCCGGGACGCTGGTCTCCTATGTCAAGGCCAGGGCGGAGGGCCTGGGCCTGAACTGCGAGGTCGGCCTGGCCGAGCGGCCCGAACGACTGGTGGTGGGCCTGGTCTCGGCCGGACTGTCCGGCCTCGGCGTGCCGTACGTCCTGGCCGCGGGGCTCTGGCTGCTCGCCGCGGCCAGCGCGGTGACGGTCGGCCAGCGACTGGTCCACGTCCGCCGCCAGGCCGTCTCCCTCCCGCCCCAGACCCTCCGCTGATCGGAAAGAGCGATGACCGACAAGCCGTCCCCGCCCGCGGCGCCCGCCGCGGCCCCCCAGCCGTCCCGATCGTCCCAGCCGTCCCTGCAGGACCGCCTGGTCGCGACCGGGTTCGGTGCGGGCTGGGCGCTCGTGCCGCACCTGCCCGAGCGGCTGACCGGCCGGGCCTTCGACGCCGCGGCCGACCGGCTGTGGCGGCGGCGGGGCTCCTCGGTGCGCCGGCTGGAGGCGAACCTCGCCCGGGTCCGGGGCACCTCCCCCGACGACCCGGCCGTCCGGGCGCTGAGCCGCGAGGGCATGCGCTCCTACTTCCGCTACTTCCACGAGGTCTTCCGGCTGCCGTCCGTGCCGAAGGCGGAGATCGTCGCCCGCACCCACGTCAGCGGCGCAGAGCGGATCTTCGAGAACCTCGACAAGGGGCGCGGCGTGGTGCTCGCGCTGCCGCACATGGGCAACTGGGACCAGGCGGGGGCCTGGCTCGTCGGTTCGGGGCACACGTTCACGACCGTCGCCGAGCGGCTCCGGCCCGAGTCGCTGTTCCGCCGCTACACCGCCTTCCGCGAGGGCCTCGGCATGGAGGTGCTCCCGCTGACCGGCGGCGACGGCCAGAACTTCGGCACGCTGGCGCAGCGGCTGCGGGCCGGCCGGGCGGTCGCGCTGCCCGCCGAGCGCGACCTGACCGCCAGGGGGATCGAGGTCTCCTTCTTCGGCTCCGCCACCCGGATGCCCGCCGGGCCCGGGCTGCTGGCCGTGCACACCGGCGCCGCGCTGCTGCCCGCCATCCCCTACTTCCACGGGCGCGACTGGGGCCTGGACATCCACGAGGAGATCGCGATCCCCGAGGAGGGCACCCGCCAGGAGCGGACCGCCGCGGCCATGCAGAGCCTGGCGGCCGTCTTCGAGCGGGGCATCTCCGCGCACCCCCAGGACTGGCACATGCTCCAGCGCCTCTGGCTCGAGGACCTGGAGCCCCGCGCATGAGGATCGGCATCGTCTGCCCCTACGCCTGGGACGTGCCGGGCGGGGTCCAGGTGCACATCCGCGACCTCGCCGAGGCGCTCATGGAGGAGGGCCACCAGGTCTCGGTGATCGCCCCGGCCGCCGACGACGACGGGCTGCCCGGCTACGTCACCTCGGTGGGCCGCCCGGTCCCGGTCTCCTTCAACGGGTCGGTGGCGCGGATGTCGTTCGGCTTCCTGTCGGCGAACCGGGTGCGCCGCTGGGTGCGCGACGGGCGCTTCGACGTCCTGCACGTGCACGAGCCGTTCATCCCCTCGGTCGGCCTGCTGGCCTGCTGGGTGGCGAAGGGGCCCATCGTGGCGACCTTCCACGCCTCCTACGGGCGCTCGCGGGCCTTCTCCGTCGCCACCCCGGTGATCATGAGCGCGCTGGAGAAGATCAGCGCCAGGATCGCCGTGTCGGACGCGGCCCGGAAGACCCTGGTGGAGTTCATCGGCGGCGACGCCGTACTGATCCCCAACGGGGTGACGGTCCGCCGCTACACCGAGGCCGAGCCGCTGCCGCGCGCGGCGGGCGGCGAGGTGATCGGCTTCCTCGGCCGGATGGACGAACCCCGCAAGGGCCTGCCCGTGCTGCTGGAGGCGTTCGCGCTGTTGGCGCCCCGGCGGCCGGAGCTGCGCCTGCTCATCGCCGGCCCCGGCGACGCCGACGAGGTGCTGGAGCGGGTCCCCGCCGAGTTCCACGACCGGGTCGAGCTGCTGGGCATGGTCAGCGAGGAGGACAAGGTCCGCGCCTACCACTCGGTCGACGTCTTCTGCGCGCCCAACCTGGGCGGGGAGAGCTTCGGCATCGTGCTCACCGAGGCGATGTCGGCCGGGGCGGCGATCCTGGCCAGCGACATCCCGGCCTTCCGCAAGGTCCTCGACGAGGGCCAGGCGGGAGCGCTGTTCGAGACGGGGAACGCCGCCTCGCTCGCGCGCGAGGCCGCCGCGCTGCTGGACGACCCGGCCCGCCGCGCCAAGCTGTCGGACGAGGCGCGCACCGCCGTGTGGAAGTACGACTGGTCCACGGTCGCCCGCGACGTCGCCCGCGTCTACGAGACGGTGGCGGTCCCGGCCGGGGTCGAGGAGGACGACGCGCCGTGACGACCACGACGATCCTGGTGGTGGGCGTGATCGTGGTGCTCACCGCCGTCTACGTCTCCTGGCGGGCGGGCCGGCTGGACCGGCTGCACATCCGGCTGGAACTGGCCCGCGAGTCCATGGACGCCGCCCTGGTACGGCGGGCCGCCGTCTGCCTGGAGCTGGCCGCCTCCCGGATCCTGGACCCGGCGACGAGCCTGGTGCTGGCCGCCGCCGCGCACGAGGCCCGCACGGCGGGACCGGAGGAGCGCGAGCACGCCGAGAGCGAGCTGTCGCGGGCGCTGCGGGCGGTGCTCGACCAGGAGCGCTTCCGGGAGAAGCTGGCCGAGACCCCGGCGGGCCCGGAGCTGCTGCAGGAGCTCGACGCCGCGGTGACCAAGGTCGTCTACGCCCGGCGCTTCTACAACAACGCGGTCGGCGTGACGCGGGCGGCCCAGCGCCGCTGGCTGGCCCGCACGCTCCGGCTGGCCGGGCACACCGCCTACCCGGACTTCTTCGAGATCGACGACGCCCCGCCGCCGGTCCTGGCGGCGGAGTGAGCGGCTCCCGGGGCGGCCTCCAGGGCCGGTTCCCGCCGCCGGGGACTCCCAGACTGCCTACATGAAATCGCTATATGAAGCGGAACACCCGACAAGTCGGGCGCCGGTAAGCTCTTGGGGATTTCTGGCCCATTTGAGGAGATGACCGTGCGGCTACCCCGGATGATCGCCGTCGCCCTGGCCGGAGCGGCCGTCGTGGCGCCGGCCGCGGCCTGCTCGTCCGACGAGCCCGCTCCGGGCAGGAACCCCCAGGCGGCCGTCGCCTCTCCCACCCCGACCCCGACTCCGGAGCCGACCCACCCCTTCACCGGGCTGCCCGGCGCGGCTCGCAGGCCGGTCCTCACCGCGAAGATCGAGAACACCTCGGCGGGCAAGCCCCAGCTCGGCCTCAAGAGCGCCGACATCGTCTACGTCACCCAGGTCGAGGCGGGGCTGACCCGGCTGATCGCGGTCTTCTCCTCGAAGATCCCCGCCAAGATCGGCCCCGTGCGCAGCGCCCGGATCTCCGACCTGCACCTCGCCCCGCAGTTCGGCAGGCCCGCCTTCGCCTACTCCGGCGCGCAGACCAAGATGCTCCCGTTCATCGCCGAGGCCTCGCTGTTCGACGTCTCCGACAGCCGCGCCCCGGGGGCCTACTTCCGCCAGCCCGGCCGCTACGCCCCCTACAACCTGTTCGCCGACACCAGGAAGCTGCTGGCCGCGGCGCCCAAGGCGAGCAGGGCCTCCGACATCGGCCTCACCTTCGGCGACGCCCCGGCCGAGGGCGGGACGCCCCGCAAGACCTACAGCGTGAGATACCCCGCCGCCCGGTTCACCTTCGGCTGGTCGGAGAAGGCCGGCAAGTGGCTGATCTGGCAGGACGGCGAGAAGGACATGGCGGCCGAGGGCGGCCAGCTCGGCGCCCCCACGATCGTCGTGCAGTACACCAGGACCGAGCGCTCGCAGTTCCACGACAAGAACCAGAGCTACACCCCCCTGGTCCACACCACCGGCAGGGGCAGGGCGGTCGTCCTGCGCGACGGCAAGGCGTTCAAGGCGCGGTGGAGCCGGGCGAAGGAGAAGGACGGCACGGTCTTCACCACCGAGAGCGGCGAGCCGATGAACTTCGCCCCCGGCCAGGTCTGGATCGTCCTCGCCGCGCCCCGGCCGGTCACCCCCTGACGCGCCCGGCGGCGCCCGTCCGTGCCCGTCGGCGGGGCGAGCCGTACAGGGTGTCCAAGCCGGGCGCCGGAGTGCGACAGGGTGGTGTGGGAGAACACGCGGGCCAGCGCCTACGATGAAGCGTGTGGTGGCCGCCCGCGGGCGGCCCGTGTCCGCAGCAACCCCAGTCGTCGTGAGGTAGAGACCGTGTCCAGCAGCACGCCCGAAGTCACCGAGACCGCCATCACCGGAACCGCCCGGGTGAAGCGCGGCATGGCCGAGATGCTCAAGGGCGGCGTCATCATGGACGTCGTCAACGCCGAGCAGGCCAAGATCGCCGAGGACGCGGGCGCCGTCGCCGTCATGGCGCTGGAGCGCGTCCCCGCCGACATCCGCGCGCAGGGCGGCGTCTCCCGGATGAGCGACCCCGACATGATCGACGGCATCATCGAGGCCGTCTCGATCCCCGTCATGGCCAAGGCCCGCATCGGCCACTTCGTCGAGGCCCAGGTCCTGCAGTCGCTGGGCGTCGACTACATCGACGAGTCCGAGGTGCTCACCCCCGCCGACTACGCCAACCACATCGACAAGTGGCAGTTCACCGTGCCCTTCGTCTGCGGCGCGACCAACCTCGGCGAGGCGCTGCGCCGCATCACCGAGGGCGCGGCCATGATCCGCTCCAAGGGCGAGGCCGGCACCGGCGACGTCTCCAACGCCGTCACCCACATGCGCACGATCCGCGGCGAGCTCAGGCGGCTCTCCTCCCTGCCCGAGGACGAGCTCTACGTCGCGGCCAAGGAGCTGCAGGCTCCTTACGAACTGGTGGCCGAGGTCGCCAGAACCGGCAAGCTGCCCGTCGTGCTGTTCACCGCGGGCGGCATCGCCACCCCCGCCGACGCCGCGATGATGATGCAGCTCGGCGCCGAGGGCGTGTTCGTCGGCTCGGGCATCTTCAAGTCCGGCAACCCCGCCCAGCGCGCCGCCGCCATCGTCAAGGCCACCACGTTCCACGACGACCCGGACGTCGTCGCCAAGGTCTCCCGCGGCCTGGGCGAGGCCATGGTCGGCATCAACGTCGACGACATCCCGGTCCCGCACCGCCTGGCCGAGCGCGGCTGGTAGTCCGTTCCGGCAAAAGGCTCCGTCAAGGGCGGCATCCGTGAAGGGTGCCGCCTTTTTCGTGATCTGAGGAGTTCCCCCTTTTGCCGTGGTCCTCCGCGAGGCGGCCCGGGCCCGCGCCCGCCCGTCCCGGCAGGATCCCCCCATGTCCCAGTTGAGCCGACGATCCTTCCTCGTCACGGGCCTCGCCGCCGGCGCCTCGGCCGGGCTGCGAGCCGCCGCGCACGCCGGTCCGGGGCCGGACCCCGCCGGGGGGTCCGCGGACTCGAGGGAGCTGCGCTCCGACCCCTTCACCCTCGGGGTGGCCTCGGGGGACCCCGACTCCGGGGGCTTCGTGATCTGGACGCGGCTGGCGCCGCGGCCGCTGGCCGAGGACGGCGCGGGCGGCATGCCCGCCCGGCCCTTCACCGTGCACTGGCAGGTCTACGGCGACGAGGCGGGCCGCCGGCTCCTGCGGCACGGGGTGGCCACGGCGCGCCCCGAATGGGGCCACAGCGTGCACGTCGAGCTCGACCGGCTGGCCCCCGGCCGCGACTACTGGTACCGCTTCAGGACCGGCTCCCACGTCTCGCCGACGGGCCGGGCCAGGACCGCCCCGCACCCGCTGTCGTACGGCCCGGGCCTGGCGATGGCCTTCGCCTCCTGCGCGCAGTACGAGCACGGCCACTTCACCGCCTACCGGCGCCTGGCCGAGGACCGCCCCGACCTCGTCCTGCACCTGGGCGACTACCTGTACGAGTACCGGCGCGACACCTACACCGCCCCGGGCGGCAACGTCCGCCACCACGAGGGGCCGGAGACCGAGACCCTGGCGGGCTACCGGCAGCGGCACGCCCAGTACAAGACCGACCCCGACCTGCAGGCGGCGCACGCCGCGGCGCCCTGGCTGGTCGTCTGGGACGACCACGAGCTGGACAACAACTGGGCCGGAGAGGCGCCGGAGAAACCGGAGGTCCCGCAACCGGGCTTCCCCGCCCGCAAGGAGGCCGCCTTCCGGGCCTACTACGAGAACATGCCGCTGCGCCGCCGGTCGGTCCCGCGCGGCGTCGACATGCAGCTCTACCGGCGGATCCGCTGGGGGCGGCTGGCCGTCTTCCACCTGCTCGACACCCGGCAGTACCGCAGCGACCAGGGGTGCGGCGACGGCTACCGCGACTGCCCGGAGGCCGCCGACCCGGCCCGCTCGATCACCGGGGACGAGCAGGAGCGCTGGCTGCTGGAGGGCTTCCGCCGGTCGCGGGCGCGGTGGGACGTCATCGGCCAGCAGGTCTTCTTCGCCCAGCGCGACAGCGACGCCGGACCCGCGAAGATCACCAATCAGGACGCCTGGGACGGCTACGTGGCCTCCCGGCGGCGGATCACCCGAGGGTGGGTGGACGCCGGGGTGCGCAACCCGGTCGTGCTCACCGGGGACGTGCACGCCCACTGGGCGAGCGACCTCAAGCTCGACTACGACGACCCGGCGGCCCGCACGGTCGGCTCCGAGCTGGCCGTCTCCTCGATCAGCTCGGGTGGCGACGGCCGGGACGCCGACCCGGCCGCCCACCCGTTCCTGTCGATCAACCCCCATCTGAGGTTCCACAACGACCAGCGCGGCTACGTGCTCACCCGGATCGAGCGGGAGTCGCTCACCGCGGACTTCAAGGTCGTGCCCCGCGTCACCCGGGCGGGCGCGGCGGCGTACACCAGGGCGACGTTCGTGATCGAGGACGGCATCCCGGGGCTCCGGCGGACCTACCTGCGCCCGCCCGACCCCTCGGCGGCGAGGACGCCGGAGACCGACCTGATCCGGGAGACCGTGGACCGGGAGACCCTGCGCCCCTGACGCCCGCCCGGCCCCCGCTCCCGGGAGGCGCGCCGCCGGGCCCGGCCGGACGGGTGCGCCCGGCGCACCGGACGGGCTCACCGGGCGGCGCATCACGCGGCACATCGGACGGCACATCGGACGGCAGCGGTTACGCTCGTAGAGCGAACCAGACGAGCCGGACGAAAGGATGCCTGTGCCCACGATCGGTGTGCTCGCCCTCCAAGGAGACGTGCGCGAGCACGTGCGCGCGCTGGAGGAGGCGGGTGCGAAGGCGGTGACCGTACGGCGCCCCGGTGAGCTGGAGACCGTCGACGCGCTGGTCGTCCCCGGCGGGGAGTCCACGACCATGTGGAAGCTCGCGGTCACGTTCGACATGCTCGAACCCGTCCGGGCGCGCATCGCGGGCGGCATGCCCGTCTACGGGTCCTGCGCCGGGATGATCATGCTGGCCGACCGGATCGAGGACGGCGCCGCAGGCCAGCAGACCTTCGGCGGCATCGACATGACCGTCCGCCGCAACGCCTTCGGCCGCCAGGTCGACTCCTTCGAGGCCGACCTCGACTTCGCCGGCCGCGGTCCGCTGCGCGCGGTGTTCATCCGCGCGCCCTGGGTGGAATCCGTCGGTTCCCCGGTGGAGGTGCTGGCCCGGGCCGAACCTGGGGATAGGATCGTCGCGGTCCGCCAGGGGCCGCTGCTCGCCACGTCCTTCCATCCGGAGCTGACCGGGGACGCCGGCGTGCATTCGTACTTTGTTGAAATGGTGAGGGAGTTCTAGGCGATGTCCGGCCACTCCAAATGGGCGACGACGAAGCACAAGAAGGCCGCGCTTGACTCCAAGCGGGGCAAGCTGTTCGCCAAGCTCATCAAGAACATCGAGGTCGCCGCCCGGACCGGTGGTCCCGACCCGGACGGCAACCCGACGCTGTACGACGCCATCACCAAGGCGCGCAAGAGCTCCGTCCCGATCGACAACATCGAGCGCGCGCGCAAGCGCGGCGGCGGCCTGGAGGCGGGCGGCGCCGACTGGCAGACCATCATGTACGAGGGCTACGCCCCCGGCGGCGTCGCGGTGCTGATCGAGTGCCTCACCGACAACCGCAACCGCGCCGCCTCCGAGGTCCGGGTCGCGCTGACCCGCAACGGCGGCTCCCTGGCCGACCCCGGCTCGGTGTCCTACATGTTCAACCGCAAGGGCGTCGTGATCGTCCCCAAGGGCGGGCTGTCGGAGGACGACGTGCTGACGGCGGTCCTCGACGCGGGCGCCGAGGAGGTCAACGACCTGGGCGACAGCTACGAGGTCGTCTCCGAGGCCGGTGACCTCGTCCCGGTGCGCAAGGCGCTGCAGGACGCCGGGATCGACTACGACTCGGCGGAGTCGAGCTTCATGCCGACGATGAACGTCGCGCTGGACGAGGAGGGCGCGCGCAAGGTCTTCCGGCTGATCGACGCGCTCGAGGACAGCGACGACGTGCAGAACGTGTGGGCCAACTTCGACGTCTCCGACGAGGTCATGGAGAAACTCGAGGCCTGACCGCCCGGCGCCCCTCCGCTTTCCGGAGGGGCGCTCTCCGTTTCCGGCGCTCTTCCTGTGTTCTGCGAGGTTTGCCCCCGGTCGTACGGGTACTCCGGCTGGACCATGGTGAACTCGGATCTGGTCTTCGCGCTGGCGGGCGTCGGTGCCCTGCTGGCGGCCGTGCTGCCGCGCGTGCTCCGGCGGCGCCCCTTCTCGCTGCCGCTGGCGTGCCTGGTCGGCGGGGTGCTCCTCTACCTCCTCCCGCTCGACCTGCCCGCACCCGATCCGGTGGCGCACCGGGCCTTCGTCGAGCACGCCACCGAGATCTGCGTGATCATCTCGCTGATGGGCGCGGGGCTGGCGATCAACCGGCCCTTCGGGTGGCGCAGGTGGGGGTCCACCTGGCGGCTGCTGGCGTGGACGATGCCGCTGAGCGTGGCGGCGGTCGCGCTGGTCCTGCACGGGCTGCTGGACTGGCCGTGGGCCGCGGCCCTCCTGCTCGGCGCGGTGCTCTCGCCGACCGACCCGGTGCTCGCCTCCGACGTGCAGGTCGGCGAGCCGGTCGACTCGGAGAAGGCCGACGACGAGGTGCGCTTCACCCTCACCTCCGAGGCCGGCCTCAACGACGGGCTGGCCTTCCCGTTCGTCTACGCCGCGATCGCCCTGGCCCTCGCCGGGGGAGGCGCCGGGTGGGCCGGCGAGTGGGTCCTGGTCGACGTGCTCTACAAGGGCGCCGTGGGCGCGGCGGGCGGTCTGGCGGCCGGCACGCTGCTCGGCCGCCTGTTCTTCCGCGCCAAGGTGTCGGACCTGCGGCTGGCCGAGCACCGGGACGGCTTCGTCGCGCTGGCCGCGACGTTCCTGGCGTACGGCGTCACCGAGTTGGCGGGCGGGTACGGCTTCATCGCGGTGTTCGTGACCGCCTGCACGATCAGGGCGGCCGAGCGCACCCACGGTTACAACGGCGTCCTGCACGGGTTCATCGAGCAGATCGAGCGGCTGCTCACCGCCTGGCTGATCCTGCTGCTCGGCGGGTTCGTCGCGACCGGGGGCCTGTCCGCGCTCACCTGGCAGGGGGCGGTGGCCGGGCTGGCGCTGCTGCTGGTGGTCCGGCCGCTGACCGGCTGGCTGGCCGGGCTGCGCGGCCGGCCGGGGCCGCGCGAGGGCGGCGTGATCGCATTCTTCGGCATCCGGGGCATCGGCTCGCTGTACTACCTCGCCTACGCGCTCGGGCACGCCGACTTCGGCGTGCCCGCAGAGGAGCTGTGGGCGGTGGTGGCCTTCACCGTGCTGGTCTCGCTGGTGCTGCACGGCGTCACGGCGACGCCGGTGATGGCCCGGCTGGACCGGCTGCGGGAGAGGGCGGCCGAGGGCGACGGGAAGGAGGCCGCGGCCCAGCACCTGTGAGCGGTCCCGCGCCGGGTCCCGCCGGCCGGGAACGGGGCGGTGACCAGGCCGGGAACGGGGGCCGGGAACGAGGGCCGCGAACGGGGCGGTGACCGGCCCCGGGCGGCGGGTCCCCGATGGGCGGGCCCCTTCCGGCGGGCTCCGTGCGCGGGGCGTGGCCAGGCGGTAGAGTCGGGCACCGAACAGGTGTTCGGCGGGTGGGAGGAGTGTCGGTGCGTCTGCCCGAGCTGCGGGTGATGGGGGTCGATCCGGGGTTGACCCGGTGCGGGCTCGGGGCCGTGGAGGGGCGTCCCGGCGCGCCGCTGAACCTGGTGAAGGTCGGGGTCGTGCGCACGGCGGCCGACGAGGAGATCGGCGCCCGCCTGGTGGCCGTCGAGGCCGGCATCGAGCAGTGGCTCGACGAGCTGGAGCCGGACGCCGTGGCCGTGGAGCGGGTCTTCGCCCAGCACAACCTCCGGACCGTGATGGGCACGGCGCAGGCCTCGGCCGTCGCGATCCTGTGCGCCTCGCGGCGGGGCATCCCCGTGGCGCTGCACACCCCGTCGGAGGTCAAGGCCGCCATCACCGGCAGCGGCACGGCCGGCAAGCAGCAGGTCGGCACAATGGTGACCAGGCTGCTGCGGCTCGACGCGATGCCCAAGCCCGCCGACGCCGCCGACGCCCTCGCCCTCGCCATCTGCCACGTCTGGCGGGGCGGCGCGCAGAGCCGCCTGGCCGAGGCGCTGGCCAGGACGCAGACCGGCCCCGGCACGACCGCGGCGGCCTATTTCCGCGGCCGGGGCCGCGCCGGACACTCGAGAGGAACCGCGAAGTGATCGCCTCGGTGCGGGGCCGGGTGGCCTCGCTCGCGCATGACAGGGCCGTGGTCGAGGTCGGCGGCGTGGGCGTGCTGGTGCACTGCACCCCGGGCACGCTCGCGACGCTGCGGGTGGGGGAGGAGGCCGCCCTGGCCACCTCGCTGGTGGTCCGCGAGGACTCCCTCACCCTGTTCGGCTTCGCCGACGACGACGAGCGCGGCGTCTTCGAGATGCTGCAGGCCGCGAGCGGCGTCGGCCCCAAGGTGGCGCTGGCCATGCTGGCGGTGCACACGCCCAACGCGCTCAGAGTGGCCGTGGCCGCGGCCGACGTCAAGGCGCTGACCCGGGTGCCGGGCGTGGGCCCCAAGGGCGCCCAGCGGATCATCGTCGACCTCAAGGACAAGCTGGGCACCCCGGAGGAGGCCGTCAGCGCCGCCCTCAACGGCCACGCCGCCGCGCCGGCCTGGCGCGACCAGGTCCACTCGGGGCTGATCGGGCTGGGATACTCCGCCAAGGACGCCGACGAGGCGGTCGCCGTGGTGAGCCCGCAGGCCGACGCCGACGTGGCCGCGGGCCGCGTCCCCCAGGTCGCGGCGTTGCTGAAGGCGGCGCTGCGCGCCCTGAGTGTGCGATGAGCGAGGGTGGTCCGACGTGAGTTCCGACCGGGATCTGGTGTCGCCGGAGGCCGAGGGCGACGAGCGGCTGATCGAGGCCGCGCTGCGGCCCAAGCGGCTGGACGAGTTCATCGGCCAGGCGCGGGTGCGCGAGCAGCTCTCGCTGGTGCTGCACAGCGCGCTGCGCCGCGGGCGGGCGCCCGACCACGTGCTGATGAGCGGCTCGCCGGGGCTCGGCAAGACGACCCTCTCGATGATCATCGCGACCGAGCTGGGAGTGCCGCTCCGCATCACCTCCGGACCGGCGCTGGAGCGGGCGGGCGACCTGGCGGCGATCCTCTCGACACTGTCGGAGGGCGAGGTCCTGTTCATCGACGAGATCCACCGGATGGCCCGCCCGGCGGAGGAGATGCTCTACCTCGCGATGGAGGACTTCCGGGTCGACATCGTGGTGGGCAAGGGGCCGGGCGCCACCGCGATCCCGCTGGAGATCGCGCCCTTCACCCTGGTCGGGGCCACCACCCGGGCCGGGCTGCTGCCCGCGCCGCTGCGCGACCGGTTCGGCTTCGTCGCGCACATGGACTTCTACGAGGCCGCCGAGCTGGAGCAGGTGCTGCACCGCTCGTCACGGCTGCTCGGACTGGAGCTGCCGGAGGACGCGGCGCGCGAGATCGCGGGGCGTTCGCGGGGCACGCCCCGCATCGCCAACCGGCTGCTGCGCCGGGTGCGCGACTTCGCCGAGGTCCGCGCCGAAGGAGTGATCACCCAGGAGGTCGCCGCGGCCGCGCTGAACCTCTACGAGGTCGACGCCGAAGGACTCGACCGGCTGGACCGGGCGGTGCTGGACGTGCTGCTGCGCAGGTTCGGCGGGGGCCCGGTCGGGCTGTCCACCCTGGCGGTCGCGGTGGGGGAGGAGCCGGAGACGGTCGAGGTGGTCGCCGAGCCGTTCCTGGTACGGCAGGGCCTGCTGGCCCGCACCCCCCGCGGCCGGGTGGCGACGGCCGCGGCCTGGCACCACCTGGGGCTGACCCCGCCGCCGGACGCGTTCGGAGCCTGAGCCGCCTGCCGCGCGGGCGGGCCGTACCCGTCCGCGAGGGGCACGGCGGCCGCTCCCGGCCGCGGCGGATGCGGCGCCCGCGGAAGAGCGGGCGGCGCGGCGGCGTTGTTCTCCAGTGGCGAGGTCGTCCGCTCTCGGTGATGGAGCCGTACGGAGTTGATCACGGATCGATGACGAGGGTCTCGAAACGGGAACTTCCCCGTGTACCGGATCGTGACCTCGTTGCCGCGCTTCTAACAGCTCGCCTAAACTCCGTGGCTTGGCTGGCTGTGTAGGCTGACGTGCTGAGCGGCGTGGCCGTATACGGACGTCCGGCGCCAGGCCGGTCATTCTCAAGTGGAGGAGCGGCCCCATGGGCGACTACTCAAGCCTCATCATGATCGCTCTGATGGTCGTGGTGTTCTACTTCCTGCTCATCCGTCCGCAGCGCAAGCGGCAGCAGGAGCAGGTCCAGATGCAGAACTCCCTGACCCCGGGGACGCGGGTCATGACCACGACCGGCCTGTTCGCGACCGTCGTGGGCATCGACGCGGACGACGTGATCCTGGAGATCGCGCCCGGCGTCGAGACCCGCTGGGTCAAGGCCGCCATCGGGCGTGTGCTGACCCCGGTGGACGACGCCGAGGGCGTCGAGGACGACGTCGCGGTCGCCGACGGCGACGTGGTGGAGACCGCCGAGCAGCAGGGTGACAACCAGGACTCGACCCCCAAGAAGTCCTGAGCACAGTTCACCGCCAACATCCCCTATAGCCGAAAGAACTGACGACCAGTGGCCCGACCGACCAGCGGCCAGAGCAGACCGGGACGCATGCTCCTGCTGCTTCTGGCGATCATTCTCGCCATGGGCGGGGTGATGTTCCTCAACAGGGCGTACACCCCCGAATACGGCCTCGACCTCGCCGGCGGCACGACAGTGACGCTGTCGCCCATCACGCCGAACGGCGACCCTCCCTCCGAGGAGAGCCTGAACCTGGCCGTGAACATCATCCGCGACCGGGTGAACGGCAGCGGCATCTCCGACGCAGAGGTGGCCAGCGCCGGCGACAACATCGTCATCTCCGTTCCGGGCGCAGGCCAGGAGGAGGTCGTCAAGCTGGTCGGTACGACCGCCGAGCTGAGGTTCCGCCAGGTGCTGGCGATCGCGGCCGGGTCGCCCCAGCCCCCGGGTGAGATGTCCACCCAGGCGCCGACGCCGACCCCGGCCCCGTCGGGCTCGCCCGCGGCCACGGGCAAGAGCACGCCGAAGCCGTCGGTGACCGCCGAGCCGAGCCCGAGCGGCTCCCCCGCGGGGCGCGGCCTGTCGGAGGCGCTGACCAACCCGAGCCCGGCCGCCACCCCCGCCGCCTCGGCCGCGCCGGAGAAGGCCGAGCCGACCGGCAAGGCGACCGGCTCCGCGAAGGGCGAGGCGACCCCGTCGTCGGCCCCGTCGGCCGCGCCGACCGGGAGCGCCGCTCCCGAGGACCCGCTGGCGGGCGTCGACACCACCGGCATCGACCCGGAGGTGCTCAAGCAGTTCCAGGAGCTCGACTGCTCCAAGAAGGACAAGGGCCAGGGCGCCCAGGACGACTCGAACAAGCAGTTCGTCGCCTGCGACCAGGACGGCAGCGCCAAGTACGTGCTGGAGAAGGCCGCCGTGACCGGCACCGCCATCGACAGCGCCACCTCGGGCGTGGAGCCGAGCACCGGCGAGTGGCTCGTCCAGCTCTCCTTCAAGGGCTCGGGGCCGGACCAGTGGTCCAAGGTCACCACCACCGCCTTCAACTCCGAGGCCCCGCGCAACCAGGTCGCCATGGTCCTGGACGGCGTGGTCATCTCCGCGCCGGTCATCCAGGAGCCCATCACCGGCGGCCGCGCGCAGATCTCCGGCAGTTTCACCCAGGTGACCGCCACCGAGCTGGCCAACCAGCTCAAGTACGGCGCGCTGCCGCTGAAGTTCGAGAAGAGCTCGATCGAGGAGGTCTCCTCCACCCTCGGCGCCGACCAGCTGCGCGGCGGCCTCATCGCCGGCGCGATCGGCCTGGGCCTCGTGGTGGTCTACTCGATGATCTACTACCGCGGACTGGGCGCCGTCTCGGTGCTGAGCCTGGTGGTCGCCTCGGTGCTGACCTACCAGTCGGTGGTGCTGCTCGGCCACTTCGCGGGCTTCCGCCTCTCGCTCCCGCATATCATCGGCCTGATCGTCTCGATCGGCATCACCGCGGACTCGTTCATCGTCTACTTCGAACGGATCCGCGACGAGATGAAGGAGGGCCGGCGCACGCTGCGTTCGGCCGTCGAGGTCGCCTGGGTCCGCGCCCGGCGCACGATCCTGATCGCCGACGCGGTCATGTTCATCGCCGCCTTGGTGCTGTACTTCCTGGCGGTCGGCGGTGTGGCCGGGTTCGCGTTCGCGATGGGCCTGACCACCCTCATCGACATCGTCGTGGTGTTCATGTTCACCAAGCCGTTCGTCGCCATGCTGGCGCGCCTCAAGTTCTTCGCCAAGGGCCACCCGCTCTCCGGCCTGGACGCCGAGCGCATGAGCATCGGACCGTCCGCCGGCTCCACCACCGTTCCGCAGGAGGCATGATGGCCGGCCTCGTAAGCCGCCTGTACCGGGGCGAGATCAACGTCGACTTCGTCGGCAAGCAGAAGCTCTGGTACGGCCTGTCCGCCGTCCTGCTGATCATCTCCATCGCCGGCCTGGTGATCAACGGCCTGAAACTGGGCGTGGAGTTCAAGGGCGGGTCGGTGTTCTCCTTCAAGGCGCCGACGGCGAGCATCGAACAGGTCCGCGAGACCTTCGGCGACGCCGGGGTCCACCCCATCGTCCAGCAGACCAACAGCGGCTGGCGGGTCACCACCGAGAGCCTCCCCGCCGAGCAGGTGACCGAGCTCCAGAAGACCGTCGCCGGTGACTTCGGCCTCAGCCAGAACGACGTCACCCTCCAGGTGATCGGCGCCACGTGGGGCGGCCAGGTCGCCGACAAGGCCGTCATCGGCCTGATCGTCTTCATGCTGGCGATCATCCTGTACCTGACGATGGCCTTCGAGTGGAAGATGGCGCTGGCCGCCATCGTGGCGCTGCTCCACGACCTGGTGATCACCGCGGGCGTCTACGCGTGGTCCCAGTTCGAGGTCACCCCGGCGACCCTGCTGGGCTTCCTGACGATCCTCGGCTACTCGCTCTACGACGCGGTCGTCGTGTTCGACATGATCAAGGAGGTCACCGCCAAGCTCGGCACGACCTCGAAGGTCACCTACACGCAGGCCGCCAACGACGCACTGAACCACACGCTGATCCGCTCGCTGAACACCACCCTGGTGGCGATCCTGCCGGTGGCGGCCATCCTGTTCATCGGCACCACGCTGTTCGGCGCGGGCACGCTCAAGGACCTGTCGCTGGCGCTGTTCGTCGGCATGATCGTCGGCACGTACTCCTCGCTGTGCGTGGCGACGCCGCTGCTGGTGACGCTCAAGGAGCGCGAGCCGCGCTACCAGGCGATCGCCCGCAGGCTCGCCGCCACGGGCGCAGGGGCCGGCGCCAAGGCCGCGCGCCAGCCGGTGCCGGCCGGAGCCGCCACTGCTTCCGGCGGCGAGAAGCGCAAGAAGAAGTAGACCGGTACGAGACCGCGCCTCCGCCCCCCGTCCGCGGGGGGCGGAGGCGTTTTCTCCTCGTTCTCGCCGACGGCCCTTTTCGCCGGCGGCGTCTTTCCCGCAGGGGTGGATCATGAGTGACCTGAGCCGGCTGATCCTGGACCGGATCCGCGACGTGCCCGACTACCCGCAGCCCGGGGTGATGTTCAAGGACATCACCCCGCTGCTCGCCGACCCCGGCGCGTTCGCCGCGGTGACGGACGAGCTGGCGGGGCTGCACGAGGTGGACAAGATCGTCGGTATCGAGGCCCGGGGGTTCATCCTGGGGGCTCCGGCGGCCTACAAGGCCCGAGCCGGGTTCGTTCCGGTGCGCAAAAAGGGCAAACTGCCCGCCGAGACCTTCGAGGCGTCCTACGATCTGGAGTACGGCTCCGCGGTCGTCGAGGTCCACCGGGACGCGTTCGCCCCGGACGACCGGGTCCTCATCGTCGACGACGTGCTCGCCACCGGGGGCACGGCGCGCGCGACGGTGGAACTGGTCCGCAGGACGGGAGCCGAGGTCGTGGCCGTCGCCGTACTGATGGAACTGGCCTTCCTCAAGGGGCGGGAGCGGCTCGACGGGGTGAAAGTGCACCCCCTCGTGGTCGTCTGATCCACCCCGCCGGGGGAAGTACCCGTGCAGGTCTGGATACACTGAGGGATCTGGACTCGAACGTGAGGAGTCTGAGTGCCCCGTGATGTGGTCGTGCCCGACGTGACCGCCGACGAAGGCGGTTCCGAGATGGCCGTCCCGGCAGTCGATGCCGGCTCCGCCATGTCCGGAGCCACCGAGGAGAAACCGGCGGTGCGGCGGAGGCTCGCCCGCTTTGGGGGGCAATGGGGTGGCGCCATGAACCCGGTTCTTGAACCGCTGTTCCGGACGGTCCGCGCGACCCATCCGAAGGCGGACCTGCGGCTGATCGAGCGGGCCTACGACGTGGCCGCCTACCACCACCGTGATCAGAAGCGCAAGAGCGGCGATCCGTACATCACCCACCCGCTGGCCGTGGCGACGATCCTGGCCGAGCTGGGCACCGACGACGAGACGCTCTGCGCGGCGCTGCTGCACGACACCGTCGAGGACACCGCCTACAGCCTGGACGAGCTCCGCACCGACTTCGGCGACAACATCGCGCTGCTGGTCGACGGTGTGACCAAGCTCGACAAGGTCAAGTTCGGCGACGCCGCCCAGGCCGAGACCGTGCGCAAGATGGTCGTCGCGATGTCCCGCGACATCCGAGTGCTGATCATCAAGCTCGCCGACCGGCTGCACAACATGCGCACCATGCGCTACCTGCCGGAGCACAAGCGGCAGCAGAAGTCCCGCGAGACACTGGAGATCTTCGCGCCGCTCGCCCACCGGCTGGGGATGAACACCATCAAGTGGGAGCTGGAGGACCTCGCGTTCGCCATGCTCTACCCCAAGCGCTACGACGAGATCGCCCGGATGGTGTCGGAGCGGGCCCCGCGCAGGGACCTGTTCCTGCAGGAGGTCATCGAGAAGGTCTTCGCCGACCTGCGGGAGGCGAAGATCCGCGCGGTGGTCAAGGGCCGGCCCAAGCACTACTACTCGGTCTACCAGAAGATGATCGCCCGCGACGTCGCCTTCGACGACATCTACGACCTGGTCGGCATCCGGGTGCTGGTGGACACGGTCCGCGACTGCTACGCCGCCCTCGGAACGATCCACGCGCGGTGGAACCCGGTGCCCGGCCGGTTCAAGGACTACATCGCGATGCCCAAGTTCAACATGTACCAGTCGCTGCACACCACGGTGATCGGTCCCGAGGGCAAGCCGGTGGAGCTGCAGATCCGCACGCACGCCATGCACCACCGCTCCGAGTACGGCGTCGCCGCGCACTGGAAGTACAAGGAGGAGATGAACTCCTCCGGGCCCGCGGGGGCGAAGCTGAAGAGCGCCGGCGACATGGCCTGGCTCCGCCAGCTCCTGGACTGGCAGAAGGAGACCGCCGACCCGGGCGAGTTCCTGGAGTCGCTCCGCTTCGACCTGTCGGTCTCCGAGGTCTACGTCTTCACCCCCCGGGGCCAGGTCATGGCCCTGCCGGAGGGTGCGACGCCGGTCGACTTCGCCTACGCCGTGCACACCGAGGTCGGCCACCGCTGCATCGGCGCCCGGGTCAACGGCCGCCTGGTGCCGCTGGAGTCCCGGCTGAGCAACGGCGACACCGTCGAGATCTTCACCTCCAAGTCGCCCGACGCGGGCCCGTCCCGCGACTGGCTGAAGTTCGTCAAGTCCGGCCGGGCCCGCAACAAGATCCGTCAGTGGTTCTCCAAGGAGCGCCGCGAGACCGCGATCGAGGCGGGCAAGGAGGCCATCGGCCGCGCCATGCGCAAGCAGGGGCTGCCGCTGCAGCGCCTGATGTCCGGAGAGTCCCTGCTGACGCTCGCCAGGGAGCTGCGCTACCCGGACGTCTCCTCGCTCTACGCGGCCGTCGGAGAGGGCCACACGGCCGCCCAGACGGTCGTGCAGAAGCTGGTGCAGTCCATCGGGGGAGTGGAGGGCGCCGAGGAGGACATCGCCGAGGCGGCGGTCCCGACGAAGCTGCGCGGCCGCCCCCGGGCCGGCGGCGGCGGCGCGGGCGTGGTGGTGGCCGGCGACTCCGACGTGTGGGTACGGCTCTCGCGCTGCTGCACTCCGGTCCCCGGGGACGAGATCGTCGGCTTCGTCACCCGCGGGCACGGCGTGTCGGTGCACCGCAGCAACTGCCCCAACGTGGAGCAGCTCCGGTCCGAGCCGGACCGGCTGGTGCAGGTCGCCTGGTCGCCCGGGGACGACTCGGTCTTCCTCGTCGCCATCCAGGTGGAGGCGCTGGACCGGCCCCGCCTGCTGTCGGACGTCACCCGGACCCTGTCCGACCAGCACGTGAACATCCTGTCGGCGTCGGTGACGACCTCCCGCGACCGGGTCGCGATCAGCAAGTTCACCTTCGAGATGGGCGACCCCAAGCACCTGGGCCACGTCCTGAAGGCCGTCCGCAACATCCAGGGCGTCTACGACGTCTACCGGGTGAGCGGCGCCGGTTCCTGACGGGCGGCTCCTGCCGAGGGCCGGGCCGCGACGGACGGCTCCGCAGGGGAGCCGGGCCCCGACGAGCGGTTCGCCGGGAGCGGAGAGGGCCGGGCCCTTCCCGTCCTGGTCCTTCCCACCCGGGCCGGAAGCCGGACCGGGGGCGCGTCCTGCCGCAGGACGCGCCCCCGGTCCGGCTTCAGCCGGTCAGGAGAACTCGGCGAGCGTGCGCTCGGCCTCCTCCAGCCAGGAGCGGCGGGCGGTCAGCGCCTCCTCCGCGTCCTTGACGTCCTTGTCCTTGCCCGCGGCCGAGGCCTTGGCCAGGCGGGCCTCCAGCTGCTCGATGGACTTGCGGAGCTGGTCCACCGTGTTCTGGGCGCGGGCGCGGGCCTCGGGGTTGGAGCGCTTCCACTCCGCCTCCTCGGCCTTGCGGACCGCGTCGTCGACCTTGCGCAACCCGCCCTCCAGCCGGTCGCGCTGCTCGCGCGGGACGGGACCGGCCTCCTCCCAGCGCTCCAGGATGCCGCGCAGGGCGGCCCGGGCGGCGCGGGCGTCGGTGACCGGGAGGATCCGCTCGGCCTCGGTCAGGAGCCGCTCCTTGACCTCGGCGTTGGCCGCGAACGAGGCGTCCCGCTCGGCGAAGACCGCGGAGCGGGCCTGGAAGAACTGGTCCTGGGCGGCCTTGAACCGGTTCCAGAGCTCGTCCTCGACCTCGCGGGAGGCCCGGCCCGCCGTCTTCCACTGCCGCATCAGCTCGCGGTAGGCCGACGCGGTGGCGCCCCAGTCGGTGGAGGAGGCCAGGGCCTCCGCCTCGGCGACGATCCGCTCCTTGGCGGAGCGGATGCCCTCGCGCTGCTCGTCCAGCCCCGCGAAGTAGACCTTGCGGCGCTTGGCGAAGGCCGTACGGGCGGCCGACAGGCGCTTCCACAGCGCCGCCTCGGTGACCCGGTCGATCCGCTCGGCGGCCTTCCACTCCTCCACCAGCTGACGCAGGCGCTCGCCGCCCGTCTTCCAGTGGGTGGTGGACTCCGCCACGCTCTCCGCCTCGGCGACGATCCGCTCCTTGACGGCCTTGGCCTCGGCGCGGGCCACCTCGCGGGCGGCCTTGACCTCCTCCCGGCGCTGCCCCACCAGTTCGGTGAGGGCGTCCAGCCGCTTCAGCAGCGAGTCCAGGTCGCCGACGGCGTGGGCGTCGGTGATGGACTCGCGGAGCTTCGCGACCGTCGCCTCGGCCTGGGCGGGGGCCAGGTCCGTGCCGCGGACCCGCTGCTCCAGCAGCGTGACCTGCCCGGCCAGCTCGTCGAACTTGCGGCGGAAGTAGGCGAGCGCCTCCTCCGGTTCGCCGGCCTGCCAGGACCCGACGGCCCGCTCTCCCTCAGCCGTACGCACGTAGACGGTGCCGTCGTCGTCTACCCGGCCCCACGGGTCGGTGCTCACCGTGTCCTCCCGCACTTTCATCAGCCCTCCCAGGACCGTCGGCCCCGGATTCTGTTTGGTTGTATTACGTCAGCTCTTGGATGACATTGTCACGTCTTTGATCTCAACGGTTTCCTTCGGGGCTCCGGTGCCGTCGGCTCCCGGAGTGATGACGCCGCCCTTGTTGACCTTGTCGACGATCTCCAGGCCCTTGGTAACCGTACCGAACGGCGTGTAGTTCGGGCCCAGCTCGGCGTCGCCGTACACGATGAAGAACTGGCTGCCGTTGGTGTTGGGGCCGCTGTTGGCCATGGCGACCACGCCGCGGGTGTACTTGGCGCCGGTGAGGTTCTCGTCCACGAAACGGTATCCGGGGCCGCCCTGGCCGTCGGTGGCGCCCTTGCCGTCGGCCTTGGCCAGCGGGTCGCCGCACTGCAGGACCGGGAACCGGTCGGAGCCCAGGCGGTGGCACCTGGTCCCGTCGAAGTAGCCCTTCTCCGCGAGGAAGGCGAAGGATCCGACCGTGCAGGGGGTCTTCGCGGCGTCCAGCTCGATGACGATGTCGCCCCGGTTGGTGGCGAGGGTCATCGTCTTGGGGGAGGTGTCCACCTTGGCCGGGGGAGTGCCGACGTCCTTGACCGTGCCGCCCGGGGAGGCGACGTAGCCGCAGGTGCCGGTGGCCGGGTCGAAGGCCTTGGGCTCGGCGGCGGCCGCGCTCGCCGACGCGGAGGGCTCCGCGCTCGCCGAGGTGGTGGCGGGGTCCTCGCCCCCGAGCAGGACGGTCGCGGCGACGACGGCGCCCACGACCACCACGGTGGCCACGCTGCTCCCGATGATCGTCATTCGCTTGGCCCTGGCCTCGCGCTCCACGCGTCGCTGCATCTGCCGCTCGTAGTGCTCGCGAGCCAGTTGCTTCTGGCGGTCCTTGCCGCTCACCGCTTCGCCCTCCCGGGTGCCGGAGTGTTCAGATATCGAGGTGGGCGAATCGTATCGGCCGGAGGGTCATGATTCGCAGCCCGCAGACCCTCACCGGTACCCTTCGGTTACATTCCCATCCGCATTCTTGACGAGACAGCTGAGGCAGATGCTCATCGCCGGCTTTCCCGCAGGGTCCTTCCAGACCAACTGCTACGTCGTCGCTCCCGCCGCCGGCGAGGAGTGCGTCATCGTCGATCCGGGGCAGAACGCGGTCGGCGACCTGGACGACGTGCTGCGTGAGCACCGCCTCAAGCCGGTCGCCGTGCTGGTCACCCACGGTCACCTCGACCACATGTGGTCGGTCGCCCCGGTCTGCGGCGCGCGCGACGTCCCGGCGTGGATCCACCCCGAGGACCGCGAGCTGCTCTCGGACCCCGGCAAGGGGCTGTCGCTGGCAACGCGCCAGCAGCTGTTCGGCGGGCTGACCTTCACCGAGCCGGACGACGTGCGCGAGCTCGCCGACGGCGAGGTGCTCCACCTGGCCGGCCTGGAGCTCACCGTCGACCACACGCCCGGCCATACCAGGGGGTCGGTGACGTTCAGGCTGCCCCGCACGGACGAGATCCCGGACGTGATGTTCTCGGGCGACCTGCTGTTCGCCGGCTCCATCGGCCGCACCGACCTTCCGGGCGGTGACTACCCGACCATCCTGCGCAGCCTGGCGGCCAAGTGCCTGCCGCTGCCGGACGACACGGCGGTCCTGCCCGGCCACGGACCACAGACCACGATCGGCACCGAGCGCGCCACCAACCCGTATCTCGCGGAGGCCGCCCCGTTCGCCGGTCCCACCAGGGGAATCTAGAGACCATGACCTTCCAGGCGCCCAAGGGCACCTTCGACTGGCTGCCGCCGCGTTCCGAGCGGGTCCTCGCCGTGCGCGAGGCGCTCGTCGCCCCGGTCCGCCGCGCGGGCTACGGCTACATCGAGACGCCGACCTTCGAGGACACCGCGCTGTTCGTCCGCGGTGTCGGGGAGTCGACCGACGTCGTCTCCAAGGAGATGTACACCTTCACCGACAAGGGCGGGCGCTCCATCACGCTGCGCCCGGAGGGCACCGCGCCGGTCGTGCGGGCCGTCCTCCAGCACGGCCTGCACAACGGGCAGCTCCCGGTCAAGCTCTGGTACTCCGGGAGCCAGTTCCGCTACGAGCGGGCGCAGAAGGGCCGCTACCGCCACTTCTCACAGGTCGGCGCCGAGGCCCTCGGGGCCGAGGACCCGGCGCTGGACGCCGAGCTGGTCCTGCTGGCCGCGGACGGCTTCGCCGCCCTGGGCCTGACCGGGGTGCGGCTACTGCTCAACACTCTGGGCTGCAAGGAGTGCCGCCCCGCCTACCGCGCCGCGCTCCAGGAGTTCCTGCGCGCCCTCGACCTGGACGAGCCCACCCGGGCCCGGATCGAGATCAACCCGTTGCGCGTGCTCGACGACAAGCGGCCCGAGGTGCAGGCGCAGCTCGCCGGCGCGCCCCTGGTCGTCGACCACCTGTGCGAGGCGTGCAAGGCCTACCACGAGGAGGTCCGCGCCCTGCTGGCCGCCGCGGGCCTGGCCTACACCGACGACCCGCGGCTGGTCCGCGGCCTCGACTACTACACGCGCACCACCTTCGAGTTCGTCCACGACGGCCTGGGCTCGCAGTCGGCGGTCGGCGGCGGCGGCCGCTACGACGGGCTGAGCGAGATGATCGGCGGCCCGGCGCTGCCGAGCGTCGGCTGGGCCCTCGGCGTGGACCGGACGATCCTGGCCATGGAGGCCGAGGGACTGCTGGAGGAGGACGGCGCGCACCAGCGGGTACAGGTGTACGGTGTGCCGCTGGGGGAGGAGGCGCGCCGCCGGATGTTCCAGCTCGTCGCCGAGCTGCGCCGGGCCGGTCTGGCCGCCGACATGGCGTTCGGCGGCAAGGGCGTCAAGGGGGCCATGAAGGGCGCCGACCGCTCCGGGGCCCGCTACGCGCTGATCCTGGGCGGCCGCGACCTCGAGGCGCAGGCCGTACAGCTGAAGGACCTGACCACCGCAGAGCAGACCGAGGTGCCGTTGGCCGAGGTCGTCGACATCCTGAAGGGGAAGTTTTCGTGATTCGCACGCACACCGCGGGATCGCTGCGCGAGCAGCACGCGGGGGAGCAGGTGACGCTGGCCGGATGGGTGGCGCGCCGCCGTGACCACGGCGGTGTGGTCTTCATCGACCTGCGGGACGCCTCGGGCTCGGCACAGGTGGTCTTCCGCGAGGAGGACGACGCGCACGGCCTGCGTGCCGAATACTGCGTGAAGGTCGTCGGGGAGGTGCGGATCCGGCCCGAGGGCAACGAGAACCCCGACCTGCCGACCGGTGCGATCGAGGTCGTCGCCTCCGAGGTGGAGGTGCTGAGCGAGTCCGCGCCGCTGCCGTTCCCCATCGAGGGCAACGCGGGCGTCTCCGAGGAGGCGCGGCTGAAGTACCGCTACCTCGACATCCGCCGCCAGCAGGTCGCCCAGGCCATGCGGATCCGCTCCAAGGCCACCTACCTGGCCAACGAGGTGATGAACGAGCACGGGTTCGTCTACGTCGAGACCCCGACGCTCACCCGCTCCACGCCCGAGGGCGCCCGCGACTTCCTGGTCCCGGTCCGCCTGCAGCCGGGCAGCTGGTACGCGCTGCCGCAGTCGCCGCAGCTGTTCAAGCAGCTGCTGCAGGTCGCCGGCCTGGAGCGCTACTACCAGCTCGCCAAGTGCTACCGCGACGAGGACCTGCGCGCCGACCGGCAGCCGGAGTTCACCCAGATCGACATCGAGATGTCCTTCGTGGACCAGGACGACGTCATCGCCCTGGGCGAGGCGCTGATCGGCCGCATCTGGAAGGAGACGATCGGCTACGAGCTGCCGACGCCGCTGCCCCGGATGACCTACGCCGAGGCCATGGCCCGCTACGGCTCGGACAAGCCGGACCTGCGGTTCGGCTGCGAGCTGGTCGAGATGACGGAGTTCTTCGCCGGGACGTCCTTCCGGGTCTTCCAGGCGCCGTACGTCGGCGCCGTGGTCATGCCCGGCGGCGCCTCCCAGACCCGCAAGGAGCTGGACGCCTGGCAGGAGTGGGCCAAGTCGCGCGGCGCCCGGGGCCTGGCCTACGTGCTGGTCGGCGAGGACGGCACGCTCGGCGGCCCGGTCGCCAAGAACCTGTCGGAGACCGAGACCGCGGGCCTGGCCGCGAAGGTGGGCGCCAAGCCCGGCGACGCGGTCTTCTTCGCGGCTGGCAGGCCCGCCGACTCCCGCGACCTGCTCGGCGCGGCCCGCCTGGAGATCGGCCGCCGCTGCGGCCTGATCGACGAGTCGGCGTGGAACTTCCTCTGGGTCGTCGACGCGCCCATGTTCGAGCCCGTCTACGACGACGTCGGCCGCCAGTCCGGCTGGACCGCGGTGCACCACCCGTTCACCGGTCCCAAGCCCGAGTGGGCCGACACCTTCCAGGACAACCCGGGCGAGGCCCTGGCCTACGCCTACGACATGGTCTGCAACGGCATGGAGATCGGCGGCGGCTCGATCCGGATCCACCGCGCCGAGATGCAGCAGCGCGTCTTCGACGTGCTCGGCATCTCCAAGGAGGAGGCCGAGAGCAAGTTCGGCTTCCTGCTGGAGGCGTTCAAGTACGGCCCGCCGCCGCACGGCGGCATCGCCTACGGCTGGGACCGGATCTGCATGCTGCTGGCGGGCGGCGACTCGATCCGCGACGTCATCGCCTTCCCGAAGACGGCCTCCGGCTTCGACCCGCTGACCGGCGCGCCCACCCCGATCACGGGTGAGCAGCGCAAGGAGGCGGGCGTCGACGCCAAGCCCAAGGCGGCGGCCGAGGCCTGACCTGCGGGCATGCCGCCGGGGCTCCGGCACGTTCGGGGCCCCGGGCCGGGGAGTCGTCCCGGCGCGTCCGGAGCCGGGCCGGCGTCCCTGCGGGACCGACGCCGGGCGGGCCGCGCCGGCGCCTTCAGAACCGGACGGGCAGCGACTGCAGGCCGCGGATGAGCGAGCCGTTCAGGCGCCAGGCCACATCCTCGGCCGGGCAGGCGAGCCTGATGCCGGGCAGGCGGCGCAGCAGCGTCTCGAAGGCGATCCTGGCCTCCAGCCGGGCCAGCGGGGCGCCCAGGCAGAAGTGGATGCCGTGGCCGAAGGCCAGATGGTGGTTGCCGGCGCGGGTGACGTCCAGCGTGTCGGGGTCGTCGAACGCCGCCGGGTCGCGGTCCGCCGCGCCGAGCGAGACGTGCACCACGCTGCCCTTGGGCACGGGGACGCCCGCGATCTCCATGTCCTCGGTGGCGAAGCGGAACGTGGCCCGCTCCACCGGTCCCTCGTAGCGGAGGAACTCCTCGATCGCCCCCGGCAGCAGCTCGGGCCGCTCCCGCAGGAGCCCGAGCTGGGCGGGACGGGTCAGCAGGGCCAGCATGCCGTTGCCGATGAGGTTGACCGTGGTCTCGTGCCCGGCGATGAGCAGCAGCGTGAGCGTGGCGAGCAGCTCCTGCTCGCTCAGCAGCCCGTCCTCGTCGCGGGCGGTGACCAGCGCGCTGATCATGTCGTCCCGGGGGGCCCGCCGCCGCTCGTCGATCAGCCGGGCGAAGTAGGCGCGGACGGCGGCGTTCACCGCGTCACGCTGCCTGGCCGCCTCCTCGGTGAACGCGGGGGTGATCAGGCTGGCCGACCATTCGCGGAAGTCGGCCCGGTCGGCGGAGGGCACGCCCAGCAGCTCGCAGATCACGGTGATCGGCAGCGGGAAGGCGAAGTCGTCGAGGAGGTCGGCCTCACCCGCGGCCTCCATCGTGTCGACCAGCCGATCGGTGATCTCCTGGATCCGGGGGGCCAGACTCGCGGTCCGCCGCGCGGTGAAGGCCCCGGCGACCAGGCGGCGCAGGCGGGTGTGGTCGGGCGGGTCGCTGTTGAGCATGTTCCTGGCGAGCGCCGGGTTGCCCCGCACGACGGCGTCCCGGAAGAAGCCCGGCGCGTGGCCGAGCCCCTTGGCCAGCCGCGGATCGGTCAGCGCCTGGCGGCCGTGCTCGTGGTCGATCACCACGAACGCCTGCACCCCGCGCGGGAAGTCGATCGCGTGGACCGGCCCCCGCTCGCGCAGCCTGCCGTACTCGGTGTACGGATCGCGCCCGAACTCCGGGCTGAGCATGAACTCGAACGGCAGTCTCTCCGTCGTCGGCTCCGGCATGGGCGCTCCTCGGTCACGGCTCGACGTCCCCTGCCTCCAGCTTGGACCAGGGGCGGGGAGAAGCGGGTCGATGTGACGGGGATCACAGCCGTCCGGGACCGGGGCGTCCGTGTTCCACCCGCGGCGGGTGGAACACGGACGCCCCGGCGGTGGGTCCTCCACCGCCGGGGCGTCCGCGCACGCGGGCTCAGGAGAGCTCGACGTCCTTGATGAGCACCGGGATCTTGGGGGCGTGGGAGCCGCCGTCGCCGGTGATGTCGGCCTCGTTGGTGATCCATCCGCCGGCGACGATCTTGTCGATGATCTCCATGCCCTTGGAGACGGTGCCGAACGGCGTGTAGGCCGGGCCGGAGTCCAGCTGGGCGGTCTCGTCGCTGTAGGAGATCCAGAACTGGCTGCCGTTCTGGTTGGCGGCGTCGGAAGCCTGGGCCAGGGCGACGGTGCCCCTGCGGTACGACAGGCCGCCCAGGTTCTCGTCGTTGAAGACGTAGCCCGAGCTGCCCTGGCCGTCGGTGGGGTTCTTGCCGTCGGCCTTGGCCTGCGGGTCACCGCACTGCAGCAGGCCCAGGCCGGAGTTCTCCGGGGTGGCCAGCCGGTGGCACTTGGTGCCGTCGTAGAAGTTCTTCTTCGCCAGGAACGCCAGCGAGTTGACGGTGCAGGGGGTCGCCGGGGTCATCAGGTCGATCACGATGTCACCGTGGTTGGTGGTGATCGTCATCGTCTTCAGCTTCAGGTTCGGCTTCTTGGGCGGGTAGCCCACGAACTTGGTGGGGCTGCCGGTGGTGTCCTTGCGGTACTCGCAGGTGGCGGCGCCCGGCTTGGCCGAGGGGGTGAGGTCGGGCGCCGCCGGGGTGGAGGCGCTCTCCGACGGGACCGGCGTCTGGGCGGCCACCGGCTCCTTCTCGCCGCCCATCAGGGTCGAGGCGGCGATCACGCCTCCGACCACGACCACCACCGCGGTACCGGCTCCGATGAAGGTGTTCCGCTTGGCCTTGCTCGCCTGCTCGGCACGTCGGGCCTGCCGCTCCTTGTGCTCCCGAGCCAGCTGGCTCTGGCGGTCTTCGCCGCTCACCGCTATGTCCTCCAGGATCACCATCTGTACGACTGTTGACTCCGCGAAAGCGTACCGGCCCCGGAGTGTGGTGGATGTAAGCGGCGTAAAGCGCAGGATGGGGCAGGAGGGAAGATCCTGGAGGTCTTTACACGTTCCAGATCCCCGCCGTGATGGGATTCCGGTCTGGCGACGACCACGCCAGCCGTCCGCACGACCGGAGTCACCTCATGCTCGACGAGATCCTGGGCCTCCCGGCCCACCCCCTGATCATCCACGCGACCGTGGTGCTGACGCCGCTGCTCGCGGTGGCGGCGGCCGTATACGCACTGGCCCCGCGCACGCGCGCCGCCCTGGGCTGGGCGGTCCTCGGGCTCGCGGTGGCCGCTCCTCCCGCGGCCTTCGCGGCCAGGCAGAGCGGCGCCGAGCTGAAGGACGGCCGGTTCTCCTCCGCCGGAGGGCGGCTGGGCGAGCGCATCGCCGAGCACGAGAGCTTCGGCACGCCGCTGGTGCTGGCCGTCCTCGCCCTCGGACTGGTCTCGCTGGGCATGCTGCACGTCCTGCGCGCCGCCCGGTACGGCCGGCCGGTGGAGATCGCCGTCTCCGGACTCGCCGTGCTCCTGGCGGCGGTGGCGGTCTACTACGTGGTCCGCGCCGGCCACAGCGGGGCCGTGGCCGTCTGGGGAAGCTGATCCCCCGCGGCGGCGGTACTGTCGGGGCGTGGACAGCCTGTTCGATTCGGCGGCGGAGGAGGCGCACCGCGGCCAGGAGCCCCTCGCGGTGCGCATGCGCCCGCGCGGCCTGGACGAGGTGGTCGGCCAGCGCCACCTGCTGGGTCCGGGCACCCCGCTGCGCCGGCTGGTCGAGGCCGAGGCGCCGATGTCCCTGTTCCTGTGGGGGCCGCCCGGCACCGGCAAGACCACCCTCGCCTACGTCGTGGCGGGGGTGACCAAGCGCCGGTTCGTGGAGGTGTCGGCGGTGTCGGCCGGCGTCAAGGAGGTCCGCGCCGCCATCGAGCAGGCCCGCCGCGAGCTGGGCATGTCCGGGCGGCAGACCGTGCTGTTCGTCGACGAGGTGCACCGGTTCAACAAGGCCCAGCAGGACGCCCTGCTGCCCGCGGTGGAGAACCGCTGGGTCACCTTCATCGGCGCGACCACGGAGAACCCGTTCTTCTCCGTGATCTCCCCGCTGCTCTCCCGCTCCCTGCTGCTCACCCTGGAGCCCCTGTCCGGCGACGACGTCCGCACGGTGCTGGAGCGGGCGGTCGCCGACCCCCGGGGCCTGGGCGGGCGGGTCCGGCTCGCCCCCGAGGCCGCCGACCACCTGGTACGGCTGGCGGGCGGGGACGCCCGCCGCTCGCTCACCTACCTGGAGGCCGCCGCGCTGATCGCCGACGGAGAGATCACCGTGGGGACGGTGGAGCGCGCGGTGGACAAGGCGGCCGTCCGCTACGACCGCCAGGGCGACCAGCACTACGACGTGGTGAGCGGTTTCATCAAGAGCATGCGCGGCTCCGACGCCGACGCGGCCCTGCACTACCTGGCCCGCATGGTGGAGGCGGGGGAGGACCCCCGGTTCATCGCCCGCCGTATCGTGATCTTCGCTTCCGAGGACGTCGGCATGGCCGATCCCACCTGCCTGCAGACGGCGGTGGCCGCGGCCCAGGCGGTGGAGTTCATCGGGCTGCCGGAGGGGCGGCTCAACCTCGCCCAGGCGGTGATCCACTGTGCGCTGGCGCCCAAGTCCAACGCGGTGATCACCGCTGTCGACGCGGCCGCGGCGGACGTGCGCCGCGGAGACATCGGCCAGGTCCCCGGCCACCTGCGCGACGCCCACTACCCGGGAGCCGCGAAGCTCGGCCACGGGCAGGGCTACCGCTACCCGCACGACTTCGAGCACGGCCTGGTCCGCCAGGACTACCTGCCCGAGCCGCTGCGCGGCCGCCGCTACTACCAGCCCACCCGGCACGGCGCCGAGGCGGGCTTCGCGGACCGCTGGGCCAGGATCCGCGCCTTCCTCCGAGGCGGCCGGGCGGATTAGGGAGCCCCCTCGGTGACGCGGCATGCCGGGGGAACGGGGCGGGACGCGATAGGGTCTTGCCGTTCCAGCCGGGTGAGACAGGGAGATTCGGCGCATGCTTACCGCAGGAGAGGTCGCCGGCCTGATCGTGGCCGTGGCCTGGGTGGTCCTGGTCTGCTTCCTGGCCGTGGTCCTGCTCAAGCTGTCCCGGCTGCTCACCGAGACCACCAAGATGGTCTCCGAGCTGAGCGACCGGGCGGTGCCGCTGCTGGAGGACGCGGCCGTCACCGTCAACGAGACGAACCGCCAGCTCGTCGCCGTCGAGGCCATCGTCCGCGACGTCAAGCAGGTCAGCGGGCACGCGGCCCGGGTCAGCGGCGTCGCCCAGGTCCTGGTGACCGGCCCTATGATCAAGGCGGTGGCGCTCGGCCACGGCCTCCGGCGGGCCATCGGCGCCCGCGGGCGGTCCGCGTCCGGCGCCCGGGCGCTGGAGAGGCGGCGGCGATGATTCGGAGACTGTTCTACATGTCCCTGGGCGCGTTCGGCGCGCTGTGGGTCAGGCGTAGGCTGGCCGAACTGCACCCGAACCACCTGGCGCGGCGCGCGGCCCGGGGCGCCTCCGGCCTCCTGGACCAGGCCCGCGACGTGGCCGCGGACGCGCTGGACGGCGCGGTCCGGAAGGAAACCGAGTTGCGGTCCAGATTCGGGCTCGACAGTGTGGAAAACACCTATCACTACGACGTAAAGGATGGCCGCTGACATGGAGTCGGCAGAGATCGCCCGCCGCTTCCTGCGCTTCTTCGAGGAGCGTGGGCACACCGTCGTGCCCTCGGCCAGCCTGATCGCCGAGGACCCGACGCTGCTTCTGGTCCCCGCGGGCATGGTCCCCTTCAAGCCCTACTTCCTGGGCCAGCGCACGCCCCCCTACAAGCGGGCGGCGAGCGTGCAGAAGTGCGTGCGCACCCCGGACATCGACGAGGTCGGCAAGACCACCCGGCACGCCACCTTCTTCCAGATGCTCGGCAACTTCTCCTTCGGCGACTACTTCAAGGACGACGCGATCCCGTTCGCCTGGGAGCTGCTGACCCGCTCCGAGGCCGACGGCGGGTTCGGCTTCCCCGAGGACCGGCTCTGGGTCACCGTCTACCACGACGACGACGAGGCCGCCGAGCTCTGGAACAAGAAGGTGGGCGTGCCCGCCGAGCGCATCCAGCGCCGGGGCATGGCCGACAACTTCTGGTCGATGGGCGTGCCAGGCCCCTGCGGCCCCTGCACCGAGATCTACTACGACCGCGGCCCCGAGTACGGCCGCGAGGGCGGCCCGATCGCCGACGAGAA
Organism: Planomonospora parontospora; assembly: GCA_014647935.1. GTDB lineage: Bacteria > Actinomycetota > Actinomycetes > Streptosporangiales > Streptosporangiaceae > Planomonospora > Planomonospora parontospora. The sequence goes on from BMQD01000024.1 coordinate 58,751, forward strand.
CCGCTACCTCGAGGTGTGGAACAACGTCTTCATGCAGTTCGAGCGCGGCGCGGGCGGCGGCAAGGAGGACTTCCCGATCCTCGGCGACCTGCCCGCCAAGAGCGTCGACACCGGCATGGGCCTGGAGCGCATGGCCGCGATCCTGCAGGGCGTCGACAACATCTACGAGATCGACACCACCTACAAGATCCTCGACCGCGCCGCCGAGCTCACCAAGACCCGCTACGGCCGCGACGAGCGCGCCGACATCAGCCTGCGCGTGGTCGCCGACCACGTCCGCACCGGCACCATGCTGGTCGCCGACGGCGTGCTGCCCGGCAACGAGGGCCGGGGCTACGTGCTCCGCCGCATCCTGCGCCGCTCGATCCGCAACCTGCGCCTGCTCGGCTCCGGCGAGGAGCGCTACATGCACGAGCTCACCGCGGTCGCGGTCGACGTGATGGGCGAGCTGTACCCTGAGCTCAAGGCCGACGCCCCGCAGATCCACGGTGTCATCGACGCCGAGGAGGCCTCCTTCCTCGGCACCCTGCGCACCGGCACCGCGATCTTCGACGCGGCCGTGGAGGAGACCAAGCGCAAGTCGGCGACGGTGCTCTCCGGCGACCAGGCCTTCCAGCTCCACGACACCTACGGCTTCCCGATCGACCTGACCCTGGAGATGGCCTCCGAGCAGGGCCTCAAGGTCGACGAGGAGGGCTTCCGCCGGTTGATGAAGGAGCAGCGCGACCGCGCCAAGGCCGACGCCGCGGCCAAGAAGACCGGCAACGCCGACATCTCGGTGTTCGGGCAGATCCTGGAGAAGGCCGGCAAGGTCGAGTTCCTCGGCTACGACCAGGTGAGCGCCGAGTCCGAGGTCGTCGGCCTGCTGGTCGACGGGGCCTCCGTCCCCGCGGCCGGCGCGGGCACCACGGTCGAGGTCGTGCTGGGCCGCACGCCGTTCTACGCCGAGGGCGGCGGCCAGCTCGCCGACCAGGGCGTCATCCGCGCCGACGGCGCCGAGGTCGAGGTCGTGGACGTGCAGTCGCCGGTCGCGGGCCTCGTCGTGCACCGCGGCAAGGTCCGCGGCGGCGAGATCCGGGTGGGCGACCAGGTCCAGGCCGAGATCGACGTCGAGCGCCGCCGGGCCATCTCCCGCAGCCACACCGCCACCCACATGGTGCACCGCGGCTTCCGCAACGCGCTGGGCGAGACGGCGGCGCAGGCCGGTTCGGAGAACTCCCCCGGCCGCTTCCGCTTCGACTTCACCGCCGCCGGGGCCGTGCCGCCCAGCGTGCTGCGCGACGTCGAGGACGAGGTCAACGCCATCCTCATCAACGACCTGCAGGTCAATGCCTTCCACACCTCCCAGTCCGAGGCCCGGGCGATGGGCGCGCTGGCGCTGTTCGGCGAGAAGTACGGCGAGACCGTCCGCATCGTCGAGGTCGGCGACTACTCCCGCGAGCTCTGCGGCGGCACCCACGTCGCCAGCTCCGGCCAGCTCGGCTTGGTCAAGGTGCTGGGCGAGTCCTCGATCGGCGCCGGGGTGCGCCGGGTGGAGGCGCTGGTAGGCCTGGACGCCTTCCGCTTCCTGGCCCGCGAGAGCGTGCTGGTGGCCCAGCTGTCGGAGCAGCTCAAGGCGCGCCGCGAGGAGCTGCCCGAGCGCATCGAGGGCATCGTCACGCGGCTGCGCACCGCCGAGAAGGACCTGGAGCGGCTCCGCTCGGCCCAGGTGCTGGCCGTGGCCGGGGAGCTGGCCGCGGGAGCCCGCGACGTGCACGGGGTGTCCGTCGTGACGCACCGCGCGCCCGACGGCACCTCCGCCGACGACCTGCGCAAGCTCGCCCTGGACGTGCGGGGCCGCTTCCCGGCCGACCGCGCCGCGGTCGTCGTGGTCGCGGGCGTGCCCGGCGACCGGCCGGTCGCCGTCGCGGTGGTCAACGAGGCCGGGCGCGGGCGCGGGCTGAAGGCGGGGGCGCTCGTCGGCGTCGCCGCCAAGGCGCTCGGCGGCGGCGGCGGCGGAAAGGACGACGTCGCCCAGGGCGGCGGAGCCCGCCCCGAGTCGATCGGCGACGCGCTCGGCGCCGTCGAGCAGGCGATCGCGCAGACGCTCGCCTGACGTCCGGCCCCCGACGCGCCCGATGACGGACGGCGCCCGCGAACCGGACCCCGGTTCACGGGCGCAGGAAAGAACGGCATGAGAAACGGCACACGGCTGGGCGTCGACGTCGGCTCGGTACGCATCGGGGTGGCCCGCAGTGATCCCTCGGGCCTGCTGGCCACCCCGGTGGAGACCGTACGGCGCGGCAGAGGCGACCTGGAGCGGCTCACGGAGCTCGCGGCCGAGTACGAAGTCGTCGAGGTCGTGGTGGGCCTGCCCACCTCGCTCTCCGGCCGCGAAGGGCAGGCGGCGGGGCTCGCCCGCGAGTTCGCGACCCGGATCGCCTCCCGGCTGGCCCCCGTCCCGGTGCGGCTGTTCGACGAGCGGCTCACCACCGTCACCGCCCAGCAGGGCCTGCGGGCCAGCGGCGTGAAGGCGAAGCACCAGCGCGGGGTGGTGGACCAGGCGGCGGCCGTCGTGCTGCTCCAGGCGGCCCTCGATGCCGAACGCGCCACCGGCAGGGCGCCGGGCGCTCCCGTGGTGGTGCCGGACGACCGGTCTGGCGAGCAGAGCGGCGGCCCGCTCGGCCGGTGACCGGCCCGCTCGGCTGGTGACCGGCCTGCTCGGCTGGTGACCGGCCCGGCGGGGAGAGCGGCCGGCCGGTGGCAGGGGCCGCCGCGCGCAGGAGAACCGTGCCCTTTGGGAGGTTCACATCCAGATCAAGATGGTTGGCCGCAGTTTGTGGTTGTAGGTCCGGAGCATAGAATCACGAAATTCCTTGACGAAGAGAGTGAGTTGGCGGGATACCGGGAAGAGCTGAGCAGATACCTCGGGGCGTGCTGATGCCCGGAGGAGGATTCGCCGTTCCCCGCAGCCGGGCGGCGCGCATCGGGACATCAGGGGCAGAAGCCCGGAGGACCTGGATGTTCAGCTCGGTGAAGCTCCACGGTTCGGAAGATTCACTTGACGCCGGACCGTCCGTGCCGGGAGATTGGCCAGCGAATCATGAACGACCTTGACATGGACTTCCTGGTCGGCGCCGAGGACGACGATGGTCGGTCGCGGCGCCGGTCGCGCGCGTCCTCGGGACGCGACGGCGGGAGGCGGGGCCGCCGCCGCAAGCGGCGCCGTAACAAGGGCGGCTTCCTGGCCCCCATGCTCGCGCTCCTCATCCTGGTGGGTGGCATCGGCGCCGGCGGTTACTACGGCTACACGTGGCTGAGCGACGTGATGACCCCGGACGACTACACCGGTCAGGGCACCGGCGAGGTCTCCGTGGAGATCACGGCGGGGCAGAGCGCCACCGACGTCGCCCGGACGCTGGAGGAGCAGGGTGTGGTCAAGAGCGCCAAGGCCTTCACCAACGCCATCGCGGCGGCCGGCAAGAGCTCCTCCCTGCAGCCGGGGACCTACACCCTGCGCAAGCAGATGTCCGCCGCCGCGGCGGTCGAGCTCCTCGACCCGAGCAAGCAGCTGATGGACCGGGTCACCCTCAAGGAGGGGCTGCGCCTGTCCGACACCCTCATCACCCTGGCCAAGGCGACGGGCCGGCCGCTGAGGGACTTCCAGCAGGCGGCCAAGGACGCCGAGGCGCTGGGCCTGCCCGGCTACGCCAGGGGCAGGCTGGAGGGCTACGCGTTCCCGGCCACCTACGACATCACGCCCAAGATGTCGGCGGCCGACATCCTGGCCGTGATGGTCGAGCGCTTCAACGACACCGCCGACAAGGACAAACTGGTCGCCGGGGCCAAGGAGCTCGGCCACACGCCGCACGAGATCATGACGATCGCCAGCATCATCCAGGCGGAGGCCGGCCGGGTCAGCGACATGGGGAAGATGGCCCGGGTCATCTACAACCGCCTGGAGAAGGGGCGGAAGCTGGAGATGGACAGCACGGTGATGTACGGACTGAACAAGTACGGCATCGCCGCGACCAACGCCGATCTGCGCAGCACGTCCCCCTACAACACCTACGCCAGGACCGGGCTGCCGCCGGGTCCGATCAGCAACCCCGGCGACCATGCCATCCAGGCCGCGCTCAACCCGCCCGAGGGCGACTGGTTCTTCTTCGTGACCACCGACCCTGAGCGGCGGCTGACCGAGTTCGCCACCACCGAGGCGGAGTTCCTCCGGCTCAAGGCCAAGTTCAACAGGAAGCAGGCGGGCGGGTGACGCGGTCCGTGCCGGGGACCGTGACGAGGGCCGCGGTCCTGGGCTCGCCGATCGCCCACTCGCTCTCGCCCTACCTGCACCGGGCCGCCTACGAGGCGCTCGGCCTGGACGGCTGGAGCTACGAGGCGATCGAGTGCGACGAGGCGGCGCTGCCCGCCCTGCTCGGCGGCCTCGGCCCCGGGTGGGCCGGGCTCTCGCTGACCATGCCGCTCAAGCGGGCCGTGCTCCCGCTGCTCGACACGGTCTCCGACCTCGCCGTCGAGGTGGGCGGGGCCAACACCGTGGTCCTGTCGGGGAGCGGCCGGCACGGCGACAACACCGACGTGTACGGCATCGTGCAGGCACTGTCCGAGGCCGGGGTGGCCCCTCCCCGGTCCGCGGTGATCCTGGGCGGAGGGGCGACGGCCGCCTCCACCCTGGCCGCCCTGCGCGAGCTGGGCCTGGGCGAGGCCACGCTGGTGGTCCGCGACCAGGCCAGGGCGGGGGAGACCGCCGAGGTGGCCGAACGGCTGGGCACGGCCCTGACGGTGCAGACCTTCGACAAGCTCGACGCGGTCCTGGACGTGGACCTGGTGGTCTCCACCCTGCCGTCCGGCGCGGCGGACGGCTTCGCCGACCTGGTGGCCGCCCGCGCCCCCGCGGTCTTCGACGTGGTCTACGCCCCCTGGCCCACCCTTCTCGCGCAGGCCGTACGGCGGGCGGGCGGGACCGTGGTCGGCGGCTTCCCGATGCTGCTGCACCAGGCGGTCCGGCAGGTCGAGCTGATGACCGGCCGGACGGACGTGCCGGTGGAGGCGATGCGCGCGGCCGGTGAGGCGGAGATCCTCAGACGAGCCGGTCGGGCGAGCTGACCGTCCCGGAGCCGTACGGCCGGAAGCCGCGCCGGGCGACGGTGAACAGCAGCGCGACGATCAGTGCCTCGACCGCGAGGGGGAACCAGCCCCGCAGCTGCAGGTGCTGAGGGAGCTGCTGGCCGTACGTCAGGGCGATCAGGGGCGACAGCAGCAGCAGGGCGCGACGGCCGACCGGGGTGCGGCTGCCGGCGCCGCAGGCCATGGCGAGCAGCGCCGGGACGAGCAGCTGCTCGATGAAGAAGTCGAGCATGAACCCGTACCAGAGGACGCCGGCGGCCGCCAGCGCCAGCAGGGAGGCGGAGGCCCAGCGGAGCAGCGTCCGGCGGCCGATGAGCTCCGCACCCGCGGCGGGGTCCGGCGCGAAGGTCAGCAGGAGGGCGACGGCGACGGGGACCGCCGACCGGAGCGCGATGTCCGCGGGAGTGGACCACACCGCGCCGAGCGTGCCCGCTCCTGCCGCGGAGCCGGTCGCGACGGTGTGGAGGGCGGGACCGGAGAGCGCCCACAGCCACGCCCAGGCGATCGCCGTCCGGCGCGGTCCCCGCAGCGCCAGCCCGAGGGTCAGCGTGTAGGGCAGGAGCGTCAGAGTCGAGACGGCGATCCGGTGGAGGGGTTCCAGCCCGTCCGTCATCAGCGCGAGGACGGCCGGGACGGCGTGGATGACGACGAGGTGGAGGGGGGCGACGATCGCGGCCGCGTTCATCGCGTCGCGCCACCGCGGCGCGGACCCCGGTCCCAGGAGGCGGTGCGCCCGGATCCTGATGGCCCCGTGGACGAGGTCGAAGGTCTCGCGCGGGCCGGGGCGCCGCTGCCCCGGTTCCGCTCCGGCGAGCATCACGCCGATCATCTCCTCGCCGTGGCGGGCCCGGTGGTCGGCGGGGTACCAGGCGAGGAGCCTGCGGTAGCGGTCCTCCAGGCCGGTCACGCGGCACCCCCGGCGAGTCCGCGGCCGGAGGGCGCGCCTCCGGCTGGACCTCGGAGGAGCGCGCCCCCGGTGAGACCGTGACGGAAGAGGGCGCCCCCGGCGAGGCGGGTGCGCAGCCGGGTGGAGGCGGCCTCGGCGTGCCGCCGGAGCCGTTCGGCCTCGGCCGCCAGGCGGTCGCTGCCGGAGTCGGTCAGCCGGTAGTAGCGGCGGGCGCGGCCGTCCACGATCTCATCGCGGTCGCCCTCGATGAGGCCCTCGGCCTGGAGCCGGTCGAGGGCGGCGTAGAGGGTCCCGGCGCGCAGGACGACCCGGCCGGCGGAGATCTCCCGCACGTCGGTGATCATCCCGTAACCGTGCTGGGGTCCGGCGGCGAGGGCCGTGAGGATCAGAAACGTGGGTTCCTGCATCGGACGTTCGCTCATGCGATCTTTATATATCGACCATCTGTATATGGACAAGGGGATGATTCTGGCGTCGCGCACGGTTGTGGTAGTGTGACTACTCGATCGGTCCGGCATGCCTGCCGGACGCGCAAGCGGAGGTCTTCCTCCCACCTGGTCGGCCGCGAGGCCGGCAGGTCAAGGATCACTCCGGTTAACCCCGGAGGGCTTACGGCTTAGGGTTCGTGAGTCCATGTGGCCCCGCATGCGCGACGTGCGGGGCACTTTGCGTTCCGCGTCCTGTTGACCAGGGCGCGCATGCGTGACCTCCCGGCACGATCGAGCACGTGGCAGTCGCCCGCCAGAGGGCGGCGGATCGCAACCTAGGAGGCCCCATCAGCGCCGAGCCCCGCATCAACGACCGTATTCGTGTGCCCGAGGTGCGCCTCGTCGGCCCGAACGGCGAACAGGTGGGCATCGTCTCCATCGGCGATGCTCTGAAGCTGGCTCAGGAGTCGGACCTCGACCTCGTCGAGGTCGCGGCGACGGCTCGCCCGCCTGTGTGCAAGCTCATGGACTACGGCAAGTTCAAGTACGAGTCGGCCATGAAGGCACGTGAGGCGCGCCGCAATCAGGCGTACACGATCATCAAGGAGATCAAGCTCCGGCCGAAGATCGACCCGCACGACTACGAGACCAAGAAGGGTCACGTGGTGCGGTTCCTCAAGGCCGGGGACAAGGTCAAGGTCACGATCATGTTCCGCGGCCGGGAGCAGTCCCGGCCCGAGCTGGGCTTCCGGCTCCTGCAGCGGCTGGCGGAGGACGTCACGGAGCTCGGCTTCGTGGAGTCCCAGCCCAAGCAGGACGGCCGAAACATGATCATGGTGATCGGCCCGCACAAGAAGAAGGCCGAGGCCAAGGCCGAGAAGGCGGCGGCCAAGGCCCAGCGCGGCGAAGAGGCTGCGGAGGGCGAGACGTCCGTCACGGACGAGTCGCCCGTCACCGACGAGGTGGCCGCTCCGCAGGAGTGACTCGCATAGCCTGAACGCTCAGGCAGCCGCGAGAAGAATCCGGGACCGGGTCCGGTCTCGCAGTCAGGCATGCCCTTGACTCGGGTCACCGGCCCGGGACATCGGCACGATCGAGGGAGATACGGCTGAGATGCCGAAGATGAAGACGCACAGCGGTGCGAAGAAGCGGTTCCGGCTCACCGGCTCGGGCAAGATCAAGCGCCGCCGCGCCAACCGCGCGCACTACAACGAGTGGAAGTCGTCCACCCTGACGCGCCGTCTCAAGCCCGAGGTCGTGCTCTCCGACGCCGACGCCAAGAAGATCAAGAAGCTGCTCGCTAAGTAACGATCCCGGGGAGATAGATACACATGGCACGCGTGAAGCGGGCGATCAACGCCAAGAAGAAGCGCAGGGTCGTTCTCGAGCGGGCGAGCGGTTACCGGGGCCAGCGGTCGCGTCTGTACCGCAAGGCCAAGGAGCAGATGCTCCACTCGATGACCTACGCCTACCGGGACCGCAAGGACCGCAAGGGCACCTTCCGCCGTCTCTGGATCCAGCGCATCAACGCCGCTGCCCGCCAGAACGGCATCACCTACAACCGGCTCATCCAGGGTCTGCGCCTGGCCTCCATCGAGGTCGACCGCAAGATCCTCGCCGACCTCGCGGTGAACGACGCCGCCACGTTCGCGACGCTGGTCGAGGCCGCCAAGAAGGCGCTCCCGGCCGACGTGAACGCGCCGGTCGCCTGAGGCCGGACACGGGTGGCCGGCCGGGTCCGGCCCCGTTGGAGAACGCGGTCCGCAGCGATCACGCTGCGGGCCGCGTTCGCATTCACGCGGGTTCTCTCGAGGGACGGGTATGGCGGGTTCTGAGCTGACGAACATCAAGTCGCCGCGGGTGAAGGCCGCGCGGCGGCTGACCAAGCGGGCCTTCCGGGACCGGGACCGGTCCTTCCTCGCCGAGGGGCCGCAGGCGGTCCGCGAGGCGCTGGCCCTGGACGACGTGGTGGTGGAGCTGTTCACCACGGCCGAGGCCGAACTGCGGCACGCCGAGATCGTCTTCGCGGCGAGGGCCGCCGGGATACCGGTCCTGCGGACCAGCGGGGAGGTCATGGCGGAGCTCGCCCAGACCGTCACCCCGCAGGGGCTGCTGGCGGTGTGCCGCTTCGTGCACGTGCCGCTGGAGCGCGCCGTCACCGCCGACGCCCGCCTGGTGGCCGTCCTCGCGCACGTCCGCGACCCCGGCAACGCCGGGACGGTGCTGCGCTCGGCCGACGCCGCCGGCGCCGACTCGGTGATCTTCACCGACGCCTCGGTCGACCCCTACAACGGCAAGTGCGTCCGGGCGAGCGCGGGCAGCCTGTTCCACCTCCCGGTCGCCACGGGGGCGCCGGTGGCGCAGGCCGTGGCGAAGCTCAAGGAGTCCGGCCTGCGGGTGCTCGCCGCGGACGGCGCGGGCAAGCAGACCCTGGACGACGTGGACCTGTCCGGGCCGACCGCGTGGATCTTCGGCAACGAGGCCTGGGGGCTGCCCGAGGAGCTCCTGCGGCTGGCGGACGACGTCGTCCGGGTGCCGATCTACGGAAGGGCCGAGAGCCTCAACCTCGCCACCGCGGCCGCGGTGTGTCTGTATGCATCTGCCCGGTTCCAGCGCGCCGGTTCGCCCTCCGCCCCCGGGCCGAGGCTGCCGTAGGACGCGGGAAACCCGCTATTGTCGGCCTTGGAGTCCGAGGAGGCGGGGTCGTGCACGGCGAACACACCGACGAGCGGGGCGCTGACTCCCCATGCGCGATCGGCGTCGACGACCTACCCGACGGCCTCGTGGTGACCGACCGCGACGGCCACGTGCTGACCGTCAACCGCGCCGCCGCCCGCCTGACCGGGATCATCCGGGAGCGGGCCGTCGGCCGCCACGTGCGGGACGTGTTCTCCCTGCAGGACCAGGACGGCCGCGACTGGTGGAAGTGGCTCGACCCGTACGGCGGGCTGCCCACCCGCACCCGCCAGCCCGAGCTCCCGCTGCGCACCCCGGGCGGCCAGGAGCTGCTCGTCGCCGCCCGGCTGGTGCGCAGGCCCGAGCGGGGCGGCGAGGTCGTCCGCGTGGTCGTCACGATGCGCGACGCCGGAGCCCGCGCCCGCCTGGAGCGCAGCCGCGCCGACCTGGTCTCCACCGTCGCCCACGAGCTCCGCTCCCCGCTGACCAGCGTCAAGGGGTTCACCGCCACGCTCCTGGCCAAGTGGTCGCGCTTCACCGACGACCAGAAGCTGGTCATGCTGGAGACGGTCAACGCCGACGCCGACCGGGTGACGCGCTTGATCACCGAACTGCTCGACGTGTCCCGCATCGAGTCGGGACGGCTGGAGATCCACCGGCAGGTGGTCGACCTGCCGGCCAGGGCGCGCCGGCTGATCGCCGGGCGGGTCGCGGCGGGGGAGCCGGAGGACCGCTTCCGGCTCCAGGTGGACGGCGAACTGCCCGAGACCTGGCTCGACCAGGACAAGATCGACCAGGTCCTGGCCAACCTGCTGGAAAACGCGGTGCGCCACGGCCGGGGTACGGTGACAATAGCCATGGAACCGAGCGAATGGGGAGTCACCGTGTCCGTCCGTGACCAGGGGGAGGGCATCCCGCCCGAGCTGGCCACGCGCGTGTTCCGGCAGTTCTGGCGGGGCAACGCCCGCCGCCGGGGCGGCACCGGGCTCGGCCTGTTCATCGTCAAGGGCCTGATCGAGGCCCACGGCGGCACCGTGTCCGTGCGGCGGGGCCCCGAAGGCGGGGCCGAGTTCCGATTTACCGTGCCCACCGGCACCCCCGACTTCGCCTGAACGGCGGAGGTGTGGCCCGGTGGGCACTCTGACGCCGGTCGTGCGCGCCGGTCCCGCGGCGCGGGATGATTTCCCCGGCCGCCCAGGGCTTCCCGGGCGGGGCACGACCGCTTCAGCGACTAGACTCGTGGCCGCTCAAGCCCTGGATTCGGAGCTCTCTCTTGTCTAACTACGACCCGGTCGAGGTGACGCCGCTGCACGCCGATGAGATGGCGCGCATGCAGGCCGAAGCGCTCGAAGCCGTCAAGGCTGCGCGCGACCTCGACGAACTCAAGCAGGTGCGGCTCGCCCACGCCGGTGACCGCTCACCGATCGCCCTGGCCAACCGCGAGATCGGCGCGCTGCCCCCGGCGGCCCGCGCCGAGGCGGGCAAGCGCGTGGGCGGCGCCCGCAAGGCCATCGCCGACGCCCTCGCCGAACGCCAGGCCCAGCTGGAGGCCGAGCGGGACGAACGGGTCCTCGTCGAGGAGACCGTCGACGTCACGCTCCCGTGGGACCGCCTCCCGCGGGGCGCCCGCCACCCGCTGACCACGCTGCAGGAGCGCATCGCCGACGCGTTCGTCGCGATGGGCTACGAGGTGGCGGAGGGGCCCGAGCTGGAAGGCGAGTGGTTCAACTTCGACGCGCTGAACATCTCACCCGACCACCCGGCGCGCTCGGAGCACGACACCTTCTTCGTGGAGTCGGTCGACTCGGGCAAGGTGCTGCGCACGCAGACCTCGCCGGTGCAGATCCGGGCGCTGCTCAGCCGGGAGCTGCCGGTCTACGTGATCTCGCCGGGCAAAGTGTTCCGCACCGACGAGCTCGACGCCACCCACACCCCGGTCTTCCACCAGATCGAGGGGCTGGCGGTCGACGAGGGCCTGACGATGGCCCATCTCAAGGGCACCCTGGACCGCTTCGCCGAGGTCATGTTCGGCAAGGGCATCACCACCCGGTTCCGGCCCAACTACTTCCCGTTCACCGAGCCGTCGGCCGAGATGGACCTGAAGTGCTTCGTCTGCCGCGGAGCCTCCGCGGTCCCGGGCAACCCGCCCTGCCGCACCTGCAAGTCCGAGGGCTGGATCGAGTGGGGCGGCTGCGGCATGGTCAACCCCCGGGTGCTCATCGCCTGCGGTGTGGACCCCGACCGCTACAGCGGCTTCGCGTTCGGCATGGGCGTCGAGCGCACCCTGATGTTCCGCCACAACGCCGAGGACATGCGCGACATGGTCGAGGGCGACGCCCGCTTCACGCTCCCGTTCGGGATGGAGGTCTGATGAAGGTCCCGCTTTCATGGCTGCGGGAGTATGTCGATCTCCCCGCCGTCACCGCCCACGAGGTCGCCGACAAGCTCACCGCGGCCGGGCTCAAGCTGGAGGCGATCACCTCCCACGGGCACGACGTCAAGAACGTCGTCGTCGGCGAGGTGCTCTCCATCGAAGAGCTCGAGGGCTTCAAGAAGCCCATCCGCCACTGCCAGGTCGAGGTGGGGGAGGCCGCGCCGCGCCAGATCGTGTGCGGCGCGACCAACTTCACCGCCGGCGACCGGGTGCCGGTCGTGCTGCCCGGCGGCGTGCTGCCCGGCGGGTTCGAGGTCGGTGCCCGCAAGACCTACGGGCGCATGTCCGAGGGCATGATCTGCTCCGAGCGCGAGCTGGGCCTGGGCGACGACCACGGCGGCATCATGCTGCTGCCCGCCGACACCCCCATCGGCGCGGACGTGGTCGAGCTGCTCGGCCTGCGCGAGGACGTCATCGAGCTGGAGATCACCCCGGACATCGGCTACGCGCTGTCCGTCCGGGGGGTGGCCCGCGAGGTCGCCACCGCCTTCGGCGTCGCCTTCCGCGACCCGGCCGACCTCTCCCCGCCCGCGGAGACCGGCCCGTCCCACCCGGCCTCGATCGCCGACCCGACCGCGTGCGACCGCTTCGTGCTGCGCGCGGTCCGCGGCTTCGACCCGCACGCCCCGAGCCCGTTCTGGATGCGGGCCCGGCTGACGCGCGCGGGCATGCGGCCGGTCTCGCTCGCCGTGGACGTCACCAACTACGTGATGCTCGAGCTCGGCCAGCCACTGCACGCCTTCGACGCGACGAAGCTCAGCGGTGAGATCGTGGTGCGCCGGGCGGAGCCGGGGGAGACCCTGGAGACGCTCGACCACGTCGTGCGCGCGCTCCACCCCGAGGACGTCCTGATCACCGACTCCTCGGGCGCCATCTCGATGGCCGGCACGATGGGCGGGCTGCACACCGAGATCTCCGACGACTCCACCGACATCGTCATCGAGGCCGCGCACTTCGCCCCCAGCGGGGTCGCGCGCATGTCCCGCCGCCACAACCTGGTCAGCGAGGCGTCCAAGCGCTTCGAGCGGGGCGTGGACCGGGAGCTGCCGCTGTACGCCTCCTGGCGGGCGGTGCGGCTCCTGGCGGAGCTGGGCGGCGGCACGATCCAGCCGGGCGTGACCTGCGCCGAGGTCGAGACCGAGCCGGTCCGGATCTCCATCCCGAGCGGCCACCCCGGCAGGGTCGCCGGGATGCGCTACGACCGCGGGACCGTGATCCGCCGCCTGGAGCAGGTCGGCTGCACGGTCACCGAGGGAGCCGACGCCGCCGAGGGAGCCGAGGCCGCCGACGGCCTGGCGGCCAGGCTCGCGGTGACCGGGGACGACATGCTGACGGTCGTCCCGCCCTCCTGGCGGCCCGACCTGACCGACCCCAACGACCTGGCGGAGGAGGTCATCCGGCTCGAGGGCTACGAGAACCTCCCCTCGGTCCTGCCCGCCGCCCCGGCGGGGGCCGGTCTCACCGAGGGTCAGCGGCTGCGCCGCCGGGTCGGCCGGGCGCTGGCGTCGGCCGGCTACGTCGAGGTCCTCGCCTACCCGTTCATGGGGGAGCGCGACCTCGACAACCTGCAGTTGCCCGTGGGCGACGCGCGCCGCCGCGCCGTACGGCTGGCCAACCCGCTGAGCGAGGACGAGCCGCTGATGCGGACCACGCTGCTGCCGGGCCTGCTGAAGACCCTGGTCCGCAACGTGGGCCGGGGTGCGGGCGACGTCGCGCTGTTCGAGACGGGCCTGGTCTACCGGCCCGCCGCGGACGCGCCGGCGACCGCGCCCGTGCTGGGCGTGGAGCGCCGGCCGACCGACGACGAGCTGGCCTCGATCGAGGCGGCGCTACCCGCGCAGCCCAGGCGGGTCGCGGTCGTGCTGGCCGGGGAGTTCGAGCGTTCCGGCTGGTGGGGCAAGGGCACCCCGGCCACCTGGGCGGACGCCGTGGAGGCCGCCCGCACGGTGGCCCGCGAGGCCGGGGCCTCGCTGGAAGTCCGCGCCGACCGGCACGAGCCCTGGCACCCGGGCCGCTGCGCCGCGCTGTACGCCGGGGAGACGCTCGTCGGGCACGCCGGCGAGCTGCACCCCCGCGTCGTCGAGGCGTACGGCCTGCCGCCGCGCACCTGCGCGATGGAGCTGGAGCTGACCGGGCTGGAGGCGTCGCTCTCCGGGCCGGTGGAGACCCCCGCGATCTCCGCCTACCCGGTCGCCACCCAGGACGTGGCGCTGATCGTCGACGCGGCCGTCCCGGTCGCCGAGGTCGAGGCGGCGCTGCGCGAGGGGGCCGGCGCGCTCCTGGAGGCGATCCGGTTGTTCGACGTCTACGCCGGTGCGCAGGTCGGCGAGGGCAACAAGTCCCTGGCCTACTCGCTGCGCTTCCGCGCGCCCGACCGGACGCTGACCGTCGAGGAGACCACCGCGGCCCGGGACGCGGCCGTGGCCCTCGCAGGTGAGCGCACCGGGGCGCGGCTCCGCGGCGCCTGACCGGAGAGCGGTCGGCGAAGGCCCCGGCGGGCGGTGTCCGCCGGGGCCTTCGCATGGGCGGGCACGGCGGTCATGATTTGCAGGGCGGCACGTCGCGCGGCCGCCCCGGCATCCGCCCCGCCGGACGGCGGGGCCGAGAGAGGGAAACGAGATGAGGCACCTGCTGGTGTTCGCCGACCGCGACGACGCCGAGGAGGTCGCGGAGACCGTGGCGGAGGAGTTCCCCGCCCTGGACCTGCCCGCCGTCGTGCGGGAGACCCTGGCGGGGGAGGACGACGCCGAGGACGCGCAGTGGCTGGCGGTGGTCGAGGACCCCGACGAGACGCTGTCCCCGGCCGACCTGGCCCGCCTGACCGAGCTGGCCGAGGAGTACGGCGGCTGGCGCGAGGCGGAGTGACCCCGGAACCGGGGTGCGGACGGGGTGAGGAGATCTCGGACCTGCCGGTGGAGCCGCCAGGTCCGGCATCGGAGTCCCCGGACGCCGGAGCAGGCGGCCGGCTCCGCCGCGGAGGCCTCAGAGACGGTCGATCTCCGTCAGGTCGACGTCGACGTCGAAGGGCGCGGAGAGCTTGAGCCGGTCGTGGTGGATGCCGGTGATCGCGTAGGCGCCGGTGACCTCGTCGAGCTCGTAGACGTGCACGACGGGGCGCCCGGAGTCGTTCTCCACGATCCAGAAGTGCGGGATCCCGGCCTCGGCGTAGAGCGACGGCTTGCGCTTGCGGTCGCGGTCTTTGGACTCGGGCGAGATCACCTCGACCACGAGCACGACGTCCTCGGCCCGGTAGAAGGTCTGCTCCGGCCCCTGCTCCGCCGCGGCCCGGATGACGCTCAGGTCGGGCTCGGGTCGCTGGGTCCTCCCCGTGACGACGCTCATCTCCCGGCGTACCCGGAGGTCACGCGGGAGAGTCCGGCGGAGACCGAAGACGAGAAGATCTACTGCTCGCATGTGGAAGGAAGCCTGAGGACTCACGAAGACCAAGCTTCCATCAATCAACTCTGTGTGCGCGGGCAGATCCGGAATGTGATCGAGGTCCTCCGCCGAGAAGCCCCCCGGCGGGGGGAACACCCACTCGGGCAGCGAAGGATGGCTCATCTCCACGCTCCAGGCCTCGGCTGTCATGGCGCCCAGCGTAGCAACCGCCACGCAGCGCGTCAGGGGCATCACTCAGTGGTCACGGCTTCGGAGTCCCGGCGAGCTCCTCGCGGCGGGTGCGCTCGCGGACGGCGTGCTCGTCGGTGCGGGCGTCGTAGTCGCGGAACTTCGGCAGCAGCCCGGCCAGGGCCGCGACGGCGCCCACGCAGAGCAGCCCGCCGGCGCCGAGGGAGAAGCGGGTGCCGCCGAGGTGGTCCATCAGGCCGGCGCGGGCGTTGCCCAGCATCGGTCCGCTGGTGTAGGAGAGCAGCTCGATCCCGGCCAGGCGGCCCCGGTAGGAGTCGGGGATGGTCTGGTTCCAGATGGTGGCCCGGAAGACACCGCTGATCATGTCGGCGGCCCCGGCCACGGCGAGGAAGGCCAGGATGCCCCACATGTTCGGCATGACGGCGGCCAGTGCCACCGCGGCGCCCCACACGAGGGCGGCGACGATCACGCCCAGGCCGTGCCGGTGGACGTGGTTGGTCCAGCCGGAGGTGACCGAGGCGATCAGCGAGCCGACGGCGGCGGCGGAGTAGAACAGGCCGAGCGCCTCGGGGCTGCCGACCTGGTCGGCGAGGAACGGGTAGAGCGCGGTGGAGAAGGCGAAGACCATCGCGGCGACGTCCACCAGGTAGGTGCCCATCAGGTCGGGGCGGCCCACGGCGTAGCGCACGCCCTCGACCATCGACCTGATCGAGGCGGCGGGCGCGTCCTCGGCCCGCGACGGCGCGTTCACCAGCCAGAGCAGCGCCAGCGAGACCAGGAAGGTGCCCAGGTTGATCGCGTAGGCGGCGGCGACGCCGTACGAGGCGGCGATCAGGCCGCTGAGGCCGGGGGCGATGATGGCGCCCAGGTTCCAGCGGAAGCTGCTCAGCGCGGCGGCGGCGGTCAGCTGGTCGTGCCGGACCACGCGCGGCATCAGCGACTCAAGGCTGGGGCGCTGCAGGCTGCCGAAGCCCGCCGACATCGCGCCGACCACGTACAGCACCCAGACCTGGGGCTCCGGCAGCAGGGCGTTGACCAGCAGGACCAGGATCGTCAGGCAGAGCCCGGCCTCGGTGTAGAGGATGATCTTCCGGCGGTCCAGGGCGTCCGCGATAGCCCCGCCCCACAGGCCGCAGACGACCATGGGCAGGAACTCGGCCGCGCTGACCAGGCCGACCGCCAGGGGCGAGCCGGTGAGCTCCTTCATCTGCAGCGGGACCGCGACGAGGGTGAGGAAGGTGCCGAACATCGTGACCACCCCCGACCCGAAGAGCAGCCGGAAGTCGCGGGAGTCGCGCAGGGGGCTCAGGTCCATCCGCAGATGGCGGAGGAAGGCGAGAAGCGAGCGATCAGGATTTTCGGGCACGAACAGCTAGTTTCGGTGCCGGGCCGCCCGAAGGCAAACCGATTTCGGCCGGTCCGGCGGCCGGTGGCGTCGGGTGAGCGGTCCGGCGCCGGGCGGACGCGGTGGGACCGCCCGGCGCCCGCGGCGCGGCGGCACCGTTCGGCGCCCGCCCGGAACGGCCGGCTCAGGAGCCCAGGACCTCCTTGCGGAGGTGGGTCTTGAGGATCTTGCCGCCGGGGTTGCGGGGCAGCTCGGCCTCGCGGATCCAGAAGCGCACCGGGACCTTGAACGCCGCGATCCGCTCGCGCAGGAACGCCTGGAGCTCCTCGGGGGCGACGGGGGACTTCAGCCGCACCACCGCGCCGACCTCCTCGCCGAGCTCGTCGTGAGGGATGCCGATCACCGCGGCGTCGTCCACCGCCGGGTGCTCGAACAGCGCGGCCTCCACCTCGGCGCAGTAGACGTTCTCCCCGCCGCGGATCACCATGTCCTTGGCCCGGTCCACGATGTAGACGAACCCGTCGGAGTCCACCCGGGCCAGGTCGCCGGTGTGCAGCCAGCCGCCCACGAAGGTCTCCGCGGTGGCCTCGGGCCGGTTCCAGTAGCCCAGGATGACGTTCGGGCCGCGCAGGCAGAGCTCGCCGACCTCGCCGGCGGGCAGCTCGTCGCCGAGCGGATCGGCGATCTTGACCTCGACCACGGGCATCGGCAGGCCGATGCTGTCGGGCCTGGCCGCGTAGTCCTGGCCGCTGTTGTTGATCGCCAGGGCGGTGGTCTCGGTCATGCCGTAGCCGTTGGACGGGGCCCGGCTGGGCAGCTGCTCGGTGATGCGCTCCAGCAGCTTGGGCGGGGCGGGCGCGCCGCCGTACCCGAGGGAGTTGAGGCTGGAGACGTCGTACTTGCCGAGGTCGGGGTGGGAGAGCAGCTGCCAGACGTTGGTGGGCACGCCGCTGAAGACGGTGACCTTCTCGCGCTCGATCAGCTCCAGCGCCCGCCCGGCGTCCCACTTGTACATCAGCACCAGGCCGCCGCCGCTGAACATCGTGGTGGTCATCACCGCGAAGCAGCCGGTGACGTGGAAGAGCGGCACGGTCAGCAGGGTGACGCGGCGCTGTCCGGCGGACTCGGCCGGGTCCTTGCCGGCCCTGACCACGGCGCGCAGCAGGCTGTAGGCCACCGTCAGCGGGGACTGGCCGACGTTGCGGTGGCTGCCGAGCGCTCCCTTGGGGACGCCGGTGGTGCCGGAGGTGTAGAAGATCGTGGCCGGGTCCTCCGGGGACAGCTCGACCGCGGGCAGGGTCGCGTCCGCCCCGGCCCCGCCCAGCACGTCCGCGAACGACCGGGCGCCCTCGGGGACCTCGCCGCGCGTCACGATCAGGGGCACGGCCGTCCCGGCCAGCTTCCCGGCGCGCTCGCCGTCGGCGATCAGCACCTTGGCACCGGAGTCCGACAGCCCGAACTCCAGCTCCTGCGTGGTCCACCAGGCGTTGAGCGGTACGGCGATCGCCCCGGCGGCCAGTACGGCGGAGAAGGAGACGACCCATTCGGGGTAGTTGCGCATGGCGATGGCGACCCGGTCGCCCTTGGCGACGCCGTACTCCTCCACCAGGCGCCGCGCCAGCGTGGCGGCCCGCCGGAAGTGCTCCTCGTAGGTGATGCGCTCGTCCTCGTAGACGAGGAAGACCTTGTCACCGTGGAACCTGCTCATCTCGAGGAGCGCCCGGAAGTGGCCGGGGGCGTGCTTCCAGGTCCTGACCGTGCCGCCGCGGCCGGGGACCTCTTCCATCTCGAAGAGCTGTCCGGGGCCGGTGAGCTGGGCCTGGACCTGGTCATGGGTGACAGTCATGCGTAACTACTCCCGGAATGTGGAAGGGCCGGAGACGTCACGATACCGACCGGTAGGTACGGGCAACAGTGCTGAAATCGCACTGGTCGCCGCGTACGCATGTTCATGCACAGGTGCCGGCTGCGTCACCCGCCCCCCGTACCATCCTGACCGGTGGGTCGAGCCCGAGAGGGCCGCTCGGTCCACTTGCATGGAAATCCTGGAAGATGCATACTCTTCCTAGCAAGCTTATGAGTGACATTGCATGACCATGCAGAGAGCGGGGAGCGGGATGAGAGCGGCGATCGCCGGTGCCAGTGGCTATGCCGGAGGCGAGCTCCTGCGCCTGCTGCTCGCCCACCCCGAGATCGAGATCGGCGCGCTGACCGCCGGGTCCAACGCCGGCACCGCGCTCGGCGCGCACCAGCCCCACCTGGCCCCGCTGGCCGACCGGGTCCTGCTGGACACCACCGCCGAGACCCTCGCCGGCCACGACCTCGTCTTCCTCGCCCTCCCGCACGGCCAGTCCGCCGCCATCGCCGGGCGGCTCGGCGACGACACCCTGGTCGTCGACTGCGGCGCCGACTTCCGCCTCGCCGACCCCGCCGCCTGGGAGCACTTCTACGGCGGCGCCCACGCCGGCACCTGGCCGTACGGCCTGCCCGAGCTGCCCGGCCAGCGCGAGCGGCTCCGGGGGGCGCGCAGGATCGCCGTCCCCGGCTGCTACCCCACGGCCGTCACCCTGGCGATGTTCCCCGCCCTGGCCGCCGGCCTGGCCGCACCCGACGTGGTCGTGGTCGCCGCCACCGGCACCAGCGGAGCGGGCAAGTCGCTCAAGCCGAACCTGCTGGGCAGCGAGGTCATGGGCTCGGTCAGCGCCTACGGCGTCGGCGGCGTCCACCGGCACACCCCCGAGATGGAGCAGAACCTCGGCGCCGTCGCGGGCCGGCCGGTGACGGTCTCCTTCACCCCGATGCTGGCCCCGATGAGCCGCGGCATCCTCGCCACCTGCACGGCCCCCGCCGCACCCGGCCTGTCCGCGCCGGCCCTGCGCGAGGCCTACGAGGCCGCCGCCAAGGACGAGCCCTTCCTGCGGCTGCTGCCCGAGGGGCAGTGGCCCGCCACCTCGATGACCCTCGGCGCCAACACCGCCGCCCTCCAGGTCGCCCTGGACGAGCGCGCCGGACGCGTCGTCGCCGTCATCGCCATCGACAACCTGACCAAGGGCACGGCGGGAGGCGCCATCCAGAGCGCCAACCTCGCGCTCGGCCTGTCCGAAGAGCTCGGCCTTCCCCTCAACGGAGTCGCCCCATGAGTGTGACCGCCCCCCTCGGTTTCCGGGCCGCGGGCATCGCCGCCGGCATCAAGTCCGGCGGAGCCCGCGACCTGGCCCTGATCGTCAACGACGGCCCCTCCCGCGCGGCGGCCGGCGTCTTCACCGCCAACCGGGTGAAGGCCGCCCCCGTGCTCTGGTCGGCGCAGGTCCTGTCCGGGGGCCGCGTGCACGCGGTCGTCCTCAACTCCGGCGGCGCCAACGCCTGCACCGGCCCGCTCGGCTTCCAGGACACCCACGCCACCGCGGAGAAGGTCGCCGCGGCGCTGGACGACTCCGCCGGAGAGGTCGCCGTCTGCTCCACCGGCCTGATCGGCGAGCGGCTCCCGATGGACGCGCTGCTCGGCGGCGTGGACACCGCCGTCACCCAGCTCAGCCGGGACGGCGGCCTGGCCGCCGCAGACGCCATCCGCACCACCGACACCGTCTCCAAGATCTCCTTCCGGCGGTCCGACGGCGGCTACACGGTCGGCGGCATGGCCAAGGGCGCCGGCATGCTCGCCCCGGGCCTGGCCACCATGCTCTGCGTGATCACCACCGACGCCGAGGTCGCCGCCGAGCAACTCGACGCGGTGCTCCGCGAGGCGACCCGGGTCACCTTCGACCGGCTCGACACCGACGGCTGCATGTCCACCAACGACACCGTGCTGCTGCTGGCCAGCGGCGCCTCCGGCATCGCCCCCGACCCCGCCGAGTTCGCCGAGCTGGTCCGCGCCGTCTGCGCCGACCTCGCCCGCCAGCTCCTGGTGGACGCCGAGGGCGCCACCAAGGCCATCGCCATCGAGGTCGTCGGCGCCGCCTCCGAGGACGACGCGGTCAAGGTCGGCCGGGCCGTCGCCCGTTCGAATCTCTTCAAGTGCGCCATCCACGGCGAGGACCCCAACTGGGGCCGGGTGCTCTCGGCGGTCGGCACCACCGACGCGGTCTTCGAGACCGAGCGGCTCAACGTCGCCATCAACGGCATCTGGATCTGCCGGGGCGGCGCCGCCGGAGACGACCGCTCCAAGGTGGACCTGCGCCCCCGCGACGTGACGATCACCGTCGACCTGTCGGCCGGGCCGCACTCGGCGACCGTGCACACCACGGACCTGACCGCCGCCTACGTCCACGAGAACTCGGCGTACTCCTCATGAGGACCTCCGAAGCCCTCTCCAAGGCCACCACGCTGATCGAGGCGCTGCCCTGGCTGGCCCGCTTCCACGGCGCGACCGTCGTCATCAAGTACGGCGGCAACGCGATGACCGAGGAGCACCTGCGGGAGAAGTTCGCCGACGACGTCGTCTTCCTGCGCTACGCCGGGCTCAAGCCCGTCATCGTGCACGGCGGCGGCCCCCAGATCAACGCCCACCTCGACCGGCTGGGCATCGAGTCCACCTTCACCGCCGGGCTCCGGGTCACCACCCCCGAGGCCATGCAGGTCGTCCGCATGGTCCTGGTCGGCCAGGTCAACCGCGACGTGGTCGGCCTGATCAACCGGCACGGCCCGTTCGCCATCGGCATGTCCGGCGAGGACGCCCACCTGTTCACCGCCGTGCGCAAGCACGCCGTCGTCGACGGTGAGCCGGTGGACATCGGCCAGGTCGGCGACATCGTCAAGGTCGAGGCCGGAGCCGTGCAGGCGCTGCTGGACGACGGCCGCATCCCCGTCGTCTCCTCGGTCGCCCGCGGCGAGGACGGCACCGTCTACAACGTCAACGCCGACACCGCCGCCGCGGCGCTCGCCGTGGCGCTGCAGGCCTCCAAACTGGTCGTCCTCACCGACGTCGAGGGCCTCTACCGCAACTGGCCGGAGAGCGACGAGGTGATCGACCGGCTCACCGCCAAGGAACTCGACGAGCTCCTGCCGAGCCTGTCCAGCGGCATGGTGCCCAAGATGGAGGCCTGCCTGGCCGCCGTCCAGGGCGGCGTGCCCCAGGCCCACGTGCTCGACGGGCGGGTGCCCCACTCGGTCCTGCTGGAGATCTTCACCGACCAGGGCGTCGGGACGATGGTGGTGCCCGACACCGCCGGGGCGGTGGCCGTGCCGAACCTGGTCAAGCGCAGGCTGACCGCCACCATCAGACTGAACGGGAGCGACACATGAGCCTGCGCGAGCGGTTCGAAGCGGCGTTCATGCCCAACTACGGCGTGCCCCCCGTGGCGCTGGCGCGCGGCGAGGGCTGCACGGTGTGGGACGCCGACGGCAACGCCTACCTGGACCTGATCGGCGGCATCGCGGTCAGCTCCCTCGGCCACGCCCACCCCGCGCTGGTCGAGGCCGTCTCCAGGCAGGTCGCCACGATCGCGCACACCAGCAACCTGTTCCTGCACGAGCCCGAGGTGCTGCTCGCCGAGCGCCTGCTCGGCCTGCTCGGCGGCCAGGGCCGGGTGTTCTTCGCCAACTCCGGCACCGAGGCCAACGAGTGCGCCTTCAAGCTGGCCCTCAAGCACGGCAAGGCGAACGGCCGGACCTACTTCGTGGCCGCCGAGAACGGCTTCCACGGCCGGACCATCGGCGCCCTCTCGCTGACCGGCAAGGCCGCCATCCGCGACCAGTTCGGCCCGTTCCCGGTCGACGTGCGCTTCGTCCAGTACGGCGACGCCGACGCGCTGAAGAACGCCGTCACCGACGAGTGCGCGGCCGTCTTCCTGGAGCCCACCCAGGGCGAGGCCGGGGTCGTGCCCCCGCCGGACGGCTACTTCGCCGCCGCCAGGGAGATCTGCACCGCGGCCGGGGCCCTGCTGGTCGCCGACGAGATCCAGTCCGCGATCGGCCGGACCGGGCACTGGTTCGCCCACCAGCACGAGGGCGTCCTGCCCGACGTCCTCACCCTGGCCAAGGGCCTCGGCGGCGGCCTGCCGATCGGCGCCTGCGTCGGCTTCGGCCCGGCCGCCACGATCTTCGCCAAGGGCGACCACGGCTCCACCTTCGGCGGCAACCCCGTCTCCGCCGCCGCCGCGCTCGCCGTACTCGACACGATCGAGGCCGACGGCCTGCTGGAGCACGTCCGCACGGTCGGCGCCGAGTTCGCCGCCGGCCTCGCCGCGGTCGGCCACCCGCTGCTCGGCGGCGTGCGCGGCCGGGGCCTGTGGCTGGCGCTCGTGCTCACCGCCGACCGCTCCGCCCAGGTCCAGCAGGCCGCGCAGCGCGCCGGCTTCCTGGTCAACGCCCTCCAGCCCGACGCGGTACGGCTCGCGCCCCCGCTGATCATCACGTCCGAGCAGGCCGCGGCCTTCACCGCCGCGCTTCCCGCGATCCTTGACGAGGCCTCCGCATGACCAGGCACTTCCTCCGCGACGACGACCTCCTCCCCGCCGAGCAGGCCGAGGTCCTCGACCTGGCCGAGGCGATGAAGAAGGACCCGTACGGCTACCGTCCCTTCGCGGGCCCGCAGACCGTCGCCGTCCTGTTCGACAAGCACTCCACCCGGACCCGCGTCTCCTTCGCCGTCGGCATCGGCGAGCTGGGCGGCCTGCCCCTGGTGATCGACGCCGGCTCCTCCCAGATGGGCCGCGGCGAGTCGATCGAGGACACCGCCAAGGTGCTGGAGCGCCAGGTCGGCGCGATCGTGTGGCGGACCTTCGGGCAGGAGAGGATCGAGGCCATGGCCTCCGCCTCCTCCGTTCCGGTGGTGAACGCGCTCACCGACGAGTTCCACCCCTGCCAGATCCTCGCCGACCTGCAGACCGTCCGGGAGGAGTTCGGCCGCACCGCCGGCCTCACCCTGGCCTACTACGGCGACGGCGCCAACAACATGGCCCACTCCTACCTGCTCGGCGGGGCCACGGCAGGGATGGACGTGCGGATCTGCGCGCCCGAGGGCCACCGGCCCGACCCGGCGGTGCTCGCGCGGGCCGCCGGGATCGGCGAGGCGACCGGCGCCCGGGTCTCCGTGACGGCCGACCCGCTGGAGGCCGCCGCCGGAGCCCACGTGGTCGCCACCGACACCTGGGTCTCCATGGGCCAGGAGGAGGGCAAGGACGAGCGGATCGCCGCGCTCATGCCGTACCAGGTCGGCGCCGAGGTGATGGCCGCCGCCGCGGACGACGCGATCGTGCTGCACTGCCTGCCCGCCTACCGGGGCCTGGAGATCGCGGCGGAGGTCCTCGACGGGCCCCGCAGCCGCGTGTGGGACCAGGCGGAGAACCGCCGGCACGCGCAGAAGGCCGTCCTGCACTGGCTGGCCGAGCAGAGCAGGCGACCCGCATGACCATCCCCATGACCAAGGTGGCCCGCCAGGCGCGCATCACCGAGCTGCTCCAGCGGCGGGCGGTGCGGTCCCAGCCGGAGCTCGCCAGGCTCCTGGCCGAGAGCGGGGTCGAGGTCACCCAGGCCACCCTCTCCCGCGACCTGGACGAGCTCGGCGCGCTGAAGCTGCGCGCCGAGGACGGCTCCCTGGTCTACGCCCTGCCGGGCGAGGGCGGCGGCCGGATTCCGCCGCACCGGCTGGGCAACGGCGGCGAGTCCCCGGCGGCCAGGCTCGGCCGCCTCGCCGAGGAGCTCCTCGTAGCCGCCGACGCGTCCGCCAACCTGGTGATCGCCCGCACCCCGCCGGGCGCCGCGCAGTTCCTCGCCTCCGCCATCGACCACGCCGGCTGGGAGTCCATCCTCGGCACCGTGGCCGGGGACGACACGATCCTCGTGATCAGCCGCGACCCGATGGGCGGGGCGGCGGTCGCCGAGGCCCTGCTGCGCCTCGCCGACCGGCGCGGTTAGCCCGCCCCCGGCGGGCCGCTCCGGTCACCCGAACCACCCCGCAGACTTTCCCGAAAGAGAGCAACCATGACTGACCGGGTCGTACTCGCCTTCTCCGGCGGCCTCGACACCTCCGTCGCCATCCCGTTCCTCGCCGAGAAGACCGGCGCCGAGGTCATCGCCGTGGCCGTCGACGTCGGCCAGGGCGGCGAGGACATGGAGGTCGTCCGCAAGCGGGCCATCGACTGCGGGGCCGTCGAGTCCGTCGTCGTCGACGCCCGCGAGGAGTTCGCCGCCGACTTCTGCGTGCCCGCCCTGCAGGCCAACGCCCTCTACATGGACCGCTACCCGCTGGTCTCCGCGCTCTCCCGGCCCCTGATCGTCAAGCACCTGGCCGCCGCGGCCAAGGAGTTCGGCGGCACGCACGTCTCGCACGGCTGCACCGGCAAGGGCAACGACCAGGTCCGCTTCGAGGCCGGCCTGGCCGCGCTCTTCCCCGAGCTGAAGGTCATCGCCCCCGCCCGCGACTACGCGTGGACCCGCGACAAGGCGATCGCCTACGCCGAGCAGAAGAACCTCCCGATCGAGACCACGAAGAAGAACCCGTACTCGATCGACCAGAACATCTGGGGCCGCGCCGTCGAGACCGGCTTCTTGGAGGACATCTGGAACGGCCCGACCGAGGACGTCTACTCCTACACCGCCGACCCCGCCGAGCCGCGCGAGGCCGACGAAGTGATCATCAGCTTCGTCGAGGGCGTCCCGGTGGCGCTCGACGGGCGGCACCTGACCCCGTTCCAGATCATCGCCGAGCTCAACCGGCGGGCGGGCGCCCAGGGCGTCGGCCGGCTCGACATGGTCGAGGACCGGCTCGTCGGCATCAAGTCCCGCGAGGTCTACGAGGCGCCCGGCGCGATCACCCTGATCACCGCGCACATGGAGCTGGAGAACGTCACCGTCGAGCGGGACCTGGCCCGGTTCAAGCGCTCGGTGGACCAGCGCTGGGGCGAGCTCGTCTACGACGGCCTGTGGTTCTCCCCGCTCAAGAAGGCCCTCGACACCTTCATAGCCGAGGCCCAGCGGCACGTCACCGGCGAGATCCGGATGACCCTGCACGGCGGCCGGGCCACCGTCACCGGGCGGCGCTCCGAGACCTCGCTGTACGACTTCAACCTCGCCACCTACGACACCGGCGACACCTTCGACCAGTCCCTCGCCAAGGGATTCGTCGAGTTGTGGAGCCTTCCTTCGAAGATCGCGGCCGCTAGGGACGCCCGCCAGGTCTGATTGGGCTATGGTCGCGGATTGAACTGGGAGGGAGAAGAACGGTGACTGATGGTGGCAAGCCGATGCGGCTCTGGGGCGGCCGGTTTGAGGGGGGTCCGGCCGACGCGCTGACCAGGCTCTCGGTGAGCGTGCACTTCGACTGGCGGCTGGTGCCGTACGACCTGCTCGCCTCGCGGGCGCACGCGCGGGTGCTGCACCGCGCGGGGCTGCTCACCGAGGAGGAGCTGGAGCGCATGATCGGCGCTCTGGACGACCTGGAGCGGGCCTGCAAGGCGGGCGAGTTCCGGCCGACCGTGGCCGACGAGGACGTGCACACCGCGCTGGAGCGCGGACTGCTGGAGCGCCTCGGCACGCTCGGCGGCAAGCTGCGCGCCGGACGCAGCCGCAACGACCAGGTCGCCACAGACCTCCGGCTCTACCTCCGCGACCACGTCCGGCACATCGTCTCGCGCCTGGTCGAGCTGGAGACCGCGCTGATGAGCCAGGCCGAGGAGCACGCCGAGACGGCGGCGCCGGGCATGACCCACCTCCAGCACGCGCAGCCGGTCTCCTTCGGCCACCAGCTGCTCGCGCACGTCCACGCCTTCGCCCGCGACATCGACCGGCTGCGCGACTGGGACCGCCGCGCGGCCGTCTCCCCGCTCGGCTCCGGCGCGCTGGCGGGCTCGTCGCTCCCGCTCGACCCGCAGGCGGTCGCCGCCGAGCTGGGCTTCGACTCGGCCGCGCCGAACTCGATGGACGCGGTCGCCGACCGCGACTTCGCCGCGGAGTTCCTGTTCTGCGCCGCGATGATCGGTACGCACCTGTCGCGGCTGGGCGAGGAGATCGTCCTGTGGGCCTCGCAGGAGTTCCGCTGGATCGAGATGGACGACGCCTACTCCACCGGCTCGTCGATCATGCCGCAGAAGAAGAATCCGGACGTCGCCGAGCTCGCCCGGGGCAAGAGCGGCCGCCTCATCGGCAACCTGATGTCGATGCTGACGACGCTCAAGGGCCTGCCGCTGACCTACAACCGGGACCTGCAGGAGGACAAGGAGCCGGTGTTCGACTCCGTCGACACCCTGCTGCTCGTCCTGCCCGCCATGGCCGGGCTGGTCGCCACCATGCGGGTCAACACCGCCAAGCTGGAGGCCTCGGCGCCCGACGGGTTCGCCCTCGCCACCGACCTGGCCGAACTGCTGGTCCGCAGGGGCGTGCCGTTCCGCGAGGCGCACGAGGCGGTCGGTCACCTGGTCGTCTGGTGCCAGGTGAACGACAAGGACCTCGACGAGCTCACCGACGAGGAGCTCGCCAAGGTCTCGCCGCACTTCACGCCCGACTCGCGCGAGGTCCTGTCGGTGCCGGGCGCGCTGGCGGCCCGCAAGGCCCACGGCGGCACCGCCCCCGAC
This sequence comes from Planomonospora parontospora, assembly GCA_014647935.1. Classification (GTDB taxonomy): domain Bacteria; phylum Actinomycetota; class Actinomycetes; order Streptosporangiales; family Streptosporangiaceae; genus Planomonospora; species Planomonospora parontospora. The sequence goes on from BMQD01000024.1 coordinate 85,758, forward strand.
CGGGTCCGCGACCAGCTCATCGCCCTGCGCGAGGCCGTCGACGCCCAGGCAGCATGGGCGATCGGAGACTGACCGCCCCCGGCGGGGCCGACGGGTCCGGCGATCACCCGCTCGCCGGGACCGCCGCCGGCCGCACCGACGGGCCGGGCGGGCCGGACGGCTCCGGTGCGCCCGCGTCCGATGCGCCCGGAGGGCATCCGCTCGCCCGGACCGCGCCGCTGGGCCGGGACTTCTTCGACCGGCCCGCGCACGAGGTCGCTCCCGACCTGCTGGGCCGGGTGCTCGTGCACGGGCCGGTCGCGCTGCGCCTGACCGAGGTGGAGGCGTACGGCCTGCCGGGACAGGACCCGGCGGCCCACACCTACCGCGGCCTGACCCCGCGCAACGCGGTGATGTTCGGCCCGCCCGGCCACCTGTACGTCTACTTCACGTACGGCATGCACTTCTGCGCCAATCTCGTCTGCCTCCCCGAGGGCATGGGATCGGGCGTGCTGCTGCGGGCCGGCGAGGTGATCGACGGGACCGGGGAGGCGCTCGCCCGCCGGGGCGCGGGCCGGGCCGTCTCCGGACGCGACCTCGCCCGAGGGCCCGCCCGGCTGGCGATGGCGCTCGGCTTCGGCCGCGAGCACAACGGGCTCGACGCCTGCTCCGCGGGGCCGCCGGGACCCTCCGGGAGGCTCGCCGTACTCGAGGGAGACCCGCCCGGACCCGGCCTGGTCCGGTCGGGGCCACGCACCGGGGTGTCGTCGGGCAAGGAGACACCCTGGCGCTTCTGGATCGACGGGGACGCGACAGTCTCCCCGTACCGGGTGCACGTCCCGCGCCGCCCGCGGGGCACCGCCGACCCGGCGGGGAACGGGCCCCGGTGAGCCGTCCGTGCCCTCCGTGCCGTCCTGCCGTTTTGAAGCCGCGGTGACGCGGCGGTTCCGAGTGGCGCAACGGTGCCGGGATCGGGCAGGCTGTAGGCGAAGCCGTGAATGACCCAACGAGCATGAAAGCAAGGATCGTGACCGACATTCTGGATGACCTCGCCTGGCGCGGCCTGATCGCGCAGTCCACCGACATCGACGCCCTGAGGGCGGCGATGGCCGAGGGTCCGATCACGGTCTATTGCGGCTTCGACCCGACCGCGCCCTCGCTCCACGTCGGCAACCTGGTCCCGCTGCTGACCCTGGCCCGGCTGCAGAAGGCGGGCCACCGGGCCATCGGCCTGGTGGGCGGTGCGACGGGCCTGATCGGCGACCCGAGCGGGCGCAGCACGGAGCGCTCGCTCAACTCCTCCGACGTCGTCGCCGAGTGGGTGGCACGCATCCGGGTCCAGGTGGAGAGGTTCCTCGACTTCTCCGACGAGTCGCGCGGGATCCTCGTCAGCAACCTCGACTGGACCGCGGGCATGTCCGCCATCGACTTCCTGCGCGACGTCGGCAAGCACTTCCCGGTGAACCGCATGCTCGCCCGGGAGTCGGTGTCCGCCCGGCTGGGCGGTGAGGGACTCAGCTACACCGAGTTCAGCTACCAGATCCTGCAGGCCAACGACTACCTGGAGCTGTACCGCCGGCACGGCTGCGCGCTGCAGATCGGCGGCAGCGACCAGTGGGGCAACATCACCGCGGGCACCGACCTCGTCCGCCGGGTGACCGGCGGCCACGTGCACGCGCTGACGGTGCCGCTGATCACCAAGGCGGACGGCACCAAGTTCGGCAAGACCGCCGGCGGCGCCGTCTGGCTCAACCCGGAGATGACGTCGCCGTACGCGTTCTACCAGTTCTGGCTGAACGCCGACGACCGCGACGTGGTGAAGTTCCTCAAGATCTACAGCTTCCGGTCCCGCGAGGAGATCGAGGAGCTGGAGAAGGCCGCGGCCGAGCGACCGGCGGCCCGGGAGGCGCAGCGCGCGCTCGCCGAGGAGTTGACCACGCTGCTGCACGGCGCGGACGAGTGCGCCGCGGTGATAGCGGCGTCGGCGGCGCTGTTCGGCAGGGGCTCGCTGGACGAGCTGCCGTCGCACACGCTGGGAGCCGCCCTGGCGGAGGTGCCCCGTATGGAGGTGTCCGCGCTCGGGATCCCGTTCGTCGACCTCCTGGCGGGGAGCGGGCTGGTGGAGTCCAAGTCCGCCGCCCGCCGTGCCGTCAAGGAGGGCGGTGCGTACCTCAACAACGTGAAGGTCGTCGACGAGGCCTACGTGCCGGCCTCCTCGGACCTGCTGCACGGGCGCTACCTGGTCCTGCGCCGCGGTAAGAGGTTCGGCGCAGTCGAGGTCGTCTGACCCTCCGGCTCGTACGGTGAACGCCCCGGCTCCGGCCGGGGCGTTCGTCGTACGGCGGGTAACGTTCCGGTAGCGATGAGGGCAGGGTTCTCCCATGTGCCCTCCTGACCTGCGGATTCAGCGTATCCCGTGGATTTGACGATGCTCCGGAGGCGACCTAAGGTTCTCAATGCCCCGAGAGCGGGCCGGACGCCGGATCGGCGGACGGGCCTCGGGGAGACCCCAACGAACAAGACTCGGCCTCCGGCCGTGTTCCCGTCACCGGAAAACCGGTTGATTGGACATGAACGGGATGTCGAGGTAAGTTAGAGGGGTTGCCCCGGAAACGGGGCGGTTCCGGTCGGAC
>BMQD01000025.1 GCA_014647935.1 Planomonospora parontospora
ACGGCGTCACACTCGATCCCGGCCAGCTGAAGGAGCTGTTCACCCCCTTCCAGCGGCTGCACCCCACCGGCACCTACCAGAGCGTCGGCATGGGCCTGAGCCTGGTGCAGCGCATCATCACCCGGCACTCCGGGCGCATCTGGGCCGAAGCCCGGCCCGAAGGAGGCACCACCTTCTTCTTCACCCTGCCTACCGCGTGACGGCTCGGTGCTCGGCAGGCAGCCGGGACGGGGACTGTACGGTTTTCGGCGTAACTCCTGATCAAGGGGAACACCCCTGATGAGTAGTGTGATCCAGGCATCGACGGAGATCGACCTGGAGGACAGCCTCTCGCGTCCCGGTAGCTGCGGCCCGGCCTGAATCCATCAGCGCTGGAATGCCGAGCGGGGGCAACTTCGCGCGGTTGCCGACCTTCTGAATGTGCATGCGCCGAACTCCAGCGATCCATGTCCACCTGCCGCATTGACGATCAGTGGCGATGTGATGGGGATCCGCCGATGGGCGTCTCACCCCACCAATCGGGTAGCTATCGGAAGCGCACGAAAAATACGCATTCACCCCCTCGCCTCGGCGTCTACGCCCCAGTGGCGGTGGCCGGGGAGGGCGGGAGGAGGGAGAGGACATGACTTCGGGGACGGATCCCGAACGCGTCCGTCGCGCGCTGGCGGGGCTGCACTATCCCGCCGACAACCGGGCGGTGGTCGATCAGGCGACCGCTGCCGGTGCCGATGAGGCCGTGGTCGGCGTCCTGTTCGATCTGCCGATCGCCATCTACGCCGACATCGACGAGGTCCTGAACTCGATCCCGCACCCTCCCGAGAGAAATGGGGACCCCTCTCCCGGGCAGCGGTCCGCCGGTGACCAGCGGACGACGCGGGACAGTGGATGACGGCGCCCGACCGGAGCGGTCGGCCGTCTTCGGCCTGAGCGTTGCCGCCGCCCTTTGACGGCCTGCAGGCCAGTCGTGGGCGGCTGCCCCGAGCGGGCGTTTTTTCTGCTCGGTGTCATTCGCCCGGCTGGAACGTGTAAGCGGCGGGAGGGGTGAACGACAGATCAGGGGTGCCGTACACCAGGGCCACCTGCATATGTGGTTTGAGCACGATCGCGGCCGGATCGCCGTCGGCCCGCTTGCCGTCGATGTAGGCGGTCAGCGTTTTGCCGCCTCCAGCCGTCAGCGCGCCGATCCGGTCTGCGGTCAGCGTGACGCCCCACTGGGTGAAGAGCTGGCCCAGAGTGTAGGTGTCACCTTTGGTGTGCGACTCAATGTGGATCACGCCGCGGCTGTCATGGGTGTGCAGGGCCGTCATGGTTCCTGAAACGGGCTCGATGCCGATATCGGCCGCCATGGGAACCGGCTTGCCGTCGATGAAGATGTCGAGGTGGGCATGGTAGTGCTCAGCTGTGCCCATGGGTCCCGTGGTCAGACCCGCAGCTTTGATGCCCGGCAGCGGGTCGGCCGGGGTCGTCCAGGGCGGCAGTCCACCGTCCGACGAAGCGGCTTCGGCCGGCTGACTGTAGTTCAGCCCGCCGTCGAAGGAGGCGGCTTTGGCCGACGGCTCAGCCGACAGGCCGTAACCCAGCCCGCCGGCCAGGATCAGTCCGGCGGTGGCCGAGCCGATCACGGCGGTCAACCTGCGGCGGTGCTGTTGCGGGGCCTGCTGTCGAATTGGTCGTCGCCGGTTCTTGATCTTCTTCAGGGACATCATGAACCTCCATCGTGTCTCCTGAGAACCATCGGCCGCTGGAAGGTGTCGTTAAGGCATGTGGGGACGGTTTCCCGCAGGGATCGGCCTGAGGAGCACCGGCCCGGGAGGCGGCGTCTCCCGGGCGGTAGCCGTCGGTTCTCGCCCATCGCCGGTTGCTTGCCGATCGTGGAGAAGCGGTGCCGAGGTAGCGGTCTGGATGTGAGGGAGGGGTGATGCTGTGATCACTTTGTGCCGTAGGGTGCTGCCGGGCTTCACGGCTCCGGCTCAGCGCATGGCGGCTCGCCCACGCCGTCGGAGGTTGCTCTCCGGATGGCTGTTGCTCTTGCGGGCTGGGTGATCGGGCGACATAGCGGATTCGGCGAGCCGGGACGCCCGTCCGGGAGGGCTGACCGTCTGAGGTTTCCGTGAATCCGGTCACCGGCTCCTGGGCCGGGCCGCGGGGTCGTGCTCAGCGGCGTGACCCCGTGTCTTCCATACGGTCAAGGCGATCCCGGCCAGCAGCGAGCCCAAGCCGTCCATGGCGAGATCGGCCACCGTGTCGTCGTATCCCACCACCATGGGCACGCCGAACACCGAAGTCGCGATCCACTCGTAGAACTCCCAGACGACGCCTACGGCCAGTCCGGCCGCGACCGTGGCCAGCACCAGCGCCATCCTGCGCCGCAGCGACCGCAGGCCCGACGGGTCGCGCATGATCCCCGTTACGATCAGGACCAGGATCGCCATCGCCGCCACCGCCCCGGTCGTCACGCAGTGGATGACCCAGTCGATCCAGCTCAGTGATGTGTACCAGCCGGCGGGGGTGGCGACCGTGGCCAGGAGCAGCGTCCAGCCGAAGGCCGCGTCGAAAGGTGCGGCGATCCGCGCCGCTCGAGGGACCAGCAGCAATGCGAAAAGCAGTGCGAACCGGACCGTTCCCTCGATCTGCTGCGAGATCGCCGCGGCCAGGGCGGCGACGCCGGTCGCCACCCGGGCGAGGTCGGCGGCGATCCCCCAGAGGCGGGAGACCGGACGGGCCGCCGTGTTCGTCATGACGGCAGGTCTACCCCCGACATAGCCGAGCACACCCTGCGCCGGCGCACCCGCGGTAGACGGTGCCGCACCGGGGTACTGCCAGCGGCGTACCCCGTACCCGCCCGCAGAGCAGGAGACAGATGACCGTCCCTGAGGAGACAGGGTCGCAGGCCGACACCACCCGATCGGCCCGCGCGGGCATTCCCGCGTTCGTCGGCCCCGCCCCGGTTCCTGCCGAGGCCTTCGGCCGACAGGTGGTCGATGTCCCGGCGCAGGACGGCGAGCACCGCGTGTCCGTCCGGTTCGGCGGTCCGGCCGGCAGCGGCCGGCCGCCGACTCTGCTGCTGCACGGGCTGGTGTTGTCCGGCCGTTACCTGATGCCGAGCGCGCGGCGGCTCGCCGCATCCCGGCTGGTGGTCGTTCCGGACATGCCCGGCTGCGGTGACAGTCCCCATCCGGATGTGCCTTTGGGGATCGATCAACTCGCCGTCATAGCTCGTGGACTGCTCAAGGAAGTCGGCGAGCCGGCGGCTGTGATCGCCAACTCCTTCGGTTGCCTCATCGCCGTCGAACTGGCCATACGTCACCCCGAAGCGGTGCGCTGTCTGATCATGGCGGGCCCTCCCGCCCGCCCCGGCCTGCCCGGTATCGCGCTGCGATGGATGAGCACAGCGGTCCGTGAACCGCCGGCCCTGTGGCCGATCGGGCTGCAGGCATTGCGCCGCACCGGGCTGCGGCAGGCGGCCGCGCACCTGCGCATGGCCCGCCGCTACCCGCTACGGCAGCGCCTGACCCGCGTCACGGCACCCGTCCTCGTCGTCCGCGGACTGCGCGACCACCTCGCCTCCCGGGGCTGGGCCCAGGAACTGGCGTCGGCCTGCCCACAAGGCGTGCTCATCGAGACGGACGCCGTGCACACTCTGCCGTACGAAATCCCCGAACTGATCACGAGCCTGGTCGACACCGCCTGAAGCCGAAGCCGCCGGCGGATCACCGGCGTTCACCGGCCCCGCATCCCCGGCAGTGGCAGGAGACCCCGCGGAGGGCCATCGACCGCGCATCCGAAGATACGGCCGAGCCCTGTCGGGTAAAGGCCGAACGGAGAAGACCCGACGACAAGGAGCGATCATGTTTCCGCTCACCCCGTGGGCCTACCCGGCGGAGCGCTACTACTACGGCTGGTGGGGCCAGCCGGTGACGATCGAACCGACCGACGGTGAGATCAAATCCCGGATCGTCGACCAACTGCGGGGCAACCCGCACACCAAGGACTCCGACATCAAGGTCGACGTCAAACAGCACGTGGTGATCCTGGGCGGTGAGGTGCCCTCCTGGGTCGCCAAGCGTGCGGCCGGCGACGACGCCTGGGACACCGAAGGCGTCGTGGATGTCAGCAACCAGCTCCAGATCCGCCAGGACGCGTAAGCGCAACGGGTTCCTGTGGGAGGGCCGGTCCGGCCCTCCCACAGGAACCCGATTTCCTCTCGTTTCCTCGCCGGAGACGGCGGCCGCAGCCACCGCACCGCCGGGTGCGCTCCGCGTCCGCGCGCCGACGAACGACAGGAGCAAGGATGCTGCACCAGTCGCACCGCCTGGAGCCGGACCGGCTCGAGCGTTTCGCGCTCCGTTCCGTACTGGGACTGGCCGCCGTGATCGTGGCGGGAACCGGATTCGCTCTGCTGGTGGGTCTGGTACGCACCGCGTGGGAGCCTTTGCACGCCGTCGATCGCGCCGTGACCGACGCCCTCAACACGGTGGTGTCCGGTAACGCGCTGCTGCTGGAGACCCTCCAAGCGCTGACCGACTTCGGCGGCCTCGCCGTCTTGGCCCGCGTGCTGGTCCTGGCCACCGCGTTCCTGCTCATCCGGCGGCGGGTACGGCTGGCCGCCTATGTGGTCGTCACCGCCCTCGGCGCCTTGATCCTGGATCGTGTCGTGAAGCTGCTGGTCGGCAGGTTACGGCCCGTCGTCGAGGAGCCCGTCGCCACCGCTGCGGGCATGAGCTTTCCCAGTGGGCACTCCATGGGGTCCCTGGTCTCCTACGGTGTGCTGCTGCTGGTCTTCGCACCCGCCGTCCCGCGCCGGCTGCGGCCGATGGTGGTCACCGTGGTGGTCGCCCTGGTGGTGGTGGTCGGCTTCACCCGCATCGCTCTGGGCGTGCACCATCTCAGCGACGTGATCGGCGGCTGGCTGCTCGGGCTCGTCTGGCTCGGTATCACCGCGGTCGCGTTCCGCCGCTGGCGCCGGGAGATCGGCCTGCGCACGCCCGCGTTGAGCGAGGGTCTGGCTCCAGAGGAGGCGCCCGCGCTGGAGCCGGTCCCGGCCGCACGCCGCGAGCCGCTGCCCCACCCCTGGCGTGGTACGGCGGAACTATCGGTGGCCTGGGTGCTCATCCTGGGCGCGCTGTTCGGTGCGGGGGTGCTGGTCACCGGCGTCCTGGACGGCAGCGCCCTGGCCGCGGCCGACCAGGCGGTCATCCGGTGGTTCGCCGACCACCGTGACCCCGCGCTGGCCGGTCTCGCGCGGGTGGGCAGTTGGATCGGCAACACGCAGTGGATCCTGGCCGGCACCCTCGCCGCCTGCGCACTGGCTCTGGCCGTGCTGCGCCGCTGGCGGCCGGTGCTGTTCCTGCTGGTGGCCATGGGCGGGGAGTTGACCCTGTTCCTGGCTGCGGCGGCCGCTGTGGGCCGGTCCCGTCCGCCGGTGCCGCATCTGGGGCCGGAACTGCCCCCGACCTCCGGTTTCCCCTCCGGGCACGTCGCCGCCGCGCTCACCCTGTACACGGCGATCGCCGTCCTGGTCTGGCACGCCACGGGCCGCTGGTGGCGCTGGGCGGCGGTCGCGGCAGCCGTACTGATTCCGCTGTGGTGCGCGCTGTCGCGGATGTACCGCGGCGTCCACTACCCCACCGACGTGCTCGCCAGCGTGCTGCTGGCCCTGCCGTGGGTCGCCGTCACCTGGTGGGTGCTGCGTCCCCGGCCCGGCGATGCCCCTCGAGATCCGTCACCGGCCGGGCGGCCCGCCGATGGTGACGCTCCCTGAGGGGCGATCCGCCGGCGGCCATCGGTGGCCTCATGGTGATCTGCCACCCGCGGGACTCCGCCGGACGGCGGATCAGGACGCGCGATCACGCGGACCCGTTCTCCTCGGTCCATCGGTCCGGTTCGCAGGGCCGCGGCGACCCGGCCTGCCAGGCTTCGAGTTGGGCGGCGCAGCCGATACCGAACAGCAGCGCCACCGCCGTGAGGTTTCCCCACATCATCAGGGCGACGACTCCGGTCAGGGGGCCGTAGATGTCACCGAAGACCTCGCTGGCGGTGACGTACCAGCCGAGCAGGCCGCTGGTGGCCAGCCACAGTGCGGTGGCCAGGCCGACACCGGGTGCCAGCCACCACAGTGACGGCTGACGTCGGCGGGGCGCCGCCGCGAACAACACCAGGAGCGCGACCACGGTCAGCACCAATCCGACCGGCCAGCGCAGCACGCTCAGCACCGCGCGGGCCAGGCCACCCCATGCGTACGCGCGTTCGAGCGCCGTGCCGAAGGGGACCGCGGCCACCACCACCAGGAACCCGCCGATCGCCGGAATCCCGGCTACCCAGGTCAGGACGAACGCCCGGCCGTACTTGACGGAAGCCCGACGATCACGCCGGATCCCGTATATACGGTTCGCGCCCCGCTCGACCTGGCCCATCGCCATCGTCAGCGCCGCGATCCCGGTGACCAGGCCGACCAGGAGCGCCAGCTCGCCGAGGTCGTCCTCCTCCCCGCCCGTCAGCACCCGCCTCACGAGCGCATCGCTGCTGCCGGGCGTCAGAGCGAGAATGGTCTCGGCCACCACCGTTCCGCCCTCCTCCACGCCCAGGCCCTCGGCCAGTCCGGTCAGCGCGATCAGGAACGGGACCGCCGCCAGGCACAGCAGCAACGCCAGCGAGCGAGCGTGGCTGAAGCCGTCGCTGTAGCGGAACCGCACGTAGCTGTCGCGCAGGAGCGGCCAGAGCCCGTAACGACGCAGGGCCGACCAGGGCTGAGCGGCCGTTCGGCGCCCGCCTCGCAGCAAGGTCGTCTCCGGTACCGGCCCGCTGCTGCTCATCGTCTCCCTCTCCACGGCCGTGTCGGCGGTTTCCAGGCCATTACCCCCGATCCCGCAGGCGATCGCGCCGACCACGACTCGGACGGCATGAGGCAACGCGCCACCCGTCTCCGTGGTCCCTCGGCGGCAGCACCGAGGAGTAGCCGCTGCATCACCGGGCACAACGAGATCCGGCCCTGCGGACGATCACTGTCTTCGGCGGCGCCTCCGGAGAACGCCGCCGTCCGACCGCCCGGAAGTCTCAATGAGGAGCGGAACGCGTGACCACTGATGCCACCGGTTTCCTCCGGCGCGTACGGAACATCGCCATCCCGTTGGGTGTGCTGGCCGTCGTGACGATCGCGCTGGGGCAGCTCATCACCGAAGTGCTCACCGGTCTGTGGGCCGAGGGCGCACTGAACCGCGCACTGGCCCGGGAACGCACCACCACCTGGAACACGGTCAGCGACGTGGTGTCCACCACGGCGGACACACCAGTGATCATCTCTGTCACCGCAGTGGCCGCTCTGGCTTTCCGCACCGCGTTCGGGCGATGGCGCGAATCGGTGTTCATCGTTGTGGTCGTGGCGGCCCAGTCCGCCGTCTTCCTGCTGGCCACCGTCTTCGTCCAGCGCCTGCGTCCCGCGGTCCCCCATCTCGACCCCGCCCCTCCGACCTCCAGCTATCCCTCGGGTCACACCAGCGCGGCCGTCGCCTGCTACTGCGGCATAGCTCTCGTACTCGCCCTGCACACGCGGCGACGGGCAGCCCTGGCCGTCGTGTGGTGGCTGGCCGGATCCGCTCTGGCGATCGGGGTGGCCTGGGCTCGGCTCTATCGGGGCATGCACTATCTCACGGACGTGGCCTGGGGATTCGTCCTCGGTTTGATCTGTCTTGCGGTGGTCGGCCGGGTTCTCCTGTCCGACCCCGACGACACGGGACCGCCCCACCGGTGGTCGATCCGCCGGTGACCAGTGCGCCGGCATCCCGTCGTGCCGAGGAGTCTTTCCTGCGGTTACAGGCGCTGAACGCCTCGCCACCGGGCACGGTGACGGGGCGAGGGAATGGACTCCGGAGGCGGTTCCGTCCGGCTGGAGGCGGACCCGGAAACCGCCGCATCCGGCGCGTCATCCCGGGTCCGGTGAGGATCCCGACGCGGTCGGTTTCGTATCGGCCGCCGCCGCCCTTGCCTCCCCCGATGCCCCGGACCGGGGATCACCGGTGTTCCGGCCTTGCGCAGGGTCGTCACCCGGGTAGGTGCGGGCGCACTCCGTGATGCGGTAGACGACCGCGGTGAGCGGCACCGCCACGACCGCTCCCGCGATCCCGGCCACCAGCGTGCCGGCGGTGACGGCCGTCAGTACCACGGCCGGGTGCAGGCGCACGGCCCTGCCGATGATGAACGGCTCCAGCAGGTTGCCTTCGACCTGCTGGACGAGGATCACCGCCGCCAGGACCAGCAGTGCGTCACTCACCCCGTTGCTGACCAGCGCCACCAGCACCGCCACCGCCCCGGCCGTGACCGCGCCGAAAATCGGGATGAACGCGAGCAGGAAGGTCAGGAAGGCCAGGGGGAAGGCCAGCGGCACCCCCAGGATCACCAGGGCCAGGCCGATGCCCACGCCATCGATCACGGCGATCATCGCGGTGCCCCGCACGTAGGCGACCAGGGTCTGCCAGCCGCCCCGGCCGGCGGCGTCCGCCCGGGGCCGGCTGCGGGCCGGGAACCGGTGCAGCAGCCAGCTCCACATGCCGTCTCCGTCGCGCAGCAGGAAGAACAGCAGCACCAGTGCCGTGACCACGGCCGCCAGCGCCTGCAGTGCGCCCATCGCTCCGGCCACGGGGTCGGGGGCGGCGCTCTGCAGGCGCTCCGTCAGATCACCGACGATCGCATCCAGCTGTTTGCCGCTGAGCGGTCCCGCGGTCAGGCTCTCGCGCAGGCGCTGCAACCCCGCGATGAGCCGCCCTTCCAGGTCGCCGAACTGCGCGACGGCGCGTTCGGCCACCAGGGTCAGCGGACCGGCCACCGCGATGATCAGGAACAGGATGCCCGCGAGCGCGCTCAGCCACCGCGGCGCCCTCAGTCGGCGCGCCAGGGCGGTCACCGGGCTGAGCAGGGCGGCGAGGAAGAGCGCGGCCACGATGGCCAGCGTCAGCGGCGCCAACTGGACGAGCATCCGTCCCAGGATCGCGATCGCCGCGACCACGATGACCAGGCAGCCGCTCACTACGACCGCCGTCCGCAGCGGCCCCGGCAGCGCGCGCCACCCGCTGCGGTCTGCCGACCGGTCATCTCGGTTCACTGTGCTCCGTTCAGGGCCGGGACGTTTCACGGGATCAGCCTGATACCCGGCATCGGGGAACCGAAAAGGCTCGGCGGCCAGCCGGGCTACCGGATCGTCGACCATGTGCGGCGGCGTATCGTCTTCGCCGGGCGGAGGGCCTCCGTCGAGGGCTGCCGCAGTCCGGCAAGGCCGCCACGGCACCGCTGAACGGGGGGGGACCGCCGAAGTCCGCGAGCCGTGCAGCGGAGGCGGGGATGCTCCCGCCGACCGGCGAAGCGCGGCCCAGCCGGTGCTGCATGAGCCGTCACCCAGATCATCGCAGTGGCGGTGAGCACAGGTCACCGCGCCGGGAAAGCCCGGGCTCCCGCCTTTTCGGTGGGGCCCGGCCTGCCCATCGTCCTACTGCCTGACGCCTCGGGGCTCCACCGGCTCGTAGCACCGACCGGCACCGACGACTTCGAGGCCCGCAAGGTCTCCCTCCTGAAGGGTGGTGACCTTCCGCCCGTACTGGATCGGGTGCATGAGCTGGCCTGAGTCGTCCACGTGGCCCAAGCCCACCAGGTGCGCCAGCTCATGCATCATGACGGCCCGGATGGCGTCATCGCCGCCCATCGACGTCATCTGCTCGGTGTCGAGGACCACCATCCCGCTCACATACCTCGGGGTGCCGTTCCCGACCCGGACGTAGGCAGGCCCTCCGTATCCGGCCGCCTGCCCGTTCAGGCGCGCGTACTCGCCCGGGTGGGAGTACGCGATCAGCACCGGCGCCCACCGGTCGCCGTACCGGTCCGGCTGGTAGAGCTTCCTGCCGTCGCTGGGCGCCTCATCGGTCGCCCCTTCGTGGGAGAACTCGAGTCCCGTCGCCTCGGAGATGCGGCTGACGCTCTCCTCCAGCAGCCGCCCGGCCCCCTCCGGCCGCCCTTTCTGTCGCACCACGTAGCCGATGGGTTCGCAGGTGCTCCACCGCACGGGCTCGCCGTTGTCCCGGGTGTGCAGGAAGCTGTAGCCGTTCTTCGCGGTGTCCTCCGAGGTCCGGCTTTCACCGGGTCCCTTCACGTGCGGAGGAGTGCCGGGCGTCTGCGTGGTGACCGCGCACCCGCAGAGCACGCCGACCGCCAGCACGGCGACGATCACGATCTTCACTCGGTTCCTCCTTCCGGTGCCGCTCCTCCTCGTCCTGCCCGCGTCGCCTGCGACGCTCCGCGCCCCGCCGCGTCCCACGAGCCCGGAGCGCAGACGCCGGGCTCGTGGGGTTCCTCAGTCCAGGGTGAGGACGACTTTGATGTCGTCGGGGTCGGCGGTCAGCGCCTCGGTGAAACGCTCCAGCGGCACCCGGCGCGTGATCAGCCGCGACAGCCAGTCCGGGTCGGCTTCGGCCAGGGCGTCGGCGGCGGTGGCGTAGTGGCGCAGGTTGGCGTTGACCGAACCGACGACCACGTCGTTCTCCAGCACGATCTCGCGGTTGGCCGCGCCGACGTCCACCGATATCCGGCGCCCCACCGGAGAGACCCCCGTCAGGCAGACGATGCCGTAGGGAGCGGTACCGGCCATCACCTCGAACACCACCCTGGAGGCGCCGGTGGCCTCGATGATGATGTCGGGTTCGACGCGCTCGGTGACCTCCCCGGCACCGGCCGAGTGATATTCGGCTCCCAGCTCGCGGACCGCCCGGGGTTTCGGACCGCCGGTGGCCAGGTCTAGGACATGGACCTCCAGGCCGCGCTGGACACCGAGCAGCGCGGCCAGCAACCCGATCGGTCCCGCCCCGGTCACCAGGACCCGCCGGGGCTCGAACCAGGCGCGAGCACCGACTCTGTCGACCTGCTCCCATGCCTTGGCCACCACCGTGGCCGGTTCCATCAGCACGCCGACGTGCTCCAGCCGGGGATCCAGCAGGACGGCGTAACTGGGCTCGACCGTCCACAGCCGGCTGCCGTAGCCGTCGAGCTGCTTGATGCCGCGCTCGGTGTAGCGGCCGTTGCGGCACATGTCGAATTCACCGCGCGCGCACGCGCCGCAGGGCACCGGGTCAGGTCGGCGCACCACGCCGACCACGAGGTCACCGGCGGAGAACCCGCTGCCGTCCGGGGCGGAGCGGACCCGGCCCAGCGACTCATGACCGAGTACCAGATGGTCGCGCCCCGGCGGCGCCCAGCCGTACGCCCCGGAGGCGATCTCCCGGTCGGTGCCGCAGATGCCCAGGGCCAGGCCTTCGACGAGGAGTTCCCCTTCGTCCGGCACCGGGTCGGGCAGCTCTCGCACCTCGGCCGTGCCGGCCCGGAGCGGTGTGACGGTCAGCGCACGCATCAGTCGTCCTCGTTTCAGCGGTGAAGACGAACGAGTTCCGGAGCATCGGTTTGCAGGGGCACCGCGGAGCCGGGCACCAGGCCGAGTTGCACGGCGGGCCGCGACCTGGCGGCGGAGAACAACCAGTCCACGGCCGTACGGCCTCGGTTGGCCTGCAGCGCGGCCAGGTGGTAGCCGCGGGCGAGCATCCGGGCCGGCGGCCCGGCCAACGGCACGCCCAGCGGGTTGGCGACAGCCTGCCATCCCCCGAGATCCACGACGAAGCCCAGGTCACGATGGCGGTAGGGTCTGCGACGGCCCACGCCGTAGGAGGCCGCGATGTTGCGCGCGGTGAGTTTTCCCTGCCGAACGGCGTGCTGTGCCGTCATCGGTGTCAGCTCACCGGGATGGCTCGGATCAGGCACCGCCGCGGCGTCACCGCAGGCCAGGATCTCCGGATGCCCGGGCACCGCCAGATACTCGTCGACCTGCAGGCGGCCCTCTGCCACGGGCAGGCCGGTGCCGGCGGCCAGCGGGTCCGGCCGTACTCCGACACACCACACCAGCGTCCGGGAGGCCACGAAACGGCCATCGGTCAACCGCACGCCGGCGCCGGTCGCCTCGGCCACCGACGTGCCGAGGCATACCTCGACTCCGCGCTCCCGCAGCACCCGCTCGGCCATCGCCGACATCCGCATGTCCATACCCGACAGGACCTGGTCGGCGGTGTCGAGCAGCAGCCAGCGCGGCGAGGTGCCGCGCAGACGCGGATGGCACCGGACGACATCCTGCGTCAGCAACTGGACCTGGGCGGCCGCCTCCGTTCCGGTGTAGCCGGCGCCGACCACCACGAAGGTGCACCGCGCGGCTCTTTCATCCGGATCGTCGGCGGCATCGGCCAGCTCGATCTGACGGATCAAGTGATCACGCAGATACAGCGCCTCAGGGATCCCGCGGAAGCCGTGCGCGTGGTCGGCCACCCCGGGAATGGGCAGCAGCTTGTTCACACTTCCCGAGGCCAGCACGAGACGGTGGTAGCCAAGCCGGCCACGCTCGCCTTCCGGTCCGGTGTAGGACACGGTCCGGTTCTGCACGTCGACCCCGTCGGCCTCACCCAGTACCAGCCGTACCCCGGGCAGCGCGTCGGCCAGCGGGACGGTCACCCGGCGCGGGTCCAGCACCCCACCGGCCACCTCGGGCAGCAGCGGCAGGTACAGGAAGTAGTCGGTCGGGTTCACCATGACGATGTCCGCCGCCGTACGGGCAAGGCGTTGCAGCGCCCGCGCGGCGTGGTAACCGGCGAACCCTGCGCCGACGATGACGATACGCGGGCGAGCCATCAGCACCACCTCGGTTACAGTGATCCCTTTTGCGCCAGTTTGTCCGCCACGCCTCGATACCCGCATCCGGCCGGGGGAAACGGCGACCGGACGCGGTCACGGCGCTTTCCCTCCCATGGTCAGCTCTTGACGGACACGCAGCCGAGAGCGACGGCGAGCGACCCGGTCCGGGTTTCGTGGAAGCCTTGGTGTGCCCCCGGTCTTGTGGAGGCGGAGTCTGGCCCCGAGTCCTGTGGAGTCGCATTTCTGTCACGGTCCAGCCGACGAAAGCGGCTGGCACGACGTGCTCATCTCGAGCCGATACGTTACGTACCGACCGGGTCGAACGGCCCGAAACAGCGCTCATCCGCCCGGCTCAGGCTGAGGTGACCGCGTTCGGCGGCCTCACCCCGGCGGCGCCGGTCGCACCCGTGCAACGCTGTCAGGACGGGCACTCCATCCGCTACAGCGCCGCACCCGAATCGGATCGCCCGGCATGCGGCGCGCCCCGCCTTGGAACGATCATTCCAGGCCGGGATGACGATCATCGGCGCCGCGGCGCGACACGAGAACGCGATACCGGCTTCGTGTCCGCATCGAGCGAGCCTCGACGAACACCCGCATAGGCCAAATGTTGCGCAGGAAAATACCGTGGTACGGTGAATCCGGAGCGCCGGGAAGTCTGGTCGGCATGGTGACGTAGTCCATGGACCAGGAAGGGCGCCCGATGACCGGTTCCGCCGACGGCCCTCATCCCCCGCACGAAACCGTTTCCCAGGGGGGCGCCCCGTTCCGGGATGGCGAGCGGCGCACCGCGGATCAGCAGGTACCCGCATCACCGGGGCGCGACTTCACCGTAAAACTCCTGCTGGACGGCCCTTACGCGATCCTGGTCCTCGAAGGTCGCCTTGAGCGGTCCGGCGTCGCCCTTCTCCAGGAGAAGTTCACCCGTGCGCTGGTCGCCCGTCATCCGCCGTGGTTGATCATCGAGGTCGCCGGCCTGGAATCGGCGGACTCCTTCGGCCTGGCCGTGCTGCTGGGCGCCGAACGCCACGCCCGCACCTCGGGCGGCCGCATGATCGTCTGCGGTGCGGGAGACATCCTGCGGACCCGCCTGGCCAGACGTGGGCTGGAGGGCGCGTTCGAGATGCGGGCCACGGTGGGCGAGGCCATCACCGATCTGTACCTCGGCAGATGACCTCGGACCGCCCGGGGGTGCAGGCGGCCTTGATATCCCGGCGGGCTATGCGTCGGGCCAGCCCAGGGGGTGGACGTCACCTGCGGGCGGCTCGCCCCCTGCCCGGGTGAAGGCGGCCATGGCCGAGATCAGCGCGCGGCACTGCTCGGGGGACATCCGCGAGACGATGGCGGCGATCTCCTCGCTGCGGCGCGCGGTGACCTCGTCGACGATGCGCCGCCCCTGCGGGGTGAGGCGGATCAGGGTCTCGCGCCGGTTGTGCGGGTTGATCTCGCGGACGATCAGTTGTGTACCGGCCAGGCGGTCGGCCATGCGCATCGCCGTGGAGGGGTTGACGCTCAGCCGCTCGGCCAGCGTGACGAGTTTGGTCTGCCCGTGGGTGGCCAGGACGACGAGCATGCGGAACTGCGGCAGCGTGACCTTGTCCTCCACCGCGGCCAGGGAGCGGGCGGCGATGGCGACCAGCAGCCGCGACCCGGTGAGGACGGCCGAGGTGACCGCGAAGAGATCCTCGCCGTTCGTCTGATCCGCCTGCCGCTCTGCCATAGGCATTGTTTTTACACGGCTCGTCCCATGCCCGCCTCATTGCATCATGCAAACATGACGGGCCGGGGAGGGCTGGACCCCGCTACGGCGGGCGAAGCCGTAGCGGGGTCCAGCCCTCCCCCGCCCTCCGTCCTGCCTTCTCCGCCGGTCAGGCGGCCTGGTAGGGGAAGCGGTCGGCGAAGGCCGGCCGCAGGTCGGTGAGCCACACCGCCTCGGGGTCGTACTCGGCGAAGAACGGCCTGCCCACCAGCCCGGGGTCACGTGCCTGGATGAGGTGGAGCACGAAGACCTTCCGCCCGGCGACCTCCGCGACGCCGTCCACGCAGACCTTGCCGGGCGTGGCCGACATCGACGGCCCCCGCACGGTACGGCACAGCCCCGAAACGTCCGCGTACGCGTCCCGGAAGATCTCGTGGGCCCGCGCGAGCGGCACCGCGAAGTAGTCGCGCGGCCCGGTGTCCCGCTCGACGAACATGTAGTACGGCACCATGCCCATCACGTGCTGCCGACGCCACATCGACGACCAGACGGCCGGGTCGTCGTTGACGGTGCGGATCAGCGGCGCCTGGGTGCGGATCACCGCGCCGGTGTCCAGGATGCGCCGTACGGCGTTGGCCACGAGGCCGGGCTCCATCTCGCGGGGGTGGGTGAAGTGGGCCTGGAAGGCGAGGTTCTTGCCCGCCGTTACGACCTGTTCGAACAGGCGCAGCGTGTCGTCGGCGTCGGGGTCGGTCAGGAAGCGCTGCGGCCAGTAGGCCAGGGACTTGGTGCCGATCCGGACGGACTCCAACTGCTCGACCGCCAGCAGCGGCTCCAGGTAGCGGCGGAGCACCGCCTCGCCCATGATCATGGGGTCGCCGCCGGTCAGCAGCACGCTGGTCACCTCGGGGTGGGCCCGCAGGTAGGCCACCAGCGCGGTCACGTCGTCGGAGGCGAACTTCAGGTCGGGCTCCCCGATGAACTGCGCCCACCGGAAGCAGTAGGTGCAGTAGGC
The DNA here is from genome assembly GCA_014647935.1 of Planomonospora parontospora. Lineage (GTDB taxonomy): Bacteria > Actinomycetota > Actinomycetes > Streptosporangiales > Streptosporangiaceae > Planomonospora > Planomonospora parontospora. Next base: position 15,420 of record BMQD01000025.1, read on the forward strand.
ATGGCAGGTCTGCCCCTGCTTGGGGAAGAACAGCACCGTCTCCGGATACTTGTGCTGCACGCCGGAGATCGGGGCCTCACCCACCCGGGGGACGTTGAGCTCCAACTGCCCGGCCGGATGCGGGTTGAGGCGCATCCGCACGCCGGTGGCGGCGGCCTGGAGCTCGGCTCCGGACGCGCCCCGCCGGATGAGGCCGGCCAGGTGCGCGACGTCGGCGGCGGGCAGCATGTCGGGCTGGGGGAAGACCAGCCGGTAGATCGGGTCCTCGGGGGCGGCCGACCAGTCGATCAGCTCCTCCACCACGTAGGCGTTGGTGCGGAACGGCAGCACGGTGGCCACCGCCCGCGCAGCCAGCCGCTCCTCGGCGCCGAGCCCGGCGCGTGCGGTCAGCTCGTCCAGGTGCTTGCCGGTGTAGGCGCGGAAGCGGCGGGTGCCGCGCGGGGTTCGGATGGTCTCGTCGAGCAGGGTCACGGGGCGGCTCCTCGGCGTCCGGCGGCATCGACCGGTGGGTCGATCTCGGGGTCATTACGGTCGGCACTTATCGCCCGAAATGCTTCCGGCTCTATCTCTCTTGCATTGTGCAAGGATTGTGGTGGCCGGACGGCGCAGGCGCAAGGCTTCACGGCGAATCCCCAGCTTGCCGTTACGGAGGGCGCCAGCCAGAGGTCACAGGGCGATGTCGCCTGGCCGTGAGGCTGAGGCCGGTGAAGAGACGGAAGGTTCCGATGCCCGGTTCGGCGGTGCTGCAGCGGTCGAACGAGCATGCGCACAACTGGGCACCTGGCGGCCGGATACGTGCACGGCTGGCCTCCTGATCTCGTGAGATGACGAGCATCGACGCCGACCAGACTTCCCGGCACACCTTCGTGTCACCTTAGCGGGCGAGCCACCCTCGGTACAGGAGCGCCATGCCATGGCCCGTTTCCGGCACGTGCACATGGCGAGGAGGTCGGGTGTGCTGCTCATGCATCCGTAGCATCGCCATGTCGTCGAGCCGCGGCCCTCCGATGCGGTCCGGGAGATCGGACCTCGGCACGTCCGGAGCGTTCTGCGGATCGGCCACCGCCGGCAGGCGGGCGCGTCCCGGCAGTGGGGAGAAGATCCCGGTCTTGTCTCCGGCCCCGATGACCCCTTCGGCGGCGAAGAGGTTCCGGCCACCTGAGCCGGACAGCGTTCGTTGCGGTTTCGGTGGAGGGGTCGAAGACGCCAGGCCGGACGGCAGTCCTTCCCCTGGAGTCCCGCCAGGTGGGTCCGCCCATCGCCGCCGGCCGACAAGGATGGAACCCTCAGGACGTCGCGCGCAGGTCAGCGGCACGTGCCCCAACCATCGACTCCGCACAGACCTCAGCCGCGACTCGCAGAAGTCGCACCGCCTTCCCGTCAGTGGACCGGGCACGGTGAGCCGCCCGGCGTCGGCGCTCCGCAGGGTCGCGCCCCCGATCAGGAACCGGTCACCACGGTTCGCCGGTATTTACGTAGGGCAATATTGATCTCACTCAGAGTATTGATGTTGGAGGCATGATGCGCCCACCCCGACCCGACCTGCCCCTGCTGGCCATCGCCGTGGGGTTGCTGTCGGTGGTGATGCTGTGGGGCGCGATCTTCACCGAGTCGCTCGCCACGGCCGGAGGTGTCGCACTCGGATGGGTGCTGGGTAACTTCGGCTGGCTGTTCGTGGTGGCCGCCGACTTCTTCCTGGTCCTGGCCGTCGTGCTCGCGCTCAGCCGGTTCGGCCGGATCCGCCTCGGCGGGGATGGCGACGTTCCGGAGTTCACCAATCTCGCCTGGACGGCGATGATGTTCAGCTCCGGGATGGGCATCGGGCTGATGTTCTACGGCGTCGCCGAACCCATGACACATCTGCTTGATCCACCGCCCGATCTGGGTATCACAGCGGGTTCGCCTCAGGCCGCGCGTACCGCGATGGAGTACTCCCTGTTCCACTGGACGCTGCACCCCTGGGCGATCTACGCGGTGACCGGCATGGCCCTGGCCTACTCCACTTTCCGCAAGGGGCGGGGCAACCGGTTCAGCGAGGCGTTCACCCCGCTGTTCGGCGGCCGGCCCCGGCCGGTCGTGGGGCGGATGCTGGATCTGCTGGCCGTGCTGGCCACGGTCTTCGGCACCGCGACGAGCCTGGGCCTGGGTGCGCTCCAGGTGGAGTACGGCCTCAACGAGCTGTTCGGGCTCGGCGGGCGGCGGCTGGAGGTGGTCGTCATCATCGTCCTGACGGCCGGGTTCGTCGTCTCGGCGGCCACCGGGGTGCACCGCGGCGTGCGGATCCTCAGCACTTTCAACGTCTATCTGGCCGCGACGCTGGCCGTGTTCATCTTCGTCTTCGGCCCGACCGTCGCGGTTCTCGACCTGATTCCCGCCTCGCTCGGCGGCTACCTGAACGACCTGCTTTCGATGGCCTCGCGGACGGGTGCGTTCGTCGACAAGGACTGGCTCGGCGCATGGACCATCTTCTACTGGGCGTGGTGGATGTCCTGGGCGCCGTTCGTGGGCGCCTTCATCGCCCGGATCTCCCGGGGGCGCACGATCCGCGAGTTCGTCGTCGGCGTGCTGCTCATCCCGTCGGGCGCCAGCCTGCTCTGGTTCTCGATCAGCGGCGGCAGCGCCGTATGGCTGCAGTTGTCGGGCGCGGCCGACTTCACCGGAAAGATCGCGGAAGGAGCGGAGGCGGCGATGTTCGCGCTCCTCGGTCACCTGCCGCTCGGCTCGCTCGCCACCGTGATCACAGCGGCCCTGGTGGCGCTCTACTTCGTCACCAGCGCGGACTCGGCCTCCCTGGTGCTCGGCTCCCTCTCCAGCCGGGGCTCGCTCCATCCTCCCCGGCCCCTGGTGGTGATGTGGGGGGTGTTGGTCGGGTCGATCGCGCTGGTGCTGCTGTTGGCCGGCGGGCTGGAGGCGCTGCAGCAGGCCACGATCCTGGTCGCGCTGCCGTTCGTGGTCGTCATGCTCCTGCTCTGTGCGGCGCTGGTGAAGGAACTGCGTGAGGATCCAGGCGCGGGACCGCGGCCGCAGTTCCATCCCCACGGGTTGCCGGACGCCCTCCGCCGAGTCAGCGGAGAGGATGATGGGGAGTAAGGAGGTCATGGAGGGCACCGTCAGCGCTCCCCGGTCAACTCCCGAACCGGCGATCCAGCCTCGGCTCGGCGATGCAGGCGCCTGGGCCGGGCACACCGTCAATCTGGCCGAGGTGCGTGCACTGCTGCGTACCCGCATCACGCGCTGGCTCGCCACGGCTCCGACCCCGAGCTCGCGGTGAGCTACAAGGAACTATCGGTACCCCACCGCAAGGGAGTGAGCCGCTCGATCGAGTCCAGGGTCGCGGCCTCGATGATCTCCCGTGCGACGGTTGAGAACTTCCGCTGCGACCGCGTTCGGTCCTCTGGCGGACATCACCCTGAATGAGATCGCGACCTACCAGTGCTGTCTCGAACTCATCATGCAGGACACATGCTCGATGGAAGCCCAGCCTGCGGCACAGGGATGAGTCGCATGTGCTTTCCTGGACAGTAGGGCATGAACGCCGCAAGGGAGTGGCGGCTGGATGAAAGCTCTGCTCGGAGAAGGTGCTGCCTTCGCCGCGCGGCAGGCGGCCGTACTGTTCGCTCTGGCCGCGGGGCTGGCGGCGGCCACTGCAGTGCCGCCGTCGACCCACTTCGCTCCGCTCGTCGTGATCGGCGCTGCGGCGCTGGCCTTGGCCGTGATCGCGTGGCTGCTGCCCTGGGACCGGTTCGATGCCCGTTGGCCGCTGGTGCTCACCGTGCCCGCGCTGTGTCTGCTGGCCGCCGCCATATGGGCCCACAGGGGCGTCGCCGGCAGTACCGCGCCGTTCTTCATGCTGCTGTTCGCCTGGGTGGGGCTGCATTTCTCCATGCGCGCGGTGCTGGTGTTGGCGCTGCCGGCCGCGGTGACCTACCTGGCGCCTGCGGATCGCCGGGCCGGAGCGGGCACCGTGATCAGACGCCGGCCACCTCGATCCGGCTCACCGTCAGCCCGGTCGCGCGGGCAAGAGCCGGTCGTTCACCAGGCCCAGGACGGGTCGCCGACAGCCTGCTGGGAAACGGCCCACAACCGCTCGCGGGCCGCGGCGTCGTAGGCGGAGGCGGGGGCGTCGACCGGCCGCAGATTCTCGTCCAGGTAGATGCCGCGCAGCGCGGACCGGCCCGCCGAGGCCGGGTCGGCGTGCTCCTGCCAGGTACTGGTGCGGACGGCCAGGGCCGCGTACGTCTCGCCCAGGCGCTCGGCGGGGATGGCGAGCCGGTTCTTGGGCGCGTACAGCGTGCGCAGGATCCACGGCAGTGCGGCGACGCGGTCGGCGTCCAGCCGTACGGCGGGCACCCGCACGCAGGCGACGTCCAGCGCGCCGCGGGCCCGCAGGGCCAGCGCGTAGGCGGTCATGATCTGAGCCAGCTTGGCATGGTAGTAGGCCCTGGTCGGGCTGTACCAGGAGGCGTCGTCCAGCTGGTCGAAGCGGATCGCGATCCGCGGCATGGTGAGCAGTCCCTTGCTGGCGACGTTGATCACCCGGGGGCGGGGGGCTGAGGCCAGCAGGGGGCTGAGGCGGGCGGTGAGCTGGAAGGGGCCCAGATGGTTGGTGGCCCAGAACAGCTCGTGGCCGGACGGGGTGAAGGCGGGGGTGCGCCTCGTCTGGTCGAAGACGGCGGCGTTGTTGATCAGGACGTCGAGGCGGCCGGTCTCGCCGGTGATCTCCTCGGCGGCCGCGTCGATGGAGCCGGGGTCGGCCAGGTCGGTCACGACGAGGGTGGCGGGGTGGGCGGCGCGGGCGTTGATCCTCTCCAGGGCGGTGCGGCCGCGGTGCGGGTCGCGGCACAGAGCCAGGATCCGGTGGCCGTCTGCAGCCAGCCGTTGGGCCGCCCGCAGGCCGATGCCGGAGTTGGCGCCGGTGACGGCGATGGTGAGGGGTTCGGGTTGGGGCATACGAGAATCCTAAGCGTTCGGAACATTCCGAACAAACTAGGATGTGTACATGGCGGATGTCGAGGAATTCGTGGAAAGCGCCGGACTGTACTTCGAACGGCTGGGCCTCAGCCGCACCGCCGGCCGGGTGATGGGGTGCCTGCTCGCCGGGACCGGCGAGGCCGACGACGCCCCCGGGCTGTGCGAGCGGCTCGGAGTGGCCAAGAGCAGCATGAGCGTGGCCCTGCAGCAGTTGGAGCGTGGCGGACTCGTCGAGCGCTACCGCCCCCCGCGGGCCCGGCGGGACCACTACCGGCTCACCGACGACGTCTTCGGGCGCGCGTTCCGGGCGAAGATGACCGAGTTCGCCGCCTTCGCCGCGCTGGCCGAGCAAGGGCTGGAGGCGGTGGGCGGCCATCCTGCCGCCCGGGCGCGGCTCGAGCGCATGCGCGACATGTACGCCTTCATGGCCCGGGAGTTCCCCAGACTCCTCGACCGGTGGGACGCAGAACAGGCCGGCGCCGCACCCTCGCAGTGAGACGGCTCGGGCACGGCCGGTACACACTGCCCGTGACCGCGGTCCTCCTTCCGAAGGGGCGCCGGTCCCTGCCGGCGGCTCCTAATCAGTTCTGGGAGTAAGCCATACGGCAGACTCCTGGTGGTAGGCGCCAACAGGTGAGCACTCTGGGCTCCCGGACCTTGAGTCCTGGTGAAAGATCGTGCCCCTGCCGGTAGGCCGTCAGCGCGTCACCCTGGAGTTCGTCGAGCGGACGCTGCCGTCGCAGGCGCTCGACCTGGTCGTCGATCAGCTTCCCTTGGTCTATGCCGAGTGGCTGATCAGGAAGGGAACCGAGTGGCTGATCGAGCGGTGGCTGGGCTCCGCCTCGGTCGTGGAGCCGGTCGGCCGCTGGCTGCCGTACGACCGGACCACGGCCATGGGAGCCGAACTGGCCCGGCTGGCCCGCGGTGCTACGGCACCGCCGGTGTCGAGCCGTCCCCCGCCGATCCCGGGATCGAGGCGTTTCTGGCCGCCTACGGCCACCGCGCACCCGATCGGGAGATCGACCTGGGCCTGCCGCGCCTCGCCGACGACCCGGCCTACGTGATCGAGCTGATCCAGGCCTACCTGCAGGCGGGTGAGCCCGGGCGCACGTCGGCTCGTTTCGAAAGCGGCGCCGAGCAGGCCACCGCGGCGGCCGGGGAGCTGGTCGCCGCGGTGCGGCGGGCCTACGAGGGGCGGGCGCGGATGGTCGACTCGCCGGTGGGATCGGGGCTGCGGCCGGGAGAGATCCTGATCGCCGCCAGTACCGACCCGGGATGGACTCCGCTGTTCCTGATCGCCGGGGCGCTCGTCATGGAGGTGGGGGAGTGATCTCCCATGGGGCGGTGGTCGCCCGGGAGTACGGGATCCCGGCCGTGGCCGGTGTCGAGGAGGCCACGACACGCCTGCGCACCGGGCAGCGGATCCGCGTGGACGGAGAGAACGGCCTGGTCGCGGTCCTGGACCGTTGACGGGAGGAGAGCGGCCACGCCGACTTCACCATGATCTTTCTGGAGGGGAGGGTGCCGTGACCTGGGCGAGGTCGCGGGAGGTCGTGACGAGCAGTTTGTTCGTCAGGTCGGCCAGCGCGCGGGCGACCGCGAGTTCGTCGCCGATCTCAGGGATCGGGTAGTCGGCTGGATTGCGGTGAGAGTGTCCGAGACCGGCCAGGTGATCGGTGTCCCGGGTGGTCAGAACCGCTCGGGCGGAGGTGTCGTCTCCGTCTTCGGTGATGTAGATCTGCACGGTCCACTGCTTGGCTTCCATGGTCGGCGACCTCCGTTTCACGGTTACGCGCGGCTCTTGACTCCGTCACAGGCAACGTGCCCGCTCGCGCTCCTTCCGGTCGATGGACGGCGACAGCGGGTCACCCCGCCCACGGGGCCCTCGGCCGCGGGGTGGGGTCCTCCTCCAGCGTCTCCGTCAGCGGGCGTCGGACCGCGGGTGCCTCATCCGGCGTGATACCCAACCGCATGATCATCTGTGGATGCTCCCCCGAGCACAGCTCCTGGCGTATCACCTCCCGCAGCAGCGGCATCTCCAGCGCCTGAGTGTGGAAGGCGGCGCTGATTCCGTAGGCGGAGGCATGCAGCAACGCCCGCTGCAGCGCCTGTCCCGCGATGACCCATTCCAGGCGGGTGTCGCCCGGCGTGGTCAGGACGGCGACGATCCCGGTGGACGTTCCCATCCCCTGGTCGGTGTCGCAGCCCCACGCGTGGCCGTCGGCGTAGTCGCGCTGCGCGAAGTGCGGCTCGGCCGGAACGGTCTCCCGCGGATAGGCGCCGGCGGGCACCCCGTCGGCACGGGTGCTTCCCGGCGGCCGGGCCCAGCGCATCACCTCCAAGCTGAACCTCCGGTCCTGGGACTGGATCTCCTGAGCCGCGCAGGTCAGCGCCGCCAGTGTGCGTGCGGCCGCGGGCGAGTGCACCGCGGTCAGTGTCGCGGCTTCGGCACCGGCCTGGGCAATGACGCCTTCCAGTACCTGCTCCGATACCGGCAGATCGGCGAATCCCGCCCGGTGGGTGCGCCGTCGTTCGATCTCGGCATGCAGCATCGCGGTGTGCTCGTCGGCTTCGCTGTGCGGCCCCGGCCGCAGGATGGCCACCAGCGACGGCCGGTCCGGGTCGGGCAGCACGGCACCAGCGGCTCGTAGCCCGCCGCGTGCAGCGCGATCCGCGCGTTGAACGATGCCGCTCCGCAGCTGATCAGAACTTCTCTTCCGGCCTCGTCGCCGAGCCGTAGTTTCCTGTCGGTGTCGGCGCGCACGCTGAGCTCGTCGCCGGAGATGGCGAACGACCACGGCTGGGTGTTGTGCACCGACGGCGCCCAGGCCGCCGCGTTCGCGGCCGCGCGCAGCGCGTCGGCGACGTTTGGTGGAACGTGGGTTCTCATGACGTTCCCTTTCTCGTGGGCACTACCGCCACCGGGCATCGGGCGTGGGGCCCGGCCACCCTGTTCTCCGCGCTGGCGATCCGCGACCGCAGGCGCCGCTACGAGCTGCCCGAGGAGAAGGTCATCGTCGGCTGAGACGGAGCAGAAGAAAGATCACCGCTGCCAGGAACGCCACCTTGACCTGGTCGTCACTGCCGGGCATTTCGGGCGCTCCTGCGGTTCCCGGCGCTGATCGGCGGGCTGTGCGCGGCGTTGCGGCAGCGCTCGATCGGCTGGGCCCGAAAGGCCGAGCCGTCAACCGTTCTCCTCGATCCGTACCGTGCCCGCGGCTCCGTCGATCGTGATCAGCTGCCCGGTCTCGATCTCACGGGTGGCGTTGCGGACGCAGATGACGGCCGGGATGCCGTACTCCCTGGCGACGGTGGGGCCGTGCGCCATCGGTGACCCGGTCTCGGTCACCAGCCCCGCCGTCGTCAGGAACAACGGGGTCCAGCCGGGATCCGTGGTGGGGGCCACGAGGATCTCACCCGGTTCGATGCGCGCGCCGACCGGGTCGCGGATCACCCGCGCCCGGCCGGTCGCCCGGCCGGCGGCCCCGGCCATCCCGGTCAGCACCCCGTCTTCCACGGGCCCGGGCGGGGCGAGCGCCTCCACATCGGTCCCATCCGACAGCAGGGCCCCCGGGACGGCGGGCCGTCGGAGCTCCCGGGAGTATTCGGCACGGCGCGCCGCGACCAGGGCCCGATGGTCGGCTCCGTCGTGGACGGCGGACCGGACCTCCGGCAGGTCGAGGAACATGATGTCGCCGGCGTGCTCCAGCAGGCCGCGGGAGACCAGGTCGGCTCCGATCAGCAGGAGCTGACGGCGCGCCGCCTGAAGCGGTGACAGCCAGGCGAACTTCCCGATCTCCCGGAGCCCGGTGAGCTTGCGCGAGCGGCGCATGAGGAAGGTCGCGAGCCGGCCGCGCACCGGCCGTCTGCGCCGCGCTCGCCGTGACAGCGTTTCGATCATCTTCTCCGCCCTCGCTGCGGCCTGCCGGAACCGCAGGTCGGGTGCTTGGCCAGGGTCGTCCACCCGGAGGTAGTTGGCGATCGTGGCGAAGAGGGGCGCCGGATCCTCCGCCCAGCGGGCCACGCCGACGTCGATCTCGGCGGCCGCGCGCATGCCGTACCTGTCGAGGAAGCCGGCCATCCCGATGTCGGGGAGCTGTCCCGCGCGGTACTTCGCGGCCAGCTCCCCGGGCGGGGTGGTGAGGAACAGGTCGCGGTGTCCGCGCGCGCTCACCGCGACCTGCCAGAGCTCCAGGTCCATCTCCGTGGTCACGTTGTACGGCATCCCGCCCAGGACGACGTCCAGCTCCTCGGCGGTGGCGATGCCTTTCAGCAGCCCGGACGGCACTGCGCCGGCGAGCATCCCGGCCATCAGCGGCCACACGATCCCCATCATGTCGAAACTCATGACCGCCCGGTGGGAGTCCTCGATCACCCAGCGGAGCCGCTCGGCGGACGTGGCCGGCTCGCTCGGCGGCACCGTCCGACGCCTGATCTCCTGCACGGCGCGATACGCCCTGGCCCGGGCGGCGTCCGGCCGCGCCAGGCTCCGGAAGAGGCCGAAAGCCGCGCAGGGCGCCAGCCGCGCCGTCATCTTCACGGCGCTGCCCGGCCGGAACGGCAGGCCGCGCCGCGGGGCGAACCGCGGATCGTCCAGCATGCGCTCGACGGCATCCTGCACCCGCGGCCCGTACACCTCCAAAGACGTCCGCAGCCCATTGCGCATGGTCTTGTTGCGGATGAAACCGGTCAGATCGAAGTAGAGCCGTCCGCCGATGGGAACCAGCCGGGGCAGCGGATCGCGCGGATCGACCGTGGCGCCCGCGGCCGCAAACCACATGCCCGAAGCCGTCTTGAGCAGCGACACCCCCATCGGCGTGGCCGGCCGGAGCATCCCCTGGATGTGGCCGAACTCGAGGTAGAGGCGCATGTCGCCGGTGTGCGGCGGGGCCGGGAACAGGGTGGTGATCGGCCGGGACTGCAGCAGCCACAGCGTGCCGTCCGCGTCGATCGCCCACTCGATGTCCTGCGGCGAGCCGAAGGACTCCTGCAACCGCCGCCCGGCCTGCCGTAGTTCTCCGAGCCGCTCCCCGTCGAGGCACCCGTCGTCGTCCGGTGCGGTCGGCCTCTGGTGGCCGAGGACGTAGTGGTCGGGGACGACGGTGCCCTCGACGATGGCGGTGCCCAGCCCCGGGGCGGCGTCGACGACCATCTCGGTGCGGCAGCCGGTGATCGGGTTGGCGGTGAACAGGACACCGGCGACCGCCGGGTCGATCATGCGCTGGACCACCACGGCCATGGCGGCCTCGTCGATGCCCAGCGCGGCGCGATAGGCCCTGGCGCGTTCGGTGTGCAGGGAGTCCCAGCACATGCGGACCGCGTCGATGAGCGGTCCGGCGCCTTCGACGTTGAGGTAGGTGTCCTGCTGGCCGGCGAAGCTGGCGTCCGGCAGGTCCTCAGCGGTGGCGCTGGAACGCACGGCCACGCGGCCGCCACCGAGCCGCTCATAGGCGTCGATCAGTTCGTTCTCCGGCAGGTCCCGGGAGGTGTAGGACTCGACGGTCAGGCAGAAGCCGTCCGGGACGCGCTCACCCGCCTTGATCATCTCGCCGAGCCCGGCGGCCTTGCCGCCCACCAGATCGATCATGGAGGAGTCGATCTCAGCCAGGTGGATCAGTCGCATCCCTTGTCCTCCTCGCGGCCTTCGCGTAGATCTCCACGGAGTAGAGCACGATCTGGCGCTCTTGCTGCGTGAACTGGTTCCAGAGCGCCATCGGCGCGTCGATCCGGACGCTCCGGATCTTCTGCAGGACGGCGGCGCCCTCCTGGCCGATGCGGATTCTGCGGACGCGGCGGTCGGCCTCGTCCTCGTATCGTTCGGCGAGCTCGCGCCGGACGAGGTCGTCGGCAATCCGGCTGGTCCGCGGGACCGACCGTCCGACCAGGGCCGCCGACTCCTTGACGGTCGGCTCGTCTCCGCGGTCGAGGACCTGGAGCATGACGCTGTCGAACATCCGCAGCTCGTCGCGCCCGTGCATCCGCAGTGGTGATGGCCTCAGATCGCGCGGCATCGAGGCGAGCAGGTCGAGAAGACGCTCCGGGTCGTTCATTTGCCATCCCGCATTTGTCGTGAGACGGCAACCAACCTATTCCCGGCGCGATCGGCCGTCCATCCTGCGGTGCCGGAAATCCATTCGTACACGTCACGGCGTTGATCGGTGATCACGCATTGTGAATCCCGGAGTCGTAAGCCCTACACCGCGGCGGGATGACCCGTCGTGCTGCCGCGCCTGGCCTGCCTGGCTGCGGTGACCGCTTCGCGCTCATCCGGCCGCCGCCGGAAAGTGATCGTGACAAGGAGATCGAGCGCCTGGCACCGCGGCACCGGCTGACGATCCTGCAGCGCCAGGCGGCCAGGTCCGCTACCGGGGTTTCATGGTCATCCGCGGGTGCGGACCCGCAACGAGGCGAGCGCGCGTTTCATGCCCGGCTGCCAGATGATCTCCTCCGGCGGCACGGCCAGGGCGAGCCGGGGGAAGCGCTCGACCAGGGAGCGCAGGGCGATCTGGGTCTCGGCGCGGGCCAGGGCGGCGCCGAGGCAGTAGTGGATGCCGTGGCCGAAGCCCAGGTGCCCGTTGTCGGGCCGGGACAGGTCGAGCAGGTCGGGGCCCTCGAAGCGGCGCGGGTCGCGGTTGGCCGCGGCGTACACCACCTGCACCGCCTCGCCCGCCGGGATCACTGTGCCGCCGAGTGCGACCGGCTGGAGCGTGTAGCGCAGGACGGCGATCTCGGCTGGCCCGGTGCAGCGCAGGAACTCCTCCACCGCCGCCGGGATCCGCTGCGCATCGGCGCGCAGGAAGGCGAGCAGGTCCGGGCGGGTGAGCAGCAGGTGCACGCTCTGGCTGAGGAGGGCGACGGTGGTCTCGTGACCGGCGATCAGGATGCTGACGGCCATCGCGATCAGTTCATCGTCACCGATCCGGTCGCCGTCGCGGTCGCGCACCGCGGCCAGGGCCGACAGCAGGTCCTCGCCGCCGTGGGCCCGTTTGCTCTCGATCAGCTCGGTCATGTAGCCGACCAGGCCCCGGGCTCCGGCCGCGACCCGCTCCGGGCCGGGTGCGCTCAGGTCGGCGGCCCAGCCGCGCCAGACGGCGCGGTCGGTCTCCGGCACGCCGAGCAGCTCGCAGATGACCTGGATCGGCAGCGGGTAGGTGAAGTCCGCGATGAGGTCGCACTCCTCCGGCAGGTCCGCGAGCAGGTCGTCGACGATCCGCTGGATGCGGGGGCGCAGCCGCTCCACCCGCCGGGCGGTGAACTCCCGCGACACCAGCCGCCGCAGCCGTGTGTGGTCTGGTGGATCGTAGGCGCCCAGCGTGCGCATCAGGTACGGGGCCACGTCCGCGGGCAGGCCCGCCGCGCCGGCCACGTCGATCACGGACTGCTTGGCCACGTCGCTGCTGAAGCGCGGGTCGGTCAGCACGGTCAGGCTCTCCGGGTAGCCGGTGACCAGCCAGATCGGCGTGCCGTCGAGGTAGCGGCCGCGGCTGACCGGCCCGCCCGCGGCCAGAGCGGACCAGAACGCGTCCCGGTCGTGGGTGGTGAACAGATCGGTGAGCGATGCACTCATAGGGTCTCCAGGATCGAAGCGGCCTGTGCGGCGCCGTTCTCGGTGCGGATGCGCTCGCCGCGGCGGCGCGGGCCATGGGCGGGTCGGTGACGGCCCGGCCCAGGGCGGCGGCGAGCCCGTCGGCAGTCAGGCACCGCTGCGTCCGAGGCGGCGGGGCGACGCGGGCGACGTGCATCCGGGTGGCCCAGAACGACTGGTCGGCGCAGGATGTCGTGCCTGCCGCACCGGCGCGGCAGGCCCAGACGAGTGCGCACCGCATCGGCGGCTCCGCTGAAGGCGCGCAGCATGAGCGTGATCGGCAGGCAGGAGACCCGGTTGAGCACTTCGGGCAGCGCCAGTGCCAGAGCGGCGTACGGCTGGACGTCGCCGCGCGTGCCGTGGGTGACGATGAGCGCCTTCATCGCGCTCCCCGCTCCTTTTCGACCGCGTCCCAGGCCGTCAGGACGCGCTCGTCGGCGAACACCCCGCGGGTGAAGATCTCGATGCCCGCGCGGGAGAAGCGCAGCATCGCCTCCATGTCGTGCACGTCGGACACGCCCAGCGCCCGCGACAGGTGCTCGCCGAACGCCAGCGGCGCCAGCAGCCACGTCACGTACAGCGCGGTGCGGGCGCGCGGATCCTCACTTCGCTGCACCCAGCCCTCGCCGACCCCCTCCTCCAGCCAGCGCCCGGTCGCCTCGACGATCTCGTCGAACAGCGCCGCCGCCTCCGGTGTGCCGTCCAGGAACGCCCGCCCCAGGTAGCGCCGCACCGCGGCGCCCGCCTCCAGCATCGCCGTCAGCCCGGCCGTGTCGCCGAGGTCGGCCTCCGGGCCGCCGCGCACCAGCGAGATCACGTGGTCGTCGCACGCCTTGCGCAGGCCCTCCTTGGTCGCGAAGTGGTGCAGCACCAGGGCGTGGGAGACGCCGGCGCGGGAGGCGACCGCCCGCAGGCTCACCCGGTTTACGCCTTCAGCCCCGAACAGCTCCAGCGCGGTGTTGCGGATCCGGGCCCGGGCGGTCAGATCATCATCAGCTGATCGCATGGTCAGTATGCTAACCAAATGGTCAGCCCTGAGGGAAGGTGTTGTTCAGCGCGGATATCCGGCGGAGGTCTCGCCGCTACCGGGAAGGCCGGGCGCCACCGCCTCGCAGCGCGTCCACGCGGCGGGTGCCGGTGAAGCGGGTGATGAGCGGTCCCGCGATCGCCAGGATGAAGACGTAAGCGGCCACCAGGGGCGCCAGCACAGGATGCCCGGCCGCGGCCAGGCCGACGATGACGATGGAGAACTCGCCTCGGGCGATCAGCGCGGCCCCCGCGCGGGCCCGGGCACGCGCGCCCACCCCGTCGCGGGAGGCGGCGTAGCGGCCGGTGACGACCTTGGTCGCGCCGGTGACCACCGCCAGCAGCGCGGCGGCCGGCAGCACCGGCGGCAGCTCGCCGGCGTCCACCGACAGGCCGATGGCCACGAAGAACACCGCGGCGAACAGATCGCGCAGCGAGGCGATGACGGCGCCGGCGCGCTCGGCCGTCTGCCCGGTGACGGTGAGCCCGACCAGGAAGGCGCCCACCGCGGCCGAGGCGTGGATGTACTCCGCCAGCGCGGCCACGACCAGGGTGATCCCGAGCAGGCGGAGCATGAGCTGCTCGTCGTCCGGATGCGCCACCAGCCGGCCGACGTGGTGGCCCCACCGGTAGGAGGTGGCGAAGGCGGCCAGCACCGCGCCGAGTGCGACCAGCACCCCGAGCCCGGCCTGCCACCAGGTGCCGCCGGAGACCAGCACCGCCAGCACCGGCAGGTAGGCGGCCATCGCGAAGTCCTCCAGGACCAGTACCGACAGCACGGCCGGACTCTCCCGGTTGGCCAGCCGGCGCAGGTCGCCCAGGAGCCGGGCGATGATCCCCGAGGAGGAGATGTAGGTGGCGCCGGCCAGCGCCAGGACGCCCACGCCGTCCAGGCCCAGCAGCCATCCGGCCACCGCGCCGGGTACGGCGTTCAGCACCAGGTCGACTACGGCGGAGGGCACGTGACGCCGCATGCTGGCGGTGAACTCGCCGATGGAGAACTCCAGCCCGAGCGCCAAGAGCAGCAGCACGATCCCGATGGAGGCCCCCACGCGCAGGAACTCCCCGGCGGCGGGCACGGGCAGGGCGCTCCCCTCGCCCAGTGCCAGGCCCGTCAGCAGGTAGAGCGGCACCGGCGACAGGGTCAGGCGGCGCGCCATCGCGCCCAGGACGCTGAGCGCGACCAGGATCAGGCCCAGCTCCAGCAGCAGGGCGGCCGAGACGTGCACCGCTCAGCCCCGCAGGAGGCGGACCACGTCGGTGATGCCCCGGTCGGTCCCGATCACCACCAGGACGTCACCGGCGCGCAGCACCTCCTGCGGGCCCGGTGAGGCGATCACCTCCTCGCCGCGGACGATCGCCACCACCGACGCGCCCGTACGCGTGCGGGCCCTGGTGTGCCCCAGCGGCCGGTCGGCGTAGACGGAACCGGCCGGCAGCTCCACCCGGCCCGACTCCAGGCCGGGCACCTCCCTGGTCAGGTCGGCGAACCGCTCGGCGATGCGCGGCGCTCCCAGGATCTGGGCCAGGGTCTCGGCCTCCTCCTCGTTCAACCGGAACACCGGCCAGGCCTCGTCGCTGTCGTCGTCGCCGTAGACGACCACCTCGAAGTCGCCCGTACGGCGTGCGACGACGCCGATCAGGTGCCCTTCGTGGTTGGTGAACTCGTACCGCAGCCCGACCCCGGGCAGGAGCACCTCGCTGACGTCCATGCGTCCATCATCACGGCGGACGCGCCCGGCGATCTCCGGCGGAGGATCCGGACCGCGTCCGTGTCGCGCAATCCCCGCCCGGAATCCGGCACGCGCCGGAGCCGCACCGCGAACCGCCGGCCCTCCGGCCGGCGGATCCGTGCCCGGCTGCGAGGAAGGTGCTCAGCGGGTGTGGTCGGCCCGCTGCCACCAGATGGCCGTGGCCAGTGTCCCGGCTCCCCCGACGACCGCCACCAGCAGGTAGCCGACCGGTCCGGGCGCGTCCTGGCCGGGCCCGGCGATGCTGGCCAGCAGTCCCGGGACCGACCAGGGGAAGGATGCGCCATAGCCGAGCGCGGCGATCACCTGTGCGGCGAACAGCGCGGCGAACAGCGTCCCGACCGCGGCCAGGTATCCGCGTCCCGCGCTGGCGGCCAGCGCGAACGGCGTGGTCAGCGCGCACGTCAGCGCGGCGACCAGCAGGATGCGGCCCGCTCCGGCGGCCAGGACCGGCACCGAGGCGCCGGGCAGGCCGAGCAGCGCGCCGATGAGCAGGCCGAGCGCGATCACCTGCAGGGCCAGCAGCAGCGACCAGCCGGCCAGGGCGGTGAACTTGGCGGCCACGACGGCGGTGCGGGAGGTGGGCAGGGCCAGCAGGTCCTTGGCGGTGCGGTCGCTGAACTCGCGGCCGAACAGCCAGACGGCGGTCATCCCGTAGATCAGCAGGCCGCCCACGGCCACCGCCTGGGCCAGCAGGGCCAGGTAGCCGGGCCAGTCGGCACTGGCACCGGTGAGCTGCGCCTTGTCGCCGAGCATGCCGAGTGTGCGGGCACGGCCCGGGTCGGCCAGGATGAACATGAACAGCCCGCACACGCCCGTGGCGAGGGTGAAGGCCGCGGCGGTCAGCGCGGGCAGGCGGCTGCGCCGTACCTTGAGCAGTTCCGCCCACAGGGCCTCACGCATCGCCGGCTCCCACCACGCGCAGGAAATAGGTCTCCAGGTCTTCTTCCTCGACCAGGAGCCGGACGGGCGGGCACCCGGCCTCCACGAGCAGGGCGGCGACCTCGTCGGGCCGCTCGATCGCGCGGGTGTCGGTGAGGGTGATCGGCCCCTCGCGCTGCGGGGTGAACCCTGCCGCGGCCAGCACCGCGCGGGCCGCGGCGTCGTCGCGGGTGGACACGGTCAGCCACCGTCGCAGGTGCGCCTCCAGCCCCGCGGCGTCGAGCTCCTGCAGCAGCCGGCCCCGGTGGATGATGCCGATGCGGGTGGCCAGGCGGGCGACCTCGGCCAGCAGGTGGCTGGACAGGAACACGGTGACGCCGTGCTCACGGGCCAACTCGGCCAGCAGGGTGCGGATCTCCACGACGCCCGCCGGGTCGAGGCCGTTGACCGGCTCGTCCAGGATCAGCAGGTCAGGGGTGTGGATAAGGGCCTTGGCCAGGGCCAGGCGCTGCAGGTTGCCCATGGACAGGGCTCGGGCGCGGCGGTCGGTGTACGGGCGCAGCGCCAGGCGGTCGACGACGTCGTCGACCGTGCCGGAGGGCAGGCGGCGCAGCCGGGCGACGATCTTCAGGTTCTCCCGCACGGTCAGCTCCGGGTAGGCGGCCGGGGCCTCCACCAGGTAGCCGACCCGGGGCCACGCCGAGCGGTCCCCGCCGCTGACGTGCGCGCCCAGCACCGCGGCCGCACCACCCGTGGGTGCGATCATGCCCAGCAGCATGCGGATCAGCGTGGTCTTGCCCGCGCCGTTGAGGCCGAGCAGCGCGTAGATCTGCCCGGGCTCGACGCTCAAGGTGACGTCGTCGACCGCGACGACGTCGCCGTAGCGTTTGGTGAGCGTGGTGGTCCGGACGGCGGACACGGCTCCGCCGCGGTGCGCATCGCGCACATCCGTGCTCATGGGGTGGGTTCCTGGCGGACCCGGTCGCGCAGGCGGCGGGCGGCGCCGTACCAGGCGGGCACGTCGCGCTCGTCGTCGAACCAGCGGGCCACGACGATGTCGGTGGACGAGTGCAGCAGGATCGACAGCACGATGGTGACCGCGATCAGCTGGAACTCCTGGCTGGCCGCGGCGATGCCGGAAGACAGCACGATCAGGCCGTAGACCACGGAGGCGAATCCCTTGGGTCCGAACCACGCCACCGCGGCCTGCTCCCGCATCGACAGGCCGGAGCCGAGGAAGGAGATCCAGATGGCGATCGGCCGGGCCGCCACCAATGCCAGGACGGCGAACAGCCAGCCGGTCCAGCCGACCGAGCCCAGCAGGGCCGGGGTGATGAGCGCGCCGAACACCAGCAGGGCGGCCAGCTTGAACAACTCGGCGATGAGCTCTCCGAAGTGCTCGAACGCCTCACGTTGGCGCTGTCCGAAGGTGGCGACCGTGATGCCGGCGGCGAAGGCGGCCAGGAACAGGTTGCCGTGGGTGGCCTTGCCCAGCGCCAGCACGAGCAGGCCGATCGCCAGCGCGTTCAGCGGCTCGTAGGCGGTGGAGGCGGAGAACCAGCGGGTCTGCTCCAGCTTGATCGCCAGCCACGGCACGGCCACGCCGATGAGCAGGCCGAGGCCGAGCTCCAGACCCAGTTCACCCAGGTGCAGGTTGCGCGAGCCGGCGGCCAGGGCCAAAAAGACCATGACGAAGGGCAGCGCCAGGCCGTCGTTGACGCCGGATTCGACGTTGAGCAGCTGGCGCAGCCGGGGCGGCACTTTCTCGTTGCCGACCAGGGCGGCGGCGAAGACCGGGTCGGTCGGGGCCAGGACCGCGCCGATGAGCAGGGACTCGATCCATCCCAGGCCGATCAGGTAGTGCGCGAGCAGCGCGGTGATCACCAGGGTGAGCGGCAACCCCCAGCCGAGCGCCCGGCCGGGCAGCCGCCAGGCGCCGCGCAGGTCGGCCCAGCCGACCCGCATGCCGTCGGTGAACAGCACCGCGAACAGCGCCAGCTCGGCCAGCGTGCCGACGACCTCGTCCTCGGCGGTGATCGATACCACGCCCAGGACGCCGTCGCCGAGCACGAACCCGGCGAGCAGGAACAGCGCCGCCGTGGACAGGATCGTGCGGTGGGCCAGGCTGGACAGCAGGACCGCCAGCAGCAGCAGGCCGGCGAAGGCCAGAAGCAGCGTGCCCATCAGCGGTCCGCTCCGTGCGAGCAGAATCCGTCAGCCGGGCGATCCGTCGCGTGCCGCATCATCGGCGCCTCCGTCACAGTCGACATGAAAACCGTCGTTGCCGACCAGACTTCCCGGCGCACCGTGGTCCACGGTAACAGCAGGCGCCCAGGGGCGAGCAGACGGGGGTGGCCGGCCAGAAAGCTTCCAGGAACGGAGCACCGCGGTACACGGCACCGGACCGCGTACGGACGGGTCCCCCGAACACCACGCCGACAAGTCGCCACCGGCGAGGTCAGGGCCGACCACGCCTCTGCCTCACCCGGGCGACGACGACCGCGGTCTCCTCTCGCTTGCGGATCCCCGGGACCATGGGGCGATGCACCTCCTGCTCCCCGCTCATTCGAATGCGGCGAGATGGGAGACGGCGTCCTCGGTGGTGGCATAGGGCTGCAATCTCCCGTCCATGCCGGTGGTCTTCAGTATGCGCAGCAACCGGTCGTTGCGACCGCTCAGCACGAGCCGCCCTCCTCCGCGTTCGATCTCGTGCAGTACGGCCGTCAGGACGTCGAGGCCGGCCGAGTCGCAGAAGGTGATCTCTTCGGTGTCCACCACGACGCGGGGTGGGGTGTTGAACACCGCGGCCTGTTCGAGCCGGGTGCGGAAGTACGGAGCGGTGGACATGGTGAGCTCACCGGTAGGCCGCACGATGACGACGGCGCCGCGCAGGCCGGTGAGCACGGAGAGGGTTCCGGATCCAGGGGGATTGGCCCATGCCACTCGTGTAATCGCCTTTCGTTGCCGGATTCCCGGGCCCTGCGGCAGCAGCGGCGCGCTTGACGGACCCGGACGGACACACCGCCGGGACCGCTCCGGCCCCGATCGGGATACACGACGATCCATCATTGCATAGGGCAAACGAGGGCGATCCGGAGGGTCAGATGGACTGCCTGCGCACCAGCAGCATCGCGGCGTCGTCGAGCAGCGGCCCTCCGATGTGCTCCAGCAGATCCGAGCGCAACTCGTCCAGCGCGTTCTGCGGATCGTCCACCGCCAGCAGGTGGGCGCGTTCCGTCAGCGGATAAAAGGTCCGGGCCTCGTCGCGGGCTTCGATGACGCCGTCGGTGTAGAAGAGGATCTGGTCTCCCTCGCCGAACGGCAACCGCTGCGGTTTGGGCAGGGGCGGGCCCAGCGACGCCAGGCCGAGCGGCAGCCCTTCCTCCTGGGGTTCTACCAGGCGGGTCCGGCCGCCGGAGTCGATCAGCAGGGGCGGCGGATGCCCGCAGTTGAGCAGCGAGATCTCACCGTCGACGACCTCGGCGATGATCGCGGTGACGAACCTCTCCCCGCCCAGGTGCCGATCCAGGCTGGTCTCCAGCCGCTCGGCCACCCCGGGCAGATCGACCTCGTCGTAGGCGGCCTCGCGGAAGGCACCCAGCACCCAGGCCGCGGTCTCCACCGCCTCCAGCCCTTTGCCCTGCACGTCGCCGATGAGCAGGCGCACGCCGTACGGCGTCGTGACGACTTCGTACAGGTCGCCACCGATCCGCGCCTCGGCCGCGGCCGAGGTGTAGGACAACGCTACTCGCAGGTCGCCCGCCTTGCGCGGGACGGGACGCAGCAGCACCCGCTGGGCGGCCTCGGCGACCATCCGGACGTTGGCAAGTTCGCGCTCGCGCCGGATGCGCAGGTGGCCGGCCAGCATGCTGGCCGCGGTGATGGCGACGATGGTCGCGATGGTGAGGTTGTTCTGCGTGGTGAGCAGCAGCCGGTTGTAGTAGGCCAGCGGAATGCACAGCGCCAGCGCGATCACGCCCACCAGCGCGGTACGGCGGATGCTGCCGGAGACCGAGGCGAAGGTCGGCCCCAGGGTCAGCAGCGGCAGGAAACCCAGGCGCGGGCCGGCCAGCACGTCGATCAGGGTCACCGCCGCCATGACGACGAACGGCAGCGACCGAAGGACCTGATCAGACTTCACACGTGACTCCATCCGCCGGTTGCATGCCGGTTGCCCGTTTCTGCCTGCCGGTAACCGTAGAGCAAATCCTTTCAAAGGTCAGGTGACGAGTTCAGCGACAGCCGGACATCACCCACCGGCCTCCCGTCGACGGCGGCCGTCCCTGGTGAGACACTCGACGCTTCTCACCGGTGGTTCAGGGACACCTGACGCGCCGGCTTCTTCCTCGGAGACACCGGTCAACGCCGGATGTGCTCAGGGGCGAGGAGTTCCCACCCCCGTACGTCGGAGATGAGGTCGGAGTCGATGCTCTCACCCCGGCGCAGTACGCTGATGGCGCCGGTCCGCTCGAAAATCACTGCCGCGACGTCCTCGTACCGGTGAACCGCCGAAAGCCGTAACTTCTGGCGCAGTTCGTCTTCGACGATCTGCGCCTTGCGCAGGTTGTCGTGAAGGATTTCTCCATTGGCCATGAGCAGCAGCGGAAGGTTGCTCATGGTGCGGTCGAGGCGTCTGTTGCGGCGCAGGCGGCCGAACACCGCCTGCAGCACGAAGAGCGTGCCCATGCCGAGCAGCCCGGCCGTCAAAGTCGGGGTATAGCCCAGCACGGCACGGCCCATGACCGCCCCGAGCGCGATCACCGCGGCGAAGTCGAAACTCGACATGGCCGCCAGCGCCCGCTGCCCGACAAGCCGGACAAGGATCAGGAAGGCGACGTAGACGCCGACGGCGGACACGATGACCGCGCAAGCATCCGCCCATGTCAGTCTCACCAGGTGCACTGATCAGCCCTCCTGTTTCCATGTTCCGTCACCGCCTTCCGGAACTCGGGCCGGGCTTCGAGGCATACGGTCTGTGGTGACTCGCGAAGACCTCTGCGTCCCGCATTCGAAAAGCGCTCGGGCCAGGTGCGTCATGACATGGCGCCACCTGGTTCGGCGGCACCGGCGCCGTCCAGCGACCGGACCAGGTTCATGAACCGTCTTGGAGCAGGGACGTGTTCCGTCGACGTTGTTCTGCTTTCTTCCCGCTCCGGGAGCTTGCTTCATCGGGACGCTGTCTGAGACTGAAACGTCATCGCGGGACTGAGCCACGCCTCCCGCCGACCGAGGCCTGTCCTCCGCCACGCCTGCGAAGATCCTCTCCCCGACTTTGGGAACGGGAGCGCGATCGTCAGGCCGCGGGATACGGCAGCGGACAGCGGAGCCAGGGCCGTCAGTGGACCGGGTGATGCTCCCGCCGCCCGGCGATGGCCTCGGCGACACCGATCAGCGCCACTGCGGCGACGACGGCGACGACAAAACCCAGGACGTTCAACTCGAAGATGTCTCCCGTGCCCAGCAGGCTGGCGACGGTGCCGCCGATCACCGAACCGACCAACCCGAGCAGCAGGGTGGCCAGCAGGCCGAGATGCTGTTTGCCCGGCTTAAGCAGGCGGGCAAGCGCGCCGATGATGAGCCCTGCGACGATGAATCCGATCATGGCATCTCTCCCGTTTCCGTGTGCGTCTGCCCCGAGGGCGGAATCCTGGCAGGTACGGCTACCAGTGTGCCCGGGTGCCCTCAGGTAAACCCCGGTACCGGTCAAACCGATGACCGGAAAAGAGGGCGGCACCGCCGTGGCGCGGCGGACCGGTCGCGCAAGGAGACGAGCACGTTGGCGGACCTGGCCGTCATGGCGGAGGCGCAGATCGCGCTACGGCTGGCCCAGGCCTCGTCAGAGCGCCTGCCGCAGACGCTGGGCGGCATCCCCGAGCCAGCCTGTGCCTGGGCGATGACGTGGAACAGCTCGGCGCTCATGGGGATCACGCGTTCGCGGTCGGTCTTGGAAGGGGCGATGACCAGCAGTGCGATGACCTCGCCGCTGGCGCGCTGGTACCGGCGAATGCTCAGGTGGGTGAGTTCGCACATCTCCTCGATGCGGACTCCGGAGTGGCGCGGGGTTTCGATGCACACCCATTCCCGGAACGCCTGTTCTTCGTCGGTCTCGATGTGGATGATCTGGCCGGTTGCGTCGTCGATGACGCGGACAGGTAGGTAACCGCGACTTCGTTCGCGGTGCCGGTCGCTGTCGGTGATAACGCGCCGGTAGGCGCGCCCGTTCAGGACGAAGCTGTCGCCTTCGGCGGTGGAGGCGGCCTGTTCAAGGAGTTCGCGGACTAGCTCGTAGGGGTCCTCGATGTGCTGGACGAGTAGGGGCAGCAGGGCGGCAGGAGTCAGATCGGCCAAGGCGATGCCGCGGACGGTGAGCAGGTCGGCCGCTGCCCGGTCTGCTGTCCGGCCCGGGCCCTGGTCTGGATCTCTTGTTGGGGCCGGGGCGACAGCGTGACGTGGCGGCCTTTGTCGTCGATGTTGCCGGTGCACTCCAGGCGGTCGGCAGGCCCGGTACGCCTGGCGGGGAACCAGCACCGAGAAACGCGGGCGATCATCATCGAACGTCGGCTTCCAGGGCGGCCTGGCCACGCCGCGCGGGCAGGTGAGGGTGTGAGCGTGCCGGTCAACGTGGAAGTCCTCACCGCGACCGGGCCCGTACCGCTGTGCCGGCGAGCTCCGTACCGCGGTCCCAGGTCAGAGTGCTGGGCAGAGGAGCGCCCATCAGCGAGAACGCCCGGCGTTCTTGCTCGTCGGTCATCGTTGAGCGTCGCCCATGGCGTAATCGGTCCCCGCAGGCGGCGCCGCCGTCCCCGCAGAACTGGTAGGACGGAGACAGCCCGCCCTGCCCCCTGCGGGCCGAGGAGTGAGAGATGACCGTCTTCACCGTCTCGTCGCACCGGCTGGACACGGCGTTCGTCGTCCAGGCGGGCGGCGAACTCGACTACGCCCACGCCCCCGTCTTCCGGGCCGAGCTGACCAGGGTCTGGGAGTCCGGCACCCCCGCCACGGTGGTCGTCGACGTCGCCGGGCTGACCTTCTGTGACTCGGCGGGGATCGCCGAGCTGATCTGGGCCCTGAACCGCAGTCGCGATCTGGGCACGCGCCTGGTGCTGGCCGGTGTGCACGGCATCCTGGAGCGGATCCTGGCCATCACCGGGCTACGCCCCGCCTTCGAGCTCTCCCCCACCGTCGGGGAGGCCCTCAACGGGGCGTAGCTACGCTCGCGGTCATGCGGTTTCAGCCCTTGCGGTCGACCTTCTCCGACGCGAGCACGCGCGGCGCGTCCACGATCACGTCGGAGAAGATGTCCACGAGCAGGGCGATCACACCGCCGACCGCGATGATGCCCGCCCCCGCCCAGACCAGCGGCCAGTTGGGACCGAAGCACAGGGCGACGCCGCCGACCGTGAATCCCGCCAGGATGACGATCACCGCGAGCCAAGACTTGAGGCTTCCTCCGTGACTTCCAGCCATGACGTCTTCCCGTTCCTCTCGATATGGGGCACCGTCGCGCGTCGTTCGCTGCGGCGACCACGCGCTCCGGCGTCTGTTGAAGGTCCTGCGGTTCGGCAGGTTCCTGCCCGGACGCCTCACGATCGTAGGCGGTATCCCCCCCGCCCCGCGCCGCAGGTCCCGTCCTCGCGGGTCGGGCCGCGCGGCCGGGACGTCCCGGCCCCGGCCGTCGCACCGTCCCCCGCTCCGGCCGGGCGCGTGAACAGCGGAAAGAACATACCCGGATGAAGCTGGAGCAATCCCATGATCTCCGGCTTCACGCAGGGGAGGCGGCATCCGATGGCGGTTTCGCTTCCTGCCCGCGCCCGCCGCCCCCGGCGTCTTCCGGTGGCGCCGAGGAGCCCTTCCGGCGGCACGGCCGGACGGGATCGGCCGGCAGGTCGTCCGCACCGTCCACCCGGCGACATAAATTAACATTAATGATACAAACCGCCACCTTCCCGGCATCCGTCCGCCAGAGGAGCCCCATGTTCCACAGCAAGCCCATCGAGGAGCGGATCGCCGAGCGGGAGGCCAAGCGCAAGCCGCTCGAGGAGGGCCGGCACTTCGAGCACGGGCCGGCGAAGTTCCTGTTCATCTTCATCATCGTGTTCGTCGTCATCGGCCACATAGCGGGACTGCTCTTCCTGATGGCCATCGGCCTGCACTGAGCCGCCCGGCCGCCGGTCCGGCCGCCGGATGGCCTCCGACACGCGGGCGGCCCCCGCCGGCACGCGTCGGGGGCCGGTTTCGGACATGAGAGGATGACGATCAGGCCGGGCCGGAGTTGGACTGCCCGCCGGTGACCAGGAGGTCCGCATGCCCGACATCACCCCAGAACCCGAGAACACCGACTCGCAGCAGCCCGAGAGCTCCGAGGACGAGATGAAGCGCAGGTTCCGCGAGGCCCTCGAACGCAAGAAGCTCTCCCAGCCGGGAGCCGGCGAAGGCGGCCGGGGCAGGAGCGGTTCGAAGATCCACGGCGCCCACGGTCCGGCCTCCGGCAGGCGTTCCTTCCGGCGCAAGAGCGGCTGACCCTTCCGGCGCAAGAGCGGCTGACCGGCGCGACCGACCGACCCCCGGCCGGACGCTCCCGGTGCGCGGGGGAGGCTTCTGCCGTAGTCTGCCCGGATGCGCGACCTTGGCGAAGATCCCCGGCCCGCCCGCGGCGCGGTCCGGGAGGTCCACCGGGTGGACCGGGCGGCGACCGTGGACTACTCCCCCGACCTGGACGGCCTCGCCGACCCCGGCGAGATCGTCTGGGCCTGGGTGCCCTACGAGGAGGATCCCGGCCGGGGCAAGGACCGGCCCCTGCTGGTCGTCGGCCGCCACGGCCGGCGGTTGCTGGCGATGATGCTCTCCAGCCGCGGCGGCGACCGCCCGGACAACTGGCTGGAGCTCGGCCCGGGCCGCTGGGACCGCGGCGGCCGCGTCTCCTACCTGCGCCTGGACCGGATCTTCGAGCTGGGTGAGGACGACATCCGCCGCGAGGGCGCCGTCCTGGACCGCGACCGCTTCCTGCGGGTCGCCGCCGTCCTGCGCGCCACCCACGGCTGGGCCGCCGACGGCTGACCCGCCCCGCCCGTTCCGCCTCCGGTGTGTGCCCGGACAGGCCGCGGCCCCGGTCCCGGGGAACCGGGATCGGGGCCGTGTGCGTGTCCGTGCGGCGTCTCGGCCGGAAGGCCGGACCCCTTTACCGGACGCTGCGCCTGCCGTACAGGCTGACCGCCAGGATGACTCCGACGGCGGCGACGGCGATCTGCAGGACCAGTTCGATCCAGTCGATGCCGCCGGTGCTGGCGACGCCGAAGGCGCCGGCGATGGCGGTGCCGATGAGCGCGGCGACGATGCCGATCACGATGGTCAGCCAGATCGGGATGCCCTGCCGTCCCGGGACGACCAGGCGGCCCAGGGCTCCGATGATGGCGCCGATGACGATGGCGGTGATGATGCCGGTGACTGTCATGTTCCACACTCCCTCTTGTTCGAGCCGACCTCCGTCTGCCCCGGCGGGCAGGGCCGACACATCACGGATCGATCACGGTCTCGCGACCGCTCTTGATGACCGGCCGCGCCGGGGTTCCGTTCACGCGGTCTCGTCCTCGATGATCTGGAACGCCGCGGTGGAGCCGCTCGCGGCCGACTCGATCGCGCCCTGCGTCTCGGTGATGGTGTCCCCCGCGGAGTACAGACCCGGGACGCTGGTACGGCAGCAGCCGTCGGTCTTGACGTAGCAGTCCTCGCGCAGGGCCAGACCCCTGTCCTTCGCGAGCCTGGAGACCAGCGGGACCGGCCGCTGGTCGAGCTGCCACAGCAGGGTCCCCCGCTCGACGACCGCGCCGTCGTCCAGTTCGACCGCGCGCAGGTCGCCGCCGTCGTGGCGCAGCCCGCGGATCCTCCCGGTGACCGTCTCCACGCCGAGGTCGCCCGCCGGCGCCTCCCCGTCGGTGAAGACGATCACGTCGTCGCTCCAGGCGGCGAACGCCCGGGGCGCCTTCCTGGCGAACTCCGGATCGGCGGTGACCACTCCCCAGGCGCGCTCGCGGTTCTCCCAGCCCGAGCAGAAGGGGCAGTGGATGATGCTCGCGCCCCAGCACTCCCGGAACCCCTCCAGCTCGGGGATGACGTCGGTCATCCCCGTGGCGAGCAGCACCCGCCGGGCCCAGAACGGACCACCGTCCTCCGTGACCACCTCGAACCCGCCGCCGCCCGGGTCGGGGACCAGGTCCACGGCCTCGGTCTCGTGGAGTTCGGCCATGCCGTACCGGGCGAGGTCGCTCCAGGCGCGGCTCCGGTACTCGGCGGGGCTCACCCCGTCCAGGCCGAGGATGCCGTGCACACCGTGCGAACCCGCGTTGCGGGGGTCGGCCGGCGACTCCAGTACCGCGACGCGGCGCAGGGATCGGCTGAGTGTCATGGCCGCGGTGAGCCCGGCGGGCCCGCCGCCGATGATCGCGACGTCGTAGTGCTGCATGCCGGTCCCCTGCCCACGGGCCGTGCCCCGTCACCTCCGACGCCGTTCGGCGCGGAAGGGCTCGGCGAGCTGGGCCAGATAGGCGGCGGGGTAGTCGGGTTTGGCGGCCATGCCCAGTTGCTCGGAGGTGAAGCTCCGGGCCGGGTCGTAGGAGAAGGTGCCGAGCAGGTGGTCCCAGACCAGGGTGAACAGGCCGAAGTTGACATCGCCGACGCCGGCCCACTTCAGATGATGGAGGCGGTGCCCCTCGTTGAGCGCGAGCACGTACTTCAGGGCGCCGATGCGGTAGTCGGCGTTGGAGTGCTGCAGCAGCAGCTGCACCGCGACGGCGACGGCCAGCGCGGCGGCCACGTCGACGGGCAACCCGATGAGGATGAGCGGGACGACACCGGCGCTCATCTCCAGCGTCTGGTGCAAGGGGTGCTTCATCAGGCCGTTGAAGCCGTAGAAGCGCTTGACCGAGTGGTGGACTGCGTGGAAACGCCACAGCAGGCCGATCAGCCACAGTTTGGAGGCGCCGGAGGCGGCCAGGGCGACGGCGGCGCCGTTGACGCCCAGCAGCATGAACGGCGCGTAGCCGTAGCGGACGACAGATTTCAGCATGCGCATCATCGTCGCGGCCGCCGGCCCTCTCGGACTTGGACGGATCCGCTGGGCTGCGAACCGGGCCGTGCCGGTCCTGCCGGGCGACAGGGCGGGACCGGCTGGCGTCGTTCAGGGGGCACGCTCCGGACGACGTCCCGGATCGGACGTCAGCCGGCCATGGGCGCCGGGGGCGGCTCGCAGTCCGTGCCGGGCACCGGCCGGGATGATCGCGGCCTCGGTCCGGCACCGGTGGCCGTGCCGGTCGGTCAGCGTCACCTCGCCGTCGAGCACCAGCAGGACCTGCACCGCGGCGTGCGCGTGCGGTTCGGCCGACCCGATCGCGCCGGTGAAGGCGAGCAGGCCCGGGGCCGCCGTGGCCGTGCCCGCCCAACCGGCCGAAGGAGCCCGGGCAGGACTCACCGGCTCAGTCCTGCGCTGCCGGTGTCAGGGAGGCGTTCCAGAAGTCGGCGTAGCGGCCGCCGCGGTCGAGCAGTTCGTCGTGGGTGCCTTCCTCCACGATCCGGCCGCCCTCGAGAAAGGCGATGTGATCGGCGCGCCGGACCGTCCGCATCCGATGAGCGACCATCACGACCGTCCGGCCGGCCATCAGGCGCTCGACGCCCTCGTGGACGGCCGCCTCGTTCACCGGGTCCAGCGCGGAGGTCACCTCGTCCAGCAGCACGATGGGCGCGTCCTTCAGCAGAGCCCGCGCGATCGAGACGCGCTGGCGCTCGCCGCCCGACAGCAGGGCGCCGCCCTCGCCGACGTTCGCCGCCCATCCGCCGGGAAGCCGCTCGATCACCTCGTCCAGCCGCGCGGCGCCCGCCGCCGCCCGCAGCTCGGCCTCGGTGGCCTCGGGGCGGCCCAGCCGTACGTTCTCCTCGATCGTGCCGTCGAAGAGGTAGACGTCCTGGAACACGATGGCCAGCCGGGACATCAGCGTCTCGGTGCTCATCGAGCGCACGTCCACGCCGCCCACGCGCACCGCGCCCGCGTCCACGTCGTGGAAGCGCGCGAGCAGCTGCAGCAGTGTGCTCTTGCCCGCGCCCGAGGGGCCGACCACGGCGAGGCGCCGTCCCTCGGGCACGGACAACGACAACCCGTCGAACACCGCGCGGTCGCCGTGCCGGAAGGCGACGGACTCCAGCTCCAGGCCGTGACCCACCGGCTGGATCGGTTCCGGTGCCTCCGGCAGCGGCTCGGTGCGCAGGAGCGCGTCGAGTCTGGTCAGCTCGGAGCGCGCGCTGCGGAGTCTGCCGCCCATGTCCGCCAGCGACAGGACCGGATCGGCGCAGCGGGCGGCCAGCACCAGGATCGTCAGCACCTCCGCGACACCTATGCTCCCGCCCAGTGCGAGGTGGGCACCCAGAACCAGCAACCCGGTGAACACCGCCTGCACCACGAGCGCTGAACCGATCATGCCGGGCAGCACCGACAACACGGTACGGCGGGACGCCCGCTGGAGTTCCCGCAGCGCGTCGTCGAGCAGCGCGAAGCGTTGGACGCTCCGGCCGCCGGCGCGCAGCACCGGCTGAGCCTGGAGATATTCGATGACCCGCCCGGTGGCCTCGGTGTCACGTTCGTGGCGGTCGGCGTCGCCTGCGGCCATCGAGCGGCCGGTCCGGATCTGGACCGCCGCCACGAGCGGCACGGCGACCAGCGCGGCCAGGCCCAGCTGCCAGTTGAAGGCGAGCATCACGCCGACGATCGTCACGGGGGTGACGAAGGCGGAGATGTAGGGCGCCAGTAGATGCGCGATCACGCCCATCGTCTCCAGCACGCCCTGACTGGCCAGGACGGACACCTCCCCGACCCGGCCGCCGCCGTACCAGCCGAGGGGCAGCCGGGCCAGATGATCGCCGAGGCGGTGGTACATGCCGCGCAGCAGCGTGGTCCCGGCGCGGAAACCGAACAGATCGCTGAGATAGCGCAGCACCGCGTAGATCGCGACCGCGCCGCCGAACGCGGTCAGCCAGGGCAGCGCGTCCGCGGGGTCGTCTGCGGGGTCACCGCCGAACAGGGCCCGCAGCACGGGGACCAGCAGGGCGTAGGACAGACCCTCGGCGATCGCGGTCACCGTCATCAGGGCCACGGTGCGACGCACCGGCCGGGCGTGATCACGGCCCAGGACGCGCAGCAGCATGCGGATCATCGGTCCTCCTTGGACTGCCAGAAGGCGGCGAACTCACCGTTCTCCGCCAGGAGGTCGGCGGGCCTGCCCTGCTCGACGATCGACCCGTCGTCCAGCATCACGACGGCGTCGGCGTCGGCGACGGTCTCCAGGCGGTGGGCGATGACCAGGATCGTGCGGTCGCCCTCCGGCTCCGCCAGTGCCCGCCGTACCGCCTGCTCGGTCTGCGGGTCGGCGAATGCGGTCGCCTCGTCCAGGACCAGTACGGGCGTGTCGGCGAGCAGCGCGCGGGCGAGCGCGATCCGCTGCGCCTCGCCGCCCGACAGCCCGGCCTCCTGTCCGAGCACCGTGTCGTAGCCGCGTGGCAGCTCAAGGATCCGATCATGGATGTTCGCCGTCCGGGCCGCGTGCATCACCTCGTCGAGGCCCGCATGCGGTACGGCGAGCGCGATGTTGTCCGCGACCGATGCGCGCAGCAGGCGCACGTCCTGGAAGACGAAGGAGACCGTCCGGTAGAGATCGTGGCTGCCGATCTCACGCAGATCGACGCCGCCCAGGGTGACCGAACCGTGAGTCGGGTCGAAGAAGCGCGGCAGCAGCCGGACCAGCGTGGACTTGCCGCTGCCCGAGGGCCCGACGATCGCGGTGACCGTGCCCGGTTCGAGGACCAGGTCGATCCCGCGCAGCACCTCGCGATCGGCTTCGTAGCCGAAGCGGACGTCGCGCAGTTCCACCCGGTGGCCCTGCGGCGGGAGCGGGTGCGCGGGCTCCGGCAGCGGCGCCACCTCGAGCACGTCCCGGATCCGGCCGATCGCGCGCCTGGCGGCCTGCAGGTCGTCGAGACCGTGGGCGATGAGGGCCTCCACCGGAGCGGTCAGGCCCAGTCCCAGCAGCAGGAAGGGCAGCAGGTCGGCCGGGGGCAGGCCGCCGGCCGTGATCAGGGCGGTGCCGCCGATCAGCACGACCAGCAGCACGAACGGCGGTGACAGCACCAGCTGCATTCCGGCGGCGACCACGGAGAGGCCGCGCACGAAGCGGTGGTAGACGCCGACGAAGTCGTCGGTGGCCGTGCGGAACCTGTGGTGGGCGCGCCCGGAACCGCCGAACGCCTTGACCACGGCGATGCCTTGGACGAACTCGACGACGGAGTCGGCGATCCGCCCCATGGCCGCGTCGAACCGCTTCTCCTCACGCAGCCGGGCCGGGGTCATCATCAGCGGGAGGTGGGCCAGGGCCAGCACCACCGGGATCAGCGTGATCAGCGTGAGCCGCCAGTCGACGGTGAACAGGTAGACCAGCGAGAGCAGCGGCAGCACGAACGCGGCGACGAGCTCGCCGGGGGCATGGGCGATGAACGGGTGCACGGCGCTGACATCCTCGCCCACCACCTTGGCCAGCTCGCCGGTGCGGCGGCGGGAGAACCAGCCGATCGGCACCCGGCCCAGCCGGGCGGCCAGCCGCCGGCGGAGCGCGAGCTGCACCTCGCCGTCCACGATGTGCCCGATCCCGGACGACGCACCGGTGAACGCCAGCCGGACGAACAGCCCCGCCGCGCCGGCGATCACCACGGACCAGACCCGGCCGGGATCGATCGGGCCGGGCGCCAGCAGGATCCGGCCGAGTTCGGCGACCGCCAGCAGCGGCGCCAGCCCCGCGACGGCGCCGATGACCTGGAAGGCGACGACGGCTGCGAAACTCCAGGCGTGCGGGCGCAGCAGCCTGCCCAGGCGGGCGTCGTGCGCGGGATCGGGGCCGGGCGGCGGTGCGGGCGGCGGCCCGGCCTGGACCTGTCCGGCGTCGGAGGTGATTGTCATGCCGAACGTCCTTCCTTGCGTCGAGCGGTCAGGGGGCGCTCCCCGGCGGGGAGCGGGTGGCGGGAGCCCGGCGGTGCCGCCGTGCTCGGGGCCGTCGCGGTGAACGGGGTACGGCCGGACGCGGCCGTCCTGGGCGGCGGCAAGGTGCGGATGTCCTGGCCGACGGCGGGGTGCGGACGAGTGCGCCGGCCCGGCTGGACGGCCGCGTCCAGGTCGCTCGCGCCGGGCGTCACCCGCCGAGGGACTCGCGGAGGAAGTCGAGGATCTCCGCCCGGGCGGGCGTCGCCTGGGGTGCCATGCCCGGCATGCTCAGGAACGCGTGCCCCGCCTCCGGGTACTCGCTGAGCCGTACGGGCGCCCCGGCCGCCTGGAGCCGCTCGGCGTAGCGGCGGCCGTGGTCGGCGATCGGATCGGTGGTCGGCACCACCACGAGCACCGGGGCCGTCCCGCTCAGGTCGCCGGCCGGGTCGTCGGTGTACAGCGGCGACAGCGCGCGGGCGTCGGCACCCTCGGGAACGGCCAGCCGCTGGAAGAACCGCAGCAGCGGCAAGGACAGGGTGGGCGTGGTCGCGTACCGGGTCGCCGAGTCGTACGTCCAGGCCGCCGCGGTCACGTCGACCACCGGGTTGACCAGCACCTGCGCCCGCAGCCCCAGGCCGGTCCGCCTGGCCCTGACGGCCGCCAGCGCGCTGATCAGCCCGCCGCAGCTCTCGCCGAAGACGGCGACGCGGGCCGGGTCGATGCCCCACGTCCCGGCGTGCTCCACCACGTGCCGGAGCACGTCCCAGCCGTCGTCGGCGGCGGCGGACAACGGTGTCTCCCAGTCGAGGAGGCGGTGCTCGACGGAGACGACGACCGTCGGCAGGTGGGCGGCGAGGTGGCTGTTGACCCAGTCGCTCTGCACGGCCGTGCCGACGAAGGCGCCTCCGTGCACGTGGATCACGAGGGGCAGGGGGCCTGCGACCGGGGGGCGGTACACCCGGACGGGGAGTTCGCGACCGGGCAGCGCCACCTGCTGCCAGCCGATCGCGGCACCGGGGTCCGGCTCCCCGGTGATGATCCGTGCCGCCGTGGACGCCCGGACGCGGTTCTCGGCGTCCCGGTAGGCGATCAGCTCCTCAGCCGTCACCGTGGACCAGTCCGGCTCCGCGGGCCGCATCGCGGTGATGTCGGTCATACTTCTCCCCAAGTTTCGATACCTCTGGTTTCGGAACCTAAGGTAGCGCAATTCGGTATCGTGTGAGAATGACTCCGCTCACACCCGCCCGGCCGCCCGGCCGCCCGCGTTCCGGCATCAACGACGTGGTCTTCGCCGCGACGCTGAGCACAGTCCGCGAGCTGGGCTACGCGCGCGCCACGGTGGAGCGCATCGCCGCCGCGGCCGGCATCGCGAAGACGACGATCTACCGTCGCTGGCCGACGAAGGGGGCGCTGATCGTGGACTGCCTGCTCGACGCGTTCGGCCCGGTGCCACTGGAGGGCGGCAGCCGGGCCGAGATCGTCTCCTCGGCCGTCCGCTGGACCGCGGGCAAGATCGGCGAGCCGGGGGTGGGTGACGCGTTCGCGGGCGTGTTCAGCGACGGCGTCAGTGATCCGGAGCTGCGCGAGATCCTCTCCTCACGCTTACAGGACCCCTACCGGCTCGCACTCCAGGAGGCGCTCGGCGAGCCGGAGCACCGGGTCCTGTTCCTCATCGACGTCGTCGTCGGGACCCTGCTCCACCGGATGGGCATGACCGGCGAGCCGATGGTCGACGGTGACGTCGACGCACTGGTGGAGATGGTCCTGCCGCTGTTCCACCGGGAACCGGACAGCCCTTGAGTCAGGCTCATCTTTTCTCTTGACCGGCCGCCGTCCCGGACGGACCATGAGGCACCGGCCCCCTCCCCGCGGAGGCACCCCCCATGGCCAGACCGCCCAGATCCCTCGCCGCCGCCTTCCTGCTGATCGGCGCCCTCGCCATGGCCGGCACCACGGCCATGGCCGCCCCCGCTCCCCCCGAGTCGGAGGTCAACGCCATCGGGCAGCCGCCCGGCAGCGCCGCCCCGGTCCGCGGGTTCGTCGACGGGCACACCCACCTGATGTCCTACGAGGCGTTCGGCGGCAGCCTGCTCTGCGGCAGGCCGTTCGACCCCGACGGCGCCCAGGAGGCCCTCGTCGACTGCCCGGACCACCTGCCGCGCGGCGAGGCCGCCTGGTTCGAGAACTTCACCCGGACCGGCTCCCCCACCGGCACCCACGACCCGGTCGGCTGGCCCACCTTCCGGAGCTGGCCCGCCGGCGACTCCCTCACCCACCAGCAGACCTACCACAGGTGGGTCGAGCGGGCCTGGCGGGGCGGGCTGCGCGTCCTGGTCAACCAGCTGGTCGCCAACCGGCAGCTGTGCGAGATCTACCCGCTCAAGCGCCACCCCTGCGACGAGATGGCCTCGCTGCGCCTGCAGGCACAGCGCACCTTCGAGCTGCAGGACTTCGTCGACGCCCGGGCCGGCGGGCCCGGCCGGGGCTGGTTCCGGGTCGTGCGCTCCCCCGCCGAGGCCCGGCAGGTGATCGCGGCGGGCAACCTGGCGGTGGTCCTGGGCGTGGAGACCTCCGAGCCCTTCGGCTGCCGGCAGACCCTCGGCATCCCGCACTGCACGAGGGCGCAGATCGACCGGGGTCTCGACGAGCTGCACGCGCTCGGCGTGCGGAGCATGTTCGTCTGCCACAAGTACGACAACGCGCTGTGCGGCGTGCGCTTCGACTCCGGCGCCCAGGGCGTCATCGTCAACCTGGGCAACCTCCTGTCCAGCGGCAGGTTCTGGGCCGCGCGGACCTGCACCGGGCCCGAGCACGACAACACCATCGAGAAGGCCGGGGCGCTCCCGCCCGAGCTGGCGCGGTTCCTGCCGGGCGGGGTCGGGCTCCCGCTGTACCCGCCCGCCCCGCACTGCAACACCCGCGGGCTGACGAGCCTGGGCGCGCACATGGTCGAGGGCATGATGGAGCGCGGCATGCTCGTCGAGATCGACCACATGAGCGTCAAGGCCGCCGACCGGACGCTGGACCTGCTGGAGGCGGCCGGCTACCCGGGCGTCGTCTCCTCGCACAGCTGGACCGACCCGGGCTTCCTGCGCCGGATCTACCGGCTCGGCGGCATGGTCACCGCCTACGGCCACCACGCGGAGGAGTTCGCGGAGACCTGGCGGCGGAGCGAGCCGCTGCGCGCGGAGTCCGGGCGCCCCGGGTACGGCTACGGCCTCGACGCCAACGGCCTGGGCCCGCTCCCCCCGGCCCGCCCCGGCAACGCGGGCAACCCGGTGACCTACCCCTTCACCTCCTTCGACGGCGCGGTCACGCTGGACCGGCAGCGCACCGGCGAGCGGGTCTGGGACGTCAACACCGACGGGGTCGCCCACTACGGGCTGGTCCCCGACTGGATCGAGGACCTCCGGATCGTCGCGGGCGACGAGCTCGTCCAGGACATGGCCGCCGGGGCCGAGGCCTACCTGCGCACCTGGGAGGGGGCCGCGTCGCAGGCCCCCTGAGGCGGTGATCCGGCCGGGCCGGTCCGCGCCGGCCGGCTCCACGCCCGCCGCCGGACGGCCGGCTCCGTCGCCGTGGACCGCGCGGACGCCGCGGCGGCGCAGGAGACCATCCCGGCGCGCTGAGATCCGCCACGAACGACCGGGCCCCGGGGCGAACGCCCCGGGGCCCTTCGCGTCCTGCCTACGGCCGCCCCATCCCGTTCCCGCCCGGACGAAGTACCGTCCCCCTCCCTATTGTGTTCCCACACATACAGGTGTAAATAAATACGAAACAACATGGAAACGGCGGTGAATCAACACCATGTACGCCGAGGAGCGGCAGCAGGAGATCCTGCGGCGCGCCCGGGGGGCCGGGCGGGTGGACGTGATGGCGCTGGCGGAGGAGTTCGCCGTCACCACCGAGACGATCCGCCGCGACCTGACCGCGCTGGAGCGGGCCGGGGTGCTGCGGCGCGTGCACGGCGGCGCCATCCCCGTGGAGCGGCTGGGCTTCGAGCCCGCGCTGGCCGCCAGGGACGAGGTGATGACCGCGGAGAAGGAGCGCATCGCCAAGGCCGCCCTCGCCGAGCTCCCGGAGGACGGCGCGGTCATCATCGACGCCGGGACGACCACCGCCCGGCTGGTGCAGGCCCTGCCGCCCGACCGGGAGCTCACGGTCATCGTCAACTCCCCGCCCCTGGCGACCGCCCTGGCCGTCCGGCCCGGCCTGAACGTGATCATGCTCGGCGGCCGGGTGCGCGGGCGGACGCTGGCCACCGTCGACGACTGGGCCCTGCGCCCCCTCGCCGACCTGCACGTGGACGTGGCGTTCATGGCGGCCAACGGCTGCTCGGTGGCCAAGGGCCTGACCACCCCCGACCCGGCCGAGGCCGCGATCAAACGGGCGATGATCGGCGCGGCGCAGCGCAGCGTGCTGCTGGCCGACCACACCAAGTTCACCAACACCTACCTGGCCCGCTTCGCCACGCTGCCGGAGATCGACCTCGTGATCAGCGACACCGGCCTGGACGAGGCGCTGGCCGCCGAGATCTCGGCCGCCGGTCCCGAGGTGGTGCGGGCATGATCGTGACGCTGACCCTCAACCCCAGCCTGGACCGGACGATCGAGATCGGGGCGCTGACCCGTGGGGCGGTCATCCGCTCCGCCGACACCCACCTCGACCCGGGCGGCAAGGGGGTGAACGTCTCCCGCGCGCTGCTGGCCAACGACGTCCCCTCCTGCGCGGTCGTCCCCTACGGCGGCGACGAGGGGCGGCGACTCGTCTCCCTGCTGTCGGCCGAGGGCATCGACATGGTCACCGTGCCGGTCACCGGGCCGACCCGGTCCAACGTCGCGCTGGCCGAGCCCGACGGCACCGTCACGAAGATCAACGAGCCGGGCACCGCCCTGTCCCCCGCCGAGCTGGACGCCCTCGCCGAGGCGGTGCTGGGCGCGGCGGACTCGGCGGACTGGGTGGTCGCCTCCGGCAGCCTCCCCCCGGAGGTCCCGGCCGACGTCTACGCCCGGCTGTGCCGCCGCTTCACCCGCGCGGGCATCCTCGTCGCGGTCGACACCAGCGGCCCCGCGCTGGGCTCCGCGCTGGCCGCGGAGCCCGCGCTGGTCAAGCCCAACCGGGAGGAGCTCGCCGAGGCGGCCGGGCGGGCGATCACCACGCTCGGCGACGCGATCGAGGCCGCCTCGGCGCTGCGCGCCCGCGGTGCGGGCACGGTCCTGGCCAGTCTCGGGCCCGACGGCGCGGTCCTGCTCCAGGGCGACCAGATCTGGTACGGCGAGGGCCCGGTCGCCGAGCCCCGCAGCACCGTCGGAGCCGGCGACGCCATGCTGGCCGGGTTCCTCGCCGCCGGAGCCAGCGGCGAGGCCGCCCTGGTCGAGGCACTGGCCTGGGCGACCGCCGCCGTCGGGCTGCCCGGCAGCCGGATGCCCGGCCCGGCCGACATCCGCCGCGACCACGTCCGCACCTTCACGGCCGATCCGGCCCTGCCGCTGCGGTCCGGGGGCTGACGGCGGCGCACCACCACCCCCCTGACCGGCGCACCACGCCGGTCGCCCCGGAAGGAGCACCATCCACATGACCACCGACTACACCCCCGCCGTCCAGGGGACCGGGGTGAGAGCCACCATCCAGCGCTTCGGCGGCCACCTCGCCGGAATGATCATGCCGAACATCGGCGCCTTCATCGCCTGGGGCCTGATCACCGCGCTCTTCATCCCCACGGGCTGGCTGCCCAACGAGAGCCTGGCCGCCCTCGTCGACCCGATGGTCAAGGTCCTGCTCCCCGTCCTGATCGGCTACACCGGCGGGCGGATGGTCCACGGACAGCGCGGCGCCGTGGTGGGCGCGGTCGCCACCATGGGCGTGGTCGTCGGCGCCGAGGTGCCGATGTTCCTCGGCGCGATGATCGTCGGCCCGCTCGCCGCCTACCTGATCAAGCTGGTGGACGGCTTCACCCAGGAGCGGACCAGGGCCGGCTTCGAGATGCTGGTGGACAACTTCACCGCCGGCATCGTCGGCGGCGCCATGGCGCTGCTGGGCGTGTGGGGCATCGGCCCGGTCATCGAGACGGTGACCGAGGCGGCGGGCGACGCCGTCGGCTGGCTGGTGGGCAACAACCTGCTCCCGCTGGCCTCGGTCCTGATCGAGCCCGCCAAGGTGCTGTTCCTCAACAACGCCATCAACCACGGCGTGCTCAGCCCGCTGGGCGTGGCCGAGGCCGCCGAGCAGGGCAAGTCGATCCTGTTCATGCTGGAGAGCAACCCCGGCCCCGGCCTCGGCCTGCTGCTGGCCTTCATGTTCTTCGGCCCCCGGGCGCTGCGCCCCAGCACGCCCGCCGCGATCGTCATCCACTTCCTCGGCGGCATCCACGAGATCTACTTCCCGTACGTCCTGATGAAGCCGCGCCTGATCCTGGCGGTCATCGCCGGCGGCGCCGCGGGCGTCTTCACCTTCATCCTCACCGGCGGCGGCCTGGTGGCCCCGCCGTCCCCCGGCAGCGTCTTCGCCTACTTCGCGGTCACCCCCAGGGGCGGCTGGCTCGCCTCGGGCGCCGGGATCCTCGTCGCCGCGGCGGTCTCCTTCGCGGTCGCGGCGGTGCTGCTCGGCTTCGGCCGGGGCGAGGAGCAGGACCCGGCCGCCGACCCTGCCCCGGACGCCACCGCCCCGGACGCGGACGCCACCGCCACCCCGACCGCGGCCGCGACCTCGGCGGACGAGGCTCCGGAGGGGACCGCCCCCGGGGCCGCGACCACCGCCTCACCCGCCACCGCACCCTTCTCCAAGGAGGCATGACCCGTGACCGGCATCGACAGCAAGGACATCCGGAAGATCGTCGTCGCCTGCGACGCGGGCATGGGCAGCAGCGTCATGCTCGCCACCCAGGTCCGCCGCCAGCTCAAGGGCGAGCAGATCGAGGTGGTGCACACCCCGGTCAACTCCATCCCCGGTGACGCCGACGTGGTGCTGTGCCACGCGGGCCTGGCCGACCGGGCCAGGGCCTCGGCCCCGGGCACCGTGCTGGTCCCCTTCCAGGTCTTCATCGGCGACCCCGCGGTGACGCGGCTCATCGACACCATCAAGAAGGGCGGGACGGTCGGTGGCTGAGGCCGCTCCGCTCCCCCTCGACCCGCGCGCCGTACGGCTGGACGCCGCGGCGGCCGGGCGCGACGACGCGATCCTGCAGTGCGGCCGGGCGCTGATGGAGGTGGGCGCGGTCGAGGCCCCCTACCTCGACGCGATGCTGGAGCGCGAACGCACCGTGTCGACCTACATGGGCGAGGGCGTCGCCATCCCGCACGGCACCCTGCAGGCCAAGGACGCCGTCCGGCACGACGCCCTGTGCGTGCTGCGCTTCCCCGGCGGCGTCGACTGGGACGGCGAGCGGGTCACGGTCTGCGTCGGGATCGCCGCCCGGGGAGACGGCCATCTGCGGCTGCTCTCCGCGCTCGCCCGGATCCTGATGGAACCCGACCGTGCCCGGGCCCTCCGCGAGGCGGACGAGGTCGCCGAGGTGCTGCGCCTGCTGGAACCCATAGAGGAGGAAGAATGAAGGTCGCCCGTTTCCACGCCCCCGGCGACATCCGGGTCGAGGACGCCGACGAACCCGTCGCCGGACCGGGTGAGCTCAGGATCCGCGTGCGCAACTGCTCCACCTGCGGCACCGACGCCAAGATCCTCAAGCACGGCCACCACCACATCAGGCCGCCCAGGGTCATGGGGCACGAGATCGCCGGCGAGGTGATCGACGGGACGGACGGCTGGGCTCCGGGCGACCGGGTGCAGGTGATCGCCGCGATCCCCTGCGGGACGTGCGGCGAGTGCCGCAGGGGCCGGATGACGGTCTGCCCGAACCAGGAGTCGATGGGCTACCACTACGACGGCGGGTTCGCCGAGTACATGGTGGTCCCCGCGAAGGTCCTGGCCGTGGACGGCGTCAACCGCATCCCCGACGGGGTCGGCTTCGCCGAGGCCTCGGTCGCCGAACCGCTCGCCTGCGCGCTCAACGGCCAGGAGCTGGCCAGGGTCGGCGAGGGCGACGACGTGGTGGTCATGGGGTCGGGCCCCATCGGCTGCCTCCACGTACGGCTGGCCCGCTCGCGCGGCGCGGCCCGGGTCTTCCTCGTCGACGTCAACGCCGGCCGGCTGGAGGCCGCCGCCGCCCTGGTCCGGCCGGACGCCGCCGTGCACGGCGGTTCGGAGTCCGCCGGAGATGCGGTGGAGCAGGTGCTCAAGCTGACCGAGGGCCGCGGCGCCGACGTCGTCATCACCGCCGCCGCCTCCGGCGCGGCCCAGGAGCAGGCGCTGCGGATGGCCGCCCGGCAGGGGCGGATCAGCTTCTTCGGCGGCCTGCCCAAGGACGACCCGATCATCCGGTGCGACTCCAACCTGGTGCACTACCGGGAGCTGACGATCGTCGGTGCCAACGGGTCCAGCCCGGCGCACAACGCCCGGGCTCTGGAGCTGATCGCCGGCGGAGAGGTCCCGGTGGCCGACCTGATCACCCACCGGCTGCCGCTCCCCGAGGTCCTCGACGGGATCGACATCGTCAGCCGCGGCGAGGCCATCAAGGTCACCGTCGAGCCCTGAACCGCCAGACTCCACCCCGCCAGAGAGGAAGTCCGGACATGCCGGAAAGGACAGTCGTCATCGCCTCGCGCACCGGTCTGCACGCCCGGCCCGCCAAGCTCTTCGTCCAGGCCGCGGCGGCCCAGGGGATGCCGGTGCGGATCCGCATCGGCGCGGGCAAGTCCGTCCCCGCCACCAGCATGCTCGCCGTGATGGCCCTCGGGGCGGGGCACGGCGCGGAGGTCGTCCTGGAGGCCGAGGGCCCGGGCGCGGACTCCGCGCTCGACTCCCTGGCCGAACTGCTCTCCCGCGACCTCGACGCCGAGGAGGCGCCGGATGCCTGAACCGGTGGCCGGGCCCGTACCGGGGTCCGCATCCGAGTCCGGATCCGAGTCCGGGACCGGGAGCGGGACCGGGACCGGGACCGGGACCGGGACCAGCCCCGAGACCGGGACCGGGAGCGCCTCCGGAACGGGGACCGGACGGTTCGCGTCCGGGACGCTGCGCGGGCTGGGGGTCGGTCCCGGGCGGACGGCGGGCAGGGTCTTCCGGATGGCGGGCCCGCTCCCGCTCCCGGACCCGGTCCGGGAAGCCGATCCCGACCGGGAGCTCGGGGAGGCGCTGCGCGCGCTGGAGGCCGTCTCCGCCGAACTGGCGGCGCGCGCCTCCGCCGCGTCCGACCCGGCCGCGAGCGCGATCCTGGAGGCGCAGTCGTTCATCGCCGCCGACCCGGGCCTGCTCGAGTCGGTGCAGGAGAACGTCGCCGCGGGGATGGGCGCCGCCCACGCCCTCGACGCCGCCTGCGCCGGTCACCGGGAGGCGCTGCTGGCGGCCGGCGGCCTGTTCGCCGAGCGCGCCGCCGACCTCGACGACATCCGCAACCGGGCCGTCGCCGCGGTGCTGGGCCTGCCCGTGCCCGGCGTCCCCGACCCCGGCCACCCGTTCGTCCTCGTCGCCGAGGACCTCTCCCCCGCCGACACGGCGGGCCTCGACACCCGGACCGTGCTCGCCCTGGTCACCGAGAAGGGCGGGCCGACCAGCCACACCGCGATCCTCGCCCGCGCCCTCGGCCTGCCCGCCGTGGTCGCCTGCCCGGGCGCCATGCGCGTCGGCGAGGGCACCTGGGCGGCGGTCGACGGGACCACCGGGGAAGTCCGCACCGGCATCGGGGAGGAGGAGGCCGCCGGGATCCTGCGGCTCGCCGCCGCCGACCGCCTCCGGCAGGCGGCGAGCAGCGGCCCCGGCCGGACCGCCGACGGGCACCCGGTCGAGCTGCTGCTCAACATCGGCTCCGCCGCCGACCTCGCACCCGGGGCGGACGCCGAGGGCGTGGGGCTCTTCCGCACCGAGTTCCTCTTCCTCGACCGCAGGGAGGAGCCGGGCTTCGACGAGCAGGTCGCGGCCTACGAGGCCGTCTTCCGGGCCTTCCCCGGCGGGAAGGTCGTGGTCCGCACGCTCGACGCGGGCTCGGACAAACCGCTGCCGTTCCTCGGTGCGGCGCCCGAGCCCAACCCTGCGCTGGGCGTGCGGGGACTGCGCGTCGCGCGCGGGCGGCCGGGCGTGCTGGACACCCAGCTCGACGCGATCGCCGAGGCCGCCCGGGTCAGCGGCGCACAGCCGTGGGTGATGGCGCCCATGGTCTCCACGGTGGCCGAGGCGGACGACTTCGCCGCTCGGGCTCGGGCGCGGGGGATCACCCGCGTCGGGGCGATGATCGAGGTCCCGGCCGCCGCGCTCCGGGCCGACCGGCTGCTGGAGCGGCTCGACTTCCTCAGCATCGGCACCAACGACCTCAGCCAGTACGCCTTCGCCGCCGACCGCCAGCACGGCGGGCTCGCCGACCTGCTCGACCCCTGGCAGCCGGGGCTGCTGGCCCTGATAGCCGGATGCGCGCGGGCCGGGCTGGCGGCGGGCAAGCCCGTCGGGGTGTGCGGCGAGGCCGCGGCCGACCCCCTCCTGGCCCCCGTGCTGGCCGGCCTCGGCGTCACCAGCCTGTCCATGTCGGCGCCTGGCCTCGCACCGGTCCGGGACGCGCTGGCCCGCCGTACCCTGCAGCGCTGCCGGGAGGATGCCCGGCTCGCCCTCGACGCCGACGGCCCGGAGCGGGCCAGGGAGGCGGTGGCCGCGGACCGGTGAACCCGCCGCGGCCCGGTCCGGGCCGCGGCGGGAGGGCGGCGCCCTCAGTCCAGTTCGTAGTCGAGGTGGAAGGAGTGGACGCCGCCGTCGTTGACGATCCCGCCGCCGCCGCGGATGCCCAGCAGTTCCCCGGTACCGGAGCCGGGAAGGACCGTCCAGCTCAGCGCCGACTCCTCGGCGTGCTGCGTGGCCGTGTGGTGGAGCACGAAGGTGCCCTTGCGTCCGTGCACGGTCCCGGTGAAGCGCTCGAAGCCCGCGTAGGCCGCCGACGTCTCGGCCTGGGAGACCGCGGTGATGATGTCGGTGGTGCTGGTGCCGGTCAGGTCGCCGTCGAAGGTCTTGGTGACGTGGACGCGGGTGAGCGTGGCCCCCTCGGCGGTGTCGTAGGGCTGCGGGTCCCAGCCGTCGATGGTAAAGGTTCCTGTGGCGCGCGGCATATGGGCCTCCCTCGGAATTCCAGATCTTTCCCCATCATGGCGTCCGTACCTGTCATCTGATGTCAGGTACGGATCGGCTGCCGGGCACCGCCGGCCGCGCCGCGGTACCGCGTTCTCGCCGCCGGAACCCGGGCGCGGCGTCACCCCGGCGGTGGCGGATACGGCCCGGAGGGCGGACGATGGTGACCATGATCTATCTTGACGCCGGGGACCCGGTCGCGCTCGCCGCGGTGGCGGCGATCCAGGGCGGTG
Organism: Planomonospora parontospora; assembly: GCA_014647935.1. Classification (GTDB taxonomy): domain Bacteria; phylum Actinomycetota; class Actinomycetes; order Streptosporangiales; family Streptosporangiaceae; genus Planomonospora; species Planomonospora parontospora. The sequence continues at coordinate 58,035 of BMQD01000025.1, forward strand.
ACGTCGGAGCGCTCCGGCGCCTGCTGCACGAGCACCCGGGTCTGGCCCGGACCCGGATCGGCGATCCCGAGGGGGTCTCGCGCACGCTGCTGCACGTGGTCACCGACTGGCCCGGCCACCGCCCGAACGGCCCGCGGACCGTCGAGGCGCTGGTGGCGGCGGGCGCCGAGGTCGACGGCCGTTTCGCCGGCCCGCACGCCGAGACGGCGCTGCACTGGGCGGCCAGCACCGACGACGTGCCGGTGCTGGACGCGCTGCTGGAGGCCGGCGCCGACATCGAGGCCCCGGGCTCGGTCGTCGACGGCGGTGCGCCGCTGGCCGACGCGGTCGCGTTCGGGCAGTGGAACGCCGCGCGCCGCCTGGTCGAGCGCGGCGCCCGGGTCAACCTGTGGCAGGCCGCTGCCCTCGGCCTGACCGAGCGCGTGCACGACCTGCTGCGGGCCGATCCCCCGCCCGGCCGCCGGGAGCTGAACGGCGCCCTGTGGTGCGCCTGCCACGGCGGCCGGCGCGAGACGGCCGAACAGCTCCTGAGCCGGGGAGCCGAACTCGACCACGTGGGCTACGACGGGCTGACCCCGCTGGACGCCGCCTGCCGGTCCGGCGCCGAGGAACTGGCCGTCTGGCTGCGGGCGCGGGGCGCCACGACGGCCGCGCGGCGGTGACCGGGACCGCGGCTCAGCGGGAGACTTTGACCGCTGCTCTGACCACGTCGCTCCGGGTTCCGTCGCCGCTCCAGGTCCCCCAGACGGTGGCGTAGCGGGCCGAGCCCGCCGGGACGGCGGCGGACAGCTGCAGCTGCACGCGGATCAGCCGGTAGGCGCCGCGCGCCAGGGCGACGCGCAGACCGGCGGCCGAGTGCATCCTGGCGGTGACGTCGGAGCTGCCGGAGAAGTAGCGGACCGCCGATCCGGCGGCCGCGCGACCGCCCTTGATCGTGATGACGGCGGTGTCGGTGCCGTCGTTGTAGACGCGGACGTAGAAGCTGCGCGGCTTGAGCGTCCGCCCGGTCCGGCGCATCGTCACCGCCTTGGTCTGTGCCGCCGCCGCTCCGGCGGTGTAGACGTTGTTCCCTACGTAACCGGAGCTCGCGGAGGCGCTGATCAGGGCGTCCGGGCGCTGGTCGCTGACGGCGATGGTCACGGTCATGGTCGCCGGTGACCTCAACTCCGTGCCGGGCCCGGGTGAGGAGAGCGTGACGGTGAGGGTCTCCGCGGTCTCCGGGACGGTGTCGTCGCGGATGGTCAGCGTGATGGCCTTGGTGGCCTGACCGGGAGCGAAGGTCAGCGTCCCGGGGGTGAGGACGAAGTCGGATCCGGAGGTGGCCCGTCCGCCGGTGTGGGCGTAGCGGACCTCCGCGGAGGACGTGACGCCGGTACGGGTGACCGTCAGGGGAACGGCGCCGGCGTTCTCGGTGACCGTCCTGGCCGTCTGCTGGAAAACGACCGCCGACCTGCTCAGCGCCAGGCTGTGGTGGCTCCCGGCGGCGATCTGGGCCACATTGGCCAGCCCGGCGGGCACCCCGGTCTGGCCGAGGTCGTCGCGACCCCAGGCGGTGACGGTGCCGTCGGACCTCAGCGCCAGGCTGTGGGCGTCTCCGGCGGCGATCTGGGTCACGCCGGTCAGCCCCGCGGGCACCCCGGCCTGACCGAAGTCGTTTCCGCCCCAGGCCGTGACGGTGCCGTCGGGCTTCAACGCCAGGCTGTGGTGGTAACCGGCGGCGATCCGGGTCACGCCGGTCAGCCCCGCGGGCACGTCGGTCTCGCCTTCCATGTTCATGCCCCAGGCGGTGACGGTGCCGTCGGACTTCAACGCCAGACTGTGATAGGGGGCGGCGGCGATCCGGGTCACGCCGGCCAGCCCGGCGGCACCGTCGATCAGGTCCCGGGCATCGTCGCCCCAGGCGGTGACGGTGCCGTCGGACTTCAACGCCAGACTGTAGAAGGCGCCGGCGGCGACCTGGGTCACATCGGTCAGCCCGGCGGGCACCCCGGCCTGACCGAAGTCGTTTCCGCCCCAGGCCGTGACGGTGCCGTCGGACCTCAGCGCCAGGCTGTGGTGGTAACCGGCGGCGATCTGGGTCACGCCGGTCAGCCCCGCGGGCACGTCGGCCTGACCGTCACCGTTGTAACCCCACGCCGTCACGGTGCCGTCGGACCTCAGCGCCAGACTGTGGTAGTAGCCGCCGGCGACCTGCGTCACGCCGGTCAGCCCCGCGGGCACGTCGGCCTGACCGTCACCGTTGTAACCCCACGCCGTCACGGCGCCGTCCACCGCGGCCTGCGCTCGGCCCGGAACGGCCAGGAACGCCGCGGCGGCCGTCAGGACGGCCGTCAGCACTGCCAGAACCGGGCCGGGAGCAAGTCCCCACAGGGTTCCGGCCGGTACCGGAGCCGCCGGTGAAGCCCTCATCGACCGTCCTCCTCCTCCGCATCGCGGGCAGAAACGGCACCGGTCCTCAACACCGGTCGAAGGCCGGGATCATCTCCTTCATTGCACAGAAGACGCGCAATATAGGAAATATGCCAAAAAAGGGCTTTAAAGCAGCTTGAAATTGAAACCTGCCCCCAGATCATTCGTCGGCGGGCGGGCTGCGGCCCTCCACGACATCCCGCAGCCCGCCCGCCCCGCCACCGCAGGGGACGACGGCGGCCGCCGGCTTCGGCCCGCCGCGCCCCGCAGGGTGCCGCAGCGGGCACGAGCCACCCGGGGGACGGCGGGCGGCCGGATGACCTCCCACCGACCGGGTACGTCCCCGACCTGGGAAGGAATCACCGGAAAACAGGGGGAAGCGATGATAGGAGCGACGATCGCGGCCGGGCTCATCGCGGCGGGGGTCGCGGCCGGACCTGCCGCCGCGGGGGCCCAGCCGTTGGACGCGCCCGCCGAGCGGGCCTGCCGGATCCTGGCGGGCGTCAGCAACTCGAACAACGGCCAGGCCGTCTTCAACGGGCTGGTCGCGGCCGCGCAGCAGGCCCGCCAGTCGGCGATCCCGGCCGTGGCCGAGACCGTCGCCCCGCTCGGCGAGACGGGCCGGTTGATCGTGGCCTCCCGGCCGCTGGCCCGGATATGCGAGGCCGCGGGCATCGACATCCACGGATACACGGGATGACAGGCTGACGGCCGTCCGGGCCGGCGCGGCGACCGCATCACCTCCGGTCCGGACGGTGCCTCCCCGCAGGCCCGGGGCGCGGTGCGCCCGGCGGGCCGGCCGCCGGACGGTTTCGCATCCGGCCCCGGCATGCCGCCACACCATCGCGGGCCGCACCGATCACCGCCCCGCTTCGTCACGCGGAGCAACCATGCGATCAGCCGCACATTTGGCCGATCCGTGGATGATGTGCCAGCGCGCCGCACACACGGAGTGGACATATAGGAACTATGCGTAAAACTATCCGAATAGCCATCGCTGCCGTGTCACTCACCGTAATGGCCACTCCCTCCGTCGGCGCCGCCGCGGCCTTCGCCCCCCGGCGACTCCAGGCCCCCGCTCCCGCCGTCGCCGTACCGCCGTCGGCCGGGATGCGCGTGGCGCCCGTGCCTGCGGGCACCCGGGCGATGTGGTTGTGGAACTCCGCCACCGCGGTCCCGGCCGAGGTGCTGGCCTGGGCCCGCGACCAGGACGTGACGGAGATCTTCGCCTACGCTCCCGCCGATCTGCCCACCAACTCCTCCCTCCTGAACCGGATGCGCGAGCTCAAGCGCGGCGCCGACACCGCCGGCATCCGGCTGACCGCCCTGGGCGGAGAACCGGAGTGGGCCACCGACCACACCCCGGCCCGCACCTGGCAGCGCGCGGTGCTGGGCACCGGGCTGTTCGCCGGCAGCCACGTCGACGTGGAGCCCTACGCGCTGCCCGCGTGGCAGAGCGACCAGGCCGCGCTGGCGCAGTCCTTCGTGCAGATGCTGCAGACGCTGCAGGCCGACAGCACCCGGCCGCTGGAGGCCGACGTGCCGTTCTGGTACGGCGAGATCCCCACGGGCACCGGCACCACGCTGGCCGACCAGGTGCTGGCGCAGGTGAACGCCGTCACCGTCATGAGCTACCGTGACACCGCCACCGGCCCCAACTCGATGACCGACATCGCCGCCGACATGCTCACCCGCGGAGCCGCCGCGGGCAGGCCGGTCCGGCTGGGCGCCGAGACCGGCCCCCTGGAGGACTGCCCCCACTGCACCTTCGCCGGGGAGGAACCGGCGCGCGTGACCACGGTGCTGGCCGAGGTGGACACGGCCGTCGGCGCGTACGCGGCGTTCAACGGCATCGCGGTCCACCACTACGAGTCCTGGCGCACCATGGGCGCCTGACCGGGCCCGGAGCGGCGTGCCGCGCGGCTCCGGGAAACCGGACATCTGCTCTTCTCATCCGTGACATCCGCGCGTAACACTGGGGCATGCTCTCCCCCTCCCCCGTCCCCCCGGCCGCGCCCCTCCGCGGCAGGGACGCGGAACTGGCCGCACTGCGCCGGCTGCTCGACGACGCCCGTCGCGGGGCGGGCGGCGCCGTGCTCCTGCTGGGTGCCCCGGGAACGGGCAAGTCCGCGCTCCTCGACGCCGCCGCCGACCGCGCGGACGCCCCGGCCTCCGCCCGCACCACCGGTCCCGGCCCGGACGCCGATGCCGCCGACCGCCCGGACGGGGACCGCTTCGTCGTGCTCCGGACGCGCGGCGCCGAAGCGGAGTCGCACCTGCCGTACGCCGGGCTGCACGCCCTGCTCCGCCCGGTCGCGGACCGGATGCCGGCGCTTCCCCCGGCGCAGGCGGCGGTGCTCGCCGAGGCCCTGGAACTCGGTACGGCAGGCCGCGGCCTGGCGCTTCCCGCCGCCGTCCTCAACCTCCTGCTCGCCGTGGGACGCCCGGTCCTGGCCTGCGTCGACGACCTGCACCACCTCGACGCGCCGAGCCGCGAGGCGCTGTTCTTCGTCGCCCGGCGGCTGGCCGGGGAGCGGATCGCGCTGCTCCTGGCGGCCGACGGCGAGGGCGCCTCCGGCGGGGCGGGCGGATGCGGCGGCGGGGCCTGGGACGCCGGCGGCGCTCCCGGTGACATCCCCCGGCTGGTCCTCGGCCGCCTGGCCGAGGAGGCCGCCCGGCAGGTGATCGACGACCTGGCGCCGCCCGGTCTCCCCGAGGACCTGCGGGTGTCGGTGGCCGAGGTCGCCCGCGGCAACCCGCTCGCGCTCCGCGAGCTCGTCGGCTCGCTCACCCCCGACCAGATGAGCGGTCTCGCCGCTCCCCCCGAGACACTGCCGCCGGGCGGGCGGCTGTGGCGCGCGTACGCCGACCGGCTCTCGCGGCTGCCCGGTGAGACCGCGGAGCTGCTGCTGCTACTCGCCGCCGACCCGCACCTGGACACGGCCACCCTGCTGCGCGCCGCCGAGCCCCGCTGCGCGCTCACCGCGCTGGAGCCCGCCGAGCGGGCGGGCATCGTCGTCCGCGCGGCCGGCGACCTCTACGGCTTCCGCGACCCGGCGATGGGCCCGGTGGTCTACGCCGGAGCATCCCCGGCCCGGCGGCGGGAGGCGCACCGCCTGCTGGCCGGCGTCCTGGACGCCGAGCACCAGCGTCTGCGGCGGGCCTGGCACCGGGCCGCCGCGCTGGACGGTCCCGCCGAGCGGCTGGCCGACGCGCTGGTGGAGGAACTCGCCGAGGCGCCGGACGGCACGGCCGGCGGGGCCGCGGGCCGGGGCGGCTTCCCCGAGGCGTTCCGCGCCTTCGAACGGGCCGCGGAGCTCACGCTCCGCGGGGACGTCAGGGCGGCCCGCCTGGCCGCCGCCGCACGCCACGCCTGGCACGCGGGCCTGCCGCAGCGCGCCCGGTCGCTGCTGGCCCGCCTCAACTCCCTGGCGGTCACCGAGGAGGTGCGGGGACGGGCCGAGCTGGTCCGGGGCAGCCTGGAGCTGCGCAGCGGCAAGACCGGCAACGCCTGCGACGAGCTGCTGGCGGCGGCCGACTGGCTGCTCGACCGCGACCGGGAGCAGGCCGTCCGGGCGCTGATCCGCGCGAGCGAGGCGACCTACCTCGCCGGGGACAACCACCGGTTCATGGCCATCGCGCGGCGCGCCGCCGCGCTGCGGCGGCCGGACGACCCGCCCACCACGCAACTGATGTTCGAGTACCTCGCGGGCATGGCGGCGACCTTCCGCGGCCGGCACCGGGAGGCGGCGGCCCCGCTGCGCCGCGTCCTGGACCTAGCCCCCTCGGTGGACAACCCCTCGGTGCTGGTCTGGGCCTGCGTCTCCAGCCTCATGCTGGGCGAGGACGCCCAGGCGCTGAAGCTGTCCACCCGGGCGATCGACATCGCGCGCGCACAGGGGGCCGTCTCCACGGTGCCGCAGGTGCTGGAGTTCCTGATCCAGGCCGAGATCTGGATGGGGCGCTACGCCTCCGTCGCGGCCAACGCGATGGAGGGCCTGCGGCTGGCCCAGGAGACGGGCAGGCTCAACAGCGCCGCCCAGCACCTCGCCTGGCTCGCCCTGACCGCCGCGGTGCAGGGCGACGAGGAGACGTGCCGGATCAGGGCCGGGAGCGCGATCGAGCTGGCCGACGCCCACGGCCTGGGCGTCGCCGGAGCGCTCGGCAACTGGGCGCTGGCCCACCTGGACGTCGCCGCGGGCCGCCACGCGGGCGCCACCGCGCGGCTGCGGGCCACGGCCGGTTCCGGCGGAACGGGCGGCCACCTGGTCATCCGGGTCATGGCGACCCCCCACTTCGTCGAGGCGGCCGTGCGCACCGGCGACGTCGAGCACGCGCGGGCGGCGCTGGAGGTGCTCGACCGCTGGGTGGGCAGCACGCGCAGTCCCGACCGGCTGGCGCTGGCGGCGCGCTGCCACGCGCTCCTGGCCGACCGGGGCGAGGCCGAGGAGCGCTTCCGCGAGGCGCTCGACCTGCACGGGCGGGGCTCCTGCGCGTTCGAGACGGCCCGCACGCAGCTGCTGTTCGGCAGCGTGCTGCGCCGCAACCGGCGGCCCGGCGCGGCCCGGGAGCACCTGCACGGCGCGCTGGAGACCTTCGAGCGGTACGGCGCGCGGCTCTGGGCCGAGCAGGCCCGGGGCGAGCTGCGCGCCTCGGGGGAGGCCCTGCCGTCCCGGCGCGCCCGGCTCCGGTCGGCCGAGGCGCGGACGCAGGCCGAGGAGGCGCCCGCGGCCCAGGCGCTGACGGCTCAGCAGTTCCAGATCGCCCGGCTGGTCGCCGACGGCGCGACCAACCGGGAGGTGGCCGCCCAGCTCTTCCTGAGCCCGCGCACCGTCGAGCACCACCTCAGGAACATCTTCGCCCGGCTCGGCATCCGCTCCCGCGTCGAGCTGGTACGGCTGCTCTCATGACCGCCCGCCTCTCACCTGCGGCGGTTCACGAGCGGCACGCGATGCGGGCATCGGGGCGGACGACCGGCGACGGCACCCGGCGGGCAGGTGGCGGGGTCATCGCGCTTCCGACAGAAGCGGCAGCAACAGCAGCAGCCACAGAAGCACCGCGGCGGCCGCGCGGAGGAGGACGCGGCCGGCGCGGATGGTGATCGCCGGCGGGCGTCGGCGGGACCCGCCGCGGCCGGAGGCCGCAGACGGGTCGCCGGCGTCGTCGGGGCGAGCCGGCGTGCGCATCGCCGGGCTCACTTGTCGCGGGCCGGGCCGAGACGCTGCTCCAGGCGTTCGATGCGGGCGACGAGCGGTTGCAGTTGCTCGCGCACGGCCGCGGTGAGAGCCTGCATGGGGTTGGCCGCGGCGGCGGAGGTCTGGGCACGCAGATGGACGTAACCGGCCAGGGCGGCCGTGACGGCCCGGCGGGTCAGGCGGGGTTCGGCTCCCAGGGTGCGCAGCACCTGCCCGGCGGTGCCGTCGGGTTCGGCGACCAGACCGAGCAGCAGGTGCTCGCAGCCCACGTAGTTGTGCCCCAGTGCGGTCGCCTCCGTCACCGCCAGCTCCAGCGCGCCGGCGGCCGCACGGCTGAAGTGCGTCGAGGAGCCCTCGCCGGCGGCTTCCCCCTCGGCGCCCGCCTCGGAAGCCGCCCGCCGTTCCAGGCCGCGCTGCACCTGCGCGGGGTCGATGTCGATCGCCCGGAGCACGTGCAGCGCCAGGTTCTCTCCTTCGGCCACCATGGCGGCGAGCAGGTGCCCGGTCCCGACGGCCGGCGCGGCGTCGGCGCGGGCCCGGTCGATCGCCAGCCCGACGACGGTGCGGGCACGGGCGGTGAACGACGGCAGCCGTTCGCTCAGGTCGTCGGCCTTCAGCTCGCCCAGGGCGGTCTGCCGGATGGCGGTGATCCGGCGCACCGCCTGCTCCAGGGCGCGCTGGCAGACCGCCGAGATCGGCACTCCGGCCTGCTTGATCGCTTCGGCCAGTTCGTCGGGCAGGTACACGTTGATCTTCGGCATGGCGACGCCTGTCGTTCAATGGGGTTATCCATAGGGGTTATGAAGTAACCATAACCCCTATGGGGTTATGAAGGCCATACTTCCTAACCCCTCACATGGTCCGGTACGGCCGGCGCCGACCGCGGTGGGGCATGGAGCCCCGTCGACTCCTTGACATGCAAGTGGTGACTTGCATATAACTGTGCCCATGGACGCCGACCCCCGCCTGTTCAAGGCGATCGGAGACGCGACGCGACGCATCATCCTGGACGAATTGACCGACAAGGACGGTCAGACGCTGTTCGAGATCTGCAGCCGACTGGCCATGAAGCACGACCTGGCCTCCTCGCGCCAGGCCATCTCGCAGCACCTGGCGGTGCTCGAGCAGGCCGGCCTGGTGCACACCCGGCGACAGGGCCGGTACAAGTTCCACCACATCGACACGAGCCCGCTGCGCTCGATCGTCGAGCGGTGGCCCATCGACCGAGAGGAACCGAACCCATGATCCGCATAAACATCACCAGCGTGCTCGTCGACGACCAGGCCAAGGCCCTGGCCTTCTACACCGAGAAGCTGGGGTTCACCAAGAAGACCGACGTGCCCGCCGGCGAGGCCCGATGGCTCACCGTGGTCTCCCCCGCCGACCCGGACGGCGTCGAGTTGCTGCTGGAGCCGGACGGCCACCCGGCGGCGGGGCCGTTCAAGAGGGCCCTGGTCACCGACGGCATCCCGTTCACCCAGTTCGCCGTCGACGACGTGTACGCCGAGGTCGAGCGGCTCAAGGGGCTGGGCGTCGAGTTCATCCAGGACGCCACCGACCTCGGCCCGGTGGTCACCGCCGTCTTCGACGACACCTGCGGCAACCTGATCCAGATCGCCGCCATGAAGTAGCGGAGAGCGCGTGGCCGGACATCCCCGACGGGGGGCCGTCATCGCAGACCTCACCCGTCGCCCGCCCCGCCACCTCGCCGGCCGCCTCGTCCCCGGGACCGCGGACCGGACGGCCGGGGCCCCCGTCGACGGACGTGAAGTGCCCGGTCCCGGCCTGGACGACGCCCTCCGGGCGGACGAGGTCCCACGGGTCCTCGCTCCAGGCGCGCCGCGTACGGCGTCCGCGACCCCGGGAAGCAGCGGGCGCGAATCGCCGGGCGCCCTCCATTCATGAATCTTCACAGCGAATAACGAAAAGGACGGAGCCGAACAGAGCCATTAAAAGGGTTATATTACCGTTCGCGATGAATTCTCGCCCCTTTCTGCCTACCATCGTCGCCTAGCGTTCATCTCTTTTCGGGGGCCGGCTTCGTGTCACGTCGTGAACATGCGCGTTCCCTCCTGGAGACGAGGTGTTTCCAGTGGTCCATCGTCGCGGTCATCGTGGTCAACGCCGCCACCCTGGGCGCGGAGACCTCCTCGGTGCTGACCGACCACGTCGGCGGACTCCTGCACGCCGTCGACCGGATCACACTGGCGGTCTTCGCAGTGGAGATCGGGCTGCGCCTGTACGTCCACAGGGGCGCGTTCTTCAAGGATCCGTGGAACCATTTCGACACGGTCGTCGTGGTCATCGCGCTGGTTCCCGCCGCCGGTCCGGCATCGATATTGCGGGCGCTGAGGATACTGCGGGCGCTGCGCCTGATATCGGCGGTGCCGAGCATGCGCAGAGTGGTCTCGGCACTGCTGGAAGCCATCCCCGGCATGGTCTCCATCATCGGCCTGCTGGCACTGGTCATGTACGTCTCGGCCGTCCTGGCGACCGAGTTGTTCGGCGAGACCGCCCCCGGCCACTTCGCCGAACTGCCGATCTCGCTGTTCACCTTGTTCCAGATGATGACCGGCGACTCCTGGGCGGACATCACCCGCCAGGTGATGGCCGAGCGCCCGTGGGCGTGGGTGTTCTTCATCGGCTACATCCTGACGTCCACCTTCGTGGTCCTGAACCTGTTCATCGCCGTCGTGGTCAACGCCATGGACGAGCAGACCACCTCCACCGAGGAGCAGCACACCGACGACCGGCTCACCGTGATGCTGTCCGAGATCGTCCGCCTGCACGCCAAGATCGACGCCGTGCTGGCCGCGCAGGCGGTCCCGGCCGGCCCCGACCGGGACCGCCCCGAGGGCCACGTGGAGGCCGGGCTCAGCCCTTGACGCCCCCTGCCCGGTGGCGGCCGTCACCGTCACGGCGGGCACCGTGGACGCCCGGCGGCCGGCCACGCCCGACCGGGCTCAGCTCGGTGAGCCCCGGCCTGGCGCGGCCCCCGGCCAGGCGGTCATCGCCATGGCGGCGACCCCGGCGAGTTCGGTCGCGTCGGCCCCGTCGCGGGCGCGCTGCGACATCCCCTGGATGACGACGGCGAAATAGCCGGCCAGGGCGCGCGGGTCGGCGCCGGGAGGGAGTTCGCCCTCCTGCTGGGCGGCATGCAGGCGGTCGCGGAAGACCATGAGGTTGGCGTTGCGCAGGTCGCGCAGGAACACCGCCACCTCGGCGTCCTGGACCGTGACGTTGGTGGCGGCGCATGACCGGCCACCGCACGTCGTCGCCGGTCGGCCGGTGTGGCGCCGATTCATCCGGGTAGACGTGCCGGGGTGAGACAGGTGCGACGTTCCAGGCCGTTGCCTCGCCGCCGGGCCCGCAGCCGCCATCGGCGGCGGACGATACCCGCTGATCGCCTGCGGGCCCGTTCCCTGCCGCCGGGACTGCGGCCGTGACCGAGCCTGCGGCCGGTGCCGCCCGGCAGATCGGTGAAGTGGTGGTCGGGCCGGAGGGCGTGCTGACGCAGGAGGCCGGCGTCGTGACGGGCTCGATGCACCTGGCCACCCAGCTGGCCGCAGGGCATCTGCGGGTGTTCGTGCAGCGTTCCGGTGACGAGCGGTGGCACGAGGTGGCCGGCAGTCCGCTGCCGGTCCCGCCTCCGGCCGAGGAGTCCGAGCGGGCCCTGCTGCACCTGCACCTGGCGGTGCACGAGGCGGTCATCCGCCACGCCAGGATCACAGGCCTGCCCGATGGGCTGGCGCCGGAGATGCTCGATCCGACCGGGCTGGGCTGAGGTCCGGGCCGTCGCGGCGCCCCCCGGTGCGCAAGGTCACCTGCGGGATCCCCGTCTCGGGATGGGCGGCCACCTCGGCGTCGACCCGGTAGACGCCGGCCAGCAGGGCGGGGGTCAGCACTTCGCCGGGCGTGCCGAGGGCCACGGCGCGGCCGGCGTCCATGACGCAGATGCGGTCGCAGAACGCGGCGGCCATGTTGAGGTCGTGCAGGGCGATCACGGAGGTGACGCCGAGCCCGCGCACCAGGCTCAGCGCGTCGAGCTGGTGGCGCAGGTCGAGGTGGTTGGTCGGCTCGTCCAGCACCATCACGGCCGGTTGCTGGGCCAGCGCCCGCGCGATCAGCACCCGCTGCTTCTCGCCGCCCGACAGCCGGTCGAACGGCGCGTACGCCAGATCGGCCACGTCGAGCCGGTTCAGGGCGTCGGCGATGATCTCCCGGTCGGAGGCGTCGTCGCCGTCGAACGCGCGTTTGTGCGGGGTGCGGCCCATGGTGACGACGTCGTACACGGTGAGTTCGAAGTCGCCGCCGCTCTCCTGGAGCACGGCGGCCAGCCGCCGGGCCAGCCAGGCGGGCGGCGTCTTCCAGACGTCCTCGCCGTCCAGCAGCACCCGGCCGGAGGTGGGCCTGCGGGCCCGGTAGAGGGTGCGCAGCAGCGTGGACTTGCCCGCGCCGTTGGGCCCGGCCAGCCCCAGCACCTCTCCCCCGGCGACCTCCAGGGAGATCTCGCGGACCAGGTCCCGGCCGTCGACGCGGACCGACACGTTCTCCACGGTCAACCTCACTTGGCGCGCCTCCGCATCAGCCACAGGAAGAACGGCCCGCCGGCCAGCGCGGTGATGATCCCCACCGGGATCTCCTCCGGCGCGATCAGGGTCCGGGCCACCAGGTCGGCCGCGACCAGGAAGGCCGCCCCGAGCAGCGCCGTCGCCGGCAGTGCCCGCCGGTGGTCGGCGCCGATCAGCAGCCGGACGACGTGCGGCATGATCAGCCCGACGAACCCGATGGCCCCGCTGACCGCCACGATCGCGCCGATCATCATGGCGACCAGCACGAACAGCGCCGCCCGGAAGCGGTGCACGTCCAGCCCGAGTGAGGCCGCCGCCTCCTCCCCGGCCAGCAGCAGGTTCAGCGGCCGCGACACCCCGACCAGCACGGCCGTGCCGGCCAGCACGGCGGCGGCCGGGATCCACACCACCGCCCAGGTCGTCCCGGCCAGGCCGCCCAGCATCCAGCGCACCGCCGACTGGGTCTTGTGCGGGTCGTTGGAGGTGACCAGCAGGAAGCTGGCCACGGCCGACAGCACCTCGGCCGTGGCGACTCCGGCCAGCACCAGCCGGACCGTGGTCATCCGGCCGCCGGAGCGCGCCAGGAGGTACACCGCCACCAGGGCTGCCAGGGCTCCGAGGAACGCGGCGACGGGCAGGGAGAACGCGCCGAACGCGGTCAGGCCGAACACCACCACGCTGACCGCGCCGACGCCGGCTCCGGAGGACACGCCCAGCAGCATGGGGTCGGCCAGTGGATTGCGGACCAGGGCCTGCAGCGCCATGCCGCACACCGACAGGCCTGCGCCGATCACCGCCGCCAGCAGGACGCGCGGCAGCCGCACGTCCATCACGATGGTCTCCCGCACGGCAGTCCAGGTCGGCTCGGCCAGCGCCGGATGCACCCGGTGCAGCAGGACGCCCCAGACCTGCCCCGCCGGGAGCGTGACCGACCCGGCCGCGATGGCGGCCGTGGCCGCCGCGCCCAGCAGCGCGAGCAGCAGGCCGATCACGACCGGGTACGGCAGTCCCGGGCGCCGGGCGGGGAGCAGGGCGCCCGCAGCCGGCCCGCTCACCGGAACCGGTCGGCGTGCAGTTGCCCGGCCAGCGCCTCGACGGCCCCCGGCGCCCGGACCCCGAGCACCACCGACGACAGCGGCAGCACCGCGAACCGCTTGTGCTTGATCGCCGGCACGTCCCTGAGCGCCGGGTTGGAGAGGAGGAACTCCTCCTTGTCGGCCGCCGACCGGTCGCCGTAGTCGTAGATGACGATCCAGTCGGGAGCGCGCTCGGCCACCTGCTCGAAGGAGACGTCGCCCCACACCTTGTCGAGGTCGGCGAAGACGTTCTCCGCCCCGGCCAGCGTGATGATCTCGTTGCCGATGCCCTTGCCGCCGGCGGTGAAGGCGGTCTTGTCCCCGCTGTCGTAGACGAACAGCCTCACCGGTGCCACCCCCGCCAGCTTCTCCCGTACTCCGGACAGGGTGGTGTGCAGCTCGGTGAGCAGCGGATCGGCCCGGCCGGGCACACCGAAGATCTTCGCGACGTTGCGGATCTCGGTGTCCATCAGCTCCATGGTCACCGGGCCCTCGGCGCACTCCTCGACGTTCAGGTACGTCTTGATCCCGGCCTTTCGCAGGGCCTCCCGGCCGCGGCCCTCCTTCTCGTCGAAGGTGCTGGCGAAACCGCCGTAGACGAAGTCGGGCTCTTCGGCCAGCAGGGCCTCATAAGCCGGGTACTCCTTCGCGACCACCTTGATCGCGCCGTAGGCCGCCTGGTACTCCGGCAGCACCTTGTCGTCGAGATAGGCGGTGCCGATCATCGACTTCTCCAGCCCGAGGGCCAGCATCACCTCGGTGGCGTGCTGGTTCATCGAGACCGCCCGCCGCGGCGGCCGCTCGTAGGTGGTCCGCACACCGCAGTTGTCCAGGGTGACCGGGAAACCCGCGGGCGCGGAGGCCGCCGGAGCGGCCCGGGCGTCACCGGCGGGGGTGCCGCCGCAGGCGGCCAGCACTCCGGACACCAGGAGGGCGAGCAGGAGGGACGCGGGACGTCTGCCCGTCATGAAGTGTTCCTCTCACGGGATCTGCACGACGGGGCGGATCTGAGAGAGGGAACGCCGAGAAGCCTCTCGGCGTGGCCACCGGCCCGACGGACACCAGAGCCCGCTCCTCTCCGGGGAGATCCGCCCCAGTTCGTCGAGGAGGCGACCGCGTGAGTCTCCTGGCTCTCGGGTCGCCGCTCGTCCCCGCCTTCCCACCCCGGGCAGGGGCGGTGGCGTGGTGGGGATCCGCTCGCCGATCACAGTGGCGGGACCGCGCCGGATTCACACCGGCTTCCTCAGTCCGCGCTCGCCTTCGCGCCATCATCACACGAAACGGATCAATGCGCACGATCCGGGCCGTCCTTGTCTCGGCGAGCCCGCGCCGGCCACCACGGCGCAGCAGATGCCGGCGCCCTCGCCGACCTGTCCCGAACGCCTGCGGCACCGGCCTGCGGGATCACCCTCCCGCTCGGGGTGCGAGATCGGCGCACGTCGTTACCATGTCGTTACCATGCAGCCTCCATGCGGAGCCTCCCTACGGTTGCCGGTGTCAGAACATCCCGGCCCTCCCGGACGGAAGGGCCGGCCTAGAGAGAGGTGAGACGGATGGTTCGCATCATCGAATCGTTCACCGAGCGGCTGCTGGGCAGCCTGGTCCCCGCGGGGGAGGCGCAGGCCATGGCCAAGGTCTGCACCCCCATCTCCAGCACGCTGGGGCACTGCCACTTCAGTGTTCCGCCGCCGCCGGCCACGACGATCTCCACCCGTTACCTCTGCGTCGACTTCGACACCAGGAAGCTGTGGACCGAGGAGAAGTCGCACTGCTGACACGTCGGCGCCGCCTCGGCGGGTAGCCGTGGCCCGGGATCGCGTCCGCGCGGGAGAGCGCGCGATCCCGGGTCCGGGCGGAGCCCGCCGACCACGGCGGGGGAAGCGATCCACCCGCCGTGGGAGTCACCGGCGGTGTACGCGTGTCCCGCCTGTCCCCCCTGTCCACCCGGCCGCGCCGTAGGCGGCCGGACGCAGGACGGGAGCGGCCGGACGCAGACGGGAAGCGTCCGGCAGGACCCGGGCGCCGCGCCTGAGGAAGAGGCGCGGCGCCCTCCGCCGGACCCGCACGGCGCCACCGGCCACCGCTGGACGGTGGCGCCATCGGCACGACCGCCGGGTACGGCGAGCCCTTCCACCGCCGCCGATCCGCCCGCAGCTCGAATCGAACTCACCGCAGGGGTGTCCCATGTCCGGTTTCGTGATGGTGTTCGCCGGTCTCACCGGCGTGTTGAGCGTACTGAACCTGCTGCTGACGGCGGCGCTGATCCGTCGGCTGCGCAGGAAGGGCGGGCCGCCGGCCGCGTCTGGGGGCCCGGGACCGGGAACGGCCCCCCGGGTGATGCTCGCGGGCGGGGAGAAGACGGGCGCCTTCCGCGCCCGCACGACCCGGGGCGAACCGGTCGACGAGGGCTTCTTCGCCGAGGGCACGACCCTGTTCGGCGCCTTCGCCCAGGGCTGCGGGAGCTGCGAGGAGCGGCTGCCCGAGTTCCTGCAGATCGCCGAGGTCTTCCCCGGCGGCGGGGAGCAGGTGCTGGTGCTGCTGATCGGCGCGGAACGCGACCTCGAGGCCAAGCGCGCGGCGCTGGAACCGGTGGCCACGGTGGTCACCGAGGAGATGCCCGGCGGACCGGTCGGCAGGGCGCTGGGCGTCACCGGCTACCCGGCGATGGCGCTCGTCGACCCCGGCGGCCTGGTGCGCGCCTCCGGGACGACGGTGCGGGACATGATGACCGCCGGCGCGGGGGTCTGAGGCGGTGCGCGGGATCATCGAGGCCCTGCGGCTGAGCCGGGAGGCGAGCCGTTTCCACACGGCCGTGTTCGCGGTCCTCACGCTGCTGGCCGCCCTGGCGCCGGTCGTGACGGCGTGGCTGACCAAACTGCTCCTGGACGCCCTCACCACCGGTGCGGACTCCGGCCGGGCGCTCAGGCTGGGTGTCGCGCTCGCCGTCGCCGGGCTGCTCACCGGCCTGGTGCCGCACGTCACCCGGTTCGCCTCGGCGGAGAACGAGCGCAGGATCGGCCTGCTGGCGCAGGAGCGGCTGTTCACCGTGGCCGAGCGGTTCGTGGGGATGGCCAGGTTCGAGGACCCGGTCTTCCTGGACCGGATGCGGATGGCGCTGCAGCACGGCGGAGCCACGCCCGGGGTGGTGGTCTCCGGTGTGCTGTCCGTCACCGGGGCCGTCATCACCGGCCTGGGGTTCCTCGGCTCGCTGCTGGTCGTCTCACCGTGGATGCCGGTGCTGGTGCTGGCCTCCGCCGTACCGGTGCTGGCCACCGAGATGTGGCTGGCCCGCCGCAGGGCTTCGCTGCACTGGCGGCTGAGCCCGGTGGAGCGCCGGGAGATGTTCTACCGGAACCTGCTCACCGACCCCCAGGCGGCCAAGGAGATCCGGCTGTTCGGCGTCGGCGCGTACCTGCGCGGGCGCATGTCGGCCCAGCGGCGCAGGTCCGACGGGGAGAACCGGCGGATGGACCTGCGCCAGATGAGGGCGCAGGCGCTGACCGGGCTGCTGGGCGCCGCGGTGGCGGGCGGGGCGCTGGTCTGGGCGGTGCTGGGCGCGCTCGCGGGCCGCATCACCCTCGGTGACGTCTCCCTGCTGGTGGCCGCGGTGGCCGGGGTGCAGGCGGCGGGCCTGGCGCTGGTCCGGGGCATCGCCGACTCCCACCGGCAGCTGCTGCTGTTCGGCCACTACCTGCAGGTCACGTCCGCCGGGAGTGATCTGCCCGTCGCCGCGCGTCCCCGGCCGACCGCGCCGCTGCGGCGGGGCATCGTCTTCCGGGACGTGTGGTTCCGCTACGCCCCTGACGGCCCCTGGGTGCTGCGCGGCGTCGACCTGACCATCCCGCACGGCCGTACGGTGGGCCTGGTCGGCCGCAACGGCGCCGGCAAGAGCACCCTGATCAAGCTGCTCTGCCGGATGTACGACCCGGAGCGCGGTGCCATCCTGTGGGACGGGACCGACCTGCGGGACCTGGACCCGGCCGAGCTGCGCGCCCGCATCGGCGCGGTCTTCCAGGACTACATGGAGTACGACCTGACGGCCGCCGAGAACATCGGCCTGGGGGACCTGTCCCGGTTGCGCGACCCCGACCGCATCACCGCGGCGGCCAGGGACGCCGGAGCCCACGGCTTCGTCACCGGGCTGCCCCGCTCCTACGACACCCTGCTGTCGCGGATCTTCTTCCAGGGCGACGACGCCGAGGGTGCCGCCGACGGGACCGGCGAGGAGGCCGGGGTCGCCCTGTCGGGAGGCCAGTGGCAGCGTCTGGCGCTGGCCCGGGCGCATCTGCGGGCGGAGCGCGACCTGATGATCCTGGACGAGCCCAGCTCCGGCCTGGACGCCGAGGCCGAGTACCGGATCCATCGGACCCTGCGGGAACGCCGGGCGGGCCGCACCAACGTGCTCATCTCCCACCGGCTCAACACCGTGCGGGAGGCCGACGTCCTGATCGTGCTGGAGGACGGGGTGGTCACCGAGCGCGGCGGTCACGACGAGCTGATGGCGCTGGGCGGCATCTACGCCGGCCTGTTCCGCATGCAGGCCGAGGGCTATGCCGAACCGCAGGACCCGGCCGCGGACATCCTGGAGCTGCTGCGCAGGAAGGCTGGGCTGTGAGCGGCCTGTCCTGGCCGGTGCTGGTGCCGCTGCTCACGGCACCGGCGGCCGTGGTGGCCGTCCTGGTCTGGGTGCGCCGGAACCTGCTGGCGGTACGCGTCCGCGGCGGCAGCATGCGCCCCTCCTACCGGGAGGGCGACAGGGTGCTGGTACGGCGGGTCGCCGCCGGCCGGTTGCGCGCCGGTGACGTCGTCGTGGCCGACGCCTTCACTTTCCCCGGCGTTCACTACGGCACTCCGTCCGGACGGCACGCGGCGCCCGCGCCGGGCCCGGGCGCCGTCCGGAGTAAGGCGTCCGGTCCCGGCACGCGGGCGGACTGGATGATCAAGCGGGTCGCCGCCGTGCCCGGCGACCCCCGCCCGGTCTCGGTGCCCGCCCGGGCGGGCGAGACGGCGGTCCCCGACGGATGCCTGGTCCTGCTCGGTGACAACGCCGGCTACAGCCTGGACTCCCGCCATTTCGGCTACGCTCCCGCCGGGAGCGTCGTCGGCAGGGTCGTGCGCCTCCTCCGGGCCCCGGAGCCGCGGCGGTAGGAGAGCGCGGCTCGCCGGCGCCCCCGGCCGTCCGATCGCCGCTCAGTCCCCGTTCGCCGCCGGCAACGTCAGCGGCAGGCCGAACGCGGGGAACAGGTGGGGCTCGAACGCGGTGATCTCGACGATCATCCCGTTCTCGATCCGCAGCACGTCCAGCACCTGCGCGCGGTACACCGCGGTGCCCGGCCGCTGCACGTACCCCGCCGCGGCCGGGCGGCCGTTCGCCCGGGTGGGCAGGTGCCGCCAGCGCCCGAAGTAGGCCGGCGAGGCCGGGTCGTACGTCCTCGCCAGCGCGTCCTCGATCGCGTCCCGGCCCGCGACCCAGAGCGGGCCCGGCGGCATCGTCACCAGCGCGTCCTGGCGCAGCAGCTCGGCCACGGCGGCGGCGTCGGCCCGGTCGGCCGCGTCCATGTACCGTTGCAGGATCACCCGCTCGTCCCGGCTCGGCGCCGCCGGGGCCGTCCACTGCGCCCGGTGCCGGGGCAGATGCTCGCGCAGCGTCGCCCGCGCCCGGGCGAGCGCGCTGTTGGCCGAGGCCGTGCTCATCTCCAGCAGCTCCGCCGCCTCGCCGGCCGGCCAGCCGAGCACGTCCCGCACCACGAGCACCGCCCGCTGCCGGGGCGGCAGGTGCTGGATCGCGGTCAGGAAGACCAGCTCCACCGTCTCCCGCGACAGCGCGGCCTCCTCCGGGGCGCCCGCGGACGCGCTCACGGCCCCGGCGGCGTCCTCCAGCAGGTGGTCCGGGTAGGGCTGCAGCCAGGTGATCCGCGCCGGGGGCTCCGCTCCGCCCGCGGACCCCTCGTAGCGCTGCGGCCGGCGCGTGTTGCGCCGCAGGAAGTCCAGGCAGGCGTTGGTGGCGATCCGGTACAGCCAGGCACGCAGCGAGGAGCGCCCCCGGAAGCCGTCCCGGTTGCGCCAGGCGCGCAGGAACGTCTCCTGCACCAGGTCCGCCGAGTCGTCGTAGGAGCCGACCATCCGGTAGCAGTGCAGCTGGAGCTCCGCCCGGTACGGCTCCGCCAGCCCGGCGAACGCCCACTCGTCCCCGGAGTTCACGGCCGCCACCACCTCGGCGTCCTCCTCGGCGCCGGTCCCGGCTTCGGATCCGGTCCCGGCCTCGCCCTCGGCTCCGGGTGCGGCCTCCGGTCCGAACCCGCCTGCCGTCCCGGGACCGGGCCTTCCGGACGGTTTTTCCGTCACCGGTGCCGGTGTGACGATTTCCTCGGCCGGGCATGGCGCGGGCGAGCCCGCTCCGGTCTGCGCCGCGTCCCGCGCGATGCGGGCGATGCGCCGCAGCCTGCCGACGGAGGACGACAGCTCGGTCACGTCCGCGTAGAACGCCTCGGGCAGCCCCGGCGCCAACTCCCGGGCCCGCCGCTCGATGTCGGCGATCAGCTCCCGCACCGCGTCACCCGTCGCCGGATCCTTCCGGGACCGGTACGCCCGCTGGCGGCACGCCGCCGAGCAGTACACCGAGGACCGGCCCTGCCGCCCCGTACGCGGCGGCAGCACACCACCGCAACTGTGGCATCGCATCACAACGCCCCCATAACGTCACATCATCTGGTGTTACGCATTAACCCACTCCTCGCCATGTCCCACCAGCGATCGGAGGCCCGGCCGATGCCATGACCACTGATCTTCCCCGTGTCCGGGGTGACCGCTCCTGCCGCACGTGGTCCCCGCCCGGGCGGACCGATCAGTTCTGCGGGCCGGATGCGTCTCAATGACCGACCGGCGCGGGCAGCGGCCACGCGCACACCACGGCACCCGGACGGCTCCGGGGAACGGAGTGATCTCATGGCGACGGTGTACATCGAGGCGTCGATGTCTCTGGACGGCTTCATCGCCGGCCCGTCCAACAGCGGTTTCGAGCACCTGTTCGCCTGGTGCCGCAACGGGGACGTGCCGACGTCGACCGCGAACTCCACGCGGGTCGCCTACCGCACCTCGGCGGCCAGCGCCGCCCACGTGCGGGAGCTGAACGACATCACCGGTGCCCTGGTCGTCGGACGCCGGTTGTTCGACATGACCAACGGCTGGGACGGCACCCACCCGATGGGTGTGCCGACCTTCGTGGTGACCCACACCGCGCCCGAGGACTGGAAAGCGGAAGGGACGCCGTTCACGTTCGTCACCGACGGGCTCGCCGCCGCCGTCGAGCTGGCCCGGCAGGCCGCAGGGGACAAGGCGGTCGGGGTCGGCCCGGGCAGCGTGGCCTGGCAGGCGCTCGACGCCGGCCTGGTCGACCAGGTCCGCATCGACCTGGTGCCGGTGCTCCTCGGCGGCGGCACCCGCATGTTCGACCAGCTCGGCACCGCCCCCGTCCACCTCGGCGACCCGCGCGTCGTCACCGGCACCGCCGTCACCCACCTGGTCTACGACGTGGCCGGCGGCCGGCACGCCTGACCCCCTGCGCCGGCCCCGTTCACCTGTCCGGACAGGAAACAGAACACACTGCGCAACAGCGGGCATAAAGGTCACAGGTGATGGGTTTTCCGCTGAGGATCGATGCCACGGGGGGATGGGCGCATGACGATCCAAGAGCGTGTGCGTGATCCGGGGCGGCTCGAGGCGCTGCGCGCCACGGGTCTGCTGGAGTCCCCTCGGGTGCCGCTGCTGGACCAGGTGACCCGGATGGCGGTCCGGCTGCTGGGCGTGCGGGCGGCACTGGTGACCCTGATCGCCGAGGACCGGCAGGTCACCCTCAGTTCCGCGGGCACCGGCCGGCCGCCGCCGCGGTGGACGCCCCTGTCGCAGTCCATGTGCCGGCACCTGCTCGTCGACGACGCCCCGCTGGCGGTGGACGACGCCCGCGGTGACGAACGCTGGACCGACATCGGGGCCGTGGCCCGCGGTGAGCCGGCCGCCTACGCCGGCATCCCGCTGCACGCCCCCGACGGCCTGCCCCTGGGCGCTCTGTGCGTGATCGACGACCGCCCTCACGCATGGAATCAGGAGGAACTGGAGATCCTGAGCGACCTGGCCGCGATGGCGGAAACAGGGATCGGTTCCCAGGCGGCGGAACAGACCCACAGGCGGCTGGAACAGGAACACACGTTCCTGTCCGCGTTGCTGGACAGCCTGAAGGCCCCCGTCGTGGCCTGCGACACCGAGGGCCGGCTGGTGCGCTTCAACCAGCCGATGCGCGAGCTGATGCACGCGCCGGAGCAGCCGATGGCCACCGACCGCTGGGCACCGGCCTACGGGATGTTCGCCCCCGACGGGCGGACCCTGCTCGCCCCCGAACAGGTCCCCCTGGCGCGGGCGCTGGCCGGGGAGCACTTCGACGACCAGGAGGTGGTGGTCCGCGCCCCCGGCGCGCCGCCCCGCCGGTTCGTGACCAACGGACGGCCGATCGAGACTCCTGACGGACATCGCCTGGGCGCGGTGAGCTCCGGCCATGACATCACCGCCCGGCACCGCCTCCAGATGCTCCGCGACACCCAGCACGCCGTG